>NZ_WMIB01000004.1 GCF_009711125.1 Metabacillus mangrovi | reverse complement strand
GAAATGATTGAACACAAACCGCGAGCAGCCGATTGTTTTGTTGATGAGAATTTCCTGTTCTTTGTTTGGGTAGATTCGGAATTTGTAGGCTTTGTGTGTTTTCAAACGTTTTCACCTCCTATATCTATTATAGGGAACTGACGTTCTTTTATTCAAGTGAAAAGCGATTCATCCCCCACTTTACACTTCGCAAGAAGTGGGGGTCTTATCGCCGGAGATGATAAAGGGGTAAGAAAAACTAGACAGAAAAATCATAATTTTCTTTACTTAATCCTGCGTTATGTGTAAAATTTTCTAAAATCCCTATGAGACTGATTTACCAGGAGGTATACGATGAAAATTCGCTACAATTATGTGAAAAAAGAAGATGTAAAGTACTGCAGAAGTTCCGATACAGTCAGGGAAGCCTATGATTACTTGAAGCAGACAGGCTACAGAAGCGTTCCGGTGCTAGAGGACGGAGGCAAAAAATTCGCAGGATTAATTTACAAAGTCACACTGCTTGAGCACTATCTGGAGAATGACGGAAAAGACGAGGATTCTCTTGAACAGCTGATCCGGGACCAGGATGCTTTCGTATCAGAAGAAGAATCCTTTATAAAAGCCTTCTTGTCGATTAAAAGGCTGCCATTTCTGGCAGTGATCGATGAAGGAGGGGAGTTTACCGGGATTATGACCCATGCCAATATCATGGATGTTCTCGAAGACTCCTTCGGATTAAAAACGGGCGGATACCTTATGACAGTCGCCACAAAGGAACATAAAGGGGCCATTAAAGAACTTGTCAGCACAGTAAAGGATGTAAATATAGAAGGGCTCCTCACATTGGATAACGGGGATTACCTTCGCAGAATTGTCGTAAACCTGTCCCATGAGCTGACAGAGAAAAAACTGAACAAGATTATCAGCAAGCTTGAAGAAAAAGATTTCCGCGTCACTTTCATAGATGATGTGCAGCAGGGCAAAACAGCGGCTGGAAAAGCTTAATAGATGAATAGATCCGTATAAGCCCGGGACCTTTCCCGGGCTTTTTATGTTGAATCGTCTTCAAACAATGAAAAAAAACAGATGAAAGTGAAAAAAATAGCAATTTATTTATTTTTTTATAAAATAATGGTTTAAGGTGTTTTAAAGGTGGGAATAAGAAAATAAATCTAAATATTAACAATTCTGTAACATATTTATATATATTTCGGCAAATTTCTCTCTAAAACATAGCAGACAAAATGGGCAGGTTTAATTTCTATGAGGAGGAGAACGCGTGATTGAACAGGCTGGGAAGATGGAACTTATCTCAAAAATTGATGCGAAAAGGGAAGAAATGATTTCTGCTGCGGGCTCAAAGAGCTACACGAGCAGCGAAGTAGTCCGGTACAGCCAGGAATTGGACGAGCTGCTGAATCAGTTTCAGCAGATGGAAAGATGGGAGAAAGATGAAGTGCAGACATCCTTTTCAAAGCTGGTAACGAAGGTAGCAGGCTGGAGCTTTATGCCACAGCACTGACGGAAAATAAAATGGCCTTCCGCTTTTTGCGGAAGGCTTTTTGATGCTCGAATCTAAAACAGTCTAAAAAGATTCTACGAGCAGAAGCATGAACACAATGCCTGCAATAAAGGTGTATGTAGAGGTTCGCTCGTTTCCATCTCCATGGCTTTCCGGTATCAGTTCTTTATAGATGATAAACAGCATAGCCCCGGCAGCAAAGGAGAGCCCGTAAGGCACCAATTGACTCACGTAATTGGTCATGTAAAAACCGAGAAGGGAGGTTACAATTTCTACGGCTCCTGTTGCTGTTGCGATAAGGAACGCCTTAAACCGCCCGATATTCTGGCTGATAAGGAACAAAGCAACTAAAAATCCTTCCGGTGCATTTTGAAAGCCGATCGCAACTGCGATTAAAGCTCCGGTATCGTTCACATCCGACGCGTAGCTTACCCCGACAGACAGCCCTTCAGGCAGATTGTGCAATGTGATGGCTGCTACGATCAGCATTGCCTTTTCATCAATCTTCATTCCGCTTTTGCTGTGCTGAAGATCAATATGCGGGATCCGCTGCTCAAGTGTCGTTAGAACGAGGACACCAAGGAACAGACCAACAAAAACAGGGAAGATCCCGTCTGTTTTAAGAGCTTCGGGGATCAGAGTGAACATGGAGGCAGTCATCATGATTCCTGCCGAAAAAGCGAGCAGGCTGTCCCGCCATCTGTGGGTCAAATTGTTTTTTAAGAAAAGGATTGGGAGGGCTCCCAAACCCGTAGACAGGGCAGACAAAATACTGCCGATAAAAACGTTATCCATTGCTCACCTCTATGTTTCAGGTTATTGACTGACACAACTCAATTTGATTATGTTCAATGTACCACATTATACGCTAATCTTAAAAATTTTACTTCCATTCGACAGATTCCCCATAATTGTCGTGATTCGTAGAACGGTTTGCTTTTGAATCACCTTTACGATTATGGTTATTTCTGATACGTTTAGATTGAATTCACAGAATTTTGTCAATTGTGCGCGCGGGGATTTAACACATAAGGGGGAGAATGGGATGAATTATCGAAATCTGGGACGGTCAGGGCTTAAAGTGTCAGAAATCAGTCTCGGAAGCTGGCTTACATTTGGGCAGACAATAGATGAAAGAACGGCAGAATCTATTATACATAGAGCCTTTGAAAGCGGAATTAATTTCTTTGACTGCGCGAACGTTTATGCGAAAGGTAAAGCGGAACAGGTTATGGGGCGTGCTCTTAAGTCTTTTGCCAGGGAATCATATGTCGTAACAACCAAGGCTTTCTGGCCCGTAGGAGACGGGCCGAATGATAAAGGGCTATCCAGAAAACATATTATGGAACAGGTTCACTCGAGTCTGAAAAGAATGGAACTTGATTATATTGATGTCTTCTATTGCCACAGATATGATAAGGAAACACCTCTTGATGAAACGCTCAGAGCGATTGATGACTGCATCAGGCAGGGGAAAATCCTGTATGCGGGAGTCAGTGAATGGTCAGCAGCCCAGCTGCAGGAGGCTGTCCATATCGCAGACCGCTATTTACTGGACCGGATCGTCGTAAATCAGCCGCAATACAATATGCTGCACCGCGATATTGAAGAAGAAATCATGCCGATCAGCGAGAGAAACGGCATCTCCCAGGTTGTCTGGTCGCCGCTTGCTCAGGGAGTCTTGACAGGGAAATACATGGAGGGGAAGATCCCCAGCGGCAGCAGAGCTTCCAATGAGGAAGTAAACACATGGGTAAAAGAAATTCTAAATGATATTATGGCCAGAAAGGTTTCAATGCTCTCGGAGCTTGCAGCGAGCCTCGATCTTTCCCTTGCCCAGCTTGCACTTGCCTGGACACTGAGGATTCCGAATGTGGCGAGCACTCTGGTCGGAGCATCCACACCGGAACAGATAGAAGAAAACGCGAAAGCATCTTCTGTCATGCTTTCTTATGAAGTATTAAATGAAATTGAGAGCATTCTGGCGATCTAAGGAGGATGCTGAGTGGAAGAATGGGTGAAACATTTGTTTTCCAGTGATCTGCTAAGGCGAGCGGCCCGTCATTTTCATGCAGATTGCGATCCTTCCATAAAATTAGGAGAACAGGAGAATTTTGTTTTTGAAGTCAAGCTGAAGAACGGACCGGCTATACTCAGAATGACACACTCCTCACATAGAAGCATCCGGGAGATTGAAGAAGAGCTTGATTTTTTTGTTTATTTGCATCAATGTGGAGTCCAGGTTTGCCGGCCTCTTGGTTCTGCCATAGACCGTATCCTGCCTATTCCTCTGAAAGATGGATCCTTTTTTTACTGCTGTCTCTTTGAGAAAGCCCGGGGAAACAGGACAGTACCAGGCAGTCCTGATTGGACTGAACAGCTGTTTTATGAATGGGGAAGAAGCATGGCTTCCATGCACGCGGTAGCCAAAAACTATCACGCCGGTTCGGGGAGAAAACAGTTCAAGCAGGATGCAGGTGAAAAACTACTTATGCAAAGGAAGAAGCTGACAGATTGCCTTTCAAGCATGCCGAGGCAGGAGTACGGGCTGATTCATGGAGATCTGCACAGCGGCAATTTTTTCTTTTATAATGGAAAGCTTCAAATCTTTGACTTTGATGACAGCTCCCCTCACTGGTTCGCCAGTGATCTGGCAATCCCGGTTTACTACTATGCCTGGTTTCTTGAAGTGAATGGCGACTCGGATTCAGTGGACAAGTGCCGGCTGTTTTTTAAGCACCTGTCAGAAGGCTATCAGTCCATCAGACCACTCACTGAACAAATGGCCTCAAGTATTCCTCTGTTTCTAAAGGTGAGAGATTTCATGCTGTATGCTTATTTTCATAAAAAGTATGAGATCGGCAGCCTGGAGAGGGTTTTGCAGAATTCTCTGCAGAGGATGGAAAAACGGATTATGAATAATGAAGAAATTGTCAAAATGGAGTGGGGGAAATATGCTGGTGCTCTTGACTTGAACTGAATTCTTGAATATGATTTACTTAGAATTCAAGATACTTTAAGGATTGATAAAAATGAAAGAATCAGAGCAGTCACTAAAATTATTTGTAGTGTTATCCAGAGCGTACCGGGCTATAAATGACCATATGAATAAACACATTGTCAGCTTCGGATTGAACCCGACTGAATTCGGCGTGCTGGAATTGCTGTATCATAAAGGAGACCAGCCGCTGCAGCAAATCGGAGGGAAGATCCTCCTTGCCAGCGGAAGCATCACCTATGTGGTGGACAAATTGGAGCAAAAGGGTCTTCTTGCGCGAAAAGCATGTGAAAAAGACCGGCGGGTCACCTACGCTCATATCACGGATGAAGGAAGAACGTTAATAGAAGAAATTTTTCCATCCCATCAGCAGAAAATCGATGAAATCATCGGTGTACTGTCAAGTGAAGAAAAAGCAGAAGCCATTGATATGCTGAAAAAAATCGGCTACTCAGCTAAAGGGCTAAAATAGCAGTATGCAAAGAAACCCGGTCATCAGGACCGGGTTTCTTCTATAGAATTAATCCATTTTTTCTCCGGCTGATGAGATGGGAAGAATCAGAATTTCAACCCGCCGGTTTTTTTGCCGTCCATCTTTCGTTTTATTATCAGCTACCGGCTTAAACTCGCCATAGCCTTTTGCACTGAAAAGCTCAGGAGAAAGCTTTTGATTCTGCAGCAGCACTTTCATAAACTCGACGGCCCGCATGACACTCAGCTCCCAGTTTGATTCAAACTTCGCATTGCGGATCGGGATATTATCCGTATGCCCGCTGACAATGATGCTTCTCGGCGGTTCCATTACAAGCAACTGGGAAATTTCGCGGGCAAGGGCTTCGTCCTGGTTTCTGACAACGATGTCTCCTGACTCAAAGAGAATATCATTATTGATTGTGATCAGAAGACCTTCATCAGTCAAAGAGGTCTTTAATTTATCGTTCAGCCCTTTTTCCCGGATGTATTCCTTAATCTTTTTTTCGGCTTCCTGAAGCTTCTTAAGCTCCTGTTCTTCAGGGGAGGCAGGTTCTTTCATATCCAGCTGTTCCATTTCTCCATCAGGATTCGGGCTGGGATATTCCATCACGCCTGTTCCGCCTACAAAAGTACTGTTAAAGGCTTTTGCCATCATCTTAAACTTGTTGGCGTCGACCGAGCTCATCGCGAACAGAACAATAAAAAGAGCGAGCAGAAGAGTTAAGAGGTCGGCGTAAGGAATCAGCCAGGATTCATCCATATGTTCCTCATGCTTTTCTTTTCTCTTCCTCTTAGCCATTCGAAATGTCCCCTTCCGTATTCAGCTTGGCACGTTCACTTGCCGGAAGGTAGGTGGCAAGCTTCTGTTCAATTGCTTTCGGAGCCTGTCCTTCGAGTACAGAGAGGACCCCTTCAATCATCACTTCGCGCACTTTAACTTCTGTACGGGATTTGCGTTTCAGCTTATTGGCAAACGGATGCCAGAGCACGTATCCTGTATAAATTCCAAGAAGTGTCGCCACGAATGCTGCCCCGATTGCATGGCCCAGTTCAGCCTGGTTTTCCATGTGGGAAAGGGCTGCGATCAAACCTACTACAGCTCCCAGAACTCCTAGGGTAGGAGCATATGTGCCGGCCTGTGTGAAGATAGCGGCACCCGCCGCATGGCGGTCTTCCATCGCCTCGATCTCTTCAGACATCACATCGCGGATAAAATCTGCGTTCTGCCCGTCGACCGCCATGCTCAGCCCGTTCTTAAGAAAAGAATCATCCACATCTGAAAGCTTTGCTTCCAAAGCAAGGAGCCCTTCTTTTCTTGCAACTTGCGCCCATTCCGAGAACATTGGGATTAAGTCCTGGATCTCGGGTGTTTTTTCTTCTTTGAAAAGAACGCCGAACAGTTTCGGGACCCGCTTTATTTCATTCATAGGGAAGGCCGTTATGACAGCGGCAGCTGTTCCCACCACAATAATCAAAATAGCTGCGGGATTGACCAGTACGGATGGACTGACTCCTTTCAGCACCATTCCAATTCCTACCCCGATAATCCCAAGGATGATTCCTATAAGCGATGTCTTATCCATTACCTCACCAAACCTTTGTACATCTTTTTGGACCGTCATTCAGCCCTTGTCTACTTTCTATATCGGCTAAATCCAACTATTTTTAACAGGGAAAAGCAATTCGCAAAAGAAGGGATTTCAGCACATATGAAGAATAATAGGAAAGCGGTTGACTATTCAGGAAAGGCAGTGGAACAATGAGGTTTGAAGAATATACATACAAAAGACCAGATCTGGCTGTAATGAAAGAACAGTTTCATAACGCCTTAGCAGCTTTTGAAAGAGCAGGTACCCTTGAAGAACAGGAAAAAGCGATGAAAGAGATGTATCAAGTCAGAAATGCGGCAGATACAATGGCCAATATATGCTACATCCGCCACTCCATCGATACAAACGATGAATTCTATAAAAATGAGCAAGATTACATGGATGAACTGCAGCCTCATATACAAGGGCTGGTAACAGAATTTTACAAAATACTGGTTCAGTCAAAGTTCCGGAAGGAATTAGAGGAGAAGTGGGGGAGACAGCTGTTTGATTTAGCTGAAACTCAGCTGAAAACCTTTAAGGATGAAGTACTTGCAGATCTTCAGGAGGAAAACAGGCTCTCCACAGAATATACGAAGCTTACGGCTTCGGCAAAAATTGAATTTGACGGGCAGGAGTATACACTTGCGCAGCTTCAGCCACTGACCGAATCCACGGACAGAATGCTCCGTAAGCGGGCCAGTGAAGCAAAATTCAACTTCTTCTCCAGCCAGGCGGATCAATTTGATGAAATCTACGATAAACTTGTGAACGTCCGAACCCGGATCGCGAAAAAGCTTGGCTTTACTACCTTTACAGAGCTTGGCTATGCGAGAATGAACCGGATTGATTACAATGCGGAAATGGCTGCCCGCTTCCGCAGGCAGGTTGAGGAATCGATTGTCCCGATTGCAACTCGTCTGTACGAGCGCCAGCAGGAAAGACTTGGGCTTAATGAGCTCTATTATTACGATGAACCGGTTCAATATACAAACGGAAACGCGGTTCCAAAAGGAAATCCGGACTGGATTCTCGAGAACGGGAAGAAGATGTATGAAGAAATGTCCCCGGAAACCGATGAATTTTTCCGATTCATGACGCAGAAGAACCTCATGGATTTGCTTGCGAAAAAGGGAAAAGCAGGCGGCGGCTATTGCACCTATATCGCCGATTACGAAGCCCCTTATATTTTTGCAAACTTCAATGGCACATCAGGAGATATTGATGTCCTGACACATGAAGTCGGACATGCCTTCCAAGTCTATATGAGCCGCGGGTTTGAAGTAGCTGAATACCAGTGGCCGACCCATGAAGCGTGCGAGATTCACTCCATGAGCATGGAATTTTTCGCATGGCCCTGGATGGACCTGTTTTTCGAAGAGGATGCCGAAAAATACAAGTTCTCCCACTTGAGCGGCGCCCTGCAGTTTATTCCATATGGTGTAGCTGTAGATGAATTTCAGCATTTTATCTATGATCATCCGGAAGCGACACCGGCCGAACGCAACCAGGCATGGAGAGAGCTTGAGAAAAAGTACATGCCACACCGTAAATACGAAGACAGCCACTACCTTGAACAGGGGGGGTTCTGGCAAAAACAAAGCCATATCTATAACTCTCCTTTCTATTATATAGACTACACGCTCGCACAAATTTGTGCCCTGCAATACTGGAAGCAGCTTCACGAGAACCGGGACGCTGCCTGGAGCAGCTATTTGGACCTCTGCAAAAAAGGGGGCAGCAAAGCGTTTCTCGGACTAGTCGAGACAGCCGGCCTGAGATCCCCGTTTGAAGAAGGCACAGTACAGTCCGTCGTAGGAGAAATCAACGAATGGCTGGATCAGGTAGAAGATAAAAAATTATAGATTTGAAGCGGCAGCTCCTTATGAAAGGGGCTGCTGTTTTTTTCGGTCTCAGGAGACACTATTCGGAGGAAAGAGAGCGATTTTCCGCCGGATCGGTCTCAGGAGACGCTATTTCAGAGAAAAGCGTTCATATGAGGGCGGGAAAGGCAAAATAGCGGCCGCTGAGACCGAAAAGGGGGAAAGAGGCGTATTTTGAGCAAAATAGCGGCTGTGGGGACCGGTTGGTACTTTATCGGTCTCAGAAGACGCTATTCGGAGGGAAAAGAGCGATTTTGGGCTGGATCGGTCTCAGAAGACGCTATTCGGAAGGAAAAGAACGATTTTGGGCTGGATCGGTCTCAGGAGACACTATTTCAGTGAAAAACGCTCAAATGAGGGCGGGAAAGGCAAAATAGCGGCCGCTGAGACCGAAAAGGGGGAAAAAGGCAAATTTTCGGCAAAATAGCGGCTGTGGGGACCGGTTGGTACTTTATCGGTCTCAGAAGACGCTATTCGGAGGGAAATGAGCGATTTTGGGCTGGATCGGTCTCAGGAGACGTTATTTCGGAGAAATGCGTTCATATGAGGGCGGGAAAGGCAAAATAGCGGCCGCTGAGACCGAAAAGGGGGAAAAAGGCAAATTTTCGGCAAAATAGCGGCTGTGGGGACCGCCGCCTCTTTTTGCCGGTTTCCAGAGAGGGTATTTACTATGTGCTCCTGGTGAGCGGTTAAGGGGACCAACGTTCAGGTGAAATACGCTAGCCTAAACTACAGCAAAAAGGACTGCCTCGCAGGGCAGTCCTTTCTCCTTTTTATTCCGCTTTCGCTACAGAAATTTCTCCATCAATCAATTCAGCTTTTACGAAGTTGAGTTCATTATGATCGATGAGCAAGTCCGTAATTGGGTCTTCGAGCTGTTCCTGGATGACGCGGCGGAGCGGGCGGGCTCCGAATGCCGGATGGTAGCCGATCTCGGCGAGTCTGTTTTTCGCCTCATCGGTAACCGTCAGCTTGAGCTCGCGTTCATCGAGTGTTTCCTGAAGGTCTGAAAGCATCAATTCAACAATGGACAGCAAGTGAGTTCGTTCGAGCGGCTGGAATTCAATGATCGCATCGAAGCGGTTCAGGAATTCCGGCTTGAAGAATGTCCCGAGTGAATCGAGCAGCGTGCTTTCTTTGATTGCAGCGGTTGCGTCTGTATCGAATCCTACCGTCATCCGTTTTTCGGATGTTCCAGCGTTGCTTGTCATGATGATCACCGTTTCTTTAAAGTTAACGGTGCGTCCGTGGCTATCTGTTAAACGGCCGTCTTCGAGTATTTGAAGAAACATATGCTGGACGTCAGGGTGCGCTTTCTCAATCTCATCAAGGAGAATGATGCTGTAAGGATTCCTTCGCACTTTTTCAGTCAGCTGGCCGCCGTCGTCATGACCGACATATCCGGGAGGGGATCCGATAATTTTGGAGACGGCGTGTTTCTCCATGTATTCACTCATATCCAGACGGATCATCGAATCTTTTGTGCCGAACAGCTCCTGTGCCAGTGTTTTCGTAAGTTCCGTTTTCCCGACACCTGTCGGGCCGGCGAACAGGAAGGACCCGATCGGACGGTTTTTGCGTTTCAGTCCGGCACGGCTTCTGCGGACCGCTTTTGCTACTTTTTTAACTGCTTCATCCTGGCCGATTACCTTTTGTGCCAGGTTCTCTTCAAGATGCTTCATTTTCAGCTGCTCATCCTGCTGGATCTTTCCTGCAGGAATACCGGTCTTCTGTTCAATGATTGCCTGAATGTCTTCTATGCCCACTGTCATTTGTTCAGCAGTATCCTGCTTCTCCAGCTGTTTTTCCAGCAGGATTTCTTCATGGCGCAGCTTGGCGGCTAGTTCATAATTTTCTTCCGCAGCTGCTTTTTCTTTTTCCTTGGCAAGGCTGCCAAGCTGCTCGTGTATATCAGCTTCCTCTACACGGTCTGCTTTCAGATTGGCTTTAGAGCCTGCCTCATCCAGAAGGTCGATCGCTTTATCAGGAAGAAACCGGTCCTGGATATAACGGTGTGAAAGGGTAACGCATGCCTTTATAGCTTCTTCGCTGTAGGATACGCCATGGTAATCCTCGTATTTAGATTGAATGCCTCTGAGAATTTCAATGGATTTTTCCTGAGATGGCTCGTGGACCATGACCGGCTGAAAACGCCGTTCCAGCGCAGCATCTTTTTCGATCTGACGGTACTCTTTCAGAGTAGTTGCACCGATCAGCTGCATTTCACCGCGGGCAAGAGCCGGCTTCAATATGTTGCCTGCGTCCATGGAGCCTTCTGCAGAACCGGCACCGACGACAAGATGAATTTCATCTATAAACAGGATAACGTTTTTTCGTGACTGCAGCTCGGCTATGAGTTTTTTCATGCGGTCTTCAAATTGGCCGCGCATGCTTGTGTTGGCGACAAGAGAAGCTACATCAAGCAAGTACACTTCTTTTTTAACGAGCTTGGAAGGAACCTTGCCCTCTGAAATTTTTAACGCAAGGCCTTCAGCTACGGCCGTCTTACCTACTCCTGGTTCACCGATCAGAACCGGGTTGTTTTTGTTGCGGCGGTTTAGAATCTCAATAACACGGCTCACTTCTTCTTCACGGCCGATCACCGGGTCGATCAGCCCTGCCTTTGCTGCATGGGTTAGATTACGGCCCATCTGATCGAGGAGACCTCCGCCTCCGCGTCCGGACTTTCCGGTGGCTGCCGTTCCCTCTGAATCCTGGGCGGCTCCGTTCATATTTTTAAACAGCTGGTCAAACGGGAAGGAAGAAAATCCGCCGTTGCCCCCGCTGAATCCTGTTGGGATCTGGCTTTCGTATTTGGAAAAGCATGTATTGCACAGCTGCATCTGCTGACGGGTTCCGTTAACTTGTACATTTAATTGAACGGTTGCCTGATTTTGCTTACAGTTTTGACATTGCATAAAAAAACAACCTCCTGAAATTTATATTGTTTCGTTTTGACTTTGACTATCTTTGACTTTATGGCTTTATTATAATTTGACCTTCTTTGACTTTCAAGTTTTTTGTTCGGGTAAAATTCAGCAGGCTTTTGGCTGTTTCCTTACACTAATCCATCAATCCCCTTCTTTTCAAGAAACTTGTCTCATACGTATAAAGGAGAGAAGGGGGACAGACCTGAATGAAGAATAAAGCTTTTCTGGCAGTTCAGATTGCCTTTGTATATGTAGGAACGGTTGTAGGAGCGGGTTTTGCGACAGGGAGGGAGATCGTCGAATTTTTTACACGGTTTGGAAGTGCGGGGACGGCCGGCATCCTGCTGTCAGGGATCCTTTTTATCGTCCTCGGAACGAAGCTGATGGTCATTGCATCAAGGATTAAAGCACCCTCCTTTCATGAAATGAATGTTTTTCTGCTTGGGAAAAGAGCAGGGTATGCCGTCAACTGGGTGATGCTTTTGCTGCTGTTCGGGGTCACCTCTGTGATGGTTTCCGGTGCAGGGGCTATTTTTGAAGAAAGGCTCGGTATGCCCGCTTCTGCCGGAGTCATCATCAGCATCTTTATCACACTTGCCATCATGGCCAAGGGCCTTCAAGGGGTGGTGGGGGTGAACATGCTTGTTGTACCTATGCTTCTCCTTCTCAGTATCATTGTTATGGTAAGTTCATTTGCCCAAGAGGGTGCTGCTGCTCTTTTCAAAGAGGCAAACCTGATGGATGGAGGGTGGCTTTTTTCTGCTTTCTGCTATGCTGCCTACAATTTAGCGCTGGCACAGGCAGTATTGGTGCCGCTTGCTGCTGAAGCTGGCGATGAAGAAGTAATCCGTAAGGGCGCAGGGCTTGGAGGGTTCCTGCTGCTGCTGATCATGCTTGGCAGCCACTTATCTCTTCTTTATCTTCCGGATGCGGGTTCTTACGAGATTCCGATGGCGGAAGTAATGAGGGACGTGTTCTCCGCTGCTTATTATTTATATGTGATGGTCATTTTCGGAGAGGTGCTTACGTCGGTTATCGGCAACCTTTATGGAATGGAAAGGCTGCTGTCCAAAAAAATCAGGCTGCCGAGAATGGCTGTCATTTCTCTAATCCTCACCGCTTGTTTTATACTGAGTTTTATCGGCTACGGAAAACTGATCTCATCCATTTATCCAGTTATCGGCTATATCAGTCTTTTTTTTCTCGGTGCGCTCATTCTAAAAAAGAAGCCTGAAAGAAAATGAAAATATGTTAAAATGGAACCTGTCTGGAAGAAGGAGTGAAGGATCGATTTGAATAAAATAGCTGTCATTTCTGATATACATGGAAACGTTCCAGCTCTTGAAGCGGTTCTTGCAGATATCCGCCGGAGGAATGCGGAAAAAATCTTCTGCCTTGGCGATCTTGCAGGAAAAGGTCCGGAGCCGGGTGCTGCCATTTCAATGGTCCGGGAGAATTGTGATCGGACTGTCAAAGGAAACTGGGATGACCTTATTACGAAAGAGGCAAGGTTCGAAACACTGAAATGGCATCAGCAGCAGCTGACAGAGGAAGACCGCCGGTATTTGTCAGAGCTCCCCTTTTCACTTGATTTCCTGATGAGCGGAAGGCAGATCAGGCTTTTTCACGCTTCTCCATTCAGCCTGTACACAAGAATTCAGCCTTGGGATTCCATTGAAAAAAGGATGAGTATGTTTGGAAATACCGAAATGACCGGACGGAGCTCAAAACAGCCTGATGTAGCAGGGTATGGCGATGTTCATCAGGCGTTCGTGCATCAATATAAAGAAAAAATGCTGTTTAACGCCGGCAGTGTGGGAAACCCGCTCGACATGAACCAGGCATCCTATGCGATGCTCGAGGGAGTCGAAGGCGGGGAAGCAGAGGATGCGTTCAGCATCCAGCTTATCCGGGTGCCGTACGATATTGAACGGTCCATCCGGATTGCCAGAGAAGCAGAAATGCCGGATTTACATGAATACATTCAGGAATTGACGACAGCACGGTACAGGGGACTCAGTGAGAAGTGAGGGTGATGAAGATGCATATACTATGGGATTTTGACGGCACACTTTTTAATACGTACCCGGCCTTTACAGAAACGATGTACAAGCTGCTCAAGCCGGAAATCAGAAAAGAGCATATTTTTGAGCAGCTGAAAGTATCTTTTTCACACGCTGCCCGTACTTTTGAATTAACAGAAGAAGACATTGCAGTGTTTAAGAAGCAGGAGAAAGCACTTTCGCCTGTGCTTAAGCCGCCGTTCCCATATGCAGAGGAAGTACTCCGTTATGCTTCAAAGAATGTGATCATGACGCACAAGCCCAGGAATGAGGTGGAGGCGATCCTGAAGCACTACAGGTGGGAGCACTATTTTGATGAAATAGTAGCAGGGGATGACGGTTTTCCGCGCAAGCCGCACCCTGCTGCGTACGAATATCTTCACAGGGTGCACCGGATTGATTTAGCGATCGGAGACAGGGAGCTGGATATTCTTCCGGCAAGGGAGCTTGGAATTAAAACCTGTCTGTTTCAAAACGATGCTGCAGGTGCAGATTTTTATCTGAATGACTACCGGCTGTTTATTGATAAAATTGCCGCTTCATTTTAACCCGCTTCTTTAGGAGCGGGTTTTTGGATAGGGAGGTTCTTTTTAAAACCGCTCTCTGCAGCAGCACTGCTAAAGATACGGGGATATGATAAGAAAATGGAAAAACAAGCGGAAAATTAAGCTTACCCTCTATATACAAGTATTTTTACCGAAAATCGGTCATATTTATTAGGAAAACAGGAAAAGGTTCTATTTGACGGCATACTTTTCTATCGTTTATGATTCTATTAACTATACACAGATTGAGGTGATAAGATGGGGCAGTGATAAAGTTAATAAATTTGGCGGAGAGATCCGCTGCCGGCTGCTTCGTCTATGGCCTTAATAGCGGCCTGCAGGATGAACACCCTAAAACGTAAAGCTTCAGACAATTTTAGAGCCATTTTTCATACTCTATACAGAAGCGAAACCTTGGAACGGTTTTTTATGAGGACTAATTTACAAACAACCCAGGAGGTGACTTCCTTTTCCGTTATGAACGGAACAAGGAACTTATTTGGACATAGTTAATTTATTGCTCATTGCAATATTGATTGGATTAACCGCGTTTTTCGTAGCATCTGAGTTTGCTATAGTAAAGGTGAGGAGCTCCAGAATCGATCAGCTGATTGCAGAGGGCAGCAAAAATGCTCCGGCAGCGAAGAAGGTCATTTCCAATCTTGACGGCTTTTTATCAGCCTGCCAGCTTGGAATTACCGTTACGGCACTCGGAATCGGGTGGCTGGGCGAACCAACTTTTGAACATATGCTGCATCCGCTTTTTGAGCAGCTAGGCCTGCCGGGCGCGCTTACGCCTGTTTTTTCCATCGCATTTGCTTTTGCGATCATGACATTCCTTCACGTGGTCATTGGAGAGCTGGCGCCGAAAACGCTCGCTATTCAAAAGGCGGAACAAGTTACGCTGCTTCTGTCACGGCCGCTGATCTGGTTCAGCACCATTATGTACCCGTTCATATGGGCGCTCAATGGTTCTGCCAGGTTTATCACAGGGCTTTTTGGCCTGAAGCCCGTTTCGGAGCACGAACTGGCCCACAGTGAGGAAGAGCTTCGCATTATCCTTTCAGACAGCTACAAAAGCGGTGAGATTAACCAGTCTGAATTTAAATATGTCAATAAAATTTTTGAATTCGATAACCGGATCGCAAAAGAAATAATGGTGCCGAGAACGGAAATCGTAACATTGACCATCGATTCTGATCTGGAAGAAAATATCCAGATCATGCAGGATGAGAAATATACCCGCTACCCTGTCACAGATGGTGACAAGGACCATATCATCGGGATGGTCAATATTAAAGAGGTTTTCACAAGCATCATTCAAAACAAGAGCCGTCATTCTTTTACATTAAAGGATTATGTCCGCCCGATCATTCAGGTAATCGAATCGGTGCCGATTCAGGATCTTCTTGTTAAAATGCAGAAAGAGCGCATTCATATGGCTGTTTTGATTGATGAGTACGGCGGAACGGCGGGACTCGTTACAGTCGAGGATATCCTTGAGGAAATCGTCGGAGAAATCCGCGATGAATTCGATACAGATGAGGTCCCGAACATCCAGAAAATTAACGACAACCGTTATATTCTGGACGGAAAAGTTCTTGTAAGTGAGATCAACGACCTTTTCGGCCTTGAGATTGATGATAAGGATGTTGACACTATCGGAGGATGGGTGCTTACAGAGAAGTTTGATATTGAAAAAGGCGATATCGTCGAAGTCGGGACTTTTACCTTTAAAGTGCGGGATATGGAAAACCACCATATCAAGTATTTAGAGCTTACTAAACAGGTTCAGGAAACTGCTTCCAGCCCTGCTCTCGAGCAGGTTGACCAGAGTGTGGCCAGTACCACGACGTAATACGCATTTAAAAGCATCTGCCCTTCAGCAGATGCTTTTCTAATTGCTCTTATCCTCCGGGCGCCTGCATATAATGGCTGTGAAAAGGATGCGGGAGGGAAAAAAATGAGGCATCACGACAAGCTTTTCGGATTGTTTCTGACTGTGTTCGGACTGTTTTTTCTAGTGGATTCTCTTGATATCCTGAGTGACTTTTCGCATCTGATCTGGCCGGTCATCCTCCTGCTTATCTCAGCCGCACTCCATCTCATCTTTTTTCTCGGAGACAGAAGCAGGGATAGGGCGGGGATATTGGTGCCGGCGGGAGTATTATTGGTTCTCGGCCTTCTGTATTTGTGTGAAACATCTACCGGCTGGCAGTATGCAGGTACAACGTGGCCTGTTTATTTGCTCTCAGCAGCATTTGGCCTTTTTGAACGTTGGGTTTTTGGAGGAAGGGAAAAAAAGCTTCTTATACCGGTCCTGATCCTAAGCGCGATTTCGCTGATCTTTATAGCCAACAGCTTTTTTGATGACACTGCGGGCTTTATTTGGCCCGGATTGGCCATCGGATTCGGGATTTACTATTTGCTGAGATCCCCTAAACAAAAAGAATAATCCCGCTATCCGGACAGACAATAAAAAGAAGTCTTCAGGAAAGGGAGGGATAAGCGAATGAGTCAGTCTAAGAAGCAGGAAGAGCGTCAATGGAAGGACCGCAAACAAAACCAGCACCCGCATGGAGAAGTAAAATCCTTCAAAGAGCTTGCTGAGGGGAAGCAGGAACAAAAATAGCTTCATTGCATTGACAGCCCCAGGGAAGAACAGTCTTCCCGGGCTTTTTTTATGAACTCACATGTCCGTAAAACCGGATTGAATCATGATGGCTTTGCCTGATACGTATCGTTTTCTGCTTTTGAAAGGAATGGAATAGACGTCCCTTTTTGGGGTATTTTATTAAGGATACCGTTAGAAAAGAGGGACCGCGGTGGCAGAACACTATTCTCAGCGGCGCAGATACATCGCAGCCGTAAATCCCTATATGACGAATGCCGTCCATTTAAGAAATCCATACATTGTTAGCTGGTGGTCAGCATCTTTTCCGGGATTCGGACACGTTCTTTTAGGGAAGTACATAACTGGTTTTCTGCTCATGGCATGGGAAGTGTTTGCCAATAATATTTCCCACCTGAACGAAGGGATCTTTTATACGATGACAGGCAGGCATGAAAAGGCCATGCAGGTCATGAATGAAGAGTGGCTCTGGCTGTATGTTACGTTCTATGTGTTTATTATCTGGGACAGTTACAGACTTTCCATTGAGTACAACAAATTTTATGTTCTCTCCGTCAGGGAAGGGGCGCCGATCCTTATCTCCAATATCAACCCCCTTGAAGTCAATATTTTAGAAAAGAGAAAGCCGCTGTATGCGTTATTTTGGTCCATGCTTACACCAGGATTGGGCCACTTCTACCTGAACCGTCTTCCCACTATTGTTTTTGGAGTATTATTCTGGATCATTACCGCTTATTATTCAGGACTTTATAAATGTGTGATCTACTCGGCACAGGGGCAGTTCGGACAGGCAATTCAGGCCGCCGAGCCGCAGTGGTTTTTATTTTTGCCATCTCTTTATGTATTTCTTGCATATGACAGTTATGTAAGCGCGGTGGAATTTAATAAACTGTGTGACCGTGAGCTTGAAAAGCATGTAAAAACGAATTACCAGGCTGCGGATTTCAAAATGCCGGTGTAGACAAGGACGTGGGTACGCTGAATTATTTATTTTCGACCTTTCCCTATTCTTCATCTGTCGAGCTTGTATTAACGGAAATTGAAAAGGCAGGGGTTCCGTCTAAGCAGATTCTGGCTGTTCCTCTTCATCAGATGAAAAATTTCCAGACAGTCCTGGATACGGATCTTTCAGACGATGGAAAGAGTCTGCTGGACCTGGCGGCGGTTGCGGGTTCTATTTTCATGCTGCTTGGTGTCATCTACGGGCTTGTCCTGCCATGGGGACCGGTCATCTGGGGGATTATCGGTTTAGCAGGAGGAACGGTTTCAGGATTCATCCTGGAATTTTTATATAAAAGGAGAAAACAAAACCAGCCCTTCAGCAAACAGGAAAATGAAATCATCTTAATGGTCTGTGTCCAGGATTCTCTGATTGAAAGGGTTCGGAGTATTATGAAAAGCCACGGGGCGAAAGGGCTTGGGTTTTATCAGAAAATGGAGGATGCCGGCACGAATTCAGGCGGATAAGCGATAAGAAAAGCAGGAGACAGAGTCTCCTGCTTTTTAGATGCCATTAAATTCATTCCGGCTTCCGCATGCTTCTGCAAGCAGCTGGAATTGATCATCCAGGTACCGTTTGTCATAGCTGTTCCATTCCACGTCACGAAGGCCTTCGAGGATGGAGCAGGAATAATTCCAGATGACTTTTTTGACACCATCGCTGTTCTGCTCTGCTGCAGCTGTGAGTGCAGTAAGAATAGAATGCATAACGGCTGTGTCCTCCTTGCCGTAATGCTTGATTAAATAAAAACTCTTATAAAGAAGGTCCTCAAAGGAGGGACGGTGATAAATCAATCTTAAGGACTGGGTGTTATCCAGGTAATAAGGGGACGGAAGATAGCTTTTTCCAAGCCGCGTTAGTACCCGGGAAATATGTTCAACTGCGTTGGCAGTTGTGTAGGGATCATTGAAAGCAGGGGAAATGGCGCGTATGGCGATTTCGGAAAGCTTCTGAATCCCGAAACCGACATCCTTGATCGGCTCCTGCTCCGAGATGATGACCGCATGCTTGAGCAGTTCGTTCTCTTCATTTTCCGACAGTTCTTTAGCGGACCAGATCGTGAAAAGGGGTGTCCCCTTATCTACATAGGATCCGAGTTTGTTATCTATCCGGACTGCCGCATGTGCAAGCTTGGCTGATTTGATCAGCTCTTCGATTTCAAAGTGCTGGATGTAACCGGCTTTTTTGCTTTTCAGCTGCAGCGCTTCATCCGGGTGAAGCGCTGCAGCCTCCTTGCTGTGCTGCTGAGCATTGAGCTTTTTATCTGTATCATACACCTCCTGCCAGGCCTTCATCGTTTTGCTTGTAATCTGAAAGATCAGATTGCTGACCTTGATGGAGGTGACGGAATGATGGATGAAGTAGACAAAAGCAGCAATACAGGCGAACGCAACCAGAATCGCCAGAGCGGGGACGATGAACAGATCCCCTTTCTGATCCCTCACGAGAAGAAGCAGGATAATGGTATAGACAAACCCTCCGGTAAACATTCCAAGCACTCTCTGGGAGCTTTTGTCGGAAGTGAAGTTTTGCAGGGCCCTCGGTGAAAATTGGGCTGCATAGGTAGTCAGAACGACCAGGATTGACGAGAAGGTAATCGTTGTCATTGTCAGCAGCGAGGTAGCGATGGAGCTTAGGATAGTCTGGGCGAGCTGAACGTCTGACAGAAACAGATCAGGGATCACATCGTACAACGCCGTATGATTGGATGCATACCTGTCCAGTTCCATACTGAAATAGGCTAGAAATAATGCGATTGTTCCATATAATAGCGGGATAAACCAGAAGCTTGTCCTGATTTGTGTAAAGCGGTTCATTTCCATAAAAAGTCCTCCGGATGATTGGCAGATGCCTGATTTTGATGTATAGTGGATAAAGTCAGCTGAATAGCAAATCCGTATTTTTTACGGGAGAGGTTCTAGCACAACCCTCTATAAAAAACTAAGGACAGCAATATCACAGGCGTTCCTTGGATATTGTTTTTTTACTTTTTTTATAGACATCCGCTAAGGCACCTCATCAATGGGGTGCCTTTATACTTTCACCTAAATGAAACACGATAAACCTGGCGGAGGCTGGAACCCTTTCAATGAAAGGAGTTCACATATGAAAAATGAAAAAGCGCTCGTCGTATTCAGCGGGGGACAGGACAGTACAACGTGTCTATTCTGGGCGATGGAGCAGTTTAAAGAGGTCGAAGCCGTAACATTTAACTATAACCAGCGTCATAAGCTGGAAATTGAAATCGCTGAAAAAATTGCAGCGGAACAGAGGATCCGCCATCATGTCCTGGATATGTCCTTGCTGAACCAGCTCGCCCCGAATGCCCTGACGAGGGAGGATATAGCGATTGAACAGGAAGAGGGCAGCCTGCCTTCCACTTTTGTTCCTGGGAGAAATCTTCTGTTTTTGTCCTTTGCTTCCGTGCTTGCCAACCAAACTGGGGCAAGGCATATCGTAACAGGAGTCTGCGAGACGGATTTCAGCGGGTATCCGGATTGCCGGGACCAATTCATAAAATCATGCAACGTCACTGTCAATCTTGCGATGGATGAGCAGCTCGTCTTCCATACACCGCTCATGTGGCTCGATAAAGAAGAGACATGGGGGCTTGCAGACAGCCTCGGCGCGCTGGATTACGTGCGCCATAAAACGTTAACGTGCTACAACGGCATTCCTGCAGACGGCTGCGGGGATTGCCCGGCCTGTGTCCTCAGGAAAAAGGGTCTTGATGCGTATCTTGCCCGAAAGGAGGCCGCAAAATGATTCAACAAATGTATCCTCAAGTCTTTCATGACTATCAGTATGAGCTAAATAAAGACATGCATGTTTCAGCAGCTCACTTTATTCCGCATGAAGATGCGGGCACATGCCGGAATGTGCATGGCCACACTTATTTTATCAACGTAACCATTGCAGGAGACGAGCTTGACGATTCGGGGTTTCTAGTCAATTTTAAAACGCTGAAGAAGCTGGTTCACGGTCAGTTCGATCACACGGTCCTAAATGATCATCCGGCCTTTCAGTCCGGACGGTCCGATGATTTTCCGACGACAGAGGCCGTTGCCAGGAAGATCTGCGAAATGATCCAGGAAGAACTGGACCGCCTGCCCGGAAAGCCGGTCTGCCTGCAGGTGTTTGTAAGGGAAACACCAACGAGCTATGTGGTCTACCGACCGAAGAAGGTGAAAAACAATGGCTGAGAAAATTCCGGTTCTTGAAGTGTTCGGTCCGACCATTCAGGGTGAAGGGATGGTCATCGGCCAGAAAACGATGTTCATCCGGACAGCGGGCTGTGATTATTCCTGTTCCTGGTGTGACTCGGCCTTTACCTGGGACGGGACTGCAAAAGAGGATATCATTCAAATGGATGCAGATGCCGTATGGCAGGAGCTGAAAAAAACGGGAGGAGACCGGTTCTCTCACGTTACGATATCCGGAGGCAACCCGGCACTGCTGAAGAATCTCCGTTCTGTCATTACTTTATTGAAGGAAAAAGGGATGGCGATCGCCCTTGAAACGCAAGGGAGCCGTTATCAGGAGTGGTTCACTGATATCGATGACCTGACTCTTTCACCGAAACCGCCGAGTTCCGGAATGGAAACGAACTTTGATGTGCTGGATGACATCTTCCGGAAACTGAAGGAAGCCGGCAGAGCTTCATCAGCCAGCCTGAAAGTGGTCGTTTTTGATGCAGATGATCTGGATTTTGCCAAAAAGGTTCATCTGAAGTATCCCGGCATTCCTTTTTATTTGCAGGTAGGGAATGATGATACGGCTACAACCGATGATCTCGGCTTGATGCGGCACTTGATGGCACGATATGAATGGCTGATCGATCAGGTAATGAAGGATCCCGAACTAAATTTCGTCCGCGTCCTGCCGCAGCTGCATACGCTGCTGTGGGGAAATAAGCGCGGCGTTTAAAGGAGATAGGAAACATGAGCGGAAGAAAAGATGAAGAACTGCAAGGCGTTACGCTGCTTGGAAATCAAGGAACACAGTACTTGTTCGAATACTCTCCTGATATTCTGGAGTCTTTTGAAAATAAGCACAGCAACCGGGATTATTTCGTAAAATTCAACTGTCCTGAATTCACATCCCTGTGCCCGAAAACCGGCCAGCCGGATTTCGCAGCCATCTATATCAGCTATATTCCGGACAGGCTGATGGTGGAAAGCAAGTCACTGAAGCTGTATCTGTTCAGCTTCCGCAATCATGGAGACTTCCATGAAGACTGTATGAACATCATCATGAACGACCTGATCAAGCTGATGGATCCCCGTTATATCGAGGTGTGGGGCAAATTCACTCCTAGAGGCGGCATCTCCATTGATCCGTATACGAACTATGGTAAACCGGGTACGAAATACGAAGCAATGGCCGAGCACCGGCTGATGAATCATGATCTGTATCCGGAGAAGGTGGATAACCGGTAATAGAGAAGAAGTTCGCTATTATGATAAGCGGGCTTTTTTCTTTTTCTGCTGTGTTAGAGGAGAAGCCCCCGTACATGTTGAAAAGGTATAGTGAAAACAAGAGGGAGGCTGAAGGATGAACAAGTACAAAGTACGGTACCATTTCAGCAACGATTTTTATGTCATGAGAGAGGTAGAGGCGGAAGGGAACAAGGAAGGAGTGCTTGAAGCATACAGCAGCGGAGACCGGATCAGCTTTGAGGACAAGCGCGGGGATTTGATCAGTTTTCTGATGAAAGACGTGAAGCTGATCACAATCGAGGATGAGCGGACGAAGTATACGAATATAGCGGGGTTTTAATTGAAGAGACAGCAAATGCTGTCTCTTTTGCATCAACGGCCTGACCATCCGGCTCGAGCAGAAAGAAGAGGTGTCGAAAACCGCCGAAAAATCGATATAGGAGCATTTTCGGAGATAAATTTTTATTTTCGATAATAAACGGTGCTTTTCGGAGAAATATGGTAATTTTCGAAGATAAATCTATTTTTTCGAAGATATCCCGGTTTCCAATGAACCCTGCCGCTCATTTCAGTCCGTATTTGCTTCCGTCAGAGTCCGTTCCGGCCATTTTCTTTGATCAGTGAAAGCATAATCAGGTCAAAAAACGATCCGCCTGTATATTGATAGCCGTGCAGAAGTCCTTCCTGCCGGAACCCCATTTTTTCAAGCAGTTTAAGTGACGCAATATTTTCCGGTCTGACCGTTGCTCCGATTCGATGGAGCCCGAGCGTCCGGAAGCCAAAATCGGCGGCTGCATGCAAGGCTTCGGAGGCGAATCCCATCCTCCAGAAATCAGGATGCAGCTCATAGCCGATTTCTGCCCGCTTATGGATTTTGCTCCAGTTATGATAGCCGATGGTTCCAATGAGCCGGCTATCATATTCCAGTCCCCACCGGATGGAGCTGCCGCTCTCCCAGCCTTCTCTAAATTTACTGGCAAGCAGGACAGCTTCTGCTCTTTCTTTCAGAGGCTCCATGCCGTAGTATTCCAATACGTTTTTCCTTGAAAATATGTCAAGCAGAGCAGCCGCATCCTCATCAGCCACTTTTCGTAAAAAAAGCCGTTCGGTCCGCAATTCAGGAAATGTCATAGCAGCCTCCCCATTATGTATTCGTCTACCGGTTCCCCATCTGCTGTCAGGGAAGCCCGGATGGTTCCCTCGATCAGAAATCGCTTCTTCTTATATAGCGATACAGCGGCTTCATTATGAGTCATCACGGTTAGTTCCAGTCTTTTAAAAGATCTCTCCCGGCAAAAGTGTATAGCTGTATCCATCAGCCGGCTTCCAAGCCCTTTATTCTGGTGACTGGGCAGTAGTCCGATGACAATGGATGCTTTGTGCGAGGTTCTCTTAAGCTGTCCTGGAATGACGGTTACATGCCCTGTCAAGGTCCCGTTTTCTTCCCAGACCCATATGAATAAGGTGCTGTTTAAAGCAGCGGCAAGCCTTTTCGCATGCTGCCCGGCATCATCGGACCGCTCCCCCGGTTCATAGAGCATGGTTCCTGTCTGCTCATCAAGAGCAAGCATCAAGTTCAGATGCTGTTCCGCGTCCTCTACTGTCAATCTCCGGATCATCTGTTTCTCTCCCTTCCATTGATCAATTTTACCATTTTTCCTCCTTTTTGACCCTGCGGGAAAATAGTCATACCCCGCCTATAATTATGGAAGATTTCTAGTCCTGCAGATTCGTTTTTGGTTCAGTCCCGCTATAAAATAAAAGTTCCGGCGAAGTTTTTATCTGTTAATCAGATGCAGGGAGGAACGAACGGGAATGTTTAAAAAAACAAGTGCCGTGATAGGCTTGAGTTTGATGGGTGCAGCCTTATTTTCTCCTGTTAAAGGAGAAGCAGCGCTGGGAGACCGGCTCCTGTCCGAAGGGATGGCTAACAGTGATGTAAAAGAGCTGCAGACGTATTTGCTTACAAAGCAGGTTTATCCGTATCATGAAGCAACCGGCTATTACGGCAGCATTACAGAAGAGGCTGTCAAAAAGTTTCAGGCAGCAGCAAACATTACGGAAGACGGGCTGGCTGGAAGCGTGACCGCAGCAAAGTTAAAGGTATTAAAGCCCGGCAACATAGGAAAGCCGGTGGCTGATCTGCAGAATAAGCTCAAAGCATGGGGGGCTTATTCCGGCCCGGCAGATGGCATTTATGGAAGCGGCACAAAGCGTGCAGTCGCTTCTTTTCAGTCCTCCAAGGGGCTCGTTTCAGATGGGATTGCAGGTCCTGCTACATATCGTAAGCTAAATGAAAAAGCAAATCCTGCTGCCGGCTCCGTGAAGGAGCTGACAGTTCACAGTACAGCCTATACGGCTAGCTGCGATGGCTGTTCGGGAATAACGAAGATGGGGATTGATTTGAACCGGTTTGGGGAAGCGAAAGTGATTGCCGTTGATCCGAACGTCATTCCCCTCGGATCGATTGTGGAAGTAGAAGGCTACGGAAAGGCCATCGCCGGAGATATTGGCGGTGCGATCAACGGAGCAGAAATTGACGTCTTTTTTGAAGATTTGAGTGAAGCGCTTGAATGGGGAACAAAATCAGTAAAGATCAGGGTTTATCAGTAATGAAAAAGGAATGGCTTAGGCCATTCCTTTTTTAGAGATATAACGAGAAGGAGCCCGATCAGGATTCCTTTAGAATCTTGTAGTTTTTATGATTGACAACGGTGCGCCTCTCCAGTTCAAGGTCCAGAAAATTCTCCATATAGGTCAGATCCACAATGACCGAATTTTCGTTAACCTTTTCTACGATGCCGCGCAGTCCGTTTTTAAATTCAATCAGGTTTCCAACTTTAGCAATCTTCATTTCCCTCTCTCCTTCAATCGTACTGAATACCCCCATTAGAAAACATTTTGCACTATTTTGCCAATAAAGTAAAGGGTGAATTGACAGCGCTGTATCAAAAAGACAAGGTCCGGTTAAAGAGGCGGGCAATGGTATTGTGCTATTATGTTTCATAGGGTTGTATATGAATACGAAACGCCTGCTGATGATCAGGGGCTGCAGTTCGAAAAAGGGAAAGGGGACAGAAGAATTGGATACAGGTTTAGTGCTGGAAGGCGGAGGAATGAGGGGCGTCTATACAGCGGGAGTTCTGGAATATTTCATGGAAAAGAAGCTCTATTTTCCCTATGTCGTCGGAGTCTCAGCCGGAGCATGCATGGCCGCTTCCTATCTGTCACGGCAGATGGACAGAAACCGTACGG
Source organism: Metabacillus mangrovi (assembly GCF_009711125.1). Classification (GTDB taxonomy): domain Bacteria; phylum Bacillota; class Bacilli; order Bacillales; family Bacillaceae; genus Metabacillus_B; species Metabacillus_B mangrovi. The sequence goes on along the minus strand of NZ_WMIB01000004.1, from coordinate 167,304 downwards.
TGAATATTGATTATGCCGGGGACCCGAAATATCTCTCGCTTCAAAATTATATTAAGAGCAGACAGCTTTTTGGAATGGATTACATTTTTGATGAAATCCCAAACCGGCTTGTCCCTTTTGATTTTGAAGCTTTTTCAAACAGTACGGAGAAGCTCGTTATAGGAACGACCGATTGCCGGACAGGAAAACCGGTCTATTTCAGCAAACCGCAGTCGATCGGAGATCTGCTTACAGTCATACGGGCATCAAGCTCTCTCCCGTTTATCGCTCCGATGGTGCCTTACCGGGATATGCTGCTGATGGACGGAGGGATTGTGGATTCCATTCCGATCCGCAAGGCAGAGGCGGACGGGATGCAGAAAAACGTAATCATCCTCACCCGAAATGAAGGGTACCGAAAAGCTCCGCCAAGGGGCCAATGGATGGTGCGGAGATCTCTCAGGAAATTTCCGGAACTGGCCACTGCTATTCTTTCCCGCTATGCCATGTACAATGAAACGCTCGCATATATTTCCGAGCAGGAACAAAAAGGAAATCTATTTGTGATCAGACCGGAGGCAAAGCTTGAAGTAGGAAGAATTGAACGGAATCCTGTTAAGCTTGACGCTCTGTACAGACAGGGAATCGAGGATGCAGCAAATCAGTATTCCAGGCTTTCAGAGTGGCTTCGTTCCTAAACCGCAGAGCAGCGGCAGAAGATTGGCCGGTTTAAGCTGATTATCTGCGGGGAAAGTTAGGAGCAGAGGAGATGATAGAAATGAAAGTACTAATCGCAGGTGCTAATGGAAGCACTGGAAGATATGTTATTGAAAAAACCGCTCAAAAAGGGTACCATCCGATCGCGATGATCCGGGATGAGAAGCAGGCAGAAGATCTTGAAAAGCTTGGGGCCAGTACGATTGTAGCCGATCTGGAAGGAGAACTCAGTGAAGCGGTGCAGGGAGCTGATGCCGTTATCTTTGCAGCAGGCTCCGGTTCAGGCACAGGCGATGACAAGACAATCGCTGTCGATCAAAATGGGGCGCAGCGGCTCATTGATGCAGCGAAAAAGCATAATGTGAAAAAATTCGTTATGCTCAGTTCAATTGGTACGGATTCTCCGGAGGAAGGACCTGAGGAGATGAAAACATATTTGAATGCGAAAGCGGCAGCTGATCAATATTTGCGTGATTCCGAGTTGAATTACACGATCGTCCGTCCTGGTGCGTTAACGGATGACGAAGGCAGCGGCCAGATTGAAGCGGCGAAACAGGTAAATCATGAAGGCTCGATTCCCCGTGAGGATGTGGCAGAAGTGCTGGTAGAGTGTCTGAGTGAAGAATCAGCACGGGACCAGACTTTTGAAATCATCAGCGGAAATTCAGGCGTCAAAGAAGCCGTCCAGTCCATCATGTAAAGATTGCATTCAGGCCATTCTCTTTGTAAACTTAGGAAAGTTAGAGGAGGATGCCAAGTGGATCAAGATACCATTTCCAGGATGCTGGACGAGCTGAAGAGCGGGGAACGGAGTGAAATAACCGTTCCGAAAGACATTTTCCTTTCTGTGCGCGATGTCCTGGTGAACCGGCCGGACTTTAAGCACTTTCGGGGAATAGCAAAGCACAATGGGCTGACCATCTACCGTTATTCCGAATCCGCGAGAAGCTAGAGCGGCAGTTCGTACCGTTAAATTTACCAAATGAAACGAGAAAACCCGGGAGCTATACCATCTTCCGGGTTTTTTTCTGTTTACGTTTCCAGCTGCAGCTTCTCTTTAAGCTTGCGGAGGGCATCTCTTCTCCAGCCTTTGACTGCAGCGGGTGTTGTGCCTTCCTTTTCAGCTATTTCCGTAATGGTGTCTCCGAGGCAAATGTGATAATGAAACCACTTTTTCTGGTTCTCAGTCAGTCCCTCAGCAAGGACATCCCAATCTGGTTCATTCTCATGGGGAAAGGGAACACTCGTGCACATGTCCAGGTCCACAGACTCTTTCAGATCCTCCCGGCTTATGAGCTGATTCTGCCTCGTCATTTCATTCATCAGCCTTCCTTTAATAAAAAGATAAAAGTAAGCATCTTTGGACCCTTTCTCCGGAAGGTACTGATTAGATGCCTCCCAAAGCGCAATACACGCTGTCTGGAAAAACTCTTCATGGTTGCGGTAAATACAGAGACGTTTCATCAAATGGAGAATCATCGGTTTATACAAGTCAAGCAGCTCAGAAAACTTCATTTTTTTCCCCTGACAGGGATGCATCCACTCTAATTTTTGCCGGCAGTTAAAGAATAAAATTCTTTTTTTCTTTTGAAAAATGAATAAATGGCCCTTATGAAAAGGGATTTTTAATATAAATCGGGGATACGAAAGTTTCTTTTGGATGATGAAGGCAGAGTAACAGGTTCCATAAAGCGTTATGGAAGGAATTTGCTAATGAAATTCGTGCGATAACCTGTTAGCCTGATACGTATGACTTTTACAGGAGCCAGGAGGAGAAAAAATGAAACAAAAAGTAAATGCAATCTTCACTGCTGCCTGCGGACTGTTCATTTTATATGCAGCAGAAGCAGCTGCACAGGAAAAACATAAGGTGAAGCCCGGAGAAACGCTGAAGGATATCAGCTTTGCGTATATTGTAACGATCGAAGATTTAGAGAAATGGAACGAAATGAGCAGAAACGCAGCAGTAGAAGGAGAGGTCCTGCAAATACCTGACCGGAGAGCTGCAGAGGCAAAGGGAGCAGAAGAGGGAATCTCCGTTTCAAAAGAAGAGAAGGAACTTCTGGCAAAGCTTGTGCATGCTGAAGCGAAGGGGGAACCGCATGAAGGCAAGGTGGCGGTTGCCTCTGTTGTATTGAACCGTGTGGAAAGCAGCCAGTTTCCCGATACCGTGAAGGATGTTATTTATGAAAAAAATGCTTTTTCCCCGGTAGCAAACGGAAGCATTCATAAACCTGCAAATGAAGAATCAAAACAAGCCGCAGAGGAAGCGCTAAGAACCAAAACGGTAGACTATTTGTATTTCTTTAATCCGGAAACAGCGGAAAGTGAATGGATTAAAAAGTTGAAAGTTGAAGAAAAGATTGGGAATCATGCCTTTGCAGGCTGATAGGCAAGGACCGGCTCTCTCGGAGAATGTATCCGCAGAAGGAGCCGGTCCTTTTTGTATAACTTCCGGCCAACTACAGCAAAATAAACCGTAGATAATTTACACGGACCGGGGCTGAGTTTCAATGGATACGATGAAGAATATGGATGGTTCTCCTAAAACTTCGATACCGGAGATGATGGCTGTATTAAGGAGTTCTTCCGATTTTATTCAATATGGGAACAGCGGGGCCTCGGGGCGCTTCTGGATTTCGTACTTCCGCACGCTTGTCGATTCAAAAATACTGCAGGAAAGTGTCCTATCGGCTGTAACTTCCGGACAATGGAACGATTTGGACGAGCTGAAGCAAACCGTTCCTGTAGAAAATGCAATGGTAACCTCTGATCCCGATGTGATGAAGGAAAAGCTGCTGCAGGGTTTTATTATGATTACGCGTTCTGAATATGGAAAGAGCTGCCTCCTTGTCAGGGTCTCAATGGAAAAGTCGAGGCAGGTCAGTCTGCCTGAAGTTGAATTCAGTGTAGTAGGACCGAAGGAAGCATTTGTCGAGTCGATCGAATCGAACATCCATCTGATTCGTAAACGCCTTCCTTCCGAGCATTTGCGTATTAAGGAAATCCATCTGGGGAAGCTTACGTCGACAAAGACAGCGATTTTGTATCTGGAGAACATTGCAAATGACGAAAATGTCAGGTCTGTCTGGCAGAGGGTGAATGAAGTTGAAATCGATAACATCGTGGACAGTTCGCTGCTCGCCCAGATCATTTCAGATAACCAGCACACCCCTTTCCCACAGCATGTGGATACAGAGCGGCCGGACCGGGTCGTGTCCGTTCTTTCTGAAGGGAAGATTGCCATTATTGTAGACGGTTCTCCTCAGGTTTTAATCGGGCCGAGCACACTGGTCGAATTTTTTTCAGCTTTCGATGATTATTTTTTTAATTATATTGTGGCTTCCTTTTTCAGGATTGTCCGGCTCGCTTCTATGGCCTTCTCCATTTTGGTGACCCCAATCTATGTGGCTGCTTTGAACTTTCATTATGAGCTGATTCCAAGAGATTTGTTGAACACGCTTGTCAGTTCGAGGGAAGAGATCCCTTTGCCTCCGATACTTGAAGCACTGTTCCTCGAACTGACGATTGAGCTTCTAAGGGAAGCGGGAGCACGTCTCCCTACAAAGGTTGGCCAGACGATCGGGATTGTCGGAGGTATCGTTATTGGAACAGCCTCCGTTGAAGCGGGGCTTACGAGTAATGTCCTCTTGATTATCGTTGCTCTTTCCGCTTTAGCGTCATTTACTTCACCTGTATATAGAATGAGCAACACGGTGCGCCTAATGCGCTTCCCCTTTTTGTTATTCGCTGAATTTTACGGTTTACTCGGCATCGTTTTTTGCTTCTGTATCCTTGCAACCCATTTGCTGAGGCTTTCTTCACTGGGCAGGCCTTACCTGGAGCCGATTTATCCACCGAGGACAGCTGATATGAAAGATGCCATTATCCGTCTGCCTTTCTCACAGATGTTCAAGCGGCCTTTGCAGCTTAGAACGAAGCAGCCCATCCGTTTCAGCAAAAAGAAGGCAGAGAAAAAACAGGATATTGATGAGTAGGAGGCGGCGTTCATGCCAAAGATTGCAGAAAAATATCAAGTGTCCCATTTCCTTGTTTTTTACCTGATCCACTCCCTGCAATTTGGTGTCGGTGTCCTTGGTTTTCAACGGATCATCACAAAATCAACCGGACAGGATGCCTGGATTCCTGTCGTCTTGTCCGGGCTCTTTTCTCACTTGATGGTTTGGATGATTTATAAGATTTTAAAAGGGGCAGAAGGCAACATTCATGATATTCATCTCCGCATCTTCGGCAAATGGGCAGGGAAAGCAATCAATCTGCTCATATCTTTGTATTTCACCCTCTTGGCAGTAGAGGTGCTCCGGACGTATATGGAGATCATCCAGGTATGGATGTTCCCCGATATTAACCTCTGGGTGTTCAGCTCCTTATTCCTTCTTCTCGTTTACTATATTGTGAGCGGGGGCTTCAGGGTGGTGACCGGGATCTGCTTTTTTGGAGTCGTTCTGCCCAGCTATCTGATTTTTACGTTTATTTTCCCTCTGGAATTTGCCCAATGGAAAAACCTTTCTCCGGTGTTCGACCACTCTTTGATGGATATTTTATCTGGCACGAAGGGAATGGCATTAACCGTTCTTGGGTTCGAGGCTTTGCTCGTCTATTATCCGTTCATCAAGAAACCGGAAAAATCCCAAATCTGGGCTCACGGAGCGATTTTTTTCACAACATGCATCTATCTCCTCATTATGATTGTGACACTGGTTTTTTTCAGCTCAGAGCAGCTGCAGAAGAACATCTGGGCTACATTAACAATATGGAAAATCGTTGAGATTCCGTTTGTGGAGCGCTTTGAATACATCGGGATTGCCAATTGGGTTCTGATTATCCTTCCGAATGTATGTCTGGTGCTCTGGTGTGCCAGCAGGGGAATCAAACAAACCTTTAACTGGAGCCAGAAAAAGACACTGATCGGGATTATTGCCCTTACATTGCTGGCGGTCAATCTGTTTGAAACACGCGAGCAAATCAATCAATTTAATACGATTGTCGGAATGACCGGGACATATTTTTATCTATACATTCCCGTCATCCTCATTCTCCAGCTCGTCGCGAAAAGAATGAAAAAACAGGGGGGGACGGGATGAAAAAAAGGAAGCTTGCCGTTCTCTTTATCCTCCTTTTTCTTTTTCCTGCAACAGGCTGTATTAAAAAAGAAATCATTGACGATGTAAATATCATCCTGGCATCAGGCTACGACAAAGGAGAAGATGGACTGATTAAAGGAACAGTCATCATTCCTGTCTATCAGAAGCAGCAGCCGGTTCAAAGTGAGGTGCTCGAAGAAACTTCCACGCTGACCCGTGATCTCCTGACAGATCTGCAGCGGAAGTCATCTGATCCGCTTGTGTATGGAAAACTGCAGGTGGCCATATTCGGAGAGGAGCTGGCAAAGGAAGGCTTTGAAGAACTTCTTGATTCACTGCAGCGGGATGCGAGTGTAGGATCCAGGGTATATTTGGCGGTCGGACGGAAATCTGCATCGGAAATTTTAATGGGGCAATATGGTTCACGGGGAACGGCGGTTTACTTGAGCAATTTAATCCGTCACAACATGAATAGCCGGGATTTATCCAGGCAGAACCTTCACCTGTTCTTATATGAGCTGTACGACAAAGGAAAGGATGGGTACCTGCCTATCCTTTCGCTCTCCGGCAAGGATGAACTGGAGATTTCGGGTGTGGCTCTGTTTGATAAAGACCGGATGGTAGGAGAACTGCCGAATGAAAAAATGATCTTCTTTAAACTGCTGACCGATGAATACATGGAAGGAACGTATACATTCAAACTTGATGACGGTGACATGATTTCCGTAAAAAGCATTACGTCGGATAAGAACCTTGTCATGAAGTCAGAGGATCGTGTCGTATTTAAAATTAAACTTGAAGGCCATATAAGGGAGTTTACCGGAAAGAAGATCACGCCAGAAAAAATTAAAGAAGCTGAAAAGACCTTCGCGAAAACGGTAGAGAAAGAGTGTCTCGATCTTCTCGGTCAGTTTCAAGAGATGAATATCGACCCAACCGGAATCGGAGATGAAGCTTCCCACACTTTTCGCTCCTTTGATATAAAGGAATGGAAAAAAACCTATCAGGATGTGAAAACGGAGGTAGAGGCGGAAATAACGATTAATGAATCAGGGGTGATCGAATAATAAAGAGAGTGCCTGAATGCAGCGCTGAAAAAAGAAAGATAATTTGTCCATCACACTCATATGATGAAAATGCAGAGTTTCAGATGGGAGTGCATGGAATGAATTCTTTCGCAAAAGGTGCCCTGCTGCTCGCGCTGGCAGCATTTATCGGCGAGTGCCTGGAATTTTATCTGAATATGATCCTCGCTAAGGAGCTTGGGGAGCATGGGATGGGAATGTACATGCAGCTGCTCCCCTTCATCTTCTTTGTCGTGATCATTTCCAGTCTTGAGCTGCCGGTCAGCATATCGAAATTTACAGCAGAACAGAAAAAGGAATACCATTACAGCATGCTCCGCCACGCCCTTGCATTTGTATACAAGCTGACGGGGATGATTTTGATCATCCTGCTGGCTGTTCTCCCTTTTCTGCCCGTGTTTAACGGCTACCACCCCCTTGTCCGCTATTTGCTGTTTATCCTTGTACCTGTTGTATCCTTCTCATCCATCGCCCGCGGGTATTTTATGGGTGTACAGCAAATGGATAAGATCGCGATCTCCTCCTTCTTAAGAAAGGCTGTTCAGCTCCTTGCGCTTTTTCTTGTATTTCAAAGCATGCACTTTACGGAAAGCACCGCACTGTTTATCGCCCTCGCTGTATTAATCGGAAGTGAAGCAGTGGTTTTTTTCTACTTGTTTACCCAGTATGTGCTGCAGTTCAGGATGATGAAGAAGGGCAAGCATACACATATGAGTGAAGGGGAAGTCAGGAAAAATCTGATGGCTGTATCGGTACCGACTACAGCGCTGCGGATTTTCAATGCGGTCACTAATGCTTTTCAGCCCTTTTTGATTAAAGGAGCTCTAGCCGTATCCGGGGTGGGAGGGGTTCTTGCAACTGAACAATACGGACTCCTGGCAGGCGTCGCCATGAGCATCGGATTTTTCCCTGCTTTTCTTTCCCACTCCCTGATGATCGCCCTGCTTCCGAACGTATCTGAGTCCTTTGCCAGGCAGGAAGGGGAAAGATTGAGGAGCCTGCTGCAGCAATCGATGTGGATTACATGTCTTTACGGGATCCCGGCTGTATATTTAATGTACTGGTTTGCAGAACCGCTCACTCATTTGTTTTTTAAAGCACCGGAAGCTTCTCTATATCTTCAGCTGCTGTGGCCTTATTTTCTTTTCCACTTTTTCATTCACCCGCTTCAGGCTTATCTAATCGGGCTTGGACTTGTAAAAGATGCGTTCTATCATTCGGTCTGGTCGCATGCGGTTTCTTTTTTAATGATGTACATCCTCGGATCCATGCAGAATTTTCAAATGACGGGCATTATCCTTGGAATGAATGCGGGAATCATTCTGCTGTTCCTGCTCCATTATGTAACGATCTGCAGAAAAATCGGCCTCTCCCTGTTTCTGTTATCAGAAAGGCGTTTTACGTAGAATACACAAAACGAATAAAACGGCTTCCTGCTTGAATGGGAAGCCATTTTCATTTGTTTCTCAAAGCTTTAAGCTTGTTCAAGGTTTGAACACGGACGCATTTTGCTTGCCGGTGCCGTTGCAGCCGCTGCATTTAGAACTGAAGGGAAGAAAGGAAATACGCTTTTGCTTTCCTGATCCGCTGCACGTTCTGCAAATAATAACCAAAGCCATCATTTCCACCTCCTGTATGGTCAGTCTTTCCATATTTGAGAGAAATAATTTTATCAGAAAAATCAAAAAACTCATTTCGTTATTCTATGCTTCAACAGACGTTTTGCCCGCTGTTAAAGGTTCAAATTACAGAAAAACTAAATTGGAGAGATGTAAACAAAAACGATACAGCACGTTTGGATTCATCATTCAACGGAAGCAGATCTGGGGGTTGAGGGACTGGTAAAAGCGAGCCGGGAAGGAAGAGCATGGCTGAAAAAAGAAAAATAGAAAATCACTCATTTCCATCAGGCAGACCTGTATTAGCTGGCTGCCTTTTCGGTCATCAATTAATGTGACAAGGAAGCGAAGGATGAAGGCATTGGAGGGGATCTTAGAGGAACCGTATGGGAGGTGTATGTTCATTCATCTATTCATTCACAACGGCCAAAAAGGAAGCAGGTTGATGCATCCTAAATGGCCTGAGGCTGTCCAGTAGAATCAAGTGCCTGTTTCCGTTTCAGGTCTCCTGATGACAATGATGTACGCAAGAACAAAACAGACAAATCCTGCAATCCAGCCGATAAGCGAACTGTAATAGTAAAAATCAATAAGCGCCATTCCAATAAAAGGGCAGGCAAATCCGAACAAAGTTAAAAGCAGAACACTGCGTCTTTTAAAAAATTCAGCCATTTATCATACATCTCCTTGAGGAATGCGAACACCGTTATTATACAAAAAACGTATTAAAAGAGAAATAGGTACAGGTTATCTTTTCGATGAATTCCTGATTAGCTTTTCCCCGGGCAGACAAACCATACAGGCGGAGAACCGGGAGGGGAAGGCCTATTCATAGGACCTGCCCTTCCAATCGTATCCCTTCCGGCTGAAGGACGCATAGATGGAAACTGCCATCAATGCGATAAATATAGCGGCTGAAAGCGGTATTGCGGGAGCAAGCATCAGGCTCTGGCGGGAGCGCCAATCCACATACATCTTTTGAAGGACAGATAAAACGTATGGGACAAAATAGAGAGCTGTAAATGTCTGCTTGGCAGCCAGTTCATAAGCACCATATATAGCGAACAGTCCCGGGAAGATGCAAACGGCGGCAAAATACAGACAAAGAGCGGCTGCAGCAGGGAGGGAGCGGCCGAACCCAGGGAAAATATTTTTTTTGAAACCGTTCCAGGCTTCCTTTCCCGAGCGGTACATATAACACGTAACGTCTTCTGTGACATTTGCTAGGATCACCCGTTTTCCGGTGGCTTTCATTTTTCGGGCAAGATGAACGTCGTCCACAAGGGAATCTTTAATGGCAGCATGCCCTCCTGCTGCCAGATAATCTTCTCTTTTAAAGAGCATAAAGGATCCGTGAGCGGCAGCCGCAGCTGGAAAGCCCGTATAATTGGCAAGGTATAAAGGCAGGTGAACATAGATGAGATAATGCTGCATGGGCACAAGCCACTTCTCAAGAAGAAAGGTGACTGGAAATCTCGGAAAGCCAGTCAGCAATGAGGCGTTTTTGGATCGCATCATCGAAACCGCCTTCTCAAGTGTATCCGGCTGCAGCCTTACGTCTGCATCGAGAAAAAGCAGCAGGTCCGTCTCAGCGTGCCTGCTGAGAAGATGACATGCATGTACTTTCCCAGACCAGCCTTGCGGAAGCTTTTCCCCTTTAAGAAGGGTGAACCGTTTATCGGGTCCTGCATGCTGCTTTAAAAGCTCATATGTTTGATCCTCTGATTGATCGTCCAGGAGAAAAAACCTTACATTTGGATAGGTCAGCTTTTTCAGCATGGTGATCAGTGAAGGCACATTACGCTCTTCATTACGCAGCGGAACCAAGATGCTGACAGCATTTCCAGGTGCCGGACCAGACCTTTTCAGCTTCGGCATGAAAAAAGAATTAGCGATTGTAAATAAAAGCAGGATCAGCAGTACTGATGAATAGGCAAACAGCATCCGGTACATTCTCCTTTCCGGAAAATTCCCGCTCGCCCTGAACAATGGACAGCAGGGGATTCAAAAAAAGAAGGCAGGCCCGCAGAGGACCAGCCCTTCTTTCAAGTATACCGCTTAACAGGTGATCTTGCGACCATCAGCCGATTTCTTTCTGAGTGGCTTTAGCCAAGTCATCCTCGAGAATCAGATCAGCAGTCAGCTGGCCTGACAGGGTAACCATTGGAACCCCTCCTCCAGGATGGGTAGAACCGCCTGTGAAATACAGGTTGTGAAGCATTTTGCTTCTGCTCGGAATTTTAAATCCGCCGTTTTTCTTACGATCCGTTGCCACTCCGTAAATCGAACCGCCATTTGAGCCGTACAGCTCCTGAATATCATCCGGAGTGAACTGGTATTCCCATTCGATGTGGTCACGGAGACCGCTGACACCCATACGCTCGAGCTTATTCAGCACTTTTTCACGATATTGCTCCTTGATCTCTTCAAATGATTCCCCTGGCTTGAGCGGAGGGACATGGGTAAGAACAAACAGGTTCTCTTTGCCCGCCGGAGCCTGGGAAGGATCTGACTTGGAAGAAATCCCTATGTAGACGGTAGGATCATCAGCAGGAACGCCTTCGTTGAAAATCTGGTCAAATTCCTTTTTCGGATCTTCCGAGAAAAAGAAATTATGGTGGGCAAGGTGCTTGTATTCTTTGTCGACACCGAGAAGCAGCACCAGACCGGAAACGGTTGGAACGTATTTCTCCAGCTCTGCTGCCGTTTTCTTGCTGCCTGGATGATCCTCTAGAACCGTATTGTAAGCAGGGATGGCTTCCAGGTTGGAAACGACGAGATCCGCTTCGAGCGTTTCGCCATTCTCAAGCTCTACTCCTTTTGCTGTGTCTCCATCTGTTATGATCCTTTTCACCTTGCTGTTCAGAAGAACATTGACGTTCATCTCTCTCAAAAGTTTGCCCATCGCTTCGGCAATCTTGTACATGCCGCCTTCCACATAATGAATGCCGATGCCAAGCTGGACATACACGAGCTGGGACAGGATGGCCGGTGCCTGATAAGGAGATGAACCGATATACATGATCATGAAATTGAAGAGCTGCTGCAGATGCTTGCTGCTGAAATGCTTTTTTGTCACCTGATCCATGGATTTTATTGGATCCATCGCGAGCAGTTCTTTCATGGAATGCATGTTGCGGAGATCGTTGACACCCGTTAAGCTTCGTTTATAGAAGCTTTTCATGCTGTATTCATACATTTTGGTGCAGTAGGACATGTACTGAAAGAACTCATGAAGGTCATCCGGGTTGTGCTCTTTCAGCTGCTGCATCATTTTTTGAAGGTCGCTTGTGAGGTCAATCGTCGTTCCATCCTCAAAAAAAGTCCGCCATTGAGGTTCGATCCGTTTGATGGTTATGTAGTCATGAAGGTCACGGTTTGCGCTCCGGAACAGCTGTTCAAGTACCCATGGCATCGTCAGGATGGAAGGGCCTGTATCAAACTTGAAGCCTTTTCCTTCCCGTACGTTCAGTTTTCCTCCAAGTCTTTCTCCTTTCTCCACAACGGTTACATCATACTGGTCTGCTGCAAGCCGGATGGCAGCAGACATGCCGCCAAGGCCTCCGCCGATCACAATCACTTTCTTTCTCATGCTACAGTGCCTCCCATAATTCGATTTTTTATCATTCATACTGATCCTGAGTCCGTCTATCATTTTAACCAAAAGCGGGAATTATTCATTCATCGCATACAGAATATTTTCCACAAAAAAGCAATTAGGAAACCTCATTCAGCCCTTTCCCTGCGCATTTTTAATAAAAAAGGGTATAATGGAGAAACCATGCCAGTGAGGTGGATGTAGATGGCAATGATTATAGCTGCGCTGCTAGCCGGACTTTTTCTTTTTTGGAGGATTCCTGCATTTGAAGCGATTCCTTCAGACAGCAGCAGAAGATTGGTAAAAGACAAACTCACGATTATTATTCCGGCCAGAAATGAGGAAGAGAACCTTCAAATCCTCTTTCAATCCATAGCATCCCAGAGCGAAACGCCTTTTGAAATCATCGTAGCGGATGATGGATCTGAGGATCATACAGCCGCTGTAGCGGAGAAAAACGGTGCTGCAGTCATCAAAGTTCCTGAGTTGCCGGAAGGCTGGAAAGGCAAGTCCTGGGCGTGCTGGAACGGGGCGCTCCAAGCTTCAGGGGAATGGCTCCTGTTCATGGATGCTGATACATATTTTGAAAAAAACGGAATGGCCCGGCTGACAGGTTTATTCAGGCATATCGAACGCAAGTCTGTGCTGACTGTCCATCCCTTTCATGCGATGCAAAAACCGTATGAAACCGGGTCTGCCCTTTTTCATCTCATGACGGTCGGAGCGATCGGGGCTTTTGCTCCCGCTTGGGCAAGGAAAAAAGGAAATGGGGCTTTCGGCCAGGCTTTGCTCTGCAGGAGAGAGGATTATTTCGGATGGGGCGGTCATGAATCGATCAAAGATGAAGTCGTTGAAACGATGGCGATGGGCAAAAAAATCACAGAATCAGGAAAAGCAATCCTGTATGCAAGCGGAAGAAAAGCCATCTCGATGCGCATGTATCCGGAAGGACCGGTCAGTATGTTCAACGGCTGGGCAAAAAGCTTTGCCTCTGGAGCTGCAGCAGCAAAAATCCGTTTTCTGCTGCTGTCATCTATCTGGCTTGGGGGACTTTTCTCCTTTTGGGCCAAGATTCCGGTACTGTTCACGAATGAATGGCCTGCATATCTTCTTCTCTATACAGCAGCCGTGATTCAGCTATCGAGTGCACTTGCGAAATTTGGAAGGTTCCCGATTTGGAGCATCCTCCTCTTTCCGCTGCATCTTCTGTTCTTTTTGACGGTATTCTGTTTTTCCCTCTATAAAACGTTCATTCGCAAAAATGCAGTCTGGAAGGGCAGAAAGATCAGCGGCGGCCAAGAGGGAGCGTCGCGCAAATGAGTCAGGCCGTTCAGATTGCGTTAAATATCGTATGGCTCGCAGCTTTTCCTGTCGCGCTCTCCTGGATGCTATCCAAATTTTCACCGGAAGCATTCAAAGGGCCTTCCTTTTTGTTCAGGCAAAGAAGGTGGGAGAAGGAAGGCAGGATATATGAAAAGGCTGGGATCAAAAGGTGGAAAGACAGATTGCCTGAAGCCGGGGGCTGGTTTAGGAACGGGTTTCCGAAGAATAAATTAGCCGGCAGCAAAAGTACCCTGCTGAACCGGTTTATCCTGGAGACAAACAGAGGGGAAACGGCGCATTGGCTGCAGATTTTTTCAGCATCAGCTTTCTTTCTATGGAATGAGCCTTTTACGGCCTGTATTTTCATGCTGTATGCCATTTTATTCAATTTGCCCTTTATTGCCGTTCAGCGGTATAATCGGTTCCGTCTGATCAGAACACTTGAAAAAAGAAAAACAAAAGAAAGAACACCTATCACATACAGAAAGGCGAGAGATCATGAATAGAAGAATTGAAGAACTAAGAAGCTGGATGGAAGCAGAAGCGGTTGACATCACTTTTATCCATTCGCCGGAGAATGTATTTTACTTAACCAATTTTCTGACCGATCCACATGAGAGACTGATGGGTCTGTTTGTTTTCCGGGATAAGGAACCGTTCTTCATTTGTCCGGGAATGGAGACAGGACAGGCTGCAGATGCGGGATTCAAGGACGAGATCATCGGGTACGGCGACCACGAAAACCCTTTCCAAAAAATTGAGGAAGCGCTGAATTCAAGAGGGCTTGGCACCATTCAAAAGGCTGCAATAGAAAGTGAACTCCTTTCCTATGCAAGAGCGGAGGCATTTCGAAACATATCCGGATCTCCCCGGCTTGTGTCAGCTGAAGAGAAAATGAATGAGCTGCGGGTCGTTAAAGACCAAAAAGAGATCAGCATCATGGAGAAAGCGGCCGCTTTGGCTGACTTCGGCGTAGAGACAGGCGTGGCAGCCTTAAGGGAAGGCGTCTCCGAAATGGATGTTCTGGCGAAAATAGAGTATGAGCTGAAAAGAAAAGGTGCCCAGGCTATGTCCTTTTCAACCATGGTCCTGTTTGGAAAAAAATCCGGCCAGCCGCATGGCAACCCAGGTACCGCTGTTCTGAAAAAAGGAGACCTTGTCCTGTTTGATCTGGGAGTCGTACTGGACGGGTACTGCTCTGATATTACGAGAACCGTTATGTACGGAGAACCCGATGATCAGCAAAAAGCGATCTACGAAACAGTGCTGAAAGCTGAAATGGCGGCACTGGAAGCCGCAAAGCCGGGTACAAGGATCGGGGATCTGGATAAAATTGCCCGGGGAATCATTGAAGAAGCAGGCTACGGGGAGTTCTTCCCGCACCGCCTGGGCCACGGGCTGGGGATTAACGTTCACGAATTCCCGTCGATGGCTCATACGAATGACGGGCTTCTAAAGGAAGGAATGACGTTTACGATTGAACCAGGGATATACATTCCGGAAATTGGCGGCGTGCGGATCGAGGATGATGTGGTCATCACGGAGAACGGGGCACAGACGCTGACTTCCTACCCGAAAGAGCTGCAAATCATTAAATAGACAAAACCACAAGTATAGAGCGCCAGCTAAAACCCCCCTGGAATCGCTGCATCCCAGGGGGTTTTTCATGAGCTGCTGATCAAGCGAACAGCAAGTGGCCGGAGGCAGGTTCCGGTGCAGGTTTGCCGATGTAATATCCTTGACCCAGAGCGATTCCGATAGACTGAAGAAAGGTAAATTCTTCAGCGGTTTCAATCCCCTCGCCAAGTACGGTGATGGAAAGATCCTGGGCAAGTGCCTGGACATTTTTTAAAAAGGACTGTTTCTCTGAATCGTTATGACAGTCCGAAATAAAACTCCGGTCGATTTTGACGAAGTCAGGCTTTAGATGCTCGAGTACCTCGTAGGTGGAGTAGCCGCTTCCCATATCATCAAGAGCAACTTTCATTCCGTTCGCCCGGTAAGTGTCCAGGATGCTTTTTAAATGATCAATATCATTGATTTTTTCTGTTTCCACCACTTCAAAAATCAGATCTTCCGGGGAAACCCGGTATTGTTTGACCATCCGGAACGTATGCTGAAGACAATGAGCAGGATTGTAAATGGAGGAGGGGATAAAATTGATAAACGATTTTATGCCTCTCTTAACGCTTTTGGAACGTGCGATGATGGCAAGTTCTCTTGCTCTCCGGTCCAGGACGGACTGTAAGCCGGTCTTAATGGCTGTATCAAAAAGCTTATAGGGTGTGAAGGCAGGCTGAGCGTGCCGCAGCAAAGATTCATAACCGAAGATCTGACCGCTTTCCATCTGGATGATCGGCTGAAAAAAGCTTGAGAAATCTCCTTCCATGATGATGTCGACCGTTTCCTTCGACACCACCCTTTCAAACACATAACTGAAAGAGGAATAGGCTGTGGGAAGGCCGGGGTCTTCAGTGAGAGCCGCTCTCAGGTGCTGTACATCTGCTCTTTTATTGCATTCTTCGAGGAGAGAAGCAAGATGGTGTTCGGATTTGTAAGGCAGTGTATCAGATTCGCCCGTGGCTGAATCAATAATTAGGTACCCTGCGGAGGGAATGGCAAGATCGGGTGAGCAAGCTGAGCAATTCATTAAATAGACTCCTTTAATCAGATTTGGTTCATTCGTAATAAGTCTATTTTACCAGACTGCTTTATTGGTTTGAAGTACCATGCATGAAATATTGTCATTTTAAGCTTTTAAGGGTTTTGTTTTGAGAAAACCGATGCGGGGGATTATAGTAGAAGCAGCATCGTATATGAAGAGACATGATGAGGTGAAACGATTGAAAAAAATAGCAGTATTGACAAGCGGAGGAGACTCTCCGGGAATGAATGCAGCCATAAGGGCTGTCGTGAGAAAAGGAATTTTCAGCGGTCTTGAGGTGTACGGGGTTTATCAGGGCTACCAGGGACTCATGCAGGGACAGATCAAGAAGCTTGAGGTCGGTTCTGTAGGGGACATCATACACCGGGGCGGTACGATGCTTTATACGGCAAGGTCGGAAGAATTCAAAACAGATGAAGGACAGTATAAAGCGATCAGTCAGTTAAAGGCGCTTGGTATTGAGGGCCTTGTCGTAATTGGCGGCGACGGCTCTTATCAAGGGGCTGCCAAACTTACCGAGAAGGGCTTTCCATGCATCGGCCTGCCTGGAACTATAGACAACGATATCGCAGGCACAGATTATACAATCGGCTTTGATACAGCATTGAATACAGTCGTCGATGCAATTGATAAAATCAGGGATACAGCTACTTCCCATGACCGTACATTTATTATTGAAGTGATGGGGCGCAGGGCCGGAGACATCGCTTTATGGTCGGGACTTGCAGGCGGTGCCGAAACAATCCTGATTCCGGAACACCCGCATGAACTTGAGGAAATGATGGAACGGCTGAACAGCGGCATCAGCCGAGGAAAAAAACATTCCATTATCGTGCTTGCGGAGGGTGTCGGCAGTGCCGATGATCTCGCTGGAGAATTGATGGGTAAATTCGGGCTGGAGACACGGATTAGTGTACTCGGTCATATTCAGCGGGGAGGCAAACCTACAGGAAGAGACCGTGTGCTTGCCTCCCGCTTGGGTGCGAAAGCAGTGGAACTGCTGCTTGAAGGCAAAGGCGGAAGAGCAATCGGCATAATCAAGGAACAGATTGTTGACCTTGATTTACAGGAAATAGCCGGAAAAAAAGACCCTCTGCCTGAAAATCTTTATATACTTTCGCAAGAACTGTCGATTTGACGCAGCATACGTAAAACACCCCGGAGTGCCTGGAAGCATTCCGGGGTGTTTTGATTTGCGGCGGGGTTGAACAGCTTTGACCGAGGCTCAGCAGGAAGGTTTACTTTTTTTCAGCTTCAGGAGTACGGCCCTGACTGCGAACCCTGAAACAAGCCCCGGCACTGTAAAGATCATAGGAACCCATACAGGACCGGGCTGCACACCGAAAAAAACAATCTTTTCCGCAAGCATGACCCCTACTGTAACAAAGTAAGCTGAAAAGGCAAATGGAAGGAACGAGTACGGGGGAGAAGCACCGCCTGCATACTTATAGGCATCGTACATGGCGAAAAAGTATACACAAGGATAAAACATCAGCCACTGCAGGTCTGCTGACTGGAAAGCCTCTGCAATGTCACCGTTAAAACTGTGCTTGATGGCCAAATTGAACGCACCATTGACATTAATGACAATTTCCAATGCAATAAACACGATGCCTTTTCCGAAATGGCCGTTTAAAAGCTGGCCAAAGCCCGGAAAAGCGATGCTCCATAAAACGGCTTCCAATTTTCCCGTCTTTTTCATTGCCAGACTCCGATCATTGTTTTTAATAGGCTTCCCGATGAGAGAGAGAGCATACATCTCAGATGCGCTTTTTGAAAAAAAGGATTGAAATTATTCCCTTTATGGGCTAATTTTACTATAGAAAGATATGCAGGAAAGGAGATTGCCATATGCGCTATAACCGGTCTGAATCCTTCCGTTTTGTATTCTCTGATCCCATTGATGCTTCTTTCTCGATTGCAGAAAGAGGCGGAAAATCAGTCAGTACGAAACAGGGAAAGGCTGTAATCGCCGACATCAGTCCTTCAGGGCTGAAGCTGATGACCCATCTGGAGCTTCCAATGGAAGAGCCGCTGATCCTCTCCATTTTCTTTAAAATCAGAAATGAGGAATTAGAGATTAAAGGGGTGCCGATGTGGAAGAAAAGAGTCAACTCCGGCTTTCAATATGGAATCAGAAGCACAGAAGAGGATGAAATTTTACGAGACCGGATTGTAAAAGAGCTCAAAGATTACGCACAGCACAACCCTAAAATGTAAAAACTGAGAACGATTGAACCCCCTGGATGGCATCCGGGGGTTTTTTAGATTGGACTTGAAGTGTAAGAGGGGAAGGCACGTCTCTTCTCTATGGAGCCGGGAATGGCCGGAACTGACCGTGCGAAAGCATAACAGGTCTCGGCTGATAAAAAAAGATTCTGACATGCTTCGCTACTTTCTGCCCTCTTTCCTGTATTGCTATAGCGAAAGGGGGTGAGAAACATGGCACAAACAATCCTGATTGACAGACAGCTTCGCCTGGTATATGACTTAGGGCAAAATCCGGAAGGCAAACAAGTATTCAAATCGAAAACGTACAGCAATGTAAAATCATCAGCTGATGCGGATCAAATGCTTGCAGCGGCAGTCATCCTTTCCGGTCTTCAGCAGTATCCGCTTTTCGCAGCAGAACGACTTGATTCAAATGAAATCCGAAACTAATTAAGGAGTGGGACTAATGGCAAAAACCCTGGAAATGCAGTTTGTGAACGAAGAGGGCAAAACAGTGACCATATCTGTGGATGCTCCGAAAGAAACACTGACAAAGGAAGAAATCACAGCAGCAATGGATGGTCTTCTGAATGCGGGGATCTTTACTTCCGGCGGAGGAGATCTAACCTTGAAGAAGGGTGCGAGGACAGTTGACCGCACTGTAACCGAAATCAGCATTTAAAAGGCCGGGGATCTGACGAGTGTCAGGTCCCCGTTTTAAAGGAGGGGCAAATGATGGAGCAATGGCTGCAGCTGATTGGAAACACCGGTTTTCCGATTGTCGTCACCATGTATTTGATGCACCGGATTGAAGGCAAGCTTGACGTCCTTATCCAAGTGATGCATTCTCTGCCGGCCCGTATGTATGAAGAGGGCGCAGTCGATCGGATCAGCAGGGTTCATATCAGTGACAAAGCCCGGTAGCATAAGCCCGGGGCTAAGAGAATAGAAAGAACCGGCCCAGGACCGGGCCGGTTCTTTGTTTATGCTTCAGCGGCGGCTGAAGCTTTTTTTCTTTCTTTTTTAGACTGCTTGAAAAAGAACAGCTCATACACAACAGGCACGATAATCAAGGTTAATAGAGTGGAGGACGTTAATCCGCCGATAACCGTGATCGCAAGGCCTTTGGATATCAATGTCCCTGATGATGTCGTAAAGGCGAGCGGGAGGAGGGCAGCGATTGTAGCAAAGGCTGTCATTAATATTGGACGAAGCCTCGTTTTACCTGCCTCAATAAGTGCTTCCCGAATGACGAGTCCTTTCTCTTCCCGGTTTTGGCCGATCCGGTCAACAAGGACGATCGCATTGGTTGTAACAATTCCGATCAGCATCAGTAAACCGATCATCACACTGACACTCAACGGTTCTTTTGCCAGATACAAACCGAGAAGGGAGCCTATCGGTACAAAGATCAGTGAAGACAGGATGACGAATGGGATCCGTGCCTTACCGAACGTGATCAGCATCGTGATATAGACGAGTCCGATCGCAACGAGCATTGCCAGCCCGAGCTGCTGGAACGTTTCGACGGTCTCATCGCTTCCGCCTCCGCCTTCTAGAGAGACGCCATCCGGCAGATCAACATCTTGTTTGACCCCTTCTATTACTGATGAGGAAACTTCAGCAATGTTATCACCTGTAATTTGAGCACTTACTTGTGCATACACTTTTCCGTCCAAACGCTGAATGGAAGTGAAGATGTCTTTTTCCGTAACTTCTGCAACATCAGATAGTTTTACAGGCCCTTTTTGACTGAAGATGGTCGTGTCCTTGAGTGCATCTACGGATGTAACATCTTCATCATAGCTCAGCTCTACACTTCGTTCCTGTCCGTCAAGCTCGAGGTCACCAACGTCAACCGGTTTTGTCTGGTCTGACACGGTTCCAAGCACCTGGAAGCCAGAGACTCCGTATTCGTCCGCCTTATCAGGGTCTATTTCAACGACTGCCTGCTTTTGCTTTTCGGCAAAGTTATTCGATACGTATTTCAGGCTTTCATTCTTATTCAAATAATCTTCTACTTTTTTCGCTGCAGCGGATAATTGATCAAGATCATTTGAATACAGATCGATATTCACATTGTTATTGGATGGAGGACCGCCGCTGCTTTGTTCCTGAATGCCAAGTTTCGCTTCAGGAGCCTTGTTTTCAGCAATCTCTTCCATTTTGGTTTGAAGATCTTTGATGTATTCAGTCACTTCGGTTCCGTCTTTTAAGGTAATAAAGTAATTGGCTTTATTCTCCCGTTTAAGGCCGGTATTGAAGTCGCGGCTCCCTACACCTGTCGTAACTTCTTCGATCGGTTCTTCCTTATCAAACATCTTCTCAAGTTCCAGGGACACTTCATTTGTTTTATCCAGATTAGTTGAGGAAGGAAGCTCTACGCTTGCCACGAGTGTTTTTTGCTCCTCGTTTGGAATAAAAGTAAATCCGAGTCCGCTTACCAGAAAAACAGAGCTGAAAAGCATCAGGAACGATACGGCAATAACAGCGATCTTATGATTCAGAGACCATTCAATCACTCCGGCATAAAACTTCTGCAGAGGTCCTTCTTTTTCTTCCTTTGGAACCTTATTAAATGAAAATTTCGCAAGGATCGGTACAATCGTAATGGAAACGAGCAGTGATGTAAGCAATGCGAAAATAATGGTCAAAGCAAACGGAAGGAAGAACTCTCCGGTAATTCCGCCTACAAATCCAAGCGGAAGGAAAACGACCACTGTTGTAATAGTGGATGAAGTGATTGCTTTTAAGATCTCTTTTGTAGAGTCCTGGATGAGCTCGTTCGTTACAGGGCTGTTTGCTTTGCGCACACGGCGGAAAACGTTCTCGATGACAACGATACTGTCATCCACCACACGTCCTACGGCAACAGCCATTCCTCCTAAAGTCATGATATTCAGTGAAATATCAAGCTGGTTAAGGAAGATGGAAGTAACCAGCAGAGAGAGCGGGATGGAAATGATCGCTATGATGGTTGCCCTGAAATTACGCAGGAAAATCAAAACGGCAAGTGATGCGAAAAGTGCTCCAAGCAAGCCTTCTTTGATCAGTGTTTCCACTGATTTTTCAATTCCTTCTGCCTGGTCGAATCCGATGGAGTAATCAATTTCATCATCGTATTTTTTGAGTGTTGCAAGGACGCTGTCTGCTACTTCAACTGTGTTTGCATCCTGCTTTTTGGTGATCGCCATCGACAGGGAATCCTTGAGGTTGTATCTCGTTAATTCAGGACGGTCCGTAATCGTTTCGATTTCAGCGATATCCTTCAGTTTCACAGGTTCAGGCTGCTGGGCGCTCTGTGCACCGGAAGGGGGTGCTGACGGGGGACCCTGCTGCTGTCCTGCCTGGCCTTCTCCTGCACCTGCCTGCCCGGATCCTTGCTGGCCGCCGCTTTGCTGAGGGCCTGCCTGAGGAGGGGATGCCGGAGCAGATATCTGCATTTCTTTCAGTGATTCAACTTCATTTAACCCTTCCTGAACCCGGATAGGGATTTCCGTTTCTTTTTCCGTAATGTTTCCGGCTGGGAAGGATAAGTATTTTTCGTTGATTTTATCTTTGATTTGGGACAAAGCCAGACCATTTTCTTCAGCCTTCTCTTTGTCAACGGTAATACGGACAACTTCTTCCTTCAGTCCGCCAACCGAAACACTGTTGATTCCTTGAATCTTATTCAGTTCTGGAATCACTTCATCCTGAATGAGATTTTCGATATCAGCATCTTCTTTTTGAAAAAGTGAAATGTTGAAGATCGGGAAGGTGCCAAATGAAAAGCGGTTTACCTTAGTTTCTGCGGTATCCGGAAGGTTCGCCTCCTGTATCAGCGTGTTAAGCTGGTCTTCAACCTTGTCAATGTCCGTGTTAAACGGAAATTCAAGGTTAATGATCCCTACACTTTCGTAGGAGGAGCTCGTAATGCTCTTAACGCCATCGATCGCTTTGAACTCATCTTCAAGCTTGGAAGTCACCTGTTCGCTTACATCATCAGGAGATGCACCTGGGTAGACAGCTTCAACGGACAGCTGCGGGAACTCGATGTTTGGGAGAAGGTCCACTTTGAGCTGGGAAAAGCTGTAGAGTCCTCCAAGGATCAGTAAAAAGGAAATGATAAATACAGCTACTGCATTTTTTAAGCTAAATTTGGTCAGAAAATTCATGGCTACACCTCTCCGGTTTATGGTTATACAAAAGTTATACAAGATAACTATACATTCTTTTCAAAAAAAAAGCACCAGATAAACTGAAATATTTGTGTCGAAGTGAAAAAAAAGCTGCTGCATCAGCATGCAGTCAGCTTATCTTCTTCCTGGATGAGCGTGAGCCGGCGGAAAGAATCAGGTCTTTTCGGAAAATGCGCACCCCGCCCCGCAGGAGGCAATGGGCTGTTACATGATTACCTGCAATTTTAGTGACGATGATATTCCGCTGGCTCAGGACACCTTTTTCAGACATATAAATAATCTGGACCGGTTCTTGGTGATCTTTGCTGAACTGAAGATGATAATTCATGCTCTCAGCCTCCCGCTGTTCTTTATAGGCAGCAATACTGAAACAGGCTGGTAATTTTACTGCCTGCTCAACAGCCAAGTTTAAAAAAAGCTTTCTCTGTAACCAGTATATGCGAACGTATGTGCTTTATGCTACTATAAAGGAACGTTTGTTCTTAATTATATTGCTGGTTCATATGGAGGAAGATGGAAATGAGACACCGGATCATGTACACATTTGTTATACAAGGCAAAAGAGTCATTAAAATTATGGATTTTACGGAAGGGAGAATTGTGTCAGTCATGGAGGAGGAGTTGGCTGAAGGGGTCATTTATCAGGAACTTTTAGACGATCTTGCTGTTTTCCGGGAACGAATCAGATCAGGTCACTACGATTATGTTCCGCCAAGAGCGAAAAAATAAAGGAAAAGCCTGCCTGAAAGCGAATAATATACATAACAGATATGAGTTGAATTGGCAGCACATACACTATACAAAGGGGTGTTGGGTATGTCTGAAAAGGAACAGCTGAAAGAACTTCATAAACTGTCACAGGAGATCCTGCGAACCTTGCTTAAAGACGGGTATGAAGGGGACAGAAAAGATCTTATGCTTGCAGTAGAGCTGCTTTCGAGGTCGGTCGGGGACTTATCTGCGATGTACGGAAAAAGAGATGCCAGCCATGAAGATTTGCTCAAAGGAACCCTTGCTAAGCTGCAGATTTCCTATAATGCCGTTCAGCATCAATAAAGAACCCGCTCCGGTGACCGGAGCGGGTTCTTTATTAGCCGGCCAAGTATAACTTTTATCATTTAAAGGCACTGCTGTTCGGCAGATACTGGGCTATAGGACTTATTTTACCAAACACTTGTTCTGTTTACAGGCATGGATGTGCTATAATGGACTTGCAGCAGGTTGCCCGGATAACGGGAGAGTCCCCTTGCGGAAAGGGGGTGAGGCAGCGTGACCATTTATGAGAGTTTAATTCTGATGCTCACGTTCGGTTCAATGATCATCGCGATTCTTTCTTTTCCGAGAAAAAAATAGCCCTCTCTATTAGAGAAGGCTGAATCCCTGAGTAATTCTGCTGTGGCTGAAATAGATGTTGGCGCATCTATTCAGCCTTTAACTGAAATGTAATCCAATAAAATTATAACACAAGTGTCTGTTAACCTGCACTTTTTTCTTGCCTTTTCCGTCCGGCGGGACATGGCAGGGCGGGCAGAAGGCCGCAGTCCTGATGGCTTTTCACCGGCCTCCTTTTTTTCCTTCAGTCTTTCTTTTTCGTGCATCCCTCTCTTGTCCAGACCCGGTATCCAGGCCCTTGTTCTGCTTCAGCTGCATTTTTTGCTCCTTGCTGGCATCGCGTCGTTCATTCCTATCATGCAGGCTTCCTTTGCTTAAAGGTTGTACAGATGGGGTATTTATCCATCACATATGCTGTATCTTTTCCCGATGACAGATCGTATTCTTACTAATCCGCAAAGGAGTCGCGCTAATATGGAAAAAATTCGCACAGGACTGGTCGGCTTTGGATTATCTGGACAGGTTTTTCATGCACCATTCCTCCATGTACATCCAGGCTTTGAATTAACTAAAGTAGCAGAACGGTCCCAAAACCTGGCTAAAACCGCTTATCCCTATATTCAGCGGGTCCGCTCGTATGAGGAGCTTCTTGAAGATGAATCAATCGAATTAGTGATTATCACCACACCCAATGAATTTCATTACCCGATGATTAAAGACGCGCTCTATAAAGGAAAGCATGTGATTGTGGAAAAACCGTTCACGATTGCCTCAGCGGAAGGATATGAGCTCCAGGAACTGGCCAAAGAGAGGAGCCTGCTCCTGTCTGTTTACCATAACCGGAGGTGGGACGGGGACTTCATGACCGTACAATCGATAGTTAATCAGGAACTGCTTGGCAACGTTCATTCATATGAAGCTCATTTTGACCGGTTTGAAACAGAAGTGAATTCGGATCAGTGGCGGGAGAAAGCCCAGCCGGGTGCAGGGATTGTCTATGATCTTGGATCCCATCTGATTGATCAGGCCCTTACCCTGTTCGGGCAGCCATATGAAATCAGTGCGGATATATGGGTTCAGCGTGAAGGAGGGCATACCGATGATGCCTTTTCCATCCGGCTGCATTATCCTGGATTGACGGCGGAGCTGAAATCAGGAGTGCTCGTCCGTGAACCGGGGCCCCGATACCTCGTTCACGGCAGCAGAGGTTCTTTTGTGAAATATGGCATTGATCCACAGGAGGGACGCCTTAAACTGGGAGCGCTTCCGACGGATTTAACCGGAACTGAAGAGGAAAAGGAGTGGGGGATTCTCAATACAGAAATGAGCGGTCTTCATTACAAGGGCCGTGTAGAAACGATCCCGGGACAGTATATGGCATACTATGACCAATTCTATAAAGCTGTACGTGAAGGCGGGGACGTGCCGGTTACGGCAGATTCTGCAGCCAGGGTCATTAAGGTGATCGAATGTGCAAAAATGAGTGCAGAAGAAAAGCGGTCTGTTCCGTTTTTCTGATCCGGTCTGTTCCGGCTTCCTCTGGCCTTTTATTAAAAGGAAGATCTTTTTGGCGTCACCCTGTAAAGTATAAGCGGCTCTTTCTTTTGCCAACATAAGGGCAAAGGAGTGAATACCATGAAGAAGTACATGGCTTTACTGATGATAGCTGTAACGCTGCTTGCAGGCTGCAAGGAAGATGACCAGACTGCCCCCCGGACGTTTCTCATTCCCAAGGGCTATACAGGATGGGTGAAAATCGAATACACAGGCCAGAAAAATGTCTCTGCCTCCGAAAAGAAAGTACCTGTCCTTAAGGCAGATTCAAATGGGCTGATCAGAACAGAAGAAAGTCTCATTCATGAAGGCTGGGCGGACAGCGACTACTATTATGTGGACGATAACGGCAGTAAAACAAAGCTGAACCCTGATAAAATGATTCATGGCAATTCAAGCGGCAGAGAATCGGATAAACGGACAGAACAGTACTTTTTTGTCGGTACAGATGATCAATTCAGGAAAAACCAATATAAGCCCGAGCACCAATAATGGGACTTCACTCAATCCGGCGCTTTTCTACAATAAACGACAATATTCGTTGACGTACGGAGGAAAGACCTGTACGATATGAAGGGTTATAGCATGAAAAGGAGCTGGGTTGGTCGTGGAAACGCCCTTTATCGTTAAGAAAGTCCTTAATAATAACGTGCTGATTGCCGATCACCCGGAATTTCAAGAGGTTGTGCTAATAGGCAGGGGAATCGGTTTCGGCAGAACAAAAGGCGCCCGGATTGAAAAAGATGCCTATGAAAAGATGTTCGTGCTGAAAAATGAGCGTGAGCAGGAACAGTATAAAATGCTGCTTCCTTCCATTGATGAAGAAGTCATCGCAGTCATTCATGAGGTCATTGAGCATATTGAATCCAAGTTGCAGCAGCCTCTTAATGAACATATTCATATCGGTTTGACCGACCATATCTCCTTCGCTTTAAAAAGGCTGAAACAGGGGCTTGATCTTAGAAATCCTTTCCTTATTGAGACAAAGACGCTGTATCCTTTAGAGTATGAGCTTGCCAAAGAAGCGGTCGAGATCATTCAGGACAGGCTCAGTGTTGAACTTCCTGAGGGGGAAGTGGGATTTATCGTTCTCCATATCCATGGGGCGATTACGGATAAACCATTAAGCGAGGTAAACCAGGCGTCCCAGCTGATTGCGGTTCTGACTGGAATCATAGAAGATTCCCTGAAGATCGTGATTGACCGTGAAAGTGTCAATTACATGAGGCTTGTCCGTCATATCCGTTTCACGATTGACAGGGTGCTTGCCGGCGAAAAAGTCGAGGAACCTGAAAAAATGGCTAACCTGTTGAAAAACGAATATCCTCTATGCTATAATACGGCTTGGAAATTAATTAAAGTGATGCAGCAAACGCTTAAAAAACCCGTATATAATGCTGAAGCAGTCTATCTGACGATGCATTTATACCGTTTATCCAATAAAATATCGTAACCGGTATCAGCGTGTAACTGATTCGATCAGGCATGAGTGAACGAGGTGCAGTTCTCAGCTTCCCATTTGGAGAAGCGCCTATTTGGAGAACCTGCAATACCTTACTTCACCATGCCTTTTTGCGTTTCAAATAAAGGGGTCATATTCCTTTGTGAGAAAACGGTTTCAATCAGCATGTATGGATTTTTTAACCGCTGCTCGCGCACACTAAAATCAAGGAGGTTTGAATCGAATGTTTAAAAACTTATTCGGAGTCTTGCAGAAGATCGGGAAAGCATTGATGCTTCCGGTTGCAATTCTGCCGGCTGCCGGGATTCTGCTTGCATTTGGTAATGCGATGCAAAATCCGGAGCTGACTGCTAAAATACCTGCACTGACAAATGAAACGTTCACACTAATTGCAAAAGTTATGGAATCGTCAGGTGACATCGTTTTCTCGAATCTGCCGCTTCTATTCGCAGTAGGGGTTGCGATTGGACTCGCTAATGGTGATGGTGTTGCCGGAATTGCGGCAATCATCGGATACCTCGTCATGAACGTAACGATGAGTGCTGTTCTGACGCAAACAGGCCAAATTCCTACAGATGCTGTAGAGCAGGCTCAGTTTTTCCTTGCGGGTCACCCCGAATATGCGAAAGTGCTTGGAATGGCCACGCTTCAAACAGGGGTCTTTGGGGGTATTATTATAGGTGTGCTTGCTGCAGCCATGTACAACCGCTTCTATAATATTGAACTTCCCCAATACCTTGGATTTTTCGCTGGAAAACGCTTTGTTCCAATTGTAACCGCTGTTTCTGCACTGGTTATCGGTTTGATCATGCTGTTTGTCTGGCCTCCGGTTCAGACAGGCCTGAATGCTTTTTCAACAGGTTTGCTCGATGCCAATCCAACATTGGCCGCTTTCGTATTCGGTCTAATCGAACGTTCTTTGATTCCGTTCGGACTGCATCATATCTTCTATGCACCGTTCTGGTTTGAATTCGGCAACTATACAAATCAGGCCGGAGAACTGATTCGCGGAGATCAGCGGATCTTCATGGCACAGATTAAGGATGGAGCCGAGCTGACAGCCGGTACGTTTATGACAGGTAAATTCCCATTCATGATGTTTGGTCTTCCGGCAGCCGCTCTTGCCATTTACCATGAAGCGCGCCCGGAAAATAAAAAGTTCGTAGCAGGAATCATGGGCTCTGCTGCCCTGACTTCTTTCCTTACAGGGATCACTGAGCCGCTTGAATTCAGTTTCCTTTTTGTAGCACCTATCTTGTTTGCTATTCATGCAGTGTTTGCGGGTCTTTCTTTCATGATCATGCAAATCCTCAATGTAAAAATCGGTATGACCTTCTCAGGAGGAGTCATCGATTATGTTCTATTTGGAATTTTGCCGAACCGTACAGACTGGTGGCTGGTCATTCCAGTCGGACTCGTACTGGCTGTCATCTACTACTTCGGCTTCCGTTTTGCGATCCGCAAGTTCAATCTTGGTACTCCAGGACGCGAGAAAGCATCTGCTGAGGCAGAAGAGGGAAGAGCTGCAGCACAGCCGGGCGACCTTCCATTTGACGTTCTTGAGGCACTTGGCGGACAGGAAAACATTAAACACCTTGATGCATGCATCACAAGATTGCGCGTTCAAGTTCAAGACGTGAAACAGGTTGAAAAAGACCGCCTTAAAACCCTGGGTGCTTCAGGAGTTCTTGAAATCGGAAACAACATCCAGGCTATTTTCGGACCAAAATCCGATAACCTTAAATCGCAGATCCAGGATGTGATCGCCGGCAGACGCCCTCGTCCTGAAAAGCCTGTAAACATGGCTGATGAAGTCGAACAGCAAATCGAAGAAGTGAATCCAGAGGCGCTGCAGAACCATTTTGATGAAAATCATTTTGTTTCACCGATCAAAGGAAGAATCCTTCCGATCACAGAAGTGCCGGATCAAGTATTCTCCGGAAAAATGATGGGTGATGGTTTTGCTATCGAGCCTTCTGAAGGTACGGTTGTATCACCTGTAGACGGGAGAATATTAAATATCTTCCCAACGAAGCATGCGATTGGAATTCTTTCCGAAAGCGGACATGAAATCCTGATTCATGTAGGCATCGACACGGTTAACCTGAAAGGAGAAGGATTCCAGTCCTTCATCAGCGAAGGGGACACTGTGAAGAAAGGGCAGAAGCTGCTTGAAGTGGATTTGGAGTTTATTAAAGCCAACGCTCCATCAACCATCACACCAATCGTCTTCACGAACCTTAAAGAAGGCGAAGTGCTGGAACTGACTGCTGAAAATGATGTTAAACTTGAACAGAAGAACATTGTAAAAATCACGAAATCATAACAATCATGCAGTCCCACTTGTCAGATGACAAGCGGGACTGGTAAGATAACATATTGTGAACAATACAAAATATGCATAGCGATAAAGGAGAAGATAAACATGGCTGAAAAAACATTTAAAGTAACTGCGGAATCCGGAATTCATGCACGTCCTGCAACGGTATTGGTGCAAACTGCAAGCCGTTTTGATGCAGATATCAACCTTGAGTACAATGGTAAAACAGTGAACCTTAAATCGATTATGGGTGTTATGTCTCTTGGCATCGCTAAAGATTCCGAAATCAAAATCACTGCTGCCGGTTCTGATGAGAATGAAGCAGTAGCTGCTCTTGAAGAAACTATGAAAAACGAAGGGCTAGGGGAATAATGCTGGAACTTAAAGGTATCGGAGCTTCTGCCGGTATTGCGATAGCGAAAGCTTATCGCCTTGAAGAACCAGATCTTACTGTGTCCAAAACAACAGTAGCGGATCAGGATGCAGAGATTCGCCGGTTTGAAGAAGCCATTCAAAAGTCTAAACAAGAGCTGGAAAAAATTAAGGAACACGCTTTTAAGGAACTAGGAAAAGACAAAGCAGAGATTTTTGCTGCCCACTTGCTTGTTCTAAGTGATCCGGAGCTTTTAAATCCAGTTAAAGATAAAATCAGCAGTGATGCATCAAATGCTGAGTTTGCGATGAAAGAAACGGCAGATATGTTCGTCAGCATGTTTGAATCGATGGACAACGAATACATGAAGGAGCGTGCAGCGGATATCCGCGACGTGACAAAACGTGTCATCGCCCATCTGATCGGAGTTGAGCTTCCAAGTCCATCTCTGATTTCCGATGAAGTGGTCATTGTAGCAGAAGACTTGACTCCTTCTGACACAGCACAGCTTAACCGCCAATACGTACTTGGATTTACGACGGATATCGGCGGACGGACTTCCCACTCTGCCATCATGGCCCGTTCGATGGAAATTCCTGCTGTAGTAGGAACGAAAGAAGCTACAGCGAAAATCGAGAATGGAACGATGGTTATTGTGGACGGTCTGAGCGGAGATGTCATCATCAATCCTTCCTCTGAAACGATTGCGGCATACGAAGACAAGAAAAAGAAACACGAAGCTCAAAAAGCGGAGTGGGCCAAGCTTGTTAACGAACCAACCGTTTCAAAGGACGGACAGCACGTTGAACTTGCTGCAAATATCGGTACGCCGAAAGATGTTAAAGGCGTAATCGAGAATGGCGGAGAAGCAGTTGGACTCTACCGTACAGAATTCCTGTACATGGGACGTGACCAGCTGCCGACTGAAGACGAGCAGTTCGAGGCATACAAAGCGGTACTTACAAACATGGAAGGCAAGCCGGTTGTTGTCCGTACTCTAGATATCGGCGGAGATAAGGAGCTTCCATATCTTCACCTTCCTAAAGAAATGAATCCGTTCCTCGGTTTCCGTGCCATCCGTCTTTGCCTGGAAGAGCAGGATATTTTCAGAACCCAGCTTCGCGCTCTGCTTCGCGCAAGTGTTTATGGAAACCTGAGAATTATGTTCCCGATGATCGCGACCCTGGATGAATTCAGACAGGCAAAAGCGGTTCTGCTTGAAGAAAAAGCAGCGCTTCAATCTAAAGGAACAGCTGTTTCTGATGAGATTGAAATCGGAATCATGGTTGAGATTCCATCGACAGCTGTTATGGCGGATTCGTTCGCGAAGGAAGTCGACTTCTTCAGTATCGGAACAAACGACCTCGTTCAATATACGATGGCTGCCGACCGGATGAACGAACGGGTCTCCTATCTTTACCAGCCTTACAACCCAGCCATTCTCCGCTTGATCACAATGGTCATCGAAGCGGCTCATAGAGAAGGCAAATGGGTAGGCATGTGTGGAGAAATGGCAGGCGATCCAATTGCTATTCCAATTCTTCTCGGCCTTGGATTAGATGAGTTCTCCATGAGTGCGACTTCCATCCTGCCAGCAAGAACGCAGATTTTAAATCTTTCAAAAGAAGAAGCTGCGTCTTACAAAGAAAAGATTCTTGGTATGCAGACTACACAGGAAGTCATTGATTTCGTAAAAACCACTTTCAATGTGGAATAAGTTTTTCTGAAAAAAGACAGGTGCAGACCTGTCTTTTTTTGCATTTTTTTGTAGAAAACTGGGCCTTTATCAGGAAGAAAATGCTATAATGATGCTAAGTATAATGTCTGAATGAGTTGATCCTGACATGCTGCAAGCAAATCTGTAAGCGGGAAAAAGCAGCCGATGCCGCAGAAGCAGCTGCGAATCAGTAGATATTGGCGAAGATGAGGTTTTATATGGATAGAATGCAGCTGATTAAGAAACGAAACCGGTTTTTAATAAGATTGCTCCTGGCATTTTATGTGTTGGATCTGATCTTTATTTTTGCAATGAGCGGAGTCCGTG
This sequence comes from Metabacillus mangrovi, assembly GCF_009711125.1. Lineage (GTDB taxonomy): Bacteria > Bacillota > Bacilli > Bacillales > Bacillaceae > Metabacillus_B > Metabacillus_B mangrovi. The sequence goes on along the minus strand of NZ_WMIB01000004.1, from coordinate 135,736 downwards.
ATTATTGGATTTACTGCCTGCTGTTCAGTTTCACTTTTATCTATCTTTTTACTGCTGAAAAGAAGCTGAAGCCGCAAATTGTGACGCTTTCTATCCTGCTGATCCTTTATGGATACCTGATCATGCTGAACTGGACCGTTCCGGCATTTGTAAATATTATGTTTCTTGCTCTTCCCCTTCTGATGAGCACCGTCTACCAGGACCGCAAGCTGCTGATTGGTTCGGGAGCAGCCACTGTTTTTCTGCAGCTGTATTTTTTCAATTCAAGCTTTGATTTGCTCCTTTTGGATCATACAAGAAAAGATATCGCGTATTATCTGATGTTTACGATGCTGATCATTTTCTTTCAGCTTTATTACCTGCGCTTTATCGGAAGGCTGTGGGAGCAGGTGCATGATAAACAGGAGGAACTGGCAAGCACGCTGGATTCAACGAAAGCCCAGCTCGAACTTCTTTTCTCGCAAAGCAAGGATGCGATCGTGCTTCTCGATTCCGAATTCAGAGTAATGGCTGTAAATCCTGCTTTTGAAGAGCTTTACAAGTGTCCGGAGGAAGAAATAACCGGGAAGCTCTATCCTTATGGAGATTACATAAACGGGACCGCCTTAAGCGACAGTCCTGACAATTGGGTTCAGCGGACGGACCGCTCCAGAGATGGCCGGCTGCTTGAGGTGGAAGTGGCTGTTTCCCCGATATTCAGCGAGAGGGGCACACTGATTGCCCGATCGGAGATTATCCGTGATATTACAGCAAGGAAAACCGAGGAACAGATCCTGATTCAGGCGGAAAAGCTGAAGACGGCAGGAGAAATGGCGGCTGGAGTCGCCCATGAAATCAGAAATCCTTTAACCGTACTCCGGGGTTTTCTGCAAATCCTGCATGAAAGCAAACCGGCTGATTACCCTTATACAGAACTGATGCTTGCAGAATTAAAAAGAGTGAACGATATTGTCAGCGAGTTTCTGGTGCTTTCCAAACCACAGACTGCCGTAAAGCTTCTGTTCAATTTAAGTGATGTATTAGACGAAACCATCGCTTTTTTCGGGACGGAAATGTCTTTAAAGAATATCGCTGTCAAAACAGAAGGAAATCCGCCCTGCATGGTGGAAGGAGACTGTAATCAGCTGAAGCAGATTTTAATCAATCTCCTCAAGAATGCAAGTGACGCCATGCCAAACGGGGGCAACATTTACATCACCCTTAAAAGGCTTGAGACCAAGAAGGCCGTACTGGTGATAAGAGATACCGGCACAGGCATTCCAGCCGGAGAATTAAAAAAGATTAAAGAACCTTTTTATACAACGAAGGAAAAGGGGACCGGCCTTGGTCTCGTTATTACTGAGCGGATTCTCGCCCAGCACGGCGGTTCGATGGAAATCACAAGCCAAGAAGGAAAAGGCACGGCTGTAACACTGACCCTGCCATGCATGAATTGACCTGCTAAAAACAACACAGTCCGAAACTTAACTTGCTGCAAAGATTTTAAAGGGAGACGCCCCTGGCGTTTTCCTTTTTTTATTTGGCTTTGTTAAAGCATAGTGTTGATTTTTCGCACTTGTTGATTGGAGCGAACGCCTGCTAGCTGCAATCAACCACCAAGTTTAACAGAGCTTTTTATTTAAGCAGGAGATAAATGCGAAGCAAAGAAAAACGAGCCCTGCAGGAAAATGACTAACGATTTTTTTCCATGGGCTCGAGTGCCTGAATAAGGAAATCTGGCTCCTTCCCCTTTCACAACATAAAAAAAGGGCATTTAGTAAAAATTAAGAGAGAAAAGTTTTAAAAAGGAGCTGACATACAAAAATGGACCGTGAGCAGGTAAAAGCAGGAGATACTGTTTATGTTATCTACCGGAACCCTCATGCAGCAAACGTTGCTGTGATAAAGGAGGCAGAAGTTGTTCAGCACCCTGCAGATGAGAATGATGTAGCTCTTTTCCTCTATGACACGTATCACGAATTGCTCCCGGATGATGCCGTGTTCACTGATTATAAAGAAGCTGAAAAGCTTTATAATGAATTGTTTGATCAAGAATCTTATGAAATGTAGAAGGAGGGAGCTTTTTGGTAAAGCCGTTTGTGCCGCAGCTTGTATATATTGAACCGAGAGCTCTGGAATATCCGCTTGGTATGGAGCTCAAAAAAAAATTCGAAGGAATGGGACTTGAAATCAGGGAAACCACCTCACACAACCAGGTGAGAAACATTCCGGGGAAAAATCACCTTCAGCAGTACCGGAATGCAAAGTCGACCCTGGTGGTAGGCGTTAGAAAAACACTGAAATTTGATACCTCGAAGCCATCGGCAGAGTATGCGATTCCCCTCGCTACAGGGTGCATGGGGCATTGTCACTACTGCTACCTGCAGACCACGATGGGAAGCAAGCCTTATATCAGGACATATGTAAATGTGGAAGAAATCCTCGATCAGGCTCATGAGTACATGGAAGAAAGAGCACCAAAGATCACGAGGTTTGAGGCATCCTGTACTTCCGATATCGTAGGGGTCGACCATCTGACACATTCTCTTAAGAGAGCAATTGAGTATTTTGGGCAGAGCGACCTTGGGCAGCTCCGTTTTGTAACAAAATTCCATCATGTTGATCATTTGCTTGATGCGAATCATAACGGAAAAACACGCTTCCGCTTCAGCATTAATGCAGATTATGTGATTAAACATTTTGAACCCGGTACTTCTCCTTTAGAAAAACGGATCGAGGCAGCGGTAAAGGTAGCGAACGCCGGCTATCCGCTCGGGTTCATCGTTGCCCCCATCTATATTCATGAAGGCTGGCAGGAGGGGTACAAACAGCTGTTCATCAAATTGAGCGAATCACTGCCGAAGCAGGCCACACGTGATCTGACTTTTGAAATGATTCAGCACAGGTTCACCAAGCCCGCTAAACGGGTGATCGAGAAAAACTACCCAAAAACGAAGCTTGAAATGAGCGAGGATGAACGCCGGTACAAATGGGGCCGCTATGGCATCGGGAAGTATATCTATCAAAAAGACGAAGAGCAGGAATTGAGAGATACACTCGAAGATTATATCGGACATTACTTTCCGGAAGCTAAGATTGAATATTTCACGTGAAAAAGAGGCAGCTGCCATGCTGCCTTTTATGCTTCATGCAGGATGCAGGACGGCTTAATATCCGCCGGCCAACTGTATATGATAAGATGAGGGTATCAACCGCAAGGGGTGGTAGGAATGGATTTAAATCTTCAGCATAAAACGGCTATCGTTGCAGCTTCGAGCCAGGGCCTCGGAAAGGCTGTTGCCGCGAAGCTCGCCCAGGAGGGAGCAAACGTTGTTCTCTGCGGCAGGGATGCGGATAAACTTGAAAAAGTGCAGCATGAATTGGCCTACCTTGGAGATGGACGAGTGGTAAGCAAGGTATGCGACTTAAAGGATGCCGGACAAATTAAAGAGCTCGTTCAGTTCACCGTTGATGAGTTCGGTGAAATCGATGTTCTTGTGAATAATGCCGGCGGCCCGCCAGCAGGAACGTTTGATGAACTGTCCGATGAGGATTGGCAGTCAGCATTTGAGCTGAACCTTCTCAGCCACGTACGGCTGATTAGAGAAGTTTTGCCGTACATGAACAGCGGCGGAGGAAGAATTGTAAACATCGCCTCTTCTTCGATTAAAGAGCCGATTTCCGGTCTGCTTCTTTCCAACACTTTCCGGCTTGGGATTGCAGGATTAACGAAAACTCTTGCACAGGAGCTCGCAGAAAGGAAGATTCTCATTAATACGGTTGCACCTGGGCGGATCGCGACAGAGCGGGTTGCCTTTCTGGACCGAACGGTGGCTGAAAAACAAGGGAAAACCGCAGAAGAAGTTACGGAAAAAAATAAAGCCATGATTCCGCTCGGGCGCTATGGAGAGCCGGAAGAGTTTGCAAATTATGCGGTTTTCCTTCTTTCAGGAGCGAATACATATGTTACCGGACAGACGCTTCTTGTCGACGGAGGACTGGTCAAATCTATATAAAGAAAGGGCGGGGAGAACGATGACACAAAAAGTGGCGTTCATCGGAACGGGTGTGATGGGGAAAAGCATGGCCGGCCACCTGATGGACAAGGGCTATGAATTAACCGTCTACACGAGAACAAAGGAAAAAGCAGCAGAGCTTCTGGATCGGGGAGCTGAATGGGCAGCAACTGTTAAAGAAGCCGTGGCGGATGCTGACTATGTCATCACGATGGTAGGCTATCCGAGTGATGTGGAGAGCATCTACCTGGGAGAGGACGGAATCATCAAGTCAGCACGAAAAGGTGCTTTCCTGATCGATATGACAACCTCAAAACCATCGCTTGCAAAAGAGATTGCCGAAGAAGCCTTAAAAAATGGCATGCATGCGGTTGATGCCCCTGTATCCGGCGGAGACGTCGGTGCGAGAGAAGCGAGGCTTGCCATTATGATTGGCGGGGAAAAAGAAGCTTACACCAAATGTCTGCCTCTGTTTGAAGCGATGGGCAATAATATTGTCCATCAGGGTCCTGCAGGTTCAGGCCAGCATACAAAAATGAGCAATCAGATCGCCATTTCATCCGGAATGATTGCTGCCTGTGAGGCTCTCGCTTATGCTGAAAAAACGGGACTGGACCCGGAAGATGTCCTGAAAAGCATCACCACAGGTGCCGCCGGGAGCTGGACGCTTCAAAATCTGGCCCCGAGAATGCTGCAGGGCAATTTTGAACCGGGCTTTTATGTAAAGCATTTCATTAAGGATATGAGAATTGCGAAAGAAGAATCTGAACAATTCGGCCTTAATACACCAGGTCTTGATCTGGCCCTCTCCCTGTTCGGGCAGCTGGAGGAGATGGGGGAAGAAAACAGCGGTACCCATGCGCTTTATAAACTGTGGAAGCAGCAGCAATGAGCTTCCATGCCCATGCAATGCAAAAAGACAGCCGCTGATAGCGGCTGTCTTGAGCATCTGCCTGATTATTTTCCGATGAATTGCTGAGTCCAGTAGTTGCCTTCTTCTACATGGCCTACACCAATGTGAGTGAATTCAGGGTTCATAATGTTTTTGCGGTGTCCTTCGCTGTCCATCCATGCTTGAACTACTTCTTCAGGGGATTTCTGCCCCATTGCAATGTTTTCACCTGCAGTTTTGTAATCCACACCGAACTGTTTCATCATATCGAACGGAGAACCGTAAGTCGGGCTGTTGTGGTCAAAATAGTTGTTTTTCTGCATATCTGCAGACTTTTCTTTTGCTACTTTGCTGACTTCTTCATCAACAGCGAGCGGCTTAAGACCTTGTTTCTCACGCTCTTGGTTTGTCAGTTCTACTACTTGCTGTTCAAACTCGCTCAGAGCGCCGGATTTAGCTGTTTCAGATTTAGGCTCGGAAGCCTGCTCTTTAGCCGGTGCAGCTTGTGCTTTTGCCGGAGCTGCAGCTTCTTCTTTAGCAGGAGCCTCCTGTTTTTGTTCAGGAACCGGTGCAGCTTCCTGTTTTTGCTCAGGAGCCTGAGCTTGAGGTGCACAGTCAGGATTTTGGGCAGGAGCCTGCTGCTGTCCAGCCTGTCCTTGTTTACCCATGAACTGCTGTACCTGTTCCTGAATTTGCTGCTGTCCGCTGCCATCTGCCGCTTTTTGAACCTGCTCAGGGCTTACGTTCAGTTTTTCGCTTAATTCTGCTACTTTAGCCTGCACATTTTGCTGGGATAGTTCCTGAGCGCTTGCCGGGTTGCCTCCACCGAATGCAGTGAATCCTGCCGCAGCTGCGACTGATATAATGAAAGATTTCTTAGTTGTTTTCTTCATAAAATAAAAACCTCCTAAAAAATTGTTTGTTCGTTTGCGTGATGTGCTTCTCTCTTGCACAAACTCATCATAACACGCTTGTTTTGTAATATTTATCCCACGGTTTTCCATTGACAGAACAGTCTTTGTAACATTCTTTTCCATTTTCATGGAACCCTCTCAGACTCTTATTCTTCCAGCTATCTTTTTGTAAGCAGACAGCATCATCTCTTTTTTTATTTCCGTAAAATGTAAACAGTTGAAGTTATTTCATTGATAAAAAGGTTGACAGTCAAAATAGGCCGTTCGACATATGACAATTATTACGAAAGTGTTACAATTAGGATGTTATTTTACAAACATAAACGATTTCAAAATCAAAAGCGGATATCAGCATCTTCCGCATTGGACAGATATCTTCATGCTGCATAGAACAGCAGGACAGGTGTATTCTGTACGTTTCAGATCCAAAAGATTGGAAGGGAGAAAAGGATTTTGACTGAGCAAACCGCACATACATCTGAGAACCGGAAGCTCAAAAGGGCACGCCATTTCCGGATTAACATTTTTTTCTTCTGCGTGTTTCTCATTTTCACCTTATTGATTGTACGGCTTGGAGTCGTACAGATTGTTAAAGGCGAAGAATATACGAAAGAAGTAACAAGAACGGAAGCGAATATTTCATCCTACCCGGCGCCGCGCGGCAAGATGTATGACCGGTACGGGAGGGTAGTGGTCGATAATGTCAGCGTTCCTGCTATTACCTATACAGTAGAAAAGAACACGAAAACCAAGGATAAATTAGTGACAGCTAAAAAATTGGCAGCCCTTATCCAAGTCGAGCAGGATGCGGTTGCCTTTACCGCAGGACAAAAAAGCGAAAGGGATATAAGGGATTATTGGCTTGCATCCCATGAAGAGGAAGCTAAAGCGTTATTAAAGGATTCCGAACTAAAAAAAAGCGGAAAAGATCAATATAAGCTTCAGGTCGAACGGGTACCGGACGCGGAAATTGCGCGCATAAAAAGCAGTCCGGAAGAACTTGAGCTGGCTGTGCTGTATAAACGCTTCTCTGCAGGGTATCAGTATGAGCCCCAGGTCATTAAATCCCAGATCCCCACTGCAGGGAAAGCCGCTGAAGCAAGCAGCATGCTTACAAATGACGAACTGGCAAGAGTGTCTGAAAATATAGAATCCATGCCGGGTATCAATATTATCACGGACTGGAACAGGCAGTACGCTTATGGAAACACGCTGCAAAGTGTACTCGGAGGAGTTACTACAGCCACACAGGGGATTTTGGATGAGCGGAAGTCCTTTTACCAGGCACGAGGATATGCCCGCAATGACCGGGTCGGCAAATCAAGGCTCGAATATCAGTATGAAGAATACCTCAACCCTAAAAAAGCGAAGGTAGAATTCGTGACCGATAAAAATGGCAACACCCTTACCGAACGGCTGGCTGATCCGGGACGGCGCGGTTTGGATCTGCAATTGACTTTTGATGCAGAGCTGCAGCAGGAAGTGGAAAAGATCCTTGAGGAAGAACTCAAAAAGGCTATTGCAGTAAGTCCTTATGCAGACAGAGCATTCGCCGTCATGATGGATCCTTATCAAGGTGACGTGCTGGCGATGGCTGGAAAGGGCTACGACCGATACAATTCGAAGAAGTATTATGATTTTTCATATGGAGCTTATACTACCCAGTACGAAATGGGGTCTGCCGTAAAGGGTGCGACCATTCTTGCCGGATTTCAGGAAGGCCTCAAGCCTGGGACGTCATTCAATGACAATATACCGATTTTGCTGAAAAATACCCCTCCCAAAAAATCTCTTCATCCGAGTGGATGGGTGGATGACAGGACGGCGCTCGAGGTCAGCTCAAACGTGTATATGTTCAGGACAGCGATGGAAATCGCAGATATTCCATATGTTCCAAACGGCAGCTTTCCTGCCGGCCCGGATGATCTTTTGAAAATCCGCAACCTGTATGATCAGTTCGGTCTTGGTGTCAAAACAGGAATTGACCTCCCCGGTGAAGCGGATGGACAGCGTTCAAACCCGGATACAGTCGGAGGGCTTTTATTGAATGTGGCGATCGGCCAGTATGACACATATACCCCGCTGCAAATGGCACAATATATTTCTGTGATCGCCAACGGAGGCTACCGGATTGAACCGAGGGTCGTTAAATCCATCCATGAGCCGCTGAATGAAAACAAACTGGGACCTTTAATTATCGAGAGAGAGCCGGAAATTTTGAATGCCATCGATAATACTCCGGACGAAATTGCCAGGATTAAAGAAGGCATGACAATGGTTACAAAAGGGTCCCGGGGAACAGCCCGAGCTTACTTTCAAGGAATGGATGTAGCAGGGAAAACAGGGACAACCGAGTCTTTTTACACGAACATTGAGCAGGGAATCAAGCTCAAGGAAGTCAGCAATGTCACCTTTGTCGGCTTTTATCCTGCAGAACAGCCGAAAGTAGCTTTCAGTGTAACGGTCCCCGGAGTAAGAGAAAAGACATCGGCAACCGCAGCGAGCAGAATCATCGGCGACCGGATCATGAAAGCTTACGTAAAGCTTGAGAAAGAATATGAAAACAAACCGGATAAAGCCCAAGTGAAATTGAGCAGCCCAGCTGATTCCGGCTAGCCTGAAATGCCATGACTCGCTTTACATGCAGGAGAATCCCCGAACACGTAAAAAAAAGCAAATACTGACAACGATACTGTGTGTTGATTTGGAGAAAACTAAGAGCCGGCACCGATTGCCTAATCTGATGAAGAGGTGATTCATAGTGGCAAAAAGAACAAAAAAACACCATGCAGATCAGAAAAACAAGAAAGGCTTTGACGCAGCCAAAACAGATTCTGAATTTGCTCATGAATCAGGAAGCCATCACGTAAATGAACTTCATCATGAAAAAGCGAAAAAAGAAAAGGCTGCCAAAAATCAGGGTCAGTATAAAGGAATGCACTAGATTCCTGCTGATGCCAATAAGGGCTGCCGTGTAACCAGGTGATCTGGTTTCCGGCAGTCCTTTTTCCTTTTCGTTTGATAACAGCATGAATAATGTTGGAAAGAATTGAAAGAGAAGGAAGGATATAGACAGATCTTCTCGAATCATTTAAGTAAATGAGTGGGTAGATTTGTAAACAGCCGCTTTTGGATAGATGGTGAGTTAGGCTGATTTCCTGGATGCAGAAGAATTACAATGAAAAACAGGTGAAAGAAAAAGGTGTTCATTAATGCTTTTCCGAAAGGGGGGGAAGCCATGGATTACAAGATAGAGAAAACCGCTACTATTTATGCAGTGCTTGATCACGGCGGCAACATTTTATACATATCAGCAAATGCCTCAGCCATAATGAAGCAAAGCAGTAAAGAGATTACCGGAGGACACCTCACGGATTTTGTACATAATGAAGATCTTGGCGCTTTAAAGACCTATCTTCATCATCAGCATCATATGTATCCATGCACATTCCGTTTAAAGACGGGTGATTCAGTCTATATCTGGATGGAAGCCTCTATGGACTATATCCATACAGGGCCCGGTGAGAACAGCAGTGGAGAAATTGTTTTGAAGATGGCTCCCTGCGAATTGGATCATGAGCCAGCATATAATCCGTCCTTATTGAATGATGGATCAGAGAGTGCTTATCTGGACCAGATGCCTGTCCCTCTGCTCATTATGGAAAACGGAACGATTCAATATGCAAACAGAGAAGCTGCCGGGCTGCTGCATGCGAATGAAGCGGAGCTGATTGGTCTGGATGCCCTGCAGCTTATCGGGGACGAGTACAAGGAGATTTTCAGAGACAGAATTGAAAGGCTTCGCCATGGGGGGAAGACCGGAGCTGCCGAACAGACGTGGCGCAGGCTGGACGGGACTCCCATCGAACTTGAGGTGAAATCCTCCTCCACCGTTTTCCAGCACAAAAATTCAGAGCTAATTGTGCTTTTGGACATTTCAGCCCGCAAAAGGTTTCAGCGGGTCCTGCAGAAAAGCCGGGAACGGTATCAGCGGCTTGTTCAAAATTCACTGGATACGATAGCTGTTATTCATAGCAGCAAGTGGGTATTTATCAATGAATCCGGAGTGAAAATGTTCAAAGCAGCCGGTTATCAGGATATGCTCGGTAAGGGTTTTACACAGTTTATGGACGGAGATCAGCAGCAGCATGCGATGGAGATGCTCGAGAGGGTTCTGAAGGGGATAACGGATTCAGAGGTTGGTGAAATCTCTTGGAGAACGTACGAAAATCAGCGCATTTATACAGAAATGGTCTGCATCCCGACCTCTTATTTCGGAGAGCCTGCCGTTCAGGTCATTCTTCGGGATTTATCTGAAAAGAAAAAAACGGAAGAATTAATTTTGCGCTCTGAAAAGCTTTCGGTAGCGGGCCAGCTGGCGGCAGGGATCGCCCATGAAATCAGGAATCCTCTCACAGCCATCAAAGGCTTTCTGCAGCTTATGAAAACGAAGGAGAATCAAAACGAGCAGTACTTTGAAATTATTTTCGGGGAACTGAACCGGATCGAGTTAATCCTCAGTGAACTATTGGTGCTCGCAAAGCCTCAAGCCAGTGTTTTTGTTAAAACAGATATGAAAAAACTGATCTTGGAAGTAACCACACTGCTGGAGACGCAGGCAAACTTAAAAGGGGTATATATAGAGAATAGACACGAGAGAGAGGAAGCCATTCTCCATGGAGATCCGAATCAGCTGAAGCAAGTTTTTATAAACTTGATCAAGAATGCGATTGACGCTATGCCAAATGGAGGGAAAGTGATCATCAGCTCCTTTTTTGAAGAGGAGGAAGTGATCATAAAGGTACAGGATGAAGGAGAAGGGATACCTGAGTCTGTTCTCACCAAAATGGGGGATCCCTTCTTTACCACGAAAGAAAAAGGGACCGGACTGGGGCTGATGATTACATATAATATCATTGAAAACCATTCCGGGAAGGTATCCCTCATTAGTGAGCCGGGGACCGGCACCACGTTTACGCTTGCTTTTCCCATTAAAAAAGGACGCCCGCAGAGATGAGCGTCCTTTTTTTCGTTAATAAGCAGGCTGCACTACATTGCGAATGTAGTGATCTAGCCGGTCCATCCCTTTTTCAAGCTCCTCAAGAGAGTAGGCGTAAGAGATCCTGATATAGCCTTCTCCATAGCTTGAAAAAGCACTTCCCGGTACAACCGCCACTCCGCCGTCACTGACTAATGATAAAGCAAAGTCGAATGAAGAAAGCCCGAATTTTTTTATGGATGGGAAGATATAAAATGCACCGGAAGGCCTTGCTGTTTCAATCCCCATTTTGATGAGCCTGCCATAAACATATTCCATTCTCTTCCGGTACTGGTCTCTCATGATAAGAGCATCGTCCATTCCGTTCGTCAATGCTTCATAAGCTGCCTTCTGGGAAATGGAAGATGCGCAAGAAACGTTGTATTGATGCACCTTCAGCATATGTTTTATGATGTTCTTCCTCGCAAATACAAACCCGATCCGCCATCCCGTCATACTGTGGGATTTGGACAGGCCATTAATGACAATTGTCTGTTCGGGCAGCATCTCTGCAATCGAATAATGGGCTTCAGTAAAGACGAGCTCGCTGTAGATTTCATCTGAGAGGATAAAAATGTCCCTGTTCCGCAGCAGGTCTGCGATTTTCTGGAGCTCTTCCTTATCTAATGTCATCCCCGTAGGATTCGATGGGTAGGGAAGGATCACACATCTCGTCTTATCCGTCAGCCTTGCCTCGATCTGCTCTGCCGTTAATTTAAATTGCGTTCTCGTCGTATCAGCATGAACCGGAACTCCGCCGCAAAGCCTGATAATCGGCTCGTACCCCGGATATACAGGTCCCGGGAGAATGACCTCGCTTCCGGCATCCAATATCGTCCTCAGGCTGATGTCAATCGCCTGGCTGGCCCCTGCAGTTACAATGATCTCATCTTCTGGACTGTAAGAAAGCCTGTATTTGGTATGTACATATTCACATGCTGCTTTCCTCAATTCAGCATACCCGGCATTATGGGTGTAGGAAGTGAAGTTTTCATCAATTGCTTTTTTTGCAGCTGCTTTTACATGATGGGGGGTAAAAAAATCTGGCTGTCCAATCGTCAAAGACACAACATCTTCATAATCGGCTACCAGGTTGAAAAATTTCCGGATGCCTGACATTTCGATGTCCTTTACCCTTGGCTGGATTAAATGTTCCATACAATCACCTTTTCTTCCTCGTGCTTATGTATCATTTTAACAAAACAGAGCGATCTTTTGTACAGATAACCTTTTTCCATACGAAAGTCCTTTTGAATGATGTGCTTCTTAAGGGTATACTTGGTGCAAGGGTTTATCCGGGAATGAAACGGGTACTTTATATGAAGTAAAACTGTAGCCGGAGTTGAACCAGATGATACGAACTGTTGCCGTCACAAATGCAGGAGAAATTGTTTACGATCTTCCTCTAAGCTCATTGAAGAAAGAGGAATATAAATGGTACTGGGCTGATTTTCAGGAGCCCACAGAAAAAGAAATTCAGCTGCTGTCGAAATTCTTCCGTTTTCATCCGCTGGCAATTGAGGATTGCGTAGAATTTACACAGCGTCCTAAAATGGACTTTTACGATGGTTATTTTTTTCTTGTCCTGCACGCCATTCACCAGAAAACACTGGATGCAGAAGAAGTGGATCTTTTTGTAGGAGACCAATATCTTGTTTCTTTTCACAAAAATCCGGTACGTGAAATCAGCAACTTATTTCTGAAAGTAAAAAAAGAACCGATTCTTCAGAGCGGTCCGCTGCAAATCATGTATCAGATCCTCGATAAGCTGGTCGATGACTACTTTCCGCCTGTTTACCGCCTTGAAGATGTCCTGAATCAGCTTGAAGATAAAACAGAAGAAAGAACGATCAGTTCAATTATGGAAGAGGTTTTTAACATCCGCACGGATTTGTCCAGTGTGCGCAGAAGCATCATTCCGATGAGAGATCTGCTGTACCGGATGATATCTTCTACAAAGCTGAACGGCCTGAAAGAAAAGGAGATCTACCTGCAGGATGTATACGACCATCTACTGAAGCTTGTCGAGATGATTGATGCGAACAGAGAGCTGACGGCAGATATCCGTGACAGCTATCTGTCCATCAGTTCGGATAAAATGAACCGGATCATGATGACGCTGACGGTGATGTCCTCCATTTTTCTTCCGCTTACTTTTATTGCAGGTCTGTACGGAATGAATTTTCAGTATATGCCGGAGCTGCAGGGAAGAAACAGTTACTTTGTCGTTTTAGCCATTATGATAGTGATTGCGCTGGCAATGGTCGGTTTCTTCTGGAAAGTCGGCTGGCTGAGGTACAAAAAATCGAAATTCTAAAGACTGTTTTTCACTAACTGTTAAGTGGGTGATTTTGTTGCACCGGGATGATACTTTTCTTACACCTGAAGAAAAGCTGCTTGTCGTTAAGCTTCGGGAAGAAACGTTTAATGCCCTGACTCTTGAACACATGAAATTTTATAAGGAAGAAATGGAAAAGATTTATGAGCAGGCGGAACGAAGAGAAAAATTCAAGGATAAAATGAAAAAGATGGAAGGTAAAATCCAGTCCCTCGTATAAGGGGACTGGATTTTCTTTTTACCTGCCACTTTATTTAGCGGGAGGATGGGATTTACGGCCCGATTGGTTTTCGTGTTTAGCCTCACTGGAAAATTCAGTATCCGTTATGGATTTTGCATGCTGCAGCCCGGATTTGGTTTTACGGTTTCTTTTGGTCATGAGGAAACCCTCCTTTCCTTTTTATCGTTTCCGGTAAGAAGAAAGTTAGCAGAATGACGGATCTTTTTTTTCTGGAAATCGTATTGTGAATTTTTTCTTTCCTGCGGCTAATGCCAGTTCTCTTCCCGTATAATGGAAGAAGAAAAGGAAATGGGGGTGCTGTTTTGATTAGAATCGCGGTCATCGGGCAGTCGGGTTCCATCCCGGAAGAAGTAGAAAGGATGGCAGAAGAAGCAGGCGCAGAAGTAGCAAGGAGGGGGGCAGTCCTTCTTACAGGAGGCGGAAGCGGGGTCATGGAGCATGCCTCTAAAGGAGCGAAGGAGGCAGGGGGACTTGTCATCGGCATCCTCGCTGGAGATCGGACAGATGTGGCCAATGATTATTTGGACGTGCCGATCACAACCGGGTTAGGATTTGATTTCCGGAGTTTAATCCTGGTTCATTCCTGCGATGCTCTGATCATGATCCGCGGCGGAAACGGCACACTTGGAGAGTTATCGGCAGCCTATATGAACTGCAAGCCAACCGTGGCGATTGAAACATCGGGGGGCTGGGCTGAAAAAGTGAAACAGACAGCTTTTGAAGGCTGTTACCTTGATGAGAGGAGAACGGTGGAAATTCATTATGCCCATTCAGGAAAGCTTGCTGTGGACAGAGCGTTTGAATTATTGGCAAGCAAATGGAATGAAGAACGCAACACAGGAGTAACCGGAGATTAAAAAGGCTGAAAGGAAAAACTCCTTTCAGCCTTTTCGGGTTCAGCTTTACTGGATCAGAAGCATGTGAAAGAACGGATCTGACGAAGATCAATACCGAAGTAGCCCCATTGACGGAAGCCCGGGAACCAGCGGAATCCGGCCACAGAATTCCTGCCTACAAAGGTCGGGTAAAACCAGAATTGCTGTCCGTTGTTAAGCCATACATACGTGTTCCGGTAAAGGCATCTGCGTATGCCGCCAGGATCTACTGCAAACACAGCGGCCTGCTGTTCAGGCGGCGTAAATCCGGGAGGCGGTCCAGGCGGCTGCCCCTGTCCGCCCCCGCCTGGAAACCCGCCAGGTGGAGGAGGGGGTGGAGAAGGCAGCTGCCTTCCGTAATAATAATCATACTCATAATCGTAATCGGCCACACCGTAAGGATTCCAAGCTTGCGAATAGTATGGGTACATAAATGCCCTCCTTCATGAAAGCTGTCTATGTACGATATGCATCCTGCCGAAAATAGGTGTTTGCCCAATTTTCATGAAAAACACGAATGAATATGCCAGCTGCTGCCCGGCACGGACTTGCATTGTTTCTTAGCATCCGCCGCGGCCTGGCTTAAATCACCGGTGGTTAAAAACGTTGTGAACTGGTTTGTGACAATGGCGATCGACAGGGAAACGAGCGGGATTTTTTCAATTTGATTGCTGCGTGTCAGGCCGATTGTGTATCCTTTTCTCCAATCCTCTTCTGTGTAATACTTTTGAGATACAACTGTGAATTCGTGAAGGATCCCGTTGCAGATCTGTTCAAATTCATAGCCGGGGAGGACAGCTACAAAATCATCCCCGCCGATATGCCCCAGAAATGTCGGACCGGCAGGGGAGATATCGGTATACTTGGTTAAAATATTTGCGGTTTCCTTAATAAGCAGGTCTCCGAGCTTGAAGCCAAATTGATCATTGTATTCTTTGAACCGGTCGATATCGGCATAAAGAAGGGAGTATGGCAGACCTGAACTGATCGTTTCGGTTAGTTTTTGTTCGATCAGGACATTGCCGGGCAAACCTGTGAGCGGATTGGTCCAAGTCGCTGTATTTGCCTGCACTTCTGCAAATTTTGTGAGGAGATTTTTGATGCTGATAATGCCGGAGTAGTTTCCTGATGAAGTAACAATGATGTAGTCATATAAATGCTCCTGATTGCGCTGCATCGCCAGCGAACTGACTTCAGACAGACTATCTTCACTGTCTACAATAAGAGGGCAGGGATCCATGATCAACTCAATCGGTCGGCCCATGAATAAATCATATCCATATTTTGCGGAAAGCTTTAAATTGTAGCGGGACCTCATGACCAGTCCTGCCGGCTTTGAGCCGTTCAAGACCACAATGCCCTGGGCGTCCGGCTGTTCCGCGAACAGGTTGCCAGCGGCCTGGGTTTTCACATCTCCCGTGATTACAGGAGTGTCTTCAGCTATGTCTCCAATTTTTATCATAAACATGACTCCTTGACTAATTCACGCTATGCCTCAATGCTACTATTTTACTATATAATTCGACATCCGGATATTAAAGTTTTGTAAAGAAGCGCTTGCATACGCAAGATGCTGATTGGATTTCTCACGTTTAGGATGAAAAGGTTCCTTAAATTTCGTAAGGGAATCGCAATTTTAGACAAAGCATATCCGCTTTTTTTATGCTGATTCGGCTGAGTGGCTTTCTTACGGAAAAAAACACGCAGAAATGCTGGAATTCGTGGTATATTTTGAAGGTCAGACTCTGGACGGGGGTAGCAGGTGCTCATCTATTTAAAACCTTTAATCGTAAACATGGCGATTTTATTTTCTTTTACTTTTAACGCTAATTTGATGTTTCCGTTTCACGCAAGAAAAAAGCTGAAGGTGAAACAGCAGATCATATATGGGGCAGTCAGCGGTTTTGCAGCTATGCTCTGCATGCTCTACCCGATAGAAGACCTTGGAGAAACGTTTTTTGACTTCCGGATGATTGCCATTCTAATCGTAACCCTTTATTCAGGGTGGCTTGCCGGAGGAATTGCTTTATTCCTAGCTTGCGCAGTGCGCTATGGCTTCGGCGGGGAATACATGTTTGTTGGTATTGCCATTAATGCGGCTGCTTATTTCATTGCTCTGCTGTTTCGGAAATTCTATATCCGCTCGAAAATCAGAATGGCTGCCGGCGCATTGATCACAATCGCATATTTCTTCTTCTATATTTGGATTGTGTCCAGATTTATTACATTTCTGCCATTTGAGTTTTATATGATTTATTATCTATTCTTTTTCTCTGTTACTATGGCCGTACTGGCCGTAATTGAAGCCCTGATCCGGATCAACCGCAACCTCGATCAGATGGTGTATCTGGATAAGCTGACGACCATCGGGCAGATGGCAGCGTCCATCGCCCATGAAATCCGTAATCCTGTAACCGCAGTCCGCGGTTTCATCCAGTTTTTGCAGGAGGATACGCCGGATCCTAAACTTAAAGAATTCAGTCCCCTCATTCTAGCAGAACTGGATCGGACAAATAAAATCATTACAGATTATCTCAAGCTCGCGAAACCATTGGATTTTGAACTGGCAAAAGTGAACATGGATGAGCTCCTCGCAGATTCCGTTGAGCTCCTTAAGCCAATGGCAACTTATGAAAATGCTGAAATTATTTTGAATATGTCCCCAAGCCCCAACGTTTATGGAGATGCAGAGCATTTGAAGCAGGCGGTCATGAATGTACTGAAAAATGCGATTGAATCTCTGGAAAACGGAGGCGTTGTCACCGTCAGCAAAAAACCTGATTATTATAACGGAAAAGTTATACTGACAATTGAGGACAACGGGAAGGGAATGACGGAGGAACAGCTCCACAATATCGGGCTTCCCTTTTATACGACGAAAACAAAAGGTACTGGCCTCGGAACAATGATTACAAACCGGCTGATCCATGATATGGATGGAAGGATCGAATACTCCAGCAAATTAAACGAGGGAACGGCAGTGACAATTGTTTTAAACGCCCATACAAAAGCGGACTGAACAAGCAGCATGCTTTGTCATCAAACAAAAAAAACAGGGTCAGCGCGTATCGCGCGAGTCCCTGTTTTTTTATAGGCTGTGTTTTAGCCTGTTTTAGTTTTTACACACCTGCTAATTGGTAAAGCGTTATTAAGCCGGAGTCAGCAGCAAAGCTTCAATGCAGCTTTATGCGATTAATGCACGGTATGAAAGACCATGCTCGCGAGAAAGAGCAAGGCAACGATATACAAAGGGAACGCAATTTCCCTGGACCGCTTCATGGCTATTTTCAAAATGGGATAGGCGATAAATCCGAAAGCCATCCCATCAACAATGCTGTAAGTAAGCGGGATTAAAGCAATGATCAGAAATGCCGGAAAGCTCTCTGAGAAATCCTGCAGATCGATGTTCTGGATATTCTGGATCATAAGGCCGCCGATCAGGATCAGGATCGGGGCTATGGCGGAGTCCGGGATCATCTTAATGTAAGGTAGAAACAAAAGAGTGCTTAAGAACATCATCCCGGTCATTACAGAGGTAAGCCCGGTCCTTCCTCCGGAGGATATTCCCGCTGCTGTTTCAACGGTGCTCACCGTAGGGCTTGTGCCAAGGAAACCGGAGGCAGCTGCGGATATCGAATTAGCCTGCAGTGACCGCTTAAAACGGTCCGGCCGGCTTATCATTGCGGTATGGCCGTGAACGAGGCCGATATTCTCGAATACAATAACCATCGTCAGCGAAAAGACAGCGATCCAGAAAGCGAGATCTGCGATTCCTGCAAACGAAATGGATTGGATGGTTTCTAAATAAACGTGAAAACCTTCCATTTGGCCAGTGCCTGCAGGACTGGTCTTTACTGTACCCATCAAAGCTGCAATGACGGTACCTGCGATGATCGTGATCAAAAAGTGTCCGGGCACTCCCTTGGCAAATAGGATGACAGCCAGCAGCAAAGTCAGAATTGAGGCTGCAGCTGCCGGATCGGCAAGATCACCAAGCTGAACAAATGTTGTTTCGCTTCCCTTTACAAGTCCGGCTTTTTGAAGACCGATGAATGTAAGAAAAATTCCGATGCCAACGGTTATCGCTTCTTTCAGACTGGATGGAATCGCAGCAGAAAGAATGTCAGTCAGCCTGGTAAAGGCTACTGCAGCAAAAAGAAGCCCTGATACCGCTGTAACAGCAAGCCCCTGCTGCCAGGAAAGCCCCATTGACTGGCAAATTGTATAGGTGAAAAGGGCATTGACCCCCATTCCCGGCACTAAAATAATGGGTGTGTTCGCGAAAAGCCCCATCATCAGACAGCCTGCGAAGGATGCTAAAATCGTAGCGATCATTCCTGCCTCCAGCGGAATTCCTGCATCAGAGAGAATCGATCCGTTTACTGCAATAATATAGACAACAGTCAAATACGATACGATTCCGGCAGTAATTTCCCGCTTGAATGTAGTTCCATTTTCCTTAAGACGAAATATTGATTTCAATCATAATCCTTCCTTGTTTGTCATCCCTCGACCCAACCCGTACAATCGGCTCTGCGCCAATTCACAATAAGCATTATAACAGGAGGAAACGGTTTTTGCACCACTGTGGAAAAGAAGTCCAAGCCCCATATGTAAAAAATACGTAAATAGAAAGGTGCAAGGGCAAAGGGACTAGAATTAAACCAGAGTGTAATCAATCATTTATAGGGAGCCGATGTGATGCCTACTACTCAGCCAGCACCAAACCGACGGTCGAAGGCAGGAATACCGTGGCCTGTATTCTTTTCACTGCCTGTCTTTTCCTGGGCGCTGTATGATTTTGCCAACACCATTTTTTCATCCAATATGATCACCATCTTTTTTCCGTTTTACCTTGAAGAAGCAATTGGCGGCAGGAGCGAGGAGATGCAGCAAATAGCTGGCACCTATTTAGCCTATGCCAATGCAGCAGCCGGTTTTTTCCTTGTGCTTTTTTCACCGCTGTTCGGCGTGCAGATCGACCGGACAGGCAGAAAGAAGTGGTACATCATCCGTTTTACCGCTGTAACAGTCATTTGTACGCTGCTGATGGGGGCTGCAGCGTCCGCTCAGCTTCCGGGAACCATGTTGGGAGTACCGGTCAGTCTTGCCATCGTAATCTTCCTGTTTGTGCTGGCAAAATTCTTTTACTCCTCCAGCCTGATTTTTTATGACGCGATGCTGCCCAGTGTGAGCACTCCAAAAACGCTTCCCCTCGTCTCAGGTTTCGGAGTAGCGGTCGGATACATAGGAACTCTTGCAGGCCTTACCGTATATCCTTTCATCGGCGGCGAAAATTTCCATCATGCATTCATTCCCACCGCTATTTTGCTTGCTGTCTTTTCTCTTCCGCTGTTTTTCTTCACAAAAGATGAACCGAAGAAACGGGAGGATTCCGGGAAAAACCTGTTCAGCGGCTACAGGGAAATCATCCTGACGTTCAGGGATCTGAAAAACTACAAGCCTGCCTTTTTGTTTATGATCGCCTATTTCTTTATCAACGATGCTTTGGCCACAGCGATAGCGATGATGGCGATTTATGCCAAAACAATCGTCGGGTTTTCCAACAGCCAATTTATATTGCTGTACCTCGTTTCCACCGTTGCAAGTATTGGAGGGTCTTTTCTTTTTGGCTTTATTGCAAAAGCAGCCGGTGCAAAGAATGCAGTCACAGCAGTTGCCTGTATCCTCCTTGGAGCCTTGGTGATTGCTGTCAGCGCAACGGAACAGTGGATGTTCTGGGCAGCCGGCAGCCTGTTTGGAATTGCGCTTGGAGCCGTATGGGTAACTTCCAGAACCTTGATCATTGAATTGACGCCTGAAGGGAAAAGAGGACAATTTTTTGGATTGTTTGCGTTCTCGGGTAAAGTATCCTCAGTCATAGGACCCGCGATTTATGGCACAATTACGCTTGTTTTGGCACCGTATGGAGACATCGCCAGCAGGGCAGCCCTTGGATCGCTGATCATCATGACGATTGCCGGATTAATTGTTCATCAGAAGGTCGTTTACTCTCCGCCTGCCCGCAGGGATTGAAACAGGCATCAACGTGCATATACTTTTGTATGCAGTGCGGGGGGATGTGGAGATATGGGACGCAAATTATGGGGAATCGATTCAGCCAGGAAAGCAGATCAGGACCTGTATAATTGTGTGAAAAAATATTATGGTTCCCCTAAATTCTGGGGGCGATATTTAGCGGATGTACCCGGGGTGTCCAGGGGTCTTTCCAAACTGGAAATCAGTTTTCTTCACAGCAGAAATATAAAGGTTATGCCTATATGCACCGTTTTCGATCAGGCCGTCTCCTATGAAAAGGGAACCATTGCTGTCCGAAATGCTGTATTTCATGCCAAGAGACTTGAAATCCCTGAAGGTACTGCTATTTTCGCCAACATCGAGCATTTTTTTACAGTCGAGGGGGAATGGATTGCAGCATGGGCGGAAATGCTGCTTGAATCCGGTTACCGGCCCGGCTTTTACCATGATCCCCTTAAAGGTGATTTTGGGGATGCATATTGCAAGGCCGCCGGTAAAAACAGCAAAATTGCGGCTCAAAGCATCCTCTGGAGTTCGAGGCCGGAAGCAGGGACGGGGAAAGCATACGAAGCACCCGACTATAATCCTGCAACGACCCTGTGCAAAGGAAACACTTGGGTTTGGCAATACGGCAGGGAAGCGAAACAATGTTCCATAAACATGAACCTGGCAGAGGATAAAATGCTGAAATTTTTATATTAACCCGGCATCTGCTTTATGAGCCGGGTTTTTCAGCCGATATAAATGGTATATTGCACAATGGAGGAATACTGTATGGATTCAAACAAAGGCATTTTGCTGGACAGCGGAACAAATGAGCTGGAACTGGTTGAGTTTCTCATTGGGGAAAACCATTTCGGAATCAATGTCATTAAAGTAAAAGAAATTATTCAGCCGGTTCCGGTAACAGCCGTTCCGCATTCCCACCCCTATGTAACAGGCATCATTGAACTTCGCGGAGAGGTTCTGCCGGTCATTCATACCGCAAAAGCTCTCGGTCTTGCTGAACGGGCGCTAACCTCTGCCGACAAATTTATCGTAACGGAATTTAATAAGCAGAAGCTGATTTTCCACGTTCACGGGGTAACCCAGATCCACCGTGTTTCGTGGGAGCTGATCGAGAAGCCTTCATCCATGTATCAAGGGTTTGAATCTCATGTAACAGGTGTAATCCAGTTAAATGGCCATATGCTGATGATGCTCGATTTTGAAAAAATCGTTATGGATATCGATCCTTCTTCCGGTCTTACAATGGACAGAGTAAGAAGGCTCGGGAAACGGGAGCGCTCATCCAAAAGAATTGCTGTTGCTGAAGATTCACCACTCCTTCGTAAGCTTTTAAAAGAAACCCTTGAGGAGGCAGGGTTTGCAGAGGCCGAATTTTTTGAGAACGGCAAAGAAGCCCTTCAGTTTCTTGAAAACGAGGCCGAAAAGGGTCCCATCCGTGAAGCGTTCCAGCTGCTTATAACAGACATCGAGATGCCTCAGATGGACGGGCATCACCTGACAAAGCGAATAAAGGAGGACAGCCGTCTGCAAGAGCTTCCTGTCATTATCTTCTCTTCCCTCATTACGAACGATCTGCTGCATAAGGGAGAGAAGGTAGGAGCTGCTGGCCAGGTAAGCAAACCTGAAATCGGAGAATTGGTTGCATTGATTGACCGGTTTATTCTATAGTTAGAAAAAAAGCAGAAAGGATGCGGCGAATTGATTGCAGAAGCGAAACGGTTTGCTGAATCCGCCCACCGCGGACAGGTGCGGAAGCTCTCGGGAACCCCTTATTTTCAGCATGCAGAGAACACAGCAACCATCCTTTTGAAAGCGGGAGCATCCGAGGAGCTGATCGCAGCAGGTTATCTTCATGATACGGTTGAAGATACGGATACAAGCCTTGAGGATCTGGAAGAGAGATTTGGAGCCGGGGTAGCGAAGCTCGTAGCCTTCAACACAGAAGATAAATCCGGTTCCTGGGAGGAGCGGAAGCAGGCGACAATCTCCCATGCAGGAGCAGCCTCACTCGAAGAAAAAATGCTGCTGGCCGCTGACAAGCTGGACAACCTTCAGAGCATCGAGCAGGAATATGCAAAGCATGGCGAGGCTCTATGGACGCATTTCAAAAGAGGGAAAGAGGAGCAGTCCTGGTACTATGGAGAAGTCGTAAAAGAGCTGTTTAAAAACCTTGAGCCCTCAGAGGTCCCGACTTACTTTTTTACGCTGGAGCGCCTGTATCACAGAGTATTCAGCTGATTTTGAGAAATTCCGCCATTAAATAAGGAAAACCCCGGGGATCAGGCATTCCCGGGGTTTTCTGTTAATAATTTTCTCCTAGCTTCTTAAAGACCGGCTTCACATATGTACGGGAGTGTGCCACCGGCCTCTTTGACGGCTGCTCTTCTTTGATCCCGGTGTAAGCTTGCAGAAGTTCTTTTGCTTTACTTAATGATAGGTGGGATTTTGGATTGCGGTAGGACTGATTCAATGAACCAAGGTGAGGAAGCTGATGAAAATCCTCTTTTGCTGGAGGCATGTGAAAGTAATAGGAGCCTGCACAAACTAATACATCAGACTGCTGTTTACTGTATTTGGGGTTTTGGGAAAAGTGAAGGCCTTTTTTTTCTGCTTTGCCCTCGGTGATCAGCTTGAGAAGGGCTTTTTTCTTTAAATAATAGAGATATTTCGGGTTTGGTGCTGTTTTAGCATGTTTATTTACAGTGTATACCGCTTTTGCCAGATTCTCTGTATTCATGTGCAGCGGCTGCTCTTTCTGTCTGTCCATTTTACCTATTCTCCTTCATCCGCCAATCATGAATTGGCTGGTTTAATACAATTATACGGAACCGAAACAAAATTGCAATATGGTCTCAAGTCATGAACCTACTTCCTCACCCAGATAGCCCTGTGACTCCATGTGCTGCAGAAACACCTCGGCATAGACCGGATCCCACTGCGTTCCTTTTCCTTCACGGATAATAGAAAGTGCTTTGCCCACCGGCATTCCTTTCCGGTATGGACGGTCTGAAGTCATAGCATCGTATGCATCTGCAACGGCAAGTATTCTTCCGAATTTGGGGATTTCATGCCCTTTCAGCCCTTCAGGGTATCCAAATCCGTCATATCTTTCATGATGGTACTTTACCCCGGGAATAAGCGGTGCCATAGCTGATGCTGGTTCTACATTGCCCAGTATGTTTGCGCCGATGACAGGATGACGCTTGATTTCTTCAAATTCTTCAGCTGTCAGTTTCCCGTCTTTCAGTAAAATACTGTCTCTGATTCCAATTTTGCCGATATCGTGCAGGAGAGCCGTTTTCTTCAGCAAATCAAGTTCTTCTTTATTCATACCCGATCGCTCGCCAATAATAAACGCATATTCTGCCACTCGTACAGAATGCCCTGCTGTATAAAGGTCTTTTGCATCAAGTGTCATGGCAAGCGTCCTGAATAAACTTTCTGTTAGAAGACTGTTGATGCGGTCCTTCGCCTTCAATCCCTCAAGCATTTGGTTATAGCCTGCAATCAGGCGGGAAAATTCGTCTGAATACACTTCGTTCCTGTACTCATATTTTCCTTTCTTTACGAGTCTCATCCCTTTTTCAAGACTGGCGATCGGCTCCCCTATATCTTTGAGAAGCAAAAAACAGACATAGGATGAGAAAGCTACGGATATTAGAACAACCATGGCCGCCCAGCTCCAGTACTCTTTAGTCAGCTGGATGGAAGCTTCGTTCAAGTGGACCTGGGTAGCGAGACTGAAGAGCAGCAGCGGGAAGATGCCGATATAGATGACCGTAAACAGCACCTTGCTTCTTATGGAAGTATAAACTTTTGATTCCTGAGCAAGATCCGTGTAATAGCGCATCAGCGCTCTTTTTCTCAAATCCTGTAAAAGAGGTTTGATCGACTTTGTCACCATGAAATACTCAATAACACTGTGCATGCCGGCAATCAGAATAGAGCCGACAACAGC
Source organism: Metabacillus mangrovi (assembly GCF_009711125.1). GTDB lineage: Bacteria > Bacillota > Bacilli > Bacillales > Bacillaceae > Metabacillus_B > Metabacillus_B mangrovi. Next base: position 111,437 of record NZ_WMIB01000004.1, on the reverse strand, counting down.
GAGGATAATGTAATAGCCGGGAAAGCTGAAAACTCCAAGGCTGTAAAGGTATGCTGCAAGCGAGAAGCCGGGCAGGGAGAAGCCAAGAAGGTGCGGAAAATTAATGCGGATAATTGTATTCATCGGAAATTTATGCACTTCATGAAAAGCAGATTTGAGCAGGTTCAAGTCCGCATCCGGATGCAGCCCTCTTTTTACTCTCTTAAGCTGGTGCTTAAGAAAAAGAATATCGGCTGAAACCATGCAGACGAATGATCCCAGCATGATCGCAAGAAGGATCAGTCCTTCTCCCGGCGTCACAGACAGGGTAGAAAAGATAAAAACGGATCCCACTCCGAATACGGCAATCAGGGAGCCTGCAATATAGTTTTTAATAATTGTTTTTATAAAAGAAGAATAGATCTCCATCGATACACAACCTTTGGAAGCAGTAGCATTTATTTCTAATTATACTAAATTCGACAAGATTTAGCATTAGGATTTCAATCCATGGGTCATTTATTCTATTATATTTGTCCCTGTGAATGCAGATTGCTGCTCGTGGAGGGGCTTTGAACCGGCATTGCACACACAGAAGGTCCTGCTGGCATCAGCCGTATGTTCACTATTCATGCAAAAAAAGAGAACGCCATTTAAGGCGTTCTCCTGAATATTTTTTTGTGAAGGGCCCGTTTAGACAGTCTTCATTCCTTTTTTTACTTGCTTTTCAGTAAGGTTGTTTCTCTTTTCTTCCATTAAAGCCTGCTGGCTGAGCTTAGGCAGTGTTAGCGCATAAAAGACGAACACCAGGAAGATCACGACCGCCATCGCATAATAAATGTAGTCAATGGTCTCGATGAACTTGGGGAAGATCAGAGCGATCAAACCGAGGGTTATAGACTGAGCAGTCATCATCAGCGGATCAATCCACCCGCTGACTCTTCCCATCAGCTTTGGATTTACAATTTTGGGCATCCAGCCTCCGATAGCGATGTTAATCGGTCCGAGACAGATGCCGATGAAAAAGACAGTTGTCAGATAGACCCACATGTGGTCGGTAAACCCGAGGAGAACGATCAGAGCGGACGCCGCTAAAATCGGAACGATCATCATTAAATGCGGTTTGATTTTCTTCTCCATAAAAGTGGCTGCCGCACTTCCGGCAAGAAGCCCGATCCCCAGGGAGACCGCGAAGAAAGAAGCGTACCATTCGTAATTTTCAGGTGAAAGCTTGTACTTCATTGTAAACATAGGAAGGATTGCAAACCCCCCATTAACAAAACCGAATACGAAAAATCCGAATATGATGACGGCAAGGAGCTTGTTTTGAATGATGTAAACGATGCCGTCTCTGAAATCGCGGTAAGAGGTCTTAAAATTGATATCCTTCCATTCGAGCTTGCCGTTAGGGAGCCGTGCGCCTTTTGGAATTTTACAGGAACGGATCAGGAATGCTGAAACTACAAAACTAATGAAGTCGATCACGACTGCTCCATGGATTCCTATGGTTTTATAAGCTATGGCGCCGAGTCCGACTCCAAATACCATAAAGAGACTGAAAAGGATTTGATTCAGTCCTGCTGCTTTAGCATACTGATCTTTTTTCAATATTCCCTGTACAAGACTGTTCTCAGCAGGGAAGAAGAACTTAGTCACTGCGCTTCTCAAAAACAGGATGAAAAAGATCAGCGGAATTGAATCGAGAAAGAGCGCTCCAAAAAGAACGACGCTTAATCCTGCCCGGATCCAGTCACAGTTTTCAGCTACTTTTTTTCTGTCAAATCGGTCTGCCACAACCCCTACGAGAAAAAAGACGAACAGGGTCGGCAGGGAATACATAAGCTCTGCAAGCGTCGCATAATAGGGCTGGCTGCTAAAGTGTTCAAGCATATAAAAAGCAAAAGCCATGTTCCCGATCGTAGTTCCCATTTGCGAAGAAAGGGCTGCAAAAAAGAGCTTTACGAAATTAGGATTTTTAAAAATCTCCATTATAACGCTCCTATTCACCTTTTAATCCGGTTGATTCATTAGTTATTATAAGTGAATCCTTTCGCTTTTAACATGGAATGTTTGTAAATTTTTTACTAACATTAGTCTTTACATTTCCTTCATTATGGAGTAATAGAGACGGCTGTTCCGTTTTGGATGATGGCGGATAGCTCGAGAACATCTTTGTTGAACATTCTGACACATCCTTTTGAAACCGCCTGGCCGATCGATGAAGGATTATTGGTTCCGTGGATTCCGTAACCTGTCTTAGAGAGAGACAGCCACATCTTCCCATAGGGTCCGCCTGGATTCGGCTGCCTGTTCACGATTACAAAATTCCCTGTTGGTGTGGCGTAAAGAATACGTCCGACTGCAATCGGGTATTGTTTGATAAGAACACCATTCCGGTAGAGACCAAGTTTCCTTTTGCTTCTTGAAACTGCCACTCTGTAGGGCAGGGAAGAAGGTTCAGGAAGGCCTGGAATCGTAATCGTCTTTCCGGGAGGAAGCGCCGCGGTTACACTTAGGCCGTTCGCCTGCGCCAATAATTCCGGAGCTATTCTGAAATCCTTTGCAATAGAACGGAGCGTCTCACCTGGTTTAACCTGGTACGTCATTCTATCCCTCCTCAACTCTAACATCAAATTATGCACATGCAAATAATTGTTTCCTTTTATCAGGAAGGAGAAAGCAGTCCGTTATGGTATAATAAGGTTCAAAAACCATACATAGTTAAGGGTGTATAGAATATGGATAAGGATAAATATGCAATTGTCGATATAGGTTCCAATACAATCAGGCTGGTCATCTATGAACGGGATGCAAGCGGCAGGATGAAGGAAGTTGAGAATGTAAAGGCTGCTGCCAGGCTCCGTAATTATTTAAATGAAGAAAACGTGCTTGAAGAACAGGGTATTGCTCTTATGATTCAAACGCTGAAGAGTTTTCAGGAAGTAGCAAGGCATCATAAGCTAAAGACTGTCAGTGCAGTGGCAACAGCAGCAGTCAGACAGGCAGTAAACAAAAATGAAATCCTGCTGCGCGCCGAAAGGGAAACGGATTTCCGCATCAGGCTTCTGTCAGAGTATGAAGAAGCATATTACGGATATCTCGCTGTCATTAATTCCACTTCTATTACGGATGGAATTACCATCGATATCGGAGGGGGAAGCACGGAGATTACCATGTTCAGAGACAGGGAATTGAAGGAATATCACAGCTTTCCGTTTGGAGCTCTCTCATTAAAAAAAGGATTTGTAAAAGGCGATCTTCCGGAAGAACATGAGCGTGCTGCTCTTTCAGCCCATATTGAAAGTGAGCTTGGATCGCTTGCCTGGCTGAAGGATGCGCAGCTGCCCGTTATCGGAATAGGCGGCAGTGCACGGAACCTTATCCAAGTAAATCAGGCTTTAAAGGAATATCCGTTTGCCGGAGTCCATCAATATGAAATGACACTCGGAGAGATTAGCAGCCTTCTGGGATATCTGGAGGGGCAGACATTTGAAGATCTGCAGAGAACAGACGGGCTTTCCAAAGACCGCGCCGATCTGATCATTCCGGCAGCACTCGTATTTGAAGCCCTGTGCAGTGAAGTGAAAACAAATGCTTTTGTTATGAGCAGAAAAGGTCTGAGGGACGGAATCTTTTATGAAGATCTGATCAGGGAATATGGAATCAGTGCTTATCCAAACGTAGTAGAAGAAAGCTTCTATGAAATGGCTTCGGATTTCCGGATCGATATGAATCACGCGATTTCTGTTACGAACCTTGCACTTGAGTTCGTCCGTCTGCTGGAAAAAAATCAGCTCGTTTCTTATACCGGCAAAGAACTCATTGATTTAAAAAGAGGAGCTTTCGTTTTTAATGTCGGGCAGTATATCGATCATGAGTCGAGCAGCCGGCATACGTTTTACCTGCTGGCAAACCGGACGATTGATGGCATGAACCATAAGGACCGGCTGAAGACGGCACTTGTTGCTTCTTATGTAGGGAAATCCGCTTTAAAGCAATACCTTGAACCTGTCCAGGAATGGTTTACAAAAGACGAGCAGCGGATGATCAGAACGACCGGGGCTGTTTTAAAATTTGTATACAGCCTTAATTCCACAAAGCGCGACATCGTCAAATCGCTGAACATGGAGGTCAAAGGCGGTACTCTTGTGATTTATGCTGATTGCCGTGCCGACTGGGGGCCTGAAGCGTATCAGACCGAAAAGAACAAAAAGCATGTGGAAAAATTATTCAGAATGCCGGTTGAAGTCATCTTCCACCATTCGGACTGAAGCAAGCTCCAGAAGAACATTGCGATTCTTTAACATTGCAATTCTTTACAATACATTTACTTCTTTTTCATAAAATTTTGCTAGGATAACAACTAGAAAGGTGGCGATCTTACATATGACAACCGTAAAAAGTCCTGCTGATTTAAGCAGTCCTGCTTATTATAATAATCGCGAGCTTAGCTGGCTCGCTTTCAATGAACGAGTTCTTGAAGAAGCTATCGATATAAGAAACCCGCTTCTTGAGCGTCTCAAATTCCTGGCCATCTTCAGCTCCAATCTGGATGAATTTTTCATGGTAAGGGTAGCCGGGCTTAAAGATCAGGTTAAGGCAGGCTTCAATAAACCCGAGAATAAAGCGGGGATGACACCAAAAAGACAGCTGTCTGAAATAGCAGAATACAATCACCGGCTTGTAGATTTGCAGAGCCGCACATTCACGAAGCATTTGCTTCCTGAGCTGATGGAGGAATCCATTAAATTTTTAAAATTGGAGGACCTGGATGCCATTCAGCTGAAGCATCTGGAAACCTATTTTGAAGAACAGGTATTTCCTGTTCTGACTCCTATGGCGGTTGATGCCTACCGGCCTTTTCCGATGCTGCTGAACAAAAGCCTCAATCTGGCTATCGTTCTGAAAGATCCGGATGCGCCGCCTGAGCTTAGACAGAAGACAGCAATCGTTCAGGTTCCCTCCGTGCTCGACCGGTTTATCAGGCTTGAGGGCAGCAGGGATCATTATGTCCTTCTCGAAGATATTATCGGCTATTTCATTTATAAGCTTTTTAAAGGGTATGCAGTTGAATCCGTTACCCAGTTCCGCATTACCAGAAATGCTGATATGACGATTCATGAAGAGGGGGCACGCGACCTTCTGAAGGAAATTGAAAAGGAACTGAAGAAGCGTAAATGGGGGGCGGCCGTCCGGCTTGAGATCATTAAAGACGGCTACGACCAGCAAGTGTTAAACTACCTTCTGCAGGAACTGGAAATTCACGAAAAGGATGTCTATGAAATCGAAGGTCCACTGGACCTGACGTTTTTATTCAGCTTTACGAAAGAGCTTTCGGTAAAGTATGATCATCTCGAATTCCAGACGCTGATTCCGCAGCCTCCCAAAGACTTGGCATCTGATGAGTACCTCTTTGATCAGGCCTCTGAAAGAGATTTATTCCTTCATCACCCGTATGAATCCTTTCAGCCGGTTGTGGACTTTGTGGCAGATGCAGCAGATGATCCTGATGTTCTTGCGATTAAACAGACGCTCTACCGGGTAAGCGGCGGTTCGCCTATTATCGAAGGATTGAAGAGGGCGGCTGAGAACGGGAAACAGGTTACCGTCCTGGTCGAATTGAAAGCAAGGTTTGATGAAGAGAATAATGTGCAATGGGCAAAAGAACTTGAAAAGGCCGGCTGCCACGTAATATACGGAATGACCTACCTTAAGACCCACAGCAAAATCACCCTTGTCGTCCGCAAGAAAAACAACCGGATCGAACGCTTCGTTCATCTTGGCACGGGCAACTACAACGAGAAAACGGCCAATATCTATACAGATATGGGAATCATTACGTCGAAACGCAAGTTTGGAATTGACGCTACCAATTTTTTCAATTATTTAAGCGGATACACAGAGAAACCGGAATTTCACCATCTGTCCGTGGCGCCGTTTGACATCCGCAACGACTTTATTAAGCTGATGGATCAGGAAATCGGGTTCCAGAAAAAGTTCGGAAACGGCCGGATTCTTGCAAAAATGAACTCATTAACAGATAAAGATATTATTATGAAGCTCTATGAAGCAAGCAATGCCGGTGTAAAAGTCGATTTGATCGTCCGCGGAATCTGCTGTCTTCGCCCGGGGATCAAAGGTGTCAGCGAGAACATTCGTGTCCGCAGTATCGTGGGGCGTTTTCTGGAGCACAGCCGCATTTATTACTTCCATCACAATGGTGAAGAAAAAATATACCTCTCCTCTGCAGATATGATGACGAGAAACATGGAGAAGAGGGTTGAAATCGCGTTCCCGATTTTTGACGGGTGCATTAAAAAGCGTCTGAACCGGATTCTGGCAGTTCAGCTTGAGGACAATATGAAAGCTAGGGAACAAAATGAAGATGGAATCTATAATTATGTTCAGAGAGATAAACAAGAACCTGAAGTAGACAGCCAGCTCGTATTGTTTGGCATGGCGTACAATGTACTGGAAGATGAAGAATAGGACAGACAGATAAACAGGAAAACCCGGATAGCAGCTGCGTTCCGGGTTTTTTTCGATTATCGCTTACTTCCCCTTCATTAAAGTAATCACGGTAATTTCCGGCACGGATAGAAACCGGAAGGGAAGCCTGGTTGTGCCAAGCCCCCTGTTCACGTAGAGATTTTTCTCACCAGAAGTATACATTCCCTCTGTATACACATCCGCATATGGAGGCGTGATCAGTGGTCCGTAAAAAGGAAGCTGTATTTGTCCCCCGTGGCTGTGGCCTGAGAGCTGCAGATCAAAATCATACTTTTTTGCCTCAAGCCAGGCATCCGGTTCATGTGCAAGAAGAATGGTAAATTCGGAACGGCTTCCCATTGCAGCTGTTTTTTTGTAATCAGGCCTGCCTAATATTAGATCGTCCAGACCGGCTACGTGAATAAAGGAGCCATCCACGAGGCTGACTCTGGCAGACTCATTTTTTAAGAGACGAAAACCGGATTGAGCCATAATCTCCTGATAAAGCCCTGTTCCATACCCGCCGTGATCATGATTGCCGTATACCGCATATTTTCCGAGAGCAGCTTTAATCCCGCTCAGGTGCAGGATGACCTGTCTGCCTTCTTTATAATGCAAAGGATCATCGATTAAATCACCAGTAAAGAAAACAAGGTCGGGAGAATGCCCGTTGATGGCTGTTATTATTTTTTTCAGCTGGTTTAAAGAGTAGTGTTTGCTCAAATGAGTATCACTGAACTGTACGATTTTCAACCCGTCAAACGCAGGCTGGATCTTTTTGGAGACTATGTTTAAAGGCTGGATATCAAGAAGACGGGGCTCAAGGAATCTCGCATATCCATATCCTCCCGCCGATAGGGTAAACCCGGCTGCGGCAAAAGAAAGGAAGCCTTTAAGAAAAGAGCGGCGCGGAATTTTTTTATTCATAGGAACCTACCATTCTTTTAAAGGAATGCCTCATTATAACATGTCCTTCTTGTGGAAAAGGCTCGAATGGATGCACCTTGAAAAATAGTTCGAAAACAAGAATGAACTATGCTAAAATATGAATGACTATTCATTCATTAAAGGGGGAGAAACAATGGGAGAAAAAGTGATGATCATCACTGGTGGTTCAAGCGGGATGGGAAAAGCAATGGCCAGCAGGTTTGCCAGGGATGGACATGCTGTCATTATCACAGGAAGAAACGCTGAAAAACTGGAAGAAACGAAAAGAGAAATTGAAAAGCGCGACGGACAGGTTATGACGTTCGCTATGGATGTCAGAGAACCGGAGAAGGCTGCAGAGCTGGTTCAGGAGGCTGACCGGAGATTCGGAAGGATCGATGGTCTCGTCAATAACGCTGCAGGGAACTTTATCTGCCCTGCCGAGAAGCTGACGGTTAACGGATGGAATTCTGTGATCAATATCGTCCTGAATGGAACCTTTTACATGAGCTCCAATGTAGGGAACTATTGGATCGATAAAAAAATAAACGGCAGCATCATCAACATGCTGGCTACTTATGCATGGGGAGCAGGTGCCGGGGTCATCCATTCTGCAGCGGCAAAAGCAGGCGTGCATGCGATGACCAGGACGCTTGCAGTGGAATGGGGCAGCAGGTACGGAATCCGGGTGAATGCCATTGCTCCAGGACCGATTGAACGGACAGGCGGAGCGGATAAATTATTCCAGTCCGAGGAGGCGGCTGCCAGAACTTTAAACAGTGTTCCTTTGAAACGCTTAGGCACCCCTGAGGAGATTGCAGGAGTCGCGGCATTCCTGATGTCGGATGAAGCTGCATACATAAATGGAGAGTGCATCACGATGGATGGAGGACAGTGGCTTAACCCGCATCCGTTTTAAGAAGAGCTGAGGCTGCAGTCCCGCAGAGAAACCCGGTTTTCCCGGGTTTCTTTTCTTTTTCTCTTTCTGGTTCTTCATGTAGGTTATGGTATAATCATGCATAATCGCAAAGAGTTGGGAGAGACGGGGAAATGGATGCACTGGACATACTTACAAACAAAGAAGCTGTGGTACCATATTTTCAACCCATTTTTAATGCCGACGAACAGGTCATTGCCGGATATGAAGTTCTGGGAAGATTCCATGATCACGGAGAAGTGATCAGCCTCGGTCCTTTTTTTGAAGACAGCAGTGTACCTGACGAATATAAAATTGAAATAGATGAGCGGATTACAGAAAGTGCCTTGGAATATGCCCTTAATGAACAGCAGCAGCCTATGCTGTTCATCAACCGGGACGCTGATTTATTGATGCTTGATCAGGGGGAAGGTTTACTCAGCCTGCTGCTTGACTATAAGGAAAGAGGCCTCGATCTGAAAAGAATAGCGGTAGAAATAACAGAACACCGCTTTACAGGCGATTTTGAGCGTCTGCAGCATATGATTTTGTATTACAGAACGTATGGGATTAAAATTGCAGCCGCAGGTATCGGCAGAGAAAGCAGCAACCTGGGAAGGATCGGAAGGATGTCGCCGGACATTCTGAAAATCAGCCTTCAGCCTTTAAAAATGAGTGCGGATACAGCCGCTTATAATGATGTGCTGTATTCGATTTCCCTGCTGGCGAGAAAGATCGGAGCTGCCATCCTTTTTGAGGACATAGAGGCGAATTTCCAGCTTCAATATGCCTGGAGAAACAGCGGGCGGTATTATCAAGGGTTTTATCTTGCAAAATCGGCCCCGGGCTTCATTGAAAAAAACCTTCAGAAAGAGAAGCTTTCAAGTGAATTTCATCAATTCATCGTGCATGAGAAAAGAAAGCTGGAGACATTTTATGAGCTTTCTGAGCAGTTTTACAAGCGGATTCATCACCTTGCAGAAAAGTGGATTAAGCTGTGCGGGACGCAGGATGAGCTGGTTGAACGTCTGGCTAAAGAGCTGACTGACTGCAGCTTCCGGATTTATATATGTGACGCTGACGGATTTCAGACAACCGGGAACGTATACAGGGAAAAGGACTCCTGGGTTATTCAGGAGCAATACAAACACAAAAACTGGAGCTGGCGTCCGTATTTTCTGGAAAACCTGATGAAAATGAGGATTGGCAGACGGGGCTTTTTCAGTGATTTATACAGTGATATCGAAACGGGAGAAACGATTCGGACTTATTCCTATCCTTTGTCCGATGGTCATTATCTTTTTATCGACTTGTCCTATCAGTATTTATATGAACAGAATGGGATGCTGTGAATAAATAGAGGGGAATTGCTGACAATAAGGAAAAAAATCAGGAGGTTTATATGATTGCCTTAGCCGCTGCCGCTCTCCTTATCCTGATCGCCGGGCTGGTTCTCACCTTGCGTACAGGGAGATTCAGCATGACCCTTAAGAAAGAACAAGATGAACCGCCCGCAAAAAGCGTTCAGGCACATCCTTATCTTTTGAATCCGGTCTTTCTTGTTTATACAGGAGCAGGGCTGCTTCTGGCTGTTCTGATCCTTTATTTCGCCTTCTCATACGGGTATTGAAAAACAGAGCTGCTGCAGTCTCTGTTTTTTTTACGTTTGGATTTTTTAAGCGGTGGAATAACAAGTGTTAAGAAGAAACATGCCGGATAAATCAATCTTTCCGGACGGGAAGAAATGGAGGATTTAAACATGAAAATACGGTCAGTAGTCGCAGCGTCAACCATCTTCTTTTTTTCATTTGGAGCGCCCGCCGTTGGAGAGACAGCCGCACCCACTATAAAGCCGGCGCAGGCAGCCGAGACGGTAAATAAGGCCGAAACAGTAGATAATACCGAGAAAGTAAATAAAACGGAAACAACGCTTGAACTTCTGCAGGATGCGTATCAGAAGCAGATATCCCTGGGCAATGAAGAACGTTCCAAACAGGAGATGAAAGAAGTTCTTGAACCTTATTTCACTGAGAAGATGGCAGACGTTTATCTAAAGCATAACGCGGTAAAAGGTGAGAAGGAATATATTGTTTATGGAACAGATTTCCCTATTTTGTCTATTCCGTTTTTCGCTTATGACTCGTCCACAAAAATAAAAGACCTCGGAAACAAAAAGATTGTCTATCAGTATTTTGAGAAGACTGATGAGGGTCCGGTGACTTATGAAGGACATTATGAATCGGTGACACTTGTGAAGGAAGATGGTCACTGGAAAGTTGCCTCTATATCCGAGAGCCTCACAGAACCAAAATAGATTGACACAGATAATGATAATCATTATCATTGGGTAATAGGTATAGAAAATGATTCCGTCTCCCCCAATAGTACGGAATTTCTTCCCCGGCTTTTAAGCCGGGGATTTTTTTGCTCCACACAGAACATGAGTACCGGGTTTTGTCCGGCTGGAAGGGACCTTCATGGTCCTTGTCAATGCTTAGCATGAGAGCGTAAAAAGCATATAAACAGGCCTCCCTTTCATAAGTAAATAACAGTGTGTAAAAAGGGAGGAATGGATATGTTTACCCGTATCGACAGATTACCGATTGATCTTCCCCGGCCAAAACATCCCGATGCGAATGCTGCAGCGGCAGTCCAGGAGCTGCTGGGCGGCAAATTTGGCGAGATGTCTACGCTGAATAACTATATGTACCAATCGTTTAATTTCAGAAACAAAAAAAAGCTGAAGCCCTTCTATGATCTGGTGGCAAGTATTACGGCCGAAGAACTGGGGCATGTAGAGCTCGTGTCCAATACCATCAACCTGATGATCATCGGCACCACTCATCCAGGTCCTCCTGACTCAACACCGATGAGAGAGGCGGTCGATAAGCGGAATACGCTCCACTTTATCTCCACTGCCCAGACGTCGTTCCCATTTGATTCCATGGGCAGAGCGTGGACCGGGGACAATGTATTTAACAGCGGAAACCTCGTCCTCGATCTTCTTCATAACTTCTTTTTGGAATGCGGTGCCAGAACACATAAAATGAGAGTGTACGAAATGACGGACAATCCCGCAGCGAGGGAAATGATCGGTTATTTGCTTGTAAGGGGAGGGGTTCACATACTCGCCTACGCAAAGGCTCTGGAAGTGGCAACCGGAGTCGACGTAATGAAGATGCTTCCGATCCCGGATATTGATAATGCCAGGTTTTCAAGCACAAGGAAGTATGAAGATCTCGGAGTAAACAGAAAGCTGTACACATTCAGTGATACGTACTACAGAGACATCGATAAAATCTGGAAAGGTACAGGGCCGAAGGGGGAGCCGCTTGAAGTGGTCATCGGCCATCCGCAGGGAGCTCCTGTTCCGGATCTGGAGGAGATACCGGAAGAGTTTGCTCCGGGTATTTCAGAAGAGGATTTTAAGGAAATCGCGAAAAGACTGCAGCGAAATGCAGGAATTTAAAAAGAAGCCGTGAGGCTTCTTTTTTATGCAGCATCATAGGACTAATTTTTCAAGCTCCTGAAGGTTGAATCCTTTCACAACCTTTTCGCCGACAGTAACGGTAGGTGTGGAATAAGACTGCAGACTCTGGGTCAGGTATGTTCTTGCCTCCTGATCTTCTGATACATCGATGACTTCGTAAGGAAGCTTATGATGGTCAAGAAACTGCCTCGTAATTTTACATGGAGGGCAATCCGGCTGCGTATAAAGCGTTATCTTTTTGGTCATATTCATATCACTGCTTTCTGGAATGTTAGAGATAATAATAAAGGACGAGCCCATGGCACTGAAAGACTAACCCATTCCCATGATATCATATACGGGGTGGACCGGTGAATTTCCGGCCCATCCAGCAGCATGTGCCCGATTTGTTAAGGTGAGCTTTGCATCAAGTTGTTCATGGAAATCGGACTGTTTGCTGAAAGCTGGCAAATCTTTGCGGAGCTCTTTTCAAGCCTGACCCGGTGCCTATGGGAACGTTAAAGCGGGATTGCAGGCAGCCGGAATTTCCGGCACAGCCTTCGTGACGGAGAGGGCGGAAGGCAGTCAAAACGGGCTCAATTCCATGCCGGAATATACAATCCCCTTGCCATCTCCGGTAAAAATTCCTTTACTTATCGGTTTAAATATGCTGAAATGATGTTTGGCATGTTCCGGAGAATCAACAGCCTCCAGAGTGCAAATTGCCAGTTTGTCTCGATCTTTTTTTATTGGAATTCCCTCTTCAAATGTTGGAACAGCAGGATCTGACTTTGCTGAACACCTTTATTACAGCAGGCCCCGCCAAAGTCGTAAAATTGTAAGCAAGCGAACATATTATCCTGAATCCAAATGTGGTAAACTTTCTAATAGAAATAGCTTGATTCACAATGGATAAAAATAACAAAGTACGAAGAAAATAAGCGATAAGGACCCAATGTCCTTTGGAAGGAGAAAAAAAGCATGTCCCAATTAACAGGTATTATCAGCCGTCTTCAAAGTCTACAGGAAACCGCAGCAGGCAACGAGCCTTCCCAGCGTTTCTTTGAGGTAGAAGGAGAAAAAAAGTGCAGTGTAAAATATTTCGAAAAAAATGAAATGTTTGAGCTGGAAGTGTTTGAAAAGGGTGCAAAACCGCAAACGTATCAATTTGACAACATTGATATCATCGCTATCGAAATCTTTGATCTGCTTCAGGCATAAGAGGCCCTTTACATAGATTTAACATGGATGGGGAAAAGGAATAACATATCGGTTTTAGAATGCGTATAAGGTTAAGTAAGAACCTTAAAAGGAGATGCATGATGAACGATACGTGTGCCTTTTACAATGTTACGGAAGACAACATGACCCTGCAGGATGTTATATCCCGGCTTAAGAAGTTCATTCAGATGGACCCGCGTTCCGAGTATGTGCTCTCAATCGGGACGGATTCCCATGTCCACCATCTGCATACCAAGTTTATCACAGCAGTTCACCTTCACCGAAAAGGCAAGGGGGCCTGGGGATGCCTGAAGAATTTCATACTGCCCAGGCCAATCATGAGCATCCACGAAAAAATTTCGACGGAAACCGCGCTCAGCCAGGAGCTGGCCTACTCCTTCATCACCCTTTATATGGGAGAATTGTCTGATATTCTCATCCCTTTTTCCGAAGAGGGAGCCGATTTATCTTTCGAAATTCACCTTGATATTGGGAGAAAAGGCGCTACAAAAGACCTCATTCAGGAAATGATCGGAAGAATCACGGCAATGGGAGTGGAAGCCATTATTAAACCAGATTCTTACACTGCCTTCAGTTATGCCAATAGGTATACAAAATAAGGAAACCTGTGTCGAAAATTGCGTTTGACGCAGAAAATCCCTTTTATTATGCTTGTAAGGAAATGAGGCAGCAGGGGGGGCAAAAGTGTGAGTTTAGTTAATAAAAGGCTATCAGCGGAAGAACAGGAGCTGTTGGTGAATTTGCTGATAAACCAGGAATACGCCATTGAACTTTTGAGCAGTGAACTGAATGATATCGAAAGCGGTGAAAAAGCGGTGGATATGGAGACTTACAAGCAGCTCGCCATTCTATACGACCGCATTCGATTTGAATGAAGGGATTACATAGAAAACGGTACTCCATCCAGGAGACCGTTTTTTTGGCGTCCCAAGCCATTTTTCCAGTTTAGCAGAACAGGCAGCCGGGTAGAAGAAATAGGCTGAAAGTATGAACAAGAGAGAGGGAAGTACAGCAATGATTACTCTTCGTGCTGGTGAATTGATGGATGCGTGTGTAATGGATTTAATGATTCCGGGAGATAAAGTGGCCCATGTGCAGCTTGGAAACAGCCTGGAACATGCTTTGCTCGTTTTGACCCGTACCGGCTATACGGCCATTCCGGTTCTGGATTCCGCTTACAGGCTGCATGGCCTTATCGGAACGAACATGATTATAGACGCCATTATGGGCCTGGAACGGATCGAGGCTGAGAGACTGGGTGATATCAAAGTGTCAGAAGTGATGAACCCTGAGATCCCAAGGCTGAAGGATCATGATCCTGCATCAAAAGGACTGGAGCTTGTTGTGGATCATCCCTTCGTTTGCGTGGAGAGCTCAGAAGGGTATTTTGAGGGGATTTTCACAAGAAGGGAAATCTTAAAACAGCTCGACCGCCATGTGAAAAAGCTGAATAGAGGCTGATTGTTCCGGACCCTTGCCGCCCTCCTCATGAGGTGACAAGGGTCCGTTGCTTTAGCTTTTTTTATACTCCAGAAATTCAATCTTATTTCCGAAAGGATCCGGGAAGCTGTACCTCTCCCTGCCCGGAATCGGCTTTTCCTCTTTAATCTTTACTCCTGCCTCCACAAGCAGCTTGCGTGCTTCATCGAGGTTGGTGATTTCGAAAGCGGGATGGCGTCTGCTTTCCGTTTCTTTTATGTCTTCGAGTCCGATGTGAACTTCAATTTCTCCTGCCGAACACCAAAACCCTCCGCTTCCTCTTAAACTTTCCGGTTTGCTGATTTCTTTAAAACCGAGGGTGTGCAGATAAAATTCACGGGCTTCGGATTCTGAGTGGGCCGGCACACAAATTTGCACATGATCAATTTTGCTGTATTGGATTTTGTTCATTGTCTCCTCCTGATACGGTTATAAGAACCGGAATAGAATCTGTACAATCAATAACAGGGTCGCTCCTCTTACAATCCATTTAGCAGCTGAAAAGGAAATATACCGTGCTGTCCGCACCGAGAGCTGGGCTCCGATCGCCGAGCCGATGGCCAGCGGAATCGCAACATCAAAATCCACCATTCCTGCAATCAAATACATCGTAAAGGCCCCTAAACAGCTGATAAAGGTTTGAAAACGGGTAAAAGCGATTGCCTGGAGGTAAGACAGACCGAGCTGGAAATAGAGGTACATGCTCAGCGTTGCCTGGCCTGGACCGAATATGCCGTCATATGCACCGATTCCATAAATAAGCGGAAAGGATTTTGGGGACAATCTGTGCCGCTCTTCTGTTTGTTTCTGTTCAGGGTTCTTCAGTAAACTTAACATAAATGCAAATCCAAGAAAAATCAGGGCCGCAGCCGTCATCCATTTTTCAGGGATCATTCCTGCCAGGGACGCTCCGGTCAGTCCTCCGGCAAGCGCGAACGGAACCACTTTCAGCATTTCTGAGAGCTTAACCTCCTTGCTGCGGAGCAAAAAGAAGAAGCTTGAAAAAGAGCTGATGGTGTTCGAAAATTTGGTGGCAGCGATAATCGTATGAATGGGAAGCCCGTATAAGATCATCGCAGGCATGCCAATCAGTCCGCCGCCCCCGGCAAGCGTTCCGAAAAAGGAAGTAACAGCACCGATCAAGATGAGTGGCCATTCCATTGCCATCCTCCTTTCTCTTTTATTTTATTCTTAAACCAGACATAATGAAATATTGAATAATTTAACATATAATATAAGGAAAACTTATTGAGGCGTGATGATGTGCAAATAACTGAACTTCGTATTCTGCTTGTCCTGGCAGAAGAAATGAATATGAGAAAAGCATCCGAGCGGCTTTTCGTCTCTCAGCCGGCCTTGTCACAGCGGCTGCAGTCCATTGAAAAGACATGGGGAGCTAAAATCTTTATCCGGTCGCAAAAAGGACTGACTCTCACACCTGCCGGTGAGAAAATCATCGACTACGCAAAAGAGATGGTGGTAAAGGAAGAAAAGGTAAGGGAAAATCTTTCCGCGCTGGAGGGAGAGGTGAGCGGGACACTCCGTCTGGCTGTTGCGTCCATCATTGGACAGCATTGGCTGCCAAAAGTCTTGAAGCGCTACGTGCAGCGCTATCCGCAGGCTAAAATCTCGCTCATCACAGGATGGAGCAGCGAAATTTTAAAAAGTCTTTATGAAGATAATGTCCATATTGGAATTGTAAGAGGAAGTCTGGAATGGAAGGGAGTCAAAAAGCACCTGCTGAAGGATGAGCTGTATCTCGTTGACACAGAAATTAAGAGTGCAGAGGAACTGATGGCAACTGAACGGCCTTTCATCCAGTTCAGAAGCGACTCCACCTATTATCAGGAAATACAGGATTGGTGGCACCGGAAGTTCCAGACATCCCCTAAACGAACCATCGTGGTGGACCAGATCGAGACATGCAAACAGATGGCATACAACGGTATAGGGTACGCTATTTTGCCATCAGTAGCCTTGGATGATGAAAGCAAACCAATCTATAAAATTCCGCTCTCCGACCCGGAGGGAAACCCGATTGCGAGGGATACGTGGATGCTCGGTTATGAAGCAGCCTTCCAGCTCAAGCAGGTTCAGGCTTTTTTAGAGGTAGTGGAAGAGTGGTCGAATGAGGAGGAGTCAGAAGACCGTTATGGATAATCTGCTTGTCAATCCTATGTTCCATTTGATAGAGTAAAAATTGATATCATTAATGACGGAGGGCGATACATATGAAAATGATGGATGCCAATGAGATTATTTCATTTATTCAAAATAGCACAAAGTCCACACCTGTTAAAGTTTATATTAAAGGGGACCTTGAAGGAATCGATTTCGGTTCTTCTGCAAAAACCTTTATTAACGGCGGCAGCGGCACGGTCTTTGGAGAGTGGACGGAGATCAGCGAGGCGATTGAAGCAAATCAAAGCAAGATTGAAGATTATGTAGTAGAGAATGACCGCCGTAATTCTGCGATCCCTCTTCTTGACATGAAAGGCATTAAAGCACGCATTGAACCGGGTGCAATCATCCGTGACCAAGTTGAAATTGGAGATAATGCCGTCATTATGATGGGAGCTTCCATCAATATCGGCGCTGTGATCGGCGAAGGAACCATGATCGATATGAATGTGGTAATGGGCGGAAGAGCTACTGTCGGAAAAAACTGCCATATTGGAGCAGGATCCGTTCTCGCAGGAGTTATTGAACCTCCAAGTGCCAAGCCGGTTGTGATCGAGGACGACGTTCTTGTCGGTGCCAATGCTGTAATTCTTGAGGGTGTTACAGTCGGAAAAGGCGCTGTTGTTGCAGCTGGAGCCATTGTTGTAGAAGACGTAGCTCCTTATACGGTTGTAGCAGGAACTCCGGCAAAGAAAATCAAAGATATCGATGAGAAAACAAAATCAAAAATTGAGATCAAGCAAGAGCTCCGCCAGCTGTAAGTGCGGAGCGGCAATGCGCGGATGGCTGCCATCCGCGCATTGCTGTATCAGGAGGGGGGAAAAAATGCTCTCATTCGATTCGTTAACCATGATCCGCAGGGAACTTCATCAAATCCCTGAAGCAGGCTTTAAAGAGTTTAAGACCCAGCAGTACATCCTCCGTTTTTTTGCACAGCTGCCTGCCGGCAGGTTTGAGCTGAAATCATGGCGTACGGGTGTCCTAGTTAAAATAAAAGGAACAGCCCCGTCCAAAACGCTAGCGTACCGCGCCGATATGGACGGTTTGCCGATCACAGAAGAAACAGGTTATCCTTTTCAGTCTGTTCATGAAGGGATGATGCATGCATGCGGTCATGACTTCCACATGACCATCGCCCTCGGCATCGCCGAACATTTTATCCGGGAGCCGATGAAAGATGATCTGCTCATCATCTTTCAGCCGGCCGAGGAAGGCCCGGGCGGTGCCAGGCCCATGCTTGAAAGCAAAGAGTTTCAGGAGTGGAAGCCGGACCTTATTACAGCGCTGCATATTGCTCCGGAGCTTCCTTCCGGCACGATTGGAACAAAGCCCGGGCTTCTGTTCGCCAACACGTCCGAGCTGTTTATTGATGTAACAGGCAAAGGCGGTCATGCCGCGTATCCGCATACTGCAAATGATATGGTTGTAGCAGCAAGCCAGCTTGTCGGGCAGCTTCAGACCATCATTTCACGGAATGTAGATCCTCTGGACAGTGCTGTTATCACAATAGGGAAAATCACCGGAGGAAACGTGCAGAATATTATTGCTGAAAAGGCGAGGCTCGAAGGTACCATCCGGACGCTGTCTCCTGAAGCGATGGAAAAGGTAAAGGCCCGGATTGAGGCTCTCGTTAAAGGACTTGAAACGGCATTCGATTGCAGTGCAGCAATCGACTACGGATCCATGTACCATCAAGTATTCAATGAAAAAGCCTTAACTGATGAATTTATGGCTTTTGCCGAAAGCCTGCCTTTCGCAGTGGTTGAAAGAAGCAGAGAGGCAATGACTGGAGAAGATTTCGGCTACTTCCTCGAAGAAATTCCCGGCTTTATGTTCTGGCTCGGTACGGGATCGCCATACGGATTGCATCACAGCAAGCTTCAGCCAGATGAATCAGCACTGGAGACCGCTTTGCGGACGATGATTCAATATTTTGCGTTTAAATCCTAATACTGGGAATAAACACCTCCTGCCTGGGCACCTTATCAGACAGGAGGTGTTTTTATGCCAAGAATAGGTGTAGAACATTCATTAACAAATGTAGAAGAAGCCTTAAAATCAATGGGGTATGAAGTGGTGCAGATCCGCAGTGAAGAGGATGCGAAAAATTGTGACTGCTGCATTCTGACCGGCCAGGACTCGAATGTAATGGGTATCAGCACCCCTGTAACGGAAGGCTCTGTAATTGAAGCAAGCGGGCTTTCAGCTGAGGAAATCTGCCAGCAGGTGCAGCACCGGTTCAACCAGTAAAACAAATAAAAAACAGGGAGACGCAGTATGCGTGTCCCTGTTTTTTGATCATTTATCTTTTCCCTCTGCCGGATCCTTCTTTTCCATATAGACCTGATGCGGGAAAGGAATTTCGATTCCATGAGCGTCAAACGCTTCTTTAATCGCTTTCCGAAGGTCCCGCTCGACCCCCCATTGCTCCCCGTTTTCCGTTTTGGCGATGATCCGGAGGACAACATCCGAGGCGCCGAGGGTCTGGACACCCAGCACATTTGGACCTTCTACGATTACTGGCTTTTCGGCTGCCATTTTATCGCATACATCCTGCATCACTTTGATGGCAAAGTCAATATCATCATCATAGGAGATTCCGATATCGACCAATGCTCTCATATTTCCTCTGGTGTGGTTGCTTAAATTCGTAATCTCCCTGTTGGGAACGTAGTGCAGCGTACCATCAAACCCCCGGATTTGCGTTGTACGGAGGCCGACCTGTTCGACTATGCCTGAGAAACCGGCAGTCGTGATAAAATCACCTACATCAAGCTGCCGTTCAAGGAGAAGGAAAAACCCTGTCACCACATCACTGACAAGCCCCTGAGCGCCAAAGCCGATGGCGAGTCCGACTACTCCGGCTCCGGCAAGCAGTGCCGTTGCATCATATTCAAATACCTGAAACACCATCACAACAAATATAAAGATTAGTATGTACCCGAAAACATTCAGGGAAAGGCTTTGAAGCGTCAGCGCTCTTCCAGGGGAGACCTGTTTTCTCGCCTGTACTTTGTCAAAGGAACGCTCAATGATTTTGCTGCCGACGGCCCGTACAATTAAAAACGCAATTAAAATGACAAGCAGCTTTAAAACGATGATGCCGGCCCCTGTCAGCAGACCTGCCCAATTAATGTTCTGAATAATATCCAATATGCATCTTCCTTTCCATATGACAAGCTAATATGCTAATCATTTTGATACCCCGCATGGGCCATGTTAAACTTATTGTGTACAGGTTACCGGAAATTCATTGACAAGTTTACCACAGCAGACTTTTTATTTGAAATAAAAGACCTAAAAAAAGGGTATACCAAATATCAGGATGCGGGCAATTAGTTAAATTAAATTGATTATCATTTAATATTGACTAAAAAAAGCTATCTGATATAATAAACATTGTGAAAAAATGAGCATCACTGAGAATAGCTCGATTGCTTTCTCAATTGCTATATTATAATTTGGAGGGATACATAATGGCAGAACGCATGGTAGGCAAACAAGCTCCCCGTTTTGAAATGGAAGCTGTCATGGCAAATAAAGAATTCAGCAAAGTAAGTCTTGAAGAAAATATGAAAAACGACAAATGGACAGTGCTTTTCTTCTATCCAATGGACTTCACTTTTGTATGTCCGACAGAAATCACAGCGATGTCCGACCGCTATGATGAATTCGAGGATCTGGATGCAGAAGTAATCGGCGTATCAACTGATACGATTCATACTCATCTTGCATGGATTAATACAGACCGCAAAGACAACGGCCTCGGAGACCTTCGCTACCCGCTGGCAGCAGACACAAACCACGTGGTATCACGCGACTACGGCGTATTGATCGAAGAAGAAGGAGTTGCTCTTCGTGGATTGTTCATCATTAATCCGGAAGGCGAGCTTCAATATCAAACGGTGTTCCATAATAACATCGGCCGTGATGTTGATGAGTCCCTTCGCGTACTTCAGGCATTGCAGACAGGCGGACTTTGCCCTGCAAACTGGAAGCCGGGACAATCTACTCTTTAATTTCTGAATAACAAGAGGTCTAACTGCCGGTTAGGCCTTTTTATTACTAACCAGCAAAACCGCTGAGGCTGATGATTCATAAGGAGGATACACATGAAACTTCGTGAACAAATGCCGGAGCTAAACGGCGCAGTTGAATGGCTGAACGGCCAGGTAACAAAAGAAGACCTTACAGGCGAAAAACCTACATTGATTCACTTCTGGTCCGTGAGCTGCCACCTGTGCAAAGAAGCAATGCCTCAGGTGAACCAGTTCCGTGACGAGTATAAGGACCGTTTAAACGTAGTGGCAGTCCATATGCCGCGCTCAGAAGACGATCTGGATATGGAAGCCATCAAAAAGACGGCAGAAGAGCACAGCATCAGCCAGCCTATTTTCGTAGACAGTGAGCATAAGCTGACGGATGCCTTTGAAAATCAATATGTGCCAGCTTATTACGTGTTTGACAAGGACGGGAATCTCCGTCACTTCCAGGCCGGTGGAAGCGGAATGAAAATGCTTGAAAAGCGTGTAAACCGTGTCCTTTCCGAAACGGAAGCGGCAGAATAAGCACAGCAGAAAAGAGACCGCTGATTTTTAGCGGTCTCTTTTTGGTACCCAGGAATCATGTATGAACGGTTTAACTGGATGGATTTTCTTTCGGCTTTTGCGCTCTTGATGTACTTGCAGCTGCCAGAGCACCTGCCAGAGGAACAAGACATAGGAATTCCCTGCCTGGGGATTCCCTCCTTATCCACCAGAAAGAATAAATAACGAGAACGATAAAGTCTGCCGTCATAACACTGACAAGCTTTGATTCATAAAATGCACTAACGTAAGCTTCCAGACTGCCAAACAGCAGTCCATACAAGTACAATGCAGCTGTCAGTGCAATAAGCGGATAAGCAATGAATCTGGCAGAAAGCAAACGGCCAGCTTTTTTTATAAAGGGTCTGTTTCTTTTTCCCTTTCCTTTAAAGAAGAGATAGGGGATAAGAGAGAACGCACCCGCTCCGAAGGACAGTAAAGCAAACGGCCACGCCGGAACTGCCGAATCATCCTGCCGGAGATAAAGCCCCGTCCACAGGATAGGGAAAATCCCCAAAAAGGAGAAAACCATCGTTACAAGCGGATCCTGACTATCCATCTTTCCGGAAAGATACGCATTGAGGACCGGATCTTCTAATCCTCCTTTACCCGGGGCGAAGAAAATGGTATAAATCAATAGTAGAAGCAGCAGCCATTTCAATAGAAATCCTCCTTTTACGAAAAAAATGCGAAGTATGGTTGTACTTTTTATTTAATTATAGTATCATGAAAGAAGTAAAGTTAAAGTGTTCCATTTCCTTTTGAAGTTCACATACAATAGGGATGTATCTCACGTGACACTTTAGGGATGCTGCTTATTGTATGTGAATTTTTTATTTACAGAGGTAAAGGAAATGCGCATAAATATTATTTTTTGGAGGTACCAACATGGAAACAGGTACAGTAAAATGGTTTAACTCAGAAAAAGGCTTCGGATTCATCCAGCTTGAAGACGGAAACGATGTATTCGTTCACTTCAGCGCGATCCAAGGCGAAGGCTTCAAAACTCTTGAAGAAGGCCAAAAAGTTGAATTCAACGTTGTTGAAGGCCAACGCGGACCTCAAGCAGAAAACGTTGTAAAACTTTAATTTTCTGACTTAGCTATTTAAAGCCATGATCCTTTCAGGATCATGGCTTTTTTGTGCTTTAAAAATATGGAAGGTGTCTTGCGGGAGAATCGGTGTGTAAAATGGGGAGTCCGGCACGAGACCCTGCCTTTCCGGCACGATAAGGAGTCAGAACGGCACGTAAATAGAGATGGGCACGTAATAGTGAGAGTCCGGCACGAGAACCTGTCCTTTTGGCACGTAAAGGAGTCAGAACGGCACGTAAATAGAGATAGGCACGTAACGCGAATAGATTGGCACGTAATAGTGAGAGTCCGGCACGAGAACCTGATCTTTCGGCACGTAAAGTGGTCAGAACGGCACGTAAATAGAGATGGGCACGTAATGCGGATAGATCGGCACGTAATAGTGAGAGTCCGGCACGAGAACCTGTCCTTTTGGCACGTATAAGGATCAGAACGGCACGTAATTAGAGTTAGGCACGTAACCCGGTTAGAACGGCGCGTAATAGTGAGAGTCCGGCACGAGAACCTGTCCTTCTGGCACGTATAAGGATCAGAACGACACCTAATTAGAGTTAGGCACGTAACCCGGTTAGATCGGCGCGTAATAGTGGGAGTCCGGCACGAGAACCTGTCCTTCTGGCACGTATAAGGGTCATAACGGCACGTAAATAGAGATGGGCACGTAACGCGGATATATAGGCACGTAACGCGGATAGATCGGCGCGTAATAGTGAAAGTTCGGCACGAGAACCTGTCCTTTTGGCACGAGACCGTTCTCTTCCGGCACGAAACAGGGACTGAGCGGCATGTCAAAAGAGATGGGCACGTAACGCGGCTAAAGATTTCGCGTGTAAAAACCGTGGCACAAGTCCAGATCATCGCTTTCCTGCAGCTCCCGGCGTTCCTTTGTCCTTTCACGGAATTCATGACATAATGTGATGGATAGGCTTACATACAGAATGGTAATTGAGACGGAGGGGATTGAAACGAATGGAAACGGCATATGAACGTTTGCTTTTATCGGCTCAAAAGGAAGCTTCAGATAAAGGGGAGACGATTAAGGATACCCCTTACCGGCTCGGATTTCATATTTCTGCACCTGCGAACTGGATTAACGATCCGAACGGATTGATTCAGTTTAAAGGGGAATATCATGTGTTCTACCAGTTCCATCCCTTTTCCGAAAAGTGGGGGCCGATGTATTGGGGCCATGTAAAAAGCAAGGATCTCGTCCATTGGGAGCAGCTTCCGATTGCGCTGGCTCCATTTGAAGACTATGACCGGGATGGCTGTTTTTCCGGGAGTGCTGTGGAACACGATGGGAAGATGGGGCTCATTTATACCGGCAATGTGTGGCTGGATGATCAGCAGCAGGAACTCAAGCAGGTTCAGTGCCTCGCCTGGAGCACTGATGGGGTTAACTTTACAAAGGATTGCAGTAATCCGGTGCTCAGCCGTATTCCAGAGGAAGGTTCAAGCCATTTTCGGGACCCGAAAGTCTGGAAGCATGAGTCATCCTGGTACATGGTTCTTGGCACGAAAAAGAATGAGCTGGGGAAGGTGCTTCTTTATCAGTCTGATGATCTGCAGAACTGGAAGTACGAAGGTGTGCTTGCTGAGAACAAAGAAGAGAACCTTGGATTTATGTGGGAATGCCCTGATTTTTTTGAGCTGGGGGGCAGGCATGTATTGCTGATTTCACCTGAAGGGATGGAACAGGAAGGAACCGAGTATGTCAACCTGAAGCAAACGGGATACTTCACAGGTGAATTCAGCTATGAAACGATGCAATATAAACATGGCCAATTCTTTGAACTGGACAAGGGGCATGATTTCTATGCGGCTCAAACTTTTTTAGACGATACAGGGCGGAGGATCCTAATTGCGTGGATGGATATGTGGGAGCAGGAGATGCCCTCGCAGGAAGACGGCTGGGCAGGAGCATTGACCATCCCGAGGGTTCTCTCTCTCGATAAAGAGGGTAGACTGCTTATGCATCCTGTGGCGGAGCTGGACTCGCTCCGGAAAGAAAAGACTGTATCGGTAAAGGAATATGCGATCGAGAATGAACTGGTAATCGGCTCTGCAGACATGGCCGAGATTGCTGCAGAATTCAGAGTAGATGATCCTGGTGTCCGGGCTTTCGGTGTGAAAGTAAGGTGTGGTGATGGGGAAGAAACCGTTCTGACCATCGTGCCTGATGAATGTAAGCTTGTTTTGGACCGTGAAAATTCAGGGAAGGGACCCGGAGGAGGTTTGCGTGAGGCAAAGCTGTCCCAGGTGAAATCGGTAAGCTTGAGAATTTTCCTGGACCGTTCTTCAATTGAAGTATTCGCTGATGGCGGGGCATGCGTGTTGACTTCCCGGATTTTTCCTTCTTCAGACAGCCTTGGGATTAAGCTGTTTGCTGAGGGGGGCACTGTGAATGTTCAGTCCGCAGAAGTATGGACGCTCGGGGATGCTTACATCAAACGGTAAAAACCGTTTTGCTGCGGCATCTCCGCATGAAAATGAGTGTCAACCGAATATAAAACGAAAATGCACAGCGGTGAGCTGTGCATTTTTTTGCGCTCCTTTTGCGGACTCGCGGTAAATGTGTGAATGAATACCTGATCCATTCGATGTGTTTTCAAAAATATCCAAAAAGAGGCTGGAAAATTTATTCGGTTACCGATATATTATCTTTTGCATTGCTACCCGCTTCAAAGACTGAACTGAGGATGAGATTATGAAACTATTTAAAAGGTTACTTCCTTTTTGCGGCCCTTGTAAGCGGTATTTATATAATCTCGTACTGCCGGCCCTTTTGATGGCCATCGCGGCTCTCGGTCTGGCGAGGCTGATCCAGCAAGCAAGCTTCAGCAGTTCCGCTGCAATATGGCTTGGAACAGCTTCAGCCGCTGCTGCTCTTATCTATTTGTATCATTATCTTATTACGAAACAAACGCAACACACCCGCGCCTTTGCTTCTGAAATGTCAGCCGGATTGAACAAGGAGATATCGGATAAGCTCAGACATCTGTCTGTTCACTGGTATAGCGAACAATCTCGTCAGCAACTAATGAACATATTCAGGAAAGAAACAGTACGGATCCATTGGTTTCTGGAAGATGGGCTCACTGTTTTTATCCGCATTGTAATTTTCGCGATGGCTGGCTTCATTTTTCTTTTTGCCTTTTCTATGCTGGCAGGTTTTGTCTCTCTTTTCTTATACGCACTTAGTGCTTTTGCAGCGGTTACGGCCGCGGCTGCATCCGGAGTGGAGGAGTCGCTGTTTCCGATATGGATGAAGAAACCCTTTAAACAGCGACGGAAACGGTACGCCGGTAAAATGTCCGGCTTGCCGTGGGTTTTGTTTAGTTCAGCTGCTCTGGGGGGCTGTTTGCTGCTTTATTGGACCGGCGAGCTGAATGCCGGCGGCACAGCAGCTTCTATTTTCCTCTTGGTTATTATGTTCCATCCTTTACGGCAGCTGGGACAGGCTGTCCAAACGTTTCTGACCGCGGCAGAGTCGTCAGAGACCATTTTCCGGTTACTGTGTTTCAAGCAGGAAGAAGAGGGGCTTAGAGGCATGGGGGAGCTTATTTTTAAAAATGTTGCTCTTTCATACCCGGCCGAAGAACAGGAAAAATTCGTATCATTCGCTGCCCGTCCAGGGGGTACAGTTGCTGTATTTACGGATAGAGATCAGGATAAAACGGCTATTGCCCATTTAATCAGCGGCTTTTTAAAACCGGAGAGCGGTGAAATAGCAATTGATGGAGAGACAGCGAACGGGCGGTTTTCACCGCAATCAGCTGCAGTAGTATTCGAGGAATCACCTATGATCTGCGGAACGATTAAGGCGAATATCGCTTTTGGGAAGCTGGAGCAGCCGATGAGCACAATCATCCAGGCGGCAAAAACCGCACAAATCCATGATGTGATCATGAACCTGCCGGAGCAGTATAATACAGTGATACATGAAGAACATCCCTTATCCAGAAGTGAGATTCAGCGGATAGCGATCGCGAGGGCGCTTTGTACTGCACCGGGCATCCTAATCCTTGAGAATGCTTTTAGTGAAATTGACAGCCAAACTGCGAAAAAGATTTTTCTAGGTATCGGCGAAATGAGGGCAATCAAAACGGTTATTCTTTTAGTAAACAAAATGGACTTTCTTCATTTCGCTGAAAGAATATACGTACTTGAAGCGGGAGGAAATCTGCTGGCAGTTGAAGAACTGAGAGGAAAAGGGTACACCTTCAGTCTCGTGTGATGCAAAAAAGCATGAATGCGGCATTCATGCTTTTTTGCCGTTTAGAGAGACTAAAAGGGGAGGCTTGCAAGCGGATTCGGTTTCTGAACCCGCTTTCTGGGATAAAAAGCTGGTTTACTTTGCCGCTTTAAATTGTTATAAAGGAAGATGTATTAAAAATTAGGAAATGAGGATCAAGATATGAAACAATCAGAGCAATGGTCTTCAAAGCTTGGGTTTATTCTGGCTTCTGCAGGATCAGCCATAGGCATCGGGGCCATATGGAAGCTTCCCTATGTTGCCGGGACGAGCGGCGGCGGAGCATTTTTTCTTCTGTTTATTTTATTTACAGCAGTGATCGGACTTCCGCTCCTGCTTGGAGAATTTGTTATTGGAAGATCAACTCAAAAAGAAGCGATCAGGGCTTACCAATCACTGGTGCCGGGGACGGCCTGGTCGTATATAGGGTATCTGGGGGTGGCTGCAAGCTTTATCCTGCTATCCTTTTACAGTGTTGTGGGAGGATGGATCCTTCAGTATCTCTACTATGGGATAACCGGTATGCTGTCGGGGTCTGGAGACTTTGGGGCTCTGTTTGAGAACTCTATCGCCAATCCGCTAGGGGCCGCTGGCTCGCAGTTCCTGTTTATGCTTCTCACGATTGTTGTTGTAGCAAAAGGAGTATCAAGCGGAATTGAAAAAGCAAACAAAATCATGATGCCGGCTCTTTTTATTCTCTTTATCCTGATCATCATCAGATCGCTGACACTGGAAAATGCGATGGAAGGTGTGGCGTTTTTCCTTCAGCCGGATTTCTCAAAGCTGAATTCAGAATCTGTTCTGGCCGCAATGGGGCAGGCTTTCTTCTCCCTAAGTGTAGGTGTTTCGGTGATGCTGACGTATGCTTCTTACCTGGATAAAACACAGAATCTTGGGAAGTCGGCCGTGTCTATTGTGATCATGAACATTACCATCTCTCTTTTGGCAGGATTGGCTATTTTTCCTGCTGTGTTCTCAGAGGGAATGAAGCCTGAAGCAGGACCAGGGCTGCTGTTTGTTATCCTGCCGGCTATCTTCGGCCAGATTCCATTCGGCGGAGTGTTCATGCTTCTGTTTTTAGCACTCTTTTTGTTTGCCACTCTCACTTCGGCTTTCTCAATGCTCGAGATTCTTGTGGCATCCATTGCTAAAGGAAAGGTTGAAAAGCGGAAGAAACTCTCTTGGATCGGCGGCTTGCTTATTTTTGCAGCAGGGGTTCCGGCTGCCTTAAGCTTTGGAGTGCTGAGCGATGTCCAGATCTTCGGCAAAAATATTTTTGATGCATCTGATTTTCTTGTCAGCAACATTCTCCTGCCGCTCGGGGCACTGCTTATCGCATTGTTCATTCCATGGAAAATGAACCGCTCGATGTTGAAGGAGGAGCTTGAAAAAGGAGCAGGAAACATATCGGCCTGGTTTGCCCTTTGGGTATTCTCACTGAAATACATCGTGCCTGCAGCGATCATTCTCGTGTTCCTTGATGCATTGAATGTTATTTAGGATATGTCTTAAAATTGATTGCTTTGCGCAGCGGGAGAGTCCTGCTGATTTTAAGCCTTTTCTGTCGGAATACGGATGTTTAAGAATGTTTTACCAATAAAAAAAGCAGGCCGGCGGTTATTGCCGCTGGCCTGCTTTTTTAAATTAAGAGTTTTTCTTCAGGAGCTCTACAGCCTGCTTTGGCACATAAAACTTGCCATTGCTGTCCACGATGACGCTGTTTAATTCATATGTTTTTCCTTTGATCACCATTTCGTCCTTGTCAGCTTTCAGGACGGCTTCGGTGCGGCCTCTTTTTACAATCAGCTTCGTTTCATTGGCATTGCTTCTGTCCATTTTAACCGTTGCTCCGATTTGTTTAAACGCTTTGGAAGCATCCATAAACAGCTCGTCTGTCAGCTTGTCCAGGCTGAATCCCATGCCCTTTGCCATAGCTTCAGCGACTTCTGTATTATCGATCATGCCGTACGGCTTTTTAGGTCCATAAGAGTAAAGGAATACATCTTCCCCTGTGTGCCCGCCGGTAGTAAAGCCGAGGTTAGCGCGGTTTGCAAGAAGCTTAGGTAAAAGTACACCGGCTTCTGCTTTTGTCTTCGCAGCGGCCATTTTTGCTTTCTCGTCGCTGCTTGGATCCGTAATTCCGTAAAGAGCGGCTGCTTCTTCCATATTGGACAGATCATCTTTAAGTACCCCAGTTACCCCTTCAAGCGTCATTTTTGCTTTTTTAAGAGGGTCTATGTAGGCGGAAACTGGTGTCGTGTCATAATTTTTATTCGTGTTCTGATTACCGATTGTCAGTCCGCTGTTCCCATGGTCTGTCAAAGCGATGACCATTGTGTTGCCGTCTTTTTTAGCGTAATTAAGCGCTTTTTGAACAGCATTGTCAAATGCGAGAACATCACTGATCATCCCGATTGGATCATTCGCATGTGCAGCCCAGTCCGGCTTGCTGCCTTCTACAAACAGGAAGAAACCGTCTTTATCTTTAGAAAGAGTCTGAAGGGATTTGCTTGTCATCTCTTCAAGGGTTGGCTGGTCTGGATTTGTGGTCTGGCGGTCCATATCATAAGCAAGTGCTTTGTTTGAAAAAGATCCCCAGATTTTTTCAGATCTGGACTTCATCAAATCTGCTTTCGTTTCTACAAAGTCATAATTTTCTTTTTCCAATTCGGAGATGAGGTTCTCCCCATCTTTTCTTGTGCCGCCATTTGATTCAGGAAGCAGGGCGCTCTTTCCTCCGCCGAGTACAACCTCCATATCCTGATACACTTGCTGTTCTGCGATTACACTAAAATTATTGCGGTTTCCGTGGTGGGAAGAGAAGGCAGCCGGCGTGGCGTGCTGAATTTCGGAGGTGGCTACGATTCCGGTAGCCCTCCCGCTGAGTTCTGCTCCTTCAAGCACGTTGGCGACAGGACGGAATGCATCCTTTTCTTTCACTTTTTGGGCACCGGGAGAGTTTACTAGAGAAGGCAGAACCCCTACATAGCCTGAATTGGATTTGTTGCCGGTTGCCAGAGCAGTTCCGGCAGGAGCGGAATCGGTGATCGCTGATTCGGAAGAGAAGGTCCGTACTCCGCCTGTAGCAATTTCATCCATTGCCAGTGGTTTTCCTTTATACCAGCGGGCAAGAGTCGTGGCAGATGAGCTCGCGCCGTCCATGACCAGCATGATGACATTCATTGGCTTCTCAGGTTTTTTTGCACGGACCTCCTGCTTAGTGAATCCATCCGCAGCAGCGAAAGCACTGAGTGCAAGTGAGCTGGCTAACGTGAGTCCTAACACTTTCTTTGTGCCTTTTTTCATCATTTCTCCTCCAAAAATTCAATTTTTCTACAAATTCATTCTATTATACTAGTGAGTAGCGAATATTAATAAAAAGTAAAAAAACTGTAAATGAAAGAAAATGGTTAATAATACCTATGTAAATTAGAAACGTTAAGCCGATAAAAGATTTTATTTTTAGCCTAAACAAAAAATGCCCGGAATGCGTTTCGCATTCCGGACATCTTAAGATTTAATGAAGCGGCATTTCATCCAGACTGGCCTCTGGAAGAAGCACTTCATTTTTATCAGGGTACACCCGCTCAATGTGCTGTTCTCCCCATGCACACAATGAATCAAGAATCTCTTTCAGGGACCAGCCGTACTCGGTGAGGGAGTACTCGACTTTGGGAGGAACCTGATTGTAAACTTTTCTCATAATGACCCCATCTTCCTCAAGTTCACGGAGCTGCTGGGTCAGCATTTTTTGAGTGATACCCGGCATGAGCCGTTTGAGCTCGCCTGTTCTTCTCGTAGACTTGATAAGGTGGCAGAGGATCACAACCTTCCACTTGCCTCCGATCACCTCAAGGGCCGCTTCTACAGGAATATTGTATTTTTTAATAGCCATACACCGCCTAAATAATCTCTTTTCGTATTATACGCTTAGTATAAGATTTTCATCCGGAAAAGACTATACCGTACTTTTTGGTGCCTATGCAAGAAATAGGGCTTTTAGGCATTTTTTCTACCATTCCAATCACAGAAAAAAACCCGGACAGCTTTTTCAGCGTTCCGGGTTCTGCATAGAGACTTAATCATTTGAAAACATGGAAGTCCGGTGATGGTAGCGGATCCCGAATATGAGTCCGATAGCCATCATGCTTCCCATAAGAGAGCTTCCCCCATAGCTGATGAACGGGAGCGGGATTCCTGTGATCGGTACGATTCCCACTGTCATTCCAGCATTCTGAAGAACGTGGAACACGAACATGCTGATTACACCAGCACAAATGTAGCTGTTGAATGGTTCGGTCGTTTCCATCGCTACCTTGATCAAATGATAAATCAAAAGAAAAAACAAACTGATGACAATGCTTGTGCCGATGAATCCAAACTGTTCACCAATCACAGAAAAGATGAAATCTGTATGGCTTTCCGGGATACGCACATCGCTGTTTCCAAGCCCTTTTCCAAAAATCTGGCCTGAGCCGATGGCTTTCATTGAATTTAACAGATGGAAGCCTTCTTTTGAACTGTATTGTTCCGGGCTGATCCAGGAATAGATTCTCCCGAATTGATATTCCCTGATCCCCGTCAGCTTTCGAATAAGCTCCTGCTGCTGAAGAACGAGGTACAAAAGAGTGATTCCGACCAGAGCGATGGAAGAATAAACAATGGTGATAATCTTCCATGAAATGCCTGACACTAAAATCATACCGGCTGTAATCGCGATAAGGACTAAAGAGGTTCCTAAATCCTGCCGCATGATCAATAAAAGAGGCAAAGCGAGACAGGCACCGATTTTAATAAGGAGTAAAAAGTCGCTCCCGGTGGTTTTTATCTGAGTATTTTGATGATGCTTTATAATGAGGCTGCTTATGGCGAGAATAAGAAAAGTTTTCATGAATTCTGACGGCTGAAGATTAAAAACTTTCAAGTCAAACCAGCTCTTGGCCCCATTTTTTACCGGTGCAATCGATTCCGGAGCTACCATTAGGAGCAGCAGCAGGAATATACCAAAACCGTATAAATACCAGGTTAATCTCTGCAACTGCTCTGAATCAAAGAACATAACGACCGCAACGATTACAATCCCGATTATATAGTTGATCAACTGCTTGAACACGAAAGAGGCGGGGTCTGTAGCATATTGGCTACTAGTCAGTCCTGCTCCATATATTGCGATCATACTCGTGCAAAACAGCAAAAACAGCAAAAAGGCCAGCTGGTAATCAAATTGCTGATTCAGCGAATTTTTATCTCTCTCCATATACTCACCAACTTACAATAGTTTCCGCTGGAAGCTAGCTCCCGCGCATTAAAACACTAATTATCATCCTACCATAATCCTTTTCATTTTTGTGAGGAAAATAATCTTCTGCTATATTAGACGGACTGAAAGGCAAGAATGTTACCGAGAGGGATGTAACAAAGGTTATACCTAAGCAGGGGAAAAATCGAAATGTTCCCTGCCGCGTTGAATCCAATAACAGCAATCATCTCTGAACACAGCAGTAAGCGGTACAGGTGTGCCATGGCCGTTTAGGATGAGCGCTTCATCTCTTACAAATCATTGACATGCTTTTTTCACGGGTCTACACTTGAGTTAATTTAGGGATAATGTGATAAAATAGATAAGCGCAAGCTTGCCGCAGCAAGCATTAGATTGAGGAGGAACACCTGTGCCTGACAAGTCAGCCAAAAAGAAAAATCACCCTGTGCTGGAATGGATCATAGCCATTGCAGTAGCCGTACTTTTAGCTTTTTCCATCCGCATGTTTATTTTCGAACCGTACGTAGTGGACGGGGATTCGATGGATCCGACGCTGCAGAACTCCGAAAAGCTTTTTGTCAACAAAATCATTCATTACATAGGAAAGTTTGACCGCGGAGATATCGTCATCATAAACGGGGAAGACAATAAAGAGCATTATGTGAAACGGATCATCGGCCTCCCCGGTGACACAGTTGAAGTAACGAATGATGTGCTGTATGTGAATGGAAAAGAAACGAAAGAGCCGTACCTCGATGAAAGAAAAAGAGAAGCGGAAGAGTCAGGATTTCAGCTGACCAATGACTTTGAAGAGGTAAAAGTTCCTGCAGGAAAATATTTTGTGATGGGGGACAACCGTCAGGTCAGCATGGACAGCCGGACCGGGCTCGGGTTGATCGAAACAGACCGGGTGATCGGGAAATCAGAATTTGTCATGCTTCCTTTAAATAAAATAAGAGCAACAAATTAAGCAAAAGCGGTTCTCAAAAATGAGAGCCTCTTTTTTTGCGTCTAACCAATTTGTAACTTTATGGAATGGAACTGCGTCTGTAAAAAAAAAAGAATAGGTGGGGATTGCATGAGACGATGGGGGATTGCCTTTATTGCTTGTCTGCTGCTGCTTACAGGCTGTTTGAACAAGGACGATGCAAAAGATTCTTCAGGAGAGGAAGAACAAAGCCCGGCAGGAGAAGAATTAGCCAGTCTTTCCAAGGCCGATCAGGAAATGAAGGAGCCGGCAGATCCGGCGGTCCCGGCAGCTTCATCACGCAAAATCATTTACAGAGCAGACTTGGACGTACGGGTCAGGGATTTTGAAGCAGCTCTGTCTCAAATTGAGCAGGAGACAAAACGTGCAGGTGGCTACATGGTCAACATCATCTCGTCAGATGCAGCAGAAAAAGGGGAAAGAGAAGGGACGATAACTGTCCGGGTCCCGCAGGCAAAGTTCAGTGCGTTTCTAAACACAATGGAAAAAGGCACATTTGAACTGCAAAGCAGGGAGGTAGCAGGGCAGGATGTAACAGAGGAGTATGTAGACCTGGAATCGAGATTGAAGGCAAAAGAAGCTGTTGAAACGCGCCTGCTTTCTTTTATGAAGGATTCACAAAAAACGTCTGACCTCCTTGCAATCTCAAAGGATCTTGCCGGAGTGCAGGAGGAAATTGAACAGTTAAAAGGGAGGCGGAATTACCTTCAAAATCAAACAGATTTCGCTGCAATCACCATAACGCTGTCTGAATCGGGAGTGATGGTACCGCATGCGGATGGCGGCACCTGGGAGAAAACCCAGCAGCAATTCATCACAAGTTTAAACAGCCTGCTTGCCGCGGGTTCAAGTATATTCATCTTTATTGCCGGCAATCTTCCGCTTTGGCTTGTCCTGGGCGCGATCGCCTGGGGAGTCTATGCTTTTTGGAAAAAAAGAAGAGCTGCAGCGGCTGAAGAGTAGGGTTTTCCTTCTGTCTATAACCCTCCAATTCATGATATAATGGAGAAGATGCTATTAATTGGAGGATTCAGTCTATGATTACAGTAAACAATGTCGGCTTGCGCTACGGCGACCGCAAGCTATTTGAAGATGTTAACATAAAGTTCACGCCGGGAAACTGTTATGGTTTGATTGGAGCGAACGGTGCAGGGAAATCCACTTTCCTGAAAATTCTTTCCGGTGAAATTGAAGCGCAGAACGGTGATGTGCACATGGGACCGGGGGAACGCCTCGCTGTCCTTAAGCAGAACCATTTCGAGTATGAAGAGCATGAAGTACTGAAGGTTGTCATTATGGGTCATGAGCGCCTGTATAAGGTTATGCAGGAAAAGGACGCGATCTATATGAAAGCGGACTTTACAGACGAAGACGGAATGAAGGCTGCAGAGCTTGAAGGGGAATTTGCTGAACTGAACGGCTGGGAAGCTGAGAGTGAAGCGGCTATCTTGCTGAAAGGACTTGGCATCTCCGAGGACCTTCATACGAAAACGATGGCTGAACTGACGGGCGGAGATAAGGTGAAGGTCCTCCTGGCCCAGGCGCTTTTCGGAAAACCGGATGTCCTTCTTCTGGATGAGCCGACAAACCACCTTGACCTGAAGGCGATCAACTGGCTGGAAGAATTCCTGATCAACTTTGAAAATACCGTCATTGTCGTGTCCCATGACCGTCACTTCCTCAATAAAGTATGTACGCATATTGCGGATCTTGACTTCGGGAAAATCCAGGTTTATGTAGGGAACTATGATTTCTGGTATGAATCAAGCCAGCTTGCACAGAGAATGGCTTCTGATGCCAATAAGAAAAAAGAAGAAAAAATCAAAGAGCTTCAGGCGTTCATTGCCCGTTTCAGCGCAAATGCTTCTAAATCGAAGCAGGCTACTTCCCGTAAGAAGCTTCTTGATAAAATTTCTCTAGACGATATTCGTCCTTCTTCAAGAAAATACCCATACGTTCATTTCACGCCTGAGCGCGAGATCGGAAACGACCTATTGCGCGTTGAAGGAATCACAAAATCGATCGACGGTGTAAAAGTGCTGGATAACGTCAGCTTCATCATGAACAAAGATGATAAGATTGCCTTCACCGGCGGTGATGAAGTAGCGAAAACGACACTTTTCAAAATTCTAATGGGCGAAATGGAAGCGGACAGCGGCACGTTCAAATGGGGTGTAACGACTTCCCAATCGTATTTCCCTAAGGATAACAATGAGTATTTTGATAACAAAGAGCTCAATCTCGTTGACTGGCTCAGACAGTATTCCCCGAATGACCAGAGCGAAAGCTTCCTGCGCGGATTCCTTGGAAGAATGCTGTTCTCCGGTGAAGAAGTGCTGAAAAAGTCAACCGTGCTTTCCGGAGGGGAAAAAGTGCGCTGCATGCTTTCCAAGATGATGCTAAGCGGATCGAACGTTCTCATCATGGATGAACCGACGAACCACTTGGACCTTGAATCCATCACCGCACTGAACAATGGAATGATCAACTTTAAGGGTTCAATGCTGTTTGCGTCCCACGATCATCAGTTCGTTCAGACGATTGCCAACCGGATCATCGAGCTGACGCCTAATGGAATGGTCGATAAACAAATGTCTTATGATGAGTTTCTTGAAAATAAAGAAGTACAGAAGCAGCTGCAGGAAATGTACGCTTCCTGATTATAGAAAAAGGAGAAAGGGACTACTGCCCTTTCTCCTTTTTGTGTTTTTCAAAAAGATCTCTGCCGGTTTTGCCAAAATAGGAGACAAGAATAGACAGGACTGTATAAACCGATACCCAAATAACGAACGAATCATTAAAAACGGTAATAGTCAGGATGAGAAGAGCAGCAAGACAGATGACCGGCATCACCCAGACTTTTCTCACCAGCCAGGAACCTGCAAGTGAAAGCAGCATTACGGCAAACGGGATGATAAAAAGAACAATTGCGTATTCCATGAACCTACTCCTTTCCGCTTATCTGATTATAGTAGAGAACTCAGAAAGCTGAAAGTTTTTTTTCGAGCTTAAGGGGGAAGGTAACAGGTGGAAAGGGTGAAGAACATGAATGAAAAAATGAAAGCAGCAGGACTGTACAAACATTTGCCGATTGATCAAAAAGAAAGCCTGATCGACCAGGAAACGGACATCCCGGCTCCGGGAGAACGTGATCTTCTTGTGAAAATGAAAGCAGTCTCTGTAAACCCCGTAGACACGAAGCTCAGAAGCAAGGGAGAAGAAGAAGAGAACTTGAAGATTCTGGGCTGGGATGCCGCGGGCATTGTTGAAAAAACAGGAGCTGCCGTTACCGGTTTTAAACCCGGGGATGAAGTATACTATTCCGGGTCTGTTTCGAGGCAGGGAACGAATAGTGAATATCATCTTGTAGATGAACGGATTGCAGCAGAAAAGCCGAAGAATCTTTCTTTTGAAGAGGCAGCTGCGATGCCGTTAACGTCTCTGACTGCATGGGAAGGTCTGTTTGAACGGCTTGGAATCAGCGAATGCCCTGAAGACAACGACGGAAAAGCAATCCTGCTAATCGGAGCAGCCGGAGGTGTCGGGTCAATCGCTTTGCAGCTTGCAAAACGGGCCGGATTGAAAGTGGTCGGCACAGCCTCCCGCGAGGAAACGGAACAATGGGCAAGGAAGAACGGGGCAGACGACATCATCACCCACTATGAACCGTTCAAAAAGCAGCTCGAAGAAATCGGAGTAAAAAACCTGGATTATATCTTTTGCCTGAACAGTACCGATCAGCATTGGGAAGCAATGATCGAAGCCATCGCACCTCAGGGAAAAATCTGCTCCATCGTGGAAACAAAGGAGCCGCAGGACATCAGTCTCCTTCAGCAGAAAAGCGTCACATTCGTGATGGAGTTTATGTTCACGAAAGCCCTGTTCGGGACGGAAGATATGGAGAGCCAGGGAGAGATCCTCAGGAAAATGGCACATCTCTTTGAAAAAGGGGAACTCCATTCCACCTTGACTGAGACCATTCGGCCATTTAACGCAGAATCTCTTAAAAAAGCACATCAAAAGCTTGAATCAGGAAAAACCATCGGTAAAATTGTCGTCTCCGGTTTTGGGGAGTAAAGGGAAGCGCGCTGTGGAAACAGCGCGCTTATTTTTTTCTGGGTGCTGGAGTCTGAAGACAGAAGACCGCTCTTGGCTGGAGACGAATAACCGTGTTCCGGCTGTAAAACGAGAAACAAATTTCCGGATGGAGACCGAAGAACCAAGTTCCGGTCTCAGGAGCCGTTATATTCGCAGAAACCGCTCTTTTTTCTTTGGATCGGTCCTGATAGCCGCTATTTGAGGAAAAACCGGTGGAAAACCTGCTTATGGACGTAAATAGCGTCCTTTGAGACCGAAAAAGCGGAAAAAGGTGCGTTATGCACAAAATAGCGTCTCTGGAGACCGAAGAACGTGGTTCCGGTCTCAGGAGCCGTTATATTCGCAGAAACCGCTCTTTTTTCTTTGGTTCGGTCCTGAGAGCCTCTATTTTAGGAAAAATCGGTGGAAACTCTGCTTATGGACGTAAATAGCGTCCTTTGAGACCGAAAAAGCGGAAAAAGGTGCGTTATGCACAAAATAGCGTCTCTGGAGACCGAAGAACCAAGTTCCGGTCTCAGGAGCCGTTATATTCGCAGAAACCGCTCTTTTTTCTTTGGTTCGATCCTGAGAGCCGCTATTTCAGGAAAAACCGGTGAAAAACAAGCGTGCGGGAGAAAATAGCGTCCTCTGAGACCGAAAACCGAAAAACAGGCCGTTTTGCACAAAATAGCGTCCCTGGGGACCGAAAAGCCGGGTTCCGGTCTCAGGAGCCGTTATAAATCCCCAGAAACCGCTCCTATCAACACCCGCCTGTCCTCAAGAGCCGCCAAATCCAATCATCCGCCCATAAAAAAAGCCGGCATCAACAAGTGCCGGCTTCCTGCTTATTCTTTCATCCATTGATCGGTCAGTTCGCGGTTATCTTCCACCCATTTCTTGGCACCGCGTTCCGGGTAGTAGCCATCTTCTGAATCGGCGGCTTCATTGACATATTTAATCAAATCAGACATTTGATCGTCTGTCAGTTCCCATTTGTCCATCCATTCAATCACCTCAGGGTGCTCTTTGGCGAATCCTTTACGGGTCATGTACTGGATGTTGTCCGGTTTTCCGTAGGAGCCTTTTGTATCCTCGAGATATTTGAGGTCAAGGTCGGAGAAGATCCAGTGGGGGCTCCAGAGGGTTACAGCGATCGGTTCTTTGTTCTCGTAGGCTTTTTTCAGTTCTACTAGCATAGCTGCCTCTGACGATTCGACAATCGTATAATCCAGCTTGTAGTCCTGTTTCATTTTGTCTGTCAGCTGCATCAGACTTGAACCGGGGTCAATACCAAAGATTTTGCCGGCAAACTGATCTTTTTGTGCAGAGAGGTCATCGATCGTATTCACATCTTTAACGTAAGACGGTACGGCAAGTCCGAGCTTTGTGCCTTTATACCACTTGTCGTGAAGGTCGACATCGTTTTTATACTTATCGTAAAAAGGCTTGTCTGTGATCGGCAGCCATACATTGCCCTGGATATCGATGTCTCCTCTGGCTACTCCGGTCCAGTTAGCAGCTTTGTCGAGCTCCATCATTTCTACATCGTATCCTTTTTCCTCAAGCAGCACTTTCCAGAGGTAGGCAGTGGATATGTTATCAATCCAGTTAATCATGCCGATTTTAATTTTCTTGTCCGTGTTTCCCAGCGGATTGCTGCAGGAAGTCAGTACAAGTGCAGTCAGTAATGTTAGGATGACAGCTGATTTCATTTTATTCAATATGTATGATCTCCCTTCTTTCTTATAGTAGCCGTAATTTTATTCCCTGCTTTTAACTTGATAAAACTTATTTTTATTAAAAATTTATGTGAATATGTTTACAAAGCAGGAGCAGGGGTATAGAAAAGATAGCTCCTCCTCCTACATAGACCCTTCATTACTTTTTCCCGAAAGTATGAATCTTAGCAGGACTTCTCACAAACAATAGCACTAGAAAGAGGTGGACTTATGGAGAATGTTAAAATTAAAGCTGAAAATGTCAGCAAAATCTTCGGTAAAAACCCCCAAAGAGGCATTGAACTCCTTAAAAAAGGAAAAACAAAATCAGAAATACTGAAGGAAGCCGGATTAACAGTAGGGGTAAAAGAGGCGTCCTTTGAAGTACATAGCGGAGAAATCTTCGTCATCATGGGACTGTCGGGAAGCGGGAAATCGACGCTTGTGCGGATGTTCAACAGGCTGATCGATCCAACAGCCGGCTCTCTTATGATCGATGGAAAAGATTTGGTGAAGATGAAGAGTGAGGAGCTTCGGGAAGTCAGAAGGAAAAAGATGAGCATGGTGTTCCAGAAATTCGCACTGTTTCCGCACCGCAACGTGCTGGAAAACGCTGCTTACGGGTTAGAAGTGCAGGGGATTTCCAAGCAGGAGAGAGAAGGGAAAGCGCAGCATGCTCTGGAGCTTGTAGGGTTGAAGGGCTATGAAAAGAGTTATCCTGGCGAGCTGAGCGGAGGAATGCAGCAGCGTGTCGGATTGGCAAGGGCACTGGCAAATGATCCGGATATTTTATTGATGGATGAGGCATTCAGTGCACTTGATCCGCTTATCCGGAAAGATATGCAGGACGAATTGATCGAGCTGCAGGAGAA
The DNA here is from genome assembly GCF_009711125.1 of Metabacillus mangrovi. Classification (GTDB taxonomy): domain Bacteria; phylum Bacillota; class Bacilli; order Bacillales; family Bacillaceae; genus Metabacillus_B; species Metabacillus_B mangrovi. The sequence continues at coordinate 71,905 of NZ_WMIB01000004.1, read as the reverse complement.
AATGAAAAAAACGATCATCTTTATTACCCATGATCTGGATGAGGCATTGCGGATCGGGGATAGAATCGCATTGATGAAAGACGGAGAAATCGTTCAGATCGGCACCCCTGAGGACATTATGACGAACCCGGCCAATGATTATGTTGAGCGGTTTGTCGAGGATGTCAATCTGGCAAAAGTGCTGACAGCAGAATCAGTCTTGTCGCGTGCTGAAACCATTCAGATCGACCGCGGTCCGCGAGTAGCGCTGAAGCTGATGAGGGATGCGGGCATGTCGAGCATCTATGCGACGGACAAGCGGAAATCCTACATGGGTCTTGTTACAGCGGATGATGTATCGATGGCTGTAAGAACGGATCAGCCTATTTCGTCCATACTGAGAACGGATGTACCTACTGTAAAACTTGATACACTGATCGAAGAAATGTATGAGAAGATGGCGGATACCCGCTACCCTCTGCCGGTTCTGGATGAAGAGAACCGTTTACGCGGAGTGGTCAAAAGAGAGAGTGTCATTCAGGCGCTGGCTGGGAAAGAGGTGAAAACCGTTGAATATTCCTAAGCTGCCGATCGGAAAATATGTAGATCTGTTTGTTGAATTTTTGAACGACAGGCTGCTCGGATTTTTCAACTGGATCGGAAATGTCATCGAGACGTTCAATGATGTTCTCGTCAGTCTGATGTTGTTTATTCCTTCGTTATTATTTGCAGTAATTGTTGCTGGAATTGCTTATTGGACGAGCAGAAAATGGGGACTTACCATCTTCACGCTCATCGGCCTGCTGCTGATTATCAACCTCGGTTACTGGGAGCAGACGATCGATACACTTGCACTTGTTCTGACTGCCGTTATTATTTCCATTATTCTTGGAATACCGCTTGGAATCTGGTCTTCCCAGAGTGACCGGGCTTCCGGGATTATCTCACCGGTACTTGATTTTATGCAGACGATGCCAGCCTTCGTCTATCTGATTCCATCGATTCTGTTTTTCGGGATCGGAGTAGTGCCGGGAATCATTGCTTCTGTTATTTTTGCCATGCCTCCAACGATCAGGCTGACCAATCTTGGAATCCGCCAGGTGCCGGAGGATCTTGTTGAAGCATCCAATGCGTTTGGTTCCACTACCTCTCAAAAGCTGTTTAAGGTTCAGCTTCCGCTCGCAATGGGAACGATTATGGCGGGAATCAATCAAAGTATCATGCTCGCTCTTTCCATGGTCGTCATCGCTTCTCTTGTAGGGGCTCCCGGACTTGGTGTTGAAGTATACCGGGCTGTTCAGCGGATCGAAGTGGGTCTTGGTTTTGAATCCGGGCTGGCTATCGTAATTCTCGCAATCATTCTCGATCGCATCACCCAAAATTTAAAACCCGGCAAAAAGGGATAACCTGAAGTTAAAAATAGAAGAAACCGGCCTGCATATAGATGCGGCCGGTTTTTTTGTTATTGAGTGATCGCGTCCATCTGCGAGCGGATCCAGTCATGATCCAGATTTTCTCCGATAAACACGAGAATCGGCTTCCTCTTAACAGGCTCTTTCATATAAAGAGGCATTCCATAGGAATACTGCACAGAGAAAAATCCTTCTGACTGTGAGAAAACAAGGTATCCTTTAATCCGGTAGATGGTTTCAGGCATATCCTTTAAAAACTGTTCAAATCCCTCCAGGCTGACGATGCCGTCAAAATGGTGTACATATGTCTTCAGATGCAGCTGGCTGTTTACGTCTGCTTTTTGGATGGCGCCTTTTGGCGAAGCGGTCAGTTTGCGCAGATCCTCAAGCTTTACCTGGGAATGCTCAGTCATCAGCAATGTACCGCTTTGCTGGATGGCTTGAATTTGCTGAATTGCCGCTGCTTTTTCGCTTTCGGACATGAGGTCGGTTTTATTCAGAAGAATAAGATCAGCGTGCTTGATCTGTTCGATCAGCAGCCTTCTGACAGGAATGCTCAGCCGCTCCTGATGATGCCATGCAGGCCCGTCCACGAGGGAAATAATGCCCCTGATCCTCAAGCGTTCTGCAAACAGCGGGGAGAGACAGGAATCCAGTACCTCCACGGGGTGGGCAGCGCCTGTTGTTTCAATATAGATGACATCCAGTTCATTTTCCGTTAAAAGACCGTGAAGCTGTGCTTCAAACTGTCCCTGCATTGTACAGCAGACACAGCCGTTTAACAGCTCTCTGAGCGGGATATCTTCAGATACCGCATCACTGTCGATGGACTCTTTTCCAAGCTCATTCATAACAACGGCTATTTTCCGGCCTGCTGCTTTCTCTTCCAAAAGGAGGTTTTTTAACAGAGTTGTTTTCCCTGCTCCTAAAAAGCCTCCCAGTATCCATACTTCTGTTTTCTTCATGCCGTTCTCCATTTCTGTCTGTTTTCCTCATATTACTGAACCGGCAGCTGCAGCGTCAATAAAAAAAGGCGGAAATACCGCGAAAACAGCCGGTTCAATAACGGGTGTTTTCGATTATAGTATAAATAGAATGAACGGATAAGAGAGGAATCAGCTATGAAAATAGACTTCCATGTACATGCAAAACTCGGGAAAAAAGTGCCGTTCTCCCTTAAGGATTTTTTAAAGCTGATGGAGGAAGCGAAATGGAACGGACTGGATGCCATCGCTTTGACCGAGCACTTCAATGCCCGTGATTTTATTAAAATCTACCAGACTCTGGATCGTCATTATCCTTATCAAAGCACCTATTATGATGTTGCGGGAATAAAGGTGTTTCCTGGAATGGAGGTTGATATTGCCGAAGGGGGACATATTCTTCTGATTGGCTCGCGGTCGGATATCATCAGAATGACGAAAAGGCTCGAAACTCATAAAAACAAAGAAACCTATATTCCGTTTGACCAGCTCATGTCTTACCATGGGATGGAGGAGATGCTGAAAATTGGGGCGCATCCTTTCAGAGAGAAGAATCCTTTAACCCGACTGACAGAAGAGCAGCTTGCCAGACTTGATGCATTCGAATGGAATGCAAAGGATGTTCAGAAGTACGGCGCAGGACATTGGCCGAAGATCGAAAAAATGGCCTCTTCCTTTAAAAAGCCGATAACTGCAGGCAGCGACACCCATCATTACAGCCAGATTGGAGCGATTTACAATCGGTTTGAAGGGTCATTCACGACGGTTAAACAACTAAAAGGAAAACTGAACCGGCAGGAATTTGAGATTCGCCGTTCTCCGCTGCTGCCTCTGAAGGTACAGGCTGCCAGGGCACTCAAAAAGAAGTACAGGGACTACCGCTAAAGGGTAAAGAGCATGACCAGCTCTTTGCCGGGATACATAACTTGGTTTGTTTAGCGGCGGCCTGCCTAAAAACAAAACAAAAGGAGCGCATGTAATGCACTCCTCCCGTCCTGCATATTTTTAAATCAAAATGCCCAGTCTCCGTTCCTGAAGACCGGTTCCCGTGTTCCATCTTCCAGGATTCCGTCAATATCCATAGACTGGGATCCGATCATAAAGTCAACGTGGGTGATGGAGCTGTTCACTCCATGCTCAGCAAGCTGATCCCTGTTCATTTTCTTGCCGCCCTGTATATTAAACGCGTATCCGCTCCCGATTGCGAGATGATTGGATGCATTCTCATCAAAAAGGGTGTTGTAAAAAAGGACACCGGACTTTGAGATGGGGGAATCGTACGGGACAAGGGCCACCTCGCCCAAGTACTGTGCGCCTTCATCCGCTTCAATCAGAGTCTTAAGGATTTCTTCGCCTGTCTCTGCCTCTGCTTTGACAATCTTCCCGTTTTCAAAGGTAAGCTTGAACCTGTCAATGAGATTGCCGCCATAGCTTAGAGGCTTCGTGCTGGAGACGACTCCGTTAACGCCTGTTTTCACCGGAACCGTGAAAACTTCCTCTGTCGGCATGTTCGCCATGAATGGTGTGCCCTTTTCGTTTTCGCTTCCGGCGCCGACCCATTGATGCTTCTCATGAAGGTCAATGGTCAAATCGGTTCCTTCTGCCGTATAGTGAAGAGATTTATATTTTTTGCTGTTTAAGTAATCTACTTTCTGGTGCAGGGAAGCATTATGCTCTTTCCAGGCCTGTACAGGATCTTCCTCATAAACGCGGACTGCTTTAAAAATCGCATCCCATAGCTTCGCAACCGCTTCTTCTTCATCTGCCTCCGGGAATACCTTAAGCGCCCAGTCTTTCGAAGGGGCTGCGATCACGCACCAGCTCATCTTGTCGGACTGGACATACTGGCGGTACCGGTCAAGTGCCTTTCCGGCAGCCTTATTTGCCGCGGCAATCCTTTTTGAATCCACGCCTTTCAGCAAATCCGGATTTGAAGATACAATGCTCATAAAGGCGGCATTGTTTTCTGCCAGCTCTTCCCGCTCTTTTGCCCGGTGCATCGGATATTCAGTAAAGACCTCATCCGGAGCCTTCTCATATTTCAGCCTGGATATCGTATCATCCATCCAATCTACCGTTACGTTTCTTGCTCCCGCTTCATATGCCTTTTTGGCTACTTCGCGGGTGAAATCCGCTGTATCAATCGCTGCATATATAACCAGCTGCTGTCCCTTTTGGATGTTGACGCCGACCTTGACAGCCAGTTCTGCGTATTTTTCTAAATTATTCTGGAAGTTAGACATGGTAATGCCCCCTTATTTGGTTTTCTCCATTATTTTAGCAGACTTATCAAAATGTTCAAAAGAAATCCTTGAAAGCCCATCAGCCGAACGGATTGCTTTATGAATGGGAGGGGAAAGAGTTACAATAAAAGCAGACTAGTGCAAGAGGTGGATAGGACTTGAATTTTTTAGAGAGCCAGTTTATCCGGACAAAAGAAGAAGAAGATTTATACCGTAAAGCCATAAAGTTTTCAAAAAAGTTTGGCAGCCGCGCAGAAGAGCATGACCGCAACGCTTCATTTCCTTTTGAGAACTTTGCTGAATTAAAGGAAGAAGGTTTTCTGTCCCTGACCATTCCCGAATCCCTTGAAGGAAAGGGGATTTCGCTTTATACGTTCATCCTTCTGCAGGAAAAGCTTGCGCAGGGAGACCCTGCAACCGCGCTGTCTCTTGGCTGGCATCTTGGTTTTTTGCTCAGCCTGCGTGAAACGGGCAAGTGGAGTCCCGCTCTATATGAGAAAATCGCCAAAGAAGTCACAGCTGAAGGAAAACTCATCAACAGCGCGGCGAGCGAGGCGAAAACGGGAAGCCCGGCCCGCGGCGGAAAGCCGGAAACGGCAGCGGTAAGAGAGGGGACACAGTGGAGGATTACAGGGAGAAAAATTTTTGCTTCTCTCGCTCCCATCCTTGATTACTTCATCGTGACAGCCACTATAGAAAATACAGGAGAGGTGGGCGAATTTCTTGTTCCTAGAGAAGCGGAAGGCTTAAAGATAGAAGAGACATGGGATACACTCGGTATGCGCGGAACGAGAAGCGACGATCTGATTCTGGATCATGTTCTGCTTGATGATGCTGCTTTAGTGGGGAGCCGCAGCAAGCCAGGAAAGCCGATGTCCCAGGGCTGGCTTCTTCATATCCCGGCGTGTTACCTCGGAATAGCGATCGCTGCCCGGAACGAAGCGGTGAACTATGCAAGGAACTATCAGCCGAACAGCCTGCCCCACCCAATCATGGAAGTGCCTGAGGTCCGGCGCAAAACAGCTGAAATGGATCTGAAGCTATTAACAGCAAGACAGCTGATGTATTCGACCGCTGAAAGGTGGGACCGGTATCCGGACCTTCGTCCAGCGCTTCAGGCCGAGCTTGCCGCTGCCAAGTATACAGCCACAAACCATGCCATCGAAGTTGTTGATCTGGCAATGAGAATAGCCGGCGGACAAAGTTTGTTACGCAGCAAGCCGCTGGAACGGTTTTACCGGGATGTCAGAGCGGGTCTTCACAATCCGCCTTCCGATGATATTACGGTCAAACTGATGGCAGACCGTGCTTTTTCGGAAGAAGAGGTTCCAGAATAAGAGGTTTTCGTGTAACGTAGTACATGATGTTATTTGATGGAGGGTACACATATGACGGCATATATGATGGGTGTAGATATCGGAACGACAAGTACCAAGGCCGTTCTTTTCGACGAAAAGGGAACTGTCCTTTCTAAACACAATGCAGGCTATCCTTTGTACACGGATGCTCCGGGAGAAGCGGAACAGGATCCGGAAGAGATTTATCTGGCAGCTGTGGAAGCGATTCAGAAGACGATGGCTGCAGCCCGTGTTTCAGGTGAACAGATCCGGTTTGTCAGCTTCAGTTCAGCGATGCACAGCCTGATTGCGGTGGACAGCAGCGGCAGGCCGCTGACGAGAAGCATCACCTGGGCCGATCAGAGAAGTGAAGCCTGGACGAAAAAGCTGAAGCAGGATTGGAATGGACATGACATTTATTTAAGAACCGGAACTCCTGTTCATCCGATGTCCCCGCTCTCTAAAATTATCTGGCTGCGGGAAGAAAAACCGGAGATTTTTAATAAGACCGATAAGTTTATTTCGATAAAAGAATATCTTTTCTTTAAACTGTTCGGAGAATACATAATGGATCATTCGATTGCGTCTGCCACCGGGCTGTTCAATCTGAAAAATCTGGATTGGGACAGGGAAGCGCTGGAGGTGGCAGGGATCACAGCTGACCAGCTGCCGAAACTCGTTCCGACTACGCACCAGATAAGGGGCATCAGTGCTGAAACAGCCAAACAGACCGGGCTGTCTGAAGACACTCTGTTTATAGCAGGTGCAAGTGATGGGGTACTCTCTAATCTGGGCGTGAACGCAATTGAACCTGGAGTAGTCGCCCTGACCATCGGCACAAGCGGGGCGATACGGGCGGTTACTGACCGGCCTGTTACCGATCCGAAGGGCCGGATTTTCTGTTATGCCCTTACAGAAAATCATTGGGTGATCGGCGGGCCGGTAAACAATGGGGGAATGGTTTTTCAATGGCTGAAAGATGAAGTCTTCCATTCTGATGCGAAACAGGCAGAAGAGCTTGGGGAGGATGCCTTCAGCTATTTGACAGACATTGCAGCCGGCATCAGCCCGGGTGCAGAGGGACTTGTTTTCCACCCGTATCTGGCCGGGGAAAGAGCTCCACTTTGGAATGCACATGCCAGAGGGGCTTTTTTCGGCCTCGGGCTCCATCACAGCAAAGACCATATGATCCGCGCAGTGCTGGAAGGAATCAATTTCAACCTGTATACGGTTCTTCTGGCGCTGAAAGAGCTGATCGGCATACCGGAGAAAATCCATGCTACCGGCGGGTTCGCGCAGTCGGAATTCTGGCGCCAAATGCTGGCAGATGTGCTCGATCAGGAGATTCTTATTCCGGAAAGCTATGAAAGCTCATGTCTGGGGGCTGTGATTCTTGGAATGTATGCGATAGGAGATATCGAATCGCTTTCAGAAGCTGACCGGTTTGTCAGCTCCAACATCCGCCATCTCCCGGATAAAGCAGCTTCAGAAGTATATCAGGAAATGATTCCGATTTACATCCGTCTTTCCCGATTGTATGAAAAGGAATTTGAGGAAATTGCTGCCTTTCAGGCCAAACACGGCAAAAAGGAACTCCCGGAAAGCACAACATAAGCTTGAACCTGTTTAAAAAAATTTCTGCTTGAAGCATGGGAAAAACACAGACCCCCGGAATCTGCATTCCGGGGGTTTTTAATGAGCTTGCTTGGTTGTCCCGCTTCAGCCGGAAATTATCTGGTGGCTCTGGACAGCTCTGACCTCTTCCCACTCTTTTCTCAAAATGCCCATCTCATAGATGCTCCAGAAAGAATCCTTCATCTTCCGGCAGTCCCTGATATGGCCCTCCTGCTGAAAGCCTGCTTTTCTGTAGCAGGCAATGGCCTCTTCGTTAAAGACAAACACACCGAGAGAAACACGGTGCATATTCAGTTCCAGAAAGGCGAATTTAAGCACTTCGCTCACGAGCGCAGAGCCATATCCTTTCCCTCTGAGGGCCGGGTTGACCATCACTTTGCTGATCCGGCAGGATTCATTTTTTAAATCGATGCCGGAAAGGCAAATATGCCCTGCTGCTGTTCCATCCTTTTCTTCCACTGCCTTAAAAACCCGCTGGTCGGCAGCATGTACATACCCCTCGATCTGCTCAAACGTCAGAGGATAAATAAATCCCGGACCTCCCCATTGCATGAGAAATTCCCCGGAAGGGATCCAGTCCATGAGTTCTGCTGCGTCCCCCATAGTAAATGGTTCTAAACGAATCATATAGAATCCTCCAATCATTTTTATAGAGATATTCGGCATATAAAATGGAAATCCTTTAGAAATTGCTTTTATTTTTGAAGGAAAACCCCTATGATTAGAGAATCCATTAAGCTATTGAGGTGAAAGAAATGATAGATATCCAGGCTTATTATGACATTGATTTTTTTAAAAAAGCAGCATTGCCGTTTCTTGAAATGAGAGAAGCAGAGAATAATCTGGCGCTCGGGATTCTGCTCGACAAGCAGTCATCCAGCCTGCAGCCTGTACATATGAGCATCATCCGGAAGGATGGAAGCATCATCGCGGTCCTCCTGCAGACTCACCCAAAGCAGGTGATAGTTTCTGCGCTTCCCGATCTGGAAGAAGAGGATCTTTTCATTGCCGGAAAAAGAATCGCCCAGATTTACCGATCCGTTCCCGGACTGATCGGAGAAAAGAGAACAGCAGAGGCCCTCGCAGGACGGATCGCTTCCTTGACGGGGAGGAAGCCCCGTGTCGTCATGGAACAGAGGCTGCATCTTTTATCGCGGGTTGAACCTTCTTCCGCTCCTGTGAACGGGACACTCGTTCAGCTGACTGCAGAACACAGGGCGCTGGTCAGTCAATGGGTATATGATTTCTGCACGGAAGCGGAAGAAACGGCAACCATGTTTGAAGCAGATGAAAAAGCAGACGAAATGATCCGGAAAAAAAGTTTATTCGGCTGGAAGGCAGAAGGAGAAATTGTGTCAATGGCCAACCGTGCAAGACCGACTGCAACAAATGTCATGGTCAATTACGTATACACGCCTCCGGTGCACAGGAAGAAAGGCTATGCCACCCAATGTGTAACTGCGCTTACCGAAAGCCTGCTTGCAGAAGGGTATAAAACGACCAGTCTTTTTACGGATCTGTCAAATCCAACGTCCAACAAAATCTATAAAGAAATTGGCTATAAACCCATCGAGGATGGAGTTAAGGTTCAATTTTTAGAAATTCCGAAAAAACCGGCGAAATAATGCCGGTTTTTCTTTATCCGGATCCTTCACTTTCCTTTCCTTTACGCGGCCACAACGTGTAGCTGAAGCTGTATAAAAAGTCTGCAGCAAGAATGATGCTCCACAGCCGGATGGTATTGATAAGTTCCTCTGTCCGGGAAGCGTCACCTGTCAGAACAATCATTCCCAGCAGCAAAGCACAGCCGATCACATAGGCCGCAAAGTGGCGGTACCAGCCTCTTCTCTCCCTGCTCGCATGTTCTTTCCCGAGCTTGGCGGGTTTTTCCGGTGCAGGCCCGCCGGCATACCGATGAGCGAAGCGGACATCTGCCCACTGGATCATCTTGTGGCCAAAAGCAATAGTAGCACCAATGTAAATGGCTGCAATGCCATGAGTAACATCCGCTTCTTTTCCGGACTGCAAATCAAGAACAGCTGCAGTGAGTAAAATAAGATCAATAATCGGTGTACACAGGAGGAGTACAGCCCCTGTTTTCTTTAAACGGAAAACATACCTTGCAGAAAGTCCTGCCAGCACAAAAATCCAAAAGCCAATTTCACATGCAACAATCAGCCAGCCAATCATCGAGATCCCCCTTATTTAACACAGGTGTGTTAAAAACAAAATAACACAGCTGTATTAAAAAAGCAATATATGGTAAACTACTGCTATGCCTAAATTTGTAGATCACCATCAGCAAAAGGAGCTTATCGCTCATGCAGCTTTCACCATCGCTGCCAGGGAAGGGATGGAAAAAGTCTCGGTACGGAAAGTTGCAGAGGAAGCCGGCCTTTCTCCTGGTTCAATGAGACATTATTTTTCTTCCCAATCCGATTTATACCGGTTCACAATGGAATACACGGCAAAAAGAATCCAGAAAAGAGCGGAACAGGCAGCGTTGACTGGAGACTTGTCTGAAGATATCCAGGTCTACATCAGAGAGTGTCTGCCGCTCACGCAGGAAAAAAGGACCGAAACGGAGGTATGGCTAAGCTTCACGATTAAAGCATTGACAGATCCGGAGCTTGAAGAGCTAAGCCGGCAAATGTACAGCGAGCTTCAGCAAGGTTTAAGACGGATCATCCATGCGCTTGTCCAGTATGGTCCCGCAAAGCCCGGCTTGGATGAAGAACTGGAAACATTCAGGTTTCATGCTCTCATCGATGGCCTGGCCCTTCATGGAATGATCCATCCGGAGGATTGTACATTTGAGAGAATGGACAGATTGATCCGTGCTCATATAAAATCCTTATGCATATAAGGTTGACAGAAAAAGGATAAAGTGAATATACTAGAATCAACTTACAAACGGAAGGAATGAATTTGGGCCGATGAAGCATTGATCTTATTTTCTAGTGTTTCTTTCATAAAAGGAACCGAAAGAGAGTAGGATTCGTGCGCCCATTTTTCATTCAGAAGCTGCCGGACTTCTTTTATTTGGCATCGGCTTTTTTTGAATATGGCTTGCAATCCCTCTCGAGGTTCCCGGGAGGGTTTTTTGTTCTTTAGCTTTGTAAAGCATGGTGTTAATTTTTCACACTTATTGATTGGAGCGGAAGGCATGAGGCTCTGAGATTAGAGCAGCGGGACAGGTGAGACCCCGCAGTCGCGAAGCGGGCAAGAGGCTCACCGCCTGCTAGCCGCAATCAACAGTCAAGTTTAACAAAGCCTATTCTTAAAAACAGGGATGTGCGTTGTATGCAGCTGATGAAAATAAGAAACTTGAAAAAAAGCTTTGGAGAGCATGAATTGCTAAAAGGCATCGATTTGGACTTGTTCGCTGGAGACAGGATTGGCTTAACGGGCCATAACGGTACAGGTAAAACCACATTGGCCAAGATAGTAGCGGGGAAGATGAAAAGGGACGAAGGATCGGCGGATACGTTTGGCAGGAAAGTAAAGATCGGGTATCTTCAGCAATCTGCGGATTACACGGAAAAAACGCTGAAAAGACAGTATACATCTGGTGAATGGCTGAAACTGGCCAAACTGCTGGGCATCAGCCATCTGGATGAAAATAGAAACCTTGCCGAAATGAGCGGCGGGGAAAGATTGAAACTGGCTCTGGCAAACGTGCTGCTGGAGAAGCCGGACTTACTGATCCTGGATGAGCCGACAAACCATATGGATCTTCATGGGGTCGAATGGCTTACCGAGAAGCTTAAGGAATTCGACGGAACGGCCATCATCATCTCACATGACCGCTACTTCCTGGACGTAACCGCAACACGAATGGAAGAACTGGCCGATGGGAAGCTGATTTCTTATTCCGGCAATTACACAGCCTACAGAGAAGAAAAAAAGAGAAGGTTTGAGCAGCAGGAGAAGGAATTTGAAAAGCAGCAGCGGTATAAAAAGCGTATTGAAGGACAGATGGAAAAACTGAAAAACTGGTCAGAGAAAGCACACCGGGAGTCAACGAAAAATAAAGATTCAGCCGGCAAACTGCCGATGGGGTATAAAGAACATCATCGGGTTAAGGCGAAGAAGATGGATATTCAGGTCCGTTCCAAAATGAACAGGCTGAATGCAGAGCTTGAGAAAAATAAAGTGGAAAAGCCGAAAGAAGAAGCTCATGTTTACTTTCAATTTGATGCAGCTTCGAAGAGAGGAAAACGGATCCTGGAGGGAGCCGATGCCTGTAAAGCCTTCGGATCAAGAGTTCTGTTTGAGAAGAGCAGCTTTTATTTAAAGTATGGAGAAAAAGCAGCGCTAATGGGGCCGAACGGCAGCGGCAAGACCACGTTCTTAAGGATCCTTCTCGGCAGCGACACGTTAACCTCTGGAACAGTATGGATCAGTGAGACACTCAAAATCGGCTATTTGAGCCAGGAGGCTGAAGACCTGGATGAGAGCCTGACTCCCATTGAAGCGCTGGGTCTGAGCGACAACAGAATGAGAGGGAGAGCGATGGAGATCAGTGCCCAGCTTGGCATGGCTTCGTCGATGGAGAAAAAAATCGGTTTCTTGAGCCTCGGACAAAGAACAAGGGTAAAGCTGATTGGACTTCTTTTGCAAGAACTGGACATCCTCATCCTTGATGAGCCGACCAATCATCTGGATCTTCCTGCGCGTGAGCAGCTTGAAGAGACGCTCAGCCAATTTGCCGGTACGCTGCTGATCGTCTCGCATGACCGCTACTTTCTTCATCAGCTGGCGGATTGCCTCCTCGTGATCGGGGAGGATCAAGTCATCCGGCGATATGGAATGACTCTGAAAGAATATGAGAGCCCCGGAACAGGAACGGATAACAGGAAGGAAGAGCTGCTGATTGTAGAAACAAAGCTTTCAGAAGTACTGGGAAAGCTCAGCCTTCATACTCCTTTAGATCGTGAATACACGGAGCTCGACTTGCTTTTCAAGCAGCTGTTGAGAAGGAAGAAGGAGCTTTCAGGCAAGCTTTAAAATCCGCATTAATGAGTATGTACGGGCAGTTGGAGAGATTCCGGCTGCTCTTTTATTTTTCTGTCAATCAAATACCGTGAACGTCCCCACAACGATTCTTCCATGAATCAAGGCCTTACGATCAAACGCTGTTCATCCTCTTTGCCGGCAGATGGAAGGTGGTCGAATGTTACTGCCATTCCGCCGAGAATGATGCCTGCTAGTGCCAGGCTGATAAAAAACCTTCTTCCTAAATCCCTCATTTGCATCCTCCATGTTCATTAACTTGTGCAGCACGGCAGCTGCTGTTCATCAAAAATCCTCATCAAATATAAAGCGGGGACAAGCTGTTTGAAAAGAGGAAACTCCCCTTTTTTCTAAAAATAGGAAAAACGGCCTGCGCGCTGCTGCCGGCCGGGGGAGGGAATCGATTAATTGCGCGGTGTCTGTTCAGAACGGATCGGGATACGATACAATAAGAACGAGTATGGAAAGGGGAGAATAGGATGGAGCCGAAGTGGCTGACGTGGGCGAAGGAAATCCAATCTCTTGCACAGGCAGGACTTGCCTATTCGAAGGATCAGTTTGATATTGAGCGGTTTGAACGGCTCAGAAATTTAAGCGGGGAAATCGTATCTGAGTATACCGGCGAGCCGCAGGAAAAATTGAAAGAGCTGTTCGCCAATGAAACGGGGTACCAGACACCGAAAACAGATGCAAGGGCCGTTATTTTCAAGGATAATAAAATTTTGCTCGTACGGGAGATGCTCGATGGAAAATGGTCGATCCCTGGAGGATGGGCAGATATTGGACTGACGGCGTCAGAAAATGCGGTAAAGGAAGCATATGAAGAATCAGGGCTCGTTGTCCGGGCAAAACGGCTGATTGCCGTCATGGATAAAAAGTGCCATCCCCATCCGCCCGGACCGTACCATATCTATAAGCTATTCTTCTTATGCGAACAGACTGGCGGGGAGCTCAAAACCGGTCCGGAAACACTGGATTGCGGCTATTTTGCTCTGGATGAACTGCCAGAGCTTTCTTCCGGCAGGATTACAGAAAGCCAGATTAAGATTTTGTTTGAGTACTGCTGGGATGAGGATAAAGAGGTTTATTTTGATTAATAGAGACTGACAATCGTCTTTCCGTTGTGTATAATATGTCGTGTACTCTAAAATTCCATATTGATAAGGTGTAGGTGCTGATAGTTTATCAGCTTAAAAGGGAAGCCGGTTAAATTCCGGCGCGGTCCCGCCACTGTAAATGGGAGCAGCTGCTTGAATCCACTGTGCAGATTTTTTGCATGGGAAGGAAGCGGTATGTGCTGATCATGAGCCAGGAGACCTGCCGTACACCTCGTCACCGTATACCTACGAGGATAGGATGGTGTTACCGTTGACACGAAAGTCTGTTCATGGCTTGTGCAGTCTACATAACTTATACCGTCATCTCCCTCTTCCGGGGAGGTGTTTTTTGTTTCTCTGAAAGCTTTTATTTATTCGTATTAAAAAAATCAATCTATTAGACAGGGGATCAGGAAAATGAAAAAGTACGGCTCGATTATCACCTCACTCTTGCTTTCAGCAGGTTTGCTTGCCGGATGCGGCTCCAATCAGGCAGCGCCTGAACAGAAAAAGGAAGGGCAGAAGCAAACAGAAGAAAATGCTGAGTTCCCGGTTAAAGTGAAGGATGCAGCGGACACAGAAGTAACGATTGAAAAAGAACCTCAAAAGATCATCTCGCTTATCCCGAGCAACACCGAAATCCTCTTTGCGATGGACCTGGCTGACCGGGTGGCAGGTGTGACAGATAACGATAATTACCCGGAAGAAGCGATGAAAAAAGAAAAAGTCGGCGGGATGGACTTTAATGTTGAGAAAATCATTGGTCTCCAGCCTGATCTTGTTCTCGCTCACGAATCAGGTGCCCATAACTCTGCAGAGGGACTGAAACAGCTGCGCGATGCAGGGATTGATGTTGTAGTGGTAAATGAGGCTCAAAGCTTCGACGAGGTCTATGAATCCATGGAAATGATCGGAGAATCCACCGGTGAAACGGATAAAGCGGAAGAACTGATCAGCGATATGAAAAACGGTCTGGCGGAAGTGGAAAAAAAAGCTTCTGAAATAACGGAGGATGAAAGAAAAACTGTATTTGTCGAAGTTTCTCCTTCTCCTGAAATTTATACAGCCGGAAAAGATACTTTCATGAATGAAATCCTCGAGAAGGTCGGAGCTGAGAACGCCGCGGCCGCTCAAGCGGGCTGGCTCAAAATGTCTGAGGAGGAAATCGTAAAGCTGAATCCCGATGCGATCGTAACGACATACGGCTATTACAGCCCTGAGCCCGTTAAACAGGTGACAGGCCGGGAAGGCTGGGAGAGCGTAACAGCTGTAAAAGAAAAAGCAGTTTATGACGTGCACTCGGATAAGCTGACAAGACCGGGACCGCGTCTGATCGAAGGAGTAGAGGAGCTTGCAAACGCAATTTATCCGGACGTCTTTGCAAAATAATCGTGTCTTTCAGTATACATTGGCGGTCGTGTTTTTCGCGGTCGCTTTTTTAGCTGCTGTATCTATAGGCTCAGTGGCTCTTACCCCGGGAGAAATCGTGAGTGTCCTGTTCGGAGGCAGTGCTTCCTCAGCGGCAAATGAAAGCATCCTGACTGCCATCCGCTTCCCGAGGGTGATACTAGCTGCCTTGGTCGGTGCCTCTCTGGGCCTTGCCGGAGCTGCCTTTCAGGGTCTGCTTCGAAACCCGCTCGCCGATCCGTATACACTGGGCGTTTCTTCCGGCGCCTCTCTGGGGGCGGTAACGGTCATTTATTTCGGCATCCAGATTTTTGGGGTCTACACATTGCCGGTTATCAGTATCGCAGCTGGTTTTGCAACGATGCTCGGAGTGCTTGGTTTTGCTTATCTCGCTCAGAGGAAGACATCGATGGAAACGATGATCTTAGCAGGTATTATTTTTAACTCGTTCCTCGGTTCTTTTATTTCCCTTGTGATTGCTTTGAGCGGGGAGGAGCTGCGCCAGGTCATGAACTGGCTGCTCGGCAGCGTTTCGATGAGAGGCTGGCCATACGTGAAAATGATTCTTCCCTTTACTTGTGCCGGCGCCGTTCTTCTATTGATTCACAGCCGCGAGCTGAATGCTTTTGCTTTTGGTGAGGATAGGGCCCGCCATATTGGCGTCCATGTAAAACAAAAGCAGATCTTGATTGTGGTGGCCGCTTCCATGCTGACAGGTTCAGCGGTTGCTGTTTCCGGAGCTGTCGGCTTCGTCGGGCTCGTCATCCCGCACATGGTCAGGCTGCTGTGCGGAAGCGATCACCGTCACCTGCTGCCGCTTTCCATGATTACGGGTGCAGCGTTTCTGATACTTGCCGATTTGCTTGCCAGGATGATTATTTCACCGGCAGAGCTGCCCATCGGCATCATTACAGCCATTGCAGGCGCACCGGTGTTTGCCTTTATTTTGGCATCCCGTAAAAGAAGAGTGTAAAGGAGGAGATCCGGTGATCCGCATTCATGGTCTTTCCGGAGGCTACAACGGAAAAGAAATCGTAAAGGATGTACAATTTTCGGTCAGAGAAGGGGAGTTTTTCGGGATCCTCGGGCCGAATGGGAGCGGGAAAACGACGCTGATGAAAATGCTGTCCGGTGTCCTGCCGTCAACAGGCGGTGAGATCCTCATAAAGGGCAAGCCGGTCACTGCCTACAGCAGGAAAGAGCTTGCCAAACGAATGGCTGTACTCCCCCAGCTTTCAGCATCGGCTTTTGATATGACGGTAAGGGAGGCCGTCAGCATAGGGAGGTATTCCCATCAGACGGCATGGTTTCCTTCCTGGTCAGAGGAAGATGAACAGGCTGTCACGCTTGCGATGCAGGATACGGGAGTCGAACCGTATGCAGAGCGTCAGGTTCAGAGCTTGAGCGGGGGCGAGCAGCAGCGGGTTTTCCTGGCCCAGGCGCTGGCGCAGAATCCCGATATTCTTTTATTGGACGAACCGACCAACCACCTGGATATTGCCTTTCAGCAAAGCCTCTTGTCCAGATTGAAATCGTGGACGAAGGACCGGGGCCTGACGATCGTATCCATCTTCCACGATTTAAATATGGCGAGCCTTTACTGTGACCGGGTACTGCTCATGAACAACGGCAGGATCTCTGAGAGCGGCACGCCGTATGAAGCTCTTCAGGAGCCTGTGCTGAAACAGGTGTACAGTGCGGATATTAAGCGCCATTACCATCCTTCTCATCAAAGCCCGCAGGTGATCCTCAATTCTCCGCCGGGACTTGAAAATACCATACTCATTTCAGAGAACATGCTCTCCTGTGAAAGCACACATATTTTACTGCAGTCGCCGGTTCCTCTCAAAACGCTTTCGTCCGCCGTTGTTCATGCAGGGTTTGGCTGGTACACGACCTTTGTAAACCGGCATGTCGATTTGAATTATCACAGTGAGGATGTACAGATGGATCTTGTCCGCTACATTCAGGCACAGGGGCTGGATCCGAATGAAACGGTCGGGATGATGACAGCGGTAAAACTTGCAGATGTTGCGGTTAAAACGTCTTATCATGAGGGCTTTTCCATCCTGACCGTTGTCACTGCGGGTACTGGAAATGCCGCGGATGCCTCTGCAGGGGCGGACCGGCTTTCCGGATCTCCCGGAACGATCAACACATGGATCTTTGTGAACGGCCGCCTATCAGATGAAGCCTTCATCCAGGCGGTCATCACTGCTTCGGAATCAAAAACACGAGCTCTTGCTGACCGGGGGATCACAGACCCTTACACCCATACTCCTGCGACAGGTACAACGACAGACAGCATTTTGATCGCTGCGGCCCAGCAGGGGAAATCCCTCCAATATGCTGGACCGGCTGCCGAGCTCGGACAGGCGATTGGAAAAAGTGTGTATGACTGCACACTGCAGTCTTTAGACCGCTACTTGGAGAGAAAACGGAATGATTAATCATTTGCTTGCACTTTCGATTGCATTGCTTATAGACCGTGTGGCAGGTGATCCGCCTTCCATGCCTCATCCTGTCCGCTGGTTCGGCAGAGCGGTATCCTATTTCGAAAACAACTGGAATAAAGGACAAGCCCGCAAGGCGAAAGGGATGGCAATGGTTCTTATTTTGTCCGCTTCAGTCCTGGCCGGAACCTGCCTGCTTACCTTTTTCTTTTACGGTCTTCATCCGGCAGCGGGTGTTTTGTTTGAAGCAATCGTCATTTTTACAGCGATTGCCCAGCGCAGCCTTAAAGAGGCAGCCCAGGAGGTGGAAGCACCGCTCGCTGCGGGTGACCTGGAACAAGCAAGGCTGAAGCTTTCTTACATAGTAGGCAGAGATACGGAACATCTTCAGGAAGCTGAACTTGTAAGAGGAACGGTTGAGACGGTTGCTGAAAATACGAGCGATGGAGTCACCGCCCCGCTCTTTTGGGCGGCAGCGGGAGGAGCGCCTCTAGCCCTCCTGTATCGTCTGGTCAATACGCTCGATTCCATGGTAGGATACCGGAATGAGCGTTTTAAGGATTTTGGCTGGGCTTCGGCAAAGCTGGATGATCTCGTAAACTGGATTCCCGCCAGGATCACGGCATTTGCTATGCTGCTGTCGCATAACCGGCTGGACTTATGGAGAAAAACCGCCGCAGATGCTGCAAAGCATCCGAGTCCAAACAGCGGCTGGGGAGAAGCAGCGTCTGCCTATCTGCTTGGAATCCAGCTGGGCGGAATCAATACGTACAAGGGCGCTGTATCAGACCGGGCCCGGATGGGTGTGCCTTCGCATTCTTTAAAAAGAAAACATATTTCAGAAGTGATTTCAGTAATGGACCGTACCGTCCTTGCTTTTCTTGCTTTGCTATGGCTGGGAGGGATCTTGATTGAAGCTGCCATCACATGGCTCTAATCCATCACATGTTTACCGGAACCTGAATCTGCAGGTGCCGGCTGCGCTGACAGACTTCAGCGTCAATATCAACCCGCTCGGTCCGCCGGCATTTATCCGTGAAAACTGGGAGAACTATTTTCAATATATCGAGGATTATCCGGATCCCCATGCCAGGGAGCTGATCCATTCGATTTCCCTAAAGGAGCAGCTGCCTGAAGAGATGATCCTTGCAGGGAACGGGGCGGCACAACTGATCTTTTTGCTTGGCGAGATGCTTCGCGGAGAAGAGGTGCTGATTGTAGAGCCTGCTTTTTCGGAATACAAAGAGGCACTTCGGGCGTTTGGTGCTGCAATCTCTTCCTTAGTGCTTGATGAAAGGACCGGCTGGGATCTCGATGACCGCATCTTTCCTGCTATGCGCGGGAAAAAAGCCGTTTTTCTCTGTTCACCAAACAATCCCACAGGGAAAATGTACAGCCGGGATATGATGCTGCAGGTTATAAACGCAGCAGCTGAAGCGGGCACGTTCATCATTTGTGATGAAGCTTTTCTTGATTTCGCGGAACATGCCCCATCTTTTGCCCCATACATAACCCGCTATCCGAATATAATCGTCCTTAAATCGGTGACGAAAATGTATTCCCTTGCCGGGCTCAGGCTCGGGTATGTTTTGGCTGCTCCTCCTATAGCAGCAAAGCTCTTGGCCAAGCAGCCTCATTGGAGTGTCAACGCACTGGCTCAGGTGATCGGTGCTTCTTGTATGGAGGACAGCACGCATGCAAGTAAGACGAGGAACTATGTATCTGAAGAGAGAATAAGGGTGACTTCAGAACTGCGGAAGACAGGCTTTACCGTTTATCCAAGCAGTGTGAACTTCTATTTGATCGATGCACCTCAAAAAGAAGGGCTTTACCGTTTTCTGCTTAAAAAAGGAATCGTGGCAAGACACACGGAAAATTTTAATGGTCTGGACGGAGATTACTTGCGATTTTCAGTAAAGA
Organism: Metabacillus mangrovi; assembly: GCF_009711125.1. GTDB lineage: Bacteria > Bacillota > Bacilli > Bacillales > Bacillaceae > Metabacillus_B > Metabacillus_B mangrovi. The sequence goes on along the minus strand of NZ_WMIB01000004.1, from coordinate 52,423 downwards.
CCGAGGAAGAGAATGACCTTCTTGTCCATGCATTAAAGGAGTGGAAAACATGCTGATCTTTGTCACTGGCGGTGTCAGAAGCGGAAAAACCGCTTTCGCTGAAAAGCTCGCTGCGGAATGGGCAGGTGAGGTTGGCTGCCTGCATTATGTTGCGGCAGGCCGTCCCTCTGATGAAGAAATGAAGCACCGGATCGAAAGACACCGTGAGGCCCGCAGCCATTCTGCTCTTGAATGGACAACCCATGAACAGCCGCGGGACCTTCAGGAGATTGCAGACCGTTTTACGAAAGAAGACGTCGTTGTCCTGGACTGTGTAACGACATGGCTGAACAATGAGATGTTTTCGAGCAGGCCAAAGCCGGATCTTACCGTCCATATGATGCATGGAATGAAAGCATTGGAACGAAGATGCAAAGTACTTATAGCCGTATCAAATGAACTGTTTTTTGATGCGTTTTCCTATTCGGGTCCAGTATATGAATATATGAAAATCCTTGGAAGACTGCATGTAGAGACCGTATCTTTGGCGGACAGTGCCTATTTGGTGGAGAGCGGGATTCCAGTTTTGAAAAAGGGGGGGCTGCTATGAAGGGTGTCATGATCCAGGGAACTTCATCTGATGCGGGGAAAAGCTTCCTTGTCACAGCACTTTGCAGGATTTTAGCTCAAAGAGGCCTGAATGCCGCCCCCTTTAAATCCCAGAACATGTCCAATAACTCATATGTTACGAAGGATGGTTTAGAGATAGGGCGTGCCCAGGGAGTCCAGGCTGAGGCTGCGGGACAGGAAGCCACCGTCTACATGAACCCGATCCTTTTAAAGCCATCAAGTGAAATGCATTCAGAGGTTGTGCTTTTTGGAAAAAGGGATCGGGTGCTTTCCGGAATAAATTATCGGAAGGAATATTATGAAACAGCGCTGACATCGATCCGTATCTCTCTGGAGGAGCTTCAGAAGCGGCACGATTACCTAATAGCAGAAGGAGCAGGTTCACCTGCTGAAATAAATTTGAATGACCGTGAAGTTGTCAATATGAAAGTGGCTGAGATGGCGGACCTTCCTGTCATCTTAACTGCTGATATCGAACGCGGCGGGATTTTTGCCAGCATTATTGGCACACTTGCCCTCCTTGAACCTGCACATAGAAGCAGGGTTAAAGGGCTGATCGTAAATAAATTCAGGGGAGATCCTGCTTTATTTGAGAGCGGGAAGGACTGGCTTGAAAAGAATACCGGTTTGCCTGTGCTGGGGATCATCCCGTATTTGCCAGGCCATATGATTGAGGGCGAGGACTCGCTCTCGATTGAATCCCTGTTTCCCGTGCGAAATGAATACGAAATCGAAGTGGCGGTCATCAGGCTCCCTTTTATATCCAATTATACGGATTTTGAGCCTTTTTTGTTTGAAGAGGATGTCCGTCTCCGTTTTGTATCTGAAACAGCTTCATTCGGAAACCCGGATGCTGTCATTATTCCCGGTACGAAGAGCACTTTAGCTGACTTGACGTTTTTGACAGAGAGCGGGCTTTCTGGCGAAATCCAAAAGTATGCTTCCGGCGGCAATCGCCTATTGGGGATTTGCGGAGGTTATCAGATGCTTGGTGAAACGATGACCGATCCGTTTGGAACAGATTCCGGTCAGCCTGGAGCAGCAGCAAAAGGACTTGGACTTCTGCCTGGAAGGACCACCTTTGGGGAGAACAAACAAACTGTACGCCGGAAAGGCTTTGTTGCGGAAGATGGAATTCCAGTGGAGGGATATGAGATCCGCATGGGGGAAACGGGCTGCCAGGGTGCGGCTCCTTTTCTGCAATATGCAGAACCCGGCGGTGATCCCGGAGCCGTTTCAGGCTCTGTGACGGGTACGTACCTGCATCATTTGTTTTACAATGATGGCTTCAGGACTTCCTGGCTCAACGAGCTCCGCGAACGCAAAGGACTGCGGCCTAAGCCTTGTGTCAATTTAAAGCAACTTAAGGATACCCGGTACAGCCGGGTCGCGGATCATGCAGAGCAGCATCTGGATATGAAAAAGATCATGGACATAATCGAAGGAGGCGGCTCATGATGATGGCAAGACTGGAGGGTTTTCTGATCGCCATGCAGTTTTTTACGGCGATTCCGGTCAGGAGGCCGATGGAACTGGATCAGAAGCGTATAGCTTATGCTGTTCAAAGTCTCCCTGCAGCAGGGCTGATCATCGGGGGTCTGCTGTCTGTTGTGCTGTGGCTCATCCAGTCGTTTACTCCTCTCTCTGTCCTCGCAGCCGCTTTTGCCATTTGGCTTGGGAGCATCCTTCTGACCGGAGGGCTCCATCTTGATGGCTGGATGGATGCGAGCGACGCCTGCTTTTCCTACCGGGACAAAGAAAAAAGGCTTGAGATCATGAGTGATCCGCGCACAGGGGCATTCGGCGTGCTGTCCGTCCTCGTCCTGCTGTCTGCACGGTTTTTATTCATATACGAAGTGGTGTCCGGACTTCGCTTTACGGACTACTTTTTAATCGCCATGATCCCTTTCGTTTCCAGAATAGGGATGGGGCTCCTGCTTGTCCGGGTACCGGCAGTTAAAAAAGAAGGACTCGCTTATTTTTTCCAGAAAGATCTGACCGGCAAAACCGTGGCAGGCACCTATATTCTGTTTTTCTTGATCGTCTCGGGAGTGATGGCAGCTTCAGAACCGGCTCTGGCCGTGTATTTCTGGACGTTCACTGGTGTCCAGCTCCTGTTTTCAGCTGCCGCAGAACGAAAAATCCGGAAAGAGTTCGGCGGGATCACCGGTGACCTGCTCGGTGCTTCTGCTGAAGGAGGAGAGACCGTATTATGGATGACATTGTGGCTGTTGCATTACTTCGTCATGGCCTGACTGAAAAAAACAGCCGCAGAGCCTATATCGGCTGGACTGACGACCCACTGTCAGAAGAAGGGAGAAAGGCTCTCAGCGGAATTGAACACTTCTCTCCTGAGCTTGTGATTACATCGGGGATGAAAAGAACAGATCAGACCGCAGACCTGCTCTTCCCCGGGGCAGCAAGACATTCCATCAGCTCCTTTAAAGAAATTCATTTCGGCGAATGGGAAGGAAGAACCTTTGATGAATTGAAGGCGGAGCCGGCATATAGAGAATGGGTAGACAACATGGATCAGCACGCACCTCCCGGCGGAGAAAGCCTGTCTGTTTTTAAAGAACGGGTGATGGCGGGATGGGCCGAAGCCAGAAAAGAAATCGGTGCGCGGAAAACATCCGCAGTCATCGCACATGGCGGGACGATCCGGCACCTCATGACGCAGCTGACGGAGGACCGGCGGGGATTCTGGGATTGGCCGTGTCTACCGGGTGAAGGGTATATCCTTTACTGGACAAAAGAAGCTTTTAGGAGGGGAGAACGATGCATTTCGTATCAGGCGGAGCCTGCAATGGAAAATCGGCGTGGGTAAAACAGCAAAGCTTTTGGAGAGAAGATGCACTTTGGGTTAGTGCGTACCGGAAAGACCAGCTGCCTCAGGACTTTAAACCGCTGACGGTGATCGAGGGCCTTGAGGAGTATATCCGGCTTGATTCGTTAGAGCACGGGGAAGACGCGGTGCGGATCTGGAGCCGGAGAATGGAAGAATGGATCAGCCGGGAACAGGAACGCAGATGCAGGCTTGTCCTGATTGGCACGGACATTACGAAAGGAATCGTGCCGGTCCAAGCGGAAGACAGGCTGTGGAGGGATACGGCCGGCTGGGTTTATCAGGAAATCGTCAGGAAGGCGGCAGAGGCTGATCTGATCTGGTATGGATTAGCCACTCCGTTAAAAAGGGGTGCAGGAAATTGAGAGATTACCAGAAAATCGAATTATCACCTGAGGAATGGCTCATAGCTGCCGCTGATAATGCCGGCGGAATAGGGGAAAAGCCGCATGACCTTATAAAGGTTCCGATAAGCATAACTGCTTCGTACACACTCAGAACAGCTTTGATGGAATGTATGTCTTCCGGTGCACGGCCCTTTTCGGTCATCCTTCATAATTTAACAGATGAACTTTCATGGGACCCGATTGTTTCAGCCTGCACGAGTCTTTTAAAAGAAGCCGGACTTGAAGAAGTTACCATCACAGGCAGTACAGAGAGCAACATGCAGCTTCTTCAAAGTGCAATCGGCATCGCAGTACTTGGAAGAGTGCAGAAAAGAAGCATACGGGAGGACCGGACACCGGCAGATGCGTCATATGCCGTGATCGGGGACCCGCTTGTAGGAGCCGAAGTGCTGGGAAGGCCCGAAAGAATGGTCTCTTTATCTCTGTTTCTGCAACTGCTGGAGCTAAAAGGGATCTATGAAATTGTGCCCGCGGGTTCACGGGGAATTGCACATGAATTACATACAATGAACCGGAATGCCGGAATTGCAGATTGCACAGTGGATATCACAAAATCAGCCGGCCCGGCATCATGCCTGCTGATTTCATACGACAAGGCAGCAGAAACAGAGCTGCGGAAGATTTCAGAAAGCCTGTTTCATCCTGTGACGTTCACAGAATGATCAGGCTTTCTTTAGATTTTTAAGCATTTTCAAAAGCTTTTGGTTTTCTTCTGATACTTTATAGCCCAAGTCGGCAGTCGTGAACTTTTTTAGTTTTTTTGAAGGGGTTTTCTTCTTTTTCGGTTCCATAAACCAATCGCTCCCTTACAATCCATCCTGATATATTTATATGTTGAGAGGGGAGAAAAATATCTGGATTCATGCCTATTTCCCTTCAGCTTGCTGATACTGAATCTATACGTTTATGCAAACGTTCTCTTAATCTTGAAAATTTGAAAAATAATGATTGTTTTTTAAAAAATTATCGTTTAGTATGTAAGGGGAGTTAACCGGTTAACCAGGAGGTAATATGAAGAGAAAAGTGACCATAAAAGATGTTGCCAGGCATGCCGGTGTTTCCAGCGCTTCTGTTTCCTATGTGCTGAATGGAAAAAATAAAGTTTCCGCCAGTACGAAAGAAAAGATTAAGAGAGCCATTGATGAGCTGCAGTACATGCCTGATCTTACGGCTATCAGTCTATCGAAGAAACAGTCAAAGCTGATCGGCCTGCTTAAAATCCTGAGCCACGACTCCACCTTGCCTGTTTTCCAGAATAATTTGTATTACAATGAGTTTATCAGCGGAGTGGAAAGTGTAGCAAGGGGCCATGGCTACGACATCCTGCTCGCAGGCATCAGCAGTGCTGATGAGTGCAGCCAGTGGGTGCAGCGCAGGAACCTTGACGGATTAATCGTCATGAATGCTTCAGGGCCTGTAGCGGAAGAACTCGCCAAGGATATCGCCATTCCTATGGTACTGGTTGACGGATACGATATCCAGGCAGAAAGCTGCCACAAACTGAACATCGATGATGAAAGAGGCGGCTATCTGGCCACGAATCATCTTTTGTCATTAGGTCATACCGTCATCGCCATGGCCGTGGGAGCTGCAGCAGACAGCCCTGTAGATGAGCAGAGGATAAAGGGGTACAAAAAGGCGCTGAGCGAGTATGGGGTCCCTTTTAAAGCCGGGCTTATTTTTGAAAGCGGTGACAGCACCCTTGAATCGTCGCTGCACACGGGCAGAATGATTTTGGAAAGCGGCGAGCCGGTTACGGCTATCTTCGCCACATCCGATGCCCTGTGCCTCGGGATCATGAGGGTCTTCGCATCTGCTGGAAGGAGAGTCCCTGAAGATTTATCCATCACCGGATTTGATGACCTGAATGTCAGCCAGTACCTGACTCCGAGCTTAACAACGATCAGCCAGGATATTTTAAAAAAAGGAACCAAAACAGCGGAAATGATTTTCTCGGCACTGTTCGGGTGCGGGAAGGAAATTCAAGCAGAAGTCCTGCCGGTTGAACTCGCTGTGAGAGAGTCAACTGCAGAATACGTAAACGGTTAACATAAAATGAATTTACATAAGGATGGTGCAGAAATGAACGTAACTGTATGGAATGAAAACCGGCACGAACAGAAAAATCCTGTTGTGAGAGACATTTATCCAAAGGGAATACACGGAGCGATAGCGGGCTTTATTGAGGAAGCAGGACACCGTGTTCAGACAGCGACTCTGGACCAGCCTGAACATGGTCTCACAGACGATGTTTTGAATGATACAGATGTCATGATCTGGTGGGGGCACCTGGCTCATGAAGAAGTAGACGATGCAATCGTTGAAAAGGTGAAAAACAGGGTATTAGACGGAATGGGTCTTCTTGTTCTGCACTCCGGACATTTTTCCAAAATCTTTAAATCCCTGATGGGCACCGGCTGTGATTTAAAATGGCGCGAAGCAGATGAGAAGGAACGGCTGTGGGTGATTGAACCAAGCCACCCGATCACGGAAGGAATCGGAGAGTACATCGAACTTGAAAAAGAAGAAATGTACGGGGAACATTTTGATATCCCGGCACCGGATGAACTTATTTTCATGAGCTGGTTCGAAGGCGGGGAAGTTTTCCGCAGCGGCTGTACCTACAAAAGAGGCAGCGGAAAAGTGTTCTATTTCCGTCCGGGGCACGAAACGTACCCGACTTACCATAATGAAGATATTCAGACAGTCATCAAAAATGCAGTCAAATGGGCAGCGCCGGCTAAACGGGAAAAGCCTGTTTACGGCAATGCACAGCCGCTTGAAACCATTTCACCAAAATAATGAGGAACCGCTTATAAGGAGGAACGATTATGACAACAAAAATCAGAATGGGTGTCGTGGGCTGCGGAAGCATTGCCAGACACCGCCATCTTCTTGAATACGCATCAGATGAGGCAGTGGAAATTACAGCGGTATGCGATATTGTCGAGGAACGGGTAAACGAGACGGCTTCTCTATACGGAGCAGCTGCCTATACGAACTATGAAGATCTGATCGCAAGCGGAAAGGTATACGCGGTCAGCGTCTGTACACCAAATTATCTGCATGCACCGGTTTCCATCGCTGCACTGAAGGCTGGTCTGCATGTGCTGTGCGAAAAGCCGATGGCCACATCCAGAGAAGATGCAGAAGCGATGATCGCAGCAGCAAAAGAGTCCGGGAAAAAACTGATGATCGCGCACAATCAGCGCTTTACTTCTGCACACCAAAAAGCCCGAAAGATTATCGCTTCAGGAGAGATGGGCAAAATCTACAGCTTCCGTACGGCATTCGGCCATCCTGGTCCTGAGGCATGGAGCATCGATGGAAAAGACAGCTGGTTTTTCCGTAAAGAAGAAGCATTCATCGGAGCCATGGGCGACTTGGGTGTCCATAAGACCGATTTAATGCGTTTCCTTTTAGGAGAAGAGTTCACCGAAGTCGGAGCTTTTGTAGAGACGAGTGCTAAGACTTTTGGAGATGTGGATGACAACGCCGTCTGTATCCTTAAAACAGCTTCCGGAATCCTTGGAACGCTGACTGCAAGCTGGTCTTATACAGGCAAAGAGGATAACTCCACCATCATTTACTGTGAGAACGGGATTATCCGCCTTGAGGATGATCCCCAATACAGCCTGATCATCCAATACTCCAATAAGGAGACTGCTAAATTTGAGCTGGGCCAGATCCAATCAAACGAGGAAGGCGGACAGGTTTCCTCAGGAGTGATGAAGTATTTCATCAACTGCATCCAAGAAGATCAAGAGCCGCTTGTAACAGGTGAAGAGGGGATGAAGTCGCTGGAAGTCATTCTTGCTGCACTTGAATCCGGCAAGACTAAAAAAATTGTTGCCATTAACCAAGGCGTTACAGCATGAAAAAGCTGAAAATCGGCATCATCGGTGCAGGAGGGATCGCAACCGGGAGACACATCCCCTCTTTCCGCCACTTTTCAGATCAGGCAGAAATAACGGCTGTCAGCGACATTAACGTTCACCGGGCCGAAGACGTAGCAAAAGAATTTGGGATTCCGCAGTTTTTCGGGGATTATACCGAAATGCTTCCCGAAGTCGATGCTGTAGTCGTTTGCACACCGAACAAATACCATGCCGAAATCTCGACTAACGCGCTTGAAGCAGGCGTCCATGTACTTTGTGAGAAGCCCATGGCGCTGTCTGCTGAAGAATGCAGGGGCATGATTGAAACGGCACGTGCTAATGAACGAAAGCTTGCCATTGCGTATCATTACCGATATATGAAAGAATCCCAGGCTGCCAAAAAGGTCATGATCACGGAAGAAATCGGCACTCCCCTCGTCGTCCGGATCAAGGCGCTCCGCCGCCGGAAAGTCCCGGGCTGGGGCGTCTTTACAAATAAAGAGCTGCAGGGAGGCGGGAGCCTTATTGACTACGGCTGCCACCTTCTCGACCTTGCGCTCTGGCTGATCGGCAACCCGGAAATCAAGGATGTGACCGGGAGCACGTATAACGCGCTGAGCAAAATCCCGAATCAGGTCAATCTCTGGGGCCATTACGATCACCAGAAATTCAACGTGGACGACCATGTAACAGCTTATATCCGTTTTAAAAACGGGACGTCTCTCCTGTTTGAAACGTCGTGGGCGACGAATATCCGTGATGATGAAGAGCATCTCAGCATATCCGGTGTAAACGGGGGAATCAGTGTATTTCCGATGGAGCTGTATACGACAAAGTACAACATGCTTTTCAACAGCCAGCCGGCCTGGATTCCGGGTGAAGAAGATCCCGGCATTCTTCAGGCGAAAAATTTCATCGCTGCCTGTTTTAATGAAGAAGAACTGATCGTCAAGCCTGAAGAAGCGATGCAGGTGTCCGAAGTCATCGATGCCATATACGAAAGCAGCAGGATCACCGTTCAAGAATAATGAACTAAAGGAGATGGAGACATGAAACTGGGAGTGTTCACTGTTTTGTTTTCCGATTTGGAATTTGAGCAAATGCTTGATACCGTAAAAGCAGCAGGACTTCATGCAGTTGAGATCGGGACAGGATGCTATCCGGGCAACGCCCACTGTAACCTTGACGAGCTGCTGGAGAACGAAGAGGCAAGGGCTCAATACAAAGAAAAGGTGGAAAGCCGCGGCCTGATCATCAGTGCTTTCAGCTGCCACGGAAATCCGATCTCACCTGACCGTGCATTTGCGGCAGAATCCGATGAAACCCTTAGAAAAACCATCAAGCTTGCTTCCTTAATGGATGTTCCGGTCGTGAACACGTTCTCCGGGACAGCCGGTGATTCAGAAGATGCAAAATATCCTAACTGGCCTGTTACTCCTTGGCCGAACGAATATGGAGACGTCCTTACCTGGCAATGGGAGAACAAGCTAGTTCCTTATTGGAAGGAAGTCGGCAAGCTTGCTGAAGAGCACAACGTGAAAATCGGCCTTGAGCTTCATGGAGGTTTTCTCGTCCACACACCATACACGCTGTTAAAACTGCGTGAAAAAACATGCCCGGCGATCGGTGCAAACCTTGACCCGAGTCACCTGTGGTGGCAGGGAATCGATCCGGTTGCCGCCATTAAGATCCTGGCAAAGGAAAACGCCATTCACCATTTTCATGCAAAAGACACCCACATTGATCCAGAGAACGTCAACATGTACGGTCTGACAGATATGCAGCCGTACGGCGAGGTGAAATCCCGTGCATGGTCCTTCCGCTCCGTTGGATGCGGCCACAGCAACGACGAATGGGGCCGGATGATCAGCACCCTAATCACATACGGCTATGACTATGTCGTGAGCATTGAACACGAAGACCCGATCATGAGCATCCAGGAAGGTTTCAAACGCGCTGTCACCAACCTGCAATCTGTACTAATCGAAGAAAAGCCTGCTGAAATGTGGTGGGTATAAAGCGGAAGCCGGTCCTGATAGGGCCGGTTTTTCTTATGGGGGATGGCAGGGAGGTGCTGCTGCGCCAGGGTGAGCATCAATAGGAGAATAGGGAAGGGGGTCAGTCCCGCACTGCTTTAACGCATCGGGGGACAGAGGCTTGGCGCTCTCAGCCGTTGGGGGATAAAGGATTAGAGCGATGGTGCCGGAGCTTTAGTACTGCAGTGAACTGCGGGACAGACCCGGTGCCAGTCCCCTGCTGCTTTAACGCACCAGGGGACAGAGGCTACCCTTTGCAATCCCTTGTGCTGCAAGGGAATGCAGAAAGAGTGCCGGAGCTTTAGTACTTTATCTGAGTGAGGGACACTGACCCCGCGGAATCCCGCAAGCCTGCTGTAATGTGGCGGCAAATTAAAAACTGTATCATCCCGCTGTTTTTGTTCCGGCATTTGCTTTTTTGCTTTCGAGCCAGCTAACTGAAACAGCTGCTAAAAGCTTGTTTTAGAACTGAATATGACTGTAACCACTTATAAGAGCAACGATTGAAATTAATACCATGCCAATCAATGAAACCCATAAAAAAATATAAAGAGGATGATCTACCCGGAAAAATTCTGACCATGATAATCGGGATTTATTTTGGCGGCGATATCGGTTCGATTCAAAAACCAAATAGAAATTCACTAAAACTGAACACACCAAGATTATGAAATAAACAGCAGTGAAATTCATGTTTATCCCCCTAAGTCCCCTGTGAAATCAATATAACTAAACCCTTCAGCCTTTCAATCCCTTGTGCTGAAAGGGATTGAAGAGCTTTATCAGAGTGAGCGGCTGACCCCGCCGGCTCATACTATCCCCCCATCAGCCCCGGGTTGCTCATCTCCCGCCGCCGCCCCTTTTTCCATCTGCATCCGCCATTCTAAAATGCTGACGAGGTTAATGATATGATGCGTGTCAATTTCTAGGACTGGGTTTTCCTTGGCGGAAACGACAAGCAGGCAGGAGTAGATGCCATAGATTGGAATGGCAGCGACGGCGTGCTCCTCAAAGGTTTGAACCCGTGCCTGCTTTAGTTGTTCAACGGTCTCCTGCTTATCCGGAATGTTTAAATTAAAGATGGTTTCAAGCTTATTCATGGCATGTAAAATGCTGCTGCTGAACCGGTAATCATCCTCTCCTTCGAGCGGATAGAGCCGGACGTGAAAATCAAACTGGTCGGTATAGGCACCCGTGTATTGCAGGATGCACCGTTTGTACGCTTCAAAATCCTGATAGGAACAATCTTTTGGTGCGAGGTCTTCCTCCTCCTGTATAATTAGCGAAAAAGCGGTTGATTTCTTTCTCATATATTCGATGGTCCGTTCATTCTGCTGGATGGTTTGTTCGATCCATTCACTGTGCTTGAATTCGGCGGTGCCGATTTTAAGGAGATTCGGTGTCTGGAAAATGGTCAGGTCTGTAAAGACAGCTGCTGCTGTAAGCTGGAGGATGACAGGCCAGTCTTTACTCGACAGGAGGTCCAGGGAAAAGCAGACGGCAAGGAAGAGCAGGAACCCTAAGTACAGGCTTTTTCTCAGGGCCGGAAGGATGGAGGCGTAGGCTGTCCTGTTAAGGATAAACAGCAGGATTGCAGCGCTTGAGTAAATCACAATTATGAGAAGCAGCCATTGAATATACATGGTATTCCCCCTTCCATACTATTTGTATTGGACAGGACAGAAAAAAATGTTAAAGACAGGGTGGATTGGAGTATGCATTTTATTGAGCGCCATGAACAGATTCTTCTGCTTTTGCAGAAGGAAAAGATGATCAAGGTAACAGAATTGAGCCAAAGCTTTGCTGTGACGGAAAAAACAATCAGGCAGGATTTGATTATGCTTGAGAAACAGGGGCTGCTGAAGCGTATATACGGCGGGGCGGTCCTGCCGAAGCAAACGGAGATGCTTCCGGTAGACAAAAGGCAGGCAAGCTTTATTTTTGAAAAAAAAGAAGCGGCTCAGGCTGCGGCTGCGCGGATAGAAGAGAATGATACGGTGTTTCTGGACGGGGGGAGCACGATGCTCGAGCTTGCCAAACTGCTGCATGGCAAAAAGCTCACAGTGGTTACCAATGATCTTAATATCGCACATTCTTTGCTGGGAGCTGAACAGATTCAGCTGATTGTGCCGGGCGGAGCGGTTATTCCTGCTTCTGCAGCACTGTATGGCCCGATCGCGCAAGAAGCGCTCAAGGGAATCCGTGTCAAAAAACTGTTCCTGGGAACGACAGCGGCAGATCCTGTGAACGGGTTAACAGTGTTTAGCCATTTACAGGCAGCTTATAAAAAATCAATTATGAAACTGGCAGAGCAGGTCATCTTGGTAACAGACCACACTAAATTCGGACAGACTGCTCTTTTTCGGTATGCAAGCCTTGAGGATGCAGATGAGATCATTACGGATTCCGGACTCTCTGATTCATGGCGGAACAAGCTTGAAGACCACCGTCTGCCTATGATTTATGGAAGTATGGGAGAATGAGTCTTATATCTCAAAAACTTCCAAAAAATGCTGTCTCTTAGACTGCAAATGTGCTAAACTAAACCAAACGAACATAAAAATACACATGCGAACCTGAATGGGAAGTGGAGGGCTGCTTTTGTCACGATTTTCTTTAAAGGGTAAAACAGCATTGGTAACGGGTGCGAGCAGAGGTCTGGGGAGGGCGATGGCGATCGGGCTCGCCGAAGCAGGTGCAGACATCATCGGAGCCGGGATCAGCGACATGACGGAAGTTAAAGCGGAAGCAGAAAAAGCGGGCAGCACGTTTTACGGCATCCGGGCCGATCTGTCCGACCGGGTTCAGCGGTCCGGTGTCATCCAGCGGGCGTTGGAGGAAAAGGGGAAAATCGATATTCTCGTCAACAACTCCGGCATCATCCGCCGGGCTCCTGCCGCCGAATACTCGATGGAGGATTGGCGGGCTGTCCTGGAATTAAATACAGACGCCGTCTTTCAGCTTTCTACAGAAGCGGGAAGGCATATGCTGGAGCGCGGGTCGGGAAAAATCATCAATATTGCATCCATGCTCTCTTTTCAGGGAGGACTGCGGGTGCCGGCCTATACAGCGAGCAAGCACGCCATCGCAGGTTTGACGAAAGCGCTCTCTAATGAATGGGCCGGTAAAGGAATATGTGTGAATGCGATCGCACCCGGTTATATGGAAACGGATAATACGGAGGCGCTGAGGATGGATGAAGAGCGGAATGCATTCATCCAGTCAAGGATCCCTGCAGGCAGATGGGGCCTTCCTGAGGATTTGAAAGGGCCGGTTGTTTTTCTGTCATCTGACGCTTCCAATTATGTAAGCGGTCACATTTTGGCGGTCGACGGCGGCTGGCTGAATTTTTAAACGAAGGGATTGGAGCTAAATGGAGACGAGGCATTGTGCAAGCCGTAATGAGACAAAACGGTTTACAACAGAGGAATTAAGAAGTGCTTATCTGATCGAGTCACTTTTTGAAGCAGACCGTTTGACCCTTACGTATACCCATGAGGACCGGATGCTGATTGGAGGGGCGGTACCTGTGAAAGAGCCTGTCATCCTTGCAGAGCCGGACATAAAGACCGGCTATTTTCTGGAAAGACGCGAGGCGGGAATCATCAATATAGGCGGTCCTGGAACGATCGAAGCAGATGGAGAAGCCTTTCATCTTCAATCGAAGGACTGCCTCTATCTTGGCATGGGGAAAAAAGAAGTGGTTTTGAAAAGCGAGAATCCTCAGCACCCTGCCCGGTATTATATTTTATCAACGCTCGCCCATAAAGAGTTCCCGGCTGTGAAAATTGGGATCGATGAAGCCGCACCCGTTCATCTGGGGGAAGAGAAAAACTCGAACAAGCGGACCATTTATAAATACATCCATGCAGGAGGGGCTCAAAGCTCACAGCTGATGATGGGGATGACTCTTCTTGCACCCAACTGCATGTGGAACACGATGCCGGCCCATATTCATGACCGGCGGTCCGAGGTGTATCTGTATTTTGATATGGATGTAGATACGAGAGTCTTTCATTTTATGGGAGAACCATCTGAAACAAGGCATCTGATTGTTAGCAATGAACAGGCAGTGATTTCCCCAAGCTGGTCGATTCATTCGGGAATCGGCACTAGCAATTACACTTTTATCTGGGCGATGGCGGGGGAGAATTACACGTTTGACGATATGGAGCATGTCGGGATGAAGGATTTACGTTAAGGAGGGACAATGGTGGGTGTACTCAATGAAGGAGTCCGGAATGACCGGTACAGAAAAGCTGCAGCCGATCTTGGTTTTGTTGATGAAGCGATCGCGCATGCATTGCAGAAAATAAGCGGGAGCCTCGAGGAATTTACTTCTGTTTTTCCAGATGATACTACGAGAGAAAACAGGTACTATCCAAGAATCCCAGAGAAGCCAGGCCGGGAGCGGGGAGGCAACTTCGGATGGACGACAAGCTTCTGGACCGGTATGATCTGGCTTGCCTATGAACTGACAGGAGAGGATAAGTACCGGGAGGCAGGAGAAGTCCACATTGACAGCTTTTACAGACGGATTCAGGAAAAAATAGACTGCGAGCATCATGATCTTGGATTTCTTTATACTCTTTCCTGTGTCAGCGGGTACCGTCTGACCGGCAATGAAACAGCCAGAAAAGCGGCCCTGATGGCGGCGGACCATTTGATGACCCGCTACTTTGAGAAAGCAGGCATCATCCAGGCATGGGGTGATTTGAACGATCCGAATCAAAGAGGACGCATCATCATCGATTGCCTGATGAATCTTCCGCTTTTGTATTGGGCTTCTGAAGTTACGGGTGAGGATAAGTATCAGCAGGCTGCTGAGCAGCACGCGAAAAATGCGTTCAAGTGGATTGTCCGTGAAGATGCCTCTACCTTTCATACGTATTACTTTGATACGGAAACAGGAGAAGCAAAGTTCGGAAAAACACATCAGGGGTACCGGGATGACTCCTGTTGGGCGAGAGGGCAGGCATGGGGGATCTACGGTTTCCCGCTCAGTTATAAATACACGGGAAACACCGAGTTTACAGAGCTTGCAGAGAAACTTGCCCATTATTTCCTGAACAGGACCCCTGAGGATGGAGTCGTATACTGGGATCTCGCCTTTACAGACGGAAGCGGGGAAGAAAAAGACAGTTCGTCCAGTGCGATCACGGCCTGCGGCCTGCATGAACTGGCAAAGTATACAGAGGATCCGGAATGGAAGGAGTACTATAGCAGAGCTGCCATTGCAATGCTTAAGGATCTGTACACAGGCTACTCTACTAAAGATTGCCCGGATTCCAACGCTCTCCTCCTTCATGGTGTTTATGCAAAGCCCGAAAAACTTGGCGTAGATGAAGCAAATTTATGGGGAGATTATTATTACCTGGAAGGACTTGTGCGCCTGAAGAAAAACTGGAATCTGTACTGGTAAAAAGGGCTGTCTGCTGAAGCAGGCAGCTGCTGGTCCGGGCTTCGCTTTTAGCAGTGACTGCCTTGAAAGCGAAGCCTCAGAAGATAAAAAAATAGGTTCGGCTCATTCTTTTCAGAGTTGACTGTTCTCTTTTCCTGCCAAGATTTAAGCTTGTGAGCGGGCTTTAACCGGGGGAAATGAATGAGGATAAAAAAGGGAATGCTGATTCTGCTGTCTTTCGTGCTGCTTCTGCCGGGGTTTCCGGTAAGGGGCTTAGCAGATGAACTGCCGCAGAAAGAGCTGACAGAGGAAGATCAGCTCATCGTCCATGATTTTGAAAGCGTTTCCGATTGGCGGGGGCTCGTTCCGGAACAGGAAACTGTCCATGAAGGAAGCTCAGCAGGGCGGTGGAACATTACAGACCGTTCGAATGGAAAAATGATTAAAGCGATTGAAACGTCTGCTATTCCGCACAACTGGTCCTCTTTTGATACACTCAATCTATGGATTTACTCCGAAAAAGCAACGAATGACCGCATTTATGCTGTGCTCTATTCTGATGAGCCATCAACTTCGCAAACTGACTACTACATTACATCCATCAGCATGACATGGGAAGGGTGGAAAAAGGTTTCGATCCCTTTCTATTCCTTTCGTTCCGGGTATTCACCGGCAGGCTTTCAAAAAATTGACCAGCTCCGCTTCCATACGTCGTGGTACGGGGAAACTCCAAACCCAGAAACACAGCTGGTATTGGACCATATGACACTGGACTATTCGAAGGAATCTGATATTCTGCCAATAGACGGTTTTGAGGATGCGAGAAAGTGGAGCTCTGTTACCGAGAGCAGCGAGCATGTAAAGGAAGGGCTGTACAGCGGAAGGTGGGCGAATATGCCGGTCAAAAAGGCTGTGCAGACGACTGCCATCCCCGCTGATTGGTCGAGGTATGACAAGCTCGAATTCTGGCTTTACTCCAAAAAAGCAACCGGGACGATGATCTACCCGATACTTGATTCTGATGATCCAGAGACAGAGGGATTTGACTATTACATGAGCGGGATAAAAATAGACTGGACCGGCTGGAAGCTTGTTTCCCTTCCTCTGAAGGATTTTACTCCTTCCAGGCAGCCCCTCGGCCTTCATTCTGTAAAAAAACTGACCTTTCATTCGTACTGGTACAGCGACAAGCCTCCAAGCGCTGATACAGAAGTGTATTTTGATGACTTGAGGCTTATAAGAGAGTCTTTTCAGGTTTCTCCAAAAACCATTGAAAAATCGGGTCCGCCTGGATCAGAACAGGTTTATTATGTCACGGTGCTGAATAAAGCGGCAGCAGCTGACCATTACGAAGCCGTTGTACCGGAAGAACACGCACAGGAAATTTCAATCGATGCCCCATCAGGCGATCTTCTGCCCGGAGAATCGAGAAGGATCGCTGTCAGATGGAAATGGCCGGATGGGCAGCCGGAAGGAGGGGAAGAATCTGTGACAATCTCGATTATCTCGAGGCTGAAACTCGGAGCAAGCTTCCAGGTTAAACTGAAAAGTAAGTCTGTAAAGTGGGAGCCGGCTTTACATGAAAGGCCCAAATCCTTCATCAGCAAAGCGGAGCTGACAGCTGCCAGGACCAGAGTGGCAGAAGAGCAATGGGCGGGCCTTTATGATAAAAAGCTGAAGGAGCAGGCAGATGGGCTTGTGATGAGCCAGCTGCAGGTGCCGGATACGGCAGGGGGCCATGGGATGTGGTTCCTTTGCGATGACAGCTCGAGGCTTGATTACGATGCATCCAGTCCGCATAAACATTACTGTCCTTCTGAAGACCGCTATTATGAAGGAGAATCCTATGATGCCGGCTGGAGGTATTACCGGCATAATGAAATCATCAAGGCAGCAAGAACGCTTGCAGCCGCTTATGCCCTAAGCGGGGAAGAGAGATACGGAAAAAAGGCCGCCGGAATTCTGCTTGACTATGCCGCGATCTATCCAAATTACCAGAAACAGGCGCGCGGCGGCAGGCTGTACTGGCAAACGCTTGATGAAGCGGTAAGTATGGTCGATCTCGCATATACGTACGACCTCCTTTACGGCAGCGGGTTTCTGGAAGATGAAGATAAGGCAAATATTGAGCTCAATCTTCTGCGGCCATCAGCGGTCGCCATCAGTGAATATGATATGGGCCGTTCCAACTGGCAGGCATGGCACAATGCTGCTGTAGGAATGATTGGATTTGTTCTCGGAGACAGGGAATATATGGAGTTTGCAGTCAATGGTGAGCATGGATTCCATTATTTAATGAATGAAAGTGTTCTTTCCGACGGATTCTGGTGGGAAGGATCCATCGCTTATCACTTATATGCACTAAGGGCTCTTCAGCATCTTGCCGACGGAGCAAAGAGCTGGGGCTACGACCTTTTCGGCAATCCGAATTTTAAGAAAATGTATGATCTTCCGCTGGATTATGCCTATCCGAACCTTGCTCTTCCATTTAATAATGATGGAGGCATTTATGGAAGCTCGCTGATTGATTCCGTAAGTGCAAAAGGAAACTTCGACTATGAGCCTGCATTTACAGCCTATCGGACAAAGAGCTATGCCTGGCTGCTTGATGTAAAGTATCAAAAGCTTCCGAGAGAAGGGGAATATGCTCTATTTAAGGGTGCTCCTGAAATCCCTAAGGACGGCAGCTACACTTGGAAAAGCCGGAATTTTGAAGGAGCCGGACAAAGTGTTCTCAGAAATTCTTCCATGTACGTTCTTATGGATTACGGACCTTATGGCGGTTCACACGGCCATCCTGATAAGCTTCATATCGATCTTTTTGCAGACGGGGAGGCGTTCGCGCCTGATTTTGGAACACCTAGCTACGGTCATGTCCTCTATACTGGCTGGTATAAGCAAAGCATCAGCCATAATACGCTGATCGTAGACGGGGTCTCCCAAAAAGCTGTTGAGGGAAGGCTCGAGCAGTTCGCTGCCGGGAAAAAACTGCAGCTGATGAGAGGAGATGCCGGTGAGGTATACCCAGGTACAAAAATCAAGCGGACGATCCTGCTGCACGGCCGTTACGCTGTGGATTGGATGGAAGCGGAAAGTCCCGGTACAATCAGGCAATATGACTGGGTTTTTCACGGGCTCGGTGCGTTTTCGAACAGCCTTAAACTGTCAGACCGGCATTCACCACTCGGCAGTCAAAACGGATATCAATTTCTGACAGGTCCGAAAAGTGCTTTTGTCCAAGATGATTTTAAGGCGGATTGGAAATGGAACAATAAAGAGCTCCAAATGGTTTCTCTCGGAACAGGACTTCGAGAGGCAGCAGTCGCAATGGGTCCCGGCCCGTCATCAGAGCCTGAGACATCCTATCCGGTTTTGATTGAAAGACAAAATGGAGAGGCTGCAAGTTTTGTGCACGTCTTTGGTGCCGGAGGAAAAGAGTTTCGGGCGGAATGGTTTGATGATAAAGGAATTAAGATCTCGGATGAGGAAGGAATCACGTGTCTGACAGGAGACTTTACCGCAAAGGAAGGGGAACTGCTCGCAGGAAGTGTAGCCCTTCATCCTGAACAGGCCGACAGCTGCCGTGAGGTGCCTGTTAAAATCCTTTCAGCCAATCAGAATCTGACCATTATTCTGCCGGAGGAGCAAAAGGTGAAGAGTGCCTCTCTGTTCATACAGGGAACAGGATTTACAAACATTACAGTCAATGGAAAAAGAGTTTCAGGAGTGGAAATGGACGGAGTTACAGTGATCGAACGCTGAATTTCCCTTCCCCGGCAGCTGCTGCCGGGGTTTTTCTTTCCTCACGTGAGTGCTTTGATAGCCTGTTTTACATTCATGAATGTCCGGATGGAAGACAAATCGCTGATCAAATGCGAGCTTGTCTGAAGGATCAGCATGGGAGAGACGCCTGTCAGGACAAGCTCTGTACCCATCATTTCCAGGATGCTGTGAAGTTGTATCAGGCTTGCAGCCTCATTGTTTTCCATCTTAATCAGCCCTGATAAATCAACGATAATCACTGCGTCTTCGCTATCCGCTGCGTAAGAGGATACTGCACTCATGACATCCGCAGACCGTTTAGGTGTCAGGTCCCCAATCAGGGGCAGGACAGATATGCGGTCATCGATCGGTACAATCGGAGTAGAAAGCTCTGTAATTCGGTCTATGTATGCGCGTTGTTCTGTAATATCTTTTTGGATGCCGATAAAATAGGTTTTGTTCTCGCTTTCGATGTATACAGGTTCTACATGAAGTTCGTTCCAGAAAGGAGTTCCGTTCTTTTTATAATTGTAAAGCTCTACGGTAACAGACTCTTTTAGTCTGATCGCTTCCTTGACCGCAATAATGGCTTCTCTGTTCGTCCCTGGTCCCTGCAGAAATCGGCAGTTTTTGCCGACCGCGTCTTCAAAAGAGTATCCGGTAAGCGTGTAAAAGCCATCATTCACATACACAAGCGGATTGTCCGGAAGTGACGGATCTGTAATGCTCATTCCCACTTGAGCGGAATTCATCGTTTTTCTAAATAACTCATTGCTTATTGTACTATTCAAAAAAAATCGTCCTCCCGAGAAATCTTCTAAATCCTTATACCCTTTCTATTAAACTATAAACGGTAAGGTAACGAAACCCCGTATTCACCAGCATTATAGATGGTGCCGCGGAAATAGAAGGATAAATGAAACCCCCGGGATGCTTCCCGGGGGTTCTTTTAAGCTGGCTTCTCATGAAGCCTGTCTGCTGTGGTGTGCCAGTTTGTTATTTTGCTGCTTTTTGCAGTTTATGAATGACACTCAGTGACCGCCCTGTTCCGATAGCAACAGATTCAAGCGGATTTGGAGCAAGGTGAACCGGAACGACGATCTCCTTGCTCAGCCAGTCTTGCATGCCATTCAGAAGGGCTCCTCCTCCTGTCAGAATGACCCCGCGGTCGACGATGTCTCCGCTCAATTCTGGAGGGCAGTCCTCAAGAGTAGCACGGATTGCTTCCAGGATGTGGGATAGAGATTCTTTCATAGCCTGCTGAATTTCACTGGAATGAAGTTCAATGGTTTTTGGCAGGCCTGTAACAAGGTCACGGCCGCGCACTTCCATTGTCAGTTCTTCATGGTCTGTTAATGCATAGCCGATTTCCATTTTAATTTGTTCTGCTGTACGTTCCCCGATGAGAAGATTGTACTTCTTGCGGACATATGTAACGATGTCTTCATCCATTTGATCGCCGCCGATGCGGATCGAATGGCAGGAAACAACACCGCCGAAGGAAATGATGGCTACTTCTGTTGTTCCTCCTCCGATATCAACGACAACATTGGCAACGGGTTCAGCTACAGGCAGATCCGCTCCAATAGCTGCTGCTACCGGCTCTTCAATCAGATGAACGTGCTTAGCGCCGCAATTTTTGACTGCATCATGAATGGCGCGTCTTTCTACAGATGTAGAACCGGAAGGAGTACAAACAACCACACTCGGTTTACGGATCGAGAATCCAAGCTGCTTGCCCGCTTTTTTCATAATCTGCTTGAGCATTTCAGTCGTTACATCATAATCAGCAATAACGCCGTCTTTCAGGGGGCGGATCGCTACGATTTTCCCCGGAGTTTTTCCGATCATGTTTTTTGCCTCAACTCCAACAGCGAGAACGTTTTTTGTTTCCGTATCAATGGCCACGACAGATGGCTCGTTTATGATAATTCCCTTGTTTTTCGTGTAGACCAATATATTGGCCGTTCCTAAGTCAATTCCAATTTCAGTGTTTGATAACATAATTTCACCCATTCTTTAGAGAATTCGAAACTTATATAAGGCTTCTAATAATCTTGTCGATTTATGGGGGTACGTTTCAATGGAAATTTTTAAAATGCTGTTTAGCCGTGCCGGACCGGTGGAAAGTCTGTATAGTCAGCCTATCATTCAAAAGAAGAATCTGATAAAGTTAGGCTGATAATGATAACTGGCGGTTAAAAAATCCGCATGTTTAACGAAAGATGGAATGCACATGGTTAAGAGACAGGTTAAAACGCTCGCTGCAGGCGCATTGATTCTCTATGCAGCGTTCCTTTTGAAGCTGATTCTTTTTAAACAAATTCCGTTAATGGAAACCCCCTCACATTTTGCGGGGCTGAGCAGGGACATGATTCAGCAGAATCTTGCCTACAGCAACTGGACGCCATTTGCGACGGTCAAGAGATACTTGATGGTGGCAGAAACCAGACCGGGACTGATGATTCCGAATCTAATAGGGAATTTTGCCGGCTTCATTCCTTTTGGCATACTTGTCCCGATGCTCTTCAAAAAGTGCCGGAGCGGATGGAGGATGCTGCTCCTTTCCTTTACATTCAGCATGCTGCTTGAATGCATCCAGCTGTCACTCGTTCTCGGGGTGTTTGATGTGGATGATATTCTGCTTAATACAGCAGGGGGCGCTGTTGGATATGTTTTATACTGGCTGGGCAAAAAAACGGTAAAAAAATAACCGGTACGTTCATTGATTCCTGTATTGACATGTGCTTCTTTTAAATCGCTGACTGAGCTCAGCGTATGCTCCCTTCCCTTGCATCGGAAAACCCGGAATGCCGATTGCATTCCGGGTTTTTCGTTTATCCAGGGGTTCTAAGGCATCCCTCTTATGGTTTTAATACTACTTTCACACATTCGTCATCATGGTTGTTGAAGATGTTGTAAGCATGGGCTGCATCATCCAGGCCGATTTTATGGGAAACAATTTCTGAAGGCGTAATCTGATTGGACTGAATCATGTCAAACAAACGCGGCATAAAGTGGATAACCGGTGCCTGACCTGTTTTAACCGTTATATTTCTTGAAAAGATGTCACCGAGCGGGAAGTTGTTATAGGATTCCCCATAAACTCCCGTGAGCTGGATGGTGCCGAATTTTCTCACAGCCTGCTGGGCAATTTGAATGGGCCCGAGGCTTCCTCCGTGAAGATTGAGCTTCTGGCCGATTCTCTCCATCGCAGACATTTTCCCGTCCATTCCTACACAGTCAATCACTACATCAGCACCGCCGCTCGTTATTTCATGCAAGTATGAACCCGGATCATCCTGTGAGGTGAAATCAAAAGTTTCAACAGAATTCATCATTTTTGCCTTATTCATGCGGTAATCCAGCTGATCGACAGCGATCACTCTTTCTGCACCGGCCATCGCAGAGAATTTCTGGGCCATCAGGCCAACAGGACCGCAGCCTAATACGATGACTGTATCTCCTGCTTTAACCCCCGCATTTTCCACGCTCCAATAAGCGGTTGGAAGCACGTCAGACATAAACAGCAGATCTTCATCCTCTCGTTCACACGATTCAGGAACCACAAAAGAGGTGAAATCTGCGAAAGGGACTCTTAAGTATTCAGCCTGTCCGCCTGGATGTCCGCCGAACATCTCTGTGAAGCCGAAAAGCCCGCCCTGGTCTCCGTGCGCATTGGAGTTGTCACATTGGCTCTCCATATGGTTGCTGCAGTAGAAACATGTGCCGCAGCCAATATTGAACGGGATGACGACCCGGTCCCCTTTTTTGACGTTTTTCACATCAGAGCCGATCTCTTCGACGATTCCCATCGGCTCATGACCGATAATATAGTCCTTATTAATCGGCATGTTACCCTGATAAAGATGCAAATCAGAACCGCAAATAGCTGTGGAAGTGATTTTGACGATCATGTCGCTGTTTTCCTGGATTTTCGGATACTCTACCTTTTTCACTTCAATTTTCTCTGAACCTTGATACGTCACTGCTCTCATCCCACACACTCCTTTTTATTCTCTTCGACACAGTTCTATTCCCGTTATTTAGCATGCTAATCATTTCGATGAAGAAAATAGGGCCGGCAAAACGGTTCATTCCTCCGCTTTACAATGCAGAAAAATAGGATTATGCTTCAATTAATTCTATTTATTCGTCTGAAAGGGGAACACCATGATAGCTGCTAAAACGGAATTTGGAACGATAGACGGCCGTACTGTCTATGCATACACACTTAAGAACAGCAAAGGGATGGAAGTAACCGCAGTGGAGTACGGATGTGCCATTACAAAGATTCTGGCTCCTGACAGAAACGGAAAACTTGAAAACGTTGTCCTGGGCTGTGACAGCCTGGAAGACTACCGGAATAAAGTACCTTATTTTGGTGCGGTAGTGGGAAGAGTCGCAGGGCGGATCCGGAGCGGAGACCTTCCGGTAGGAGCGGAAGCCTTCAAGGTGACTGCCAATCAGGAAGGGCATCATCTGCATGGAGGAGAATCAGGATTCACGCACAAAATTTGGGGATCCCGTCCTTTAGAAGATCAAAACGGTGTCGAGTTTACGTATCACAGCCCCGATGGAGAAGAGGGTTTTCCCGGAAACCTTGAAGTAAAAGTTACATACATCCTCTCAGAGGAAAACGAGCTCACCTTGTCTTATTCAGGAGAGAGTGATCAGGATACGGTCCTGAACATGACGAACCATACATACTTCAATTTAAGCGGAAATGTAAAGGAAGATATAGGAGAGCATGAACTGACAGTTCCGAGCGCTCATTACCTGGAGCTTGATTCCGACTCGCTTCCGACCGGCAATAAACGGAGGACGGAAGGTACCGTTTTTGACTTCCGCAAAGGCAGAAAGCTCGGTGAAGGATTCCGCTCCGAAGATGAGCAGATCGCGATTGCCGGGGGAGGATATGACCATCCATTCCTGCTGGATGAGGGGAGAGAAATGGTTCTTTACCATGAAAAGAGCGGAAGGCTGCTGCACGCAGAAACCGACCAGCCTTCTGTCATCCTTTATTCAAGCAATGCCATGGGAGAGGATATCGTCCTGCAGGAGGGCATCAAGGCGAGGAAGCATTGTGCAGTCTGCCTGGAGACACAGCATCCTCCTGATGCCGTTCATCATGAAGGATTTCCATCGGTCCTCCTGAAAAAAGGCGAGACGTATCATGCTTACGCGAAATGGAAATTTACATCGAAATAGAGCTTAAGCTTACAGCATCTGAGACCGGATCAGCTTTGAGGACAAGCGCTGGGATTTGTTCAGCTTTCTGATGAAAGACGTGAAGCTGATCACAATTGAGGATGAGCGGACAAAGTATACGAATATGGCAGGATTTTAGCGGTAAAGAGACAGATTGTCTGCCTCTTTACCCGCTTAATGGTGGCAAAAAGGGCGTGGCTGGATTTGGCTTTTTTGTCGAAAGCGGTCGAAAAATCGATATACTGGTGTTTTCGGAGATATATCTTTGTTTTCGAAGATAAGTTATGGGTTTCGAAGATATATCCTGATTTTTGGAGATAAGTCCTGATTTTCGAAGATAACTCCATATTTTCGAAGATATCCTAGTTCGCAATGCCGCCTGCCGTTCATTTCAGTCCGTTTTTGTTTCTGTCAGAGTCCGTTCCGGCTATTTTCATGGAGAAGAGAAAGCATAATCAGGTAAAAAAAGATCCGCCTGTATATGGATAGCCGTGCAGTAGTCCTTCCTGCCATATCAGGCCATTATACCGCAACTTTTTTCAGCCGGATAAGCGGTGGCAGTTCAGCGGCTTCCGTTTAGCGGAAGATTCAAGTCAACTTTGAGTATGTAATGGCAAAAAAAAGCTCAAGCCGAATCCCGGCTTGAGCTTTTAGGCGTTTTGAACTTCCTCTGACTGCATACCGTGTTCGCTCAGTGCCTGCATAATCAGCTCAGGAGCGATCACCATCTCATTGTAGGCTACACGGATGTTCCCTGTCTCTACATCAACGAGAGCCCGCTCGATTCCTTCGGTTTGTACAAGGCGGGATTCAATCATCTGGATCTTTTCATCATTTAGGGGCTCTTTTACTGCAATGGTGGTCTCTCTCATTGTTCAGCTCTCCTCGCTTGGTATTCGTACTGTGAATCTTTACCCATAAACGGGAAAAAGTATGTTTAAGATGCTGATTTAAGGAATGTATTGCAGTTTTTAAGTGAATTACTTATAATAACTTATATATTACTTATCAATGCTTACGAAGGCGGATGTCCATGTACCAAGAAGAACGGCTTGATGCCATCCTAGACGTGATGAAAACAAAAAAACGGATAACTGTGGATCAAATCTGCTCTCTTTATCAAGTATCCCGTGATACTGCGAGAAGAGATCTTGTAAAACTGGAGGAAATGAAGGCGGTCATCCGGACGCGGGGCGGAGCCATTCTGCCTTCAGCCCACCAGGAGATCAAAGATTACAGCAACAGGCTGAAGCATGTATCTGAAGAAAAAAAACGCATTGGACAAAAAGCAGCATCTCTGATCCGTCCGGGGGACCGTATTATCCTTGATGCTTCCACTACCGTGCAGTCCTGCGCGGAATCTCTGCAGGAAGAGAACTGCACCGTCATTACAAATTCCATCCATCAGGCGGGAATTCTTTCTGCAAAAAGAGGTGTCCGCATTCATCTGCTTGGAGGAGAGCTTCAGAAGGAGCACGGCTTTCTTTACGGGGCACAGGTGCTTGATAAGCTGACACAATATCATGCAGATAAAGCGTTCATCGGGCTTGTCGGTCTTTCAGAAAAAGGCCTGACCATCGCACATGAAGAGGATGGAATGGTAAAGAAAAGCATGATTGAACAAGCTAATCAAGTGATTGTACTGGCTGATCATTCGAAGCTGCACGTAACGGATTTCTTTACGTTTGCTCATCTGGAGGAAATTGATATGGTCATCACAGACAGGGAGCCGGATGCCGCGATCCTGAACATGCTTGACAGCCATCAAGTAGAACTGCTCATAGCTGATACGGAGGAAACGAAATGACGAAAATAGCCGCTATCGATTTGGATGGAACGCTGCTGAACAGCAAAAATGAAATCAGCCCGGAAAACCTTCATGCTATGAAAGCTGCAGCGAAGAGAGGCATTGAAGTCATCATAGCAACCGGAAGGGCACATTTTGACGTCCAGGCAATTTTTAAAAACACGGGGATAAATCCATGGATCATTGCTGCAAACGGAGCAACGATCCATGATCCTGACGGACTGCTCTTCCATTCGGTGCCGATCCGCAGGGACGAAGCGATCGAAGTTATGAAATGGCTGGAGACCCGC
Source organism: Metabacillus mangrovi (assembly GCF_009711125.1). GTDB lineage: Bacteria > Bacillota > Bacilli > Bacillales > Bacillaceae > Metabacillus_B > Metabacillus_B mangrovi. The sequence goes on along the minus strand of NZ_WMIB01000004.1, from coordinate 26,177 downwards.
GAATTTTATTACGAGGTTTTCAGCAGCGAAGCGATTTACACACCGCAGAAAGGGAGGGAGCTGCTGCAGATCGAAATGGACCGGCTGGCAAGCTCCAACCCCGAAATTTCTCAGGACGGGCTTAAGCTTGCTGCCTACAAGCAGTTCAGCCAGACTGGTTTTCAATTTATTGATTCCTGTTCTTCTATCCCGGCTGATGCAGAGCTGTATAACATTCTCGCCTTCTCCTTTAATGAGGAAAAGCGCTTAACAGGCTGGGAGCAGTTTAAGGATCATCCCGGACTGACGATCGTCACTTCGGCAAATCATAACTTTGAGCTGGAGCATGAAGATGACTCAAAGGGGATCGCCCTGAAAAAACTTGCAGAAAAGTTTGGCGTTTCCCTTGAGGAAACAGCTGCGATCGGGGATAGCATGAATGACGAATCCATGATCCAGGCTGCCGGAAAGAAATTTGCGATGGGCAATGCAAGAGAAGAAATCAAAATCCAAAGTGACGCCATCATGGGCTCGAATGATGAGCACGGTGTCGCCCAAATGCTGAACAGGCTTTAACGAAAACCTGCTGCCGGCGTAACCTGATTGCAATCGGGGCGTGACGGAGCAGGTTTTTGTTAGGCTGGCATTGTTTTTCCGGCATTCACACATTTAACAAAAAGCATCTTTATAATACGTGGGAGCAGGCAGTAAAAAATACATAGATGTTTATTCCTCTATATGGTAAAATCACTTTCTATTTACATTAAATCTCAACAAGGAGGTAACTGATTCATGGCTAACAGCAATCAAAGTGCCTTTCAGTTCGAGCTGCAGCAGCTCAAAAAATTTGCTGCCGAGATTCAGAAGCAGAAAGAGGGACTGGAGGCAGTCCCGCCATACCGGGGAGAAGATTTAGCAGAGCAGGCGCTTGAGGCATCGAGAGAAAGATCACGCAGAAATCTTGACGTTTCCGAAAAGGAGCCCTATTTTGGCCGCCTGGATTTCAGGGAAAGCGGGGATGAAGAACCTGTTCCCCTCTACATTGGCAAAGCAGGTGTATCAGAGAGCGAAAGCGGACATGCGATGATTATGGATTGGCGTGCCCCTGCAGCGAGTCTCTTCTATTCTTATTCCGGCGGAGAAGAGGAAGCATGGTACATGGCTCCGGAAGGAATGGTGGAAGGAGAAATTTACTTAAAGCGAAATGTAGCGGTAAGGAATGGAACCCTTCAGAGAGTAGTCGATACGTACAGTAAAGGAAGCAGTCAATCAGGAGCAGCAGATGAATTTCTCTTGTATCGCCTTGGCGAAAAAAAAGATAACCGCCTTAAAGATATCGTTTCGACCATTCAGGCCGAGCAAAATGAAATGATCAGGGCACCGAGGGACACAGCATTGATTATACAGGGGGCTGCGGGGAGCGGGAAAACAACAGTCGCCCTTCACCGCCTGGCGTACCTGATCTATGAATACAGGGAAAACATGCTGGCAGAGCATATGATCATTTTCGCTCCGAATACAATGTTTCTTGATTACATATCGAATGTGCTTCCGGAGCTCGGGGTCGGTCATATTAAGCAGACGACTTTTGCGGAATGGGCAGCAGCCAGATTGGGCGGAGTACTAACCTTTAAGCCGAGGAACTGGGAGAAGTGGTTTGTACCGGGACCTTTCCGCTCTGCACAGGAAACGGATGCACCCTGGAAGCTCAAAGGATCGATTTCATTCATGCAAGCCATCGAAGAGGCCCTCATCCATTACACAGAAGACCTGCTTCCTTCCGCTGACTTCTCTCCATGGCAAGGGAAAGTTCTGAAGAATGAAACAATCCGTAATTGGTTTAATGATGAATTCACCGGGTATGCTCCGGTAAAGAAAAAGGAATTGACTGCAGAAAAAATAAAACGATGGATTAAGACTGAGCTTGACAAAGAATGGGATAAAAAAGCCCGGCAGGATAATAAAAAGTCGGCTGCACAGAAACTAAGGGCCTACTTGAAAACCTGGCGGTCACTGGAGGAGGCAGACGTTTACGCAGAGATGCTGAAGGTTTCTGAAGTACGGGCAGTACTGACTGACGAAGTGGCTGATGCTGCACTCGCCATGCTGAAGAAAAGAGAAGCTGACCATGAAGATTTGGCCCCACTCGTGCATATCCGGATCGTTTTGAACGGTCTGCAGCGGGGCGAACGCTTTCATCATATTGTCATAGATGAGGCACAGGATTTTTCGCCCTATGAAATGGCAGTATTGCAAAAGCTGGCTCTGAAAAATTCGTTTACGATACTCGGAGATCTGGCGCAGGGAATCTATGCCGGGATAAGGAGCTGGGAAGAGATCTTTCCCATTTTCAAAGAGGGAAGATACGAATACAAAATCCTATCGAAAAGCTACCGGTCAACGATGGAGATCATCGAATTCGCCAATAGCATCCTCCTCTCGGCCTTTGTGCCGCCTGCTCCTGCAGTGCCGGTATTCAGAAGCGGAGAGCCGGCTGAAGCTGTACATGTACCCGCCTCTGAAAAAGAACCATACATCCTTAAATGGGTGGAAAAGGAAAGATCAAAAAAAACCGAAAGTTTGGCAATCATCTGCAGAACAGAGTCTGACGCCGAAAAGCTGTGGACCGGTCTCAAGAGTCAAATCGGCAGCCTGTCCCTTGTCCGGGATGGACAGAGGGGGTACAGCGGCGGAGTCACCATCATTCCGGTATACCTGGCAAAAGGCCTTGAATTTGATGCTGTCCTGATTGTTGATGCAGATGCGGAAAACTATCAGCTGAATCAGGCCGATGCGAAGCTTTTGTATGTCGGATGCACAAGGGCTCTGCATACACTTGCCGCGGTCTATTCCGGCACCCCGTCCCCCTTGCTGAAGAAGGAAGAAGGAAAAGGGAAATAGTACAGGATTAAAAACTCGGTGTCTCATAGAGCAGGTGACCGGCACACAGCCATCCATTTTTTCCGTAAACGGGTACCGGGTTCCCATCCGAGCGTATATTACCTGCGGCGGGAGGTCCCGGTTTACAGTCATCTTCTTTTTTCTTACAGTAAATATAGGAAAGATTGCAAAGGGGGAACATAAAATGTTTTTGCCGTCATTCAGCCTTGAAGGAAAAACGGCTGCTGTAACAGGTGCCGGAAAAGGAATCGGGCGTGCGATTGCCATTGGGTTTGCAGAAGCAGGAGCGGATGTAGCTTTAATCGCGAGAACAGTGCAGGATTTGGAAGAAGTTAAAAAAATCATTGAAAAGGATATCGGAAGGACAGCCTATGTCCTCCAGGCAGACGTGACAAACCGGATGGAACTGGCTGCAGCTCTTCATCAGATTAAAGAGCAAACCGGCCGTATTGATACACTTGTCAACAATGCGGGGATGAATATCAGAACACGTGCACTGGAAGTCAGGGAAGAAGAATGGGACCAGATCATGAACACGAATCTTAAGTCTGCCTTTTTCGCTTCTCAGGAAGCCGGTAAGATCATGAAGGAGACTGGGGGAACCATCATCAATATCGCTTCAGTAGCGGGTCATACAGCTCTTCCTACCGGAGCGGTCTATGGATCGTCGAAAGCTGCCCTGATGCATATTACGAGAATTCTGGCATATGAATGGGGTGCTTATGACATCAGGGTCAATGCACTTGGCCCGTGGTATTTTGAAACCCCTTTAACCGAAAAGCTGCTTGAGGACAAAGAGTATGTGGATAAACTTCTGGCGGTCACTCCTTTAAACCGGATCGGGCGTTTGCCGGAACTTGTCGGTCCGGCGGTTTTCCTCGCTTCAGAGGCAAGCCGGTACGTGACAGGGCAGACGCTGATGGTAGACGGCGGCATGACCATCCATGGTTTTTAAGGCGGCGTTTTAAACCGGATCAATCAGGGAATAACGTCCTATAACTTACCAGAGCAGGAGGGTTTAGGATGGCTGAATCATTGAATGAGATCCGGATTACCATTGATGAAGATAATTTTGTGCCGCAGCAGCTGCACCCTTATCAGCTTCAGGCACTCAAGCATGACTACCGGGCAATTATAGAAGAAAACCGTCATGATAAGGAAAAACAGGAAGCTGCGCTCAAAACGTTTAAAAGAGTTTTGAACAGCCTTGGCTATCGTATAGAAGCAAGAATCACTCCCTCTGCTTAACAGCAGAGGTTTTTTGTATGCCATGGCGGAAATAAATACAGGTTTTTGGAATAAATGGAAAGGGAATGAAACTTATGGCACGATCAAATTTAGAGTCTATCGTCTGTCAACAGAAGGAGGAGGAAGAAAATGTTCTGTACAAAATGCGGAATGAGATTGGGAACATCAGATAAGTTTTGTGCAAAATGCGGAAGCAGGGTCGACCGGGAGACGGTGCCGGCCGGTCAATCCTCCGTACAGACCGCAGCAGCTCTGGAAGCTGAAAAGTCTGCCAAAATCAAACCATTTCCAGATGGGGGGATTTCACCTGCTGAAAAAGACTCCAGCGGTTCTGCTGTCCCGGCGGATGAAAAGAGAGTACATAATGCTCCCGATCGCAGCACAAACCGCCAGGGACAAGCTCCGGTGCAGCTTGTTAAAGGAGATGCGCCCGGCAAAAAAACGTCTCCTGAGCTTGCCTATGCAGACTTATTTACAGGGATATCCGGAGATGCATCTGAAACAAAGGAAGGAAAGACTGGAGAAACCGGACCGGCGGCTCATATTCAGCATGATGATGTAACTCATCGTGAGTCTGCAGTTCAAACTAAACAGGAGGCGAATCATGTCATTGGCTCAAATGCGATGGCTGAGCCGCAGCAAATGGAGGAGAAACGGACTGTTCCAGTGCCTGCAGAGCTGAAGCAGAGTACGAAGGCAAGTCAAAAAACGGCTCCTGCTCCCGGCAGCTTTAACCCTCAGGAAATGGAGTTACTGGCCGTTTTTGCTGGAGAAAACAGCAAGTACTATGTGAATAACTGGAGCAAGCCATACAGCATGAACTGGGCTGCATTTCTCTTGACGATTTTCTGGATGGGCTACAGAAAGCTGATGGCTCCGATGTTTATTACAGCAGGAACCTTCATATTGGCCGGACTTATTATTGCAGCTACAGGGCTGTATTGGCTCGTTATCCCGGCTGTTCCCCTTTTCATGGCAGCTTCCGGGTTTATCGGGAACCGTCTGTATTTTCACCAGGCTAAAGAAAAGATTGATAAGATACAAGCCGTTCACGGTACCTGGGAAGAAAAAAGAAGACTCTTGGCAGCTGCAGGAGGAACCAGCCCGGGCGGCGTATTTATCGTGTTCGGAGTGATGTTCGGCTATCTGTTCATTTCCGCCATTCTCTTCTCTGTTTTATAAGAGGGACCCCGGCATCCTGCCGGAAGTCCCTTTTTTGTTTTCCAGGCTTTTGTGAAAATAGTATACGCCTATCAAAATCTGTATTAATATGGAAGAAAAAGCTTGGGAGTATGTTCATATGATGAATAAAAACCGAATTCTGATTTTTGCAGCGCTGATTCTCATGGCAGGAGGACTGATTTATCTCATTTATCTGCATTCAAAGATTCTTTCCTATGCTCAGGCCAAGCCTGCTGCAGCGGCTGATTATTTAATCGTCCTTGGGGCGAAAGTGAATGGAGATGTGCCTTCATTGGCCCTGCAATACAGGGTGGATGCAGCAGCGGAATATTTAAAGAGAAATAAAGAAACCATTGTCATAGTTTCGGGGGGAAAGGGTCCTGGTGAAGCCATTTCAGAAGCAGAAGCGATGAAGCGGAGTCTTATTGTTCAAGGAATAAGCTCCGGGAGAATCATAAAAGAAGATCAATCTGCAAGCACCTATGAAAATATTGTGTTTTCTAAACGGCTCCTGCCTGTAAAAGCAAATTCCGGCATCATCGTTTCCAGTGATTTTCATCTGTACCGGTCCATCATGATGGCAGAAAGCCAAAATCTTTCTGTAACAGGCTTGGCCGCTAAAACCCCGGAGGTCATTTTGGTTAAATCGTACATAAGAGAATACTTGGCCGTTACTAAATTTTATATTGAGCGATAAGATGGAGCGCATTGATGCGCTTTTTTTTCTTCTAAAAAAGGGGAATTTCGCCCGGGGCTCAGGCGAATAGATTCCAGTTGCGCTTTGACTGAGCAGAACGCGATGGAACGCTTTTCAAAGCGTTCATTTTAAGCCTCTTGTGACCCTCTATGAAAGCACGTCTTCGCAAAAACTGTCATTTCTGGAAAGTGAAAGTGTTTGACATTGTAGGAAATTGGATAAAGATTACTGTTAATCATTTCAAATCATTTCTTTATTTTGAGAGAATAATAGGGAGGTAGTCTGATTGTTTTGCAGGGAATGCGGCTATCAATTAAAAGGAAAAGAAGATTTTTGTCCAATGTGCGGTACAAAGGTTGTAATGGACCCGGAATTTTTACAAATCAGTTCTGATAATGAAAAAGGGAAGTTTGGCGATAGTGAACCGGGGGCTTATGTACCGGAAAACGAGAGTACAGAAGAAATGGAGAGCCGTCACAGTGATGACAGCTTGTCTTCGCCAGAAGAAGCTGCTCATCAGCAGAAACCTGTTGAAGAAGAACCGAAAAGAGAGCTTGAAGGGGACAGCTCAGAGGATTTTTATGCAAAATATGATGATACACTGGAGGATCACCTTCGAGCTCCTGAGGAGAGCAGGGGAACTCCGGTCTCTCATAGTGAAAAGTCATCGTCTGCTGAATTGGAATCTGCCGGATCGTCAAAGGCTGACAGCGAAGACCGGATAGCCGGCGATGAAAAAACGGTACAGACCGACCAAGTTCCCCTTAATGATGGTGAACAAAAGAAAGATCCTTCTGAAGACCCGCGAGCATCCGGCAGGGAAGAGATCCCTCATTCAGCACAGTCCAGCCACGTGAAACAGCCAGCGGCTGCCCCGGCGGTGCAAAAGAATAAAAGACCGGCTAGAAAAGCATCCAGAAAGGAAATCCTGCTTGCTGTCGGAATTCCGGCTGCCAGTCTTCTTCTGTTTACAGGGACAGCGTTTGGTATGGCCGCCAGCGAAAACAGCACGAATCAAAAAGCGGAATCTCTCCATTATGAAGGAGAAGAATACGCACTTAATGGAGAATACAGCAAAGCGGTCGATAAGCTTTCCAAAGCGTCTGATTTAAGGCCGCAGAACACGACGATTAAAAAAGTAAAAGTAGAAGTGGAATCTGCCAAAAAAGCTGAAGATAAACTGGCCGCTATTGATAAAAATATCAAAGACAAGCAATTTGGAGAGGCAAAGGATAATTTAAACTCTGTCCGGAATGACCTTCAGTCCAGAGACGGCGAGATTTTTTCTCCGCTTGAAGCGAGAATCGCAGATCAGGAGACTGATTTAGTGATTGAAATGGTTAAAACAGAAACGGCTGAAATGGATACCGTAGATGAAATCGGCGAGCAGCTTAAAAAAGTATACAAGCTCGAAAATGCCGAAGCAGAAGAAGTGAAAGGGCAGCTCATTAAAAAAATTGTTTCCATTTGCATGGCGGATTCAGAAAAATACATGAAAGACAAGAATTTTGATGCAGCCATATCTTCCCTCAAAACCGGGATGCGCTATACAAACTATGAAAATGTGGAACTGACTGGAAGACTCAGTCAGCTTGAGGATGAGAAATTAAAGTACAAGGATTCCCTGCCGGTCTTTCTGGAAAAGCACTGGGTGAAAATCGATGCAAAAGCTCTGAAATCGAAAAACCCTCCAATCAAATTGGGGAAAGTGGTTTTTGAAGAGGATCAGTTCAGCTATGTCGTAAAAGGAAAGTTTGAAAACAAGATGAAAACGGCATTAAATAACCCAACCCTCTACTTGAAAATATACGATAAAAAAGGAAAGTTTATTATGAACGAAGAGGTTCCCTCCAATGAGGTATCGATAAAAGGGGGAAAGGCAGCTGAATTCTTTTTTATTCTTGATAAGGGATACGGGAAGGATTTAAAAATTGTGATCGACCAGGTGAAATACAGAAAATAAAGGAGCAGGTGAACAAATTGAAAAAGTGGATAATCAGCGGAATTGTAACGGTATTAATCTGGACGGGAGGGATTGCTTCCATCTTTTTCGTAACAGATTCCATCCCGAGGGAACTGCGTCTTTCTTCACAGATTGTAGAGCTGGATTCGGCCAAAGCGGCTGATGCCTCAGGAACAGCAGATGTGAAGGAAGTGATCGATGATTCCCAAAAACGGGTGTTCACAATTGAATTGGGAGACGGGTCACTCGGCTCCGGTTTCCTTTACAATAACAAAGGTGATGTGATCACAAATGCACATGTTGTGGCGGATGCGAAGGAAGTAACTGTACTGACCCCTGATTCAAGGGAAATGGATGGGACCGTTATCGGGGTTAATCCTACCAGGGACATTGCGCTCGTCCGCGTAAACGATCTTAAGGAAGATGACCCGCTTCCGATCGAGCGGGAGAGAAAGGCCGCAATAGGCGATGAGGTGCTCGCACTCGGAAGCCCGCTTGGTCTGCAGAATACGGTAACGGACGGAATCATCAGCGGAGTAGACAGGGAAGTGAACATCGACCAGACTTATTACAAGAATGCTTACCAAATATCCGCGCCCATTGCACCCGGGAACAGCGGAGGGCCTCTTGTAGATAAAAAAACCGGAAAGGTGATCGGCATCAATTCCGCAGCGGCAGACATGGGAACCATCGGATTCAGCATTCCAATTATTGCAGTATTGGATGAAATCGATACGTGGGCTAACGAAGCAGACTGACACCTCCCCCTCACAGGTTGTAGGCACGATTCTTTAAAGGTATAATTGCTGATATAAAGCAGCTGAAGGAGTTTTAAAATGGGATCGGGCAACACATTATTCTACACATTGACTGTTCTTTTGGCAGTGGTTCTGGCAGGTATCTTCCTGATGATGGCAGCAGTAGTCATTAAAGGGATCAAAAACTCAAAGAAAAACAAAGACGGGCATCACCATTCAGATGAGCAGGATGATCCCTTAAAATGATTGCTGCATGCTGCTTTCCAGACAGAAAGCAGCAGACCTTAAAAGGTGATTTCTGAAAGAATGCAAACTGCGGGCTGTTTTCGAATACAATAGGAGAATAGGCAGCTGCGCCCATGTCCCTGCTGTCAGAACGGCAGCATGGCGGCCTGAGAACAGATGAAAACACACAGCCTGATACAATTTCTTTTCCAGGCTCCGGCCTTTAGGGAAATCAGGCAGCTATTATTAGTGCAGAGCAGGCTCTGCACTTTTTCAGTCTGATGACAGATGCGCACAAATGACGATCGGTGAGGGGATAAACGTGAAAACGGTTCTGCGAATAGAAAACAATACATCCAAAAAAGTTTGGAAAGTAGAAGCTTCCGGTACGATATGCACGATGACCTCAGGAGTAAAAAAGAACAGCGGGGCTGTGCGGTCCAAACAATTTGAAACGGCTGCTGATTGCAGGAAATATGCGGAGCAACTGATCCGTCACCGCCTTGGAAGAGGATACAAACCGGTTTCTTCATCTTTTTATATGATCAGAAAGAGCTGCTTTACAGAAGCAGATTTTTGGAATGTGCTTAAAAAAGCAAAAACCAAAGGGGAAACGCAGGAGCAGCAGCTCGAATGGCTTGTTGCCCATCTGGCAGAACAGCCGTTGGAGGATCTGATCACGTTCGATGAAATTCTGGCGCGTATTTTTATCAAATCGTATCAATCACAACTGTGGGCCGCTTCCTATATTATTACAGGAGACAGCTCCGATGACCGTTTTGATTTTTTCAGGGCCTGGCTTCTTTTTCAGGGCGAAGCTGTATATGAGTCAGCTATCCAAAATCCCGAATCTATTATACCAGTCCTCCAGGCACTGGAAGAAAAAGAGGAAGTTCCGCAATTTGAGGACTTGACTTATATTGGAGCTCTTGCCTTTGAAGAGAAGACAGGCCAGAATGAGAACTTATATTATACGCTTTACGATGAAGTCGTCTTAAACTCGTACATCGAACCATACATTGAACTGGACTGGTCAGAAGCGGATACAGAGAATCTGAGCATCCGATTCCCATCGCTCTGGGAGAGGTATGGGGAAAATCCACTGGAGTGCTGAGCCTTTGCAGCGCATTTAAAATTGCCCTGACTGGAAGCGATTGATATATTGGGGAAAACAATGGCCAGTGAGAAAGGGGAAAGCAGTATGTTTCTTCAAAAAGGATTGGACCATCCCCAGCTGAAACTTTTATTAAAAGCACTGGATTCTTCTCAAACCGGTATCATCATAACCGATCCTTCCTTAAAGGAAAACCCCATCATCTATCTATCAAAAGGATTCACAGAGGTAACAGGCTACAGTGAAGAAGAAGTGATCGGGAAAAACTGCCGTTTTCTTCAAGGGGAAAAAACAAGCCAGACGGATATTGACCGGATAAGGAAAGCGGTAAAGCAGAAAGAGTCTGTAGCTGTGACCGTCCTGAACTACCGCAAAGATGGCAGCCCGTTCTACAATCAGTTAAATATCGATCCCATCTATATAGAAGAGGAACAGCGCTTCTATTTTATCGGGGTGCAGAAGGATGTCACGATGGAGAAGCATTATCAGTCACTGATGGAACAAGCGAAGCTTGAATCAGACAATCGGTCCACTCCGATCATCTCCATCGGGAATGGCGTTTCCGTTTTGCCGCTGATCGGTTCATTCCCAAGTGAGCGCCTGACCATTCTGATGAGGAACATTATGCAGCATAAAGACCGGACGCGGGACCGCTATTTAATTATCGATCTATCGGGACTGGCATCACTCGATCAGGCACTGGCCAATTACCTGGTGAACCTGAACGGGTGGCTGAAGCTCCTTGGCACAGAATTAATGATCACCGGCGGCTACCCGAGACTCGCAGTTTCCCTCGAAAGTGAAGAATTAAATGCGATCAAGGCATTTTCAGGAGTGGAGCATGCACTTGACTATTTGAAGAAAACCAATCAGTCTCATGAAACCTTCCGTCAGCCCACCGGTTTTTTCTAATGGTTCGTTCAATAAAAATAACCCGGAGCGCCTGTTGCGCACCGGATTATTTTGCATAAATTCCGTCATGTAATCACATTTTATGCGGTATGTTTCTTTTGATCCTGCACCTCTTGATTCCTTTGCTTCGTGAAAAAACTGACGCCAAACATGAAAATCAGATTTATTCCCAAGGCAATAATTCCGATATTCACATCCTTGGCCGCTTGGGGAAGGGATGGAAACAATGTGCCGATTGATGTGCCGGCTATGGAGGTGTAAGCCACTACAGACACCCCTGCGATAATTCCTGCAAATGCCCCCTGCTTAGTGACGATGCGCTGCGGGAATAAACTGAAGAGCAGGGAGGGGAACAGCTGTGTCACCAGGCTGTAGCCCATGAGTAGAAGGGTAACAATGGTACTGCCTCCATTAAAGGTGAAAAATGCGGCGATCAGCGCAATCACCGGGACGAGATATTTTGCCAGCCTTGCAACTTCCCGGTCTGTGACAGCAGGGAAGGCAGCCTGATACACATTCCTGGCAAAAAGAGTAGCGGCGGCCATGAGCATCATCGATCCCGGAACGAGAGCAGTCAGCAATCCGGCCGCGCCAATCAGGCCGATGACCCAAGGATCGAACGTTTGAAGGGCGAGCCGGAATAAAGACAGATCCGCATCGGCTCCTTCCAGTCCCGGTACTTTCAGAATGGCGGCAAATCCAACAAACAGCACAAATAGAAGGACTACCGAATACAGCGGCATAAAAATGGCGTTCTTCTTAAATACCTTCGCGTTTTGCGCAGTATAGGCAGATGCAAATGTGTGAGGCCACATATAGTATCCCAGAACGGTAAGGACAATTGTGGAGATGAACCAGCTTATGCTCATCCCGGAATCGGGAAGAACCAAAAATCCGGGTTTAGCTGCCTCAATGGATTCAAACATCGGCTGAAACCCTCCATAAAGATGGATTGGCAGATAAATTCCCAGAAACACCACGACCGCAAGAATCAGGATGTCTTTCACAACTGCTGTCCAGGCAGAACCATGAATACCTGAGAGCATTACATACACAGTCACAGTGATCAGGCCGATCCAAACAGAGACAGCAGGGGAAATGGCTCCGTAAGAAGCTTCCGAAACAATGATCCCGAGCCCTTTCAGCTGAAGGACCAGATAGGGAATAAGGGCGATAATCCCGACTATGGACACAAGAATGCCGAGCGCAGGGCTTTTATATTTGCTTACGAAAAAGTCAGACTGTGACATCAATCTCTTCTTTTTTGCGTAAGCCCAGACAGGCGGCAGAAAAAAATAAGAGAGCACATAGGCGAGCGTTCCGTATACGAGGATATAAAGTGCAGGACCCCCTTTGCCGTATGCCCAGCCGCTTCCGCCGAGGAACGTAAATGTCGTATATATTTCACCGGCCATAAGAAGAAAGACAAATAAAGTTCCGAAGCCTCTCCCCCCAACAGTCCATTGCTCCAGATCCATATCCTTTCCTCTTTTGGCACGGATGCCAAGAAAAAGGGAGAACAGTAAAAACGAACCTATGATCAGTAATGAGACAATCATTTCAATTCCTCCTTATTGGAAGGGTCCAGCCAGTAGATGACAGACATGATCACCGAGGTCAGGACCACCCATAGAATCATCCAGAAGAAGAAAAAAGGCAGACCCATCACATAAGGCTCCACCCGGTTGGCAAAGGCAAGCCCGCCAAAGAATCCAAGCACAGGCAGCAGGGCCAATAAGTATACGGGTTTCATAATGATTCCCCCCTGAGGAATGTCGTTGTGTGCAATTTTTTCATTATTTTCCACCCGCCTTTTATTGAATATACGTGCCATTATATAAAAATTTAGTCAATTAAGAAAGTATTATCTATTCAGAATTTTATTTAATGCCCAGTTAATGTCTGGTAGTTAAAGGAAAAAATATTTGTTGGTAATTGGATATGTTATATTCCTAAAACGCTTGATCACAAGCTTTATGGAGTGCAAAGGAGAGACAGCCGAGTCATTTTTTCCTGTTCTGCAGCATAAGCAGAGAAGCGGTCTCCCTGTCATGCAGCCATATGGGTTGGCTGCAGGCGAAATGTACGTTAAAATAGGATAAGATTTTTTTCGTATCTACGTTCAAGGAGGAGAACTGGAATGATTTCGGCAAATATTGACTTGCAGAGCTTTAAGAAAATGGTGATGCAGGGATCGTATAAAACCCAAGATTCTGCTTCGTTTAGAGGCGGTCCATCTGACCTGACGGTATGGCGTGAAAAATTGATAGAAATTTATGCAAACTCATTGACGCTCTCTCCTGAAAAATCAGAGGCAGAAGTGAAGGATTGGGGAAAAGAGTTTGCCAATAAACTCGTTGAACTGGGCCTTCCTCTTGATACAGCTCTTAAGGAGATGCGGACCGCTAAAAATGAAATCAGCCATATAATTAAAGAAGAAGCTAATCGGCAGAATCTATCAGCCAATGATTTTTTTAAAGTGTACTCTACTTTTGATTACGTAGTAGACCGGGCTGCAGAACTTGTATCCGCATGCTATATGAAAGCCCATGATGAAAAAATATCGTCTGCTCAGCATGCAGTGGATGAACTATCCATCCCAGTTGTCAAAATCGAAGAAGGCATCGGCATTCTGCCGGTGATCGGCGATATCGACACAAGAAGGGCTCAGCTTCTGATGGTGACGGCTCTTGAAAAAAGTGCTGAATTTAAGCTTGAATATTTGATTCTTGATCTTTCCGGCGTTCCGGTCATCGATACGATGGTGGCTCAGCAAATATTCGAAGTGCTCGAAGCTCTCAGAATCTCAGGTGTAACAAGCAAGATCAGCGGCATACGTCCTGAGCTTGCGATTACGATGACCCAGCTTGGCGTAAATTTTGAGGTTCAATCTTTCTCAAGTCTTCACCAGGCAATCGCAAGCATCAAAATATAAGAAAGCCTGCAAAGGCAAAAAGACTCCTGTTCTGCAGGAGTCTTTTTGCATTCATTTGTGTGGGGAGATTGGGAGGAACGGTCTTTTTTCCTCTCCTGGAAAGGTGAAGGAAGTGCAATGCACAACTTTGTACCTTATGAAAATCAGCCCTTTAGCTGTGTAGAGATTTATTTATTTTAAACCGATATTTAAAATACATGAATTATTCCAGCGGAGGCAAAAGGAATGCAAATACAGGACACAGAGACCATAGCTTACAACTATCAGGACATGCTGACGATTTGGGTCAAAGTAACAAAACGGCATAAATGCTATTCGGCTGCTGCCCAGCACCCTATTAAAAGGAATACATTTGCCCGTGCTTCACACAAATGCAAAGCAGCAGCGATTGAAGCGGCTGTAAAAAAAATCATCTGCAGGCCGGAAGCTCTTTAAGAAGAGAGACAGGCAAAACCACTCTGGACTAAATGAAACTTCCGCAGAAATGGAATTTTCCGTTTTTGCGGAAGAACTTTCGATTATTTTCCGGTTTTCCGGAATTCCACTGCACCATGTGCTTCCTATTTTCAAGCTTGAAGAAGGTCTGTGCCTTATAAAATAAAGATAATGTATGAACGTTTAGCGGATTGAACGGTGTTGGCACGATACTTGCTTTGTAATAAGCGACAAGATGAAAGCGCTTCCTTCATCTTGGCTGTAAAACAGAAAAATTGAGGGGGATGTATGTGGAGATCGTCATTATTCTTTTGTCATTGAGTTTGCTCATGTTTGTGGCTTACAGGGGTTTCTCAGTCATTTTGTTTGCTCCGATTTGCGCGTTGTTCGCAGTACTTCTGACTGATCCGGCTTATGTGCTGCCTTTCTTCTCCAACGTGTTTATGGAGAAAATGGTTGGGTTCATCAAGCTTTACTTCCCAGTCTTCCTTCTTGGGGCAATTTTCGGAAAAGTAGTTGAATTGTCCGGATTGGCAGAAAGTATCGCAAAGACCATTGTCAAGCTGGTCGGAGCGAAGCGTGCCATCCTGGCAATCGTGCTGATGGGAGCCATCCTGACTTACAGCGGTGTCAGTCTTTTCGTAGTTGTGTTCGCGGTTTATCCTTTTGCGAAGAACCTGTTCATTGAAGCGGATATCCCGAAGCGTCTTATACCCGGGACCATTGCCTTGGGAGCATTTACTTTCACAATGGACGCTCTTCCGGGAACACCTCAAATCCAGAACGTCATCCCGACCACCTTTTTCAAAACCGATATTTATGCGGCCCCGGTACTGGGGATTGTTGGAGCCATCTTTGTATTGGTTCTTGGAATGGTGTACCTTGAATCCCGCAGGAAAAAGGCATTAAGAGAAGGGGAGGGGTATGCCGGGTTTAATCCTGAGCTTGCGGCCGGCAATGAATCGGGCCTTGCTGCTGAAAAAGAAGCGGTCCTGTCTTCCGGTACAGAGCCTTCTATAGCCCGTCAGATCTTAGCTTTCGTTCCGCTTGTGCTCGTTGGGGTGATGAATAAGTTTTTTACCGTTTCCTTTCCTCAATGGTATCCAAACGGGTTTGATTTCTCTGCGATTGGACTGGAAGCCTTCGGAAAGATTGAATTGTCATCGGTGGTAGCGATCTGGTCGGTTGAGCTTGCTCTCCTGATCGGCATCATCACAACTTTTGCCTTCAATTGGAAAGCAGTCACCTCGAATATAAAAGAAGGTTTGAATGCCGGCATCGGCGGAGCGCTGCTTGCTGCAATGAATACTGGAGCGGAATACGGGTTCGGAGGAGTTATCGCAGCCCTGCCAGGCTTTAAAACGGTCAGCTCCGGCATTTCCAGCACCTTTACGGATCCGCTTGTGAACGGAGCTGTCACGACAACTACTCTAGCCGGTATTACAGGGTCTGCTTCAGGCGGGATGGGAATCGCATTGAGTGCCATGTCAGAAACTTATTTGCAGGCGATCGAGAAATATAACATACCACCTGAAGTCATGCACAGAGTCATATCCATGGCTTCAGGCGGTATGGACACTCTGCCTCACAACGGTGCAGTCATTACCCTGCTGGCCGTCACAGGCTTAACACACCGCCAATCCTACCGTGATATCTTTGCGATTACGATTATTAAGACACTGGCTGTCTTTGTGATTATCGGTCTTTACAGTCTCACCGGACTCGTTTAACCACAACCGGACTGCAGAGCCCGGCTTGATAAATAAGAAGGCCGGTCCTGCAGTTCAAATGAGGATGAATGATGGTTGAAAAAAAGCTGTATGAAGGGAGAACGTGATGAACAAACTGCTGCACTCGTTCGATGAAGCCATCGAGCCTATTCAAAACGGATCGACATTGATAGTTGGAGGATTCGGCTTATGCGGAATTCCCGAGAAAAGCATCCTGGCGCTGAGAGATAAGGGAGTAAGTAATCTGACTGTAGTCAGCAACAATTGCGGTGTGGATGACTGGGGGCTTGGGATCTTGCTTGCCAATAGCCAAATTAGGAAAATGATGAGCTCCTATGTTGGCGAAAACAAAATTTTTGAAAAGCAATATCTTAGCGGGGAACTGGAGGTCGAGCTGATTCCCCAAGGTACGCTCGCTGAGAGAATGAGAGCGGGGGGAGCGGGAATTCCCGGCTTTTATACTGCAACGGGTGTGGGGACAAAAGTGGCGGAAGGGAAAGAACATAAGGATTTCGATGGCAAGACGTACATTCTTGAAAGAGGGATTGTCGGAGACTATGCACTTGTGAAAGCGTGGAAGGCTGATACGATGGGGAATCTCGTCTTCAGAAAAACCGCCCGGAATTTTAATCCTGCAGCAGCGATGGCAGGGAAGATCACCATTGCAGAGGCAGAAGAAATTGTCGAAGCCGGCGAGCTCCATCCGGACGACATTCATACGCCCGGCATCTATGTTCAGCATGTGCTTTTAGGATCAAATTATGAGAAGCGGATCGAGCGGCGCACAGTGCTGCAGACAAACTGAAAAGGGGGCCTGCTCTATGAATAACCGCAAAAAGCTTGTTAAAAGGGCCGTTCTGGAAATAGCAGACGGCATGTATGTGAATCTCGGGATCGGAATGCCTACTTTAGTAGCGAATGAGATCCCTGAAAATTTTCATGTCCTGCTGCAGTCCGAGAACGGTCTGCTTGGGATTGGCCCGTATCCAGCTGAAGGATCAGAGGATCCGGATTTGATCAATGCCGGTAAAGAGACGGTCACAAGTGTTCCGGGAGCTGCTTACTTTGACAGCGCAGAATCATTTGCGATGATTCGGGGAGGCCATATTGATCTTGCCATCCTTGGAGGGATGGAAGTGTCAGAGGAAGGAGATCTGGCAAACTGGATGATTCCGGGGAAGATGGTAAAAGGAATGGGCGGAGCAATGGATCTTGTTAACGGAGCGAAGCGGACGGTTGTCATCATGGAGCATGTGAACAAACACGGAGAGTCAAAAGTAAAAGCCTCCTGCAGCCTGCCGCTGACAGGCAAAAGAGTGGTCCACCGATTAATTACTGATCTGGCAGTTTTTGATTTTGAGGACGGGCATATGACCCTTATCGAACTGCAGGAAGGGGTCAGTCTGGAAGAGGTGAAAGAGAAAACAGAAGCTGCATTTACAGTGAGCAGCGGACTGCTTGCTGCGCATTAAAAACTACTCAGTAAAGGAGCCTGTTATGAAACGATTGCTTGAGAAAAAAACTGTGCTGATCACAGGTGCAGGGAGCGGAATTGGCTTTGAAACCGCAAAGGAATTCGCCGCCCAGGGAGCCATTGTTGTGGTAACTGATTTAATGGAAGAAGCCGCAGAAAAAGCCGCACAGCAGATCCGGGAAGCGGGCGGGGAAGCAATCGCAGCAGTATGCGATGTGACAAAGGAAGAGCAGATCGCAGCTGCAATCGGCAAAACGGTCAGCAGCTTCGGGAGGCTGGATATTCTGATCAATAATGCGGGACTGCAGCATGTATCCCCGATCGAAGAATTTCCTACAGAGAAGTTCGAGTTCCTGATCAAGGTCATGCTCACGGCACCGTTTATTGCAACAAAGCATGCATTTCCGATTATGAAGCAGCAGCAGTACGGACGGATTCTCAATATGGCCTCCATAAACGGTTTGATCGGATTCGCCGGCAAATCTGCATATAACAGTGCGAAGCACGGGGTGATCGGACTAACAAAGGTTGCGGCTCTGGAAGGGGCAGAGCATGGAATCACAGTGAATGCAATATGTCCCGGATATGTAGATACTCCGCTCGTAAGAAATCAGCTTTCAGATCTTGCAAAAACGAGAAACGTAGAATTGGAGAAGGTACTTGAACAGGTCATCTACCCGCTCGTTCCGCAGAAAAGACTGCTGGCTGTCCAGGAAATCGCCGATTATGCGATTTTTCTCGCGAGCAGCAAAGCGAAAGGAATCACCGGGCAGGCTGTGGTGCTGGATGGAGGATATACAGTTCAATAGAGCCACTTGAAAAGAAAGCCAGAGGGCTTTCTTTTTTCAATAGAGTCATAAGGTGCAAGGCTTCTTGTGGAAAGCCCTCAGAATGCAGGTGCAGCTTCTCTTTGATCGACACATATGATAGATTAGAATTTATGATAGCGCTGTCACAGAGGAGAGGTTGGACATGAAAGGTTTACTGGAGCTTATCCCGCAGGATTGGCTGGAGGAGGTAATCAATCTTGCAGCGGAATGTACGGTAGTGGTTGACCGCAACGGGATCATCTTATATTTGAACCATGCGTACTGCAAATTTTTGGATGTGGAGGCTGAAGAGGCGATAGGGAAGCCGGTTCAGGACGTGATTGAAAATTCAAGGATGCAAATTGTTGCAAAGAGCGGGAAAGCAGAAGTTGCGTCCATTCATCCGATAAACGGCAGCGAAATGATCGCAAACCGCTATCCGCTCTATGTGAAGGGGGAACTGGTCGGTGCAGTCGGAACGGTCATGTTCCGGAATCCCCGTGAATGGCTGGATTATTCCCGTAAGCTCCAGCCTCTTATGGATGAGCTGAACTACTATAAGAAAAAATACGAGAAAGAATTTCTGAGCAAATATGATTTTGGAGACCTTGCCGGTGAGAGCGAAAAATTCAAGGAAGCCAAAGAGCTGGCGAAGCGGGTGTCTGACAGCCATTCAGCTGTCCTGCTGCTGGGCGAATCCGGTACAGGAAAAGAATTGTTCGCTCATGCGATCCACCAGCTCAGCAGCAGAAGGAATTTTCCTTTTATCAGGCTCAATTGCGCATCCATCCCTGAAACGCTTTTCGAATCTGAAGTCTTCGGGTATGAGGAGGGGTCTTTCACCGGGGCAAGAAAGGGAGGAAAGATGGGAAAGTTTGAAGCAGCAAATGGCGGAACCATTTTCCTGGATGAAATCGGGGACCTGCCGCTCCAGCTTCAAAGCAAACTGCTGAGAGTCCTTCAGGAAAGGGAGATTGAGCGTGTCGGAGGCAAAGGTCCGGTGCAGATTGATGTCAGGGTGCTGTCCGCCACCCATCAAAATCTTGAAAAGATGGTTGCAGAGGGGACTTTCAGACAAGATTTGTATTACCGGCTGAATGTTATCAAGATTGAAATTCCCTCTTTAAGACAAAGAGCGGATGATATCGGCCCGCTTTCCCGTATTCTGCTGAAAAAGATGGAAGGAAAACTGAACCGGTATGGCCTGCGGATATCTGAAGAAGTACTCGGCATCCTTCAAACCTACCATTGGCCCGGAAACATCCGGGAGCTTGAAAACGTAGTCGAAAGAGCGGTTAATGTAACAGACGGCTCTACTATTTACCCTGAACATCTGCCTCTTTATTTATGGAGCGGAAAGTCCCCCGTCACGTTCCGGGAAGTTCAATATAATGAACTTCCTGTGGAAGGTAAAATTCTTCCTCTTAAAGAGGCTGTGAGGAACGCTGAAGTCCAGGCGATTAAAAACGCGCTGAAAGCAGCAGGAGGAAATAAAATGAAAGCAGCAAAGCTGCTGGGAATGGGGAAAAGCAGTTTTTATGATAAATGCAGTCAATATTCGATCAATTCTTTGTAAATTTTTATCCGGCACGAATCGTTCTTAAGGCTCATGTCTTACGATGCGGGAGTTTTTATCATCCAGTTTGCAGAGTCTTGTATACGTGCCGTTAATCAAATGCATCAAATTATGTATAGTATTTTATTACCGGTCACATAGATTTATCTGTCTGTTATAACGAATAGGAAAATTTAGATGATTGTTACAATATTTACATAGTGATTTTTAAGCTTTACAAAAGGTACATGGATATCCCGGGATTTTTCGTTTATATTTTAAGAGAATTTTACCAAGGGAGGATCAAAAATGGCTAAGAAAAGCGGCAAATGGTTTATCCAATTTTCGATTATTTTTGCGCTCGTATTCAGTCTCGCTGTTCCGGCTGATATGAACATTTCCAAGGCGGCAGATGCCTTAACAGTTGCTGAAGCAATTGCCGGCAATAATGGACAGACAGCTGATGTTGAAGGATTTATTGTAGCTCATACGACAGGTGCCAGATCGGTAAAGTTTGAACAGCCTTTTGGCAACGATTTCAATGTCGCGCTGGCAGACAGCAGCACAGAGAAAGATGTAAGCAAAATGATTTCTGTCCAGCTTCCATCAAACCTCCGTGCCGAATTCGGTCTTCAGAGCAATCCGGGCAACATTGGCAAGAAAGTAAAACTGACCGGGCAGCTGCTTGCATACAACGGGATGCCGGGTGTCAAAAATACGAGCAGCATGGTGTTTTCTGAAGGCAGCTCTGAGCCGCCTTCAGCTGACATCAGAACGATTGCAGAAGCACGAGTGCTTCCTAAAGGAACAAGTACAGCTGTATCCGGAATCGTAACCGCCGTTTTTTCAGCGGGAGGGAAAAATAATGTCTTCCTTCAAGATTCAACCGGCGGGATCGTCGTTAGAGGAACAGGTTTGGATGCAAAAGTTAAAACAGGCGATAAAGTAAAAGCAGCAGGAACAATGAACGACTATTTTGGAATGGCTCAGCTTGATACGTTAGCTTCTGATGTGGAAGCAGTTCAGGAGAATGCAGGAGTTCCGGCTGCACAGACGGTTACATCGAAAGGCCTGAATGAAGAGACAGAGGGAGAACTGGTTACAGTAAGGAATGTTACGGTAGGCTCGAAGGACAATAACGGCAATTTCACTGCACAAGACTCTGAAGGGCCGTTAACAGTAAAGCCTCAGGACAGTGCATGGCTTGAGAGCGGGAAACAGTATGACTCCATTACTGGAGTTATTGATTACAATTTTAACGAATACAAGCTCGTACCGCGTAATGTTTCCGATATCACCGAAGATTCACAGGCGGTCAAAACGGTAACAGCCGATCCAGATTCCGGCTTGGTTAAGGCAGGGACAGAAGTGAAGCTGTCTTCAGACACTGCAGGAGCTGAGATCTATTACACAACCGATGGAAGCGACCCATCAAAAAACAGCAATAAATACACTGAGCCGGTAAAGATTGAAAAGGATACGGTTATAAAAGCGGCAGCCGTAAAAGATGGAATGAAAGACAGTGCCATCTCAGTATTTGAATATACCATCCAGAAAGAAGCAGTAAGAATTCATGACATACAGGGAGAAACCCATACTTCTCCTTATGAAGGCAAGAATGTTGGAGACGTCGAAGGAATTGTAACCTATGCTCCGGACAGCAGTAATTTTTACATGCAGGATCCGAAGCCTGATCAAAATGAAAAGACGGCAGAAGGAATTCTTGTTTATAAGAAAGGCCATGGTTTGAAGCCGGGAGATAAAGTAAAGGTCAGCGGCCAGGTTAAAGAATGGGTGCTCGAAGGGTACAGTGATAAGCTGAGCACCGATTTGCCTGTAACAGAGATCAATGCCTCCTCTATCGCGAAAGAAGCAGGACAGAGCCCGCTTCCGGATGCAATCGTTATTGGAAAAGACCGGATTCCTCCGAATACCATCATTGATAATGATCAATTCTCTTTATTTGATCCAATGGAAGACGGAATCGATTTTTATGAAAGTCTTGAAGGAATGAGAGTAGCAGTGGAAAATCCGAAAATTGTTGCTCCTCAAAACTACGGTGAGCTGGTCGTCATTCCTGGTTCCTTCGATACGAATACAGTGAGCGGCGGAGTAAGAGCGATGGAAAACGATTTTAATCCTGAGCGGCTGCACATCGACATAAACGATGAATCCTTCATTGCAAAAGCAGGAGACTCTTTTAAAGGCACCATTAACGGTGTGATGAGCTATGGGTTCGGCAATTACAAAATGCTGAGCAGCAAAAACGAGCTTCCTGAATTTGTGCCTGGTGCGACAGAGAGGGAAGTTACATCAATTAAAGCCAAAAAAGATGAACTGACCATTGCATCTTACAATGTAGAAAACTTTTCAGCAAAAGACAGTGAAGAAAAAACCGGAAACCTCGCGAAGGCAATCGTTCAGAACCTTAAACAGCCTGATATTATCGGTCTGACGGAGATGCAGGATAATGACGGTCCGGCAGATACCGGAACAACGGCAGCGGACGAGAGCTATAAAAAACTCATAGCCGAAATTAAAGCTCAGGGCGGTCCCGAATATTCCTATACCGATATTGCGCCTGAAGATAAAAAAGACGGCGGCCAGCCAGGCGGAAATATCCGGGTAGGCTTTCTGTACAATAAAGACAGAGTAAAACTTGCTCCTGGAACAAAAGGAACTGCAACCGAAGCTGTGGGCTATGAAAAAGGAAAGCTGACTGCTAACCCGGGCAGGATTGATCCTGAAAACCCTGCGTTCGAGTCCAGCAGAAAACCGCTTGCTGCCCAATTCAAATTTCAGGGCGAAAATGTTATTGTCGTTGCCAATCACTTTAATTCAAAGGGCGGAGACCAGCCTTTATTCGGGAAAAATCAGCCGCCTGTCCTCAAAAGTGAAGAGCAGCGCCACAAGATCGCAGAAATCGTGAACAGTTTTGTAAAAGACATTCATAAAAAAGACAAGAATGCCAGCGTATTTGTTCTCGGAGACTTCAATGACTTCGAGTTCTCTAAAACCTTTGATATCCTTAAAGGAAACGAGCTGAAAAACATGGTCGACAAGATTCCTTCAAAGGAAAGGTACTCCTACATTTATCAAGGAAACTCTCAGGTGCTGGATCATATTCTCGTATCGAAACACCTTGCAGCCACAACAAAAGCGGATATCGTCCATATCAACTCAGCCTTTATGGAGGAGCATGGAAGAGCAAGTGATCATGATCCCCTTCTCATTCAAACTGATTTCAGCTCGAAAAACAGGATCTGCAGGATCCTGGATGAAATCGGGTTGCCGTCAGATCTTTGTGCAAAAAACTAAACAGCATGGAAAGGCCCGCCATTTGTGCGGGTCTTTTTTCTGCTCCTGCTGCTTTGAACAGCACCTCGGAAATTCCAATTGCGAACTGGCATCAAGGCAGTTTTCTGAAAAATGATTTTAGGGAAACTAACAAGCTGGCACTGCCTCATCGAACCGAAACATCTGCCTGCTATTGTCCAATTATTTTTCTGGGGTTCAAAAAAGTCCGTTTGGCCTATTGTAAATAGAGGTATTAGTAAGTAATCAGTTAAGGCACAGAGTGAGAATATCCGTGCATCAGAGGAGGAGTAGAACAATGCTGAGCAAATTAAAAAACCCGATTGACCCGCCGGCTTCGGAAGCTGCTGTGCTGTTATACAAATCTACTAAAATAGAAGAATTTATTGGATTGTTTCCTCGTACTTCTTCTACATTAAAAACCTGTCATCAATCATTACCTTATATGAAAGAGGCAGTCACGGACCTGGCGCAGACTGAAAAAGAGCTAATGCAGCTCAGTATGGAGCTGAAAGACGAACTAAAGGATACCTTGAGGTCGCTGGAGCGGCTTCAATGAATGAAAAAAAAGAGATCAGAAGGCTCCTGCAGGAGATTGAGCAGGCTGAACAATCAGCAACAGAAGCGATCCGGGCAGTTAATGCCATGTTCGATTCAGATTATCCGGACAGCCACGCCACCTCCAGTGAATCAATTGAAAAATTGAAAGAACAAATGGATGAAAAAATGATTTTGTACAGAAAGAAATTAATCCTGGTTAAACAATTGCTGAATAAAGCAGAGGGTGACGGTAAATAGCTCTCTGTATGTAAAAGCTGCCATGGCCGGCAGCTTTTATTATTGTTATGAAACCAAAATTAAAAGTGGATGGAGCCGTTTTTTGGAACACGCAGCCGCTCCTGTTCCCAGCAGTCCATTCTCCATTGCAGCTGGATCGGGCAGCCCGAGGGGGGTTTATCGACTGTTCTGTTTAATTACAGCTTTTACAGAACGTTTCAATGAGATAACAATTCCCCGGATAAGGTTTCTTTTTAATGGCTCTTCCGATACAATGCCAACTGTAGCTTGTTAATAAATTCTTAGCAGCAGGAGGAGAAAAGATGAAAAAAATAATGTATCCTCTCACCATAGGATTAATGAGTCTTGTGCTCGCAGCGTGCGGTGCACAGGAAGAAAAGGCAAAGGAAGAACCTAAACAGGCAGAAGAAAACGCTCAGGCACAGCAGCAGCCTGATCAAAAAGAACAGCAGAAGCAAATGGAAGAGATGCAGAAAAAAATGGAAGCACAGAAAATTGATGATGAAAAAACGGTCGCCACTGTAAATGGCCAAAAGATAACCGGAAGCGAATACAACAGTATTTTGTCTTCTACTCAGATGCAGATGCAGCAGATGGGACAGGATCCAACAGCGAAAGAAGCACAAAAACAGGTTAAAGACCAGACAGTGGAAACGCTTGTAGGACAGAACCTTCTGCTTCAGGAAGCAGAAAAAAGCGGCTATAAAGCATCTGATGAAGAAGTAAACAAACAAATAGCAGAAATCAAAAAGCAATACAACAACGACGATAAGAAATTCCAGGAAGCGCTGAAGATGCAGGGCATGAATGAAAACCAGCTCAATGAGCAAATCGCAGAAAGCGTGAAGCTGAATCAGTACGTGGAAAAAGAGATTCCTGCACCGGAAGTAACCGATAAAGAAATCGAAGAGTATTACACTCAATTTGCACAGCAGGGAGGCCAAGGAGGGCAAAAACCTCCAAAGCTTGAAGAAGTTAAGCCTCAAATCAAGCAGCAGCTTACCCAGCAGAAACAAAATGAGCAGCTTGGCAAAAAGGTTGAAGAACTGAAAAAATCAGCTAAAGTTGAAGTTACCATATAATAAAAAGCTCCCAGTGCTAATCTGGGAGCTTTTTTTGCACCGTTAGGGCACATCTTCGCGGATATAATCCTTTGTAAGCGCGCCTGAGATCAGTGCCACTCCTGTGAATTGAAGATAACTTCCGAATGCATTGATGGAATTGCCTGCCTGTTCCTTTCCCTGAAGAAGGTACCATGAACCGATCGCTTCCACACCTGCTCCGAAAGAAACTAAATACTCCCCGGTAATGATTTCATCAGCATAGAAAAGGGAGGGGTCGACAGCGGCTGCTTCGATAGCGGCGCCCACGGCCTGGATGGAATCACCGAGTATATCCAGCCGCAGCCCAGCTTCTCTGGACCCTTTTAATAGCACAAAACTTGCGAATGCGTTCGTTGAATTTCCGGCAGCCTGTAGCCAGGAACCAAGTGCAGAAAAAACTCTCGTCCCGTTTTCAGAAAGTGCAATGGCCTGTAAAGCATTTCCGGCCGCTTCCGTCCCATTGCCCGCCCCGATCAGTCCCTGACCAGCTGTACCCTCAGACTCGCCGGCGGCAGTAATGGTTTCACCTGCAGCCGCAATGGCCGTTCCACCCAGCTGAATGAATGCTCCAGCCAGTTCAAGATTCCTTTCATAGCTTCTCATCCTGGATCCCTCATTTGAATGAATAATGCATTGTATTCAAAAACTGAAAATAGGATGATAATTCCCATCTATTACAAAATGATGTATAATTTGGATGAAAATAACTTTCGGGGAGGCAGACCTATGCTCATGTTTATTGCGATTTTACTTTCAGGGATTTTGCTGGCTGCAGAAATCTATTTCTATTTAAAAGCGCTCGACAGAGGGAGAGCCCTTGCATATGGGCTGGCTGATGAATCCAGATTTATCATTAAAGGCGAGAAGACCCCCACCTCAAGGAATGAGAAGGGCGTAGCCCAATGAGTAGGTGGGGGATGAATCGCCTTCGGACAAAGGATCGCTTTAGCTATCTCGGTTGTCCGACTGTTCAAGTGCTACTTGCAATAGATGAAAAATAGCTTGTGTACGAGTGCCAAAGCCCTTTTCCTCTTTGAATCTGTC
>NZ_WMIB01000003.1 GCF_009711125.1 Metabacillus mangrovi | reverse complement strand
GACAGATTCAAAGAGGAAAAGGGCTTTGGCACTCGTACACAAGCTATTTTTCATCTATTGCAAGTAGCACTTGAACAATCGGACAAGAGATAGCTAAAGCTATCTCTTGTCCGAAGGCGATTCATCCCCCACCTACTCATTGGGCTGCGCCCTTCTCATTCCTTGAGGTGGGGGTCTTCTCGCCTTTAATGATAAACAGAATAAAAACCAGGGAAAAATCCCTGGCTGAAATTACTCGTTCGGGTTGAGCGTGCGCTGAATGGTTTTGCCGGTATTTTTCATAAAATCTCGAATATCGGCATCAATCGTTTCGCGGGGTTTGTCGTTCCGGATGTTCGTGTCGATTTGTTTGATGCGGTTGAACGATCCTTCATCCGTAAACACATCGACGTTTCTGCCCTCTGCAAGCTCTCTTGTTTCCTTAACGATGGCATTTTTGACACTTTTGTTGTTTTTATCATTTGTATCCACTGCAACGATCACGTTGTCATCGGTTACGACGGTTCTCGCATCATCCACATTTTTCATGTCTGATACTTTTTTTGCCACTCTGTCAGCAATTTTCTGGTCATCATTCGAGTAGTAGCCGTTCTCATCTGCTACTGGAACCGGACCATTATCGTTGGTCATTCTGTTTGGGCGGTCATTGCGGTCCCCATCCATCATCTCGGTAATCGGCCCGTCATTATCTGCATGATCGCGGCCTTTTCCGTCATGTTCGTTTGAGTACATGCCTACTGGCTGCATGTTGTCGTTGTAGTTCGTGGCATTGTCATTGCCGCCTGAATTACAGCCGGCAAGCATTCCTGTAAGCAAAACCGCAGAACCGTATTGGATCGTTTTTTTTATCAAAATGACAACCCCCTGCCCTTATTTGACCATCCTGAGCACATGTGCTCCTGATTATAGTGTGCAGGAGAAGGAGTTTTCATGTTGACAGTTCCCTCCAGTCAGATGGACCGGTTTCCAGAGCTATGATCTTAACCTGAACAAAAAAAGAGACGATTGTGAGTCGCCTCCTGCGTGATCATTAATCTTCTTCTGTATTGTAAAAGTCCGGACGTCCAAACATTCCGCCATATCCGGGCTGCATTCCGTAAGAAGGCTGGCCGCATCCGCAATCCTGGCCGTAAGCTCCTGCCTGCATCTGCGGCTGGCCTTTTCCGCTTTGGGCACCCATTACGTTCGGCATATTTTCTTCCATGGCACCCATCACGTTTGGCATGTTCGGAGACATCGCGCCCATCACGTTCGGCATGTTCGGAGACATCGCACCCATCACACCGGGACCGAATCCGGAACCAGGCATTACCGGGGAAATCGGAGTGCATCCAGGCGGGTATGGGGAATATCCCTGCGGCATCATTTGCGGCATCATGCTCTGAGCACCCATCACGTTCGGCATGTTTTCATCCATGGCACCCATCACGTTTGGCATGTTTGGAGACATCGCACCCATTACGTTCGGCATGTTCGGAGACATCGCACCCATCACATTTGGCTGGTTCTCGAATGCACCCATCACGTTCGGCATATTCGACATGTTCGGGGACATCGCACCCATCACGTTCGGCTGGTTCTCGAATGCACCCATCACGTTTGGCATATTCGGAGACATCGCACCCATTACGTTTGGCTGGTTCTCGAATGCGCCCATCACGTTTGGCGTGTTCGGAGACATCGCACCCATTACGTTCGGCATGTTCGGGGACATCGCACCCATCACGTTCGGCATATTTTCATCCATGGCGCCCATCACATTCGGCATGTTTTCATCCATTGCTCCCGCTACACCGTATGGCATCATTGGCGGTGAAGGATAGCACCAATATGGCATCGGCGGCGGCGGACAGTGATGGTGATGATGCATAGGATAGCCATATCCTTGCATCGGAGCCTGCATTCCATATCCAGGGCCGCCGTACATCGGCTGCTGCATGGATGGCTGCATTGCTCCTGCTACTCCAGAAGGAGCAGAATAAGGCATGTTCGGCATTTTCTCCATTTTCTTTGTTGCCTCCTCTTTCATGGCTGGTGAAACTGCCTTTTGCGCCTCCTGCTTTCCAGCAGTCTTCTCTTTCGGCTTTTCTGCGGGTTTTGTCATTTCCGGCATGACATTGGCCGGCTTTTTCAATTCAGGCATGACATTGGCCGGCTTTTTCATCTCCGGCATTACATTCGCCTTTTTCTCAGGAAGCTTTGGCTGCTTTGGAGGCAAGGACATGTTCACCATATAATAATTGTTAATATCCATTTCAGGGTAAACAGGCTGCGGGATATTCGGCATCTTCGGCATAAAAGGAGTAACAGGTTTCTCTTTTTTCGGCTCCTCTGCTGCCTGAACCTCTTTTTTCGGCTGTTCTTTTGCAGGCATCTGCATTTCTTTCTTTGCGTTAAAATTAACTTGAGCTTCTTTTTTAACAGGGACGCTTCCCGAAGGTACTTTAATTTTCATTCCGGGCATTATGGAGTCCGGGTTGCTTAATTGGGAGTTCATCTTTTTCAGTTCTTCAAAATCGGCTCCGTATTTTTTTGAGATATTCCACAATGTATCCCCTTTTTGAACGATATGGATTTTCAAAGGTTCCCCCTCCTATGCATTAACTGTACAGGAAAAACATACAGGCAAATTGCCGTTATTCTTCACCACAAGTTATGCATAAACCGGGGCGAATATGCCTTTTGAAAATGCGCGCCTGTTCTCCCTCCTGAAACTTCCCTATTATAAAACGCAAAAACCGTGATATATGTGCCACTTTTTGAAAAATAATTCCACAAATGCCCCCGTTCCTCCACCAGAGAAGCCGGGTTATGCACCGCGATCCCATGGGCTCTACCGGCAAGATACGTGCGGATTTTTTTCCGGACCGCACCTTTCATCTCATTTTTGCAGCAGAAAAAACCCCCGGGATTTTATCCAAGAGGGTTTGAATCAGAACGGCCTTTTATTTAGATGGACAGCATCCGGTCAAGTGCCAGAACGGCCTGCTCTGTTATGTCTGGGTCAACTGAAATACGGTTCACTCCTGCTCCGCTCTCCAGCGCTTCGAGAGACCAGAGCAAATGCGGGAGATCAATCCGGTTCATAGTCAGGCACGGACACATATATGGATTTAGTGAAATCACTTCTTTGTCCGGATTCGCCTGGATCAGGCGGTTAACAAGATTCATCTCTGTCCCTACTGCCCACTTCGTACCCGGGGCAGCGGCGGTGATCTGTTCGATGATGTATTTCGTCGAGCCAGCGAGATCCGAGAGCTGGACGACCTCATGCGTGCATTCCGGATGGACGATAATTTTCATATCCGGTTTCGTCTTCCGGATATGGTCAATATTTTTCACTGTGAATTTTTCATGAACCGAGCAATGGCCTTTCCAAAGCAGGATCCGTAAATGGTCCGCTGCCCCCTCATGCTCGAGCATCTCCTCCTGCGGGTTCCAAACGGCCATATCCTTAAGCGGAATCCCAAGATCAAAGGCTGTGTTCCGTCCAAGATGCTGATCCGGCAGGAAAAGGATCTTTTTCTTTTGGCTGAGAGCCCATTGAACAATGCGTCTCGCATTCGATGATGTAACAGCCGCCCCGCCATTACGCCCGACAAAGGCTTTTATGGCTGCTGTGGAATTGACGTAGGTGAGCGGGATGATCGTATCGCCAAACTGTTCGGTCAGACGCTTCCATGCCCGTTCAGTCTGCTGAATATTTGCCATATCCGCCATGGAGCAGCCGGCTCTCATATCCGGCAGATATACGTGCTGATCACTGCCTGTAAGCATATCTGCTGTTTCAGCCATAAAATGCACACCGCAAAAAACAATGTGCTCTGCTTCTTTGTTTTCAGCAGCAGCCTGCGCAAGCTGCAAAGAATCTCCCGTGCAATCGGAGAACTGTATCACTTCATCTTTTTGATAATGATGGCCGGGAATAAAAAGTTTTTTCCCGAAACGCTGCTTAATCTCCCGGATCCGATCTTCCATTTCCGTCACTTCCATCGACCTGTAATGCTCGGGCAAAAGGGATAAAGCTCCTCCAAGAAGCAGATTAGACGCCATGTTTTGTTTCCTCCTGTTTCATCAGTAAGCTGAAATCCAGAGCCCGGACTGAATGGGTGAGGCAGCCGAGTGAAATATACTGTACCCCCGTCCCGCGGTACATTGAAATATTGTCCACGTCGATTCCCCCCGATGCTTCCGTTATGAACGGGGATGGTGTGAGCTCTGCAAACCTTTTAACCTCCGCGGGCGTCCGGTTGTCAAACATAATAATATCTGCTTTCGCTTCGATCGCTTCCAGAAGCTGTTCTTCGGTTTCGATTTCCACTTCGATCTTTACAGCGTGACCTGCTGACCTCCTAGCCATAGCAACCGCCTTACGGATGCTGCCTGCAAAAGAAATATGATTATCTTTGATCATGATGGCATCATGAAGCCCGAAGCGGTGATTGCTTCCTCCCCCGCATCTCACAGCATATTTATCAAACATCCTGAGGCCCGGAGCTGTTTTCCGGGTATCGCATATTGCCGTCTCAGGACTGTCCAGCTTTTTAACCGCTTCAGAGGTCATCGTTGCAATACCGCTCATCCGCTGCAGCAGGTTAAGGGCTGTACGCTCTGCACCAAGAATGGAGCGGATGGTCGCTTTGACAGCAGCGGCAGCTTCTCCTTTTTCGATTGTTTCGCCATCCTTCTTAAAAACGGTTATTTCAGCGCTCGGGTCCAGCATGGAAAAAGCGCATGTAAGCACCGCTTCTCCAGCAAAAACCCCAGTTTCCTTTGCATAAATGACAGCCTCTCCTTTTGCATCATCAGAAAAGATCGCTTCTGATGTCGCATCACGGTCCCCCAAATCCTCAAGTAAAAATTCTCTGATTTTCTGTTCCACTTTTAGCCGGTTCATCCTGTCACCTCTAAACGTTTTTTCACACGTTCCCAAATAATCTCTTTCCGGAGCCACTCCTCCCGTTTCACCGGGAAGTCTGAGCGGTAATGGCCTCCTCTGCTCTCTTCTCTTTCCAGTGCAGAGAACGCGATCATTCCGGCGGCCGTTACCATGTTGGAAAGCTCGATCTCCTCCCAGGTTAAGCTGCCGGAATCGGCCTCTCTATAAGTCAGGCTCCGGAACCAGTCTGTCAGGCGCCGCAGCCCCTCTCCCGACCTTTCGATGCCTGCGTATGCCTCCATCATTTCTTCAAGTTCCAGCCGGCTTACGGAATAGGCTTTTATGAGGGTTCTCCCCGGGACGGATGTTTTCTCTGCCTGTTTTACGTTCTTCAGCTCAGCTGCGATTCTTCTTCCAAAAACGAGACCTTCCAGCAGCGAATTGCTCGCAAGCCGGTTTGCCCCATGCACGCCTGTGCAGGCACTCTCACCCGCTGCATACAAGCGTCTGAGGCTCGTTTGGCCGCGGCTGCCGGTTTTCACGCCTCCCATAAAAAAATGCATGCCCGGCTTAACCGGAATCAGTCCATGCTCAAGAGAAATTCCATGATTTCTGCAAAGAGAAGCAATGCCGGGAAATCTCTTGTCAAAAGAACGAATCGACCGGATATTTAGAAAGGTGCTTTCCCCTGCTTGAAGCCGCCTGAATATTTCCCTGGAAACGATGTCTCTCGGAGCAAGATCCTTCAGGGGATGAGCCTTCTCCATGATTCGCTCCCCGCTGCTGTCCTGAAGGAACGCTCCCTCGCCTCTTACCGCTTCTGAAATAAGCCCCTTTACATGGCCGTCTTTCACAAGCATCGTCGGATGAAACTGGACAAATTCCATATCTGCAAGCCTCGCACCTGCTCTATATGCGAGAGCGGGTCCATCACCGGTTGAGGAAGGATGGTTGGAGGTATGGGCATAGAGCTTTCCGCACCCTCCCGCAGCAAGGACCACCGCACCGGCTGTCAGTTCAGCATGCCTGCCATCCCTCCCAAGTGTGCGGACTCCATAGCAGACCCCATTTTCAACCAAGATCTCCGTCACCATTGTGTGCTCAATGATTTTTACTTTATGGCGGATTTTTTCCAGCAAAAATTGAACCGTCATCCTCCCGGATTCATCGCCGCCGGAGTGAACGATCCGGTGCAAGCGGTGCGCCCCTTCCATCCCCAGTTTGAGCGATCCATCCACATCCCGGTCTGCCGGAAGCCCATCTTGAAGCAGGTGAAGCAAAAGCTCTTTTCCTTCTTTGGCAAGCTGCATCGCTGCCTCTCTATCGGTATGGCCGTCACCTGCAAGAACCGTGTCTTCACCATGAAGCCGCCATGAATCTTCTTTTGCAAGGGCCCCTGCAATCCCGCCCTGGGCCATAGCTGAATTTCCGTCCTGTACACGGCCTTTTGTCAGCATAACTACGTTCAGTTCTTCACAAATATAATAAGCCACTGCCAATGCAGCGATTCCGCTTCCGACTATCACAACGTCTGTTTGCGGCATTTTTTTCACCTTGCTTTACATGTGTCTTGACACCTATCTTTACATAATTTTAAAATAAGCACAAGGCTTTTTTTGAATGGAGGAACACGATTGATTTATTTGGATTTTGCAGCTTCCGCCCCCATGAGTGAGCTGGCTCTGCAAGCTTACGCACAGGCAGCAAAAGAGGCGTATGCCAACAGCAGGAGCCTTCATGATGAAGGCGGAAAAGCATCTGAATGGCTCGCGGTCAGCAGGCGAAGGATCGCAGCTTTAATCGGAGGCAGTGAAGACGGACTGTATTTTACAGGGAGCGGCAGCGAAGCGAATGTCCTCGCTATTCAGTCTCTTTTAAACGGCGCTGAAGAAGGCAAAAATGAAATCATTATGGGTGCAACTGAGCATGCTTCGATCCGCACCTACTTAGACAGCCTGAAAAGCAGAGGGTATGTGATAAAGACCGTACTGCCCGGGAAAC
Source organism: Metabacillus mangrovi (assembly GCF_009711125.1). Taxonomy (GTDB): domain Bacteria; phylum Bacillota; class Bacilli; order Bacillales; family Bacillaceae; genus Metabacillus_B; species Metabacillus_B mangrovi. Next base: position 222,281 of record NZ_WMIB01000003.1, on the reverse strand, counting down.
ATGGCATCATAACGGAAAAGGAAACGGCAGAATATATAACGGACCGTACCGCTTTGATCACCATCCAACACGCCAACTCGGAAACCGGCCTGGTTCACGACATCGCGGGAATCAGCCGCCTTGCCGCTGAAAAAAAGATTCTCTTTCACTCGGATTGCGTCCAAACCTTCGGCAAGCTCCCACTGGAAGCCGAGAGCTGGGGGATCAGTGCTCTCACCGTCTCCTCTCATAAAGTACACGGTCCAAAAGGGCTTGGAGCTGCCTATCTTTCACCGAATATGTTCTGGAAACCCTGCATTCCGGGGACTTCCCATGAGAACGGCTTCCGGCCAGGGACGGTGGATGTACCCGGCATTGTCTCATTTGCCGCAGCAGCCGCTGAAACGGTAGAGTCGATGGACAGGGAACAGGAGAAAATGAGACAATACAGAGAGCATTTTTCCCGCTTTCTTATAAAATCTCAAGTAGGAAGGCTGATCGAAGCCCCGCAGCCCCACCAGCAGCTCCCGGGAATCATGGGCTGTTTATTGCATAATAGAGAAGGCCAGTACGCGATGCTTGCCTGCAGCCAAAACGGCATCGCCATCGCGACCGGAAGTGCCTGCCACTCCGGAATGGCCAAGCCCCCGGAAACACTTCTCTCCCTCGGAATTCCGGAAGAAGAAGCCCACAGCTTTATTCGGATCTCCACGGGAAGGAACACCACTCTGTCTCATATGGAGCAGGTGGAGACCATTTTACACCGGCATTGCGGGGCAGCATTAGAAAGGATGACGCCGGAATGAACGAAAAAGTATACGGAGAAGAACGCAGAAACCTAATCCTCCACCAGCTCAAAACCTCATCCGAACCCCTGACAGGAAGCGGACTGGCACTATCCATGAACGTGAGCCGTCAGGTCATCGTCCAGGATATTTCTCTATTAAAAGCCCGGTCCGAACCCATCATCGCGACAAGCCAGGGCTACCTGTATATCCATCAGCAGGCAGCCCCGGCACACGCCGAGCGGCTGATCGCCTGTGTCCATACACCGGAGCAGGCGGAGGAAGAACTGAACATAGTAGTTGATAACGGTGCCGCAGTGAAGGATGTCCGTGTCGAGCACCCCGTTTACGGGGACCTCACAGCATCCATCCAGGTGCACAGCCGCAAGGAAGTTAAAGAATTCATAAGGAAAATTACATCAAGCCAGTCCTTCTATCTCTCCCAGCTGACAGACGGCGTTCACATGCACACCATCACAGCCGATACAGAAGAGATCCTGGACGAAGTGTGCCTTGCCCTGGACAAAGCGGGATTTTTAATAAGAGGAGATTGAAAAAAGCTGAACCTTGGAGGTTCAGCTTTTTTGGGGAGGCGGGGATGGCCAGACACCATTTTCCACAGAAACCTCTCACTGGTAAACGGAGTTTGGCGGGGTCTGTCCCGCTCTGCTTTAACGCAGCGCGGGACAGAGACTCTACACGCTGAAACCTTGTGCCCCAACGGTTGACAGGGATGGTGCCGGAGCTTTAGTTCGGCAGAGAACATGGGGACTGGCACCGGGTCTGTCCCCACACGCTTCACCGCATCAGGGGACAGAGACTCTACACGCTGAAACCTTGTGCCCCAACGGTTGACAGGGATGGTGCCGGAGCTTTAGTGCTTTATCTGAGTGGGGGACTGACCCCGCTTTTTCCTGAATGAGAGACTCAGTCCGCTTTTTACCGAATGAAGTACTGACCCCGCTTTCACCTGAATGAAGTCCCCCCGCCCTTTCCATTCACCCACAGGTAATCCCACATCAAAAAAACGGACCGCTGATTCCCGCGATCCGTTTCTTTTCTTTATGCAAAAAATGCTTTATAGCTTCCGAGCACCTTCACTCCGCAGCCGAGTGCTTCAAGCTCACTGATGGCGCCGGGGATTAAGATGCCGTCCATGGCATGCTCCAGATCAATCAGGAAAAAGTAGTTGCCGAGGCCTGTTTTCATAGGCCGCGACTCGATTTTTGACATGTTCAGCTTTCTCCATGAGAAGGCTGAAAGCACCTGATGGAGCGTGCCCGCCTGGTCGGAGGGGAGTGTCACCATGATGGTGGTTTTGTCCTTTCCTTCGAAGCCCGGCAGAGTTGGCGGCTTTTCATTCATCGAGGGGTGCAGGATGGCGAAAAGAGTATGATTATAATGGTAGTCGTGAATGTCACGTTCCACAATGGTTAAACCATATACTTCGGAAGCCATCTCATTGGCGATGACCGCTGCATTTTCATGCGGATTCAAGCTGATGTGACGGGCGGCTGCTCCGGTGGAGGCAGCATGCGAGTGCTCTGCTTTTGGAAATTCTTTATGGAGATAACGGTGACACTGAGCGATCGCATGGGAGTGCGAAATGATTTTTTCCAAGTCTCTCCATGATGATGCACGGCTCGGATGTACCATCAGATGCTGATTGATCGGCACGACCAGTTCGCCTACGATATGAAGCGGCTGTTCATGGACGAGGTAATCTACGGTCAGGTTGACTGACCCTTCAATGGCATTTTCAAGCGGAACGATCGCAAAATCGACGTCGCCTCCTGCCACAGCATCCATGCAGGCAGGAATGGTGGCGTAAGGGATCTGCTCGGTCTGGGCATGAAAAAATTTAGATACAGCTAAATGGGTAAATGTAGCTTCCGGTCCTAAAAATCCAATACGGTAACTCAACGTCTATCTACTCTCCTTAAGCCCCTGATCCAAGAATCTCTACTTTGTCAACAAACTCCATTTTTTTGAAACGGGAAATCAGCTGGTTAATGTCTTCGTTCATACCGTTAATATTCAGCGACAGGGTTACATTTGCACGCCCCTGCAGCGGAATCGTCTGATGGATTGTGAGAATATTGCAGCCTGCGCCTGCTACGATCCCGAGCAGCTCGGACAGAGTGCCGGCCCGGTCTTCGAGCTGAAAAAACAGTGTGATGATCTTTTCTTTTACGACGGAATGGAAGGGAAAAACAGCATCTCTGTATTTATAGAAGGCGCTCCGGCTGAGGTCTGCCTTTTGAACGGCATCTGCAACGGAGGCTGCCTTCCCCCTTTCAATCATCTTCTTTACATCCAGTGTCTTTTTCATGGCTTCCGGGAGTACATCTTCACGGACGAGAAAAAACGTTTCTTCCTTCAAATCCCAACACTCCTTACTGGAACACGTAAGCTCTGTATATGTATAATGTCCAGGCAGCAACAGCCTGGACACCTTGTTTTTTAGTCGACAAAATCGAATTCGTAATCCAGAAGCCTTACTGTGTCTCCATCTTTAGCGCCTCTTTTGCGAAGGGCTTCATCTACGCCCATCGTACGGAGCTGGCGGGCGAACCGGCGGATCGATTCTTCTCTTGAGAAGTCTGTCATCTTGAACAGTTTCTCGATTTTCTCGCCTGTCACGTCAAAGATTCCAGCGCTGTCTCTCGTAATGATAAACGGCGTTTCTTCTTCTTCGAGCGTATATACGACGCGGTGAACACCGAGATCTTCCTCTTCTTCGTGAAGCGGGAATTCAGACGTGGTCTCAAGCGTATCTGCGATGTTGAAGAGCAAGTCGCGGATTCCCTGCCTCGTTGCAGCTGAGATAGGAAAGACCGGATAATCGTCTTCAAGCTTTTCTTTAAAAGCGATGAGATTTTCTTCTGAATCCGGCATATCCATTTTGTTCGCCACGATAATCTGCGGACGTTCAGTCAGACGAAGGTTGTACTGCTTGAGCTCTTCGTTGATGGTGAGGTAATCCTCATATGGATCCCTTCCTTCAAGACCTGACATATCAATAACATGAACGATGACTCTTGTCCGTTCGATATGGCGGAGGAACTGGTGGCCGAGCCCGATCCCCTCGTGGGCACCTTCAATCAACCCGGGAAGGTCAGCCAGGACAAAGCTGCGTCCGTCCTGAGTCTCAACCATTCCGAGATTTGGCGCGAGCGTCGTGAAATGGTAATCCGCAATTTTCGGCTTCGCTGCCGATACAATAGACAGCAGAGTGGATTTACCGACACTCGGAAACCCGACAAGTCCGACATCCGCCAGAAGCTTCAGCTCCATGACAATGTATCGTTCCTGGCCCGGCTCGCCATTTTCAGCGATTTCCGGTGCAGGGTTCGCAGGCGTTGCAAAGCGTGTGTTTCCACGGCCGCCTCTGCCCCCTCTTGCAATGATGGCCCGCTGTCCGTGTTCCGTTAAGTCGGCCAGGACCTGTTTTGTATCATCGTCCATTACGACAGTACCGGGCGGCACCCTTACAACCATCTCTTCGGCGTTCCGGCCATGCATGTTTTTAGACATACCGTGTTCTCCACGGTCTGCTTTAAAATGACGCTGGTACCGGAAATCCATCAGGGTGCGGAGTCCTTCATCCACTTCGAAAATGACATTGGCGCCTTTGCCTCCGTCTCCCCCTGCCGGCCCTCCGTCCGGAACATATTTTTCGCGGCGGTAGGCTACCATTCCATTGCCTCCGTCGCCGCCTTTTACATAAATCTTGACCTGATCGACAAACATACTGTCTTTCCTCCGTTCTGTGATGCCCTGTTACTTCGTATCATATAAGACAGCTGCCGTTAATTCTTCAGCTGTTGCAGACAATTCCGTGACTTTTTTCTCCGGCAATTTTTGAAAGTATGCAAGGAGGCTTTCCGTTTCTGTTAGGATGCCATGAAAATCAAAAAAGAAACGAACCTGTCCCGTATTTTCCAGCATTTCAATGGTCAGGATCAGCTGATTCTCGCTTCGTTCCCCTGCACATTGATCCAGCAGCAGAAAAAATTCCCTGAACCAATGAGACAATTCATGATCATGCCTGTCAAGCGAAAACATATCCCCGATGATTTCATACTCCAGTGAAAAGGAATGCCGTACCCAGGCAAAGCTGATCAGCTGTTCAGCGAGCTCAGGCGCCTTCAGATTGCAAAGCCTGGATTCCTGCTGTGCTTCAATAATGATTTCTTCCATAATTTCATTAACTCGTTCGTATTTCCCGAGAGACAAGTTGCCTTTTAACAGCTGCAGCCGGTTCATCCAATCGTGGCGGTAGTGGCTGATCGCATCAACCATATTCCAGTTTTTACTCTCATTTGTCATCCGGACTCCACTCTTTCTATTTCTTTTAGGAGCATGTGTTATTGTTTTACGGCTAATAATTGAGTGAACAACCTTATTCTGATAAAAAGATTACTTGATGAAATTATAGCAAACCTCTGAGAGGAAAAGAAACGGTTTATGCAGAAAATAAGGAATTCGGGGAAGCATGGGGTGTTTCTTTGAATAAAGCTCCGTTAAAACAGGCTGTTGATTTTCGCGGCAGGTTGAATTCGGCATATATGAAAAATCAGCAGCATGCTTTACCATAGCCTTTAAAAAAGAATGGACTGCAGCCGGCTTGCGCCTCCTGATCGGCTGCGCCTTCCTGACTGCAAAAAAAAGAAACTCCAGCCTGAATTCAGCTGGAGTTTCGGTTGAATTAAGCTTCTTGAGCTGCAGGGTATACGCTCACTTTTTTGCGGTCACGGCCAAGGCGTTCGAAACGCACTACACCGTCAACTTTTGCAAACAGAGTGTCATCACCGCCGCGGCCAACGTTTTCACCCGGATAGATCTTTGTACCGCGCTGGCGGTAAAGGATGGATCCGCCTGTAACGAATTGTCCGTCAGCACGTTTTGCGCCCAGACGCTTCGACATGGAATCACGGCCGTTTTTTGTGGAACCTACTCCCTTTTTGGAAGCGAAAAATTGAATGTCCAATTTCAAAAACATGAGATTCACCTCCTATTTTTCCAAGATGGCAATACGGATATATTCCCCGTATTGTTCTTCAATCGTTCTCATGGAAACAAGCATGCCTTCAAGCAGGAGCTGTCCCTTCTCAAAAGCTTCGCCTGAAGCAGACTCCGGCCATTGAAAAGAAAGGTATCCATTTTTCTGGTCCGTTTCGATAACAGGATCGATGCCTGTCAGTGCATGAACAGCATTAATGGAGCCGAAAGCTACACATGATGCTCCAGCGCAGACAAGATCTTTACCTGTATCATCGAACTCTGCGTGTCCCGACATGGAAAAGGATTGAATGGCACCGCTGCTAGAGCGGTTAACGGTAACGTTTATCATAGGATCAAGCCTTACGCGTTGATTTTTTCAATAACAACTTTTGTGTATGGCTGACGATGACCTTGCTTTTTACGCTGGTTTTTCTTCGCTTTGTATTTGAAAACAACCAATTTCTTCGCACGGCCCTGCTTTTCAACTTTCGCCGTAACGGTTGCTCCTGCTACTAGAGGGCTTCCGACTTTAACGTCGCTGCCTCCTACGAATAAAACTTTGTCAAAAGTAACGGTTTCACCTTGCTCGCCTGCCACTTTTTCAATGTAGACTGCTTGGCCTTCTGCTACTTTAATTTGCTTTCCGCCAGTTTCAATAATTGCGTACATTCCACTGCACCTCCTATTTATACTCAGACTCGCCGGTTTGCAGGTGAGCGCCTAAGCGGCTGCTTAAGACCTGGTTCCGAGCGGTTGTAGCACGGGTGCTACAAACAGTAACAAGAGAATGTTACCAAAAAAGCATCCTCTTTGTCAATATAATTTATTGCAGGATCCGGGACCTGATCTCAGCTTCGTCTCCGACCTGGCGGATTATGTATTCCGGCTTACTGAATGGGCCTGATGTTAAAAACAGTTTAAAAGGCCAATCTTCCCCCATTTCTTCAAATAGAGCTTTCACTTCCCCGTCCGCTTCCACCCAGATGGCTTCGCTGTCGATATTGCGGTGGCGGCGAAGTTCGCTGACCAGCTCCAGGGCCGCCGTTTCAGCCGACGGGACAGCTCCGCTGCCCCCGCAGACCCGGCACGGTGAAGATGACTGGCCTGCAAGATCCTCGCTTGTTTTTTTTCGGGTAATCTGCAGCAGGTTCAGTTCAGTAAAGCCGATGATTCTCGTCTGGATCCGGTCCCTGCCGAATTCACTCTGCAGCCGGGAAACGATTTTCTGCTGATCAGCCTTTTCCTTCATATCGATAAAATCAATCAGGATCATGCCGCTCAAGTTCCTGAGCCGGATCTGCCTCGCTGCCTCGGCGGCTGCCTCCAGGTTGGTCTCAAGAATTGTCCGCTGCTTAGAATCGCGTCCGGTAAACTTTCCGGAGTTTACATCGATTACATGAAGCGCTTCTGTTTTTTCCACGAGCAGATAGGCGCCGTTTTTCAGCCAGACTGCTTTTTTTTGCAGTTTGGCCACGTCCGCCTCCAGGTCTGCAAACTGAACAGCGTCTTCCTTTTCATAAATAATAGAGGATTGGTCCTCTTCAGGAAGGTGTTTTTTTAGCTGCGCTGCAACTTCCCTGGAATCGCTGAAGATCTGGTGATAGGATGAAAGCGGCCGCTCTGCAAGGATGGTTTCGACCAAATCGCCGCCTTCCTTCAACAGGTGGGGCGCTTTGCGGTCTGCAGCAGGCTCGAGACTCTTGTAATCTTTTCGCAGCGCCTGAAGCTCCTGCAGCAAATCTCCTTCTTCACTGGCCTCAGCGGCCGTTCGAAGGAGGATCCCCTCTTCTCCCTCCAATACGGCTGCTCCCCACTCCCTTAACCGCTGGATTGAATCCTCTCCGATTTTCCTTGAGAGGGTCACTTTCCCGCCAAAGGGCATGTACACAAGGGAACTTCCCGGGAATTCAATGTTTCCGGAGAGTGCCGGACCCTTCCACTGATCCCCTTCTTTTTTAATCTGGACCATCAGCTTTTGTCCTTCATGAAGATAGGAGGATATGCTGCCGGAGGCGTCCCTTTGCTTTCTGTAGGACGGAAGATCTTCAAGCCTCATAAAGCCGTTCCGTTCCAGGCCGATGTCGATAAACGCCGCTTCCATCCCCTTTACAACCTGAGCCACCCTGCCCCAATACACGCTTCCGGCCCGGCCCTTCCCGGGACCGATTATTTTTAAATCCGCAAGTTTTCCATTCTCATATAGTGCCAGCCGTTTAACCGGCAATTTTGCCTGAATCAATAACGTTTTCAATTCTTTCCCTCTTTCAAAGCTTCGCTGCCCCCATTTACTCATGTTTCACCAAGCGTGTCAATACGCGTAGACGAGCTCCTCCACCTTGGAATTTGTCCGCTTTTCAGAAAAGAAGGCATGCAGCAATTCATTTTCATCCAGCTCTGACCACTTTGCGCCGCCCCGGTAAACGATGATGGGATGCTTACAGCCCCTTTTAAATCGGGCCATCACTGAAAGCAGGTCTTCTCCTGATTCAGCTTTTATAGGCACCAGCTTTTGAATCGCTTTCCCGCTTCCATAGTACCGGTCCATTAAAAAGCGCAAATGGATAAAATGCCGCTGCTTATACTCCATAAACAGGCTATAGCAGAGGAAAACCGTAATCATCCATAAATTCAGCTGAAACGGAAAGAAGGCAAGAACCGCCCCTTTGTAAACAAGCAAAGCACATGCTGAAAAAACCATCATCCATTTATGCGCAGAAGGAAACGGCTTGTAGAGGGAAAAAAGAATAAACATCAGCTTCCCTCCATCAAGAGGCCAAATGGGAAGCAGATTAAAAAGCAGGATTGATAAATTGTAAAAAGTGAACAGGGCGTAGCTTTCAGGAGTGATGATCCCGTAAAACTGGGCCAGCAGCGCAGCACCCTGCATGGGCAGATGCTGAAGAGGCCCAGCAAGTATTACAGCAAGCTCCTCTTTTACCGGACGGTTCCCATGCTCCTCCATCTCTGCAGCTCCTCCAAACGGCAGCAGCATGATGGATTTGATTCTCCAGGAAAAGTAAGCAGCACAGACAGCATGCCCGAGCTCATGTACAAGCACAATCACCAGCAGGATAGCCAGTGTTTTAAACTGGGCAGTAGCTGCACTGACCGCCATCATGGCCCACAGCAGCGGATGGATATGGATTTTTGTAAAAAGCGATGCATATTTAATCAAGCGAAATCACCTGAATGGGATCCACAAACTGATCGCCCTGTTTGATGGCAAAATAATACGTTCCTTTTTTGTTATCTTTTATCTGAACGGTTCCAAGCTCCTGCCCTTTTTTCACAAAGTCATAAGAGGCAATATTCGCTGATTCCAGGTTCCCGTACCACGTTTCGCTTCCATCTGCATGCTGAACCACAACGGTAAGCCCGGAATCCGGTTTTTGGCCGGCCGAAATGACAATCCCCTCACCCATCGCTTTTATAGACGGAAGATCCGTTTCAATCAGAACGCCCTGTCCGTTCGCTTTAAAATTTTCCATGATTCTTCCAGAAGCAGGCAGTGCTTTATTCAGCTGTTCAGGATCGTGAGCAGGCTCAACCGGAGCAGCCTGAAACAGCGCAAGCGGATGACCAAACTGCTGCTGGTACCACGCTGAAACCGCAGCGAACTGAAACTCCTGCCCGAGTGTATCCTCGACCGCGGTTCTCACCTGTCCGGTACCAGGGGGCTGGTTCTTAAAAACCACTGCCATCACAAGCACAAGGCAGGCAGACAGGAACAACTTCAACACAAACACCTGAGGCTTAAAAAGCGGATGCCCCGGTCCGGTATCCTGCAAGGTATCAGGACCGCCCTCATACGTATGAACAATCCCGGCATACTTCTCCTCTTCTTCAATGATCGCTTCCTTTTTCCAAACAACCGGCTCTGCGGCTGTCTCTGACGTTCTCGCTTTTTTCCGCTTTGCCATCCGTTTCCTGATTTCATCCGCTCTGTTCGGCATCCTCATCACCCTTCTGCTCTCCGTTTGTACAAGTCTATGACTTGTCCGGTAAATATATGTTTTGGACCCGGGAGAAAAATAGAGCGGAGGGAAGATGGATTTTTGAAGAGCGGACACGGGCGGAATGGTTTTCGGTGGATTTGGGTGTGGGGGATTGGGTTTGGGGGGTGGGTTTGGGGGGTGGGTTGGCTGCTCGATTTGGGGGTTTGGGGTTGGCTGCTCTGACCCCTGCTGCTTAAAGCAAGTGGGGAACAAGCTTGAATCGCTGCAGCCCTTGGCAGCAAAGGGATCGGATACATAGGGGACGGAGGTTTAGTGATTTAGCGAATGCGGGGTCAGTGCACCATAGTCAATGAACGATAATCAGTACAAGATTGCCAATTCACCCAATACCCAGTCCCCAATAGCCAATCCTATCCACACAATTCCCAATCCCCGAAAGTACCCCTCGCTCATTTTAAAAGCATAAAAAAAGCAGCCTATGATCAGGCTGCTCTGGGGGAACACTTATACGCGTGCTCCGAAGAATTTCTTGATTTTATCGAAGAATCCGAGGTTTTGAGGATCGAGTGTCTGCAAAGGCACTGATTCTCCGAGGATTCTCCGTGCGATATTGCGATAGGCGATGGATGCCCGGTTGTTTGGGTCCATGGCGATTGGTTCTCCGCTGTTTGAAGCTTTGATTACCTGATCGTCATCTGCTACGATTCCCAGAAGATCAATGGAGAGGTGGGCGACAATTTCATCAACGTCCAGCATATCTCCATTTTGAACAAGATGGGTGCGGATCCGGTTAATGACAAGTTTCGGCGGTTCGATCTCTTCTTTTTCAAGAAGGCCGATAATCCGGTCTGCGTCTCTTACTGCGGATACTTCAGGGGTCGTGACGACGATGGCCCTGTCCGCTCCTGCTACAGCATTCTTGAAGCCCTGCTCAATCCCGGCCGGGCAGTCTATGACAATATAATCGTAATCCTGCTTCAGCTCGTCCACCAGTTTTTTCATCTGTTCCGGATTGACGGCTGATTTATCGCTTGTCTGGGCTGCAGGAAGAAGGTAGAGGAGTTCATCAAACCGCTTGTCTTTTACCAGGGCCTGATGGATTTTGCACCGTCCTTCCACCACGTCCACTAAATCATAGATAATCCGGTTTTCAAGGCCCATCACGACGTCCAAGTTGCGAAGGCCGATGTCTGTATCCACTAGGCAGACTTTCTTGCCCAGGATGGCCAGAGATGTTCCTAAATTGGCGGAGGTTGTCGTTTTTCCGACTCCGCCTTTACCGGAGGTTACAACTATCGCCTCTCCCATGGCTACATTCCCCCCTCAAGCGTAGTTAAATCAGGTCTGATATGCATTACATTCTGCAGCCTGTCGTGTTTCATTTGCCCTTCTTCATCTATGTATACACATTCCATTCCATGTTCCTCTTCCCGGACGCGCTCCGGGGACTGGCTGTGTGACTCATGAATTCTGAGCTGGGCCGGGGCCATAACAGAAGCAGCAATAATGGCTCGTGTGTTTCCGCTGCAGCCGGCATGGGCAGTACCCCTTAATGCACCGAGGATATAGATGCTGCCGTTCGCAATGACGGTGCCTCCCGGATTCACATCGCCGATCAGCAGGAGGTCGCCCTCTGCACGGAGGACCTGGCCGGAACGGACGATTCTCGCTGCCTTGGCCACTTCCGTTTCTTTTTTAAGCTTCATCGCTTCAGCCTTTGTCATGACGTCGGATTCGATGGTTTCCACAAACAGCGTTTTCTTTTTACGGATAACGGTTTTCACTGTCTGTTCCTGGTCATCCGTCAGGAGCCGTCTGCCGGATTTGACGATCACCCCGATCAGGGGGCCGTTCTCCTGGACGTATTGCTTTGAGGAAAGCATTTCTTCCAGTTCAAGAATCAGTGTTTCATACGAGCACTCATCGTCCAGATAGAGTGTCAGGCCATCTTTCGTTCCCTTTATTGTTACATGCTGCTTTTTTTGAGCTTTCACGGTGTTCACCTCAATACCCATACAAATTCGACAAACCAGTCCAAATTTCCTCTTTTGATCGGATCAATCGCTGCATTCGGTCAGGAAAACAGCCGGCATTGCAGCAGGCAGCCTCTTTTTAGTCCTCCGTCTGTTTTTTGAGACGGGTAAGGAACAGTTTAAGAGGAAAAATGATAACAAGACCGGCAATCGAATTCACGGCCAGTGTTGGAAGGAACCGCCGGTTGATAAATTCATAGAAGCTGAGCGGATCCGGATTAATGACAAGCTGGATCCCATAAACGTAGAATTCCAGGACACTGATCGAGAGCATTCCAATTAATAACACAACAAAGGCATTGTTCTGCAGAATACGAAGGGCCCTGCCTGAAATAAGGGCTAAGAACGGATAGGCAAAAAGATAAATTCCGAGAACTTCCGTGTAAACAATGTCATGGAGAAGACCGAAACAGATTGCATAGGCTATAGCAAGCTGGTCCCTCACATAGACGGCGATAAAAATAAGGACGAGCAGTGTAAAGCGCGGCACATAATACATGTCCTCTGAAAAAGAGGGGATCAGCACCAGGTCAACAACAGTGCTCTCCATGATAAAGAAGAACAGAACGACGACCGGAAGCAGGAAACGTCTCACTCCGCTTCCTCCTCCGTATCGCCGCTGCTCACGTCGCCTTCAGGCGGGACAGGAGCAGTGCGCTTCAGGATCATGACATTTTCCACATCATACAGGTTGGCTGCTGGCTTTACGTAAGCCATTTTGGTAAGTCCGTACGAGTCCGGCTGTACATCCTCTACTGTTCCGATCGTCAAATCTGAAGGAAATACACCGCCGTTCCCTGCCGTTGTTACCAGATCACCCTTTTTGATATCCATGCTCGTATTGATGTTCCGGTAGAGAAGCATCTCTCTTTCTTCGTCATAGCCCGCTATCAAACCAAAAATATTCGATTTCCCTTTCACAATGGCAGGCACTTGATTCACACGGTCCTGGGCACTGAGAAGCTGGACGGTAGAGGTGAATTCGTTCACACTCTTGATCTTGCCGATCAGGCCTTTGGAAGTCATGACCGCCATATCCTCTTCCACACCGTTTCTTTTGCCGCGGTCGATGGTAATGTATTCATACCAGCGGTCCGGATTGCGTGCGATCATCGTGCCGACAATCGTCTCGTATTCTCTCATATTCGCAAGCTTGTCTTTACCAGCAAGATCTTCACGCAGTCTTTCATTCTCTTTTCTTAAAGATTGAACCTCGGAATCAATGCTCGCGTACTTTTCGATTCTGGATTTCAAGTACTGGTTCTCATCATATGTATCCCTTAAGGCGTTTACCTCTTCAAAAGCCCCGCCGATAAACTGGGAAGGCTTGTGGAAAACAGATTGAAACAGGCCGGCTGAATCTTTCACGAATCGTTCAGGCCAGGAAAGCTCCCGGTCGCTTTTCAGCGAGAAGCCAATTAATGCAACGAGCAAAATGACGCTTGCCAGAAGCAGGATAAGCCGTTTGTTCATAAAAAAAGGCGGCATCATTTACACCTCTTAACGTTTGATTTCCATATGCAGACAGTCCGGGTGAAAAGGATTCGGCGCCCCGTCCAGGGCACCGAATGCAAAATAGTTTATCGAAGGTTTTTTGTTTTGCCTTTAAACAAGTGGATGTGCTCCAGCGCCTTGCCTGTTCCGATTGCCACACAATCCAGCGGGTTCTCGGCAATCAGAACCGGCATATTTGTTTCTTCGCTGATCACTTTGTCCAGGTTGCGGAGCAAAGCGCCGCCTCCTGTCAGGACAATGCCCCTGTCCATAATATCTGCTGCCAGCTCCGGCGGCGTTTTTTCAAGCGTGTTTTTCACAGCGTCCACAATGGTGTACACGGTGTCGCGAAGAGCTTCTGCTACTTCCTTCGCTGTGATTTCAATCGTTTTCGGAAGACCTGTCAGCAAGTCTCTTCCGCGGATCTCCATGTTCTCTACATCTTCAGCAGATCCGGCTGAGCCGACTTCCATCTTGATGGCTTCTGCTGTGCGGTCCCCGATCATCAGGTTGTAGGTTTTCCGGATGTAGTTGATAATCGCATCGTCCATTTCATCGCCCGCGACGCGGATGGACTGGCTTGTCACGATTCCGCCAAGAGAAATGATGGCTACTTCCGTCGTACCGCCCCCGATATCAACGACCATGCTTCCGGTCGGCTCCCAGACCGGGAGATTCGCACCGATGGCAGCTGCAAAAGGCTCCTCGATCGTATAGGCATCCCTTGCCCCCGCCTGTCTTGTTGCATCAATAACGGCTCTCTCTTCCACTGCCGTGATGCCCGAAGGCACACATACCATCACATAAGGTTTTCTGGAGAACAGACTTTTGTTTTTTGTAGCCTGCTTTATGTAGTATTTCATCATCGTTGCAGTTGTCTCGTAATCTGCGATAACCCCGTCTTTCATAGGGCGCAGGGCAACGACATTCCCCGGTGTGCGGCCGATCATGTTTTTCGCGTCGTTTCCGACAGCAACGATTGATTTTGTATCTGTCTGCAAGGCAACGACAGAAGGCTCGCGCAGAACAATTCCTCTTCCTTTAACAAACACAAGGGTATTCGCCGTACCCAGATCTATGCCAAGGTCTCTAGTACCAATTCCAAACATTCGTGTATCTCCCTTTCTGAAACGAATCACTTTTTTTATAATGGGCTCTGTTAAGCTTGTCCGCGGACCGTTTTTTCAAACCGTAATCAGCTTCAGAATTTAACACAGCTTTCATAATATGGTTGAACGTTAACGAAAAAACTCATAAACCTTATTATAACGTAAAACGACAAAAAAAAAAGTGAATTTAGGGTCACAAATATCCTTTTTCCTTTAAGCTGATGTATTTTTGGTCGCCGATGATCAAATGGTCCAGCAATTCGATTCCAATCATTTTGCCGCATTCGGAAAGTCTCTTCGTCACGTCAATGTCTTCCCGGCTCGGAGTAGGGTCACCTGAGGGGTGATTGTGGATGCAGATAAAGGATGCTGCCGCTCTCCGGAAAGCTTCTTTAAACACTTCCCGCGGATGGACGATCGAGGCATTGAGGCTGCCGATAAAGACGGTATGCTTATGAATGACATGATTTTTCGTGTTCAGATACAGGCAGACAAAATGCTCCTGTGTCAGAAACCTCATTTCTTCCATCACATAGTTTGCCCCGTCCTGCGGCGAGCGGATGACATACCGGTCCTCAGCCGAAAGCTTCTGGATCCTTCTGCCAAGCTCCATGGCCGCCATAATCTGGACTGCCTTAGCCTGGCCGATCCCGGAAATAGCCGTCATTTCTTCGATGGATGCTTCCTTTAAGAGCTTCAGTCCCTCAAAATGGGAAAGGATTCTCGAGGACAGCTGGAGAACAGATTCACTGCTGGAACCTGTCCTCAGCAGGATGGCAATCAGCTCCTGATTAGAGAGATTGCCGGGGCCTTCACTCACCAGTCTTTCTCTCGGACGTTCTTCAGCAGGAAAATCACGGATTTTCAACAGGGTATTCATTATGTTCCTCCCGGATTCCCTGCGCTCATCTCATATCGTAAAGCCTATCTCTCTTAATTCCCTCAGCAGCCTTGCAACCGGAAGACCGACTACCGAATAGTAATCACCTTTTATTTCTTTGACAAAGAGGCTACCCAAACCTTGGATGCCATATGAACCTGCTTTATCAAGCGGCTCTCCGGTTTCCGCATACTTCTGGATTTCCTCTCCGGAAAGGTCATAAAAAGTAACTTCCGTGGCGGTATGAAATATTCGTTCTTTCTTCCCTTTTATTATGGAGACACCCGTATACACATGGTGGGTCCTTCCGGAAAGACGTCCCAATGTCCGGATCGCTTCTTGTTCATCCTTTGGCTTGCCTAAAATGTCTCCATCCAGAACTACAACGGTATCAGCGGCAACAATAAAGGAATCAGGAAAAGACCCGGCTATATGGACCGCCTTTTTCCTTGCCAGCTGCTGAACGGCCTTTTCCGGGCCGGTTCCTTCTGAAATGGTTTCGTCCACATTTGTGATCATGACATTAAAAGGGACCTTAAGATTTTCAAGAAGCTCTTTTCTTCTGGGAGAACCGGAAGCAAGGATTAAATGCTGCTCGAGATGCTCATTCATAAACGTTCATCCTTTCGTGATTCGCAGGGAGATACAGACGTATCGTACCAAATAGGCGCAATTATCACAATTTTAAAGAATGAAGGTTTAACAGGTCAAATTTCGTTTTTCCCCTTATTAAAAGCTTTATGCTTCCCCGCCCAAAGTCCGGCAGCTAGCACAAAAATGAACAGGAGGTATAGACCCATCCACCATAACGTCCAATATTTTGTGACATATTCATTAAAGCCCGGCAGAGCTGGATGAAGCTGGTTGGACATCACCCAGATAAAAACGGAGCACGGAAGAATGAACGGACGATATGTCGTATGCTTTGTCATCGTTTTAAAACCAAGCAGAGCGGTCTGAAGACAAAATGTAATTTTTACAAAAATCCCGAAAATCCAGTAGATGCCGATCAGGACTTCGATCCGCTCAAATAAGCGGATGACAGTAATATCCCTGACCAGTTCGAAGGTGGAATAGGTCTGCCTCGTTACTAGGTCATAGCCCTGGACCCCAATGCTGATAAAAACCGTGACCGCCAGTATGCTGCCCCCAATTAGAATAGAAGTTAAATAAATCCGCCCGAGCTTTTTTTTATGACGGACATAGGTGAGGATCGATGCCATTAAAATGATTTCAATGAACGGGAAACCGAGGGAGGGATAGGCTCCATGTACAATCGGCAAAAAACCCTCTTTAAAAAACGGCTTAAGATTTGAGACCTTAAATTGATTCAGCACGAGGAGCAGGGATGCAAATAGCAGCACGAGCATCAGCGGAATAAAAAACTGGTTCACCCTGCCCAGATTATTCAGTCCAAAAAACACGGAGTACATGACAATAAGCAGCATAAGAATCTGGAAATTCGCCGGGCTGCTGTCCGGGCTGATCGAAGTAGTCATAAAATTGCTTAAGTTTCTTAACACATAAGCCGCTAAGTGCAGGGAATAGAAGACGACAGTGCCGCTCAATAAAAAACCGAACAGCTTGCCGAGCACTTTTTCAAAAATCTCAAAAATGGATGCGTAATGGTATTTCTTCAGCAGGAAGATCAGTACCGTATTCAGCAGCAATCCGGCCAGAACAGCAAGAACCATTGAAATCCATGCGTCATTTTGAGCAAAGGATGCTGTAAGCCCAGGGGCCATCAGGACGGAGCTTCCGGTAATAAAGCTAATCACAAGCAGAAACAGCTGCTGCCTGGACAGTATATGATTCATCTTCAGCCCCCTCCAAACATCAGCCTGTAAATCGGGTCAAGTGCAGACTTGATCCATAGATCTGCAGGCAGCAGATCCAATTCAAAAAAGGCACAAATCCCATAAATTCCGGTAAACAGCCAGAAACCCGACAATGTGAAGCGGTACCGTTTACTTTTCATAGATGCTCTTAATCCTTAATCCAGTAAGTTTCAGCGTAATATGAGCTGATGCTTCCAGACGGGCTTCCGGAAACTCTTTTTCCCAATCTTTTTTCATCTTTTTCCATTCTTTATAATGGTTCTCATAGAGCAGCTGGCGCAGACCGAATCCGTCCGAATTTACCTCCTGCATCTTCAAAAAAGCCTTCTGCATTTCGGTTTTCAGCTTTTCCTCTGCGGCTTTTTCTATTTTCCTGAGCTCACCAGGGTCTTCAAGCCTTACCGGACAGGTGACTTCCTGTATATTGGCAGATGCAGATACTTCCCCTTGGAAAAGCAAGGGCTCTACACTCGTACTTTTCAGCTTTCCCTTTGTTTCTGTAAAACGGAGCCCGATCTTTTTTTCCGGATAGCCAGGGCATTCGACGGATGTCTCGAACGTTTTCGTTTTGTCCGTTAAAAGAGACCATCCTCTTGACTCTTCAGGAGTCAGCCAGGCTGCCAGCTTATCATTTTTAAACAGAGCGAATCCGGTCATTTCAAACATTTTCTGATCGCCATCTATCTGGTTCAATATGGATGAATCGGATGCGTCTGTCTGCATATATTTCTTCAAGCCCGGAACAACCGGCTCTGTAAAGCCTCCGTAATTTAACGCAAGGAATTCCTGTACTTCCATTCCTTTGCTCAGTCCCGCACTCCCCCCGTAGGTTTTGAGCCTTCTCGACATCGAAACAGCTGGGAGGTTCTGAATTGGATGGGAGACCGATAAAAGTTCTTTCGCAGAGCTTTCCCTCGTCACATACAAACTCACATTGTCCCTGAATTGATAATATCGTTCCAAATAATCCATGATAGGCATCAAACCGTTATTGGCAGCTAATTCCTCGCCTGCAAGAATAACGGATAGATGGGAAAAATACAGCTTCCTGGAAAACATATTCCTGGCTTTTTCCATAATTGCCGTTATGCTGCTTCCGCTGATGGTATACGTATAGACCGCGCTGCCTGCCCCTCCGCCGCCGCTGGTTCCTGTCGACTTCGCAGACCCCCCGGGATTTATGACTTGAAAAGACATCAGCAGGCCATCAGGGTGAGGATCAAAGCCAAGACCAGAGACAATAAACAGTTCGTTCAGCTCTACTCTCCCGCAGGAAGCAAGCAAAATAACCATCGCTGCAGCCAGCACACATTTTTTCACCCCAGTCCCCCGCTTTCCTGTTTTCTTTGAAGCGCTTTATACAGTCTCGTATTTGAGACCCAGAGCGGCAGCCGGAAAAATCCATCTTTCTGCTCCTCCAGTTCAAACGGTGCCAGGGGCCCAAGGTAAGCGGATCCAGCTGACGAAAGAGATGCCAGATGAATGACAAGGCCGATGGCAAAAATCAGCATTCCGTACATTCCAAGTGTGGAGGCGATGACCATCAATACAAACCGCAGGAGCCGACTTGCTCCCGAGAAAGAATAATAAGGAGCAACGAAGCTTGAAATGGCCGTCAGGGATACCACGATTACAATAGCCGGGGAAACAAGACCGGCTGCGACCGCTGACTCTCCGATGACGATTGCCCCCACGATGGACACGGCGGACCCGACAGGCCTCGGCATCCGGACCCCTGCTTCGCGCAGAATTTCAAAAATTACTTCCATCAGCAGGGCTTCTACAAATGCCGGAAACGGCACCCCTTCCCGCTGTGCAGCTAAGCTGATGAGAAGCTCGGATGGGATCAGTTCCTGATGAAAGGTGGTAACAGCAATGTAAAGAGCCGGAAAACCAAGGGACACGAGATAGGCGATGAGCCGAATCACCCTCACGAGAGAGGCGATATCAGCATTCTGGTAATAATCTTCCGCCGCCTGGAAGAAGGACCAGAATGTTGCAGGGGCGATGATGCAAAAAGGGGTCCCCTCCATCAAGATGACAACCTTCCCTTCAGTCAGCGCCGAGGCGGCAACATCCGGCCGTTCGGTTGAGAGAAACATCGGGAAAGGGGACCAGCTATTCTCCTTCAGCAGTTCTTCAAGCATCCCGGTTTCAAATAGTTTGTCTGTTTTTAAACCGGACAGTTTGGTCAGGAGATGATTGAGCACTTTCTGATCAACAAGGCCTTCCATATACCCAACGACCAATTTGGTTTGAGTAATTTTGCCGGCATGCAGCGATTTAAAGTGAAGCAGCGGGCTCGCAATCCTCCGGCGGAGAAGCGGGATGTTGACAGGCAGTGATTCGACAAATCCGTCCCGGGGACCTCTGACCATCGTCTGCGACTGCGGCTCTTCCACCGTTCTTCCTTTCATGAAATTCAGCGGAATCGAAAAAGCAAAGCTTTGATGATCTGCGAAGATGAGAACGGATCCTGTAACGAGAGCATCGGCCACCTCTCCAAAGTGAAGAACCGTACGGATGCCCGCCGAGGAGGAAATCGCCTGCTCCAGCCACTTGCCTTCCGGAATGTTCTTCTCCATCTTCTGAAGGATAGGGGCCGTGATGAACTCTTCGATCTGCTGCCTTTCGGCCATGTTTTCCAAGTAAACGAGTAAAAAGGAGAATGACTCCTGAACATACATCTGAGTGACGAGATCCGTACTGCTTCCGAGCATTTCCTCGATCTTGGCTTTATTTTCAGCGAGCCGCGGCGCAACCGCTTCAGCTGTCCACCGTAAACGATGCGCTTCCATCGCGTTCAGTTTGTTTTTTTTCGTTTTGGCGCGCATAATTTCCGCTCCTTCATTAAAAGGCAGTTGCTTTCAGTATGCTTCCGCTTTGCCTGGTTATACGCATACAATGGAAGGAAGCGATCGATACAGACAGCAAAAAAGCACTCCGCAGGCTGGAGTGCTTTTTATTCGTTACTTCGCTGCCAAACCGTCTAAGATCAGCTGCTGCGCTTTCCACCCAGCTGAGGCTGAGGAATCGTTCAAGAGCTGTTTGGCCGCTTCTGTCAAACTTTTTTTAAAAGCAGAGTCTTCCTTTACCCCGGCTGCCAGGCCGGATGCGGCTTGAATGGCACTCTCATCTGCCTTGCTGCCAGCAATTTGCTTCAGGGAAGCAGAGAGAATCGTTTCTGCAGCTTCCTGCAGTTTCCCGCTGGAGGAACTCTCGGGTACAAGCCACTCAGCCTGCTTTCCTCCCCAAGCCTCGACCTGCTGCTTCTGGTACGTTTGGCCGAGAGCCGCTGTTTCCTCTTTCAAAAATCCAACCCCTCCGTATACGAAAAAAGCTCCGTCACTCTCAACTACCGCCGCCGCAAACCCCTTGCCCTTCATTTCCTCAGCCAGACTTTCAGCGGCTCCTTTTGAAGAAAATTTCCCATTCTGAACAACAAAAGTCGCCAGACGGCCGTTACTCGCTGATTTAGCAGGCTGCTGTGCCGGCTCTGCTGCTGGCTCTGCCGCTGCCGGAGATGCTGCCTGAGGCTGAACGGCAGCAGGCATCTCCTGATCTGAGATGACATTCAAAGCGATGAAGCCAAATGCCACACCGAGGACGACAGCAATCAAAGCTGTCGTAAGAAACTGCTTTACCGGGAACAACCGGTCATTTTTGCTCTCAAAATTTAAAGAAGCGCCCTTCCGTTTTTCTTTTTTGCCGATTTGCACTTTTGGATCTTCTTTATAAATATCTTCCTCCTCATCCGGGAGGATCCAATCAAACTCGTCCTTCTCCGCTGAAGCAGCCGTTTCCCTCGCTGCCCGGTCTTTCCACGAAGTAATCGGAATCAGCGTTTCCTTCTCAGCATTTTCCCCCTTCAATACGACCCGGATTGAAGCCTTCTTGTTCTGCTTGTCCATGAAATCACCGCCTCTAATCACTGCTTTTCCTACATGCTAGCATATGGAATATAAAAAAGAACAAGACATTTGTCGTCTTGTTCCAAAAGGTTTTCGCCACCTATTCACTTGTTTCGCCAATGTTTTCGTCTGAAGGAGATTCAAACGGATCGATGACGCTTCCCGGATTTGTTTTCGGGAACGGAGGGAGCTGTTCCTTTAATTCCTCCAGGCTTGGCAAGTAATAAGCCGATACAATCACATCGTATGTCAGAGGCTCCTCATCGGTTTCCTCAAGCATCCCCGATTCCGGATTGGCAAGCGTGACAGATTCCACCTGCGTGATCCGCCTTACCGTTTCGAGTGTAGATAAAAACCGTTTGACTCCTTCGTAATCTCCGGACTCCAGTGAAACCGTCATCGTTACTTTTTGCATACCTGCCGGAAGGGACGGTTCATCGGATGCCGGCTCTCCTTCAGGCGTCTGCTCGGCTGCTTCTTCAGGATCATCTTCTGCAGGCGGTGCTTCAGCTGCTGGTTCAGCTGCTGGTTCATCAGCCTGTTCTTCAGCTGCCGCTTCTTGCTGCTGCTCAGCTGTTTCATCGGTAAACTCCTGATCGGCAAAAACGGCAGAGGTGACCTTGCTTCCCGAGAGGACCTCCGCCTTTTCAAGATCCAGCAGGAACTGTTCTTCAAAGCGGTTGTTCGGAACCTCCATCTGCAGTTCAGCAAGAGAATACTGGTTTAAAACAGCAGCGTTCCCCCCGCCTCCTTCAGCCGCAGCCAAAAGCTCCTCAGAGGTACGGATGTTGTCCCTGTATGACCCCTTCTGCACTTCCATTGGATCAAGGATCAGAAAATAAAATCCCGCATAAGCAGCTCCAAGCAGCAAAACGGTGAGAACGGCGACAGTAAGATGCTTTTTATTGAACTGAATCATCCTGCAGCCCCTCCCCGTCTGCTTCTTTCTCCTGAAGCTTCTCAAGCTGTAAAGTCTTCCACTTTTCACGGTCCAGCTCTAATTCGTACGTCACTAGAAAGGGCTGCTGTTCATCTATGGAACCGGCCGTATTTTCGGTCTCTTCCAGCTCCTGCAGTTCAACTGCGGTCATTTCCATAAGCTTGGCCGATTGAAAATACGGGATTTTCTTTAACCGGTTCATGTAAAAGGCAGCTTCTCTCGTTTCCTCCAAGTGGATGGAAACAACAAGCTTATTTGCTTCGGTATAGCCAAGTGCCTGAAAATAGCCGCTGTTCGGCAGGTTTTTGCGTAAATCATCCATGATCGGTACGAATTCGACTGGATAGTCTTTTGTCCAAGTGACCGCGTTCGCAAGCGTTTCGAAGGCTGTTCCTCCCTCGATGCCGGATTCGGCCGGAACAGCAAGCTGCTCCTGAAGGGCTGAATCCTCGTTTTTCAGCTGGCTGATCTCTGCTTCATTTTTGCTGTACTGGCCCTGCATGAAAACAAGCAAACCAGCTGCAGCGACCGCCAGTGCTGCAATCAATAAGAGTGAGGCGTAATTTTTCCGTTTTCGTTCCGGCAATAAATTGATTTCAGCAAGCATCCTATTGCACCTCTTTTAAAGCAAGCCCGAGCAGGACATCAAATTTCCCGGGCAATGCTTCACTTTCTGATGTATAGATCGTATCCGTCAAACTAAGAGAGACAGGTACAGCTGCAGCATCGGCTATTCTGGCTGATAAATCCTTCAAATAAGGGTGATCCCCTGCCGTGTAGACTTTCTCGATTTTGCGGTTTCCTTCATTTAACGTATATTGGTAGAAATTCATTACCCGTTCAATTTCTCTTAAGCTGTCATCATACACGGTGAGTGCTTCCTCAGGCGACTGGCTTTTCGGAGTCAGCGTAAAGTAATCGCCTGAAGAGGATAAATACTGGCAGTCCCACTCCTTCATGCTCGTCTCCACCGGAAGACTCCTCATCATCAGAAGCTCGTCCTGTTCAAAAATGGAAAAAGTGACAGACTTCATGTTCGCTTGAATTAAGAGACTGCTCTCGTTTTTCGTTTTATTCAGCCTCTGGCGGAGCCGGAACAGGCAAAGCGGCGAGACGTCTGCTGCAGCCGGCGGAAGCTTGTGCTGCTCCAGCACCTGCGAATAATCCTGAACCACCGATTCCGGTGCTGCAAATAGATAAACATCCCTGCTCTCCAATGTCCGGCGGATCACATGGATATCAAAAATTGGATCTTCAAATGGCAGATGAATGCTGTTTCCAAGTTCCAAGTATAAATAACCTTTAATTTCATCTTCCAGAATATCAGCAGGGACCTCTACCTTTTTAACGACAATAAAGGAATCCGGAATCACAAAACGGATCTTTTTCCGTTTCAGAGACCACTCCTGAATGCACTCATCCAAGATGAGAGAGAGCTTATCATAATCCTGGATCCTGCCATTCACGATGATGCCTTCAGGGAGAAAATGCTCTCCGAAATCATGAACAACAAGGGGATCCTCCGACTTCAGTTCTAGATATTGAATCGAATAGTCTGTGAACAGCAGGCTCGCATAGCCGGACCTGGAACGAAAAAGGGAATATTTCATCGAGAATAGCTCCTTTGCAGCAATTTGAAATCATTACAGGACGAAAAAGGATGAGACATACCAGTGGATGAGGATCTCTCCATAAAAATACGCAGTCAATGCACCAAGAACGATGAATGGTCCGAAGGGAAAGGGCTTGCCCTTTTTCACCTTGCCGAATGCCATTCCAGCAAGACCGGCTGCCGTTCCATATAAAGTAGAAAGAAAGAATGCAAGAAGCACCAGCTTCCACCCGAGAGCAATGCCCAGCACCCCGAGCAGCTTCATATCTCCCGCCCCCATCCCCCCGCGGCTCGCAAGGATGATGACAAACGGGATAAACGCTCCGAGCAGCAGCCCTGCGAGCGGATCCCACCATGGATCAAGCGGGATAAAAACCCTTTCTGCAACAAACAGCGGAAGGAAAAAAAGCAGCACGTTATCCGGGATGATCATATAGCGGACGTCAGAGACGATGATGATGGAGCAGAGCGAAACCAAAGTGAAGGCAACAAGCAGTTCAGGAGACCAGCCGATCACTAAAGGAGCGGCAGCAAACAACAGCGCAGTCACAAGCTCCATAAACGGATAGATCGGTGAAATCCGTTTGCGGCAGTTCGAGCATGCTCCTCTTTGGAACATAAAAGAGAAGATCGGAATCAGTTCTTTAGGAGTCAGGGTATGATGGCAGTTCGGACAGGCGGACCGGGGATGGACAATTGATTGCCCCTCCGGAACACGCAGCCCGACCACGTTGAAGAAGGATCCGAGGACGGCTCCGAGGGTGAAGAGGTACGTGTGGATGAGGATAGGGATTGTAGCGGTCATGTTGGGTTCACCTTCTTGTGGGAGATTGTTTTAAAAGGGTAAAGTCCTCCTGTTGGGGAGGACTTATAATTTTATGGATTGGTTACATCAGTTCTAACAAGCGTTTTAGCGTTTTTTGCATCAATATATGTGGTTGTTCCTTCTTTTAAAGTAACCACATATATTACGTTGTTGGATGTTGCACTTTCTAATCTCACATTTACTAAGCTATTAGTTAAATCATACTTTGCATTAGTACTAGGATTTTTAATATCATCCATATGACCTGCTGTTTTTAAGGCACCTAGTGTTACATCCTGTCCTGAGGCAGTAATTTTAATATTCTCAGTTGTTGTATACAATCTTGCAGCATTCGCCATTTGTTGAGCGTTTGCAATATGAGCGTCAACTTTTGAATTTTTAATCATCCCGCCAATAGCCGGAATCGCAATTGCAGCAATAATCCCTAAGATAACAATAACAGCCAGCAACTCAATCAGTGTCAAACCGCGCTGATTTTTGAACATTTTTTTGAACATGATCAGGTTTCCCCCTAAGTTTAATTAGTAAATTTAACCTAATTTACTAGATTCATTATACAACACCATTAGGCACAGCGATACATTTTTTTGACAAAATTTCTTATTGAACATGGTTGAATATATCAAACATCGGGACTATTATCGCCGTGACGATTGTCCCTACAATTCCGGCGAGCAGCACGATCATCAGCGGTTCGATGATTGATTTGAGGCGGTCTGTACTGTTTTCGACTTCTTCCTCGTAAAAATCGGCTACTTTCCCGAGCATGGCGTCCAGGGAGCCGGTCTCTTCTCCGATCGCAATCATCTGTGTGATAAGCGGCGGGAAGGCCCAGTGCTTTTTCATGGGCTCGGTGATGGAGAATCCGTTCTCCAGTGATTTTTTCGAATCGCTGATCACTTTGGCGATGACTTCATTTTCAACAACCTTTTCTACAATGGACATTGCCTGCAAAATAGGAACCGAGCTTGAGAACAGTGAGCTCAGGGTTCTCGTCATCCGGGCAAGAACGGCTTTTTGAATCATCTTCCCGAATATTGGAACACGCAGTGCTGCGTAATCCAGGTAATAGCGGGTAACCGGATTTTTGCGCATGATGATGAATGCACCTGCTGCCAGCAAGAACAAGATCAGTACGACCCACCAGTACCCTTGCATAAAGTTACTCGCGTTCAATACGAAAGTTGTGATAGCAGGAAGCTCTGCGCCAAAGCCTTCAAACATGGTGACGAACGTAGGCACTACGGACAGCAGCAGGAAAATGACGACTCCTACGGCTACGACCGCGACAGCCATTGGGTAGGCTAGTGCGGACTGTATTTTCTGCTTTGTCCGGTTCTGCTTTTCATAATGCTCGCCGAGCCGCTCGAGTGTCTCGTCCATGTTTCCGCTCGCTTCCCCTGCACGGATCATATTGACGAACATACCGGAAAAGATTTTGGAATGCTTGGAGGAGGCAGCTGACAGCGGGTTCCCTGACCGCATGTCCTCTTCCATCTGCTCCAGTGCCTTCCTGAGCGCTTTGCTTTCAGTCTGTTTAGCCAGGATGTTCGTTGCCTCTACAACCGAGATTCCCGCCTTCAGCAAGGTGGAAAACTGGCGCAGATAAATGACAAAGTCTTGCAGTTTAACAGGGTTTCCAATGCTGATATCCTTCGTCAAAAAGGTTTCCGGAACCTCGCTCAGCTTCGTAACCCGAATGCCGGATTCACCGAGCTTGAAAACAGCCTCTCTTTTAGAAGGAGCTGTAAGCTTTCCGTTTACCCTGCCGGTTTTGTCCCGGCCTTCATATACATATCTGCCCATTATTCAGCCGCTCCCTGCATATACGGCAGTGCGGATTCCATTTCGATGATTCCGCTTTTCACCAATTCATCGAGCTTGCTCTGGAAGGAATGCATCCCTTGAGCCCGGCTCGTCTGAATGACACTGGGGATCTGGTGCGTTTTTTCATTCCGGATCAG
Source organism: Metabacillus mangrovi (assembly GCF_009711125.1). GTDB lineage: Bacteria > Bacillota > Bacilli > Bacillales > Bacillaceae > Metabacillus_B > Metabacillus_B mangrovi. The sequence continues at coordinate 195,947 of NZ_WMIB01000003.1, read as the reverse complement.
GTTGGCCACCGCTGAATTGTTCATCATGATTTCGGTCACCGCTCTCCTGCCCTTCCGATCGGACGTCGGGAATAGCCTTTGAGACACGACCCCGATTAGGACGGAGGCAATCTGAAGGCGGATCTGCGGCTGCTGATTGGCAGGAAACACATCAATCATCCGGTCAATCGTTGTAGCAGCAGATGAGGTATGAAGGGTTGCGAGAACAAGATGCCCCGTCTCCGCTGCGGTGATCGCTGTGTGGATGGTTTCGAGATCACGCAGCTCTCCTACAAGAATGACATCGGGGTCCTGCCTGAGGGCTGCCTTCAGACCGGTTGCGAACGTAGTTGTATCAAAGCCGATCTCTCTTTGCTCCACCACACATTTTTGATGCTTGTGCAAATACTCGATCGGATCTTCAAGGGTAATGACATGCTTGCGCATCGATTTATTCATGTAATCAATCATAGCGGCAAGCGTCGTTGATTTCCCGCTGCCCGTCGGCCCCGTTACAAGCACAAGACCATGCGGCTTTTCTGCCATATCCTTAAGGATAGGAGGCAGCTCCATGGAATCAATGGACGGAATGGTTCTCGGAACAATCCGGATGGAAAGGGAAATGCAGGACCGCTGCCGGAATGCATTGACCCGGAACCTGGAGATGCCTGGTATACCGTAGGAAAAGTCGAGCTCTCCCTTTTCTTCAAAAAGAGTCCACTTTGTTTTGGAAATGATGGCCTTTGACATGCTTTCCGTGTCTGCCGGCATTAGCGGCTTATCGCCAAGCTTGACCAGATCTCCGTTAATGCGGAGGACCGGCGGGACGCCGACAGACAGATGGATATCGGATGCCTGCCGTTCAAATGCGGTCTTCAGGATTGCATCAATTTGATTTTTCATGACTGGGTCACCACTTAATCCGGAATCGCTACCCGGAGGATTTCTTCTGTAGTCGTTAAGCCTTGTTTCACTTTCAGCAGACCATCGTCAATCAGGAAGATCGTTTTATTTTTGACCGCCAGATCGCGCAGAGCCGAAAAGGACTCATTGTTCAGGATCATTCGCTTCATTTCATCATCAATGACCAGTAGTTCGTGAATGGCAAGCCGTCCTTTATAGCCGGTCATGCTGCACATTCCGCAGCCCCGTCCTCTGACGGTTTTCTCGATCTTCAAGCCGCGGCGGGCAAAAATTTCAGCCTCACGTTTTGTCACTTTTTGTTCTTCCGCACAGTCGCGGCATACCCTGCGCACAAGGCGCTGTGAAACAACACCTGTCAGCGAGGAAGCGACGAGAAACGGCTCCACTCCCATATCGATGAGTCTTGTAATCGTTCCAAGTGAGTCATTCGTATGCAAGGTGCTTAAAACCAAGTGGCCGGTAAGAGAAGCCCTTACCGCAATTTCAGCCGTTTCGCGGTCACGGATCTCTCCGACCATGATGATGTTTGGATCCTGGCGGAGCATGGAACGCAGCCCTTTTGCAAAGGTCATGCCGACATTGGTGTTCACCTGAATCTGGTTAATTCCTTCCAGCTGGTACTCCACCGGATCTTCGATGGTAATAATGTTGACCTCTTCACTGTTCAGCTTGTTCAGTGCTGCATACAGGGTAGAGGACTTTCCGGAGCCCGTCGGACCGGTGATCAGCACGATTCCCGTCGGCTGTTCGATGAGTTTATTGAAACGCTGAAGATTCAGGGAATTGAACCCGAGCTTGTTTAAATCATTGAGCGTGCTCCCTAAATCCAGAATCCGCATAACAATTTTTTCCCCGTAGACAGTCGGAAGAGTCGATACCCGTAAATCGACGGGGTTAAATTCAATGGCTGTCTTGATTCTACCGTCCTGCGGGACTCGGTGCTCCGTAATATCCAGATTGGACATAATCTTAATCCTCGCAGTCAGCACGCTTTGCATGTGCTTTGGCAGGGTCCGCTCATTTTTCAAAACACCGTCCACCCGGTAACGGATGAGGATCTTTGTCTCCTGCGGATCAATGTGAATATCACTTGCCTTCTGCTGAACAGCACTTTGCAGGATCTGGTTCACTAACCGGACGACCGGTGAGTCTTCGCCGGTGATGGTCTCTTCTTCAACCCGCTCTTCAACGGCAGATATTTGATCCATAATGTCAGACATGCCGTCATCGGTCTCGTAATATTTCGCAATCGTCTTAATGATGTCATCCTTTGAAGCAATGGCGGTCTGAATCTGGAAGCCTGTTGCCAGACGCAGGTCATCGATGGTGTAGAAATCCATCGGATCTGCCATGGCAACAAACAGCTTGTCCCCTTCTTTCTTTAAAGGGACGACAAGATTTCGTTTCGCCATCTCCTTCGGGACAATATTCATGAGCTTACCATCAAACGGATAGCGGTACAGGCTGATATGAGGAATGCCGAGCTGGAACTCGAGCACTTCGATCAGCTGCTGCTCCGTTACAAAACCCTTCTCTACAAGGACATCTCCAAGCTTCTGCCCCTTTTGCTTGTCCTGTAAGGACTGGTTAAGCTGCTCTTCTGAGATGAGACCAGCCTCGACAAGCAGATCACCCAGCCTTTTTCGGGTTGTCGTCATGCCTTTTTCGCCCCCGGTGTATTATTTTTCAACAGGCTCTTCATCCATCTCTCCGGCCGGTTCTGCTTCTGGTGCTTCCTGTTCCTGTTCGTTCCCGGCTTCCGCTGCCGGCTCTTCCTCCGCAGGCTGTTCTGAATCCGCCGCTGGCTGTTCTGAGTCTGCAGGAGGCTCTGCTGCTTCAGGCGGTACCGGATCAGGATTATCAGGGTCCGTTTCATCCGGCAGGACAGGCACCGTGTTTTCAGGCAGTCCGGTCTCCGGATTCAGTAAATCATTAATGACAGGGTCCGCTGCTTCGATTGGTACATAGTAACGCTTCTCCAAAATTTCATGGACCGGCGGATAAAAGTCTTCGGCTATTTCCTCTATCCCGAGCGAAAAGCCCTGGCTGTCCAATACACGCCTTGATGTTTGAACAAGAATTCCCTCTGCGCCGCTTCTCACTTCTTTCTCCTCACCGACAGAAAGGAGCGGATTGTAACGAATAATTTGTTTGAACGGATAGTAGTCCGGCTCAGAAATGACCGGTTCATACGTATACAGCAGCGGTTTCCCTGAAATACTGACGTTCAGTTTCCCGTCGGCAAGTTCAAAGGCCAGCGTATAATCCGTCTCATTCGGGTTGAAGATTTTAAAGTCCATCTCACCCGGAACGGCTTTTGCTTCCAGACCGGGACTCGCATAATCCGGCATCATAATGCCTGTATGCCTTTCTACAATTACAAAATTTGTGCCCAGCACAGTCTGATACACAGCAGATGCGATAAAACCGAGTGAGTTCTGATCTGTCGCCTGAGGGAACTGCTTCAGCAGGGACCATTGCGCTTGGCCGGCTATTTTCACTGTTGGATTTGACTGGACGAACTGGAGGATCTCCGGATCATCTGCCGGGACATTAAGAGAAGACTCGTAGATTACACCTTCTTCTCCCGCTGTAAACTTTTCCAGGCTGTAGCTTGATTCCGTCGATAACACAGCGGCAGAATCTGCAAGCTGCTTTTTGAGCATGTCCAGATCGATCAGGTCAGCCTCGTTTGAAGCAAGATCTGCCAAAACCGTATCAACCAGCATACTGTCCAGCGACACTTCAAGCGTATTTTGCTGTCCGCCGACTGCAGAACGTACGCTTTTATCCACTTTAAATTGAAGAGCATCCGCAGGAAGGATTGCTTCCTTTTTTAAAAAAGTCAGTGTTACAGGGTTTTCATTTTTCCATTGGTTGATCGTTTCCTCTACCTTTTGTGCAGCTTCTTTAGGGGGCAGACCTGAAATGTCTATGGAGGCAATCGTCGTGTTGGGTTCAAACCGGCCGCCGTTGCCGAGGAAATCCCACACAGCATTGCCTGCGTAGGAAAACCCCGTTAAATAGGCGGTACAAATCAAGAGGGCAAGGACTACGTTTAAGCCCGATTTTCTCACCTTACTCTACCCCTTACATTTCAACATTCATCGATAATTCTACTATTATGCCGGGTCCCTCATCCTGCGCCTGGCGGATGATTTCTTCCGTCAGCACACTATCCTTTGATGCGAGCAGATAACCGGATTTTGCATAAATATCTTTTACAACCCGCTTGCCTTGCAGCAGCTTCAGCTGTTTCCCTTTAATCTCTTCCATTTGATCCGGGACATTCTCCGTGTGGTCTTCGTCCTCAACAGGTTCAAGCATGATTCTGCTCGTTATTTCCTCGATTTCTTCTATTTCAGCCTGCGCGTCAGCAGCAGCTTCATCAGCTGTTAATTTTTCAGGGGTTTCGAAATAGCGGACATCTTCTTTCACGATAAGAATGTCTTTTCCGAACGTCATAACGTCCTCGGAATGAATGATGACCTGCTTATCGCGCTGAGCGATCTGCAAACCTAGGATCGTTCCGTTATCTTCATCCACATAAAATTCCCGTGCCTCGCCAAGCAGCTGGCCTTTTCGCGTCATGACACGTGTGTCATTGATCTTGATCCGCTTATTCACGAGCTGATTCGCGATCGGAATTTCATTCAGATCGATGATTGAGTTTTCTGACTCGATCGTCACAGCATATTCACCGATTCCGACAATTTTCTTAAACGGGATGGCTTTCACACTGACCTGCCACTCGGCATGCTCAACAGTCAGAAAATCAACGGTTCCTTTCTCCGGGTTAATAACGAGTGATTTGACCTCTCCCGCTTCCGTTCCCTCTGTAATGCAGATGATTGGAAGCCCTACAATTTCAATACTCTTCTTCATCGTTCACCACACCTAATCAATTAGTAAATTTCCTTGTGCTGCTGAATCCAGGATAGCTGCTCGGTTAAATACGGATAGTTACTCAAGTGTTCAGATGCTTCCGTATACAGATTGCTGAATTCGGTCTCTTCACCGGCTTCCGCCAGATAGCTGAGATATAGTTGAACAAATACAAAATATTCACGGGCACCTGTTGACTGGATGATCACATCATTCATGACGGCTTTAAAATCGTGCCCTGAAGAGTTTTCTCTTAAAACAAGGAGCTGCTCCCGGACGGCTTCAAGCAGATCATCCGGCATGCTTTTCTGGCCTTCAAAAATAGATGCTTCTGTTTCCTCTGGCGGCGGGAATTCTTCTGCTTCTTCATCGTCATGACCGAAAGAATCTTCAACCCCTTCAGGTTCATGCTGCGCTTCTTCCCGTTCATCAACGATTGCGATGTCAGCATCATTTTCCCCGGCTTTCACGTTTTCAGGCTGTATGCTGTCTTCTTCCCCTTCATCGTTCAGTTCTTCTTCATGCAGAAGATCTTCATCAAGCCAGGATTCAAACACTTCCCGCTCTTCCATTGTAATCGAAGGCTCCATTTGTTCCTTTTCTAACGGTACGGCCTCTTCTTCAGCTTCTTCCTCTGTTTCATACCAATCCTCTTCCGCAGAAGGTTCTGAAGCTTCGGTTTGTTCTGAAAGTTCGTTCAAGAAATCTCTGCTTTCTAAATCTTGTGCAGGGCTTTCCACTTCGCTGTCTGATTCAGACTCAGACAACTGCATCCGTTCAAAATCAAACTCTTCATCTTCTGCAGCGGCTGCATGATGAATTTCCTCATCCTGAATCCTCTCAAGCTCAGATTCGTCATCAGCTCCCACGATTTGGGGTTCCGGCTGCTCTTCGTCTTTCTTCTCCTCTTCAAACCAGTCCGCTTCCCATTGTTCCGGTCCCTCATTGAAAGTGGATTCATCCTGCCCGGGCTTCTGATCTGCTTCTTCCCGTTCAGGATCGTCTTCTCCTGCAGAAAACGATGAATCTTCTAAGCTTTTAAAATATGATTGCTCAAACGAAGGTGATTCATCTTCTGCACGTTCCTGCACAGCGATTAAATGATTGCCCTTCTGATGCAGAAAATAACCGCACATTCCAAGCAGCATCGCTGTAATGAGGACAGCCTGCCATACCGGCATAATCTGGGCAGCACCAAAATACAGCAGTGCAAGCAGAAAAGAAGCAGCGGTAATCACCCATTTCCCTTCCGATCTCATCTTTATCGGAATCAAAAGGAATACCGGAATCCAAATTGCAAGGCCGGCAAGTAAAAACCATATAAAACTCCAACTAGTAAAATTCAATTCATCACCTCAGTCGAAAGAATTATGCGTATTGAACTATAAAAATCAAAAACCAGTAAAAAAATCCCTGAAAAAGACAATATTCGACTATCACTTATTGTATAATAACTTTATTGAATTTGAAAGAAGGGATTCTTTTGATTGAACGAATATTTTCCCGTGAAAAGCAGCAGGGTTTCACGTTAATAGAGGTTCTGATCTCCATAACAGTTTTCAGCATTCTCACGCTGGGCATGCTTCAATTCTTTAACCAGGCCCTTGATTTCACCAATAAAAATGAAGATAAAACACTTGGAATCTATGTAGCAAGAAACATGATGAACTTTATGAAACAGCAAAACTTTCAGAACATAAATGATCGATACATTAAAACTTCCTCCGATGGCACAGTCATCGATAAAGATGCCTGCAGCGATAAAATGCCCTCCGGAGAATTTGTTTTGAACCAATCGATTAATGAGGGACTTTCGAACTGTCCGGTGTTTTTTACTCCGACGGTCAACAACCGGTCATTCGCGGTGACTGTAACCCTTTCTCCGTATAAAAAGACAGATGCCAAAGATTTAAGCGATTCGCTTATTCCCATGACAGTGAACGTTCAATGGGAGGAAAACGAAACCAGTCTGGAGGGGTATATCACCAGTGAAAAGAATCGGTAACCTGCTCAGGGAGCAGCGCGGCTTCACATTAATTGAAGTTTTGGGAACGCTGGTCATATCGTCTATTGTATTAACGGTTTTCTACAACGTCTTTATCATGGGCATTACTGCCTATCAAAAAACAGGGGTCGAAATTCAGCTAAGAGATGAAGCGGACTATGTTTTATCTGATCTAATGGATGTTCTGCAGCAGTCCAAAATTGATGAAATGAGAGAGTGCTCATCTCCCTCTGTTCCATGCATTGAATTCACACAAAATAAGAAAATCACAGAAAAAAGCGGCGTGTTCTTGGAAGAAAACGAGGATGTATCCGTCACTACAACCTTCCTTCTTAATCATTCCGTGAAGAAAACAGTAAAAGGCAATGAAAACCAAGAAGAGCAGCTGATCTCTGACCCATATGAGGTCATTCCCGGAGACAGCAAAGTAGAAGTGATCTGCTACGAGGAGGCAGCCGGAAATCCGGATGTATGCAAAGCAGGGATCGTCGATATCACGATCGCTATACAGGATACAGATTACGGTAGCGACCGTACGATACATGTTAAACCTATGATCCTGAACAGCCAATTTGGATTTTAAAAGGAGGTGCTTGAATGTTCAATAATGAAAGAGGACAAAGTCTTTTGACTGTAATGGTCATTTCCCTCATTTTCACGGTGCTGGGTGCAGCCATCATCACTAGTGCACTCGGCGGATCCAAACGAACGGAAATCAGAATAGGGGATATCGAGTTAACCGCAGAAGTGGAAAGAAAGCTGAACGAAGCGATCGCAGAATTCACGAAGACTGTTACCGACCCCATCGCGTTCAAATTAACCAATGCCGTCAGCCCCGCTGATATCAGCTTGATTAATTCGAAACTGATCAACGCCCGTGAAACCCTTATCGCGAAGGCTAAAACAGGGACTGGAGAGCCATTGCAGATCCGGGATTTATCCACATCCGCTGCTGACGGTTTTAAAATTGATACAACGAATTACCTGTCGAGGGTTTATGAATTCAGCTACACCCTTCAGGACGGTTCCAGAAAAAAGACCGTCAAAAAGAAAGTGTTTCTCTCCCCCACACCGTCCTTTTTTAATTACGCAGCAGGCACCGGTCCTGAGGGGGAGATGCTTTTAAATGGAGCCTCCGAATTTAAAGGAAACATCTATACAAAAAAACTCATCACAGAAAACAAAGCTCAATATTACGATGCTTCATCAAACGGAAAAGCAAAAAGTGCGTCCACATTGTACCCGCGTGTGAATGGAAAGGCCCTGATCCGATCTGACGTGAATGGGATAGCGAATTTTTCTGACCGCCCTGCATTACTAAGCCGTTTTGATCAGAAGTCCGCTGTCACTTTTCAAAAAGAGAATGATCTGTACATTCCGGTCAATTTTGAGAATACGTTGCTGCAGGTGATAAAAGAAGTTGGAGGAACGGCTGCATCAAAAATCACAGAAAATGACATCACAAATTCTGCCAAGCTCGATCAAGTGATTAAACAAATTGTGACATCAGGAAGCACAAAATGTGAGGGCCAGCTGCTTAATTTACTAAATCCTGTTATCGGAATTCCTATACTGACCGATAAATGTCCCCAAACCATTAAAACGATCAACAGTTTTGCAAAACCGGCCGACATCTTTTCTGTTACCAACAGTTTATCCAAACACGTAGTTGCTTCAAATTTCTCGAGTATTCAAAATAATCTCGTTTTTCTGCCGCATAAACTAACCATTCAAACCGATTTTTCCCTGGCCGATAAAAAATGGATGATCGTACATGGGGATCTCGAAATCCTCGCCAATTCAAATCAGCCGATTAAACTGCAGGGAAACATCTTTGTGACGGGGAATCTGACGATTAAAGGAAACGAAACGAACGCATCAGGAGGAGCGGAAACGGTCGAGGATGATACGATACAAGTAGATTCAACCATCTATGCTCTAGGTGGAACGACTATATCCAATACAAACTTGTCAGGATTCGATGACAGTCAGCTTGTCGTAATGACGAAGAAAGATTTGAACGTTTCAAGAATTAACGAATTTACTGAATACAGCAAAGCCGAGAGGAATCCGCTTGATGCCTTTCTTTACACAGACGCCAAAGCTGAACTCTTCGGAGTAGGCTCAATTTACAAAATAAATGGCGGCATTTTCGCAGAGGATCAGTTAACGATCCATGCGATCCGCCAGAATTCTGTCAGGCAGAGCAATAAAGTGCTCCAGATCGAAACCCCCTCTTTCCAAGGGCAAGACAATCAGCATTCCAGATTCAGTGTCACTCACGATCCTACCGTCTTAATCGACCAGCTTGATGCTCTCCCGCGTGTCGATCAGTACCAAATTATTATGGGTGAAACGATCATAACAAGATAAAAAAGAACGCCTTTCTCCGGAAAGGCGTTCTTTTTGTTACCATTTAAGCTGATCATTTCCTGAGGAAACAACCTGGATTGTTCCATTTGCTGTGATTTGTTCGCTTCCGCTTACGACCGTTGCCTGGATTGTGTTGAAGCCAGGATTAATTCCTTTCGCTTTAAATTGCCCGTTTTCAAAGGTTAATTCAAAAGCGTTGGATGGTCCTTTTTGCATTTGGCGTATCTCTCTGTACGTTGCATCCGCAGGAAAATATTCGATTTTGTCATTCAGTACAACGGTTTCTCCTACTTTGACCTCAATCGGTTTAAACACCGCTTTTTCCAGTTTCACTTCTTCCACCTTTACGGTTACAGGAGCAATTGGTTTTTTAAACTCCGCATTGTCCTTTGTATAGACCACTTCCATATTTATCGTATACTCTCCCGGCTTCGTAAAAACAATCGGGAGCTGTGCAGTATATTTTCTCGGATCCTTCATTTTAGGATCCTGGAACGCTGGCAGCGGATTGTATAACACGTCAGGCAGGCTGATTTTATATTTTCCGTTTTTTAATAAAACTGCATCAGCAGCATTTCTTAAAACTGCCCCATCCGGAAGGTTAAATTGAATCTGAACGTCTGACAAAATAGGGGTCGGTGAAGACCATTTTTTAGACAGCTCCTGATAGATTTCAACGATTCCTCCGTCTGTAGCATTTTTTGCCTGTGAAGAAATGTCTTCAAGCAGCTTCATATCGACCTGCGAGGATTCCCCGAACCCAATCGAATTCAGGATGATATTCTTTTCTTTAATAACCTTTGCCTGGTCCGTAATGTGCTTATTTATTTCCTCCTGCACAGCAGACGCGGTACTCCGTTCAATATAATATTTGCCGTTGTGCTCCACTATTATATAGTTCCGTCCCGGATTTGTATCAAAGTGCATTTTTTTCGCACCTGAAATCTGGACAGTCCGGTTATTGGAATCCCCAATCATGTATGTCTTGTCTTTAAAAGTTGTCACATTGCCTGACCAATACTTCCCTAAACCAGACCAATAGTATCCGTACTTGCTGATGTATTCATTTTCTTCTATTAATTCAAGGTATCTTTTATTTGTCTGCTCGGTTTTTTCTGAATTGGTCGGCTTGCCGTCTGTCATGAATAAAATGTACTGATTCCTGGCATCTGAACCTTTACCAGACTCGAGTATCATTCTCGCCTTTTCAAGAGAGTTAGTGTAGTTTGTTCCGCCTTCTGCTTTAATGGCAGACACTTTTGAAGCAATCCCTGAAGTATCTGAATTCAATGTGAACTGGGAGTTGTCCGGATTAACGCCTGAATCAAATGCTACGAAAGCGAACCGGTCTTTGACTGTTCTCGGCTTGTTGTTTTCATTAAAGATTTTCAGTGCTGCTGCCATTGCTTCTTTAGCATGCTCCAGTTTGCTTTTTCCCTGGACGATGTCATTCATCGACCCTGATTTATCGAATACGAACACCACGTCGATCGGAGGCCGTTCTGTTTTGGGCGCTTCCCCCTTCGGTATGGCTTCGATATCCAAGATAGACTCTGCATTAATCCCATGAACCATTCTAATATTTTGAGAGGACGCACGAACAGACGAATCAATTCGAATATCTTCCTCGGCCGCCGCAGCAGGCTCACCGGGAATAAAGTATGACGAAATCAGCAGCGACATAAGCAATAAAGCGGCAGTTATCCTTTTTATCATCTAGTGCTCCTCCTAATGGCTCATAGAATGTACAATACTTTGTCTTGACTTTACCATTATAACAAATTAATAGAAATAGATACTACTTTTCTCCTATCATATATGCGTTATTTTTTCGACAATAAAAATCCAGCCCTGAGGCTGGATTCTTTATTTTGAGTAGCCGGCGACTTTGTTGCGGCCTGCCTGCTTGGCGCCAGTGTACATGGCCCGGTCGGCATGGCGAACAAGGGATAGCGGATCATCGGCGTCATCCGGGGCTGTAGCAAGACCGATGCTTGCAGTGACATAAATCTGCTTTCTGCTGCCGCTCACCATATCCTGTTCGATACAGAACGGTTTGGATGCTATTTCATGGCGGAGTCCTTCAGCGAGAGCTAACGCCTGGTTGCGTTCCATTTCCGGGAGGAGGACGACAAATTCTTCCCCGCCGTATCGGGCAGCTGTGCCTTTCGTCCCTATGAAAGCTTCTAAACGCTGTCCAAGCTGGATCAGGACTTCATTTCCTGATTGATGTCCGTATGTATCGTTCACCTTTTTAAAATGATCAAGATCAAACAGGATAAAAGAAAGACAGGAAAGGTCTCCTTCCCGAATTCTCTCAAACTCCCTCTCGAGCTCCGATTCCATGAAGCGGTGATTGTAGAGGCCGGTCAGCGAGCAGCGCACAGACTGTTCCCTTGTCTGCTCGTGATGGCGTGCATTTTCAATGGCCACTGCCAGATGGGCGATCAGAAGATTAACGAGCATGAGCTGATGGTTTTCAAATTTTCTTCTTTTATTAGAGGCGAGAATCACCACTCCAACCACCTTCTGATGGCGAAAAACAGGAAAGGCCATCAGACTTTGGGCAGCTTTCGGAATATAGATCCCCATATGCTCCCATTGCGTCCGCTTATGGTAGAGCAGGCTCTTTTTTGCTGCGAAGACAAACCCGCTTATTCCTTCACTTACCGGAACTGTATGACCCGGACTCTGCTGCTGCTTTCCGCTCTCCATTTTTCTGATCACTTTTAACGATTTTCCGTCAATCACATCCACAATATAAGCGTAGTCCACCTGGATAATGTCTGCAATTTTCTCCACAAAAACGTCCAATACATCGTTTACGTGGAGTTTTTCTGTCAGCTGATAGCCTACTTCACTTGCTTTCTGAAGCTGTTCATTGATCAGTTTCGCCGCATAATAGTGATTCAGCACGACGGAGATCAGGACGATGGGAAGGCCTGCATAAACCAGGGCCACATTGCCGATCTGGCTGTAAAGGATGAAGAGAATCACCCCGAACAGAGAGACAATGCTTGCAGCAAAAGCTTCCCAGATAAAATCCTTTGAAAAGAATGGGGACTTTCGGTTGTAAATGTATCTCCAGACAATATTATTCAATAAAAACTGATTGACTGTAAGGGAAACGAGGAAATAGATGAATACTTCGCCGAAAAAGATGAGAGACAGGCTCTGCGGCCCGTGTGCCCCGCCCATCCATTCATAAACGGCCCCGCTAATAAGGGAGATGAATAAGAACATCAGGAAGTTGACCGGATAGCGGTAAAGGTCCTTCCAGCCGATCCGCAGCCTCAGCATCAGTACAATGATTGAGAGCTGGGCGAGCACCATTTCTGCAAATATACCGAAATATAAAAAGACCGCAAGGGACACTCCTTCTACAAAAAAGACCGGTGTCCCATTCACTACAATCGGCATGAGTGCAACGGCACACAGAAGTATGAGGAAGAGGCCGAAATCCCGGAAAGCATTTTCCGAGAGCTCGGGCGGCCAGATCTGATAGGTCATATATAAAATAATTGGCGAAACAACCGCCCAAACGGCCCATAGAATAATCTGCCTGCGCTTAGCCATACCTAATCCCCCTTCCCCTATACCTGATTATTCTATATTTTAGCAAATTTTCTGATGTTTGTGTAAATTATTTAGGTCTTTTTACCCGAAAACTTTTAAATGGGACCTTGCTTCCGACACAAAGTAAAGAGAACCGCATATCACAAGTGTCTCATCTTTTTTAAGCTGCAGAGGAAATGAATCCAGGAAGGCTTTCCAATCAGGGACTGCGGATTTGCATGGTGATTGGCATGCCTGAAAAAGGGCATCGCTTTCTGCTGCTCTTGGAAAATCAAATTGAGTGACATACATGCAGTCAGCCGCTTTCCCCAGAATGTCCAGCATGCTTTTGTATTCTTTGTCCTCAAGGGCCGTGAACAGCAAATGGATTTTCCTGCCCGCTTCATGCCTTTTCAACGTATCCGCAAGGCTTGCCGCCCCTTCTTTATTGTGGGCTCCATCGAGAATGATCCGTGGTGAGCGGCTGAAGATTTCATACCTTCCGCTCCAGGCTGCTTTTAAAAGGCCCGTTTCCGCTGCTTTCTTATCCAGTTTAAGGTGCCCCTTTTTCTCCATCAGAGAGAGTGCAGCAAGTGCAAGGGAGGCATTTCCGGTCTGGTGTGCACCGAACATGCTGATCTGCAGATTGTCCCATTTACCGAAGGTGCCGGCAAGGGAGAAGCGCTCCCCCTCCGCATTCGAAGCAGCTTTCGTTATGAAAAAGTCAGCACCGAGGGCATAGATCTCTGACTGCCTTTCTGCTGCTTTCTCCTTAATCTGCTGAAGGCCTTTCCCTTTTTCCGCACCTGTAACGACAGGGATGCCCTGTTTGATGATGCCCGCTTTTTCAAAAGCGATTTCTTCAATAGATGATCCGAGGATATTCATATGGTCATAGCCGATATTCGTGATGACAGACAGCACCGGCTCTGTGATGTTGGTCGAATCCAGCCTGCCGCCGAGACCGGCCTCCAGAAGCAGAAAATCCGGCCGGTTCACTTCTCCAAAATAATAAAAAGCCATCGCTGTAATGATCTCAAATTCGGTCGGAGCCTCTCCGGTTTCCGCTTCAACTGCCTCTGCTGCAGGCTTCACTTTGTTGGCTATGCTGACAAGATCAGCACTGCTGACCGGCATGCCGTCCATACTGATCCGTTCATTAAAGGATTCCAGATAAGGAGAGGTAAAGGTTCCAGCCTTGTACCCTGCTTCATTGAGCATGGACCTCATGTAGGAAACGGTCGAGCCTTTTCCGTTTGTCCCCGCAACATGGATGACGGGAACGTTCAGGTGGGGATCTCCGAGTTTCTCCATCATTCCCTGCATCCGTTCAAGCCCCGGCTTGATTCCGAAGCGGAGCCGGGAGTGAATCCAATGCAATGCTTCTTCATATGTATGCAGCATGTATGTCTGCCTCCCTTTAGTATAAGTTCTGTAAAACTTGGATGCTGATTGCAGCCGGCAGGCGTTTGCTTTCCGCTCCGTCAGCACCCCGCTTTAGCAAAGCGAATAAAAAAGCAGGTGATCACGTTTGTGACCACCCAAAACCAATCAGCCTTTCAGTTCATCTATTCTTGAAAGGACCGAGTTGTATTTTTCCGTATACTCTTTTTCTTTTGCGCGTTCCTCTTCAATGACCTTCTCAGGTGCTTTCTTTACAAACCCTTCATTGCTGAGCTTTTTCTGCACACGGTCTACTTCCTTCTTCCACTTATCCAGCTCTTTTTCGAGGCGTTTAATTTCTTCCTCCATGTTGATCAGTCCTTCAAGCGGCAGGATCAGTTCCGCCCCTGAAACGACTGCGGTCATCGCTTTGTCATCCGCAGCAAGGTCTGTGCCGATCTCAAGAGAGCTAGGGTTGCAGAATCGCTCCAGATAAGAACGGTTGCTTTCAAGACGTGCGGCGATTTCTTCATTCTTCGTTTTGATTTTCAGCGTGATCTGCTTGCTCATCGGCGTGTTTACTTCTGCACGGATGTTCCGGACAGAACGGATCATTTCAACGAGCAGCTTCATGTCCGCTGCAGCCTGTTCATTGGTGTGCTTCTCGTTCACTTCCGGCCATTTTGCTACTGTAATCGATTCTCCCTCGTGAGGAAGGCTCTGCCAGATTTCTTCGGTGATGAACGGCATGATCGGGTGCAGCAGTCTCAATGTCTGGTCAAGAACATAGGCAAGAATGGAACGGGTCGTATGTTTAGCTGCTTCGTCCTCGCCATACAGCGGAATTTTTGCCATCTCAATGTACCAGTCACAGAAATCATCCCAGATAAAGTTGTACAGCACACGGCCGACTTCGCCGAACTCGTAGCGGTCGGCAAGCTTTGTCACCTGTTCGATCGTTTCGTTCAGTCTGGTCAGGATCCATTCATCCGCAACGGATTTTTTCCCGCTCAGGTCAATATCTTCGTATTTAAGACCGTCCATGTTCATCAGTGCGAATCGGGATGCGTTCCAGATTTTATTGGCGAAGTTCCACGTAGACTCCACTTTTTCAAAGCTAAAGCGCAAATCCTGTCCAGGTGAGCTACCTGTCGCAAGGAAGTAGCGCAGGGCATCGGCACCGTACTGTTCGATCACTTCCATCGGATCGACGCCGTTTCCTAGTGACTTGCTCATTTTGCGTCCCTGCTCGTCTCTCACCAGTCCATGGATCAGAACGTCATTGAACGGGCGCTTCCCGGTAAATTCAAGACCCTGGAAAATCATCCGTGAAACCCAGAAGAAGATGATATCATAGCCTGTTACGAGTACATCGGTCGGATAGAAGCGCTGATAATCAATCGATTCCTCATCCGGCCAGCCCATCGTAGAGAACGGCCATAGTGCTGAACTGAACCACGTATCCAGCACATCTTCATCCTGTTTCCAGTTCTCCGGGTCGAGCGGCGGCTCATGCCCGACGTGCACTTCACCGGTTTCGTTATGATACCATGCCGGTATACGGTGGCCCCACCAAAGCTGTCTGGAGATGCACCAGTCGCGGATGTTGTCCATCCAGTGCAAGTACGTTTTTTCAAAGCGCTCGGGCACAAAGTTCACTTTTTCTCCGGACCGCTGCAGTTCGACTGCTGCATCGGCGAGCGGCTGCATTTTAACGAACCACTGGGTAGACAGGTAAGGCTCCACTACTGCCCCGCTGCGCTCACTGTGTCCCACTGAATGAAGATGATCTTCAATTTTGAAAAGAACACCCTCCTCCTGGAGGTCCTTGACAAGCTGCTTGCGGCAGTCAAAACGGTCCATGCCTTCATATTTCCCGGCCTTGTCATTCATCGTTCCGTCTTCATTCATTACAAGAATGCGCTGAAGATCATGGCGGTTGCCGATTTCAAAGTCATTCGGGTCATGGGCCGGTGTAATTTTTACAGCGCCTGATCCAAACTCCATATCCACATAATCATCGCCTACGATCGGAATCTCTCTGCCGGTGATCGGAAGAGTGACCATCTTGCCGATCAGGTGCTTATAGCGCTCATCCTCAGGGTGAACCGCAACTGCTGTATCCCCAAGCATGGTCTCAGGACGTGTCGTGGCGATTTCAATGTGCCCGCTTCCGTCTGCAAGAGGATAACGCATGTGATAAAACGCTCCCTGTACATCTTTATAAATGACCTCGATATCAGAAAGAGCCGTTTTAGTTGCCGGATCCCAGTTGATGATGTATTCCCCGCGGTAGATCAGTCCTTTATTATAAAGCGTTACAAACACTTCACGTACCGCCTTGGAAAGACCTTCATCAAGAGTAAAGCGTTCACGGGAATAGTCCAGCCCAAGGCCAAGCTTCGACCACTGCTCCCGGATATGAGACGCATATTCTTCCTTCCACTTCCACGTTTCTTCAACGAACGCCTCACGGCCAAGATCATAACGGGACTTTCCTTCTTCTTTCAGCTTTCCTTCCACCTTCGCCTGGGTGGCAATCCCTGCATGGTCCATGCCCGGAAGCCAAAGAACATCATATCCCTGCATCCGTTTCATCCGCGTCAGGATATCCTGAAGCGTTGTATCCCATGCATGCCCCAAATGAAGCTTTCCGGTTACGTTCGGCGGCGGGATGACAATCGTGTACGGCTGTTTTTCCTGGTCGTTCTCTGCTTCAAAATATTTTCCGTCCAGCCAGAACTGGTAGCGGTTCTGTTCTACTGCACTCGGGTCGTATTTAGTCGGCAGGTTATGCTGCTGCTCATTCATTCTCGGGTTCCTCCTATTTATAGCCAAAATAAAAACTCCTCCCATCCAAAAGGACGAAAGGAGCTGATTTCGCGGTACCACCTTTTTTCACAGGAAATAAAGCATATCCCTGTGCTCTTAACTGTTTTAACGGCCTGCGCCGGCTTTTCCTACTAAAGGAGTTCAGAAAAACTGCTCAAGGGCGACCTTCCAGTTCCGCTTTCCCGGGAAATCTTTCAGCTGATGATCTCCCTCTCTTTTGGCGCGGCAAGCCTGTACTCTTCCCTTTCAAAGCTTTTAGCATATTCAGTTTCGCATCTACTCATAATAGTATTATAAAAATGTTTTTTCCGTCAACATCTTCCCCCTATTTTTATTAAATTATACCTCCCATGCACAAGCAGCGGTTCTGTTCATACATTGATTATACGTTAGGCTCCACTACATTCAGAGGTGATGCACATTGAGAAAAAGATTCAGCTCCTATTCCGTTCCGCCTTGGGTGAAGGAGTTAAGGGTAACAGCGGTCCAGTTTATTATCCCGCTGACGATTTTCCAGGGTGTCCGGACGTTAATCTTCCCGACCGCCTTTGACGTCATTTTGCTTGCTGCTCTGATTTTTCTGGCCCTGTCCTTTCATATGGAATGGCTGTAACGCAAAAAGAGGAATGAAATCATCCCTCTGCCTGCGCTTCAGCCTTTTTCTTATTTTCGATGTCCACGAGCCTCATCACAAAGTACTCGTTGTTTTTAAAGTACCAGTATGCTTTGATCAGCTCCCGGTTCTTTTGGAGCTGCGAGCCTTTATTGTTCTGATGGTCCGGAGAGAGTACGATCCGGTAGACCGCTTCAGGATAAGCGAGATAGCTGATAAAGAGCGGCATTTCCTCTTTTCTGAACGGGAAGTTCTTCTGATACGTATAAAACCAGTCTACACATTCTTCACAGCGGATCGGGTAGGTGCGGAACGTTTTGTTAAAAAACTGCAGCAAATCATTCATAGGCGGAGCACGGTGTGCTTTTTCAAAATTCAGCAGGTAGCTTTTCTCGCTTGAGTCATACACCACATGCTGGACAGACAGACTGCCATGGTTAAAAGCGGTCCGGACCGTCTCCTGCTCCTTCATCGCTTCATTCCATTCTTCAAGCTTCTCAATGGCAAAGTCTGTTGCTCGTGCTGTTTCCGTAAAATACGTGACAGCCTGCAGCTCGAACGGCGACAGATACCATTGCTTCTCACACTGCTCTACATAAGCCTCATACGCATTCTTCTGGTCTTCCCATTTCTTTTTCATGGCCTCAAAGCCCGCTTCCGCTTCTCCGCCCTGCAGCTTGATCTCCTGAACGGTCTGGCGGTGCAGACTCGCCGCCTCTTTAAATAAGTAATCGTGTCTGGCGCTGCGTTCATCAGCCTGCGAATCCGGAAGCCATGGCATGAGATAATAATAGCTCTCTTTTCCTGCTGTTACGAGCGATCCGTACACATTCCGGTAAATCGGCACAAGATGGGTATAGCCGTTTTCATATACCGATCGGACCCGCTCCGCAAAATCCTTCGTCCTTGAATTCCTTAAAGACTTTAACCCGAACGTTCCCTGAGGTGAATACACCTTTACCAGCCTCGGACTATGCTGCTCGGCAAATTCAAGTTTGACTTGATACTGATCCAGGATTGCTTGAAAATCCTCCATACAAATTCCCCGCTATTCAATATGTCATGGAAAAAAGCTGAGCTGCCTCAGCTTTTTCAAATGGTTATTTGCTGGCGGCGTATTGCGGAATATAAAGCGTCTGTCCTTCATATACCTCTTTGTCCGCTGCCAGATGGTTGACCCGGATCAGCTGCTGTGACGTCACGGCATACCGTTCGCAAATCGCATCGATCGTATCTCCCTGCTGGACGATGCAGATTTTCAGCTTAGCCTGCTCTTCCTCATCCTCCCGTCCGAACAGTTTCGTCAGCAGCAAAGAGTTCTCGGCCTGCGCCTGCTGCTGCTCATTCCGTTCAGACCGCTGCTCCGCTGCAGGTGCCTGCTTCTGTTTCTCTGCATAAAGAGGCTGGATCTCTTCAATTTCATGCGCCTGCCTGCGTACCTCTATCTCGATTTCCGGGTATTCAGCTTCTGCTTCTTCTTCGTACAGAACCGCCTGTTCTTCTCCCCTGAAAGCATACAGCTCTTCAAAGGCCTCTTCTTTTTCCTCTTCAGAGCGGGCCGCTTCTTCCTCGAAGCCGCCTTCTTCCTGCTGCTCCTCTGCACGCGCTTCCGCCTCGTACGCCTGCACCTCTTCGATGGCCTGGACGTTCCCATACTCCCTGCTCTCACCGATTCCCGTAATGGACAGATCGGCATAAAGCTTCAGACACTTCGTCTCCGGCAGATCGTAATCGAACGAATCAATCGAGACAAACACTTCCTCCAGCCTCTCAATCCGGTTTTTCGGAATCGTGATATCCACCGGAAAACGGTGAATCAGCTCATGGGTTCCATCCTCGCGGACCGTGACCTCCTGCACAAACCTTGCTGCCGAAAACTCAAACTCCTCGCTCTCCGCCTCCGGATTCAGCACCGGACGGTACTCACCCGTAAGCTGAAGCGCCCCTCTAATGGAAACATATTGATCGTGCTCTTCGATTGCTATATTCGGATCCAGAGAAATCGATAGAAGTTCAAATACTTCCTGTCCCTTTTGGAACCACACAGACTCTTCAACAGAAAAATGCAACGCAGCATCCTGTGTCAAGCTGTTTCCCCCTTTCATAAGACTGACACTCCTAATTTATGAACGAACGAGGCGAAAAAGAACTTTGAGGTTAGGCTCCGGGCTGGAAATGGGGTCAAGGCACAGCTAATTGGATAGAGCGGGGTCAGTCCCCCGCTCTGATAAAGCACTAAAGCTCCGGCACCGACTCTGCGATTCCTTGGTATAAACGGGTTCACAGACTCAAGCCTCCGTCCCCCGCTCCGTTAAAGCAGCAGGGGACTGGCACCGTGCCAGTCCCCACTTTCTCTACCGTACTAAAGCTCCGGCACCATCTCTGCAAACCCTTGCTACTAAAGGGGTTACAGCAGCAAGTCTCTGTCCCCGCTTGCGTTAAAGCAGAGCGGGACTGACCCCGCCGTTAAAACCCCGTCACCTCCAATCTCCATACAAAAAAACCGCCCTCCAGCGGGCGGTTTTTCCTTATTTCAATCGGCTGAACGCTTTTTCGGCCGCAGCAACAGTCGCTTGGATGTCCTCATCCGTATGAGCGGTGGAAAGGAACAGTCCTTCGAATTGGGATGGCGGCAGAAACACGCCCTCGTTTGCCATTTCTCTGTAATAGCCGGCGAAGAATTCGAGGTCTGATTTTTTGGCTGTTTCATAATTGATGACCGGCTCATTTGTAAAGAAGAGTCCGATCATGGAGCCGGCACGGTTAATCGTATGCGGGACCCCATGCTTAACAGCTGCTTCTGACAGTCCTGTTTCAAGCAGATCTGCTTTTCTGGAAAACTCCTGATAGCTTTCAGGAGTCAGCTGGCGAAGGGTTTCCAGGCCGGCTGTCATGGCGAGCGGGTTGCCGGAGAGCGTTCCTGCCTGGTAGATTGGACCGCTCGGCGCAATTTGTTCCATAATTTCCGCTTTGCCTCCGTAGGCGCCGACAGGAAGACCGCCGCCGATGACTTTGCCGAGGCAAGTCAGATCCGGGGTGACACCGAAGTAGCCCTGGGCACATTGATAGTCTACGCGGAAGCCGGTCATAACCTCATCAAAAATCAGGAGGGAACCGTATTGCTCCGTCACTTCACGCAGGCCTTCCAGGAAGCCCGGCTGCGGCGGCACGACTCCCATGTTGCCCGCTACAGGCTCAACGATGACTCCGGCAATGTCTTCACCGAATTCTTTAAACGCAGCCTGGATGCTTTCCAGGTCATTGTATGGCACGGTAATGGTATTTTTAGCGACTCCTTCAGGCACCCCGGGGCTATCGGGAAGTCCTAGAGTGGCAACGCCTGAGCCTGCTTTGATCAGCAGAGAATCTCCATGTCCGTGATAGCAGCCTTCAAATTTCACAATTTTGTTCCGGCCGGTGTAGCCTCTTGCCAGGCGGAGAGCACTCATTGTCGCTTCTGTTCCGGAGCTTACCATCCGCACGATTTCAATAGAAGGCACTCTGTCAATGACAAGCTTAGCGAGTTCATTCTCGACAAGAGTAGGAGCCCCGAAGCTCGTCCCGGATTCCGTCACTTTTTTAATCGCTTCGACTACCTGATCGTTCGTGTGGCCATGGATCAGCGGCCCCCATGATAAAACATAATCGATGTATTCGTTGCCGTCGATATCATAGATTTTGGACCCTTTTCCCCGCTCCATAAAAATCGGATCAAGGTGAACAGATTTAAAAGCGCGAACCGGACTGTTTACGCCGCCCGGCATCAGCTGCTGCGCTTCTTTAAATGCCTGCTTCGATTTTTCATAGCTTCTCATTTGCAATCGCCCCTATCTTTATCGTTTTACTGCTCCTTCAGCCAGCGAGCTGCATCCTTTGCGTGATACGTAATAATCAGATCGGCTCCGGCCCGCTTCATGCTCGTTAATTTTTCAAGAACGATGGCGCGCTCGTCGACCCAACCGTTTTGCGCAGCGGCCTTGATCATGGAGTATTCTCCGCTTACATTGTAGGCTACAATCGGAAGGTTGAAGCTGTTTTTCACGTCCCGCATAATATCCAGATAGGATAGTGCCGGCTTTACGATGAGGAAATCAGCGCCTTCAAGGACATCTGATTCTGCCTCTCTCATTGCCTCAGCACGGTTGGCAGGATCCATCTGGTACGTTTTCCGGTCTCCGAACTGCGGGGTGCTGTGGGCGGCATCGCGGAACGGGCCGTAGAAAGCACTGGCGTATTTAACGGCATAGGACATCACCGGTACGTCCTCAAAGCCGTTTTCATCCAGTCCTTTGCGGATTGCGGCAACAAATCCATCCATCATATTGGAAGGTGCGATGATATCCGCCCCTGCTTTGGCCTGGCTGACAGCAGTGCGGGCGAGCAGGTCAAGGGTCGGGTCATTCAGGATCTTCCCGTTGTCGATCACTCCGCAGTGGCCATGGTCCGTATACTGGCATAAGCACGTGTCCGCGACGACTACGAGCTGAGGGAAATTCTCTTTGATTTGACGAATCGCTTTTTGAACAATCCCGTGATCATGGTAAGCCTCTGAGCCGACAGCATCTTTATTTCCGGGTACGCCGAAAACAATAACAGAGCGGATACCCAGATCCACGAGCTCCTGCATTTCAGAGTTCAGGTGGTCTAGGGAAACCTGTTCCACTCCGGGCATGGACGCTACCGCGTTCCGTTTGTTTTCTCCTTCTACAACAAATATCGGGTAAATGAAATCCTCCGGACGCAAAAACGTCTCGCGGATCATCGCGCGCATCCCTTCGCTTGAGCGAAGTCTGCGGTGTCTGGCAAATTGCAAATCCATTTCTATTCCTCCTTGTTTGCATGGGCAATCATGGCCTGTACGAGTCCTTCTCCAGTGAAAGGACGGGCTATAAGCCCATCATACCCGTATTTTCTGACCGTTTCAGCTGTTACGTCTCCAATGCACGCAAAAACCGGGAACGGCGCTTCTGCTTCCTCCAGAAGCTTCAGGCAGGCTTCGGCGATGGAAGGGCTTGTGAATGTGATGTAATCCGCATCCAGCAGGAGTTTAGTACGCTCCTGCTCATTGCCGCGGACCGGTTTATTTTCATAAAGGACCAGTTCTTCTGCAGCGATCTGAATGTCATTCAACTTCTTGTAAACAGCCTGCCTGGACAGGTTTCCGCGTATGATTAAAACACGCTCACCCTTCTTCACAGCTCCTGCAAGCTTTTCTGCCAGCTGTTCGCCTGAAAATTTATCGGGTATGATGTCTGGTTTGATGGCGATTGCTTCGAGGCATTCGGCAGTTTTAACACCGACCGCAGCCGTCCGGATTTTTTCCGGAACCGAAAAACGCCCTTGCTTCATAAATGCTTCAAAGTACCGTACACCGTTGGCGCTTGTGAAAATGAGCCAGTCATAGGCGTCCAGACGGCCAAGCACGTTTAAAATAGTTTGTTCATTTCCGGCCGGCCTGAATTCAATCATTGGGCATATGACCGGAACGGCGCCGTTTTGTTCAAGCAGACGCACGAAAGAAGCCGCCTGGCTTCGCTCTCTTGTTACCAAGATCCTTTTCCCTTCAAGCGGCTTCTTATCGTTCATGATGGATCGAGCTCCCTGCTGATGCGGGAAATGAGCTCTTTAGCTCCTTGCTCCGTGAGCTCTCGGGCAACACTTTTGCCTAACGCTTCAGGATCTGTTCCCCTCATCGTGTGGCGGTAAACCGCTGTACCGTCAGGCTCAGCGACCAGGCCGGTCAGTTCAATTTCATTTTCATGCAAAACGGCATAGCCGGCAATCGGCACCTGGCAGCCGCCTTCCATATCTTTCAAAAAGGCTCTTTCCGCTTTTACCGTCTTTTCTGTGGCCGGTTCATTTATCTTAGCAAGAATCTGCAGAAGCTCTGTATCATCCGCACGGCATTCGATGGCGAGCGCCCCTTGCCCGACAGCCGGCAGGCACTGCTCCGGCTCTAAATACTCCGTTACCACTTCCCTGGTCCATCCCATTCTGGCAAGACCGGCTGCGGCAAGAACAATGGCATCGTACTCTTCCGTATCAAGCTTGGCAAGACGGGTATCAATGTTCCCCCGGATCCATTTGATTTCAAGATCCGGCCGGAGTGACAGAATCTGCGCACTTCTTCTCAGGCTGCTTGTTCCAATGACAGAGCCCGCCGGAAGTTCAGAAAGCTTCCGGTGTCCTTTTGTAATGAGGGCATCCCTCACATCTTCCCGGTTAGGCGTGCATCCGATCACCAAACCTTCCGGAAGCTCTGCCGGCATATCCTTCATGCTGTGAACGGCCATGTCAATCTCGCCGTCAAACATCGCCTGTTCGATTTCCTTCACGAACAAGCCCTTTCCGCCCACTTTTGAAAGGGTGACATCGAGAATTTTATCCCCTTTTGTCACGATCTCCTTGACCTCAAACTCGTAAGGCAGACCCAGGTCCTTCAGCTGCTGGATAAACCAATTCGTCTGGGTTAGGGCAAGCTTGCTTTTTCTGGATCCAATCTTAATTTTTCTCATGCTTATCCTCCCAATCTCATCCCCGCAATCTATGAGTATTCATGGAAACGGGACAAACTTCCAAACAGGAAAAAGTTGATCAGCAGAATAAGGAATGCAGCCGCGTTCCAAAGGGCGATCGGCTTCCCCTGCTGATTTTTGACAATCTTACTATATAAGTACATGCTATACACGATTATGACCCCGAATGAACCGGTTACCTTCGGGTCATACCATTGGAAGTCCGGCAGCTTAATATAAGCCCAGATAGAACCCAGGATCAGGCTCAGGAGCAGCATCGGCACCCCTGTAACATTCAGCAGGTACGCAATGTGATCCAGTGTGGACAGATCATTAATGCGGATCAGCCTTTTCCCCCACCGCTTTTTCTTAAGCAACCGGTATTGAAGCAAATAAAGCATGGAGAAAACAAAGCTTAATGTAAAGGCTCCATAAGACAGGATAGCCATCGTGATATGGATGATGGACAGCTCCGAAATCAGCTGCTCAGACAGCTGGCCCGACTGCTTTCCGGATAAAGCAAACGTGTGGAGGGCAAGCATGGCAAACCCGACGATACTCAAAAAGAAAGGAATAAAATCTGCTTTCTTCAGCCAGTTCAAAATGAGCGAGATCGTTACCAGCACCCACGTGTAAAAATAAAGGCCTTCTGCAATATTCAGGATCGGAAACGTCCCGTATACAGCCATTTCATAAAACAAAAAAATTGTTTGCAGAAGCCAAACAATAGAAAGCAACCAGAAGGCAATCCTGCTTGCCTTCCGGTCCGTATGAACAAAATCGATAAAATAGAAAAGAATGCAGCATGCATAAACAATGACCGCCGCTTCATTCAGGCGGTTCAGGTCCAGCCCAGTCATAAAGCCATATCCTTTCTAGTAGGATGGGTAAGAAACACGCTGCACATTCTCCGGTGCAGATTCATACTCATGGCCGTGTTGGCTATCCTTGTTCTGTCTGACCTGTTCGCTGATGTTGAATATATCGGCAAACAGCTCAAGTGAATCTTCACCGCCAGGTTCTGCGGCAAGCTCTTTTACCTTCAGGATCGGGTCGCGCAGAAGCTGATTGATGATGCTTTTCGTATGCTTGTTCAACAGCTTGATCTCACGCTCTGAAAGCTCCGGCAGTTTCCGTTCGATGCTCTGCATCGTTTCAGCCTGAATGGATAGAGCTTTATCACGGAGAGCTGTAATAACGGGAACGACTCCCAATGTATTCAGCCACTGCTTGAACTGCACGATTTCAAGCTCGATCATGACACCGACACGCTCCGCAGCAGCCTCGCGCTCTTTAATATTTGCCTCGACAATTCCTTCAAGATCATCGATGTCGTACAAAAAGATGCTCTCAAGGGTTGCGATTTCGGGATCAAGGTCCCTCGGTACAGCGATATCCACCATAAACAAAGGATTCCCTTTGCGGTGTTTTTCCACCTCTGCCATCATATCCTTCGTCACGATAAAATCCTTTGAGCCTGTTGAACTGATGACGATATCAGCTTCCAGAAGGGCTTCTTCAAGCTGGTTCATTGCAAGTGCCCTGCCGCTGAAACGGCCGGCAAGCTGTTCAGCCTTTTGAAGCGTCCGGTTCACGACCGTCACCTTGCTGACTCCATTGCCATGAAGATTCTGGGCAGCGAGTTCGCTCATCTTTCCTGCTCCTAAAATCAATACGTGCTTGGAAGACAGTCTTCCGAAGATTTTTTTTGCAAGCTGAACTGCGGCATAGCTTACAGAGACAGCATGGCTTGCAATTTCTGTTTCGGAATGGGC
Organism: Metabacillus mangrovi; assembly: GCF_009711125.1. Taxonomy (GTDB): domain Bacteria; phylum Bacillota; class Bacilli; order Bacillales; family Bacillaceae; genus Metabacillus_B; species Metabacillus_B mangrovi. The sequence continues at coordinate 170,108 of NZ_WMIB01000003.1, read as the reverse complement.
CCGCTTCGCAAGCGTAACGGCCTCTTTAAACAAGTAGTTGAAGACTGTACCCGTCGTTTCCAGCTCCTGTCCCTGCAGGAAGCTTGTACGCACCTGGCCTAGAATCTGCGTTTCACCGACAATCATACTGTCGAGCCCGCAGGAGACACGGAATAGATGATCGACGGCTCCATCGTTCTCGTAAAACGTTAAAAACGGAGCAAATTGTTCCATCTCAAGGGAGAACCATTCAGATAGAAACGCCTTCAGATAGTATCTGCCTGTATGAAGCTGGTCCACTACTGCATAGATTTCAGTCCGGTTGCAAGTAGACACGATTATATTTTCAAGAACGCTTTTCTGCGTTTTAAGTTTAGCCATTGCCGGTCCGAGCTCTGCTGGATCGAAGCTGAGCTTTTCCCGTATATCAACAGGGGCAGTCTTATGATTGATGCCAACAGATAAAATATGCATTCTTTATTCATACCCCCTTCCGCTCTTACTAACAATAATTATTCTAAAGTAAAAATCATTCTTTGTCTAATCATTTACATACGCTCTAATTTATATTATAACATGATAGAAATGTGTTCTTTTGTTAAAATGTGAAAAGAGTATGAAAGGAAAAGTACAGTCTAATTATGTATTCCACCAAGTACATTACCAAAAAAAGCGCTTTCTTTCAAGAGAATCTATTCAATGAGGTGTAACAGATGAAACAGCGTTCCGTACTGCCGGCTTATTTTTTGACAGCCATCGGCATCTATTTTTTACTCCAGAAATTTAATATCGCCATCTTCCCCGGACAGGAGAGCTGGCAGGGACTCATCCTTCTCTTTGGAGCTGTTTTTATATTAAACAGCCTGATTGGCAAAGATGATACATATCTTGTGACCGGCCTGATTCTTGCCGGGCTCGGCATCCACTTTCTTATGTCAGGCAAAAACCCTGCCTGGCCCGGTCACCCGGCGGGAATCACGATCATCATCGGCGCCTCGCTTCTGATCGCTTCGATCAAAGCGAAAAGCGGATATGCGGCAGGCCTCACTGTACTGCTTGCAGGCTTGTTCCTTCACTATTTCAGGCAGATCACCGCATCTTTCAGCCAGCTGGATCAAGGGATCTCCTCCATCGAGAACTTCTGGCCGTTCCTGTTTATCGCTGCCGGTTTATTGTTATTATTTAGAAAAAAATGAGGGATTATGCAGGGAATGCACATTTAGTGTTCTTTGTGCATGAGCAGGGTCAGGGCATTTGGTGCTCTGGCCTTGTTTTTGCAGAGGGGCGTAAGATGTGGTGGTGGTGATTTTGTTTTGATTAACTCATTAGACCTGTGGTGCTTTGACTTAACACACGAAATTTGTGGTGGTCTGATCTTGTTTTGCTTAACACAAGTGTTCTAACCTTGTTTTGCTTACCACACGAAACATGTGGTGCTCTGACCCCACTTTCGCTAAAGCACTAAACCTCCGTCCCCCCTCCCGTCAAACGCTGGCACAGCAAGGGCTGGGAGGATAGATGCCTGTTCCCCGCTGCTTTAAAGCGTGTGGGGTCAGTGCTGTGCTCTGACCCCACTTCCGCTAAAGCACTAAACCTCCGTCCCCCCTCCCGTCAAACGCTGGCACAGCAAGGGCTGGGAGGATAGATGCCTGTTCCCCCGCTGCTTTAAAGCGTGTGGGGTCAGAGCAACCGGTTATCCCCCTTCAAGATAAACACAAAAAAGCTGACCATCCATATGGTCAGCTCTTCCTCTAAATCTCTGTCAGCCTTCTGATTGCGCCCCAGGCTTCGTCTTTCCCCTGTCCGGTTTCAGATGAGAACAGGATGAGGGAATCTTCTGCTTCGAGTTCGAGTGTATCCTTTACGATCTTCACGTGCTTCTGCCATTTGGACTTTGGAATCTTGTCCGCTTTTGTTGCGATGATCAGCACGGGAAGATCATAATGCTTCAGGAAGTTGTACATGAGCACGTCGTCCTTTGAAGGAGCGTGACGGACGTCGATCAACAGAACGACTGCCTTGAGTTCCTCCCGTGATGTCAAATAGGTCTCGATCATCCGACCCCACGCATCCCGCTCGCTTTTGGACACCTTAGCGAACCCATAGCCGGGAACATCTACGAAGTGGAGAATTTCATTGATGATATAGAAATTCAGCGTTTGTGTTTTTCCGGGCTTAGATGAGGTTCTTGCCAGGTTTTTACGGTTGAGCAGCTTGTTGATAAAGGAGGATTTTCCAACATTGGACCTCCCGGCCAGAGCGATTTCCGGGATGCCGGCATCCGGGTATTGCTCTGGCTTTACAGCACTTATTACAATTTCAGATGAGGTTACTTTCATTTCATTTCTCCAGTCAATGCATGCATGAGCACTTCTTCTATAGTTGAGACGAGGACAAAGGTGAGGTCGTTGCGGACACTCTCCGGGATATCCTCCAGATCTTTTTCATTTTCACGCGGAAGGATGATTTTTTTCAATCCTGCTCTGTGTGCTGATAAGGATTTCTCCTTCAGACCGCCGATCGGCAATACCCGGCCGCGGAGTGTGATTTCTCCGGTCATTCCAACTTCTTTGCGGACAGGCTTCCCTGTCAGCGCGGAAATAAGAGCTGTTGCCATCGTGATGCCGGCTGACGGTCCGTCTTTTGGAACGGCCCCCTCCGGAACGTGAATGTGAATATCATGTTTTTCATGAAAATCAGAGTCGATGTTCAGGCTTTTGGAATTGGAGCGGATAAAGCTGAAGGCCGCCTGGGCTGATTCCTTCATCACATCTCCGAGCTTACCTGTCAGAATGAGCTTTCCTTTCCCCGGGGAAAGGGAAACTTCAATGGAGAGGGTATCTCCTCCAACGGTTGTGTAGGCAAGACCGGTAGCTACCCCGATCTGGTCCTCTACCTCCGCCTGACCGTAACGGAAAATCGTTTTGCCCAGGTACTCCTGAAGATTCTTATCCGTAATGATGATTTTTTTCTTTTCTTCCGACACAATCTTCTTAGCCGCTTTACGGCAGATGGCTGCCAGCTGGCGTTCCATGCCGCGCACTCCCGCTTCTCTTGTATAATAGCGGACGACATTTTGAAGCGCCGTTTCTTTCACTTGAAGATTCGCCTTTTTCAGGCCGTGGGCTTCCAGCTGCTTCGGAAGAAGATGATCCTTCGCAATCTGAATCTTTTCAAGCTCGGTATAGCCGGCAATCGTGATGATCTCCATTCTGTCGCGCAGAGGTCCCGGGATTGTAGCAAGATTGTTGGCTGTTGCGACGAACATGACGTTTGAGAGGTCATAGGTTTCTTCTATATAATGATCGCTGAATGTGTGGTTTTGTTCAGGATCAAGCACCTCGAGCAGCGCAGAGGAAGGATCCCCCCTGAAGTCGCTGGACATCTTATCGATTTCATCGAGAAGGAACACCGGATTGACGCTTCCTGCTTTTTTCATTCCCTGAATGATTCTGCCCGGCATCGCTCCTACATAGGTTCTCCGGTGGCCCCGGATTTCCGATTCATCCCGGACTCCGCCGAGTGAGATGCGGACAAAATTCCGGTTCAGAGACTTGGCGATCGAGCGGGCGAGTGACGTTTTCCCCACTCCCGGCGGTCCTGCAAGACAGAGAATCGGGCCTTTAAGGGAATTGGTCAGCTTCTGAACAGCTAAGTATTCCAATACCCGCTCCTTCACCTTTTCAAGTCCATGATGATCATCGTTGAGAATTTTTTCAGCAACGCGCAGATCCAGACGGTCCTCCGTGGATGCCGTCCATGGAAGGGCCAGGAGCCAGTCGATGTAATTCCTGATTACGGCGCTTTCTGCCGAGCTTGATGGAACTTTTTCGTACCGGTCGAGCTCTTTCAAGGCAGCTGCTTTAATTTCCTCCGGCATGCCGGCATCTTCAATTTTATCGGAAAGTGAAGAGATTTCCCCCGTTTTGCCTTCCTTGTCTCCAAGTTCTTTCTGGATGGCCTTCATTTGTTCCCGGAGGTAGTATTCCTTTTGGGTGCGCTCCATTGACCGCTTTACGCGCTGGCCGATTTTCTTTTCCAAGTTCAGCACTTCTTTTTCATTATTGATCATGCTGATTACTTTATGCAGCCGTTCTTTTACGTCAATGGTCTCGAGCACTTCCTGCTTTTCCTTCAGTTTGAGCGGAAGATGGGAAGCGACAAGATCGGCGACTCTGCCCGGCTCATCAATATCTGCCACAGAGGCGAACGTCTCAGCTGAAACCTTCTTGGAAAGCTTGATGTACTGCTCAAAATATTCAAGAAGCGTTCTCATAAGCGCTTCGCTTTCGACATCTTTGTCAGCATTTTCCTCGAGCGTTTGAATGGAAACCGTCAGCGTATCGTTTTCCTCCTGAAAGGAGCGGATCTCCCCTCTTTCCAGACCTTCTACCAATACACGGATTGTCCCGTTCGGGAGCTTAAGCATCTGTTTGATTTTTGTATACGTTCCCACCCGGTACACATCATCTTCTCCGGGTTCATCTATTGAAATGTCTTTTTGTGTTGCCAGAAAAATCATATGGTCGTCCATCATGGCTGTTTCCAATGCCTGAACTGATTTCTCCCTGCCTACATCCAAATGAAGAACCATGGTTGGATAGACCAAAAGCCCTCTTAATGGAAGCAAAGGAATGGTTGCCTCTTTCTTCGCCATACCTATGCACCTCCGTCTCTTTCTTGATAGCGTATGTGCGAGTTCTTGTCTAATTCTAACTTATTCTTTTTAGAGTGTCTATTTGGATGTTCAAAAATTGCCCATCGGACCGGCTCCATAGGAAAACCTCCAGTCCAGCTGGAGGTTTTCACTTGAACTTATACAGATTTCTTCTCATTGAAATAGTGTTCCGCAGGAGGATTTACAAGTGCGTGATCGAGCACTTCCTCGAAACGGGAGACGGGGATAATCCGTATGCCCGGTATGTCCTCGAGTATAGCCTGGCAGTTTTCGGCAGGAATGATAACCGTCTTCGCCCCAGCAGCCTTTGCCGCTTTGATTTTTGGAACAACTCCGCCAATCGGCTTCACATGGCCGTGTATGCTGATTTCTCCGGTCATCGCCAAAGTGTGGTCGACCGGAATCTTATGGATCGCTGAGAATATCCCGGCTGCCATCGCAATACCTGCTGAAGGACCATCCACTGGAACACCACCCGGGAAGTTTACATGGATATCATAGGCTTCCGCTTCTACTCCCATTGCTTTCAGCACGGTGATTACATTTTCAACGGATCCTTTCGCCATGCTTTTCCTTCTGATGGATTTCCCTCTGTCTCCAATGCTTTCTTCTTCGACAATGCCTGTGATGTTTATGCTTCCCTTTTCCTTAGCAGGGAGGACTGTAACTTCGATTTCCAGCAAAGAGCCAGTGTTCGGTCCGTGAACAGCAAGGCCGTTCACGAGCCCGATTTTTGCCTCAGGTCCAATTTTCCGTTCATGTCTTGGCGCCATTTGGCTGCTGTGGATGACCCACTCAATATCTTTAACCGTTACTTCATGACGGTCCTCATTCATTGCCATTCCGGCGATAATCTGCATCATGTTGACGATTTCCCGGCCGTTTCTCGCATAGGAAGTCATCAGGCTGATCCCCTCATCCGGAACCGCCATCCCGATTTTCACAGCCGCTTTATGTGCGACGATCGACAGCTCCTGCTGGTCGAGTTCTCTAAAGAACACTTCCACACACCTGGACCGGATTGCTGGCGGGATCTCATGAGGCGTTCTAGTCGTTGCTCCGATTAAACGGAAATCAGCGGGGAGTCCGTTTTGGAAAATATCATGGATATGCGTAGGGATATTCGTGTTTTCCTCGCTGTAATAGGCACTTTCCAAAAAGACTTTCCGGTCTTCCAGCACCTTCAGCATTTTGTTCATTTGGATTGGATGAAGTTCACCGATTTCGTCGATGAACAGCACACCGCCATGTGCATGAGTGACAGCCCCCTGCTTCGGCTGAGGGATACCCGCCTGTCCCATAGCACCGGCGCCCTGGTAGATCGGATCATGGACAGATCCGATGAGCGGATCTGCGATTCCCCGCTCATCAAAGCGGGCCGTCGTTGCATCCAGCTCTACAAATACGGCTGACTGTCTGAAAGGTGACTTGCCATTTTTCTTCGCTTCTTCAAGCACCAGCCTGGCTGCTGCTGTTTTCCCAACTCCCGGAGGCCCGTAAATGATGACATGCTGCGGATTCGGTCCGCATAGCGCAGCACTGAGGGAACGGATTCCATCCTCCTGCCCCACGATGTCTGAAAAGGTTTTAGGGCGCACCCTTTCTGCCAGCGGCTCACTCAGGCGGATTGACCGCATTTTCTTAAGCTGTTCCATTTCTTTTTTCGATTCCCTGTCAATGGAAACCTTCTGGGTCCTCTGGCTTTTCAGCAAATTCCAAAAATACAGCCCGATGATAATCCCGAAAAACAATTGTACAAATAATGCGATGCTCGTCCAACTCATATTGGTCCCTCCTGCCGCTTCCTGTTTCTATGTAAAAGAGTCTGCCTCTCTTATCCGGATCTCCGGTCTTGCTTCTCACTAGTATCTCCTCCATAGAACAGGAATAAACCCAGTAATTCAGTTAGCAGAAGATTTGGAAGCGGCTGGGGATGACCATAATTCACATAGACAGGCCTGTGGAACTTTTGAAGCGGAGAAGGTTCTCAAGTTTAGAGAAAGATAAGATATCAGTCTGCCTTACAGAGGCTTTTTATTTCAACTGCAGAGTGGCGAACGTTCTTCATGCAAAAGAAAAACCAGAAATGCATTCAGCATTTCTGGTTTTTGCGGTTAAGCAGAAGTCTTTTTATCTTTTTCAATGACGGTGCCGTCATTTGTTACGAGTTTAGGCGGAACCTGATCCGCTACAGTTGCCCCGGTAATCACACACTTTTCGATGTCTTCACGGGACGGCAGATCGAACATCACATCGAGCATAATGCCCTCAATGATGGAGCGGAGTCCGCGCGCGCCTGTTTTGCGCTCGATCGCCTTCTTGGCGATTTCAAGAAGGGCGCCTTCTTCAAACTCAAGCTCTACTCCGTCAAGATCAAGCATCTTCTGGTATTGTTTCACCAAAGCATTCTTAGGCTTAGTCAGGATTTCTACAAGCGCTTCCTCATCAAGAGGAGTAAGGCTTGAGATAACCGGCAGACGGCCGATGAATTCCGGGATCAGACCGAATTTCAGCAAATCCTCCGGAAGCACTTTGGAAAGAAGAACCTTCGAATCCATTTCTTCATTGGAAGTATCTGAACCGAATCCGATTACTTTCTTGCCGAGACGGCGTTTGATAATCTGTTCGATTCCGTCAAATGCACCACCGCAGATGAACAGAATGTTCGTAGTGTCGATTTGAATGAACTCCTGATGAGGATGTTTGCGTCCTCCCTGTGGCGGAACGCTTGCAACGGTTCCTTCAAGAATTTTAAGAAGGGCCTGCTGAACTCCTTCACCTGAAACGTCACGTGTGATGGACGGGTTTTCAGATTTACGGGCCACTTTATCGATTTCATCGATGTAGATGATTCCTTTTTCGGCTTTTTCTACATCATAATCTGCCGCCTGAATCAGTTTGAGAAGAATGTTTTCAACGTCTTCTCCTACATATCCTGCTTCCGTTAGGGAAGTGGCATCTGCAATGGCAAACGGTACGTTAAGGATACGAGCCAGAGTTTGCGCAAGAAGGGTTTTCCCGCTTCCTGTCGGTCCGATCATGGCGATGTTGCTCTTGGAAAGCTCCACATCGTCAATTTTGCTGCTCGAATTGATCCGTTTGTAGTGATTGTAAACAGCTACTGCAAGGGATTTCTTCGCAGCATCCTGGCCGATCACGTATTCATCAAGGATTTCCCTGATTTCTGCTGGCTTCGGTACATCTTTGAACTCAACTTCTTCTTCTGTGCCAAGCTCTTCTTCTACAATCTCCGTACAGAGCTCGATGCACTCGTCACATATATATACGCCCGGACCGGCTACAAGCTTACGCACCTGATCCTGTGTTTTACCGCAGAAAGAGCACTTTAGCTGGCCTTTTTCATCATTAAATTTGAACATTGTGTTTCACCCCTTATTCTTTATCTCTTCATACGATCAAACTCCGACCGGCAGCGGATCCAATAGTGTAAACAGAGAGCCTTTACCTTAAAGATTGCCTCAATCAGCAAGATCTGGAAGCTGCAGGTAAGTCAGATATGTAGCGGATTCTATCACAAATGCTGCAGTGTTGGAAATGAAACGCTTGAAGATTCATTGCTGTTATGTATGCTTTCCTATATCCTACCCTAAATTTTGAAGAAAAAACATGACGGTATGTTCGGGACGGATAGCCGGCTTCCTGATTCCCATAAAGGGATATGTATTGATGTATGTATATGTATTTTATCATGTTTTTATTTAATAAGAAACGTTCCTGCCTCCATGTATATGTCGCCAATTTCCGCAGGTCCGTATGTTTAGAAAACAGGGCACGATTGATTCGTGCCCTGCCAAGCCTTGCTTATTATGCAGCTGATTTGCTGTTTTCCACGAGGAAATCAATTGCTTTGCGGATTTTAAGGTCTTCTTTAACAGCATCTGTACTGCCAAGCGCCTGCTTGATGCCGTCAACCGGCATGTTGTACATTTCAGCCATTTTGGAAAGCTCTTCTTCCACTTCAGCATCTGTGATTTCGATGTTTTCAGCGGCAGCAACTGCCTCAAGAGTCAGATTGAACTTCACGCGTTTTGCAGCATCTTCGTTCATTTGCTGTTTCAGCGCTTCTTCATCCTGTCCGGAGAACTGGAAGTAAAGCTCCAGGTTCATGCCCTGCATTTGCAGGCGCTGTTCGAATTCCTTCATCATGCGCTCTACTTCGCTGTCGATCATAACCTGTGGAATTTCTACTTCAGCGTTCTCAGCTGCTTTTTCAACAACTGCATCACGCAGTTTGTTTTCAGCTTCTGTTTTGCGTGTTTCTTCAAGGCGCTCTTTTGTTTTTGCTTTAAGAGCATCAAGAGTTTCCACTTCATCATCTACATCTTTAGCGAATTCATCATCGAGCTCAGGAAGCTCTTTCGCTTTGATTTCGTGGACTTTCACTTTGAATACAGCAGCTTTTCCTGCAAGATCTTCTGCATGGTACTCTTCAGGGAATGTTACTTCCACTTCTTTTTCTGCGCCGGTCTCAAGGCCGGTCAGCTGTTCTTCGAAACCGGGAATGAAAGAACCGGATCCGATTTCAAGAGAGTAGTTGTCCGCTTGTCCGCCTTCAAATGCTTCTCCGTCTACGAAGCCTTCGAAATCGATCACAACTGTGTCGCCCTCTTCAATTTTTCCTTCTTCTTTCACGACAAGCTCAGCCTGGCGCTCCTGAAGCTGCTTCAGTTCATTATCCACATCTTCGTCGGTTACCTGTGCATCGTCTTTTTCCACTTCAAGGCCTTTGTACTCTCCAAGCTTCACTTCAGGCTTCACCTGTACTTTAGCTGTGAAAGTCAATGTTTCACCTTTGCCCATGGATTCAATGTCAATCTCCGGACGGTCGATTGGATCGATGTTCGCTTCTTCGATTGCTTTTCCGTATTCTACCGGTAAAAGAAGATCAAGAGCATCCTGGTATAGAGTTTCTACTCCAAAGCGCTGTTCAAACAGGCTGCGCGGAACCTTTCCTTTACGGAAACCGGGAATGGATACTTGCTGTACGACTTTTTTAAACGCCTGGTCAAGCGCGCCGTCGAATGTTTCAGCATCCACTTCAACAGTCAAAATCCCTTGATTACCTTCAAGTTTTTCCCATTTAGCAGACATGTGTTTCCCTCCAAAAATCTATAGTATGTAACTAGTTTCATGATTCAGCAAATCAGCGGCACGGTTCGCCGCTTTATGTAAATTCGAGCGTCTTCCGCTCCACATCACGATATGAAACCATTTCATTATAACACAGAAAAATGTTGTTTCAACCTATTCCTATATATTTCTAGCCTCAGCCCTGCTCATCGCCAAGGTAGGACATTCTCTCGATCTGCCGGATTTTACTGCACGCCTCGCTAAGCTGAAAGGATGGAATTTGATAGGAGGCACTGATTTCCTCTTCCTCAATATCGATCCCGTGGAGCTCATATCCGGTTTTATGAAGAGCAGCAGCCCACAATGACGCATCAGATGGCTTGGGCAGAAACGGAAACAGGACAAAAAGATGGCGGATCCACAGCTCCCTTACCGCCTCGAACAGGGTCGGATTCTCTGCACCGAGTGTGTCATCGAGCAGATTCAGCACCTGTTTGGCGAAGGGAGTATCCGATAAATCGGCGAGTGAGGCGGGGACAACCGTGAGTTCGTCTCCAAATTTCTCCACTTCAACCGGCTTGTTTATCTCATGCTCCATCAGGACCTGCAAGATCATCGTTTTAATTACCGGATGCACATGAGCCGACTTCAGCATGGACTTGAGAGTCGGCATATGTTTCGCCGCGTTGCGGTCCCGGATGGATTGGATGTAGTCGATCTGCCGCGATGAATCCGCCATAAACCCCTCTGACTCTGTCCAGTCTTCCGGTTCGTAGGAGGATGGCTCATCTTGAATCTCCCCGGCTTCTTCTGTTCCGCTCATTTTCCGGCTGAAATCCAGGAGGCGGTAAAATTGTTCGGCACTTTCTGCGGGAAGCTGATTTTCCTGCAGTACCGCTTCAATCGTGGCTTGAACTTCATTATATTCACGCAGCTGGATCAGTATGGTTAAATAGACCTGCAGGACCGTAAAGTAATGGCCGATGTCCTCATGGAGCATCTTTTTGCATACATCCCGTGCTTCCTGCAGTTCTCCCATCTCCATCAAGCAAAGTGCGATTCCAAGCTGAATTTCAGCCTGGTCCTCATCCATGCCTCTTGCTTCTGAAAAATACTCCAGAGCCCGGTGAAACTGCTTTTCCTTCAAAGCATCCATTCCCTTGTCGACAAGCCGCTTTTTCAGGTTTGGAAAAGGGATGACCTTTGAATGTTTATCTTTTTTCATGAACAAACCAACTCCGCGTTCATTTTTTTCAAGTTTACCAATGGGAAGTCAGGAACACAAGCCGGGCATCTGCCGGGAGTCAGCTGCTCCGCCAGATTGGGCTGAATACTGCCGAGCGGTCAGGAGCATGAATGCCGCACGGTAAGCAGCCAGGGCTAATAAAGCAGGCTGTCCCTTGACCTGAAACCACAGTAAAAAGAGCCGTTCCAGCGGAGCGGCTCTCTTCTCACATTCTTCCCTCATATTCTGCAATCCGGTCTTCGTAAAGGAGGGTATAGGCGATCTCATCCCTGCCGTTCATAAGCATCTCTTTCCAGTGCGGATCAATGTCAAAGGCCGCTTCAAGGCCGCTGCTGCTCCAGATCGTCTGATCGGCAAGGTTCACTGTCAGCTCTCCATCTGTAAAAGCTGCCTTTTCCATCAGAACGGCGATCTTGGCTGCATCAAGCTTGACTGGAAGGATGCCGTTCTTCAGACAATTCTGGTGAAAAATATCCGCAAAGGACGGGGCTATGATCACTTTGAACCCATAGTCTCCCAGCGCCCATGGAGCATGTTCCCGCGAAGATCCGCAGCCGAAATTTTCTCCGGCGAGAAGGATGGAAGCACCCTTGAATTTCGGGTCATTCAGTTCGAAGGAAGGGTCCGGGTCCCCGTTTTCTTTGTAGCGCCAGTCAAAGAAGGCAAATCTCCCGTATCCTGTCCGCTCGATCCGTTTCAGAAACTGCTTTGGAATAATCTGATCTGTATCTACATTGTCTCTGTCCAGTACGGCTGCTTTTCCTTTATGGAGCAGAAATGGTTTCAGCATGACGATCTCCCTCCCTGTATGGCGATTTCCGGATATCAACAAAACGGCCGTGAATGGCTGCGGCAGCGGCCATCACCGGACTGACGAGATGGGTACGGGCCCCTTTTCCCTGCCGCCCTTCAAAATTCCGGTTGGATGTAGAGGCACAGCGTTCTCCGTCCGGCACCGCATCATCGTTCATGCTTAAGCACATGCTGCAGCCGGAATGCCGCCATTCAAAGCCCGCTGCCGTAAACAGATCATGCAGCCCTTCTTCTTCTGCCTTCCGCTTAACAGCATCTGATCCTGGCACGATCATCGCCCGGACTGATGGTGCCACTTTCTTTCCGGAGACGTAAGCTGCCGCTTCCCTCAGATCATGGATCCGTGAATTGGTGCAGGACCCGATAAATACGTGCTGCACCTCGAGCGAATCAATCGTCTGTCCCGGTTCAAGCCCCATATAGAGGTACGCGCGTTCCGCTTCCCGTCTTGATTCCTTAGTCTGAAAAGACTCCGGCACCGGGATTGATCCATCAACAGGGAGAGTCATACCCGGATTGGTTCCCCAGGTCACCATTGGCGCAATCTCTCCACCCTTGATTTCAACCGTATGGTCATATACAGCTCCTTCATCAGAAGCGAACTGCTTCCACTCTGCTGCCGCTTTTTCAAACTCCGCACCTTTAGGGGCGAACTTTCTTCCTTTTATATAGGAGAAAGTCGTTTCATCAGGGGCAATCAATCCTGCCCGCGCCCCAGCTTCTATCGACATGTTGCAAATCGTCATCCTTTCATCCATCGAAAGGTTCCGGATAACACTGCCTGTATATTCAATCACATAACCCGTTCCGAAACGGATTCCGTGCTTTCCAATAATATAGAGAATCACGTCTTTCGCTGTCACGCCGTCTCCGAGCTCCCCGTCGATGCGGATGTTTAACGTTTTGGGCTTCTGCTGCCACAAGGTCTGGGAGGCCATCACATGCTCAACCTCGCTCGTTCCAATCCCGAAGGCAAGAGCGCCAAATGCTCCGTGGGTAGACGTGTGGCTGTCTCCGCAGACAATCGTTTTTCCCGGCAGAGTCAGTCCGAGCTCAGGACCGATCACATGGACGATCCCTTGATCCTCGCTTCCGATATCCGCCAGGCGGATACCGAATTCCGTGCAGTTGCGCTCCAGCGCATGAATCTGGTTTTTCGCTGTTTCATCTTTAATAACAGACGGGTTGACAGTAGGAATATTGTGATCCATCGTTGCAAAGGTTAAATCGGGCCTTCTTACTTTCCGGCCTTTTGTTCTCAGTCCCTCAAACGCTTGCGGAGAGGTTACTTCATGAATGAGATGCAGGTCGATATACAGAAGATCGGGTTTGCCTTCTTCCTTTACTACGACATGCCGGTCCCACAGCTTCTCAAAAAGTGTTTTCCTTTTCATGTTTCTCCTCCTCCTTTTTCAGCTGCTTTTAAGCATAAGCTTCCATTATATGAATGATGGCATTATCTTCTTCCAGGCTCTCTTTGATCTCCGCAATCATTTCTTCGGTCGTAAGCACCTGTTCATCGGCTGCCGCCAGGTCTCCCGTACGTTTTCCGGCGTTCAGCACATGCTGCACAGCACTTTCCACGGCACTTGCCTCCTCCTCCAGTCCAAAGGAGGTGCGCAGCATCATCGCAGCGGATAATACCATCGCGAGCGGGTTTGCCTTATTTTCCCCTGCGATATCCGGAGCTGAGCCATGAACCGGCTCATACAGGTGCAGTCCGTTCAGTGAAAGGCTTGAGGAAGGGAGCATCCCGAGCGATCCGGTCAGAACGGACGCTTCATCACTTAAAATATCGCCAAACAAATTCTCCGTTACGATGACATCAAACCGGGCCGGGTTCTGAATAAGCTGCATCGCTGCGTTATCCACGAGCATATGCTCAAGCTCCACCTCCGGGTACTCTTTTTTCACCTCTTCGGCCGTCTCTCTCCACATCCGGCTGGACTCAAGCACATTGGCCTTATCAACAGACGTGACCTTTTTTCTGCGACCCGAAGCCATTTCAAAGGCTGCTTTGATGATCCGTCTCACTTCCTCTTTTGTATAAACGAGTGTATCGACGGCTGATTCTTTTTCCCCGCTTCCGCTGCGGCCGCTCGGTTTCCCGAAATACAAGCCTCCCGTCAGCTCACGGACGATAACAAAATCAACGCCTTGCAATACTGACTTTTTGAACGGGCTCCGCTCTTCCAGACATTCGAAGGCTTTAACGGGACGGACGTTCGCGTAAAGGCCCAGTTCCTTTCTGATCGCCAGAAGACCTCTTTCCGGCCTGTTGGCAGGAGCTTGATTTTCCCACTTCGGCCCTCCTACCGCTCCGAGCAACACAGCATCCGCATTCCTGCACAGCTCAAGGGTTTCATCCGGAAGCGGCACACCCCGCTCATCGATCGCTGACCCGCCAATCAGTCCGGAGGTGAAATTGAATTCATGTCCGTATTGCTCGGCAATGACTGAGAGGACTTCCCTTGCTCCGTTCATCACTTCCCTGCCGATTCCGTCACCCGGAAGCATCGCGATTGTCTTCTTCATTCTCCATCCCCCATTTCGTCAGACTGGCAGCTGAACCGCTTCCTGCTCCTCACTGCTGAACAGCAGTACACGATTTACTGCATTCACATAGGCTTTTGCTGAGGCTTCAAGAACATCCTGGGCCATTCCGCGGCCGCTTGTTTCCACTCCTTTGAATTCCACTTTCACATATACTTCAGCAAGAGCATCACGGCCGCTGCTGTTGGATTGAATCCGGTAGTCCTTCAAATGAACCGGGGTGCCGATGCACCTTTCCAGCGTATTGTAGATGGCTTCTACACTTCCGGCACCTGTTGCCGCTTCCTGGACTACCGCTTTGTGCGGATCCTTCAACGTAATGGCTGCCGTCGTCAGGTTGGCTGTTCCAAACTGCACCTGCAGGGTCAGCAGTTCATAGCCGGCAGCCCCGTTCGCGGCTCTTTCTTCCATTAAAATAGAGAGCAGGTCAGCATCGGTAAATTCCTTCTTTTTTTCCGACCAATCCTTGAAGCGGTCAAATGCACGTTTCAGCTCTTTATCTCCCAATTCGTATCCCAGCTCTTTCATTCTGGCACCGAATGCATGGCGTCCAGAATGCTTTCCGAGTACGAGAGAATTCGAGGAAACCCCGACCATCTCCGGTGAAATGATCTCGTATGTCGTTTTTTCTTTGAGCACCCCGTCCTGATGGATACCGGATTCATGGGCAAAAGCGTTTTTCCCCACCACGGCTTTATTGCCAGGAACGACCATGCCGGTCAGCTTGCTCACAATATCACTTGTACGCTTAATTTCATTCAGCTTTATATCAAAGTAAGATTGATAGTAGTCCTGGCGGATCTTAAGGGCAACAGCTATTTCCTCGAGCGCGGCATTGCCTGCCCTCTCTCCGATTCCATTTATCGTCCCTTCCACCTGCCCGGCCCCGTGCTCAATGGCTGCAAGCGAATTGGCGACTGCCATTCCAAGGTCATTATGGCAGTGTGCCGATAAAATCACCTCATCGATCCCCTCAACATTTCTCTTTAGATAGGAAAAGATTTCCCCGTACTCCTTTGGATGGATGTATCCGACTGTATCCGGAATATTGACTACATCCGCCCCTGCTTTAATGACCTCTTCTACGATTTCGCTCAAATAATCCAATTCTGTCCGGCATGCATCTTCTGCGGACCACTGCACAACAGGGAACAGCTTTTTCGCGTATTTTACAGCCTCCACTGCCGCTTCCACGACCTGCTCCTTTGATTTTTTCAGCTTGTGCTCCCGGTGGATCGGGGACGTAGCCAAGAATACGTGAAGCCTTGGGTGGGCCCCGTCTTTCAGCGCCTCCCAGGCAAGATCAATATCGCTTTTTACGGAGCGGGCAAGCCCAGTGACTGACCCGTTTTTTACCGTTCTTGCAATCTCCCGCACACTCTTCATCTCTGCCTTGGAGGAAGCGGGGAATCCCGCTTCCATAATGTCGACTCCCAGTCTCTCAAGCTGCCTTGCAATCTCCAGCTTCTCTGCGAAAGTGAGATTGACCCCTGCTGATTGCTCCCCGTCTCTCAGCGTCGTATCAAAGACATTAATTTTCCGCACCAGCGGTCACCGCCTCTTTCGCTTTTGGCTTGACGAACGGCATCATGCTTCGGAGTGTTCTTCCTACCTGCTCAATCTGGTGTTCATTTTCTCTCTTGTTGATCGCATTGAACTGTGGACGATTCACCTGGTTCTCAACAATCCATTCTTTCGCAAATTTCCCGGATTGGATATCTTCCAGAACCGCTTTCATCGATTCTTTTACTCTTGCATCTACTACTCTCGGACCGGATACAAAATCGCCCCATTGTGCGGTGTCGGACACGGAATACCTCATTCCCTCCAGTCCTCCTTCGTACATCAGGTCCACGATCAGCTTCAATTCATGCATACATTCGAAGTAGGCGAGTTCCGGCTGGTAGCCTGCCTCCACAAGCGTTTCAAAGCCTGCTTTCACAAGGGATGTCAGCCCTCCGCACAGGACAGCCTGTTCTCCGAAAAGATCTGTTTCCGTCTCTTCCTTGAAGGTCGTTTCCAAAACTCCCGCGCGCCCTGCTCCGATTCCTTTTGCATAGGCCAGTGCCGTATCACGCGCGTTACCGGAAACATCCTGGTGGATGGCGAACAGAGCGGGAACCCCGGCACCTTCCGTATACGTTCTCCGCACCAGATGCCCCGGTCCTTTCGGCGCAACAAGGAATACATCGACAAACTCAGGGGGTACAATCTGATGGAAATGGATGTTGAACCCGTGGGCGAATACGAGTGACTTCCCAGGCTCAAGCGCTTCCTTAATTTCCTGATTGTATACCTTCGCCTGCTGCTCATCCGGCAAGAGGACCATGATGACATCAGCTGCCTCCGCTGCTTCTTTTACGGTATAGACGGTGTGTCCATCTGCTTGCGCTTTATTAAAAGAAGAGCCTTTCCTTACTCCGACAACAACATCCAAGCCGCTTTCCTTCAGGTTTAGTGCATGGGCATGACCCTGTGATCCATATCCCATTACCGCAATTTTCTTCCCTTGAAGTGCCTGCTCGTTTACATCCCCGTTATAATAGACCTTTGCCATCCTGCATCTCTCCATTTCCATGTTTTTTAGACGATAAATGCTGTTTTCGATTGAGTGCCTCGTTTGCTGCTTCTTGTAAAAGCCGTTGTACCGGTTCTGGCTACTTCCTTGATGCCGTATGGCTTCAGCAAATCAATCAGTGCTTCCACCTTTGACGGCTCCCCTGTTGCTTGGATGACGAGGCTGTCTTTTCCTACATCAATCACAGAAGCCCGGAAAGGCTCAACCACTCCATAGATTTCCATCCTGATCGCCGCAGGTGCATTCACTTTTATCAGCGCAAGCTCCCTGGCCACGACATTTTCATTCGTCATATCATTTACCTTTAGCACATGGATCTGTTTGTTGAGCTGCTTCGTCAGCTGCTCCACCTGCTTATGGTCTTCTACATCCACCGTGAAGGTGATCCGCGAAACCCCCTCGGTCTCCGTGTGACCGACCGTGATGCTCTCAATGTTGTACAGCCGTTTTGTAAAAAGCCCTGTAATCCGGTTCAATACGCCCGGACGGTTCAGTACGGTGATGGTGATGATGCGCTTCACGGTTTCACCCCCGTCATTTGATTGATTCCTTTGCCCGGTGCAATCATCGGATAGACGTTCTCTTCTTGTTCCACTGCAACATTGATGAGCATGGGCTCATCGGACCGCAGTGCCCCTTCAAGTTCTCTGTAAGCTTCTTCCATGCTGTTGATAGTCAGCCCTTTAATGCCATAAGCCTCTGCAAGCTTGTTGAAGTTTGGCTGAGAAACAAATTTAGAATGCGAGTATCGTTCTTCATAGAAAATTTCCTGCCACTGTCTGACCATTCCAAGTGATTGATTGTTTAAGATGACGATTTTGATCGGCAGCTGCAGTTCGTATATGACAGAAAGCTCCTGGAGGGTCATCTGGAATCCCCCGTCTCCAACGACAGCTACAACCTTTCTCGTTTTATCTGCAAGCTGGGCACCGATGGCAGAAGGAAGGCCAAAGCCCATCGTCCCCAGTCCGCCGGAGGTGACCCAGCTGTCCGCGCTTTTGAAAGGATAAAATTGGGCCGCCCACATCTGATGCTGTCCGACATCTGTCGTGACGATCGCCTCTCCATCTGTATACGTACAGATCATTTCCAACAGTTTTTGGGGCTTAATCGTCTCAGCGGATTCCTTATACCATAGCGGATACTCTTTCTTTGACTGCTCCTGTTTCTCCCGCCACTCAGCAGCATCCGCGACTTTCCCGTTCTGATGGATCAGTTCTTCCAATACAAGTCGCGCATCCCCTACGACCGGGATATGGGTCGGTACGTTTTTGCCGACTTCTGCAGGATCGATATCGATATGAGCCACTGTGGCATATTTCGCAAAATGATCCAGATTGCCGGTCAGCCGGTCATCGAATCTCGCCCCGATGTTAATGAGGAGATCGCATTCATAGAGCGCCATGTTCGCTGTATACGTCCCGTGCATGCCTGCCATCCCGAGGAACAGCTCATGGCCGGCAGGAAAACCGCCTAGACCAAGCAATGTATGGACTACAGGAATCCCCTGCTGCTCAGCGTATTTTTTTAAATATTCCGACGCTTTAGCGTGCAAAACACCCGCTCCGGCAAGGATGACCGGCTTTTTCGCCCGACTTACTGCTTCGACAAGCTTTCTGATCTGGAGATGATTCGGTGCGCTGACAGGCTGATAGCCGGGTAGCTCCAGCTTCTGATCATAGCGGAATTCCCCTTCTGATACGGCAATATCCTTTGGAATATCGATGAGGACCGGTCCCGGTCTTCCAGTTGAAGCAATGTGAAAAGCTTCTTTAATCGCCATTGGCAGCTCGCCCACATGCCTCACCTGCACACTGTGCTTCGTTACCGGCATCGTAATTCCAAGGACATCCGCCTCCTGGAAGGCATCCGATCCGATGACTGTGGTTGCAACCTGTCCAGTGAATACGACAAGCGGCAGCGAATCGATCATCGCATCAGCAAGGCCGGTCACAAGATTGGTAGCACCCGGTCCCGAAGTGGCAATGACCACTCCCGGTTTGCCGGAAACCCTTGCATACCCTTCCGCTGCATGGATCGCTCCCTGTTCATGTCTTGTCAAAATGTGAAACAGACCGGAATCATAAAGCTTGTCGTATAACGGAAGGACGGCTCCCCCCGGATACCCGAAGAGGACCTCTACCTTTTCCCGCTTCAGGGCTTCAATCAGCATACTGCCGCCTGTCATCCGGACAGGGCTCTCGAGCTGTGCTTCATCCATCTCTTCCTGCAGTTTCATTAAGTAGGCCTCCTCATTTTCAAACGTTTTTTATGCTTGCCGGGCTGTATCAGCCCATATAAAAACCTCTCCACCCCTCATAAGACCCGGATTGATCGGATCAAAGGGGCGAAGAGGTTCATTCCTCTGCGCGGTACCACCCTTTTTCATGGCCTGCGGGCCATCTCAGGAACAAAAAATGTTCGTTTTAATAACGAGTGCTTCGGCTGCACCCGGCCTCTTCTACTTTTTTCAAAGAGGCACTCAGGGGCGAGTTCGCTGCCAGGGCCAGCGCCGGCTTCCAGCAACCCGGCTCTCTGGTGATGGCTGATCTGGACAGCTACTTATCCCCATCATTGTTTTACCTATTTGGTTAGGCTCAGCTTACATGCAGATTTTCATCCGGAAGGTTTACTTTCTCGCCTTCCTCAATTACTTTCTTCCTGAACTGCTTAAGAAGGTGGCTCGTATGCTCTCCGGGAACGCCATCCCCGATCACGCGGCCGTCAACCTTCACAACCGCGATCACTTCTGCTGCCGTCCCGGTCAGGAACACTTCTTCTGCCGTGTACACATCATGGCGTGTGAACGGCTCTTCCGCCACGTCGTATCCGAGCTCCTTCGCAATATCGATGATCGCATTGCGGGTGATTCCCTCCAGTGCTCCGATATATCCTGGCGGTGTCAGCAGCTTCCCTTTTTTATAAATGAAGACGTTATCCGCCGACCCCTCTGCTACATATCCTTGATCATTCAGCATCAGTGCTTCGCTCACGTTGGCGAGATGGGCTTCAATCTTCACGAGAATGTTATTTAAGTAGTTTAAGGATTTCACTTTCGGACTTAAGACATCCGGCCGGTTCCTCCTCGTAGGCACCGTCACGATATCGATTCCAGTTTCATAAAGCTGCTTCGGAAAAATCGCCAGCGGCTCTACGATGATGACCACATTTGCGTTCGGGCATTTATAAGGATCGAGCCCCAGATCACCAGGTCCCCTCGATACGACCAGCCTGATGTAGGCATCCCTCAATCCATTCTTCTCAACCGTCTTAATCACCAGCTCAGTCAGCTCTTTCTGGCTGTAAGGCATGTTGAGCAAAATTGATCTTCCCGACTCATACAGCCGGTCCATATGCTCTTTCATGCGGAAGATGTTCCCGTTATATACCCTGATTCCCTCAAAAATTCCGTCTCCATATAAGAAGCCGTGATCATATACAGAAATCTTGGCATCTTCCTTCCGTACAAATTCCCCGTTTAAGAAGATCCACTGATCACTCATCCCAGGTCACACCTTTCCTTTAAAGTTAAGACGCTTTAAATGAATACAATAAACGTTGTAAAAAAAATCCTATAACGAAGTTATATGGATGATTTTAAGTTCTCTAAGTACCGTGTAATGTTAATGTTTGAACCTATCTTACGCCCGTTCCAACCGTGAGTCAACACCCTTTTTCTAAATTAACTGATAATTTCGATTAATTAAACAACTTGTATCCGCTTACATCCGCGCCACAATAGGAAAAGCATTTTGGCAAATTTTTTGGAATTTTTTCTGACAGGGAATTTTCGTTGGGGACAGAGATAAATGGGATGGTTGTTATATTGTGCAAGTGTTTTGGAGGGTGAAGCGGAGTGGTGGATCAAAATCGGAATTGGGTGGGTACGAGTTGCTGGCCGGGTGTCAGACCCGCACTCTGATAAAGCACTAAAGCTCCGGCACCGTCTTTGCAAACCCTTGCTGCCCAAGGGCTTAAACCTGCCAGTCTCTGTCCCCCGCTGCGTTAAAGGATGTGGGGACTGGCACGGTGCCAGTCCCCACATTCTCTATCGAATTAAAGCTCCGGCACCGACTCCCGAAGCTCTTGCAGCGCATGGCCTCACAGCGTCAGGTCTCCTTCCCCCGCTGCGTTAAAGCACTGCGGGACTGACCCCGGCCATTACATAAACACAAAAAAACCCTCTCTGCATCAGCAAAGAGGGTGTATATGTAATAATATGGCGTCCCAGGAGAGATTCGAACTCCCGACCGTACGCTTAGAAGGCGTATGCTCTATCCGGCTGAGCTACTGGGACAGTGTGTTTGGTGTGCTGTGTTCCTCAGCGACAAGATTTATTATATTTTATTCAGATAGTAAAGTCAATAACTTTTAGAATTTTTTTATGGAAAAGGAGGAAATGGTTCCTCCTTTTCATTTTATGCAATTTGAAAGGATTTTTCCAGCTCTTTTAAAGGGTTTCCTGAAAAATCATAAAACATGACGGTTGCCTCGCTGTCTGTGAGTTCCACGATCGCATATGTCCTTTCCCGACGTGTGCGGGGCAGCCTTAGACTGCCGGGGTTGATGAAGAGGATGCCATCGTTCATTTCCGTTCCGGCGATGTGGGTGTGGCCGAAGCAGACGATGGTGGCTCCTTCTTCCTGGGCCCGGTATTTCAGGTTCATGAGTGTTGTCTTGACAGAGTGAAGATGGCCGTGTGCGATGAAGAAGCGGTGCTGCCCCGCTTCTTTTACAAGTTCGTCAGGAAGTCTTGAGTCAAAGTCACAGTTTCCGCCTACGATCCACATCGGGGTCACGGCAGGGTCATCTGCCTGCAGCTCGGAATCGCCGCAGTGGATGATGGCTTCTGCCTCATCTCTATGGCGCTCCGTCACCTCTTTCAGTTCATCTTCCATCATTCCGTGAGTATCGCTTAGGATGAGTACCTTCAATCTGCATTCCTCCTTAAAAATACTCGGTTATGAGCTTCTCCAGTTTTTTCATTGCCATTGCCCGGTGGCTGATTTTATTTTTTTCATCCTGTGTCAGCTGGGCCATGGTCGTCCCTTTATCCTTGACGAGAAAAATCGGATCGTAGCCGAATCCGTTTGTTCCTGCGGGTTCCTCAGTGATGTACCCTTCCACCGATCCTTCGACCGTTCTCGTTTCTTTCCCGGGTGCTGCAATGGCGAGCGCACATCTGAACCGGGCGGTGCGCTGATCTTTTTCTACTTCTTTCATGCCTTCAAGTACCTTTTGGATATTGGCTGCATCATCTTTTTGTTCGCCTGCGTATCTGGCTGAGTAAATTCCGGGGTCTCCGCCCAGGGAATCAACGGATAGGCCTGAATCATCTGCGATAACGGGCTTTCCTGTCAGTTTGGAGATCGTTTCTGCTTTGAGGATGGCATTTTCTTCAAAGCTGTGTCCGGTTTCTTCCACGTCAGGAAGGCCTTCAAGATCCGATAGGGAGACAACCTGCATGCCTCTTGGTTCAAAGAGTGTTTTGAACTCGGCCGCTTTCCCCTCGTTCCGCGTTGCAATAATGACTTGGCTCATATGATCATCCCTCTTTCTCAAGGTTTTTGATAATGTGAGATGCCCAATCACCGAGAACGGATTTCTGATGCTCAACTAATGTATGTATACCCTCTTCTGCAAGATCTAATAGCCGGTTCAGCTGATTTCTCGAAAACGTCGCTTCCTCGCCTGTTCCCTGAAGCTCCACAAGCCTGCCCTCAGAGGTCATAACAACGTTCATGTCTACCTCTGCAGATGAATCCTCCACGTAATTTAAATCAAGTATTTCACCAAGCTCCGGGTCGATCCCCACTGAAGTTGCCGCAAGGAAGCCGGTTACAGGGAGTTCGGCAAGGACACCGTTTTCCACCAGTTTTCCAAGCGCGATGGTCATGGCAGTAAATGCACCTGTAATAGAGGCGGTTCTCGTTCCTCCATCAGCCTGAATCACGTCACAGTCAATCCATATAGTCCGCTCTCCAAGCTTGTCCAAATCCACTACCGCTCTGAGCGCTCTTCCGATCAGACGCTGGATCTCCATCGTTCTTCCTGTCACTTTTCCTTTTGATGACTCGCGGATCGTACGCTGCCCGGTTGCTCGCGGCAGCATGCTGTATTCAGCTGTAATCCAGCCCTTCCCCTGTCCCCTCATGAACGGCGGAACCCTGTCCTCTATACTTGCATTGCAAATAACCTTTGTGTTTCCTACCGAAATCAGCACAGAGCCCTCAGGATGCATAATGTATCCCGGCTCCATCACTACCGGCCGGATCTGGCTGCTGCTTCTTCCATCACTTCTCATTAAAAAAACCTCCGTTCACCATTACCCGCAAATAAGAGGCAGCTTCATAATAAGCTTGCCTCTCTGCTTCCTTCTTATAGTATATCAAAAATCCGCTTTTAAAAACTACCGGTGTTCACATTCGCCGGGCGGGCAACCGGCTTGGAAAGCTTCTCCCCTTTTTCGTTCTGAAGTTCAGCCTTTCCGTCAACCGTTAAAGCAACAGTCTCTATCCCCTGCTGTTCAGTTAAGGTAAGGACAATGGAATTCAGCACACTTTCAGAGATGGTTTTCTTTTCATCATCATAGCTGCTGTATATGGATTTATTAAAATCGAGCGTCACTTTTCCGTTCTCAACCTTCGGATCGGAATTCAGCCGGACACTCCCCTGGAATTCATCAAGGAGACCGCTTTGGGAGGACGGGCCTTTGAGGAGCTCGCCTACCGCTGCTGCAACCGGGTCCTTCTCTTTATTGTCGACCCTTCTTGTAACCGGCACATAATACGTGCCTTCTTTATTTTCGCCTAAAAAGTAGACGGTTACAGGACGCGTATTCGTAATATCCGCTACATCGGATGTATCCAGGTTAATTCCGTCTGCACGGCTTAAATCCTCTGAAATCGGTGTGCCGTTAACAGGCATTTCATCCAGCGGATGACCGTTCACCCAGATTTTCACCTTTTTCACCGCATCGAATTGCGTGAGTGTGTAGGTGATGGACTGCAGGATTTTCAGTTCGTCTTCCCGCTTGTAGTTGGCAAATTCCTTGGAAAAGTCGGCAACAGCCGTTCCATCTTTGATGGATACACCAAGCACCTGCGTATCAGCCGGCAGAACAGCCCGGAATCCATCAGGCAGGAGATTGCTGACCGGTCCGCCATCCACCAGGTATTCAAGCACCTGCTTTGCCGCACCCTCTGATTTTGGCAGCGGAAGCGTCTGCGACACCACCATGCCATTTTTATCAATCAGGTAAATATCTCTCGCGACACTCTCGGAGCTTTCTTCACCCTTCTTCGCATCTTCCTTCCCGCCATCTGTATAAGTTACTTTTTGCAGCGGATCCACTTCCTTGACTGCCTGCTCCCCTCCGCCAAATAAACCGCAGCCAGACAGCACTACAGAAGTCACCGCAATTGAAGACACAGCTACAGCCAACCTTTTCGTAAAAGGCATAATAATCCCCCCTGAAGCAGTTTGTACTACCATGTATACGAGCCTTAAGGGATTTTATGCAGAGTGTGATGGGAATATTTTGTCCGGGCTGCAGGTGTAAAATGATGGGTGCACCGAGCACTTATCGTGCACTGACCCTCACAGCTTTAAAGGAGCAGGGGCACAAGGTTCTTTCCAGTAAGCACTTGTCCTGTCCACACTTCTGGATTCAGGGGACGGAGGTTTAATGCTTTAGCGAATGTGGGGTCAGTGCTCAGCTCTGACCCCACTTGCTTTAAAGCAGCGGGGGCATAAGGTTCTTTCCGGCAAGCTCTTGTCCTGTCCGCACTCCTGGATACAGGGGACGGAGGTTTAGTGCTTTAGCGAATGTGGGGTCAGTGCACGGCACACGGCACATGCCCCCACACACTCATCCAAACAAAAAATCCCGCTCTCATACTCAGCGGGATTTTTGCAGGGCAGCTTCCAGATCAATGCTTTCTACATGTTCGATTTCTTCATCGAACCATTTTAAAGCGAAGCCTTCAAAAAGGTCACGGGGGCCGGTCGTGTAGAAGCGGTGATTTTTGCGGCCATCGGTTTCGCTTAATGCCTGGTGATAGGAAAGAATGGTGCTTACCTCCCGGGCGGTTTCATCGCCTGAAGAGATGACTTTCACTTGAGGGCCCATGTATTCTTCGATCAGCGGCCTCAAGATCGGATAATGCGTGCAGCCGAGGATAAGTGAATCGAGAGAGAGCTCTTTTAAAGGGTTAAGAGACTGGCGGATGATTTCTTTTGCCAGTTCGCCTTCGTACTTGCCGCTCTCGACAAGCGGAACAAATTCCGGACACGCAAGGCTTGTCACCTCTACAGTTTCTTTCAGGGATTTGAGCGCCTCTTCATAAGCACCGCTTTTCACTGTGTTGACTGTGCCGATGACACCGATGCGGTCATTTCTCTGCAGCTTGATGGCGGTTCTCGCTCCAGGCTGAATGACGCCGATCACGGGAATGTCCACTTTGCTTTTGATGTCTTCCAGGGCAATCGCTGTCGCAGTATTGCACGCAATGACGAGCATTTTAATATTGTGGGCAGTGAGGAGATAGTCTGTCATCTCCCAGGTGTACTGCAAAACCTCTGATTCGGGGCGTGGCCCGTATGGACAGCGCTCGCTGTCCCCCACATAAATCAGTTCTTCTCTTGGCAGCTGCCGCATCATTTCTTTTGCTACGGTCAAGCCGCCGATTCCGGAATCGATGACTCCAATCGGTCTATTCAAAAAATCGCCTCATTCTTCTTTCATTTCCTGCTGCAGTTTATTCAGGAGACGTTCAAAGCTCAGCTTTTCGGATTCATCAAAATGAACAAGAAGGTCGCTCAAGTAGTTTTGCCTTTTTTCGATTACTTCTTCTATAATCCGTGCGCCTTCCTCCAATAAATGCACTCTTACAACCCTGCGGTCGTTTGCATCACGGATCCGCTCCACAAAGCCTGCCTTCTCCATCCGGTCAACAAGATCCGTTGTCGTACTGCAGGCGAGGTACATCCGGCCGGCGAGTTCACCAACCGTCATATCCCCATGATCCAGAAGCCACTGCAGGGCGACGAACTGGGGTGGGGTGACTTGATATGGATGCAGAATTTCTCTGCCTTTTTGTTTAATGTTTCCCGAAATCCTTCTGAGAAGTTTTTCGATATCTGCTACATGGCCGGAAACGGCTGGATGGTTCATCATCATCGACCCCGCTCATTTGCATTGGAAACAAGACTGTTTCCTTTTGTTATTTTCCTTGTTTTGAGGAAAAATTGCAACCGCAGAGACAGAATGAACATAAAAAAACCGGGCGGTCCTACGGGTAGGCCGGCCGGCAGTAAATCAGAGCTCAAGTTCGCCCATTCGAAGGAGCTCTACAACCGCTTGTGAACGCCCCTTGACCCCAAGCTTTTGCATTGCATTCGAAATATGGTTTCGAACTGTTTTTTCACTGATAAAGAGCTCTCCTGCTATTTCTTTTGTTGTTTTGTCTTGTACCAGCAATTCGAAAACTTCTCTTTCTCTTTTCGTGAGCAGTGGCTTAGATTGAAATTCGTTGTCCTTCAATTATTGTAACCCTCCTTGCTAAGTGAGAGCTGCGCTTGCACTTGGGTATCCGATTAGTCAAATTATAGTATGTGCTTTCAGGCATGGCGGTGACTGAATTGAAAAAATGGGGCGTCCATTTTTTCAGGACAGAAAAACTGCGCCCGGGCTGGACGAAGATTCTTTCATTTAAACCCCTCTTCGTGAATTTTTTATTGGCTCATTCACAGAAAAAAACAGCCCGCTGGATCGGCGGACTGCTTGATATTATGCTTGATCGCTTCCGAAAAAGTTCCGGAATGCCTGAAGGTTTGTGTCTCTGTTCAGGGCAGCGATGGAAGTTGTAAGCGGGATGCCTTTCGGGCAAGCCTGTACACAGTTTTGGGAATTCCCGCAATCCTGCAGGCCTCCATCTCCCATCAGAGCATCCAAACGCTCTGATTTGTTCATCGCGCCCGTTGGATGGGCATTGAACAGGCGGACCTGGGAAATCGGTGCAGGCCCGATGAAATTCGATTTGCTGTTCACGTTCGGGCACGCCTCAAGACAGACACCGCACGTCATGCATTTAGACAGTTCATACGCCCACTGGCGTTTCTTTTCAGGCATACGCGGCCCCGGGCCAAGATCGTACGTTCCGTCAATCGGGATCCACGCTTTCACTTTTTTGAGGGAGTCGAACATTCTGCTCCGGTCAACCTGAAGGTCGCGAACGACCGGGAAGGTCTTCATCGGCGCAAGACGGATCGGCTGCTCGAGCTGATCGACGAGTGTTGTACAGGACTGGCGCGGTTTGCCGTTGATGACCATCGAACAGGCTCCGCACACTTCCTCCAGACAGTTCATATCCCATGTAATCGGAGTAGTCTTCTCGCCTTTGGAGTTAACAGGATTTCTCCTGATTTCCATAAGAGCTGAAATCACATTCATGTTCGGGCGGTATTCCAGTTCAAATTCTTCATCGTAAGGAGCGGCTTCTGGAGAATCCTGGCGGGAAATGATGAACCGGATGATTTTTTTCTCGCTCATGCTTTTACTCCTTTCTTTTTGGAATAATCCCTTTTCCTTGGTGCGATCAGGGAGGTATCCACTTCTTCATAATGCAGGGCAGGTGCCTGGTGATCACCTGTGAATTTAGCCATTGTCGTCTTCAGGAAATCCTCGTCATTCCGTTCCGGGAAGTCCGGTTTATAATGGGCTCCGCGGCTCTCATTCCGGTTGTAAGCTCCGAGAGTAATCACACGGGACAGATTGATCATGTTTTTGAGCTGGCGTGTGAAAGCAGCGCCCTGGTTGCTCCATTTTGCTGTGTCGTTGATGTTGATGCGCTCATAGCGCTCGGCAAGCTCCTGGATCTTCTCATCTGTCTTCAGCAGCTGGTCATTGTAGCGGACCACTGTTACATTATCCGTCATCCACTCACCAAGCTCTTTATGCAGAACATAGGCATTTTCGTTTCCGTCCATGCTCATGATGCCATCCCATTTTGCCTGTTCCTCTTTTTCATGGCGTTCAAAGATTGTGGAAGGAAGATCCTCCGCGAAGGTTTCAAGACCCTGGATATATCTAGCTGCACTTGGACCGGCTTCCATTCCGCCGTAAATGGCTGAAAGCAGGGAGTTCGCTCCCAGACGGTTTGCCCCGTGCATCGAGTAATCGCATTCTCCGGCAGCGAAAAGACCCGGAATGTTTGTCATCTGGTCGTAATCGACCCATAGTCCGCCCATTGAATAGTGAACGGCCGGGAAGATCTTCATCGGCACTTTGCGCGGATCGTCTCCCATGAATTTCTCATAAATTTCAATGATGCCGCCGAGCTTGATATCAAGCTCTTTCGGATCTTTATGGGAAAGATCCAGGTACACCATGTTTTCTCCATTAATCCCGAGCTTTTGATTCACGCATACATCAAAAATTTCTCTCGTTGCGATGTCCCTCGGTACGAGGTTTCCGTAAGCCGGATATTTTTCTTCAAGGAAGTACCACGGTTTTCCGTCCTTATAAGTCCATACCCGTCCGCCTTCACCGCGGGCCGATTCACTCATCAGGCGCAGCTTGTCATCTCCCGGAATAGCCGTCGGATGGATCTGGATAAATTCTCCGTTTGCATAATAGGCGCCCTGCTGGAACACGATGGATGCCGCAGAACCTGTGTTGATCACAGAGTTTGTAGATTTTCCGAATACGATTCCAGGTCCGCCCGTTGCCATGATCACTGCATCAGAGCGGAAGGATTTAATTTCCATGGATGAAAGGTTCTGAGCCGTAATGCCGCGGCAGACACGGTCATCATCAAGCACGGCTCCAAGGAATTCCCAGCCCTCAAATTTCCGGACAAGCCCGGCTACCTCATAGCGGCGCACCTGCTCATCCAATGCATATAAAAGCTGCTGTCCGGTTGTAGCACCTGCAAATGCTGTACGGTGATGCTGAGTGCCGCCGAACCGGCGGAAGTCAAGAAGCCCTTCAGGTGTGCGGTTGAACATTACGCCCATACGGTCCAGAAGATGGATAATGGAAGGCGCAGCCTCACACATCGCTTTAACAGGCGGCTGATTCGCGAGGAAATCACCGCCGTAAACGGTGTCATCAAAGTGTTCCCAAGGAGAATCGCCTTCCCCTTTTGTATTTACTGCCCCGTTGATTCCGCCCTGTGCGCATACAGAATGAGAACGCTTAACAGGAACAAGTGAAAACAGGTCGACACTGGCGCCTTTTTCGGCAGCCTTTATTGTAGCCATCAGACCGGCTAAACCTCCGCCGACGATGATAATCCGATTGTTATTCATCTAGCCCACTCCCTCGATTGACGTCTGCTTATTAAACGAATGCAAAAATGGTCGAAACACCCACGTACGCAAGAGCAACGAAAATCGCAAGCGTAACGTATGTTGAAATCAGCTGGGAACGCGGGGTAACTGTGACTCCCCATGTAACCAGGAAAGACCATAGGCCATTGGCAAAGTGGAATACAGTGGATACGACACCGATTACATAAAAGGCGATCATCCATGGGTTACTGAAGATGTTTGCCATCATATCAAAGTTCACCGGAACTCCGAAAAACGCGGCGATCCTCGTTTCCCATACGTGCCAAACGACGAAGACGAACGTTACGATTCCTGTCACACGCTGCATGACAAACATCCAGTTCCTGAAGTAGCCGTACCGGGAAGCATTGTTCTTCGCTGTAAATGCAATATAAACACCATAAATAGCGTGGAATAATAGCGGAAGGAAAATGATTACCGTCTCCAAGAGGAGCCTGAATGGAAGACTTTCCATAAAGTGGGCCGCTTCATTAAATGCTTCTTCGCCCCTTGTGGCAAAGTTGTTGACGACAAGATGCTGAATCAGGAAGATCCCTACAGGAATGACCCCCAGCAGCGAGTGCAGCCTGCGCAGCGCGAACTCATTATTACTAGCCATAAATCTTTTACCCCCTACGTTTAAGTTGTCTCGTTATATTGGGTTCTGCCATCCCATTTTTCAGTCTGGAACCCGGGGGGAGTCTGCGTTATGGCAAGCTACTGAAATAGCATTTCCCCGGAAATTATTTCCCGGAAGACCGTCTGTTTTCTCATTTTTAAAGAAAGCAGACAGCAAAATTCCAAACTGGCAATCTGCTATTGGAAACTTTTAACTTACCCCGAGAAAACAAGCTTCAAACTGATAAAATGTGACAAATTCATTTTACTCCTAACCTTATAGAGCGTCAAGAAAACGTGTTCATAAATTACAATTTTCCGAATTGTACTTTCTTTCTACTAAATTAACTTTATCAATATATTTAATTTTGCGGCATTGAAATCGGGGATCCGTTTACGCATCCGGCTCCTGCCGGCGAGTTCAGGGATTTCCCCTCCTTCTTCCTATTATTTCATGTTAATCTCCCCTTCACTTGAGATATAATGGCCTTAGAAAGAGGGGAAAGAATATGAAAAATAACCGTAATCAACCAGATGCTGCCGCTTTGGAGGAGCTTCAGGTTCCGGCTTTCAGCAGCGAGATCCTCCGCGAAGTCCTCCTCCCCGAATTGCTCGGACAGGATTATCCAGCCATGCTTTACTGGGCAGGAAGAAAGCTTGCCAGGCGCTATCCGCTCGAAACAGCGGAGGACCTGATCCCGTTTTTCATCCAGGCCGGATGGGGAGAACTTGAGCTGCTGCACAGAAAGCAGGGCGAAATGGAATTTGAATTAAAATCGAGCCTCATACAAGAGAGGATGCAGACCCAAAAAGAACCTTCCTTTTTAATGGAGGCCGGTTTTTTGGCAGAGCAGATCCAGAGACAGGGTGATTTCGCTGCGGAAGGCTACGAGCAGGTGAAGCGCCGCACCGGAAAGGTCGTCCTGTCGGTAAAATGGGATAAAAAAGATTCCATTTCTGAATGAATGTGTACAGGCAAAGAAAAAAACAGGACAGCTTCGCTTCCTGTTTTTTTCGTTTATGAAATAGAGGCCTTCCGCCCGGAAAGCTCAAATGCTTCATGAAGCGACTCGACGGCGCGCACCATGTCTTCCTGATTCACGACAGTCGATACTTTAATCTCAGAAGTGCTGACCATTTTCACTGCAATGCCTTCCTCCGCCAGAACCGAGAACATTTCGGCTGCAACTCCCGGGTTGGAAACCATTCCGGATCCGACGATCGAAACCTTTGATAATCCTTTTTCCGATTCAATCTTGCTGAAGTTCAGCATGCTTTTGTTTTTTTCCAGGATTTCAATCGTATCCTCAAGATCGGCGGTTTTGACGGAAAAGGAAATCGAAGCGTGGTCTTGATCCGTCACACTTTGGATAATGATATCCACATTTACGCCCTTGCCGGCAAGCGTTGTAAAAATGGTGGAGAGTGTCTGAAGCCTGTTTGGCAGTCCGCAGACGGTCACCCGTGTTACCTGGTCTTCAAAAGCAATGCCTTTTACAATTAAATTCTCTTCCAACGTACTTTCCTCCTCGATCAGCGTTCCCCGTTCTTCGTGCATGCTGGACCGCACTTCCAGTGGAACGTGATAATTTTTTGCAAATTCTACGGCTCTCGGATGCAGAACGCCGGCACCAAGATTGGCGAGCTCGAGCATTTCATCATAGGAAATACCTGCAAGTTTGCGGGCTCCTTTTACATAGCGCGGATCAGTCGTATAGACACCTGTTACGTCCGTGTATATATCGCACTTGTCCGCCTTCAGCGCTGCAGCCAGTGCAACAGCTGTTGTATCAGACCCCCCTCTTCCAAGAGTCGTGATTTCTCCGTGTTCATCCATTCCCTGGAACCCGGCCGCTACAACGATTTTGCCTTCAGCCAGATTTTCAGAAATTTTCTCATCGTTAATCTGTGTGATCCGCGCATTGCCATGACGGGACTCTGTAACGATTCCTGCCTGTGCCCCTGTATAAGAAACAGCTTCATAGCCCCTTGCCTGCAGGGCCATTGTCAGCAGTGCGATGGTCACCTGTTCTCCGGTGGTCAGCAGCATATCCATTTCCCGCCTGCTTGGTTTGGACGTAATTTCGTCCGCAAGAGAGACGAGCTGATCCGTGGTCTTCCCCATAGCGGACACGACCACTACGATATCATGGCCTCTTTCTTTTTCCTGAATGACCCGATTCGCAACATTCAAAATTCTTTCTGCAGATCCGACGGATGTTCCGCCGAATTTTTGCACGATCAGTCCCACGGTATCGCTCCCTTTTCACTAATGGTGTATCGCAAGTTCTTCCGATAAGAGCACAAAATAAAAAGCAATGGGATATCCCATTGCTTGCATAAACGAAAAGAGTTCTTCGCTCATACAATGAGATAGCTCTCCAAGATTTACTCTTGACAGCCCTGCATTTGTTCAATGCAAAACCAGAAAAATCGGCAATGGCACCGGCTTTCCTTCGGCGACCCTCCCCTTTCGGCATACATAACGGAATCCATTTTCCTGCTTATGCCTACTGATGAAGTTCGCACCTCTATCGTCATTTAACGAACTAAACGACCGTATTGAATTAGTTTGTATTTTAGCAAACGATTCGGAAAAGCACAAGACTATTCCTTCAGTTTCTCAAAAATGAGTTCAGCCGTTGCATAAGGAACGCCCGCTTCCTTGATCTGATCGATCGTGGCTTCCTTCATTTTTTTCACAGAGCCGAAATGCTTCAGCAGCATTTTGCGGCGTTTTTCCCCGATTCCAGGGATCTCATCAAGGATCGACTGGATTGCATTTTTTCCGCGGAGCTGCCGGTGAAAGGTAATGGCAAACCTGTGCACCTCATCCTGGATGCGCTGAAGCAGATAAAATTCCTGGGAATTCCGCTCCAGCTGGACGAGCTCAAGCGGATCGCCGATCATCAGATTGGATGTGCGGTGCTTGTCATCCTTCACGAGGCCGGAAACCGGGATTTCCAGGGCGAGCTCATTTTCAAGTACATCCTTGGCTGCTGAAATCTGTCCTTTTCCGCCATCGATAATAATGAGATCAGGAAGCGGCAGATTTTCTTTCAGCACACGGCTGTACCTTCTTCTGACGACCTCCCTTATGGATTCATAATCATCCGGGCCTGTAACCGTCCGGATTTTATATTTCCTGTACTCTTTTTTCGCCGGTTTGCCATCGATGAAAACAATCATGGCTGAAACCGGATCGGTTCCCTGAATGTTGGAGTTATCGAAAGCTTCAATTCTCAGCGGAACAGAAATGCCGAGCGTTTCCCCAAGGTTTTCGATCGCCTTGATGGTCCGTTCCTCGTCCCGTTCAATGAGCGAAAACTTCTCCTTCAGTGCAATCTTGGCATTCTTATGGGCCAGCAAAAGCAAATCCTTTTTGGCGCCGCGCTTCGGCTGAAGGACACGGACGTTCAGCAGCTGTTCAGCCATGGCCGCATCCGCGCTGTCCGGGATCATAATTTCCTTCGGAAGGAAATGGCTGCTCTGCTGATAAAATTGGCCGAGGAAAGTCAGGAATTCCTCATCAGGCTCGCTGTAGAGCGGGAACATCGACACATCTCTCTCGATCAGTTTCCCCTGGCGGATGAAAAAGACCTGAACACACATCCAGCCCTTATCATAGGCATAGGCAAAAATATCGCGGTCCACAAAATCGGTAAGCGACATTTTCTGTTTTTCCATCGTGGCTTCGATGTGAACGATCTGGTCCCTGTACTCTTTTGCCCTCTCAAAATCCATGGATTCAGATGCCTTATACATTTTCCCAGTCAAATCTTCTTTGATCTGCTTATAGCCGCCGTTTAAAAACCTGCTGATGTCATCGACCATTTTCCGGTTTGTCTCTGCGGTCACATCATACACACATGGTGCCAGACATTGGCCCATATGATAATAAAGGCATACACGGTCCGGCAGCGTATTGCACTTTCGCAGCGGATACAGCCGGTCCAGCAGCTTTTTCGTTTCCCTTGCAGCCTGGACATTCGGATAAGGCCCGAAATACTTGCCTTTATCCTTTTTAATCTTTCTTGTAACGATCAGACGGGGATGGCGCTCTCCTGTAATCTTTATAAATGGAAAGGATTTATCGTCCTTCAGCATGACATTGTATTTCGGATCGTGCTTTTTGATCAAATTCATTTCGAGGATCAGCGCTTCGATGTTGGAAGAAGTCACGATGTATTCAAAGTCCTCGATTTCATTGACGAGCCGCTGGGTCTTCCCGTCGTGGGAACCGGTAAAATAGGACCGTACCCGGTTTTTCAGCACTTTTGCCTTCCCTACATAAATGATCGTTCCCTGCCGGTCCTTCATCAAATAACAGCCTGGCTGATCGGGAAGAAGGGCCAGCTTCTCTCTGATTTTATCTTTCATTTCACCACTTCCATCCAGTTTCTTGCCTTATATTGTACGATAGAATGAAAAAAATTACGAAGATTAGCAGGCTTATGGCTGTATATGAAAAAAATCAGCCCGGAACCGGGCTGATTTTCGCTGTTATGCGTGCTTGTTAAGCAGTTCCGCCAAAGCTTCTTTCGGCTGGTAGCCGACTGCTTTGTCAACCACTTCGCCGTTTTTGAATACAAGAAGGGTTGGAATGCTCATTACGCCGTATTTACCGGCAGTTTCCTGATTTTCATCAACGTCTAATTTGACGATTTTTACTTTGTCACCCATGTCCTGATCCAGTTCTTCAAGAACGGGAGCAATCATTTTGCAAGGGCCGCACCATGGTGCCCAGAAATCTGCAAGAACGACGCCTTCTCCTGTTTCAGCGGAGAAGTTTTGATCTGTTACGTGTGAAATAGCCATCGTGTATTCCTCCTAAAATCATCAAGAATATGCTCTAAGTATAGCACCTTCATATACAGTGTGCGAAGAATTTGCCTCGATGTCATTATTGCCAAAGGAAGCCGTAATCATCCGCCGGTTTAAGTGCTTCTTTTACCCCTCAGCATTTTTATAAAATGATGATTGACGAAGCGGAAAAAGCAGGGTATTAATGGAAATAAAAGAATGTAAATATATGAGCTTTCGGGTGCATCCAGTCATATCTTCTTATATCCAGGATATAATTGAAAATTAGTGAGCCAGACAAATACAGCTGAAGGCTGTTTATATAGAATTTAAGATGATGGAGGATTTAAAACATGAACCAATCCCCTGCTTTATCTGGTTTATTTAGGAACCGGGTGATCCGCGCCCTGCTCCTTTCAGGTCTCTTCCTGCAAATCGGCATTTGGGTCCGGAATTTTTCTGTCCTGCTGTTTATCGTGGAAAAAACAGATGGCAACCCGTATGCCATTTCTTTAATATCTGTTGCTGAGTTTGCCCCGATTTTTGTGTTCTCCATTATTGGCGGGGCCTTTGCCGACCGCTGGAAACCGAGAAAAACCATGGTCTGGTGCGACGTCTTAAGTGCTGTGTCTGTGTTTGCGGTTTTAGGCGCGCTCCTGTTTGCAGGCTGGCAGGCCGTCTTTTTTGCGATGCTGATCTCGGCCATTCTATCCCAGTTCTCACAGCCGTCCGGATTAAAGCTGTTTAAAGTCCATGTCCCAGGTGAACAGATGCAGATGGGCATGTCGATCTACCAGACGATGTTTGCTGTGTTTATGATTCTCGGACCGATACTCGGAACGTTTGTTTATCAGCAATTCGGCATTTTTGTATCCATAGGCATCACCGGAATCATGTTCCTGTTATCTGCAGCCGTTCTGTTTTTCCTGCCGGCTGACAAAGAAACTGAAAAACAGGAAAAGACCACCATCTTTCAGGAACTCGCCTCCGGATTCCGTTATGTCTTCAAGAACCGCACGTTTGTGATTCTCAGCGGAAACTTTATCGCGGCCGGACTGGGGGTCGGATTGACTCAGCCTTTAGCCATCTTTATTGTGACTGAAAAGCTTGGGATGCAAAGCAGCTTTCTTCAGTGGTTCTTAGCCGTATATGGAGCGGCCATGCTTGTTGGTGGTGCACTGGCATTTGCATTCGCAAAAAAAATCCCGCCGATCTGGATGCTTGCTGCGGGGATGGTCATCGATGCTGTCATGTTATCCATAATCGGATTCTCAGACGTTCTCTGGATCACCCTCGCTGCCCAATTCTTCAGCGGCCTGGCAATGCCCGCTATTAATATTAGTGTAAACACACTCATTTTGAACAATGCCGAAGAAGCGTACGTAGGAAGAGTGAACGGAATCATGATGCCGATGTTCATGGGGAGCATGGTTCTAATGATGAGTCTCGCAGGTGCATTCAAAGAATTTCTGAGCCTGACCATGGTTTATCAGCTGTCCGCCGTGTTCTTCCTGATTGGCATCGTGCTCGTTATTCCTCTCCTTGCATCGAAATCGTCAAAAAAAGCAAAGCCAACTGCGGGTGAACCGGTAAGTTAAAACTGAGGGAATCATTTGCAAATTTCACTAAGCAGGCAGCGCGTACCAGAGATAGGGTATGCGCTGCTTTTTTTAAAGGATCGGTTGATTGATTTCCGGACTGCGTGATCTGATTATTCCATCAGGTTGAACGTTTATTCCATCGGGCTGAAAGTTTTTTCAATAACCTAAACTGTTTATTCCATCACCCAAACCGTTTATTCCATCACCTAAACTGTTTATTCCATCACTTGAATCGTTTTTTCAATCACCTAAACTGTTTATTCCATCACCCAAACCGTTTATTCCATCACCTAAACTGTTTATTCCATCACCCAAACCGTTTATTCCATCACCTAAACTGTTTATTCCATCACTTGAACCGTTTTTTCCATCACCTAAACTGTTTATTGCATCACCTGAACCGTTTTTTCCATCACAATTCTATCTACTCAATACATAACTGGCAGCTTCTTCGGTTAGGCCCCTAAAGGCCGGTTTTACAAAATTAAAGCCCCCGAAATGCTTATGTGGCATGCACTTCGGGGGCTTTCTTTTTTAGGAGTGTACTTTTAATTTTTTGAATTCTTCCGTCAGCATGGGAATTACCTCGAACAGATCTCCGACGATTCCGTAGTCGGCTACTTTGAAAATGTTTGCTTCCGGGTCTTTGTTGATCGCTACGATCACTTTTGAATTGGACATGCCGGCCAAATGCTGGATGGCTCCGGAAATTCCGCAGGCGATGTAAAGATCCGGTGTCACGACTTTCCCAGTCTGGCCGATTTGAAGGGAGTAGTCACAATAGTCCGCGTCACATGCTCCGCGGGATGCTCCCACCGCTCCGCCAAGTACATCTGCAAGCTCTTTCAGAGGGCTGAAGCCATCTTCACTCTTTACACCGCGTCCTCCGGCTACAATCACTTTCGCTTCGGAAAGATCGACCCCTTCTGTTGCTTTGCGGATCACATCTTTTACAATGGTGCGCAGATCTTTAATTTCTGCTGAGACCTGGCTGACATCGCCGCTTCTGGAGTCGTCCTTGTCCAGCGGAGCAATGTTGTTCGGACGGATGGTTGCGAAAAGAACGCCGTCTGTTACGATGACCTTTTCAAACGCTTTCCCGGAGTAGATCGGGCGTGTAAAGACGATGTTTCCGCCAGCCTCTTCCACATGAATGGCATCGGATACGAGACCGGTTTGCAGCTTGGCAGCGATTTTCGGAGAAAGATCTTTGCCCAGGGCTGTGTGTCCAAAAATCATTCCTTCCGGCTTTTCTTCTTCAATGACCGCCATCAATGCCTGTGAGTAGCCATCAGGTGTATAAGCGGCGAGCTTTTCGTCTTCCACTGTGATTACACGGTCTGCACCGTACTGAATCATTTCCTGAGCGAGGCCGGATACACTGTCTCCAATCAGGACAGCGACGACTTCTCCGCCTTCTGCTACCGTTTTTCCTGCAGCGATCGCTTCAAATGAAACATTTCGTAAAGACTGATCCCGAACTTCTCCCAATATAAGAACTTTTCTTGCCATTATGATTTCCCCCTATTTCTCCGGATTCCCGAACATTCATGTATTGAAGTGCAGTCAGATCACTTTTGCTTCGTTTCTCAGCAGGCCAACGAGTTCTTTCACTTGATCGTTCAATTCACCCTGCAGAACTTTCCCTGCTTCTTTTTTTGCAGGCATGAAAATTTCAATTGTTTTCGTTTTCGGTTCCACGTCATCCTCTTCCAGGTCCAGATCATCCAGTTCCAGTTCATCAAGAGGCTTTTTCTTCGCCTTCATAATGCCCGGAAGAGATGGGTATCGCGGCTCATTCAAGCCCTGCTGAGCTGTAGCAAGCAGCGGAAGAGACGTTTCGATCACTTCAGAGTCACCTTCTACGTCACGCGTTACTGTCGCTTTCGTTCCTTCAATCTCAAGCTTTGTGATGGTCGTGACATACGGGATATCCAGCAGTTCAGCGAGTCTTGGCCCGACTTGTCCGGAACCGCCGTCGATGGCTACGTTCCCGCCAAGGATCAGGTCTGCTTCTTTATCCTTGAGGAATTCAGCAAGGATCTTGGCGGATGTGAACTGGTCGCCATCCTCGAGGTCATCCTCTGTGTTGATGAGCACTGCTTTATCGCAGCCCATTGCCAATGCTGTACGGAGCTCTTTTTCCGCTTCTTCGCTGCCGATGGTCACAACCGTCACTTCGCCGCCTTGATCATCCCTGAGGCGGATGGCTTCTTCAATGGCATATTCATCATACGGATTGATAATGAACTCCGCTCCATCCTCCTGAATGCTGCCATTACTGATGGAAATCTTCTCCTCTGTATCAAACGTGCGCTTCATGATTACAAAAATGTTCATTTCTCCATCCCCCTGTTTCTTCCATTGTATGCGTTTCCATTATACCTTGCGGGGAAACCCCCGTCCAACGACTATTCCCCTTTGAACTGCGGCTTTCTCTTTTCGAGGAACGCCTGGATGCCTTCTTTTGCATCCTGCTTATCAAATACTTCACCGAACAGAGCCGCTTCACGTTCCATTCCTTTATGGAACGCTTCTGATTTGCTGGTTTGAAGCAGCTCCAGTGCAGCCTTGAGCGTATTCGGGCTTTTCGATGCCATTTTACCTGCAAGCTGTTTCGCTTCATGCAGAAGCATTTCATCCTGAACAGCTTTGTTGGCCAGTCCAAGCCTGGCAGCTTCTGAACCGCTGATCGGCTCGCTCGTTGCCATCATCTCCAGCGCCTTTGCCTGCCCTACATAGCGCGGAAGTCTCTGCGTACCTCCGAAGCCGGGGACCAGACCGAGCTGCAGTTCCGGAAGGCCAAGCTTCGCATTTTCCGTCACAATACGGATGTGGCAGGACATCGCAAGCTCCAGGCCGCCGCCGAGCGCTGCACCGTGAATCGCGGCGATGACAGGTTTGCTGAAGCTCTCGATTTTTTCAAAAAGCTGCTGTCCGTTGGCAGCGAGCTTTGAAAATTCTGCTCCGGATTCAACCTGTGTGAACTCTTTTATGTCGGCCCCTGCGGAGAAGAACTTGCCTTCCCCGTAAAGGAGAATGACCCGGATTGATGGATCATGCTCCGCATCCTCCATAAAAGCGGCCAGTTCTTCAAGCACATAAGAACCGAGTGCATTGGCAGGAGGATTGTCTATTTTGACGGCTGCAACGTACTCTTCTTTTTCAATCGTTAAGTATCCCACTATCGATCCTCCTGATCCTTTATTATTGACTGCTCCCGAAACCGCGGACAATCATATGATGAACCTTGCCGGCCAGTGCCGTCAGGTCATACTTTTCCTCATTCATTACCCAGGTCGTGACGATTTCATCAATCGTGCCGAAGATCATCTGTCTTGCAAGCCTCAAGTCCAGATCCTCCCGGAATTCTCCAGTTTCCTTCCCTATTTGGATAATGGAATCCACAACATTCAAATACCCTTTAAGCACGTCATTGATCCTCAGCCTGAGATCCTTGTTGGACTGCCTGAGCTCCAGCTGGGTGACGATGGCCAGGTGATGATCTTCGGAAAGAAGCGAAAAGTGCTTTTCGATCAGCACATACAGCTTGTCTGCTGCCTTCGTTTTCCCTGAAGTCTCTCCTTCAATCTTTTCGATAAAGAGCCCCATTTTTTCTTTAAAAAGAGAAACGAGGATGTCCTCTTTATTTTTAAAGTATAAGTAGATGGTTCCATCCGCTACTCCGGCCTGCTTGGCAATCTTCGAAACCTGGGCCTGATGATAGCCATTTTCAGCAATAACGACGACTGCTGCATCAATAATCTGTTTGTATTTCGGTTTGTTTTGTTTCACTGGACTACCTTCCTTTTCGAAATGAATGAATCATCATTCATATTTTTATAATAGTAAAGAAGCAAGGCTGTGTCAAGTGAAAACAAAGGGTAAAAAGGGAAATTCCCAAAGGCGGAACATCCCTTTTGAGAAGATTAATTCGCGTTCTTTAATTTTTCTTTCTCTTCTTCGATAAGCGTTCTTCTCAAAATTTTTCCGACAGCCGTTTTTGGGAGCTCGCTCCTGAATTCATAGATCCGCGGGACCTTGTAGGCGGCGAGGTGCTTTCGTGCGAAGAGGTTCAGTTCTTCTTCTGTGATGACTACCCCTTCCTTCGGCACGACATATGCTTTCACCGTTTCCCCTCTGTATGGATCGGGAACCCCTGCTACTACGACTTCCTGTATTTTATCATATTCGTAGAGTATTTCTTCTACTTCACGGGGATAAATATTATATCCTCCGGCTATGATCATATCTTTCTTGCGGTCTACTATATAAAAGTAGCCTTCCTCATCCATATACCCGATATCTCCGGTAAACAGCCACCCGTCTTTTAAAACAGCTTCTGTTTCCTCCGGCTTGCCCCAATAGCCTTTCATCACCTGCGGCCCCCGGACGAGCAGTTCTCCTTTTTCCCCCGGTTCGGCCTGGTTCCCTGTTTCGACCGATAAAATCATCGCATCCGTATTCGGCCATGGAACACCAATACTTCCCTTTACCCTTCTTCCCCATAAGAAGTTGGAATGAGTGACAGGAGACGCTTCAGAAAGCCCGTATCCTTCCACCAATTTCCCTCCGGTTTCCTTTTCAAACCGTTCCTGAATTTCCACAGGAAGCGGAGCGGAGCCGCTGATGCAGCTGTGAACGGAGGATAAATCATACTTTTTCAGTTCAGGATGATTCAAAAGCGCGATATAAATCGTCGGTGCACCCGGAAAAAGAGTCGGCTTTTCTTTATGAATGGCCTTCAACGTGTCGGTTGCGTCAAACTTTGGCAGGAGGACCATGTTGTAGCCTTCTGTTACAGATAAGTGCATGACCGTTGTCATCCCGTAAACATGGAAAAACGGCAGCAGACCCAGCACCTTCTCCTGGCCGCGGCGGCAGTTGTACATCCATGCCGAGCACATGATGGTGTTCGCGGCGATATTCTTATGTGTGAGCATAACTCCCTTTGGAAAGCCGGTGGTACCGCCTGTATACTGGAGAAGGGCTACATCTTCAACAGGATTTATTTCCGTCTTCTCCATAGTTCCAGCCGGTTTTTTCATGATTTCCGAGAATAGATGGGTGGTTTCACTCGGCTCGATTTGAACCTTTAACTTCGTTTGTTTCCTTTGGACGAACGGATACAGGATATTTTTCGGGAATGGCAGATAGTCTTGAACCTTCGCTACAATCACATGCTTTAATTTTGTCAGCGCTTTCACTTTGGATACCCGCGGGAATAGCAAATCCAGCGTAATCATGTATTCAGCTTCGCTGTCATTCATCTGATATTCAATTTCCCTTTCCGTATAGAGCGGGTTCGTTGATACGACAATTCCTCCCGCCATGAGAACTCCGTAGTAGGAAATGACCCCTTGTGGACAGTTTGGCAGCATAATGGCAGCCCGGTCTCCTTTTTTCATCCCAAGGCCCTGCAAATAGGCGGCGAGCTTTCTCGCTTCATCAAACAGTGCTGCATACGCCAATTTCTTCCCGAAAAAAGTAATGGCTGTATTCTGTGGAAATTCAGCGGCCGTTTCCTCTAAATAAGCAGGCAGCGTTTTCGGTTCAAACGCCAGAGCCGGCGGAATTTCATCAGGATAATGATCGAGCCACGGTCTGTTCAAATCCATCTTTCTTACCCCCTTGTGTCTTTTGGCTTACGAGTTGATTATAACAGTATATTCTGAAATTTACATAAAATCTCATCGATTTTTGGGGGCAGCCATGAGGCAGCGGGCTATCATAGAATTGGGGGCGGTTTTTCGGTCTATTTTCGGGTAATTGGCAAGCTTGGAGGTTTTGCGGATCTGCTTATAAAGTTTAAGGGCCAACTCCAATACAGGCATTCTTTAACTTGGAGAATAGAAGAAACCCCCGCGGCCGGCGGGGGCTTCTTTTTATTGGAAAAACAGCAGATAGAGGACTCCTAAGACTACAAACAGACCGCATACGCCAATTAGGACCTTCGCTAATGTTTCCATTAGATGTTCGATCCGATCACGTAGGAGAGTCCGACGGAGATGACCATGGAAATGAAGCCGACGGCTCGGTTGTCTTTTTCGATTTCTTCATCGATTTTAAACTTCGGGGTAAGAAATTCATAAATGAAATACCCGAGGAGCATGAGAAAGAATCCATAGCAGCCCCAGCCGATCATTTCAAAAAGAGAGTTGTGCTGTTCGATGGAAAAACGGAAGATGTTCGCGATTCCGAAAATTTTCCCTCCGGTTGTCATGGCAACGGCCAGGTTCCCTCTCTGAATTTCATCCCAGTTTTTATAGCGGGTGACGAGCTCAAATATACTCATGAATACAATCATGCACAGGACGACTACACTGTAATAGGCTGCCGTCTGGACCAGGTCATTTTCCCAGAAAGGATTCATCTTGCTGTTTGCCTCCCCTTATTTAAGTTCAACGATTGTGACACCGCTGCCGCCTTCTCCGGCTTCTCCGAATCTTGTATTTTTTACGCTGCGGTGGTTTTGGAGGAGCTCCTGGACACCTTTGCGGAGTGCGCCTGTTCCTTTTCCGTGGATAATGGAGACTCTCGGATACCCTGCCAAAACGGCATCATCCAGGTACTTCTCAGTCCTGCTCAGGGCGTTCTCATAGCGCTCGCCTCTTAAATCAAGCTCGAGGGAAACGTGATAATCCTTGCCTTTAACTGAAGCGAGCGGCTTTTCGATGACAGGTTTCGGCCTGCTCAAATACTGGATATCCTTCTCCTTGACTTTCATTTTCAGGATTCCCATCTGGACGTGCCACTCGCTGTTTCCGGATTTTTCGAGCAGGATGCCTTTCTGGCCGAAGCTGAGCACTTTCACTTCGTCCCCGGGCTGCAGCTTCCGCTCTTCTTTTACAGGATCCTTTTTCTTTTGCGGAGCCGATTTTTCGAAAACCGGCTGAGCCTGCTCGAGGCGTTTTCTTGCGTCGATCAGCTCATGCTCTTTTATCGAGCCGTATTGTTCCTTTTGCAGCTTTCGCAGATGGCTGATAATCTCTTCTGCTTCTTTTTTCGCTTCATCAAGCTTTTCTGAGGCTTTCTTTTCAGCGTCTTCATAAAGCCGGTCACGCTGCTCGTTGAATTCTAGGATCTGCTTCTGCAACTCTTTGTGGAGATCTTCTGCCTCTTTGCGGAGTTCTTCTGCTTCCCTTGCTTCTTCCTCCGCTTCCTTCCTGCTGTCTTCGAGGGAAGCGATCATCGTATCCACTTCATTGCTTTCCGCTGTCATATTCGATTTCGCATATGAAATGACATGCTCTGACAGACCGAGTCTGCGGGAGATTTCAAAGGCGTTGCTTCGTCCGGGCACGCCGATCAGAAGCCGGTAGGTCGGGCTCAATGTATCCACATTGAATTCAACGCTTGCATTGATGACTCCGTCCCTGTTGTAGCCATATGCCTTGAGCTCCGGATAATGAGTCGTCGCGACAACGGTCGCCCCTCTGCCGTACACCTCATCCAGAATCGAAATGGCAAGGGCCGCCCCTTCCTGCGGATCGGTTCCCGCTCCGAGCTCGTCAAACAGAACAAGACTGTTTTCATCGGCTTTATTTAAAATATCCACAATGTTGACCATATGGGAGGAAAAAGTACTTAAACTTTGCTCGATGGATTGTTCATCTCCAATGTCGGCATATACAGAATCAAAAACAGAAGCTTCTGAGCCCTCTGCTGCCGGTACTTGAAGACCGGCCTGCGCCATCAATGTGCAAAGTCCGATCGTTTTAAGGGTCACGGTCTTCCCGCCCGTATTTGGCCCTGTAATGACAATCGTAGAATAGCTGTCTCCAAGCAGAATGTCATTGGCGACCACTTCTTCCGGGTCCAAAAGGGGATGGCGGGCTCTTTTCAGATTGATGTACCCTTCACTGTTCAGCTTCGGCCGGGAAGCTTTAATCGCTTTTGCATATCGTGCTTTCGTGAACATGAAGTCAAGGTGTGCGAGCACTTCGAGATTTTCCAAAATTAGATCCGCATGCTCTGCTATGGCTTCCGAGAGCATTCTTAAGATGCGCTGAATTTCCTGCTTTTCTTTCATTTTTGCCTGCTGCAGGGAATTGTTCATATCCACCACTGCCTGCGGTTCAATAAAAAGGGTTGCACCGGAGGAGGATTGATCGTGCACAATCCCTCCGTAGGAGGAACGATATTCCTGTTTAACCGGAATGACGAACCGTTCGTTCCGGATCGTGATGATAGCGTCGGACAGCATCTTTTGTGCAGAAGAAGAGCGGATCATCGACTCCAGCTTCTGGCGGACACGGGATTCAAGCGTCCGGAGCTGCTGCCTGAG
This sequence comes from Metabacillus mangrovi, assembly GCF_009711125.1. Taxonomy (GTDB): domain Bacteria; phylum Bacillota; class Bacilli; order Bacillales; family Bacillaceae; genus Metabacillus_B; species Metabacillus_B mangrovi. Next base: position 125,528 of record NZ_WMIB01000003.1, on the reverse strand, counting down.
CGAGCGCAGCAAATCGCTCGCATGATCAAGAATCTCCCCGTTGTCATCCACACATTGATTGATCTTCCGTTCCAGGTCCGTAAGCGGCTCTATCAGCCGTACTTTCTCCTCAGAAAGCGGAATGGACAGGATTTCTTCCTCCGCGAGCTCTAGAATAAACTGCTTCATCTGCCGTCCCGCATAAAGCACACCTGCTGTTCCCATGCATTCATGTGCGCTCAGGACCCCGCCAATCTTTGCCCGTTTCAGACTGGCACGGATATCCGTCAGGCCGCCGAATGGAGCATGGCCCCTGATTCTCAGGACATCGGCCGCTTCAAACGTCTCCTGCTGCCGCTTTTCTGCTTCCTCAAGCGTTAAGGCAGGGAGAAGCGCCTCTGCTTTTTCTTTTCCCAATGATGACGCAGCATGGTTTGTCAGCTGCTGCCTGATCTTATGAAACTCCAGTACTTTTAATCCTTTTTCCTGCAAATTGCAGACCTCCCAAATCTTCAGGAATGATGCCTGTTCAAAAACTGCTTCAGCTTCTCAAGCTCCCACGTGTTCAGGACATGATCCTCTTTTACATTTCCTTTAATGGCTGTAGAAACTCCAATCGGCATGTGCTCCAGCATATCAAGGCTGTGGGCGTCCGTACTGATCGTTATTTTCACTCCGGCCTCCTGTGCAAGCTTCAGGTGCTCTGCGCTTAAGTCGAGCCGGTTAGGGTTTGCATTCAGTTCCAGTGCGGTATCCGTTTCTTTCGCCAGCTGGATCAGCATACTGATATCGACGTCGTATCCAGCCCGTTTTCCGATCAGCCTCCCGGTCGGGTGGGCGATAATGTCCACATGATGGCTTTTCAGTGCCGTTTTCAGGCGCTCCATGATTTTTTCCTGCGGCTGTGAAAAGCTTGAATGAATGGAGGCGATAACGATATCCATCTCCTCAAGCAATTCATCATCATAATCCAGCGTTCCGTCCGGAAGAATATCCATCTCCACTCCCGCAAGAATCGTAAAGTCCTCAAACTGCTCGTTCAGGCGGTCGATTTCCTTTCTCTGTTCCCTCAGTCTTTCCGGAGAAAGGCCGTTCGCCACCTTCAAGTAGTGCGAGTGGTCGGTAATCGCCATGTATTTGTAGCCCTTCGCCTTGCAGGCCTGCGCCATTTCCTCAATCGTAAAAGCCCCGTCGCTCCAAGTGGAGTGCATATGAAGGTCCGAGATGATGCTTTTTTCCGAAATGAGGCCTTCCAGGCTGTCCGATTCTTCAATTTCCCTTCCGTCTTCCCGAAGCTCAGGCGGAATAAACGGCAGGCCAAAGCTTTGAAAAAAGGCAGCTTCATCTTCAAACGTCTGGATTGCACCGGTTTCCAGATCCTCTACCCCATACTCGCTGATCTTTTTCCCCTGCTCTTTTGCAAGCTGGCGCATCCTTACATTATGGTCTTTAGAGCCGGTAAAATGGTGCAGCGTGGTCGCAAATTCTTCGTCCTTCACGATGCGGAAATCTGCACTCACCGTAAAGTCATATTGCAGTTCGACGGAGACCTTCGTCCCGCCGCCTGCGATCACTTCTCCGATATTGGGTATTTTCAAAAGGAAGTCTCTCACTTTTTCAGGTTCCGCAGCGGAAATAATAAAATCCAAGTCTTTGACCGTTTCCGCCATCCTCCTGATCGAACCTGCCCTTGAGTAGCGGATGATATCCGGACATTGGGCGAGATAGGCTTCCAGTTCATCTGCGATCGGAAGCATAAAAGCGAGCGGCAGCCGATCGGGTCTTTTGCCGATTTCTTCAACGGCTGCAAGAATCTTTTCTTCCGATTTAGGGCCAAAGCCTGCCAGTCCCTGTATTTTATGCTCCAAGCACGCTTTTTTCAAAGAATCGACCCCGTCCACTCCTAATTCTTTATAAAGCTTCGCAATTTTTTTACCGCCAAGGCCCGGCAGCTTCAAAAGCGGAACAAGGCCCTCTGGCACCTGTTTTTTGAGATCATTCAGAACTTCCGACTCTCCGGTTTGTATCATTTCTTCAATGACTGCAGCAGTTCCTTTTCCGATTCCCTGGAGCTTTGTGAAGTCCTCTATCGAGCCAAGGCTTCGTTCATCCTGTTCAAGAGCATTCGCCGCTTTGCGGAATGCTGATATTTTAAACGGATTTTCGCCTTTCAGTTCCATATAGATTGCAATGGTTTCAAGAAGCTTAATCACATCTTTTTTATGTACAGCCATACCGATCACCTCATCAAAGTTTCGTTAAACACAGGAAAAAACCTCTCTGTTTCGAGAAGCTTATGACTTGCCGCTATACTGAATCCAAAGTTCATCCACCTTGTCTGAAAAGTAAGGGGTATGATGAACGATCGCATCAGCCAGGAATGAGCCTCCCATTGCGTCTTGGATATTTTCCATCGGCAGCAGTCCGCCGATAAAAAGCAAAATGAACACAATCAGGTATACCTCTGCAAAACCGAGAATGCTCCCTCCCCAACGGTTCAGCTGTTTCAGCACCGGCAGCATCGCGATAAAATCAAGCATGGAACCGATAATCTGAGCAGCGATTTTCGTTCCGAAAAAAAGAATCGCAAATGCAATGGCCCTGTAATAGGCTTCTTCAAGCTGCGCGCCAGCAAAAAATGTGATGGCCCCCTGCCCCTGTCCCATAGAAGGGTATGGAATCCACAGCTCCAGCTTCGGAGCTAAATCATCATAATATAAATATGCTACAATGTAAGCGAGGATAAATCCGGTCAGATGAACGAGCTGCATAATGAAGCCCCGCCGCAGACCAGTCAGTATGCCACCCAGAAGGATGACTGCTATAATCAGATCAAGCATGCTTTCATTCAATCCTTTTCTGAAAGCTTCCTTTCAAGAAGCTCGCATTCTTCTTTTAGTTTCAAATATTCGTGCACGACATTGACTGCTGTAAGCACAGCCAGTTTATTTATATCAAGAGAAGGGTTATGACTGTTCATTTCCCTCATTTTATCGTCTACAATTGAAGCGACAAGGCGCATATGACTCGTGCTCTCGGTGCCGACGATGGCATATTGCTGCCCGTATATATCGACAGTCGTTTTGGTCTTTGAACGATTAGACAACGCACTTCCTCCATTCCTAGGAATCCTAAGCTTTATCATAACATGTTTATTTCCGATATGGGAAGCAGAGCGAGATGCTGCGTTGTCTAAAAACCGCAATTTATCAAGGAAGGAAGATGTTTTTGTCACATTCTGTCATTCAAGCCACTCCACAGCTGCTGAACGAAGCAGCTGCTTACTATAAAAAATCGGCCGCTCCCAAGCTGCCGCAGGGTGCTGTTTTTTCAGCAAAGGTAGACGGCTGTACGGTTACAGGCTATAAATCCGGCAAAATCCTGTTTCAGGGAAGCCGGGCTGAAGAAGAATCCCGCCGCTGGGGGGGCACAGGAGCAGCCGCACCTGCAAAATCCGCCGCGAAAACTGTACATGGTTTCGCCCCTCCGCCAAACATTGCCGGGCTGTCGGCGATAGGATCCGATGAAGTCGGAACAGGCGATTTCTTCGGGCCGATGACCGTCACAGCAGCCTATGTCAGCAAGGAGCAGCTTCCACTGCTCAAGGAAATGGGTGTACGTGATTCCAAAGGGCTGAAGGATCCCCAAATCACCGCCATCGCGAAGGATTTGATCAAAACGATCCCCTACAGCCTGCTCGTCCTGAAAAATGAAAAATACAATGAAATGCAGAGTAAAGGCATGACCCAGGGCAAAATGAAAGCCTGGCTCCACAACCAGGCGATCCGGCATTTAATGGACAAAATCAGCCCGGAAGAACCAGAGGCCATCTTAATCGACCAATTCGTCGATCCGAACATCTATTTCAACCATCTCAGAGGCCAGACATACTCCAGGAAAAATACATATTTCAGCACGAAAGCAGAGGGCATTCACCTTGCAGTAGCCGCTGCCTCCATCATCGCCCGCTATTCCTTTGTGAAGGAGTTTGAAAAGCTGTCCAAAGCAGCGGGGATGACCCTGCCCAAGGGCGCAGGCAAACAAGTGGACGAAGCAGCGGCCAAACTGATCAGCAAGCAGGGCGAAGAGGTACTACACACCTATGCCAAAACGCATTTCGCCAATAAACAGAAAGCGCTGGATCTGCTGAGGCGGAAACGGTAATCAGCAGCGGATCTCAAATCCGCTGCTTTTTTTGCCGCATTCGGGCAGACAGCGGCTGACTGGTTTTGCCGGTTGGGTTAGGTTTTGTGTTGATGGTTTTAAGCGTTTGTCGATTGCGTACTGTATTTTGTCGATTGTGTCTTTTATTTTGTCGATTGTGTCCTTTATCTTGTCGATTGCGCTATTTATCTTGTCGATTGCGCTACTTATCCTGTCGATTAAGTGATCTATAATGTCGAATAGCGATTAACCGACACCATTCGCCACCGTTCACGTCCGCCGCAGCGGCCGTCCCTCTTTCCTATAGCTCCTTATAATAAATCACCGTTGCATGAAGCGTCCCGTCAGCTGATTTTGCGTAGTTTGGAATCCTTCCTGCTTCCTTGTAGCCGAGAGACTGGTAAAGGCGGTTGGATGGGTCCCCTTCTCTCGTATCCAGCACAAGCAGGGAGCGCCCTTCTTCCCGTGCCCGCTCTTCTGCTTTGTTCATGAGAAGACGTCCAATTCCTTTCCGGCGGTGCTGCGGGTGTGTCATCAGCTTCGCAATTTCTGCTCTGTGGAGCCCGTTTTGCTTGTCTGCCAGATGAAGCTGAACACTTCCGGCCGCTTCGCCGTCTGCCATTACTGCAAACAAAATCACATTCTGTCCGCTGGGAAGGGCTCTCCAATAAGATGCTGCCTCTTCTGTGCCCATCGGCGGCAGAAAGCCTATCGCCGCGCCTTCATTGACCGTCGCTTTCAGCAGTCTGGAAAGTGATGCCTCATATTCCTCTGCTCGTATGACCTCAGCCTTCAATTTTTCCATTGCTTAGCCCCCTTTTCACCAATCTATGAGTATAAGAGAGAAAAATGGTCTTGTCCCGTCATCGGGCAGAAAATCTGCAAAAAAACCGCCTCTCCGATTGGAAAGACGGTTAAATTGGTTAACCCCTCAGTACGGCTCCGAACTGTCCGGAGACGGCCTCTAATACTTTTTCATGTGTTTTCGTCACTTCTTCATCTGTGAGTGTCCGTTCAGGATCGAGGTAAATGAGAGAGAACGCGACCGATTTCTTTCCATCCTCCATCCTTTCACCTTCGTAAAGGTCGAAAATAGCGGCTTCCGAAAGGAGCTTTCCTCCTGTTTCCTTGATCACGTTCAGAATTTCGCCAGCAGGAACTTCCTTGTTCACGACTAGAGCGATATCGCGTGTGATCGATGGGAACCTTGGAATGACAGAGTAGCGGATCTCTTCTGCTTCGGCACTGAATAAATCCTCAAGCATCAGTTCAAAAACATACGTTTCCGGAAGATCCAAATCCTTTTGTACAGTAGGATGCAGCTGGCCCGTGATTCCGGCAAGCTGGCCATTCAGGTAGATTTCTGCAGTCCGCCCCGGGTGAAGTCCGTCTCTCTTCGCCTGTTTATACTCGACTTTTTCAGTTGCCCCAAGCTTCTCAAACAAGCCATCGAGAATGCCTTTAATGACAAAGAAATCCAGTGCTTTTTTCTCACCCTGCCAGGAATGCTCCTCCCATAATCCGGTGATGGCTCCTGCCAGGTGCTCTTTTTCAAGTGGCTGCTCATCGCGGCCTTTTGTGAGGAATACAGATCCTGTTTCGTAAACCGCTGCCTGATTCATCTGACGGGAAAGGTTGTGCTTCAGCACCTCCAGAAGATGAGGCAGAAGACTTTGCCTTAACACACTGCGCTCCTCGCTCATCGGCAATGAAAGATGGGTCAGTTCTGTTTCCTTAAGGGCATATTGAAGGGCTTTTTCCTTGCTCGTTAACGAGTAGGTGATCGCCTGAAGCAGTCCTGCCCCCTCCATATAGGCGCGCACCTTTCTGCGGTTTGCCTGGTAATCCGATAACCTGCCGGGATTGGAACGGAAGAGCGGAAGAGTTGACGGAATGTTGTCATAGCCGTAAATCCGTGCCACTTCCTCAATGATGTCTTCTTCGAGAGTAATATCCCCCCGTCTGGTCGGCACGGTTACTGAAAGCTCTGCGCCTTCCGCCTGAACCTCAAATCCGAGCTTTCCGAGAATGACCGTAATATCCTGTACAGAGATGTCCATCCCCAATACAGAATTGATCTTTTCCTGGGAAATGGAGATGACTTTCGGTTCCGGGCTGTGCAGCTTCACTTCTGCAAAACCTTCACACGCTTCTCCGCCTGCATACTGAACCATAAGTTGAATGGCACGCTGTGCTGCCGCTTCAATTCTCTCAGGAGCGACTCCTTTTTCAAAACGGGCACTTGCCTCGCTTCTCAGACCGTGGTCTTTTGAAGCTCTGCGGACCGTCTGGCCGTCAAAATAAGCTGATTCCAAAAGAATGTTGACCGTATCATTTTTCACTTCAGAGTCCGCTCCGCCCATTACTCCTGCAAGTGCAACCGGCTCTGTACCATTCGTGATGACGAGCTGGTCTTCTTTCAGCACACGTTCTTTTTCATCAAGCGTTACGAATTTTTCTCCTTGCTTCGCCATCCGGACCACTACTTCCTTGGATCCGAAACGGTCATAATCAAATGCATGCAGCGGCTGTCCGTATTCGAGGAGTACAAAGTTGGTGATATCCACAACGTTATTGTGCGGTCGGATGCCGGCAGCCATAAGCCGAGTCTGCATCCAAAGCGGAGATGGCGCAATTTTCACATTCCGCACGACCGCAGCCAAATAATGAGGGTTTGCGTCTTTCGCTTCAATGGTTACGTTCACGTAATCAGACGCACGGTCGGATCCTGTTTCATAGGACGTCTCCGGCAAAATCACTTCACGGTCAAGTAATGCTGCCACCTCGTATGCTACACCAATCATGCTAAGTGCATCAGATCGGTTCGGCGTCAATCCAAGCTCAAGCACCTGATCATCAAGGTTCAGCAAATCTAGAGCGTTTTCTCCAGGCTTCACATCATCAGGAAAAACAAAGATCCCTTCAGCAAACTCTTTCGGTACAAGCTTGCCTTCTATTCCAAGCTCCTGCAGCGAGCAGATCATTCCGTTTGATTCTTCTCCGCGGAGTTTGGCACGCTTAATTTTAAAATTGCCCGGAAGAACCGCACCTACCGAGGCGACGGCCACTTTCTGGCCTTTATCCACATTCGGTGCACCGCAGATGATCTGGACGGGTTCACCCTGCCCGATATCCACCTGGCACTTATTAAGTTTATCTGCATCCGGATGCTGCTCTTTCTCGAGCACATGGCCGATCACAACCCCGCTGATCCCTTCATTCAGGACCTCAACAGCTTCAACCTCAATCCCGCTGCGGGTAATTTTTTCTGCCAGCTCTTCAGCTGTTATGCCGTTTAAATCCACATAATCTTTCAGCCATTTATAGGAAACGAACATGTTACTCCCTCCAGTTACGCTCTTTTGAATTGTTTTAGAAAACGAAGATCATTCGTGTAGAAGTGTCGGATATCATCAATTCCGTATTTCAGCATGGCGATCCGCTCAGCACCGATCCCGAACGCAAACCCTTGATATTTTTTCGAATCAAAGCCTGCCATTTCAAGAACGTTCGGGTGAACCATTCCGGCCCCGAGAATTTCAATCCAGCCAGTGCCTTTGCACACATTGCAGCCGTTCCCGCCGCAGTTAAAGCAGGAAACATCCACTTCCACAGACGGCTCTGTGAAAGGGAAGAAGCTTGGACGGAGGCGGATTTCCCGCTCTTCCCCGAACATTTTCTTCGCCAGGACTTCAAGCGTTCCCTTCAAATCACTCATGCTCACTTGCTCATCGATCACGAGCCCTTCAATCTGCATGAACTGATGGGAATGTGTCGCATCATCATCATCGCGGCGGAACACTTTCCCAGGACAGATGATTTTCACAGGGCCCTGGCCGCTGTATTTCTTCATCGTTCTGGCCTGTACCGGAGAAGTATGCGTACGGAGCAGAATCTCGTCAGTGATGTAGAAGGAGTCCTGCATATCACGGGCAGGATGGCCCTTCGGAAGATTTAGTGCTTCAAAGTTGAAATAATCGATTTCCACTTCCGGCCCTTCTTCAATGGAATAGCCCATTCCCAGGAAAAGATCCTCGATCTCTTCAACTACAGCTGTAATCGGATGGCGGTTCCCTTTTTTCACAGGACGGCCGGGTAGCGTCACATCAATCGTTTCTCCCGCCAGCTTCTTCTCGGTTTCTTCCTTCTCGAGCTGCTCCTGCTTTTCACTGATCTTGGAAGCAATCGCTTCGCGCACTTCATTCGCGAGTGCGCCCATTTTCGGACGCTCTTCAGCAGAAAGCTTGCCCATTCCTCTTAATGCTTCCGTAATCGGGCCCTTTTTGCCAAGATAGGCTACCCGGATATCATTCAGGCTCTTCAACCCGTCTGCTTCTTCAATTTTCAAAAGTGCTTCTTGCTGCAACTGCTTTAATTGCTCCTGCATGGAAATCCTCCTTTTATCGGCTGTAATGAAATAAATAAAAAACCCCGCCCCCGGTAAAGGGGCGAGGTTTGAATTCGCGGTACCACCCTTGTTCAAGACAATCTGCCGTCAGCAAATACGTCTGTCGCTTGGAAAGGATAACGGTTTTGAACCGGGGCACCTTTACGCATCACTGCGGTCCCGGTGCCGGCTGAGGAGGTGAATTCATTTGCTGCTGCCATAAAAATGCTTTCAGTCTGAGGCATTTTTTCCCTGATTGGCCTGCTTCACAAACTACTGCTCTCCGTAAACGCCGATTATTGTATTTTATTTCACAACCTGTCTAGCCTTATTATATGGAAAAAAAGGCGCGGCCGCAACCTTATCCGCGTAAATGATACATAAGAATGCCGGCAGCGATCGCCACGTTGAGCGATTCAGCTCCTCCATAAATCGGAATATAAAGATTTTGATTCGTCATCTCCAGCCATTCCGGAGAGACGCCTTTTCCTTCATTTCCTAAAAGAAGCGCAAATGCTTCCTTCGACTCCGCTTCTTTATAGGAGACCGCTCCTTCCAGCGCAGTGCCGTATACAGGGATTTGCCGGCCGTTCAGGCGGCTGATCCATTCCCCAAGCTGCCCTTTTGCGAGCGGAATATGAAAAACGGATCCCTGACTGGAGCGGACCGTTTTTGCGTTATAGGGATCCACCGTTCCCTCCCCAAGAACAATGCCGTCTATCCCGGCTGCATCCGCCGTCCGGATGATCGTCCCCAGATTGCCGGGGTCCTGAACAGCATCAAGAAGAAGCACCCTTTTCCACTGTGGATCATCCTGCACCTTATTTTGCCTGCAGACTGCGAATATCCCCTGAGGTGTTTCAGTTTCAGAAAGTGACGTTAAAATTTCATCTGTCACTAAATAAATATCTGTATGATCCAAATTCCAATCCTTCGGGATGAGTGTAGTCTCCCCGGTAATCACTTCCGCAACCAGCTCTTTATTTTTCAGCGCCTCTTCCACAAGGTGAAACCCTTCTGCAAGAAACGTGCCGGTTTTATCCCGTTCTTTTCTCGTATGTAATTTCCGCCACTGTTTTACGCGTGGATTCTGTACTGATTCTATTCTCTTCAATAATCCTAACTCCTTTATCCGTGCTTTCCCTCATTATATCCTTTCTTTTGTACATAATAAAATTGAAATTCGAGAAAGCTACGGTCAGATGTTATTTTTAAAAGGAGGAATCTGATATGAATCTGAATTTGAGAAATGCTGTCCTTCACAATGTCACTGGCAATTCACAGGACGAACTGGAGCACACAATCGTTGACGCCATCCAAAGCGGAGAAGAAAAAATGCTTCCTGGACTTGGAGTGCTGTTCGAAGTCATCTGGCAGCACGCAGACACTTCAGAAAAACAGGAAATGCTTCAAACGCTGGAAGATGGATTGAAGAAGTAATGGACGGGCCGCCTTGGTTAGGGCGGCTTTTTTTGGTGGTGCAAAGGAATCACAATTCTGGCTGAGTTCTGAACCTCTGGATGATGCGGATTTGATAGGGTTTGGAGAGTAAAAGTAATGGGTGGGTGCGCTGGGTGCTCTGACCCTCACTGCTTTAACGCATCAGGGGAACAAGCCAGCACACTTCTAAACCTTGTCCTGTCTGCTTTACGGAGGCGGGGGACGGAGGTTTAGTGCTTTAGCGAAAGTGGGGTCAGAGCTGAGCAGGTCCAGTAATAGCCAAACCCGCATAGGGTCAGTCCCGCAGTCCTTTAACGCATCAGGGGACAGAGACCTGAAGCTTCAATCCCTTATCCCCCAAAGGAATGGAGAGGCGGTGCCGGAGCTTTAGTACGGCAGTGAATGTGGGGACTGGCACGGTGCCAGTCCCCTGTTGCTTTACCGCAGCGGGGGACGGAGACTTGTTCCCTCTATCCCTTGTGCCCCAACGGGTTAAAGAGGCGGTGCCTGAGCTTTAGTACGGCAGTGAATGTGGGGACTGACCCGCGATTCCGCTTTTCCCCGGCAGTGAATGTGGGAACTGACCCGCGATTCCGCTTTTCCCGCTTTTCCCGCTTTTCCCTGCGATCCAATCAATCCCCTCCGCCCGCCTTTCTCCTGCAAATCACAAAAAACCGGCCCTAAAATCCCGGGCCGGCTGCTGATTATCAATCAAACGTAATGGCTTCAACCGTCTTGCGGTCAAGCTTTTTGATCACTTCGACGAGCAGGCGCACCGTGTTTTCGTAGTCGTCACGGTGAAGCATGGCTGCATGGGAGTGAATGTAGCGTGTTGCGATGGTGATGGACAGTGCAGGTACTCCGTTGGCGGTGATGTGGATCGCGCCGGAGTCGGTTCCTCCTCCTGCCAGGGAATCGTACTGATATGGGATTCCGTGCTCGTCGGCCGTGTCGGTCACGAGCTCGCGGAGACCTTTATGGGAAACCATGGAGGCATCGTACAGGATGATTTGCGGTCCGTCACCCATTTTTCCAAGTGCTTCTTTCTCCGTTACTCCCGGTGTGTCGCCGGCAATGCCGACGTCCAGTGCAAAGGCAATGTCCGGCTGGATCAGCTGGGCAGAGGTTTTTGCTCCGCGCAGTCCGACTTCCTCCTGAACAGTTCCTACACCGTACACGATGTTCGGATGCTGCTCATCCTTCAGCTTTTTCAGGACGTCAATCGCGATGGCGCAGCCGATGCGGTTATCCCAGGCTTTGGCAAGCAGCATTTTTTCGTTTTTCATCACAGTGAACTCGAAATAAGGAACGATCTGGTCGCCGGGGCGGATGCCGAATTCAGCAGCTTCTTCCTTGCTTGAAGCTCCGATATCAATGAACATATCTTTAATTTCAACCGGTTTTTTTCTTGCTTCCGGAGGCAGGATGTGCGGCGGCTTGGAGCCGATAATACCCGTCACATCGCCTTTTCGCGTTACAATCGTTACGCGCTGTGCGAGCATAACCTGCCCCCACCAGCCGCCTACCGGCTGAAAGCGCAGGAAGCCTTTATCATCGATGCTCGTGACCATGAATCCGACTTCATCCAGATGTCCGGCAAGCATGATTTTCGGACCGGTTTCATCTCCTGATTTTTTTGCGATCAGGCTTCCGAGTCCGTCTGTCATCACTTCTGTGGAGAAAGGTTCTATGTGCTTTTTCATGACCTCGCGGGGCTCGCGCTCGTTGCCCGGAATTCCTCTCGCATCGGTCAAATCCTTCAGCATTTGCAAAGCTTCATCCAAATGTGCCATTTAATTGCCCCCTTTATGATAATCCTTCAATCTCTATTATACTCAATAATTGGGCAATTCAGCAAAAGATGCCTAGTAGCCTTGCTGCTGTCTTTCATGATTGATTTCATTTTTCAGCAGGTAGGCCTGCTCTATTTCTTTAGGAGCGAATCCAAGCAGCTGGCCAAGGTATAGATATTCGCCGAAAACAGTCAGGTAGGCCTGGAGATCCGGTGATTTGTCAAAAAGTGATACAGCGTCATACACCATCAAAAACTGGTGGGTCAGATCTGTTTCTTTGCTGTCTTTCATATGCTTCAGGCTCGTCTGGCTTTCATATTGATGCTCCAGACCGAGGGACAAAATGAAGTGAATACCGTCTACGTACTCCTCCAGTATGATGCTTCTTTCTGAAGCTGCTTTTTTGCTCCAGAATTTGAAGCAGCGTGTTTCATTTGCAAGCTCTCCAAGTTCGACGAGCAAAGCAAGTGTTTTGCGCTGGATCAGATTCTCATTCTCCAAACCATGCTGCCGCTCAATTTTGGCATCCAGTTCTTTCTGCATCGCAAACAGTGCTTTAATGTTCATTGCCATCTCCCTTTCAGTAAGAATTTTTTAAGCAAAAAAATGAAACGCTCCTGCCTGCTGAAACGTATGTATGGAAAACTGGCAGGAGGCCTTCTTATGTTCGTATTGCTGATCCGACTCGTCCTGATCGCCCTGGTTTTCTTTCTATTGTTCAGGGCTGTCCAATATTTGCTCAATCCAAAACGGAAGCTTGAGCTGGCCCGGGAAAAAAGAGAGCTCTATTTTCTTGATGACCGGGAGAATGTGCGAAAGAATTTTCTTCTCACCTATAAGGGCGTTTTATTCGAGGGGGAAAAATACCTCGGAACAACTGATCAGTCCTTTGAAGTGATTTCGATCTTCATCTGGAGCCATAATGTACCCAGTCTTCAAGGACTGTCTGTTGAGGATTTCCGCTACCTGGAGGGACTTATTAAAGAAAAATACCCTCATGCAAAAATCGACTGGAAAAGTCCGATTCATGAATTTTTAAAGCATTAGCCGATCAGTCCGGCGAAATAAGCGGTGAACAATACATGAGCCGCGCCGAGAAGAGGCATGCCGATTCGAAAAGCGGCATGCTTTGTTTTATGCCGGACTGTATACATGCCAATCCATGAACCAAATACCCCGCCTGCAAGCGCGATGAGCCAGAGCGTATTTTCGGAAATCCGCCACTGGCTCTTCTGCGCCCTTTTTTTATCTGCTGCCATCACTGAAAATCCTGCGATGCCCATGACAGCATAATAGATGAATACTGCTCCCATCAACGTGATCCCGCTCCTGTTAAGCAAAAGAGGCCGATCCCCTGAACGGCGACCGTCCAGCTCCGTCGATCACTAATGATTCAGGAGATGAACCGGTCTGCCCAGCAGGGTACCAGCCTCATGATTGCTTAAAATTATTTGTCAAGTTTAGCTTTTGCAGCATCAGCAAGCTGAGCGAATGCTTTTGCATCTGCAACAGCAAGGTCAGCAAGCATTTTGCGGTTTACTTCGATACCTGCAAGCTTCAATCCGTGCATTAGACGACTGTAAGAAAGACCGTTGATGCGAGCAGCTGCATTGATACGAGTAATCCATAGTTTGCGGAAGTCACGTTTTTTCTGGCGACGATCGCGGAAAGCGTAGTTGTAAGATTTCATTACTTGCTGGTTCGCTACTTTGTAAAGCGTGTGTTTGGAACCGTAATAACCTTTTGCTAATTTAATGACTTTTTTACGACGTTTGCGTGTTACTGTACCGCCTTTTACTCTTGGCATGTCATTTACCTCCTAGTTATGTTTCCGATCTATTTTGAACTTATTTGATGTTATCAAGCATGTGGCGAATGCGTTTGAAGTCGCCTTTGCTAACTAGTGAACCTTTACGGAGCTTACGTTTCGCTTTAGTAGACTTGTTAGCGAACAAGTGGCTAGTGTAAGCGTGTGAACGTTTAAGTTTACCTGATCCAGTCTTTTTGAAACGTTTAGCAGAGCCGCGGTGAGTTTTCATTTTAGGCATCGGGGTTTCCTCCTCGTGTAATTACTTTTCGAATTTCGGTGCTAATACCAAGAACATGCTGCGTCCATCCATTCTGGGTGAAGACTCGATAGTTGCCACGTCAGCACAAGCTGCAGAAAAACGATCCAGAACGCGCTGGCCGATTTCTTTGTGGGTAATCGCACGGCCTTTAAAACGGATTGACGCTTTTACTTTATCGCCTTTTTCAAGGAACTTGCGTGCATTTCTCAGTTTCGTATTAAAATCATGCTCATCAATCGTCGGGCTGAACCGGACTTCTTTGATGCTGATGATTTTTTGGTTTTTGCGGGCTTCTTTATCTTTCTTCTGCTGCTCAAAGCGGAATTTACCGTAATCCATGATTCTGCATACAGGCGGTTTTGCTCCTGCAGCAACCATCACAAGATCCAGGTTTGCGCGTGTTGCAATTTCGAGCGCTTCCTGACGGGATTTAATTCCAAGCTGATCACCATTTTGTCCGATTAGACGTACCTCACGAGCGCGGATGCCCTCGTTTACCAACATGTCTTTGCTAATAGTTAGCCACCTCCATGGTTTATTACTGAATAGTGTTTGGTGACAGCATTCAGCAGGCTGTCATCCATCCTGAGCTTTGCATTTTTTGAGCATATAAAAAGTGCGGGCGCATGACACACCCACACTACGAATTCAAACAAATCAGTTTTGATCTCGTCATACCTGCCAACTGCAAACTGCGTCAATCAGGTGAGAAGCGGGTGCTTCTGCTTTTTCATCAAACAACTATTCAATTAACCTAAAACATCATACCATCCATGCTTTAGGAAGTCAAGCAGCATTGCTTTTTAATCACTGTTATTGATTGTAGCAAAGCTGCCCGATATTTGCAATAAAATTATTTGCGGATTTCCTTTTCTGCTAGCTCGGCAAACTGGGCGAACGGAATCGTCTCGGACTTCTGCTCCCCGTATTTGCGGACGTTAACCGCCCCTTCTGCCGCTTCATTATCGCCAACAACCAGCATATAAGGGATTTTCTGAATCTGGGCTTCCCTGATCTTATAGCCCATTTTCTCGTCACGGACATCGAGCTCAACCCGCATTCCAATCGCTTGAAGCTTTTCCTGAACTTCCTTCGCGTAATCCAGATGGACAGATGGAGAAACCGGGATGACCTGTACCTGAACCGGGGCAAGCCATGTCGGGAAAGCTCCTTTGTACTCTTCAATAAGGAAAGCAACGAAGCGCTCCATTGTTGACACTACACCGCGGTGTATGACGACCGGACGGTGCTGCTTGCCGTCTTCCCCGACATAATTCAGGTCGAATCGTTCCGGAAGAAGGAAATCGAGCTGGACCGTTGAGAGCGTCTCATCTTTTCCAAGTGCTGTCCGCACCTGAACGTCAAGCTTCGGACCGTAGAATGCCGCCTCGCCTTCCGCTTCAAAATAATCGTGTCCAAGCTCATCCATCGATTCTTTCAGCATGCTTTGCGCTTTTTCCCACATGGCATCATCGTCAAAGTACTTTTCCTTATCTTCCGGATCTCTGTAAGAAAGGCGGAAGGAGTAATTCTCGAGGCCGAAATCCTTGTAAACCTCTTCTACAAGACGTACTACACGAATGAACTCTTCCTTAATCTGGTCTGGACGGACGAAGATATGCGCATCGTTAAGCGTCATTCCCCGAACGCGCTGAAGACCGGAAAGTGCTCCTGACATTTCGTAGCGGTGCATCATGCCAAGCTCCGCTATGCGGATCGGCAGTTCGCGGTAGCTGTGAATGTCATGTTTATAGATCATCATATGGTGAGGGCAGTTCATCGGGCGCAGAACAAGGTCTTCATTATCCATGCTCATGACCGGGAACATATCCTCCTGGTAGTGATCCCAGTGGCCGGATGTTTTATAAAGATCAACGCTTCCCATCACTGGAGTGTAGACGTGATCGTAGCCAAGCTTTTCTTCCTTGTCGACAATGTAACGCTCGATCGTGCGGCGGATCGTCGCACCTTTTGGAAGCCATAGCGGCAGCCCCTGGCCGATAAGCTGGGAGTTCGTGAAAAGGCTCAGTTCTTTTCCAAGCTTGCGGTGGTCCCGCTCCTTCGCTTCTTCCAAAAGACGGAGATGCTCATCCAGGTCGGCCTTCTTAAAGAACGCCGTACCGTAAATCCGCTGCAGCATTTTGTTTTTGCTGTCGCCTCTCCAGTAAGCCCCTGCAACACTCAGCAGCTTGATCTCCTTCAGCTTCCCTGTAGACGGTACGTGAATGCCGCGGCACAGGTCAAAAAATTCACCTTGCTCATAGATTGTCACCGTTTCATTCTCTGGAATGGCTTCAAGCAGCTCAAGCTTCAGGTTGTCTCCGATTTCCTCAAAACGCTTTTGCGCTTCACTTCTGGAAACTTCTACTCGGACGATTTCCACGTTTTCGTTGATAATCTTCTGCATTTCTTTTTCAATCTTCGGCAGGTCCTCGGAAGAAATGGATTCTTCCATATCAAGATCGTAATAAAAGCCGTTCTCGATAACCGGACCAACCCCGAGCTTTACATCTCCAAAAATCCGTTTCACTGCCTGCGCCAGCAAGTGGGCTGAGCTGTGGCGCAGGATTTCAAGTGCATCTGGGGAATCCTGTGTCACGATTTCAATCGCACCGTCATTTTCAATCGGTGTACGCAGATCAATCAGCTTTCCATCGAGCTTTCCTGCCAGCGATTTTTTCTTAAGACCCGGGCTGATGGATGCCGCGATCTCTTCTGTTGTCGTGCCTTTACTAAACTCCTTTACTGCTCCGTCTGGAAAGGTAATGTGCAATACTTCAGACATCCTGATCACTCCTTCTTGTTTTATGGGCTGTATAAAGCCCGGAAAATATAAAAAACCCGTCCCTGTAAAAGGGACGGGTTATGTATACGGATTGATACAAACCTTCATCGTGGTTCCACCCTAGTTCCCGGCAATGCTGAAACAGCCATCGCGCGGCTCTGGAATCTGTAACGGGATTGCCCGTCAGCCATTACTAAACGTTCACAGCTGAAGTTCAAAGGCGGTAAGGTATGCTCTTCCGGTTAAAAAGGTTTCAGCCAGTGCCTTTTCTCTCTGAAAACCATTCATGCATCCTCTTGTCCTCATCAAAACTGATGTTGATTGAATTTGATTCGATTATAGTCTTTTTCGATTTGCAAATCAAGATGAATCACGGGATTTTTTTTGAATTCAAATAAAACGAGACCTCTGGGCGCAGCATAACACGCTCCTGAAAAACGTTTTGAATCGTCTGAATCATACCATGATCCGGATCATCCGAGTACAGAAAAATCCTCCCCGGCGCCATACTGACAAGGGGGGCAAGCAGTGCCGTATCGATATACACCGGATGGCGGCAGAGCAAATCCCGGTCCGTCACACGCCGAAGCTCCGTATCAGTCATCTCCTTATACTCCCCATTGTAAATAAGAAAATGCCTTCTGTGAAAAACATGAACCTCAGCAAGCAACGGGTGCTTCTGGATCACATATTCACGCAGCAGCTGAATAAAGCTCTGATACTCCTGCTCAAGCTTATATTCCTCAATAGCAGCCTCAGCATACCGCTTCAGCTTGTGCATATATCCAGAGAGCCTGAACCTCACAAAGGAATGGAAGGAGAACCTTAATCCAGGCTGAATAAACTGTCCGAGTGTTTCTTTAACAAACTCTTCTTTTCCAGAAAACCGCTCCACGTTCGGAATATCCGTCCGTTCACCTTCCATAATGGATTGGGAAATGTTCAAAATCTGCTGCAGCTCATCTGTATCCGTAAAATAAAACTGATTTTCAAGAATGGAAAGAATCCATAAAGACTCCATTTTCTCTGTTATATATTCTGAAAGCAGAGGAATCAGAAAAGACCGGATTTCACCGTCACCCGCGATAATTTCAACGGAAGCAGGCTGCTCCATTGTGACAGACATCCCCGCTTCTCCGGCCCGGCCGGCCAGCCACATGTAAAAGGATTGCGCCTCTTGTTCAGACTCAAAGGAAATCTCCAGCAAAGTTTGTCCCCCCTCAATAGCGAACACATCTGCTTCATGTATATGGGGGCCCGAAACTTTTTAGAAGAAGTTTTTACCTGAGCTGCGGGGATTCATTTGGATGCGATTTGGTCTGTGCTGGATGGTTGCCTGGCATTGGGGGCTTGCCTGGCATTCTTCCCTGGCATCACCGTTTTACCTGGCATTCTTGCCCGGCATCACACCCCCGCCTGTCAACCTCCACAAAAAAAAACCGCCTCCCTCGGGAGACAGTTCAGCTGCGGCGGTTACCGCCTTCCAGTTTGAACGGGGTGGCGAGGTATTTGATGCGTTCGATGACTCTTGCCGCTTTTACTTTTTCTTCTTCTCCGCGCTGCGTGTAGGAGAGGTGGTGTTCAAGCTCCTTCAGGTCAAAGTTTGACGTGAAGAAGGTGGGCAGGTTTTCTGTCATTCTGTATTGAAGGATGACACCGAGGATTTCATCTCTTGTCCAGCTGGACATGGATTCTGCTCCGATATCATCAAGCATGAGAACCTTTACTTTTTTTACGGCATCCATCTTTTCTTCCAGGGTGGAATTCTGGATCGAGTTTTTCAGCTCTCTCATGAATTCAGGAAGGTAGACGAGCATGGATGGGATGTTTTTAAAGGCGAGTTCGTTGGCGATTGCGCCCATGATAAAGGTTTTTCCCACTCCGAATGATCCATGAAGGTAAACGCCGCGCTGACGC
Organism: Metabacillus mangrovi; assembly: GCF_009711125.1. GTDB lineage: Bacteria > Bacillota > Bacilli > Bacillales > Bacillaceae > Metabacillus_B > Metabacillus_B mangrovi. The sequence goes on along the minus strand of NZ_WMIB01000003.1, from coordinate 106,994 downwards.
TTTCCTTCTTCTGCGGCGCGTACGAATTCCTGGATTAGCCCGAATAGCTTGATGCGGCTGTTATCGTCAAAATCGATATCCTGGAATTGAGCTTTCAGAATATCTTTTGGAATGTACAGGCTTTTGATTAGGGATTCATGTTTCTTCCTCTGATCATCTGCAATTTTGGAAGGGCACTGATCATATTGGAGATCGATTGTTTTCCCCTGCAGCACCAGTTCAGGATGGTAGCCCTGGATGATGTTCCGGCATTGGCCGATGCTCGGACAGTCGCGGCAGCCTTTGCTTTGCTGTGTATATTCATAAAGTTTGTTCAGGCTTCTTTCGATGACGCTCTCATCTACAGCGCTGCTGTTGGCAGACAGGAACGCCTGTATGTCAGGATCAGCGAGCACTTGTTCTTTCAGACCGCTCAGCCGTTTTTGAAAATCCGGCCGGTTCGTTACGTTTCTCATGGATTTTCCGATTGGCTCCATTTAGATCCGCCTCCTCATTTACGAGTCGTTTTTAGGGGGGCTTTTGAAATTTTTTATCCATTCCTCTATCTTTAGCTTCTCAGCTTCAAGGTCCTCTGTTCCGTTCTCCTCTTTAGATGGGACGGCCGGTTCCCCTGCAGTGTTCTCTTTTTCTTTCATCCATTCCGGTACCATTTCGCTCCGGATCGGTTTCCGTCCTCCGGATGAGGACCGTGATTTTCCTTCCGCCCACTCCAGGTATTTCTTATTCTCTGTTTTCGCAAGCTCAATAGCCCCAGCGACGGTTGTTATTTTTTTCCTTGCCCAGTGGCCTGCGATCCGCTGAACGTACCCTTTAGAGAGCTTCATATCGGATTTCAGCATGACATAGTAGATTAAGACGTTCGCGACGCCAGGGAGTAATTTCTGCTGCAGCATGACCTCTTCGATCACCTGCAGATCTGCGAGGGTCGGCTCTGCCCCTTCATACACGTCCTTCAGGTATTGATAAGGCGTCATGGTTTCCAGCTGGCGGATCATCATCTGCTCGGTTGTCAGTTCGCCCTGATCCAGTACAGTCCGGTGCTTGACAGGCTGCACTTTATTGATTTCTGCAAGCTTCGGTGTCTGCTTGCCATATTGGAAATCATACCAGTCACGTGCACACTTGCGCAGCAGCTCACGGTCGATGGTCTCATCCGGCTGCAGAGAATCCATCAGCAGGTTCTGCATGTTGAGCGGATCAATTCCATACACGTAGGAAAGCTTGATGATCGTCTCCTTAACAGCTGGTGTAATGGATTTTTTTGAAATAACCGATTGGGAAAGCCCTTCAAACAGCAAATCGAAATCGAATGCCGCTTCTGAAAAGGATGGTTCTGTCTTTTCTGCGTCTTTGATGTATGTCTGGTTTTCCCCGGGTCCTTCTTCCTCCTGCAAGCTGATCTCGCTCGGCTGCAGCGAGTAGAACACCTCATCAAAGGAACGGGTCACGTTTTCACCAGCCTCACGTTCTTCGTCCGTAAAGAACCGTTTAAGCTGCATGTACGTTGTATGGCCGACACGGTTGTACAAATAGATGTTCAGCATGCCGTCATTAAAAAATTCATTTGGTTTCAGCGGGGATCTCAGTTCATAGTAAAAGATCCGGCTGTCCTGCTCTTCTTTTACGTAGGTGGATAGCAGGCCGATTGCTTCAAGCTTGATCCTTTCTGCGTAAAAGCTTTTCAGGCTCATCTGGGTGAGGGCCATCAAACGGTGATGGGTATGCTCCTGCCCCCATAGCCGGTCCTGTTCGAGCTCTGCCCAAAGTGTCATATATAAACCGAGTGCCGCGGTTCCAAGCAGGGGCTGATACAGCATCGTTGCCAGCTTGCGGTCGTATTCATGCAGCATCCCGCTGCATTTCGACCGGTAGCGGTCGCCCGGTATTAGTTCCTTCCAGTGATAATCCACTCCGTTATTCCTCCCCATTTTCTGGAGTTACGATGGGGAAAAGGATAAAAGGAGCCGGAAAATCAGCATCCGCACTCCTAATTGCTTTCCCTCTTGATCAATTCCTTTAATTCGTCAATGAATACATTGATGTCTTTAAATTGCCTGTATACAGAAGCAAACCGCACATATGCGACCTCATCGACATCTGCCAGCCTGTCCATCACCATTTCACCGACGCTTCCGCTTTTCACTTCGGATACGCCATTATTCCGTAATTCTTTTTCGATATCCTGAACCACTTCTTCAAGCCTGTTCAGGGGGACCGGACGCTTTTCACATGCCTTGATCAGACCGCGCAGCATCTTCTCCCTGCTGAACTCTTCGCGTGCTCCGTCCTTTTTCACGACAATCAGCGGAATTTCTTCCACTTTTTCAAAGGTGGTGAACCGGAACTGGCAGTCTTCGCACTCGCGTCTTCTCCTGATCGCTCTTCCATCCTCTACAGGACGGGAATCAAGCACTCGTGTCCCCTGATTATGACAAGCAGGACATTTCATCTGTCAACAGCTCCATTCCTTCCATGTTAACTGGGCGGTGCCCTGTTACCAGCCTTCCTTTATTTGCCCGAATTCAGTCCGGCACCGACAAATTTCAATTCGCTGTCCAGCTTTTTGTAGTATTCGAGAATGACCTTCCGGCTGTAGCCGAAATCAGTTGGAAGCGGAGTGTCCGTGGAAACGGAAAAATCAATGGCAGTTTCAAACGGCCTGACGGAAATAACAGTTGCGACCAGCAGTGCGGATTTCGGTTTTTGAATGTGCACGCTGATCTCCCCGCGCTCTTCGGAAACAGAAGTGACCGCACAGCCTCCTCTTGAAGAAGCAGCTGCCTGAACGGCATCCATCGCTTTCTTGACCGTTGCTTTATAATACCGGCTTCGCAAGTCGGGATTGCTGTGCTGCTCGGCTGTTTCGGTATGTGCTGAAAAAAAGGCTTGGACTTTTTTTAGTAGACTCATATAGGCTCTTCTTCTCCTCTTCAAAGCCCTGACGGGGCCGGTATGTATATATCTATCATACTGTTTTTTCCGGATAATCAAAAGAGGTGTGAAAAAATCTTCACACCTCTCAAACCTTAGACTTTATCCGTATCGTAAAATTACTGGGCTTTAGCCTGGGAGTGCTTCACTTGAACAGGTCCCATACCGCGCGGAATTTCGATGTTCTCGCGGGTTTGTGCACTTAGTGCCTCAGCAATATAGTCGGCAGCAATATTTGGATTTAAATCTCCGCATGTATATACATCAATGCTTGCATATCCATGTTCAGGAAAGCTGTGAATCGTAAGATGGGATTCAGAAATAATGACAACCCCGCTCACACCTTGTGGAGCAAATTTATGAAAAGCTACCTCTCTGACCTCTGCACCAGATTTCAATGCAGCATTTACAAACGTTTTTTCAATATAATCCATGTCGTTCAACTTATCGAAATCACAGCCCCAAAGCTCTGAGATTACGTGTCGTCCCATTGTTTCCATAGTCATGGATCCCCCTTAATTAAATTTGGCGATGAATGAAGTTCTCCGCACATCAGCACGCCATACTACCACGGGGGAAAGTTAGTCCTAAGAGGTCCTAACCCTTTAAGTAGCTGCATTGCCTTGCTCTCAAGAAGTTCACGAAAAATAGTATACTTCCTTTAAAACATTTTTGCAACACACGGATGCAAAAAATATTTTTTAAGTTTTCAGGAACCTTTTTGCAGTTTGCTATTTTGCAAGCCAGTGCCCCCAATAAAAAAGCTTAGCGGGTTTCCGCTAAGCTTTCAAGGATTGTGTTTATACACTCATCGGCTTCCGCAGGTCTGCTGCAACCAGGCTGACAAGATCAGCCACCCGGCAGGAATAGCCCCATTCATTATCGTACCAGGCAAGCACCTTCACTTTTGTTCCTTCCATCACGAGGGTCGACAGCCCGTCGATGACGGCTGAGTGGGGATCTGTGTTGAAGTCCACAGAGACAAGCGGTTCTGCTGTAAATCCAACGACATTTCTCATCGAACCTGAAGAAGCATTGATGAATGCTTCATTCACTTCAGCAGCGGTTACGCCTCTTTTAACGTCCACTGTCAGATCCACCAGGGAAACATTCGGGGTCGGAACACGCAGCGCCATCCCGTGAAGCTTTCCATTCAAGTGGGGAAGGACGAGGGAAAGGGCCTTCGCCGCCCCGGTTGTTGTCGGGATGATGGATTGTGCGCATGAACGGGCACGGCGCAGATCCTTATGCGGATTATCTATATTTCTCTGGTCATTTGTATAAGCGTGAACAGTTGTCATCAGGCCGTTGACAATCCCGAACTGGTCATCGAGGATTTTGACAACCGGTGCCAGACAGTTTGTGGTGCAGGAAGCATTGGAAATGATCTGGTGTTCGCTTTTGAGCATATGCTCATTCACACCCATCACAATGGTCACGTCTTCATTTTTGCCCGGTGCTGTGAGGATAACTTTTTTTGCACCGGCTTCAACATGGGCCATCGCCTTTTCTTTGGAGTTGAACTTGCCGGTCGCCTCAATGACAATGTCCACTTCAAGCTCTCTCCAAGGAAGCATTCTTGGATCCCTGTTGTTGAGCAGAAGAATTTTGTGACCGTTTACAATTAGGTGATCACCGGCAGGGATGACTTCTCCGTCAAAACGGCCGTGGTTCGTATCATATTTAATCAGATGGGCCAGCGTCTCTGCCGGATAGCTGGCGTTGATCGCTGTGATCCGGAACTGCTCTTCCATCATTGCTCTGCGAAAAACCATTCTTCCAATTCTTCCAAAACCATTAATGGCAACATTTACGTTCATAAAAAATGACCCCTTCCCCTTTTGTGCTATACTTGAAGTATTAATTATGCAATTAGTATATCACATTTAGACGGTTTGGAAAGATTAAAACAACCAATTTCTGAAATTTTCATGTTGTTTTTCAGGGAGTCAGATATACTGCATCCGGAATGATTGCGGACAGGTACGCCGTGCAGACGATGGAAATCTGCACTTGCCGCTTCAAACACAGCTCCTCTGGCCAGGCTTTATTCATAAGCTCTGTTAAACTTGGCTGTTGATTGCAGCTGGCAGGCGTTCGCTCATCCAGGGCGGGCGGTGAGCCTTCTCCTCGCTTCGCAACAGGGGGGTCTCACCTGTCGGGCTGCTCTCTAGCTCCCAGTCTCACGCCTTTCGCTCCAATCAACAAGTGTGAAAAATCAACACTATGCTTTAACAAAGCCTTTTCATAAAAAAAAGAGCCCGATAAAGGCCCTTTACGCAATGTTCCATTCCTTCAGGAGTTCCATCAGCTGGCGCTTCGTATCTTCTGGCGGCCCGTTGTTATCCAGCACAGCTCCTGCCATGGATTTTTTCTCATCCAGGGGCATTTGCGAGCGGATTCTCGCCTCTGCTTCTTCTTTCGTAATGCCGTTCCGCTTCATCAGGCGTTCGAGCTGGGTGGCCGGTGATACATAGACTAGCAGAATGACATCTGCATAGGATTCCAGCCTGCTTTCAAAAAGCAGCGGAATATCCAGGATGACAGCAAGGCTGTTTTCCCTGTACAGCTCTCTCTGGCGGATCATTTCTTTTCGTACTTCGGGATGTACAATTCCGTTGAGGGTGTTCCGTTTTCCGCTGTCATTGAAGATGATATTTCCGAGCTTCCCGCGGTCTATCGTTCCGTCAGGGTGGAGGATTTCTTTTCCGAAAGCCTCGACAATCCGATGGTAAGCCGGCTTGCCGGGATCAACTGCTTCTTTTGCGATAAGGTCTGCATCTACAACCGGAAAACCCATTTCCTTCAGCATGGAGGATACTGTGCTTTTCCCGCTGGCGATGCCGCCTGTCAGGCCAATGACCGTGCCCATTTACATCGACTCCTCTATAGCTTCCAAATTCCAATGCATATTAACAGCAGCCCCGGAAGGCAGCTGAACTTTTCAATCCAGGACCATTTAGCAAAAAGGTGGCCGGCCTGTATGCCTGCGAGCAGAAACACTGAGCTCATCACAGCCGCTGACAGACTCATCGCCAAAGGTGAAAATCCGAGCAGCGCTGCTCCAAAGCCTGCTCCGAACGCATCAAACGAAAGAGCGGCTCCCAGCAGCAGAGCTTCAATGCCTGCGATATGCCCGGAACCGTCCAGGTCTGCAGAGGCAGGCTTTCTTAATATATGGATGACAATTCCAAGAGATTTAATCTCCAGGTTAAACAGGGTTTTTTCCCGTTCTTCTTTCGAAAGATCCCTCGATGGCTTCAGAAATTGATAAAAAACCCATAGCCCAATGAGGATCAGGATGATGCCTCCAAGGCGTTTCGTCCATTCCGGATCAATGAAAGAACTTAAAAGATGACCGAGCATCATTGCTGCGAGCAGACTGAAGGCTGAGCATAAGGCTATGATCAGCAGGGATTTGACCGGTATTTTCATTTTCTTCAAACCATAGCTGAAACCGACTGAAAAGCTGTCGAGACTGACGGCGATCGCCATAACAAGCAGAGATGCGGAAATCATATAATGCACAGGCTCCTTCCGTTACATACTCGTGCATTATATGACAGCTGCCCATTATGAGTGCCGCAGCCGCAGCTTAAACGTCCGCGCTGATGCCTGGAGTGAGCGTCTGGCAATGCGGGCAGAAATGCGTTCCCCTGCCACCCGTTACTTTCTTCGCGATGGGCGTGCCGCAGATTTTACAAGGTTCATTTTTTTTTCCGTAAACGAACAGCTTCAGCTGGAACATGCCGATTTCCCCCTGCGAATTCAGATAAGAGCGGATGGTGCTGCCGCCCTGCTCAACCGCCTCGTTCAGCGTCTCAATGATGCTGCTTCGAAGCTGCTGAATCTCTTCGATTGAAAGTTCCTTCGCCGGCTTTTCCGGGTGAATACGGGCTCTGAACAGCGCTTCATCTACATAAATGTTTCCAAGTCCGGTAACAAGACGCTGATCCAGCAGCGCCACCTTAATCATCCTGTTCGTCCTTGACAGCCTGCCGGCAAGGTATTCTTCGGAAAAATCCTCCGTAAAGGGCTCAGGCCCAAGCTGGGAAAGCGGCAGGTCCTGCTGCTCCGTTCCTTTTTCGAATAAGTGCATCGTCCCAAATTTCCGGACATCATCATATCTGAGATGCGTTCCGTCAGTAAAATGGAAAATGACATGAGTATGCTTGCCCGGCTCCTCACCGGAGTCATACAAGCTATATTTCCCTTCCATGCGGAGGTGGGAGACGAGCACGTAATGATCAAGAGAGAACATCAGAAATTTGCCCCGTCTGCCGATCTCCTGGATCGTCTGCCCTTTTAGTGCGTCCTGAAATTGAAGGACATCGTCAGGGCGCTTGATCATCTTCGGCCAGCGAACCTCAATTTCAGCAAAGGTTTTTCCTTTTACAAGCTGCATGAGTGTTCGTCTGACCGTTTCGACTTCAGGTAATTCCGGCATAGTATCCCATCCTTTTTCTACTTTGCATCGTACCATGAGCTTCCGTAGGAATAATCCACCTTTAATGGCACGTCCAATTCAACAGCATGCTCCATTACTTGCGGCACGAGCTTTTTAAGAATTTCGATCTCTTCAGGAGGTGCTTCAAAAATCAGTTCATCGTGCACCTGAAGAAGAAGGTTCGTCTGGAGCTTTTGCTCTTCCAGCTCTCTTGCCATATCGATCATGGCTTTTTTAATAATATCAGCGGCGCTTCCCTGAATCGGTGTATTCATCGCCGTCCGCTCTGCAAAGCTTCTCAGATTAAAATTGCGGCTCGTAATTTCGGGCAGGTACCTTCTCCTCTGGAGCAGCGTGGAAACATACCCTTTCTGCTTGGCTTCTCTTACGATTTCGTCCATGTATTCCCTTACTCCGTCAAAGCTCTCGAGATAGCGGCTGATGAACTCACCGGCTTCCTTCCTTGTAATGCCGAGGCTCTGGGAAAGACCGTAATCACTGATCCCGTATACAATTCCGAAGTTGACCGCTTTAGCCTGTCTTCTCATATTGGAGGTCACTTCGTCATGCCCTACATGGAAAACATCCATAGCCGTTTTCGTATGAACATCCATGTCATTTTTGAATGCTTCCATCAGATTTTTATCCTGGGCAATATGCGCGAGCACCCTCAGCTCGATCTGTGAATAATCCGCCGCGAAAATGACCCATCCTTCTTTTGAAGGAATAAAGGCTTCGCGGATTTTCCTGCCTTCCTCCAGACGGATCGGGATATTCTGGAGGTTGGGATCGGTTGAACTGAGGCGGCCGGTCTGGGTAAGTGCCTGATTAAACCGTGTATGCACTTTTTGCGAATCCTCGTGGACCACTTTCAGCAGCCCTTCGATATAAGTGGACTGCAGCTTGCCGATTTGCCGGTAAAGCAAGATCTGCTCTGCAATTTCGTGATGGTCCGCAAGTTTTTCCAGAACATCCGCAGAAGTAGAGTAGCCGGTTTTTGTTTTTTTCACAGGCGGCAGCTCGAGCTTTTCAAACAGGATGACACCGAGCTGCTTGGGAGAATTGATATTGAAAGCTTCTCCTGCAAGACCGTGGATCTTGTTCTCCAGAGCCTGCAGCTTTTTTGTAAGCTCTGCTCCCATCTCCTTCAGGCGGTGTGTATCGACCTTCACACCCGTTGCTTCCATTTCCGCTAAAATTAAGGCGAGCGGCATTTCCAAGTCATGATACAAATCATATTGATCATTCTCATGCAGTTCTTTTTCAAGAATGTCCCTTAACTTTTTCAATGCTTCTCCTTTGCGGACGAGGTGATCGGCAAGCAGCTCCTGTTCCGGAAGCTTCCGCTTCGCACCTTTGCTGTAGACTGCTTCGTCCGTTTTCGTCCCGCTGATTCCCTTTAATCTCGCGAGGCCCGCTACATCGTCAGCGGTCTGGGATGCATCCAGGATATAGGATGCGAGCAGAATGTCAAAGTCCACACCTTCAAGCTCGATTCCCTGCCATTTGAGCGCAACGATTGAACGTTTCGCATCAAATACCGTTTTCCGTTTGTTCTCGTCCGCCGCCCATTGCTTGAACTCTTGAGATTCAGCCGCCAGCTCATAGGGAAGGTAATAGCGGCCGTTTTCATTGATGATGGCAAAGCCTGCAATAGCACTGCGGTGGTAGTTTTCGTTCCATACTTCGACTACGAGAACAGCATCATCGGTGAGCATTTCAGCCGTCACGGCTTCAGCCGTTTCGAAAGGAAGATCTTCTTCTTCCTCCGGTTCGCCTGTTTCTGCTCCTGTATCAAACTTATCGATCAGCGTCTTGAAGCCCAGCTCACGGAAAACCGGGAGGACAAGCTTCGGATCATAGCCGCTGTATGTAAGGTTTTCAATGGTGATCTCAAGTGGTGCTTCCGTATTGATTGTCGCAAGCTCCTTGCTCATGACCGCATCCTCACGGTGTGTTTCCAGTCGTTCCTTCAGCTTGCCTTTCAGCTCATCAAGAGACTCGAGAAGCTTTTCAACCGATCCATACTCCTTCAGCAGCTTAATGGCCGTTTTTTCCCCAACGCCCTGCACGCCCGGAATGTTATCGGAGCTGTCACCCATCAGACCCTTCATATCAATAATCTGCGATGGGGAGAGGCCGTACTTTTCCTCAATGAATGCCGGCGTGTAGGAATCCACTTCCGTTATTCCTTTTTTCGTGATGGACACGGTTGTGCGATCGCTTGCGAGCTGAGTTAAATCCTTATCTCCGGAGATGATTTTCACTTCAAATCCATCTTCTTCCGCCTTTTTGGAAAACGTTCCGATGATGTCATCCGCTTCAAAGTTTTCAAGCTGGTAGCGCGGGATCTTGTAAGCGTCCAGAAGTTCATGAATGAACGGGAACTGCTCGGAAAGCTCAGGCGGCGTCTTTTGCCTTCCTCCCTTGTATTCAGAGTATGTTTTGTGGCGGAAGGTTGTTTTGCCTGCATCAAAGGCAACAAGCATATGGGTGGGATTTTCTTCTTCCAGAATCTTCATCAGGATCATCGTAAATCCATATATCGCGTTTGTATGTACGCCCTTATCATTATTCAGCAGCGGCAATGCAAAAAAAGCACGGTATGCAATGCTGTTTCCATCGATCAGGACCATTTTCTTTTTATCCAACATTTTTCCTCCTTGAAAACGCAGTCAGCTTTATGCCGAAAACAGCAAAAAGCCGCCCTCTTCTTCCTCATATTCTACCATGTCCGGTATGAGAAAGAAAAATGGCGGCACGATTCAGTTTTACTGGCCGAGTAAAGTTTGTGCGTAAGGGGAGTCCATCGGAAGGATGATGACCGTCTCTCCGTCTATCGTCTTCTTATAGGATTCCAGTGTTCTGTATAGGCTGTAAAATTCCGGATCAGCAGAATAAGCGCGGTTGTAGATCTTAGCGGCCTCCTGCTCCCCCTGGCCCCTGATCACATCAGCTTCGGATTCAGCTTTTGCGAGGGTTTCCTTCACATACTGGTCTGTTTTAGCAGTAATCCGGTTCTTTTCCGCATCTCCTTTTGACAAGTACTGCTGGGCCGTGGAATCCCTTTCTGAAATCATACGTGTGTACACCGATTTCTCATTTGCTTCAGGGAGATCCGTCCGTTTGATCCGCACATCGGTTACAGTGATCCCATATTGATCCCGGTCGAGGAGGCGGTTGACGATTTCAGTTACTTTGTCATTCAGGCTTCCGCGGGAAGACTTTTCATCATTGATGATTTCATCATAGTTAAGCTGTCCGAGCTCCGAGCGGATGGATGAGAACACAAATTCAGCCATTTTTGCTTCTGCGTTCACCATGGTCCGGGCATTCGAGATCATCTTTTTCGGATCCTCGATTTTCCATACCGCATAATTATCAATGATCATCCGTTTCTTATCTTTCGTGTTGATTTCCGCCTCTTTTACATCATAGGTCATTTGAAATTTCGGAAGGGAAGTAACACTCTGTATAAGCGGGATTTTCACGTGCAATCCAGGCTTTTCAATAATCCTGACCACTTCTCCGAACTGGCGGACGACCTTGTATTCGTTCTCTTTGACTACAAACAGACTGGAGAACAGGCCAATCAGCAGCAAGGCCGCTATCAGCAGAAAAATGCCAAAACGGATATAGCGCGTATAGGAAAATTTTTCTCTGAAATTCACGACGTTCTCATTGGCCATTCTTTTCACTTCCTTCCGCTGAAGCTTGAGGCGGCACTTGATTTTTCCCTTTTGAGAGATCTGCGATCGGCAGGTATTTCATCGTGCCGCCCTCGTCCTTCATAATATAAACTTGGGCTCCGGGAAGAACCTGATCAATCGTTTCAAGAACCAGACGTTTCCGTGTGATTTCCTTTGCATTTTTATATTCGGTGAAAAGAGAGCTGAACTTCGCTGTTTCTCCGATCGCTTTCTGAACACGGGCTGTTTTGTCACCTTGCGCCTTCGAGATGATGGCATCCTTCTCCCCCAGCGCTTCTTCCCGCTTCTGGTTTTCATATTTCTTTGCTTCATTCATTTTCGTGTTCATCGTTTCCCTTGCATCTGTTACATTTGTGAATGATTTTCTAACCTCTTCATTCGGCAGATCGACATCCTGCAGCTTGACAGCAAGGATGGAAATGCCGATGTCATATTTGGCCATCAGTTCACCAAGAAGCTCCTGAACTTCTTTTTCTATGTTGGCTTTGCCTGAAGTAAGGGCATCATCAATTTTCGAGCTTCCGATGATGCTTCTTAAACTGGAGGAGGTAGAATCATATAAAATCTCTTCCGGGTCTTCAGCGGAAAACAAATATTTTTTCGGATCAGAAATTTTCCATTGAACGACCATGTCTGCCAGCACAATATTTTCATCACCCGTGATCATTTTCGTTTCGGCAGGGACCGATTTTACATCACCAGAATCTTCTTTGTATCCAAACTGCAGACTGAAGGTCTCTTTCGATAGCTTTTCAACAGTCTGGACCGGCCATGGCCATTTCATGTGCAAGCCGGATTCCGTCACTGTATCCTGCACCTTGCCAAGTGTAATGATAACAGCCTGATCGGATTCATCTACCGTAAACCATGTGGTAAAAGCCAAGATCAGTACAGCTGATGTTGCCGCAGCAAAACCGAGAAACGTATAAAGCTTTTTAAGTGTCAACGTGCAGCCCCCCTTTTATTTCTGTGTCCCTTACTTACGTGTATGTATGAAAAAAGTTTCATATTATGAAAATCTTGTAAAACAAGCACAAAAAAAGGGACGGCAGCATAGTTGCTACCGTCCTAAAGATTGGCTCCTTGGATGAAGGGGTTTTCATCTATTATATTATCAACGATATGTTAAGTAAGAATAAATACCTTGTAAAGGTATTGTAAACTATTCCATTTGTATCCTCTTATTAAAGCGGACAGTAAAGGTTGTCCCCTCTCCAACCCTGCTCTTTACCGTGATCTGCCCTTTGTGAGCCTCCACAAGATGCTTCACGATGGCGAGCCCGAGTCCCGTCCCCCCCGAATTGCGGCTCCGTGCCTTATCAACCCGGTAGAACCGCTCAAAAATCCGCGGCAGCTCCTCTTCACTGATCCCGATCCCGGAATCTGAAACCGTAACCCAGGCATGATCCTTGCCGTTCCTCAAGCTTAAGTTCACAGATCCTCCCTTAGGAGTATAGGTGAGCGCATTATTAATGAGGTTGATAAAGATCTGCTTAATCCGGTAAACATCTCCGATCGCCGGAATCACTTCAGCCTCGCTGTCAACTGTGAGTACAATTTCTTTTTCCTCTGCCTTGCTTGACAGAATGGCCACTATATCATCTGCGATTTCATGAAGATCACAATCACTGAAAGTCAGCCTGAAGGCCTGCTGCTCAATTTTGGACAAGTCAAGCAGGTCCTGGATAAGGGTTTGCAGCCGGTCACTCTCTTTTAAAATAATGGACAGGAAGTATTCCAATGTCTGCTTATCAGACATCGCTCCGTCCAGAAGCGTTTCTGAAAAACCCTTGATCGACGTGATGGGCGTTTTTAATTCATGCGATACGTTTGCAACGAAATCCTTTCGCATCTGCTCAAGTTTTTTCAGCTCGGTAATATCATGAAAAACGAGAACGATGCCTTTCCACTCATCATTTGTGCCGATAATTGGGGCCCCGTAAATTTCAAAATGCCTCCGGTCAATCCCGATCGCTACCTGCAGCTGCTTCCGGAGACGCACTTCCGTCATAAAGATTTCTTCAATGATATCGACAATCTCTTTATGCTCAAATGCATCGTAATACAGCCGATATAGAAAATGTTCGGGATCCGCCTGAAAAATCTCCTTGTACGCCCGGTTGACAAGGTTGATGTAGCCTCTGCCGTCAATCAGAATGAGTCCGCTTCCCATATTTTCAATCAGGGTTTCCAGCCGGTCCTTCTGCATTTCCTGTGCTCTCGTCATATCCTGCAGATTTCTCGCCAGGATGTTAATGGACTGGCTCAGCATGCCGGTCTCATCTAAATGGTCTTCGTAGGTTCTTGCTTTATAGTTGCCTTTGGCAAGTTCCATCGCAACCTTTGTCGCACTTTCGATCGGTTTCGTATACTGTGATGTGATCCTGAAGCCTAGGAGCAGTATGACCACGAGTGACAATCCCAGACTGGTGACGAGAAGCCCCCATATCTGCTGATTCACCTGTTTAAGAGATTCAATAGGCGTGCTCAGAATAAGGAAAGCTGTCTCTTTGTTTTGGTCTGTGACCTCGAGAGCATAGTAATAGAGCCCCTCACTCTGACCTCTTGCTTTAGAGGCCCCGTTGCCGCTTAAGAGCTTATCCAGTGCTTTTTGCACCAGCTCATTTTCATAACCGCTCTTGTCTCCAGCTTCCAGGAGAATCCTGCCTTCAGGTGAAACGATGGAAATATGGGACTGGGCTGCCTTGCTCGCTTCTTCAAGCAGCGGTTCCGTCCTTTCAGCATCAAGACCCGCTTCTGAAACGAGCAGAGCCGCAAGTCTCGCTTCCTTCTCTATTCTCTCTTTGAACGTATCCACATAGTAGCTGTTAAAAATTTGCCCAAGCAGCAGACCGAGTCCTACCAAAACAGCTATGATAAGCGTAATAAGAGCAAATAACAGCCTGGAGCGGAATTTATTCATCCGCCTTTGGCTCCTCGAGCTTATAGCCTAGCCCGCGGATTGTTTTAATATAGAGAGGCTTCTTCGTGTTGCGTTCGATTTTCTCTCTGAGGTGGCTGATATGTACGTCCACAATCCGTGTGTCTCCTGCAAAATCGTAATTCCATACAGCACTCAGAAGCTGATCGCGTGTCAGCACCCTTCCTTTATGCCTTGCCAGATAGACGAGCAGTTCAAACTCCTTCGGTGTCAGTTCCAAGCGTTCCTGCCCATAATAGGCTTCATAATGCTCGGGCAGAATCCGCAAGTCCCCGATGATAATTTTTTCGGAGGAATCGAGCTCTTCCTTTACTTCACTGTCCGCCATAAACTGGGTACGTCTTAAAATCGCCTTTATTCTGGCGACAACCTCCCTCGGGCTGAAAGGTTTCGTCATATAGTCATCTGCGCCCAGCTCAAGCCCCAGCACCTTATCGAATTCATCATCCTTTGCGGTCAGCATCAGGATCGGCACCATCACTTTCTGCTGACGGAGCTGCTTGCATACCTCAATCCCATCCATCTTAGGAAGCATCAAGTCAAGAACCATCAAATCCGGTGATTCAGTAAGCCCTTTTTGCAGTCCTTCACTTCCATCCATGGCGGTTACCACTTCATAGCCTGCCTGCTCAAGATTATATTGAAGCAAAGTTAAAATGGAATGTTCATCATCCACTACTAGAATCTTCTTGCTCATAAAGGCCTCCAAATCGTATTTTCCTCGTATGGCATGATGCCATTATCTCTATTATAGTCAAAGATTTGGGTTCTACAAAAGGGGAAGATGAGAACTTGCGGAGATATTTCTCTCTTTACGTTGTAATCATCTCATTTTATGGAAAATTTTATTAGAAAAGGGGTGTAATCCTTTCCGGATTTAGAATAGGGGGTTATAGAGGCTGAGCAGAAAAAAAACCGGGAATGCTATTTCAGCATTGCCCCCGGTCTCTATTTCCCCGCCTGCTTCATCAGAAGTTATGAAAGGCTTCTCCATCTGTGTTTTCAGGATAAAACGGAGGAATCACCTCCAGCATTCCCTCAATCGCGGTTTCATCATCTTCGTTCAGCGTGTGAACATGAATACAGATGATCCCTTTTTCCGGGTCTGTCTTTTTTACTTCAAAGAAAAATCTCAGCACTTCGTAGTGGTATACAGGCACATGGTATTCCAGATGCTGCATTGTCACATGGCTGCCGGGTCCCGGAAAATATTTTGTGACGGCTGAAGTGATAAACCCCGAGAGCATAACGGCTGGTACGAGCGGTTTTTTAAATGGCGTCACAGAAGCATAATCGTGCTGAATATATAGTGGATTGGCATCGTTTGTGAGCCCCAGATACAGCAGCAGGTCTTTATCCTCCATCTTTTCTGTAAGAGTCAGCTTTTCCCCTATTTTGATTTCTTCAATCGGTCTGCCGAGCTTTCGCTTTTTCCCAAGAACCATCCCATTTCCCCCTCTATCTATGTAATCGCTTACAAATATATTTTTATGAATGAATCTTCTGCTCAGTCCGAATAGAAAAAAGAAATTGGAGTTTCCTCCAATTTCTTTCTGTTTTTCAGTTAGATAGAACCTTCATCACGTTCCGGACAGAATCGGCTGATTTTTCAAGTGCCGCCTTTTCGTCCTCCGTCAATTCAAGCTCAATGATCTGCTCGAGGCCGTTCTTGCCAAGCACGGCCGGTACCCCCAGATAGATCCCATCAAAGCCATATTCGCCTTCTAGATAAGCGATAGCCGGAATAACGCGGCGCTGATCTTTAATGATGGCTTCTGTCATTTCCACAAGGGAAGCAGCCGGAGCATAGTAAGCACTTCCGTTACCGAGAAGATTGACAATCTCGCCGCCGCCCTTCCGTGTCCGTTCAACAATGGCATCCAGACGTTCTTTTGGCATCAGCTTCTCGAGAGGAATCCCGCCTGCGTAGGAGTATCTGACAAGCGGTACCATATCATCGCCGTGCCCTCCAAGAACGAAGCCTGTAACATCTTTAACGGAAAGATTGAGCTCCTGGGCTACAAAGGTACGGAAGCGTGCCGTGTCAAGAACACCTGACTGTCCAATCACCCTGTGCTTAGGCAGGCCCGATTCGGTAAAGACCGCATAGGTCATCGCGTCTACCGGATTGGTCAGCACGATAATGGTGCATTCCGGAGAATAGCGGACAATCTCCTTAGCTACGTTTCTCATAATTTTTTCATTGGTTGCTACAAGGTCATCCCTGCTCATGCCGGGCTTTCTCGCAATGCCTGCAGTAATGACCACAACATCCGAATCCGCTGTATCCTCATAGCTCGAGGTTCCCGTAATATTGGCATCAAACCCCATTACAGGTCCTGCTTCAAGCATATCGAGCGCCTTGCCTTTTGTCGGATCCTCCATCTGCGGAATATCCACAAGCACTACGTCTCCCAATTCTTTTGCTGCCAGCAGAAAAGCTGTCGTCGCCCCTGTAAACCCTGCACCGATAACTGAGATTTTCTTGCGTCGATTCATCTTCTCATCCTCCTGTCGGTAAAATGCGGCCGCTTGTATTTTAAAGCAAGGCAATGCCGGGAGCGGCATTGCCTTCATGTATGGATGCATTATCCCATATTTTTAATAAGCTCGTCCCCGAACTGGGAACATTTCACTTCAGTCGCGCCATCCATCAATCGCGCAAAATCGTAAGTAACAACTTTTGATTCGATTGTCTTTTCGACTGACTGGATAACGAGATCAGCTGCTTCATTCCAGCCAAGGTGCTCAAGCATAAGGACACCGGAAAGCAGAACAGAAGAAGGATTCACTTTATCAAGACCGGCATATTTAGGAGCCGTTCCGTGTGTCGCTTCAAAGATTGCATGTCCTGTTTCATAGTTGATGTTGGCACCCGGTGCGATCCCGATTCCGCCAACCTGTGCTGCCAGTGCATCTGAAATGTAATCCCCGTTCAGGTTCATCGTAGCCACCACGTCGAACTCGCTTGGACGTGTCAGGATCTGCTGAAGGAAAATATCAGCAATAGAGTCTTTAATGATGATTTTACCGGCAGCTTCTGCTTCACTTTGCGCCTGGTTTGCTGCATCTTTGCCGTCTTTTTCAATGATTCTGTCGTATTCCGCCCATGTGAATACTTTATCGCCGAACTCTTTTTCCGCAAGCTCATAGCCCCAGTTTTTGAAGGCTCCTTCTGTATACTTCATGATGTTTCCTTTATGAACCAGCGTGACAGACTTGCGTCCCTGATCAAGAGCATACTGGATGGCTGCTCTTACAAGACGGGAAGTCCCTTCCTGTGAAACCGGCTTGATCCCGATTCCGGATGTTTCAGGGAAACGAATTTTGTTAACTCCCATTTCGTTTTGAAGGAAAGAGATTAATTTCTTCACTTCGTCAGACCCGCTCGCATATTCGATTCCTGCGTAGATGTCTTCCGTATTCTCGCGGAAAATCACCATGTCTGTATCCTCAGGGCGTTTAACCGGTGAAGGAACACCCTTGAAGTAGCGCACAGGACGAAGGCAAGTGAACAGATCCAGTTCCTGGCGAAGCGCGACATTAAGAGAGCGGATTCCGCCTCCTACAGGAGTTGTAAGCGGTCCTTTAATCGCAATGATGTATTCACGGATCGCATCAAGCGTCTCTTCCGGAAGCCAGCTTCCTGTCTTGTTGAATGCTTTTTCTCCAGCGAGTACTTCTTTCCAAATGATCTGCTTTTCGCCGCCGTATGCTTTTTCTACTGCCGCTTCAAGGACACGGGATGCTGCAGCCCAGATATCAGAACCGATTCCATCGCCTTCGATATAAGGGATGATTGGCTGGTTTGGAACATTCAATACACCGTTATCTACTGTAATTTTTACACCGTTCGTCATGTTTGTTACCTCCCGTTTATGTATACTGCTCACAATAAAATGGTAAAAGAGGTTAACTTTTCAGTCAACCTCTAAACCGGCTTTATGCTGAAAAATCAGCAAGAAAGCCGGTTTTATGCCTGAATCAGGAACGCTCCGCGATCGGAACATAACGCTGTTTATCCGGACCTGTGTAATCAGCGCGCGGACGGATCAGACGGTTGTTCTCATATTGCTCAAGAATATGGGCAAGCCATCCGGATACCCGGCTGACTGCAAAAATCGGCGTGAACAAATCATGGTCAATCCCAAGACTGTGGTAAACAGAAGCTGAGTAAAAGTCCACGTTCGGCGGAAGGGATTTTTCAGAAGTCACAATCTCTTCAACACGAAGGGACATTTCATACCACTTGCTGTCTCCGGTCAGGTTGGAAAGCTTCTCAGACATTTCTCTGAGATGCTTCGCGCGCGGATCGCCATTGCGGTAAACACGGTGGCCGAAGCCCATGATTTTTTCCTTGCGGGAAAGTTTTGCCTGAATATAGGACTCAGCGTTTTCCACATCTCCGATTTCATTAAGCATTTTCATAACCGCTTCATTTGCTCCGCCGTGAAGTGGGCCTTTTAATGCACCGATCGCAGCAGTAACGCCTGAGTAAATGTCTGACAGCGTAGCTACACATACACGTGCTGTAAATGTAGAAGCGTTCAGTTCATGGTCAGCATGCAGTACAAGTGCTTTGTTGAAAGCTTCTACTGCGACGCTGCTTGGTTCTTCACCTGTCAGCGTGTAAAGGAAGTTTGCTGCGATTCCGTAATCGCTGCGCGGCTCAACCGGTTCAAGACCTTTACGGATTCTGCTGAACGCCGTAACAAGAGTCGGAAGTTTAGCCTGCAGGCAAATCGCTTTCCTGTAATTTGCATCAGGTGACATATCATCTGCTTCCGGGTCAAACAGGCCAAGCATGGACACTGCTGTACGGATGGCAGCCATAGGGTGAACTTCTGAAACGTTATACTGTTTGAAATGTTCAACAATTTCATTCGGTATTCTTGAATTGTCAGCCAGCTGGTCCTTTATATCCCTCAATTGATCTTCTGTCGGAAGCTTGCCGTGCCATAACAAATAGATTACTTCTTCAAAGCTTGCATGATCTGCCAGATCATCAATGTTATACCCTGCATATGTAAGAGTATCATCGATGATGGAGCTTACTGCAGAAGTAGTCGCTACTACCCCTTCAAGACCGCGGGTTGCTGTCATATCCAATCTCTCCTTTGCGCATTTTTCCCATTTCAAGACATAAAGAGTAAAAGAAAGAGTATCATTCTTTTATTCTATCAAAATTAAATGAATGAGCGCTTGCTCGGAAGCCGGCCGGCAAAAGTAAATGCTTACATTTTCACATATAAAAATAATCAGAACTTTCAGTCTGCGGCGGCTCCACAGTGTAAGGGCATACATCCATTTAATAGTCTACGTTCATTATAAACAATAATCAGAAGTTTGTGAATTGAAAGCAATGAAATGCGGGGAAAAAAATTTGGCAATAAAATTTTTTTAAAGGGAAATGGCATGAAAGAAGCCACATCCCCTTACATCCGATTATTTAATTGCTATTATGCTATATCACCCGAAAAGCTTGACGAGCTGCATCGCCAAATAAGCGATACCCGCTCCAATCAGCGGTCCCACAGCCACTCCATTAAAAAGTGCCACAGCTAAGATTGTTCCCAGCACGAGTGCGGCCGTTATGTGCGGATCCTGCGCCAGAAGAGTCACTCCATTTTTGGCAATAAGGGCAACTGCGATCCCTGAACCGAGGGCAATCCATGCGTAATAGGATTTCATTGCTTCGCCCAACTGTTTGAAGCCAATTTCCCCTGTCGCGATCGGAACGAGCACAGCAATCGTGATCACGGTCACGCCCCAGTTGATGCCTTTAGACTGAAGCAACGGAAAGATCTTGGAATCAAGTCCGGTCCATTTGAGCAAAAGCAGGAATCCGGCGGCGATCATCAGCGATTGATTTTTGGCAGCTACGCCGATTCCAAGCAAAATGAGCAGAAATACACTAGCCTGATTCATTGGCTTCCTCCTTTTAGGAATGTTTGATGGAAATGGCCAGTAAACATAACAGTACAACCTCTTTTGATAGGAGAATTGCATTGAATCATTTTGCGCTTGCCATCGTAAGGGTCCTTGCAGCTGCAGCTGTGCTGGCCGCGTCTGCAAGTATCCTCTATCTTTCATTCCCTATAGTTTATCCTTTTATTTTAGCCTTTTTTCTAGCCTGGCTGATTAAAAAACCGGCAGATTTTGTGCATGCATATACAGGAATGCCGGCCGGGCTTTCAGCTGCCGCAGTACTGGCCGCCCTTTTAGCAGCTGCAGGAGGACTCACGGCGCTTGCAGCGCTTGAAACCGCCGCCTTCATCCAAAATGCTGCCCTTTCTTTGCCGGTATGGCTCAATTCCATGTCAGGAGCCTTTAATCATATCCTTTCCCACCAGGTTTCCCCGCTGATCGCAAAGACGTCCGAACAATTTTCTGCCTTGAACCCGACACAGCAGACGGCTGTATTAACCGAGTTAAAAAAGGCCGGGAACAGTTTGATCGGAGAAGCCGGAAGCCTGCTCAGAGAGTGCTTTAACACCATTCCGGCAGTCATCATGTGGATTCCCAATGCAGCCAGTGTGGCTGTCATTATTGTATTTGCGGCGTTTTTCATTTGCAGGGATTGGGACAGGATCATCCTTTTATTAAACCGGAAGCTCCCTGAACCTGTACTGAGCCGGTTTTATATGCTTGGCAGGGAGACCGGGAAAGCTTTCACAGGTCTGATCAAGGCTCAGATCCTTTTGAACCTGATCACAATGGCAGCGGTTTTTCCAGGCTTGCTTTTTCTCGGGGTTCCGCATGCGTTAACGGTTACGCTGCTGATCGGCTTCGTCGATTTCATCCCTTATGCCGGCAGCGGTCTCGTATTTATCCCTTGGGTCCTTTACCTGCTGTTGACCGGGCAGACAAAGCTTGCAAGCGGGCTTGCCGTCCTGTTTTTACTTATTGCAGGAGTCCGGCAGATCCTTGAACCGAAAATCTACTCCCGCTCCATAGGCTTAAATCCGCTCGTCACCCTGATCGGCATTTATGCAGGATACAAATGCTTCGGGCTTATAGGAATGGCAGCCGGCCCTCTCGTACTGACGGTTCTGCAGAGTTTATACAAGCTCCGCCTTTTTCATGATATCTGGGGGTATCTCGTCCGGAAGTGAATGGCCCCTTCAGGCTATTGTGCTGAGATTCACCACTGCTTATGATGGACTGCTGAATTTCCACAAAAGAAAAAGACGGTACTCCCGTATCCGTCATAGTACTTATGATTTGATGATGGTTACCCGGTTCCTGTTCATTCTCCGCTGTACAGCCCGCAGGATAAAAGGCTTTACCTTCTTCCTCGTAAACGGGAGCAGAAGGAAAAAACCGGCCAGATCTGTAACAAACCCCGGGGTCATGAGCATGATTGCTCCTGCCAGGATGCACATGCCATCCACGATCTCTTCTCCGGGAAGAATTCCTCTGTTCATTGCATTCCGGGCACGCTCCCAAGTCTCAAGACCCTGCTTTCTCGCAAGCAGTGCTCCGCCGATTCCAGTGGCAAGAATCAGGAGAATGGTTGGAAGGATTCCTATTGTCTTCCCTGACCAAATCAGAATTCCCAGCTCAGCTGCCGGGATGAGTATAAGCAAAAGCATTATTTTTTTCATGCTCCTGCCTCCATTCTTAGTAGTTTTTTTACCATCCGCACCGGTACAGGCTGCTGTGCTGCGAACGGCACAGTCATGAAAGGGATTCCTTTTATTATACCGGTCTCCTTCCCCTGCATGCTAATTTAAAAGCAGTTATAAAAAAAGGAAGGCTTAAGGCCCTCCTTTTTCTGCCGTTCTTTAGATGACGCTGGCATGTCCTTTATAGATGGCACCGCGTGTACCGTCTACTGTAATTTCCATGCCGTCTTCCAGTACCGCTGTCGCGTTTTCCACGCCAACGATTACCGGGATTCCAAGGCTTAGCCCGACAACTGCTGCGTGGCTTGTCAATCCGCCTTCTTCAGCGATTAGGGCCGATGCTTTTCCAAGCGCATCCATCATATCACGGTCAGTACCGCGTGTTACGAGGATGGCGCCTTCTGTCATTTTTGCAGAAGCTTCTTCGGCATTGTTCGCTACAACAACTTTACCAAAAGCGGATTTGCGGCCGATCCCCTGACCTTTTGCAAGGATATCTCCAACAATATACACTTTCATAAGGTTTGTAGTGCCCGCTTCACCAATCGGAACACCTGCAGTGATCACGATCAGATCACCATGCTTGACGATTCCTGTGTTGATGGATTCCTGCACGGCATTTTCAAGCATTTCATCCGTAGAAGCAGCTTTTGTGCCCGTTTTGGAATAAACGCCCCATACAAGAGAAAGCTTTCTGGATACTGAATCACAGGAGGTGATCGCAGCAATCGGTGCTTTCGGACGGTATTTGGAAATCATTCTAGCTGTATGTCCGCTCTCTGTAGGCGTTACAATAGCAGCCGTATTCAAATTCAGCGCTGTGTGAGCAACAGACTGGCCAATCGCATCTGTGATGGTCATGCCTGTTTCTTCGCGGCGTTTGGAAAGAGTTCCTTTATAATCAAGAGCCTGTTCTGCTCTTGATGCGATATTGTGCATCGTCTGAACCGCTTCGATCGGGTATTGGCCCGCAGCCGTTTCACCGGAAAGCATAATGGCATCCGTGCCGTCAAAGATGGCGTTCGCTACGTCACTTGCTTCCGCACGTGTCGGACGAGGGTTGCGCTGCATGCTGTCAAGCATCTGTGTTGCTGTAATAACAGGCTTGCCAAGTGCATTGCACTTTTTGATCAGATCTTTTTGAACGAGCGGAACTTCCTCAGCAGGAATTTCCACACCCAAATCTCCGCGCGCTACCATAAGGCCGTCTGAAACCTCAAGGATTTCGTTAATGTTGTCTACGCCTTCCTGGTTTTCAATCTTCGGAATGATTTGGATATCCGCTGCTTTGTGCTCCTCAAGAAGTTCACGGATTTCCAGAACATCAGATGCACGGCGTACAAATGAAGCAGCAATAAAGTCTACTCCCTGCTCGATTCCGAAAACGATATCCTTCGCGTCTTTTTCTGTAATTCCAGGAAGATTTACACTGACACCAGGAACGTTTACACCTTTTTTGTTCTTAAGCGTACCGCTGTTCATGATTTTTGTTCTGATTTCGCCGGCAGCAGCGTGCACTTCAATCACTTCAAGTCCGATCAGTCCATCATCAAGAAGAATGGTAGATCCAGGCTGAACATCATTTACGAGACCTTCGTAGCTGATGGAGAATTTCTCCGGTGTTCCGATGACTTCATTCATTGAAACGATGACTTCGTTTCCTGCTACGAGTTCCATTGTTCCGTCCTGCATGGAATGAGTACGGATTTCCGGTCCTTTTGTATCCAAAAGAATAGCTACAGTCTTGCCAGTCAGTCTGGAAGCTTCACGGATGTTTACGATGCGGTTTCCGTGCTCTTCAAAATCTCCATGGGAAAAGTTAAGGCGGCAAACATTCATGCCTGCCTCCATAAGAGCTGTCAGCTGTTCAACAGATTCACTCGCAGGACCAATCGTACAAACTATTTTCGTTTTACGCATTCAGATAATTCCTCCTAATGTAATTATGGAAACGATACCAACCTGGCCGCTTGATTAAATGGACAGCTCCTGTGAAAGCTGGTAAAGCTTCGGATCTACTGTGTGCTTCGTTTCAAGAATTTCAATAATGTCATGATCAACAAGCTGGTTGTTTTGGATTCCGACACAGCGGCCGCCCTTTTCTTCCAGGAGCAATTCCACTGCATAAGCACCTAAACGGCTTGCAAGAACCCGGTCAGCTGCAGTCGGTGTTCCGCCGCGCTGAATATGACCCAAAACGGAAACCCTCGTTTCAAATTTTGTAGCCTCTTCAATCTTCTTCCCGAATTCCACGCCGCTTCCAACACCCTCGGCAACGATGATGATGCTGTGCTTCTTGCCGCGCTCGTGCCCTCTCTTAAGGCGTCCGACCACATCATCCATATCGTGATCCGCTTCCGGAATCAGGATGGTTTCCGCACCGCCAGCGAGACCGGACCAAAGAGCGATATCCCCTGCATGGCGGCCCATTACTTCAATCACATATGTACGCTCATGAGACGTTGCTGTATCGCGGATCTTATCGATGGCATCGATTACTGTATTCAACGCAGTATCAAAACCAATCGTCAAATCCGTTCCCGGAATATCGTTGTCGATCGTACCGGGTACACCTACACATGGAAAGCCCATTTCAGTAAGCTTCTTCGCGCCCATATAGGACCCGTCACCGCCGATGACAACAAGACCTTCAATTCCGAACTTTTTCAGCTGCTCAATGCCTTTTTCCCGGCCTTCAACCGTTTTAAATTCAGGACAGCGGGCTGTGTAAAGCTTTGTGCCTCCGCGGTGAATGATATCCCCTACGGATCCAAGCTCTAATTTCTCTATATGACCGGCAATTAATCCGGCATAACCATGGTAGATTCCAAAGACCTCTACGTTATGGTAAATTGCTTTACGGACTACAGCGCGAACCGCTGCATTCATGCCCGGAGAATCTCCTCCGCTTGTCAAAACGCCGATTCTTTTCAATTTCTTCACCCCGATAGGTAGTATGTAAGTACTTTTAAGATAACATGAAGGAAATGGCAGTACAAACCGTAATCGACTTTTGTCGAAAATTCTTCATATCCTGCTAACCGTATTCATTATACAATACTTTTTTGCAGAAAGAAAAACTTTGTTAGAAATTTTAAGGAGCTAATTTTAACAGCATTAACTTATTTTAGGTATTTCATAATCGAATAAAATTCTTTCCGTTTCTGAGGAGCTGAAACCTGCGTGGAAACGGGAAAAATGGCTGTTTAAGAAGGTTTTTCTGCGGAAAATGATCGTAAATAGCCCCTGTTCCCTCCGATCCGGCAGATAAAAAAGGGGGAAACTGCTTTTCGGGGTTGTAAACAGAGCCTAATTCATGCGCTTCATCCAGATATCGGCGGAAATTAAAATATATCGGCCAAGTTGACGATATATCGGCGAAAATTTGAATATATCGGTCAAAATGACGATATATCGGCGAAATCCGCAAGATATCGGTCAAAACCACAATTCCGGCGGAAACCTTGAGAGCTGCCGGCCGCAATCATCCCATCTCCTTCAGTCTCCCACCAGCACCGCCTCAGCCAGCTTGCCCGAAGCGTCAGCCAACTTGCCGCAGCACCGCTAAATATACCCCTTACCCCAGCCAACTTTCCCCTTCTCCGCTGAATACACCCCTGACTCCACTCAAATAACCGGCCCGTTTTCGGGGCCGGTTCATATAGGTCAGCGGCTGCTTATGGTTTCTTCTGTAAAAGAGCCGATCGATTTATATTTTTCATAGCGGTGCTCAATAAGCGATGCGCGATCCATTTTGATAAGAGACTCTAGTGATTTGCTCACATACGGTTCGATCAGGTACGCCTGTTCTTCAACGTCCCGGTGGGCGCCGCCTTTTACTTCGGCGATGATTTCGTCGACTACACCGAGCTTTTTGAGATCCGGCGCTGTTATTTTCATGGACTCTGCTGCTCTTTTCGCCTGGCTGGCATCTTTCCACAGAAGGGCAGCGGCTCCTTCTGGAGAAATGACAGAGTAAGTGGAGTTTTCAAGCATGAGCAGATGATTTCCTACGCCGATGCCAAGTGCTCCCCCGCTTCCCCCTTCACCGATGACAATGCAGATGACCGGTACGGAAAGGCCGGCCATTTCAAAAAGATTTTTTGCGATCGCTTCGCTTTGGCCCCGTTCCTCTGCAGCCTTGCCTGGATATGCTCCTTTTGTATCAATGAAGGTAATAATCGGACGGCCGAATTTGTCGGCCTGCTTCATCAGTCTGAGCGCTTTTCGATAGCCTTCCGGGTGAGGGGAACCAAAGTTGCGGCGGATGTTTTCCTTCGTATCTTTCCCCCGCTGATGGCCAATTACCGTGACAGGAATGCCTTTAAATTTTGCGATACCGCCGATAATTGCTTCGTCATCTCCGAAGTAGCGGTCTCCATGGCATTCAAAAAAGTCCGTGAAAAGAAGCTCCACATAGTCCATTGTGGTCGGTCTCCGGGGATGGCGGGCAATTTGTACCCGGTCCCATGGACTGATATTTGTATAAATCTCTTTTTCAAGCTTCTCCAGACGGTTTTCCAGCCGTTCTATCTCAGAAGACAAATCGACATCGGCCGTTGCAGTAAAATCCTTCAATTCGGCGATTTTTTTCCGTAACTCTGTTACGGGCTTTTCAAATTCCAATTCTCCCATCATGCCTGTCTGCCTCCTTGATGAAGATCCAGTATTCTGGCGAGCGTTTCTTTCATTTCAAGCCTTGGCACTACAGAATCCAGCTGGCCGTGCTTGAGGAGAAATTCCGCTGTCTGAAAATCCTCAGGAAGCTCTTCGCGGATGGTCTGTTCAATGATTCTCCTGCCCGCAAACCCGATAAGGGCTCCCGGTTCAGCAAGGTTGTAATCGCCAAGAGACGCGAAGCTTGCCGATACACCGCCGGTTGTCGGGTGGGTCATCACGGAAATGATGAGTCCGCCCTCATTGCTGAACAGCTTTAAGGCAGAACTGGTTTTCGCCATTTGCATCAGGCTCAAAACGCCTTCCTGCATTCTCGCGCCGCCTGAAGCGGTAAAAATGATGAAAGGTGTCTTTTGCTTTCTCGCCTGTTCTACCGCTCTTGTAATCTTTTCACCTACGACAGAACCCATGCTTCCCATCCGGAAGCTTGCGTCCATTACAGCAATGACGGTCCGAAGTCCTTCAATCGTCCCTTCGCCCGTAACAACGGCTTCGTTCTGTAAGGTCTTTTTGCGGTCTTTCTCCACTTTTTCTATGTATTCCGGGAAATCAAGGGGATTTTCGGAAATCATATCCTGATCATATTCTTTAAACGATTGGTCATCCAGCAGGCTTTTCAGGCGTTCCTTTGCGTTCATCTGCATGTGATAGCCGCAGTTCACACATACTTTCAGGTTTTTCGTTAACTCTTTGGTTAAAATGATTTTCTTGCAGCTTGGGCATTTCGTCATTATGCCTTCAGGAACGTCCTGCCTTGCCTGTTCGGACGGAATTGAAGCATACTTTTTTTTCTTGGAAAAAAGATCCTTAAGCATCTTGGATACCTCCCTGTTCGTTCACTCTTATTAACCTGAAGACTGTGTTAAACGGAGCTGCTGAATTTTCCGCTGCAGCCGCCTGCGGTCCCGGCTTCCGTTTCAGCTTTCCTTAAGAAAAACAAGCCTTTTTCTATTACTTTATACAACATGCTTTGCATTTTGTGTAAAACGGTGTCAGCTTAATTGGACAATTTTGTACTGGCTGATCTGTTTGTAAACGAGCAGGACAAGTTTTTTATTTTTGAGGATGAGTCCGGAGAGCAGCTCTTCGAATACCGGAGCAGACGGTTCTTCCAGCGTGATTCCCGCCTTCAGATAGTCTCCCAGTACGAGCCAGGTTCTGTATAGAAGGCGGTTTCCGGAAAGCTTGATCAGCTTCCCCATAAGCTGTTCGCAGGAAAGATCGCCTTTTCTGAATTCCCGGTCAAGCTGAATCAGCGCCTTCTTATCATGATTATCCAATAGTTTTTCGATAGCCTGCTTTTCAATAAGAGCACTCATCTCAAAAATATCTTCTACAGCTTTGGCATCCTCAAGGACATAGAGGCCCAAGACTCTGACGAGGTGATTTTCCCGGAAATCTTTGATAAAAGTTCCTTCTCCCCGTCTCGTCTCAATGATTCCCAGCAGTTCGAGGGCGCGCAGCGCTTCTCTGACAGAAGAACGGCCGACGTTTAAGCGGTCGGCCAGCTCTCGTTCTGATGGAATTTTATCGCCGGGTGTGAGCCTGTCATGAGTGATGATTTGCCTGATTTGCTGAAGCGTCTCCTCGTAAACCCTGGATTTAGGACCGGGTACGCTGTCCATCCTGCTCAATGTTCGCCAATGACGGCGAGCTGTCTTGTTTTTTCAGCGACTTCTTCCGGAGAAACTTTAATCCTTGCAACGCCTGTTTCCATTGCTGCTTTTGCAACGGCAGCGGCAACAGCAGGAGCTACCCTTGGGTCAAACGGAGCAGGGATGACATAGTCCGGGGTTATGTCCGCCTCATCGATTAAGCCGGCAATCGCTTCAACCGCAGCCATTTTCATTTGCTCATTAATGTGGGTGGCCCTGACGTCCAAAGCCCCCCTGAAAATTCCCGGGAACGCAAGAACATTATTGACCTGGTTCGGGAAATCGGAACGGCCGGTGCCGATGACCAGAGCTCCCGCCTCACGCGCATCCTCCGGCATGATTTCCGGAACAGGATTGGCCATTGCGAAAATGACCGGATTCTCCTTCATCGTCTGAACCATTTCTTTCGTCAATGCGCCCTCTACGGATACACCGATAAATACATCTGCGTCCACCATTGCATCTGCAAGGGTGCCGTCCAGTTTTTCGCGGTTTGTAAACTTGGCTACTTCGTCTTTGACACTGTTCATTCCAGCCGGGCGCCCTTCATAGATTGCACCTTTGGAATCACACATGATGATATCACGGACACCGTAATTATATAAAAGTTTGATAATGGCAATTCCTGCGGCACCTGCACCGTTGGCTACTACTTTAATAGAAGACATTTTCTTGCCCGCAAGCTTTAAGGCATTCAAGAGGCCTGCTGCTGTGACGATCGCTGTTCCGTGCTGGTCATCGTGGAAGATTGGAATGTTCGTTTCTTTCTTAAGTCTTTCTTCAATGACAAAACAGTTAGGGGCAGCGATATCCTCCAAGTTCACACCGCCGAAAGTCGGCTCAAGAAGCTTCACTGTCTCTACTATCTTATCAACATCCGTTGTATTCAGACAGATCGGAAATGCATCCACTCCTGCAAAACTCTTGAAGAGAACCGCTTTCCCTTCCATTACAGGTAGAGCTGCTTCCGGACCGATGTTTCCCAGCCCAAGCACCGCAGTGCCGTCCGAAACAACTGCTACCATGTTGCCTTTCATTGTATAATCAAAAACTTTGCTTTTATCGTCATAGATGGCTTTGCATGGCTCTGCTACTCCTGGAGAATAGGCCAGGCTTAAATCCTTGGCATTCCGGACCGGCACCTTTGATTTAGATTCCAGTTTCCCCTTGTTGATGCGGTGCATATGCAGCGCTTCTTCCCGTAAAGACAATACGCTCACTCCTTCTTGGATTCCGCTTGAGTGGTCTGACCACTTATGTAATATAAAAACTATAACATAAGCAGGAAACGCAGACAAAGCTTTTTAAATATCCTCATTTTTTCAACACAACGTGGTCTTCCCCCAGCAGATTTTTAAGCGTCCGGATGCAGCTGTCAGATGCGGACACCGTTTTAAACCCGGGGATCTGAACCGTTTTTTTATCTTCCGGATTGTATAAGTAAACGGGCGTTTCCCCTTTGTGCTTCTCGATCACTTTTTTCAGTTCCGTCATTTTCGCTGTATGCCGGTCTTTGCCGTCTATTTTCAGAAAAAGCTTGCCTGCTCCGGCAACAGGCTTTGCTTCATCCAGCTTGGCAGCTTTTTGAATGATGAATTGAACCGTATCATCACGCCATTCCGCTTTTCCTTCCGCCAGAAGCAGCCGGCCTTCTGTCAGCAGGTCAGACAAAAGGGAATACTGCCGCGGAAAGCACACACCTTCCGCGTCTCCTGTTTCATCACTCATGGTTACGAAAGCCATGAGTTCCCCTTTTTTGGTGCGGATGGTCCGGACCTTTGAAAGGTAAACCCCTGCTTTGAAGTAGCTTCCTGCCTTCTTTTCCAGCTGATCAAGTTTCACCGAGTGCAGGTCCTCCAGCAGCTTTTTATAGCTGCTGACCGGATGGTCGGAGAAATAGAAGCCGAGCGCTTCTTTTTCAAACTGAAGCTTTTCTGCAATCGTGAAGGGCTCAACTTCAATATACTTTGGCTTTAGCGCAAATTCCTCGTCAAATCCCAGATCCATCTGGCCGTCCCCGTCAGCAGGCCTCATGAGCTCAGCGTGCTCAAGGGCTGCATCAAGAGTGGCAAGCAGTGATTCCCTCGCCACTCCGAATTCATCAAAAGCACCTGAGAAAATAAGTGCCTCTATCGTTCTCCGGTTTGCCGTTTTAGCAGAAACCCTGAGGCAGAAATCAAACAGATCCTCGAAGGGCTTTTGCTTCCTGGCTCTGAAAATATCCTTTACAGCAGCGACACCGACATTTTTTATCGATGAAAGACTGTAGCGGATTCCCTCACCTTCCAATCTGAACGGAACCTCGCTCTTATTAACGGAAGGCGGCAGAATCTCCAGATTTTTGCCGCGGGCTTCTTTGACGTATTGGGCAACCCGGTCATCATTGCCGGCCGAACTGGTCAAAAGTGCGGCCATAAATATCAGCGGGTAATGGGCCTTCAGATAAGCGAGCTGAAAGCCGATCATACTATAGGCAACCGCATGGCTCCGGTTGAAGCCGTAATCGGCAAAACGGACAATCAGATCGTATACTTCGTTCGCATCGCGGCTGCTGTAGCCTTTCTTCAGGCATCCGGCTGTGAAGTGCTCCCGCTGTTCATCAAGCACAGCTTTTTTCTTCTTTCCAACAGCTCTGCGGAGCAAGTCAGCATCCCCCAGCGAAAAACCGGCCATCTTTGAAGCGATCTCCATAATCTGCTCCTGATAAACGATGACTCCGTAGGTCGATTTTAAAATCTCCTCTAAATGGGGGTGGGGATAGTGGATAGGTGCCTTCCCATGCTTTCTCTCGATATAGTTCGGAATGTTTTCCATCGGACCCGGCCGGTAAAGGGCGTTTACCGCTGCCATATCTTCAAGGCTTTCAGGCATCAGCCTTCTGAGAACGCTCCGCATTCCCTCGGATTCCAGCTGAAAGACTCCTGTTGTGTCCCCCTCACCGAGCAGCCGGAAAGTTTTTTCGTCGCTGTAGCCGATTTCTTCGAAAGAAGGAAGCGGTTTTTGTGCAGCCCGGATCGTTTTCATAATGGATTCGATCAGCGAAAGATTCCGCAACCCGAGAAAATCCATTTTCAATAGCCCCAATTCCTCGAGATAATCCATGGAATACTGGGTTAAGTATACGTCTTGATGGCCTTCCTTCAGCGGAACAACAGAAGTAAGGGGTTCCTCGCTGAACACGACGCCCGCTGCATGAGTCGATACGTGTCTTGGCAGCCCTTCAATTTTACGGGCGATGTCCATAACCTTTGCAGCTTGTGGAGATTGCTGCACTTCTTTTACAAGGGAAGGAGATTCCTTCAGTGCTTTTTCAAGCGTGATCCCCGGACCGGTCGGGATCTTTTTGGCCAGCTGATCGGCTTCTTTCGGTGAAAGCCCCAATACCCTGGCCGTATCCCTGATAGATGCCCGGGCGGCGAGGGTTCCGAACGTAATAATCTGGGCCACTCGGTTCGTTCCGTATTTCCGTGCCACATATTCAATGACTTCATCTCTTCTTGTGTCCGGAAAATCAATATCAATATCCGGCATGCTGATTCTGCCCGGATTGAGAAACCGTTCAAATAAAAGGCGGTGTTTAATAGGATCTACATTCGTAATCTCCAACACATACGCAACGAGCGACCCTGCTGCAGAGCCTCTTCCCGGTCCGGTCAGGATGCCGTGCTCATGCGCATATTTCATAAAATCCCATACAATCAGGAAGTAATCGCTGAACCCCATCTTCCTGATGACATCCAATTCATATGTAAGCCTGCTGTATGCCTCTTCAGACGGTTCGCGGTATCGCTTTTTCAGTCCTTCAAGGCACAGTCTTTCCAAATATTCTTCAGGCTGTTCGCCGCCGGGTGCTGGAAATGAGGGAAGCCGCGCCTTTCCAAGTCCCAGCTCTACATGGCACCGGTCCGCGATTTTAAGCGTGTTCTCCAGCGCATCCGGAAGGTCGCGGAACAGCTCTGCCATATCGTGAGGCGTCTTGAAATATCGTTCGTTTGACTGCTCCTGCCGGTTCTCCTCAAGCTTGGCGCCCTGCTGAATTGCCTGCAGGGTCTGAAAAGCAAGGTGGTCTTCTTTTTCCAGGCAGCGCACATCATTCAATGCGGCCATTTCAGCGCCTGTACTGGCTGCAAGTTCAATCAGCCCGGCATTTAATGCATCTTCCTCCGCATTTAATTCGGTTTTTTGAATGCCGATAAAAAAAGAATCGGTTCCGAACAGGTTTAAATAGTGAACGGCAGCTTCTGCGGCTGCCTCTTTTTCTTCATTTTCAAGCAGGGAATCGAGCCACCCGCCTCTGCCCGGGGAAATGGCGATAAGTCCCTCACCATAGCTTCTCAGCCACCGGTCGGGAATCCCGTCCTGTGATTTTGTCTGCAGCGCGCTGCTGATTTTCAGCAGATTTTGGTAGCCTGTATGGTTTTTTGCAAGAAGAATAAGCGGATAGCTTGCGGAAACGTTCTCCTGAGGGGGAAA
Organism: Metabacillus mangrovi; assembly: GCF_009711125.1. Lineage (GTDB taxonomy): Bacteria > Bacillota > Bacilli > Bacillales > Bacillaceae > Metabacillus_B > Metabacillus_B mangrovi. The sequence continues at coordinate 74,532 of NZ_WMIB01000003.1, read as the reverse complement.
CACAGCTGCTGTCAGACCGATGACCGGTTTAATTCCTTTGCTAATACATTGTTTATAAAACGAAACAGCTCCGTACATAACGCCTGAATCAGTCAATGCCAATGTGCTGACATGAAGTTCAGATGCCTTCTGCACGAGACGGTCCAGCCGCACAGAGCTGTTCAGCAGACTGTATGAACTTTGTAATTGAAGATGTACAAACGGCATTTATCATCCCATCCTAACGGCTTTCATGCCTTTTATTATAGAACAAACGTGCGCTCTTCTCAAATCCCGCCCCTTTCAGGCAGATGCTCAAAACATACTTTACGGGGTCTGTCCATATATTGAAGGGAGAGGTGATGCACACATGGAAAAAGCATTTCTGCCTGCTTTTATTGACAGTTATTTTATTGCTCTTGGGGTCCTGCTCGGAGGAAGCATCATTGGCGGAATCGGTGCTTATTTATCAGGTGAGCCGCCTATGACTACCATCTTGGAATTTGCGAACCGGCTCAAGATCTGGGCGCTCGTCGCAGCGATCGGCGGAACCTTTGATGCGTTCTACAGCTTTGAAAGAGGTTTGTTTAACGGGGAAACAAGGGATATCCTGAAGCAGGTCATGCTGATCGTATCAGCAATGGGAGGCGCCCAGACCGGCTGGCTCCTGATTACCTGGCTGACCCAGGAGCACCTTTCATGAGGATCCCTCCCTACTACAAAAAACCGGGCTGGCAGCGTTTTTTTGCCGGAACTATGGCCGGGGCGGTCATCAGCTGGTCTGTTTTCCTTTTCACATACGGGGTCCTTCAGGAGAAACAAGTCAAGATTATGGAAAAGCAGGAATCAGCGATTATGGAGCTAAAGCAAAGCAACAGCATCTACCAGGAAGAATCCCGGGAATTGAACGAGCAGCAAGCGAAAAAGCTTTCTGTTCAGGAAATCAATGTTCATTTACTGAACGGAGAACGATTCAAGCTCAGCCCGCTTATGATCCACAAAATACAGATAGAAGCGAAGGAAGACCTGTCCGATCTCATGGACAGGGATTTGGAGAGTATTTTTGAGAGCAGGAAAATCATCAAGAAAACCATTGAAAATAAAGTGTATCCGATCGATGACAAGGACTACCGGCTGCTTGTCAAAGAAATGACTATTTATACATCCATCCATATTGAAGTAGAGGTTTTTTTCGCAAATTGAGGATTTTTTTGAATTTTTATTCAATTTTATCGCAAAATCCCTTCTCTTTGGATACAATAGGTTTACAGATGATTCCAAAAGGAGGAAGCAAAATGGAGGTGCTGACACAAAAGCTGTTTATAAAAGAAAAAGTGGAAAGAATAATGAGCGGATATTCTGCTTATGCTGAATCACCGGAAATGGCAAGCCTGCTGAAAAAAGAAATCAGCAAGCTTAAGCTGAGTGTGTATGAAGATGTTACAGATATCGGAAGCTGGTTCATTCCTGAAGCATCGGGCTCCGGCGGGCCTTCTGCCTCCTGATTGCTAAACGCCCCGGTATTCCCTGCAGATGGTCTCCAGTTCTTCGAACACTTTTTCTGCCTCTTCCCACTTTTCAATGGAGGCTCCGGCAGCTAAAGGATGCCCGCCTCCACGGTATCTTTTTGCCAATCCATTGATCACAGGCCCTTTTGAACGCAGGCGCACCCGAATCTGATCTTTTTCCTCAACAAAAAATACCCAGGCTGTCATTCCCTCAATGTCCCCCAAAATACTGACAAGCTGAGAAGCCTCTGAAGGAGTTGTTTCATATTTTTCAAGCAAATCACTTCGGATAATCACACTTGCAGCACCTGACGGGGTTACCTCAAAATTCTGAAGTACATATCCGCTCAGCTTCGCTACGTTGATTTTTGTTTTGTATAATTCACTGTACAGGCTGTTCAGCGGGAAACCGAAATCAATCAGCTCACTTGCATATTTGAAGGTGCGGTCTGTAGTGCTCGGGAAAAGGAACCTTCCTGTATCCCCTACGATTCCCGCATAAATGACTTCTGCTCCCTTCTGGCTGATTTCAAGCCCTCTGTCTTTTCCGCTCAAGTAAAACTCGTAAATCATTTCACTGACCGAGCTTGCCGAAGTATCCACCCAGATTAGATCCCCGTATTGATCCTCATTTGGATGATGGTCAATTTTGATAAGCATTTTCCCTTTTCCATAACGCTGATCACTGATCCGCTCCTGATTGGCCGTATCACAGACGATAACGAGTGCTTCTCTGTAATCTTCATCCGAAACCTCGTCCATTCTGTATAAAAATTCAAGAAACGGTTCGGTCTCACCTGTAACGAGAATCTTCTTATCAGGAAAAGAGCTTTTTAGCACCTCGGCAAGACCGCACTGTGACCCCAATGCATCAGGATCAGGACGGACATGGCGATGAATGATGATCGTTTCAAACTGCTGTACAGCATCCAGAATTTTCTCTTTCATTTCGTTCTCCTTTAGTATTTTTATACTATTTATTAAAACATACCCTGAAAAGAACTTAAAGACAGCTTTTCAGAATTCAAAAGAAAGATGGAAAAAACGTCCTGCTAAAGATAAAATATACTATACAGAATATTCAGGAGGCGGACTGCATGCCGATATTAGCCTTTTTCATAATCGTATCATTTGGATTTTATCTAACATACAAAGTAAAGCACTTCCGGTCCAAGAAACCGCTCCAGCGGGCTGTTTTCTCCGGAAAATCAAGCATGTCTCTCGGAGTATTCGTTTTCCTGTTCGGACTGAACCAGTTTTTCCTGTACCCATCCACCGTTTCCATCAGCATCGGCATTCTCTTTATGATTCTTGGGGCAGGAAGCATGTGGGCAGGCTTCCGATCGTGGCGTCATTATAAGCCGCTGGCTGACAAAGAAGCGGAAAACGGATTTATGTAGGCAGATTTAATCTGGGCAATCCGGCCGTTGCGTTTTATTTGGCCGCTGCAGCACTTTATTTGTCCGCTGACGCCGGTTATCTGGGCGTCGGCTTCTTTAATTTGGCCGTTGTATTCTATTTGTCCGCTGCACCACGTTATTTGTCCGTTGCCGCTACTAATCTGGCCGTCAGACTCTCTAATTTGGCCGTTGTTTATCTTAATTTGACCGTTCCATTTTATTTGTCCGTTTCACCATGTTATTTGTCCACTGCACCACGTTTTTTGTCCGTTTCCGCTACTAATCTGGCCGTCAGACTCTCTAATCTGGCCGTTGCACTCTCTAATTTGGCCGTTGTCCACCTTATTTTGACCGTTCCATTTTATTTGTCCGCTGCACCATGTTATCTGTCCGTTACCGCTACTAATCTGGCCGTCAGACTCTCTAATTTGGCCGTACTTCACCTTATTTTGACCGTTCCATTTTATTTGTCCGCTGCACCACTTTATTTGTCCGTTTCCGCTACTAATCTGACCGTCAGACTCTCTAATTTGGCCGTACTTCACCTTATTTTGACCGTTCCATTTTATTTGTCCGCTGAACCACGTTATTTGTCCGTTGAGGTAAATAATCTGGCCGTTGCACTCTCTAATTTGGCCATTGTTCACCTTAATTTGGCCATTCTATTTTATTTGTCCGCTGCACCACGTTATTTGTCCGTTGCCGCAGCTAATCTGGCCGTTGTTCACCTTATTTTGACCGTTCCATTTTATTTGTCCGCTGCACCATGTTATTTGTCCGTTGCCGCTACTAATCTGGCCGTCAGACACTCTAATTTGACTGTTGTTCACCTTATTTTGTCCATTCTATTTTATTTGTCCGCTGCACCACTTTATTTGTCCGTTGCCCCTACTAATCTGGCCGACGCACTCTCTAATTTGGCCGTTCTTCACCATAATTTGACCGTTCCATTTTATTTGTCCGTTCCAATACACCTCTATCCGCTTCCGCAGCCAATCTCTCCTGCCAGCCGCTTCCTCACAAAGTAAAAAACCCGGGAATGCTGAATAAGCAAACCGGGTTTTTTTTGTAGTCGGGCAGTTCAGCTTCTCTCCATGATCTGAACCATCATCATTGCTTTGCCGACGATGTTGCCTTCGTTGTATACATCTACATCCATTTTTCCGAACTTCCTGCCGACTTCGAGGATGCGGGGATGGATTTCAATGACAGAGTCCATCTGGACTGGCTTCAAAAACAGAATGGAGAGGTTTTCAACCACGAGGTCCCCTTTTTTCTGGGAACGGAGCAAGCGGTTCGCTGCTTCTGTTACCAGTGTTGTAAATACACCATAGGAGATTGTCCCAAGGTGATTTGTCATTTGGGGTGTTATGCTGCATTTGTACACATGTCCGCTTTTGATGGTCTCTGTATCCAAAAACTGATTTGTTACAATATCATCCAGCTTTTCACCGATTTGCGGCTGTCTCTGAATGACCTGAAGGGCTTTCAGGACATCCTGTCTCGAAATCATACCTTCAAGCTTTTGATGGCTGTCTGTCACAGGGAGCACTTCAATCCCCTCCCACACCATCATCTGAGCAGCAGATGCAACGGATGTTTTACCGTTCACTGTAATCGGATTGCGGGTCATCGCTTTCTCGACCGGACTGTCCTTATCGACACCCATGATATCCTTGGAGGTTACCATTCCGAGAACTTTATTGTTCCGGTCGATGACCGGAAACCGCCCGTGTCCTGTCTCCTGATTGTATTCATACCATTTTCCGACTTTGTCGGACGGTTCTAAACAAATGGTCTGGCTGGCCGGAGTCAGAATGTCTTCCACGAGTACGATTTCCTTTTTGATCAGCTGGTCATAGATGGCTCTGTTGATCATGGTCGCAACGGTAAATGTATCATAGCTTGTCGAGATGACCGGAAGCTCCATTTTGTCAGCAAGCTTTTTGACATGGTCATCTGTATCAAATCCCCCAGTGACAAGAACCGCTGCCCCGGCTTCCAATGCCAGCTGATGGGCATTGGTCCTGTTGCCGACGATCAGCAGGTTGCCTGCCCCTGTATAGCGCATCATGGCTTCCAGCTTCATCGCGCCGATGACAAACTTATTGAGCGTCTTATGAAGACCGCTCCGGCCTCCAAGCACTTGACCTTCGACCACGTTAACGACTTCGGCGAAGGTGAGTTTTTCAATGTTCTCTTTCTTTTTCCGTTCGATCCGAATGGTCCCTACACGTTCAATGGTACTTACAAAACCTTTATTCTCCGCTTCCTTTATGGCACGGTAAGCAGTTCCTTCACTCACATTCATTTCTTTCGCGATTTGCCGGACGGATATCTTTTCTCCTACTCCGAGCGAGTCAATGTAATTAATTATTTGCTCATGCTTTGTCGCCAAGCTTTTCACCCTTTGCCTGCTCTTATTTCCAGTATTTATTATAATCTTCTTTAGGCCGCACTTTCAACGAAGGTTATTGGTTTGTCAGATTTTACAAGGGTTTTGGATGCCGTTCTTTATGAGGAGGACCCTTGTGAAGCGAATGGCCCGGTTGCATAGGATAAGGTGTTGTGGCTCATAGAGGAAGAGCAGATAAAAATTCCGCTCTAATCTTGCAGAAAATGTCGAAGAATCTTTTTCTTTTACTTTCTATTTTCCGGCTAGGAAACCTATCTCAGCCTTTCACTGACGTTTTGAAAGAGCATAAAAAAACCAGTCTAGTCTTAAGACTGACCGGTCTCTTTGTTCATCATAAGGACAGTTTTTCTCCGGCTTTCAAAATTTGACCGTTTCCGCTGTTAAGAAGGGAAACGAAGTGTTCCGGATCCTGTTCGATTACGGGAAACGTATTGTAGTGGATCGGGACAACTGTTTTCGCCTTGAGCCATTCGGCTGCGGCTGCGGCGTCCTCCGGTCCCATTGTAAAGTTATCGCCGATCGGCAGGAATGCTGCGTCGATCACATGGCGTTCGCCATACATTTTCATGTCGCTGAACAGGGCAGTATCTCCCGCGTGGTAGATTGTCTGGTTGTCAGCTGTGAACAGGATCCCTGCCGGCATGCCGGTGTATACGATCGTTCCGTCCTCTTCTTCAAAGCTTGAACCGTGGAAAGCCTGTGTGAACTTCACCTTGCCGAAATCAAATTCATGAGAGCCGCCAATATGCATCGGATGCACGTTCAGTCCTTTTGTTCCTAAATAGTTTGCGAGTTCGAATGGAGCCACTACGAGTGCATCGTTATCCTTTGCAAGCTGAATCGTGTCACCGACATGGTCACTGTGGCCGTGTGTCAGTAAAATAACATCCAGCTTCACATCCTCTGCCTTTAAATCGCACTGCCCATTGCCTGTGATGAACGGGTCGATAAAGATGGTCTTGCCGTTCGCCTGGATTTCGAGTACAGAATGTCCATGGTATGTCACTTCCATTTAGAGCACCTCACCTGCGTATAGTTTTGCATCTATTCTTCTTTAGCACAATTGCCCTCTCAGTAAACATGCGAGCGGACATTATTTTTCGGCTCTCCGCCTCAGCACATCAGCTCCGCCGTTCGCATCGATGATGGCCCCTGTTATAAAGTCAGATTGATCTTCACACAAAAAGGTGATAATCCGTGCAATATCCTCGCCGGTACCTGAACGGCCGATTGGCGTATCCGGATCATACTGGTTCCTTGCTGTAACAATATCCGCTTCTTTCATATCTCCCATAATATTTCCCGGGCAAACCATATTCGCGGTGATGCCGTTTTCTGCTTCTTCATAAGCAATGGTCTTTGTTAATGAAACAAGGCCTGCCTTTGCCGCGCTGAAAGCGGACCGGTTCAGCCAGCCCGGGGCATTTCCGGCATCCTGGAATCCATATGTAATAAGCCTGCCGAATTGCTGTTCGCGCATAATGGGGACCGCTTTTTTGAACAGATGGAACACAGCACTCAAATTTCCTTCAATCATGCTGTACCATTCCTCATCTGAGTAGTCGGCCAGCTTTTTTCTTTCAAAAATATAAGGTCCTGCATTGTTTACAAGACAATCGAGCCGGCCGAACGTGTTCATCGATGCTTCAATGAAATGCTCCAGGTCTTTTTTTACAGTAACATCCCCCTGCAGCAGCAAAAGTCTGTCCTGATGATGGCTGAACTCCTCCCGCAATGATTCTGCAGCAGAAAGATCGCTTCTATAGGTTGCAGTAACTGAATAGCCTTTGCTTAGAAAGGCTTCCACCGCTTTTTTCCCCAGCCCTTTTGTTCCGGCGGTAATGAGTGCATGCTTCATCTTGCCATGCTCCTTTCGTGAACATGAATGTGATCTATTTTAGAATGGCGTCTATTGCTGTAAAATGATGTATACATCTATAAGGAAGCAGGTTGTTTGCGTGATACCAGTCGAAAAGAGAAGCGCAGTCCGGCTCGAGCGCTTTGGACTCGAAGCTGTGCCGGCAGATTTAAGAAAAACCGGCTGGGCCGGGTATTTCATTATCCAGTTTACTTTTTCATTTAATGCAGGCAATGTTCTGCTTCCGGCTTTGGCTGTCCTGGAAGGGGGATTAAGCTTCTCTCAGGCGATGGCCTCTGTCCTGTCCGGTGCTCTCTTCGCCTTTATTCTCGTATCCTTTTTGTCGCTGCCGGGGTCAGTCAGCGGCCTGCCTGCACAATATGCGATCCGGAGCATGATCGGAACGCGGCTTGGCCGGTTTGCGGCTTCCCCGATTCGTTCGCTAATCTCCCTTTACTGGTTTGCTGTGCAGACCATCGGCGGCACATGGATGCTCCTTGAAGGTTTCAAAAGATTTGGCTCTGCCAGCCTGCCTTTTCCCGTGCTTGCTGCCGGGCTTGGCGCAGTGATGATTGCCATCACAATCGTCGGGTTTCATGCTGTAAAAAAAGCAACCGTCTATTTTCTTCCCTTCCTGCTCGCAGGCGAAGGAATCATTGCTTATTTATACTTTACTACAGATGAGGCGTTGCCTGCATCTGCCGGTGCTTATTCTGCTGAAACCGGAAGCGCCGGGGCCATGATGCTGTTCGGAAGCCTCGTATTCGTACAATACGCTGCGGGTGTCAGCGCTTCGGCTGATATGACCCGCTATGCAAAATCCCCTGGCCACGGATTTTGGGGGATGCTCGCCGGAAATTTCGCAGGTTTTGCTTTAACAGCTTTTCTCGGGATTTACAGTGCGGTTTATTTTTCGGAAATCAACCCGTTTCTGGCTGCTTCCCGCTTAACAGATTCTCCACCCCTTCTCCTAATCATACTGACTGCGGCTGTTCTTTCGCTCGTGTCGATTAATTTGAGCAATGCCTATACCGGGAGCTTCAGCCTTCTTAATATTTTCCCATCACTTGGAAGGATAAAAAGTGCTGTGATTTTTGGAGCGGCAGGCATCCTGTTAAGCACTCTCCCTGCTGTCGTCACGGAGGCAAAATCATGGATCAGCATTCTTGGAAATCTTGTCATCCCTTTATGCGCGGTCATATGTGCAGATTTTCTAGTCGTAAAAAAGAGGATTTTCACAGAAGAGAACCTCAGCCAAACAGAAGCGGTCAATAAGGACGCAGCCGCTGCGATGGCTGCCGGCATGCTTATTTACTGGATCGTTCCGGAATGGGCCGCTCCCGGGTTTGTCAGTTTTTTTGCAGCGGGAGTGCTGTATCTTATCCTGAAGCTGCCGAAAGACAGACAGTGGGAGAAACACTGAACGAATCTCCTCCGCAAATAAAAAAAGGGAAACGCTCAAGCGTTTCCCTTTTCACTTTCCGCCGCAAGCTTCAGCAAACCGAGTCATTCGGTTTAGGGTTGCTCAAGCCAAACAGTGGTCTCAATTTTAACGCCAGCGCTGTACCAAGCAGCGCCATCACCATCCATACCCAGCCATGCAGGCTGAAGGAAGCAATACCGCCGAAGTAGGCCCCTATATTGCATCCGAATGAAAGTCTTGCCCCATATCCCATGAGAAGGCCGCCGATGATGGAGGCAAAAGCTATTCCCGGTTTGATTTTAGAAGGCTTAAAGGTTCCTGCTGCAGCGGAGGCCAGAAAGGCTCCCAGGATGATGCCGAAGTTCAGCAGGCTGGTAGAATCCTTAAAAACAGATGCATAGAGAGCCTCTCTTTTCGCTCCTTCAAAATAGCCCCACTGCGAAGGATCCGTGCCGAAAACCATCAGCAATTTGGAGCCCCATAGGGAAAAGGCAGAGGTAATGCCCCATGGTTCCCCTCTTATCGTTAAAATAAGAGCATTCAGAATAGCGAGAACGATGGCTGCTGTATATAACGGCCAGGACCCTCTGAAAATTCTTTTCCATCCTGCTGCCTTTGGAAGAGGCTTGATCATTGGCGGGTTTTTCCTTTTTGCAAACTGGACGATCACCCAGTAAATGACCGCGAACAGGACGAGTTGAAGGACAACAGCCCCAAAATAGCCAAAGCCTGTCGTTTCAGCTAGAGAAACAGGCGGCAGGGACGGGGTGTCATTCAGCCAAAAGGATAAATGGGAGGCCCCGATGGTTGCTCCAGCAATAAAGCTGACAAGAGTCAGAATCATCGAGGAAGATCCGCCTCCAAGAGAATACAGGGTTCCTGATGCACACCCGCCTCCGAGCTGCATGCCGATGCCGAAAATAAAAGCACCAAAGATTACACTGACACCAACCGGAGAAACATACCCCTTCGGATCAATTCCTGTAAAACTGAATTGGGTTCCCAATATGATGGCGAACAGGATTGAGGCTGCCGCCAGCATGATGAGATGTGCTTTCAGCGCCTCCGGATTGCCGACAGCAATCAATCTTCTGAACGCCGAAGTAAAGCCGAACCTCGCATGAAGCAGCGTAAAACCTAGCGCTAACCCGATGACAAACAATACAGCCTGAACTCCGCCCCCGACGAGGAAGGCTGCAGCCAGAAGGATAAGACTGCCCGCCAGGCCGGCGGCCACCAGCTTTTTCTGAACAGGTGATTTCAGTGAGAGATCATTATGATCAGTGCCGCTGTGCCGGGCAGTATTTTCTAACATAACATTCTGCAACTTAAGCACCTCATTCCGATTGATTTAATTGGTTTTAATTATAACGCAGATCACATGTGCCGTAAAATCATGAACTTGAGGGGTCTTTGTTTACGATGTTCTTATTACTGAAACAGACCCCGCTCTTTAACCAGAAGGTCCGTTTCACATCGTGCATTTCTCTCCTGCTCGGTTAACGGCCCAAGTCCAATCAACATATGTGAAAAATCAGCGACTTGCTTCAACAAGGTCAAAAAAGGGGCTGGCAATCACGTAAAAAAAAGAAGACCCGGACGGCTGATCTATCAGCCCCTGGTCTTCCTTCTTTTAGATTTGATCTGATTTTTCTTCCTGGTCTGCAGTAAAGCTTTCATTGAAGTTTTGTTCAATTACTCCGCTTTCGTATGCATTTTTGATTTGCTGGGATGTTTCTTCTCCCGCTTCTGTATCGAACTGGATGGATTCGTTATTCGGTTCTTTTTTCATGGGACAGGCCTCCTTCACGGTAAATAAGTTCCTGTCCTAGTCTGTGAGATCTGTTCAGTTTGTTTGCAAGGTAACATCTTCCAGTCTGTGTTTCGCTTTCTCCAGTGCTATTTTCACCATCTCAAATCCGGTTCCGCCTTCACTGAGCCTTTTTGCAACAGCTTCAAATGGATCAATGGCTTCATACAGATCTTCTTCAAACAGAGAAGAAGCGTTAACATATTCTTCCAGCTGCAGATCTTTTAAATAGCAGCCTTTCTGGATGCAGAGGAACACTAGTTTCCCTGTGACTTCATGTGCTTCACGGAACGGCATCCCTTTTTTCGCCAGGTAATCGGCAAGCTCTGTCGCATTGGAAAAGTCTTCTCTTACCGCCTGGCCCATCGCATCTTTATTCACCTTCATTGTATTGATCATTCCGGCGAAGATTTCAAGACTTCCTTCCACCGTCTTGACCGTATCGAACATGCCCTCTTTATCCTCCTGCAGGTCTTTGTTATAGGCAAGGGGAAGACCTTTCATAACGGTCAGGAGCGAAAACAGGTTCCCGTACACGCGGCCTGTTTTTCCTCTGATCAGTTCAGCCATATCCGGGTTTTTCTTTTGCGGCATCATGGAACTGCCCGTCGCATATGTGTCGTCAAGCTCAATAAACTGAAATTCCTGGGAGCACCAGAGAATCAGTTCTTCGCAAAATCTGGACAGGTGCATCATCAGCAGGGAGCTGTTGTTTAAAAACTCGAGAATAAAGTCCCTGTCACTGACAGCATCGAGGCTGTTTTCGTAAATGCTTTGAAAACCGAGCAGCTCTGCCGTATAAGTACGGTCGAGAGGAAATGTAGTTCCTGCCAGCGCACCGGCTCCGAGAGGGGATACCTGAATCCGTTTGAGGGATTCCGTTAACCGTTCCTTATCCCGTTCAAGCATCCAGAAGTACGCCAGCAGATGATGGGCAAAGGAAATCGGCTGGGCTCTCTGCAGATGAGTATACCCCGGCAGGATCGTGTAGACGTGCTCCTCCGCTTTCGTGACCAATACCTTTTGCAGGGCTTCTGTTTTCGAGATGATATCCTCTACATGCTTGTTTAGATACAGATGCATATCGGTTGCCACCTGGTCGTTCCGGCTTCTTCCGGTATGCAGCTTCCCCCCGAGCGGACCGATTTCATCTATTAAGTGCTTTTCTAGGTTCAAATGGATATCCTCATATTTGGATGAGAATGCTAATTCCCCTCTTTTTGCTTTGCCCTGTAGCGTTTGGAGTCCGCTAATAATGAGCTTCGTCTCCTGCTCGGTCAGCACCCCGGTTTTCCCGAGCATTTGTGCATGTGCCAGTGACCCCTTCAGGTCTTCTTCAGCAAGCTGCTGGTCAAATTCAATGGAGGCTCCGAAATCATCCACCCATTCCTCCGGTGTTTTCTGAAATCTGCCGCCCCAAAGCTTTGTCATGCTTCCACCTTCTTTTGATTCTGCACCATGCTGCTAACTTTGACCGGCAGTCCATAGAGTGAGATGAAACCGGCTGCGGCCTGATGGTCGAACGCATCCTCTGCCGTATAAGTCGCCAGCTTCTCATCATACAAGGAGTATGGTGATTTACGTCCCTCCACGATCGCATGGCCTTTAAACAGCTTGACGCGTACCGTTCCTGTCACATGCTTCTGCGTCTCTTTCAAGAATGCTTCCAGTGCCTGCTTGAGCGGGGAGAACCAAAGGCCGTTATAGATGAGCTCAGTGAGCTTCTGTCCGATGACCGGTTTGAAATGCGCCACATCTTTAATAAGGGTCAGATCTTCAAGCTCTTTATGGGCTTTGAGCAGGGTTACCGCGCCCGGGCACTCGTACACTTCTCTCGATTTGATTCCGACAAGGCGGTTTTCCACATGATCGATTCTTCCGACCCCGTGTTTGCCTGCCAGTTCATTCAGCTGCAGGATCAGTTCATCCAGCGGGCAGCTGATGCCGTTGATCGCATTCGGAACTCCTTTTTCAAAAGAAAGCTCAATGATGTCTGGTGTATCCGGTGTTTTTTCAAGAGGAGCTGTCAGGTCATAAGCTTCCTCCGGAGGAGCAGCCCATGGATCCTCCAGTATGCCGCACTCATTGCTTCGCCCCCAGAGATTCTGGTCGATGGAATAAGGACTGTCCAGCTTAATCGGGATTGGAATCTGATGGGCCTGTGCGTAGGCGATCTCCTCTTCACGCGACCAGCTCCACTCACGGACTGGAGCGAGTACTTCCAGGTCAGGATTCAGCGCTTTAATCGATACTTCGAACCGGACCTGATCATTTCCTTTTCCTGTGCATCCATGTGCAACAGCTGAAGCCCCTTCTTTTTCAGCGACTTCCACTAATTTTTTTGCGATCAGCGGACGGGAAAGTGCGGATACAAGCGGATACTTTTCTTCATACAGCGCATGTGCCTGCAGAGCGAGCAGCGCATATTCTTCCGCAAACTCCTTTTTCGCATCAATGACATACGATTCTGAAGCTCCGACCTGCAGTGCTTTACTCTGGATAAAAGCAAGGTCCTTGCCTTCTCCGACATCCAGACAGCATGCAACCACATCGTATCCTCTTTCCTGAAGCCATTTAATTGCAACGGAAGTATCAAGACCTCCGGAATATGCGAGCACAACCTTTTGTTTCATTTCCATCTCCCTCTCTGTATACATTGCATAAAAATACTTTATAATTTATAAAAATACATCTTAGAAGAAACTTTAACAAGGTTTGGCTCATATTTCAACCCATATTCGAAATTCTTTCATGAATTTTACACTTGTTATTTGTATGCTTATGAATCGAGGGGAGTGTATGGCCGTTCTGCTATCCCTGTAAAAGCCGGCGGTTTCTGCATAAAAAAAGCGGGAAAGCTGCTGATCAGCTTTCCCGGTGTCCTGAATTATTTGTTTTTTTGAAGCTCGTCGATAAGGGTATCAAACACTCTTGTGATCACCATCAAATCTTCTTCTTCTATTTTAGAGAAGTAGTTCTGGGCAAGAGAGTCTTCAATCCGTTCAATCATCAAGGACCATTCTGTTCCCTTCCCGTCCAGGGAAATAAAGCTCTCCCGCAAATTGGAAGGGTTCTTTTGGCGTGTAATATACTTTTGCTGTTCCAGTACCTTCAGCACCTGGCTGATGGCGCTTTTGGTAACTTCCAATTTTCCAGCTATTTCGGTAACCGTCCAGGTTTCTTTTTTCTTGAACATCAGCAGGATCTGTTCCTGCTGGTATGTGAGGCCGCTGTTGCTCAATTCGCGAAAATACTTCGCCAGCAGCAGATCCATTTCGTCAATCTGACGGTACATTTTAGAGATCATCTTTGTTTTTGCAGTATGAATACCCATCACCCCAACCTGTTTCTCTTTGCTTTATTAACTATGCCTCATACTCCGGCGGAACAGCTGCTCTTTCTATTCTTTCTTAAGAAACGGTTTGCTCTTTCCGTAAAGCATAACACTTGAAAGAATGGCAAGTACAGCAGAGCCGGCAATCAAATACTGAATTGGGATGGATGCTGCAACCAATACAGACAGCAAGGCGAAGGCGATCGGCTCCAGTCCGCCTGCTGCGAGGGACATGATGCTCATGACCCTCCCAAGCTTCTCCTGTTCGCTGTTCTCCTGCATAAGAGTGACAGCCGGGAGGTAGACGAGCATCAGCATAAAGCCGCTGATCGCAGCCATCAGGGCGAGCAGAGGAATGGAATCAAACTGGCTGTATAGAAGAAAGGCTACACCTGTCATAAAAAGGGCCCTGAAAACCAGCCTTCCTCTTTTTCCTCTCTTATTCAGGCGAAGCATGAGGAGACTTGCAGCGAAGGTCCCCGCTGCCAATCCTCCCTCCATAATGCTTAAGTCAAAGGGAGTGCCTTTCAGCTTGCCGACGATAATCGGGATGCTCATAATCAGAGGTCCCATAACAAATAGGTTTACAATCGCAATGGAGAGCGTTCCCGTCCGTAAAACAGGGGACGCTGATACATAGCGGAACCCTTCTTTCAGATCCACGAGTACCGACTTAAGCGTCAGCACTTTTCGGTCGGGCTTGTGATCTTTAATGAACGGCGGGAAAATCAGTATGGCTGAGAGCAGAATCAAAGCCCCTGATGTTCCAAATGAAACGGAGAAGTCGCCAACTGAGAGCAGAGCTCCGGCCAAAAACGGACCTGCTGCAAACATCAGCTCTGTAGAACCTTGGACAAGGGAATTAGCTCTCTGCAATTCACTGCTCTTTACTAAAGATGGGATCAAAGAGGAAATAGCCGGATAAGAGATAGCATCCAGGATTCCAAAGCAGGCAGAAATGAGCAGGAGAGCCGGTACAGAAAAGCCTTCGGTCATATACAGATAAACCATGATGCCCATAATGGCTGCCTGTCCGAGGTTCGTGTAAAACATGAGTGCGGTTTTCTGGTATCTGTCAGCCAGGACCCCTCCAAAAATCATCATCACTACACGGGGCAGAGATACAGCTGTCATAATAATTCCCAGTGCACCCGGGTTTTTCAGCACATCAATCGTCAGCCAGGATATGGATAAAAAGAAAATGGAGAATCCAAGCATGACAGCCATACCGGATATCCAGACGAGCATAAATTTCCGATTGGAAAATAAGTATCGCATGTGAGTCCTCTCCTGTTGCAGTTATCTATTCAGGATTCCCAAACAAACAATCCTTTTATTAGTTTAGTTCACTTAACTTAATTATAGCTTATGAATTGGTTCACGGCAATAAAAAAACCTCTCTTGTTAAAAAGAGAGGTTTTCCAAATCAGTGAGCAAGCCGCATAACATCGCGGGCGATCATCACTTCTTCATTTGTCGGGATGATCATGACTTTTACCGGTGAATGCGGGTAGCTGACGAAACGGTCTTCACCGAATGTATCGTTCAGTGCCGGATCCCAGTAGATGCCCATGAATTCAAGGCCGCGAAGGACACGCGCTCGGACTTCGGCACTGTTTTCACCGATTCCGGCTGTAAAGATGATGGCGTCTACACCGCTCATGCGTGCAGCATAAGAGCCGATGTATTTGTGGATCCGGCTTGCGAACACTTCAAGAGCTGTCTCGGCGCGGCCGTTTCCTTCTTTTGCAGCTGTAGTAATATCACGAAGGTCGCTTGAAAGACCGGATACTCCAAGCAATCCGCTTTTCTTGTTAAGGATGTTCAAAACTTCATCTGCAGAAGAACCTGTCTTCTCCATAATGAAAGGAATGAGAGCAGGGTCAATGTTTCCGGAACGTGTACCCATCGCCACACCGGCAAGCGGTGTAAAGCCCATGGATGTATCAATGGATTTTCCGCCTTCGATCGCCGCAATGCTTGCTCCGTTTCCAAGGTGGCAGGAAATAAGACGGAGCTGTTCTAGCGGACGGCCCAGCATTTCAGCAGCTTTTTCTGATACATACTTATGAGAAGTGCCGTGGAAGCCGTATTTGCGGATCCCGTACTTTTCATAGTATTCGTATGGAAGGCTGTAGAGGAATGATTGCTCAGGCATCGTCTGATGGAAAGCTGTATCGAATACAGCCACTGCCGGTACGTTTGGCAAAACCTCCTGGAAAGCCTTGATTCCAACGATATTCGCAGGGTTATGCAGGGGAGCAAGATCAGAAAGCTCTTCGATTGCTGCCAGTGTTTCTTCGTTAATCACTGCAGAATCACCGAATTTCTCGCCGCCGTGCACAACACGATGTCCGATCCCTTCAATTTCAGCAAGGGAAGCAATAATGCCAAGATCCGTCAGCTTTGACAGAAGGATTTTAACAGCAACCGCATGATCTGGAATATTTGTAATCTCCGTCTGTTTTTCGCCGTTTACGGAAATGGTGAAAACGGAATTCTCGAGTCCGATTCTTTCCACCAGCCCTTTCGTAACGACATTTTCGCTCGGCATATCAAACAGCTGGAATTTCAATGAAGAACTGCCAGCATTGATTGCAATAATTTTAGCCATTATAACCGCTCCTTTATGTAACCGCTTTGCACTTCCTGCAAACGGCATGCTCTTATCATTTGTTAAAACACCGAAATATATCTGACTTTTCCATTTAAACATTGCCCGGAATACAATGCAATACAAACCCGGTTCTGCAATCGTTTACAGGAAAAAGTCAATCTTTTCGGACTTTTTCTCCAATTCCTCTGTGCTTCAAAAAAAGAACAGCACAAAAACAGGGATACGCATTTGCGTTCCCTGTTTAAGTCTTTCTTTCGCTGTTTACCCAAACAGCTTAGTAACATTGGAGCTGAATGTGATAATACTCAGGTAAGCCATCACAATGACAATGATGATCCCAAAGACCGTCAGCCACAGCGGATGTTTATAATCCCCGACGATTGTCTTTTTATAAGCAGCGACAAGCATGACAGCAAGTGTTACCGGTAAGATCAATCCATTGAGAGCGCCTGCTAAAAGGAGCAGCTGCACCGGGTTTCCGAGTATGGTGAATACGGTGGCAGAAATTAAGATAAAAGCAATAATCGTAGCCTTTTGGTATTTCTGAATCACGGGACTGAACGTTTGGATAAACGAAACAGACGTGTACGCTGCTCCAATGACAGAAGTAATGGCCGCAGCTAGTAAAACGACTCCAAAAAACTTATAGCCTAAGTCTCCTGCAGCATGCTGGAAAACGGATGCCGGAGGATTATCCTTGCTGATGGTAAGTCCCTGGGCCACGATTCCAAGTGATGCAAGGAAAAGGAAGATCCGCATAATGGATGCAGCGGCAATTCCGGTTACAGCACTTTGATTTACCTGGGGAAGGGAATGTTTCCCTTTAATGCCGGCGTCAAGAAGGCGATGGCCTCCTGCAAAGGTGATGTATCCCCCGACTGTCCCCCCTACTAGCGTAACAATCGCAATAAAATAATCTTTTCCTCCATCCGGAGAGAACGTCTTGGCTGCAGCTTCACCGATTGGCGGCTGGCTGGAAAACGCTACGTACACCGTAAGGAGAATCATCAGGATTCCCATGAGCTGGGCAAATTTATCCATCAGCTTTCCGGCTTCTTTAAAAACAAAGACGCCGATGGCAATAGCGGCAGCCAGAATGGCTCCAAGCTTTTGATCCATTCCGAACAATACGTTAAAGCCAAGCCCTGCACCGCCGATGTTTCCGATGTTAAAGGCCAACCCGCCAAAAACGATCAGGACAGCAACGAACACCCCGAGACCAGGAAAGACCATATTGGCAATATCCTGAGCTCTTTTTTCCGACACTGCGATGATCCGCCATACATTCAGCTGCACACCTATATCTAGAATAATGGTGATTAAAATAACAAAACCAAAGGAAGCAGCGAGCTGTTCGGTATAAAACGTCGTCTGGGTTAGAAACCCGGGGCCGATCGCGGAGGTAGCCATTAAAAACGCTGCGCCAAGCAAAATACTGATGCGGCTTTCTTTCATTTTTATCCCTCCCATTCTTTACATCGATTGAATTGAAATGCCGTCATCCAGCAGTTCTTTTTTAATTCTGGCTGCAAATTCCAGTGCATGTGCCCCGTCGCCGTGTATGCACACCGTATCTGCAGTTATCGGGATTTCTTTCCCGTCAGTGCTGATCACTTTTTTCTCTGTGATCATTCTCTTAACTTGTTCGATTGCCTGGCGGTCCTCTTTTATGAGAGCATCATCCCGGGTTCTCGGTGTCAATGCACCTGAACTCTGATACGTCCGATCCGCAAAAACCTCGCTTGCTGTCTGCAGACCGGCGTTTTTCCCTGCCGCAATCAATTCACTTCCCGAAAGACCGTAAAGAATCAAGTCAGGATTGAACTTGAATACAGCCTCGGCAATTGCAGCAGCAAGGCTGGAATCTCCCGCGGCCATATTGTATAAAGCACCGTGAGGCTTAACATGATGAAGTGAGCCACCCTCTGAACGGACGAAGCCGTCCAGTGCGCCAATCTGGTACAGGACCATGTCATATGCCTCGCTTGGGGTTACAGACAGCTGCCTTCTGCCGAATCCCTGCAGATCCGGAAAGCCTGGATGGGCTCCGATCGCAGTTCCTGAACGGATGGCCATCTGTACGGTTTTTCTCATGACAGACGGATCTCCGGCGTGAAAGCCGCAGGCGACATTCACAGAGGATACAAGAGGAAGGATCGCTTCATCGCTGCCGATTGAATAGGAGCCAAAGCTCTCTCCCAAGTCGCAGTTCAAATCAATCTGCATTTACAGGACCCCCTCTCTGAATTTAAGCTGAATCATTTTTCTGATGAATTCCAGCTCTTTTTCCTTTTTCAGCAGAAGGTCCAGGGCATGCTGAATGGATGTCTTTTCAAAACGGATTCTCTCTCCCGGCTTCCGCTGCGCAAGGATTGGAAGACTTTCAGCTATCACCTGGCCGATTTTCGGATATCCTCCAGTCGTCTGGTGGTCAGCCATCAGAATAATCGGCTGTCCGCCCGACGGTACTT
Source organism: Metabacillus mangrovi (assembly GCF_009711125.1). Lineage (GTDB taxonomy): Bacteria > Bacillota > Bacilli > Bacillales > Bacillaceae > Metabacillus_B > Metabacillus_B mangrovi. The sequence goes on along the minus strand of NZ_WMIB01000003.1, from coordinate 55,716 downwards.
GAATCGTTCCAAATCCGACAGCTTCTGATAGGAGCTCTCTGTTTTCCTTCAGCGTTAGTGACGGTCCCTCGATCCGGAACCCCATGCGGTCGGACTGGCTTGTCAGAGCAAACTCCTCTTCATTGAACGCTTTATGAGCTTCTTCGCTGAACCAGGAATATTCTCTTCCTTCTATGTATTGAATGATTTTCCCGTTTTCCGTATAGTTCGGCTTCACATGCCATTTTGCCGGGAGCACACTGACGTCCTGAGCTTTTCCGGCTAGTTGGTCCAAAAGCGGAGAAGGGTTGACTTTCAGGATATCCTTTTCTTTTAGGGGGCGTCCATTGAGCCCGCCTATTCCCGCTTTCACGTAAGTGGACCGGCTTCCGAGCTGAGGCTCGATGTCGTATCCCCCTGCTGCCGCCATATAGGTGCGGCAGCCTGAAACCGGTGCACCGAACTCAAGCTTCGCCCCTGCTTTCACAAACACGGGTCTCCACATCGGGATTGGCTGGCTGTTGATTTTAGGAGACAGGTTTCCTCCCGTCAGTGCGATGAGCACATCTTCAGTAAATTCAATTGTCGGACCGAGGAGCGTCATCTCAATCGTTGCACTGCTCTCGGGGTTGCCTGTCAGCATATTGGCCATTCGGTGGGCATACATGTCCATCGCCCCGCTTTTAATCACACCATACTTTTGATATCCGGTCCTGCCCAGATCCTGTATAGTACTGAACAGACCAGATTGGAGAATTTGTAAACTCATGCTAGGACTCCTTTAGCCGATCATATTCTTCTTTGCTGATTGCGTAAAATTCTACAGAGTCGCCGGCCTTCAGGAGGGCGGGCGGGTTTTGCTCCGCATCAAACAGCCGGAGCGGTGTTCTGCCGATGATCTGCCAGCCTCCGGGTGTCTCCATCGGGTACACGCCAGTCTGGGTTCCTGCTATCCCGACAGATCCTGCAGGAATTTTCGGCCTTGGCTTCTCTTTTCTGGGAGCTGCTATCTTTTCGCTCATTCCACCTAAATATGGGAATCCCGGAGAGAATCCGATCATATACACGGGGTAATGCCCTGATGTATGAATTTCGATCACTTCTTCTTTGCTGATTCCATTGTGAGCAGCCACTTCATCGAGGTCCATCCCAAACTCCTCATCGTAGCAGACGGGAATCTTTACAGTATGTATAGCCTTAGAATGGGTATCGGACTGCTTTGCTGAAAGAATCAGGCTGACTTCTTCTTCAATGACTGCATGCGGATCCCGCTCATCGCGGAAATATTGGAGATCGAAAAGAAGTGTAACATTCGTAAATGCAGGTATGTATTCAACAAGCCAGGGAAAGCGGTGCTGATCCAGCTCTTCAGTAAACTGCCGGATGGCCAGCCGGATCTCTTCGGATGGTGCCTGTCCAAATTCGATGAGCAGGGCTTGTTCGCTTACTGGATAAAAACGTTCAGTGGTCATGTGGTTCCCCCCTTCTGGCTTACATTGTACATAACCGATTTTTTTTGCACAAATCAATTTTTGGCAAAAAAACAGGACACTCCCCTCAATTATGCACAAAAACAGCTTCAACTATTTTTTCTTAAAAGTAAATGGTAAAAAACAGGGGAATGCAAACGTTCTTCCCCTGTTTTGCTTATTTCATTCTATTTTGAAGAAGGAGCAAAACCGGTTTGATCCCCTATTTACCGGTTTTGTTCAAACCATTGATTAATTTGCTTCATCATGGACTGCATTCCCTCAAAATTTGAAAACTTCGGAAGATCAGCCAGCATGGCCTGTTTAGGAGCCTCAGCTCCTTCCCCTTTTTTCTGGAGGATAAAAATGCTTTTGGCATGCTGCTCTCCCTGAAACATAGAAAGCGGAAGCTGCAGAAGAGCTTGAATATACGCCTCCTCCTTAATGAAAGCGTTGAGTTTTGGAGCTTCTTTTGAAGAAAACAGCATGTTCGGAATGATAAAAAACAAATAGCCGCCTGGCTTTGTATGGCGGAGACTCTGCTCAATGAACAAGTGATGTGCATAGGAATGCCCTTCATCTGCTTTCAGCTGATAAGAGGAGGCTCCTTCATCATTCGGGTAAAACCCGACAGGCAGATCACAAATCACCGCGTCAACGGGATCTGCAAATAAATTTTGCAGGCTGTCCTGATTATAGAACTGGACGGGATGTTTCTGAAGATTCGCGTTGACGTAAGACAAATGAATGAGCAAATCATCCACATCCACCCCTGTGCTTTCCACAGAATGATCCTTCAGCTGATTCAATACAGCCGTCAGCAGATTTCCGGTTCCTGCAGCCGGGTCAAGCAGGGAAAAAGACTGCCTTCCTTCCATAAACCGCTGCACAAGGTAGCCGATAAACATGCCAACCGAATCAGGAGTCATCTGATGGTTCGGATGGGCCCCTTCCTTCAGCCCCTTTAAAATACATAGCTGAAACGCCTTGCGTATTTCCTCCCGGTCATATGTATCCAGCTCCACCGCACTATAAACTTTCTTTAATTTTTTTATTGTCAGTTCGCTTAACTCATCCTGCAGAACTTCTCCTTGAAACAGGTTCTCTCCTGTCTCAGCTGCTGCCTCCACATAAGGAATATTCAATTCCTCAGCAAGCAGCTCTGCCGACTCATTCAGCGAAGCAAAAAGCTTCTCCATTTTTGAAACGGTTTCCATTCTTTCTCCTCCTAGAGCATACTTCCTCTTATTTTAGTGAACAGCGGCGGGAAAGACAAGGGGAATGCAATTCAGGCCTTGAGAACAGACGCGCTTATAGCTGGCCGCTGCTGCATAGGGCGGATCATAGGGGAGTCAGGGCGATGATGATGCGGCAGCGTTGATGGCTGACTGAGTTCAAATTAAAAAACACCTTTTTTGTTGTCTTTCTTTCTCTTAATGATTTTTAAAGTCACCAAAAGGAAAAAATAGATAATCAGGACACACAGTAGATAATGTAAGACATTGATTTCTGTTTTAATAAAGTGGTTCGGACTCAGAAGCTGGAATCGGTTCTCCGGCATCCCCTCAACATTCCGATACTAGATAAATTTTAGAGGAAAACCAAGAGTATACGTCTGATTATCAACTTTGAAGGCTGGACCTAAGAATATGGAAAGTAAGGATACCATAAAACTGCAGATCAATAATTTAGTTTTCAGCAAAATATCCTCCCCTATAGTGAATATATTATATTTCACTAAAAGGAAAAAAATAGCTGTGTTTTACCTGTCCCGCAGTTCCTGCAGAAGTCTCACGCCTTCCGCTCCAAGTGGTGATAAATCAGCAATATGCTTTCACACAGCCTTCCTATTAAAAAGGACCCGGGTATTTACCCGTGGTCCTTTTGGTCTTAATTTGCAGTTTTGGCCGCTTCAATCGCCGCAGTGTAGTCTGGATGGTCTGTGCCTTCACTTACATATTCTGCATACACTACTTCATCCTGGCTGTTGATGACAAAAACAGACCGGGCAAGAAGACGCAATTCTTTCATCGTTACTCCGTAAGCTTCTCCAAAGGAAAGATCACGGTGGTCGGAAAGGGTTGCAACATTTTCAAGGCCGTTGGCAGCACACCAGCGCTTCTGAGCGAATGGAAGATCGCAGCTGACCGTCAATACTTTGACGTTATCAATCTCACCCGCTTCTTCATTAAACTTTCTTGTCTGCTGATCACAAACACCGGTATCGATGGAAGGAACGACTGAAATGATCCGCACGGAGCCTTTGGAATCCGCTAACGTTACTTCGGACAAATCGTTCGCAAGCACTTTAAAATCGGGTGCCTTGTCCCCTTTTTTCACTTCATTGCCAGGCAGGGTCATCGGATTTCCTTTAAACGTTACATTCGCCATAGTAATCCTCCTCCTTTTTTTTATGTACGCTTTTATGATAGCTTGTACGGTTGAGGATTTGCAAATATTAGCCAAGCAGCGGGACAAAAAAAACCCGCTTAAAGGTAGCGGGTTAAAAATCAATATCGTCTCTCATTGAGCTCTGGTTATTTTGATGCTGATCATTCTTCTTAAACATCTTCTGAATTTTTTCAACCGTCTGCGGTGCTGAATCGAGGATTCTTTCATAAAGGTGGGTGCTTTCATCAAGATGAAGCATTTTCACTCCATTATGCCCAACGATCAAGAAAGCGATCGGTGTAATGGAGACTCCTCCTCCGCTTCCTCCGCCAAATGGCATCCTGCTGCGCGCACTGCTGCCCCCTGAAACATGCCCAGCCTGCGGCTGTGAAAAGGATTGGTCTTCACCGGGATTTTGCCCGAATTCGCTTCCGCCTGCCGCAAAACCGAATCCGACTTTAGATACCGTCAGTATCACACTTCCATCAGGTGTTTCTACCGGATCGCCTATAATTGTATTTACATCTACCATTTGCTTCAGGTTTTCCATTGCTGTTTTCATAAGACCTTGAATTGGATGGTCACTCATCATCTGGCCCCCTATGCCGAATTGTTATGTTCTCCAAAATGTTTGGATAAGCGTTTACTGGTAAAAGACGGCTTCCCGCCTTTCCAGAATTTAACGAAACGTAATCCGCCGATAATAGCATGTCCTAAACGGAAACGGAACATACCTGTCAGAACCACATCAAGGCATAGACCTTGAAAAACCGGAACGACCGCGATGACAGGCTCTGTTTTAAGCTTCATCAAGCCACTTGCTGCACCGCAGAAAATGCCTTTTATCCCCCACAGTATTCCTGCAGCACTCCCGGTTGAAGCAGCGTCACCAAGTCCAAACCGCGTATGCCATTCCAGCTCAGTGATCTCTATTCCTTTAAGAAACTTCCTGACAATGGAGTGTAGACCTGAGATATGGGAAGCAAGTTCTTTAAAATCCTTCAGGCTTGCGGCAATATCATTTTTTGAAATTTTATCTGAACGGCTTTTGCCTTCACTGTCCGCTTTGCCTGCCTTGCTTTCTTTTTTTACATCCACTGTCAAATCCTTTTCGTTCGCTTTGATTACAGGGATCTGATAGGTATAGCGAATCATCCCGAACCATGCCCGGAATTTAATTCTTAAATCATCATTTTTACCGGCTTTCCGGTACTCTACAGTCACCGTTAATTTTGTGAGAACGATGAGGACGATGAGAAAAAGTAAAATAGCAGGTATACCAATTGCCCAGAACACGTGCACCTCTCCTTTCAGCAACCCATTGTTGCCCTATTCAAGAGGTCCTAAACAGACCGGGACTGAAAAGGGTACGGATCCGCACTCGAGGTCAGCATTTTCACTAAACACCGCAGCTGAACGGCACTTTTCTGCTGCCTGAACACAAAAAACCCGGGAATCTCTGTCCCGGGTTTTGCTGCTGCTTATCTTTCGCTCGTTTTCCTTTTTCTGTACATGTTTTCGTGAATGACAGCGGTATCTGCAAACAGATCATGCAGCGCCTGTTTTTTAGGGGTAAAACCGGCTGCCACGTAGCCAAGCCAGATGGTTTTGCTGATGAATCTGCCTACGAGTTCCCGGAAAAGAATGGTTCCCCATGTCAGAGGTGTTTCTTCATTAATCGAAACGACCCGTATGCCGAAAATCATTTTTCCAAGGGTCTGGCTGAAAAATCTCGTCATAAGTACGAAATAGAGGAAAAAGATAAGCAGTTCAAGCAGCGGTTTCGGTGAGAACATGGATGTTCCTCCGTCTGTGCCTGAAAAGATAAAGATCGGATTGATTAGGATGGCATTGATTCCGGCGATGACCGCCAAATCTGCCAAGTAGGCCCAAAAACGGATCCAGAATCCCCCGTACGCCGGCTCGCTTCTCACAGCCTCCGGCATTTGAATGGAGGGCTGGCCTGTCTGGTCATTATAGGTTGTATCCATTCACGCGCCCTCCTTAGCGGTTATACATATACATTAATCTGCTGTTTGCCGGTTTCGAAAGCAGCTCGTAAAGGCCCAGCATCTGATATTCGTCGCTGAAGACCTTTTTTGCTCCCATCGAAAGAAGAGAATCGAAGCCTGTACTTTGTTTATATTCAACAACCTGGGCATTGCCAAGCTTATTATCCTTTTCCATGGCTGCGATGACGTCGTCGATATAGCCGAGTTCATCAACAAGCTTGTTTTCCTTTGCCTGCCGTCCGTCATAAATTCTTCCGTCCGCGATTTTTTTAACGTCCTCACGGCTCATTTTACGGCCTTCGGCAATGACATCTACAAAACCTTCGTATGCATTATTGACCATACCCTGTAGAATGTCCCGCTCTTCTTTTGTCATATCTCTGGAAGGAGACATAATATCCTTGTACTCGCCGCTCTTGATCGTTTCAAATTTAATCCCGAGCTGCTTGGCCAGGTCGCCATAGTTTACCCCTTCCATGATTACGCCCAAAGAACCGGTCAGTGTGTCCGGAGCTGCAAAGATTTTATCCCCTGCAGTCGAGATGTAATATCCTCCTGAAGCTGCTGTCGTACCCATTGAAATATACAGCGGTTTTTTTGTCTTCTGTTTATATGTCTTTAAATGCTTATGTATTTCCGCACTTTCGACTACTCCGCCACCTGGAGAATTCACATTGAGGATGATCCCTTTTACTGTTTCATCTTCTTGAGCAGCTTCAATTTGCTTCAGAAACTCCTGGTGATTGTATCCTTCACTTGGCAGAAAAGAGGAAGAATCCCCGGTATCCTGTATGACGCCATTTACTTCTAAAACGGCGATTTTCCGGTTTTCCGATCCTTCTTTTATTACTTCTTCCTCGAACTCCTGCTGTGTCATGGCAAACATTTCATTTGCAGCGCTTTGGAAGGCAGTAACTGTGCTGAAAATAGCAGAAACTACGATTAAAACAACCGCGATCCCGAGTGCTGCCCATCTTTTTCCATTCATGCCGAATCCTCCTTAGCTTATTTACAATTTACGTTCTGCCGTTTCCGGCAGTCAGCCGCTGATTTTCCTTACACTGAAATCCTCCGCCGCAGCGGTTCGGAATCAGGAGTTCATTATGCAGCGTTTTCACAAAATGGAATCAATGCTAAAATAAACAACATAACACATTGTATCATAATTTCGCTCTACAAGGATAACATTTCCAAATCAAAGGGAGGATGTATCATGGATAACCGCCGCAATGTCTTTTTCTACTATCGAAGCTCTGCTGAACTAAATGCTAAAGTTGAATCTTTAACATCTCTTGCCGAAAACTACGGGTTCACCACCGTTAATCATGCAGAGGATGCGAACATCATTGTCAGCATCGGCGGTGATGGGACGTTTCTTCAGGCAGTCCGCAAGACTAAATTCAGAGACGATTGTTTGTATGTAGGGATCAGTACAAAAGGATCTCCGAGCGTTTACTGTGATTTCGTCCTGGATGATACCGAAAAAATCATTGAAGCCATTACAATGGAGCAAATAGAAGTCAGAAAATATCCGGTTATCGATGTGAATGTGGATGGGGTCTCCTCTTTTAAATGCCTGAATGAGTGTACAATCCGCTCCGGCATCATAAAAACGTTTGTCATTGATGTTCATATTGATGATATTCATTTTGAAACCTTCCGGGGAGACGGCATGATTGTCTCAACTCCGACTGGAAGCACAGCATACAGCAAATCGGTGAACGGAGCTGTTATCGATCCTCTCCTTCCCTGCTTTCAAGTAAGCGAGCTCGCTTCCCTTAATAACAATCGCTACCGTACTCTCGGTTCATCCTTCGTATTAAGCGGAAACCGCAGGCTGAGGCTGGAAGTGTCAGGGGATGGAAATGATTATCCGGTTATCGGCATGGACAATGAGGCTTTGAGCATCCGAAGTGTGAACGAGATCAGCATCACGCTCAGCTCCTCCATAATTAAAACGGTTAAATTAAAAGACAATTCCTTCTGGGAGAAGGTTAAAAGGAGCTTTTTATAGGACAGGGACTGCCGGCATACACAATGCCGGCCGTTTTTTTTGGGGGAAAGAAGACCCCCGCTTCCTCCGAATGGTAAAATGATTCGCTTTACCTATTGAAAACAGGAACATTTGTTCTATATGATTAAAGGAGATGATGAGCTGCAAGACGGTTCATCACCCGGGAAGAAAATTGGTTTACCTTACAAAAAACGGGGTAAATGAGAACGGTTCCATTAATTTACTTCAAAAGGAGATAAAAAATGAAAAAGCACGTCCTGATTAAACTGATCATCTTGATGCTGGCTGTCTCTTCTCTCAGTGCATGCTCCTCTTCCGGTCAGGAAGCTTCGGGAAATACAACAAAAGATGGAAAAGTCATCGTGGATTTCTGGACCTTTTGGGGATCTGAAACCCGCAGACCAGTGATTGAGAAAATCATAAAGGATTTTAACAGTTCCCAGGACCGGATTGTTGTCAAACATACTTTTCTCCCCTTCGGCGATATCTGGACTAAAAATCTCGCTTCCATTGCAGCAGGAAACCCCGCAGATGTAGTCATCAATGACATTAACAGTGTTGCTCACCGCGCCAAACAGCAGCAGGCCACAGACTTAACCCAATACATAGACACCCATTTTAAAGACCAGTTCTACCCTCACCTCTGGGACACAGTCCAATACGATGGAAAACCATATGCTGTCCCATTCAACACAGATACGAGACTCCTTTTCTACAATAAAAAAGCATTCAGGGAAGCGGGTCTCAATCCGGAAAGACCTCCTCAAACGTGGGAGGAACTTGAAGAGTACTCAAAAAAACTGGACATCAAAGAAGGCAAATCCTATAAGCAGGTTGGCTTTTATCCGCTCTGGGGAAGCATGGGCGAAGCAAGCTGGATGGCTTTTGGAGATGATGGAAAGGGATATTTCCAGGAAGACGGGAATGTCACCATTCACACTCCTGAAAAAGTAAAAACAATGGAATGGATTTTGAGCTGGCAGGAACGGCTCGGCCGGGAAAATGTTCAAGCCTTGAAAGCTGAGTTCGGCAGCGAATCCACCAATCCTTTTATATCAGGTAAGGTAGCGATGTGGGCGGATGTGGCCACCTTCTATACCCAGATCCGCGACTACGGCGGAGACATGGAAATCGGCGCAGCACCGATTCCAGCAAAAACAGCCGATTCTCCCCATTACAGTGAAGGCGGAGGATTCGTAGCGGAAGTTCCAAAAGGCTCCTCCCATCCGAAGGAAGCCATGGAGTTCATAAAATACCTGACAGGCAAGGAAGCTCAGATGCACTGGGCAGTTTCCAATTTTGATAATGCAGCCAATATAGAAGCAGCAGAACAGGCTGCTCAATCCCTGGAAGGCCGGGATAAGGAAGTTTACACACTGGCTAACGAAAATTTAGAAAACACCATTATGTTCCCGGTGCCCATCCATTATCCTGATTACTCTTCCGCACTAAAAGCACAGATTGATCTTATCATCATGGGCAGCCAGACACCTGAAGAAGGACTGAAGGAGGGGGAAAAACGCGTAAAAGCAATGAAGAATTAACAGAGAGGCGGGATGACTTTGCTACCTGAAGAGAAATTTTCATCACCGCGAAAGGGAAAAGCAGCGATTGTAGAGCATCCTGCAAAAAAGGCGTTCAATAAAAGAAAAAGAGATAATCTTATGGGCTACCTCTTTATCAGTCCCTGGCTGTTCGGCTTGATTTTCCTGACAGCGGGTCCGCTGCTCTTTTCCCTGGCGGCAAGCTTCACAAATTACAATATTACCTCAACCTTCGATTTTGTCGGCTTAAAAAACTATACCCGAATGTTCATGGAGGATCAGCTGTTCTGGACTTCCCTGTGGAATACCCTTTATTTTGTACTGTTTTCTGTCCCGCTCACAACTGCAGGTGCGGTATTGCTCGCGGTCCTGCTGAATCAGCCGGTCCCCGGGATGAGGATCTTCCGGACCGTTTACTATCTGCCGGCCGTTCTCTCAGGTGTAGCTGTTTATTTTCTCTGGATGCAGCTTCTGGCCCCATCCTCCGGGCTCGTCAACATTGGCCTTGGATGGCTGGGGATCGAAGGGCCTGCCTGGCTGTTCGATCCTGACTGGACGAAGCCGGCCCTTATTCTTATGAAACTGTGGGGGACCGGAGGAGGAATGCTCCTCTACCTTGCCATCATGCAGAATGTATCGCCCCATTTATATGAAGCGGCCGAGCTTGATGGAGCCGGCCCGGTCCGGAAGTTCTTTCACATTACGCTTCCTCTGATCACTCCGGTTATTCTTTTTGACCTCGTAACCAGTACGATCGGTGCTTTTCAGATTTTCCAGGAGGCTTATGTGATGTCAGAGAACGGGGACGGCAGTCCTGCCAACTCCCTGCTCTTTTATAACCTCCACATGTGGAGAAATGCATTCGAGTACTTTAACATGGGGTACGCTTCAGGCATGGCATGGGTACTGTTCCTGATTATTTCGGTTCTTACCTTCCTGCATATGAAGTTCAGCAAAAGATGGGTGCATTACGGGGGGACGGACAAATGAGAACACAGAAAAGAATCCGGCTGTCCATTGTTTTTTTCATACTGCTGACAGGGAGTCTGCTCATCCTTTCACCGGTTGGGTGGATGATTTTCACTTCCTTAAAGACCCCTCAGGAAATCATTCAGTTTTCGTCCCTGTTCCCAAAGGAATGGAGATTTGAGAACTACGCTGAGGCCTGGAATTCAGCCAATTTTTCAAGGTGGACCATCAATACACTGTTTATAGCCGTAACGAGCGTTCTTGGCAGTGTATTTGTAAATGCATTTGTTGCCTACGGGTTTGCCAAAATTCCGTTTGCGGGGAGGGACAAGCTGTTTGCCCTTGTTCTCGGCACCATGCTCCTTCCAGGTTTTGTTGTTTTAGTCCCGCAATACATCCTGTTTTCCAAACTCGGATGGATTAACACGTATCTGCCGCTGATCGTTCCAGCTTTTTTGGGAAATGCGTTTTTCATTTTCCTGCTCAGACAGTTCATGCGTTCCATACCGGATGAACTGATTGAAGCCGCGATCATGGATGGAGCCGGCCATCTGAAGATCTGGTGGCATGTAATGCTCCCGTTAATCAAGCCCGCTCTAATTACTGTAGCCATTTTTTCATTTAACGGTGCGTGGAATGACCTGCTTGGTCCTCTGCTTTATATTAACGATGAGAATCTGTATACACTGCAAATTGGAATGCAGACCTTTAAAGGCACTGTTCAGACTCAATGGCATTATCTCATGTCCATGTCGGTGCTTGTACTGATTCCGGTCGTCCTGCTGTTTTTCTTCTTCCAGAAGTATTTTATCTCCGGCTCGAACATCGGGACAGGAATTAAAGGATGAAAAGTGCATCAAAAAGACCCTGAAAGGCAGAAGCCTTCAGGGTTTTTTTGATTCCTTGCCATTAGAGAATAGGCTGTCCGGCTTCAAGTAAACCATCTTTCCTTCAGCGACAGTCAGTAAAACCTCTGTATCCAAAAGCTTATCCGGATCCTCAAGCTTGAACGGGTCCTGATTGAGCACAATAAGATCCGCATCATATCCTTCTTTTAGTTTGCCTCTCTCCCCGCCGCGATGAATGATTTCTGCGCTCCCTGTGGTATAAAGCTGCAGGGCCTCGTAGACGGAAAGGGCTTCTTCCATGAAATAACCAGGTTCGTCCGGGGTATGGATACTCTTCCTCGCAACAGCGGCATGGATGCCTATAAAAGGATTCAGCGGCTCAATGGGTGCATCCGAACCGCCGGCACATCCGATTCCCATTTCCAAAAGTGTTTTCCAGGCAAAAGAAGTCTTTAGACGTTTTTCACCCAATTTGTCAAAGATCCATGGAAAATCACTCGCTGTAAAACCTGGCTGTATGTCCAGCATGATCGGAAGGGCAACGGTCCGTTTCATTAATTCAGGTGTTAATACCTGTGCATGTATAAAGCGGTCCTTTTGTCCTTCTGCTGCTGGAGGATGGATTTCCACTGCATTCAGAGCCATTTGATAAGCAAGGTCCCCAATGACATGGATCGCGATCTCTCTACCATACTCCCTTGCTTTACGAACCAGTTCATTCAGCTGCTCTTGAGTATGTACGGCGACACCATTTGTTCCAGGATCATCCAGGTACGGTTCGCTTAGCAGGGCCGTGCTTCCTCCAAGAGAGCCATCGGCAAAAATCTTCATGGCCCCGTATTCAATCAGCCGCTGATTGGCCGGAGCTGCTTTTTCAAAGTCATCGATGACAAGGTGGTGTACAAGCAAATGGGCTTTGAACGGCATCTCTTCCGTAATTACAGCATGATAAGCCTGCACAGGCAGATTAAAATTCCCGTAATAGGATAGATCCTCCGAGTGCCCGCCGGTTAATCCATAGCGGAAGCAGTCCTTAACCGCCAGATTTAGAGCCTTTTTCAAATCATTCAGGGATACCGGAGGAATGGTGTCAAATAACACAATGTCCTGTGCACGATCCATGAGGAATCCCGATACCGTGCCGTCCGCCCGTCTCCCGATAATCCCCCCGGCCGGGCTTTCCGAACCATCTGTAATGCCTGCAAGCCCCAGTGCTTTGGAATTTGCCAGAATAGCATGTCTGCAGATGCGCTTCAAAACGATCGGATGGGAAGAGGAAAGCTCATCGAGGACGGTGCGGTCAAACATTTCTCCTTCTGCAAGCTGATGTTCGTTCCACCCTTCCCCGATGATCCATTCTCCTGCCGGGACAGACGCTATTTTTTCAGCCAGCGCAGCTTTGATTTCTTCATGAGATTGCATTTGAGAAAAATCGAGCCTTCCTAATTTTTCACCGTGGCCGATCAGATGGAGGTGGCTGTCTGTCAATCCGGGAAGAACGGTTTTTTCTCCGCAGTGTATTTCGTCATCAATGGAACCGGCATAAAGGTCCCTGAGTTCTTTTTCCTTCCCTGCCGCACGGATCCTGTTTCCCTCGGTAAACACCGCTTCAACGGTCTGTCCCTCTTTCTCCATCGTGTAAAATTTCCCGCCGTACCAAAGCGTACCCATCAAACCACTCCGTTTCTGTCAAAATACTAACGCGCAGGTGCACATCCTGCAGCCTGAATTGATTCATTTCCTGCAGGCGTCCGGCCGCTGATCTAACCGGCGCTCTAACCGGACGAAGATTCAAGCTTGTCGATGTATCCTTTTGGTCCATTTCCTGAACGATTGAAAAAGAACCGGGCTTTCACCCGGTCCCTCCTTATTATGCGTGCTCCCGGTTCATTTCTTTCTGCCGAAGCTCTACTCTCCGGATTTTGCCGGAGGCTGTTTTCGGAAGATCTTCAACAAATTCTATTTTTCGCGGATATTTATAAGGAGCTGTCAGCTTCTTAACATGTTCCTGAAGGACTTTGGTTAATTCCGGGTCCTGCTTGTCGGAATCACCGGTCAGCACCACATAGGCTTTTACAATACTTCCTCTTATTTCATCGGGACTTGCAACGACGGCACATTCCCTCACCCGAGGATGCTTAATCAGGGCATCCTCCACTTCAAACGGGCCAATCGTATAGCCTGAACTGATGATAATATCATCCGACCTTCCTTCAAACCAGAAATAGCCTTCTTCATCTGTTCTTGCACGGTCTCCCGTCAAATAATAATCTCCCCTGAACTGCATGGCAGTCCGTTCAGGGTCTTTATAATATTCCTTGAAGAGGGCGGGCGTTGACTTATGGACTGCGATGTCTCCTACCTCCCCGGGCTGACACGGAACTCCTTCACCATTGATCACCGCTACTGAATTGCCCGGTGTCGGTTTGCCCATGGAGCCCGGTTTGATTTCCATCCCTTTCATAACCCCGACAAGAAGCGTGTTTTCAGTCTGGCCGTAGCCGTCCCGAACTTCAATTTGAAAATGCTTTTTAAAGGTTTCAATCACTTCCCGGTTAAGGGGCTCTCCGGCAGAAACGGCACTGTGCAGGCGGGACAGATCATAGCGCTGAAGGTCAGGTTCTTTTGCCATTAGTCTGTACTCGGTTGGTGTGCAGCATAAAACATTTATTTCATGCTCCTGCAGCAGCTGCAGATAGCGTGCTGCTTCAAATTTTCCGTGATACACATATCCGGTTGCTCCCATCCCCAGCACGGAAAGGAACGGACTCCAGATCCACTTTTGCCAGCCCGGGCCTGCTGTTGCCCATACTTTATCCTCTTTGCTGATGGAAAGCCAGTTCGAAGCGGCTGTCCTAAGATGGGCATAAGCCCAGCCATGGGTGTGAATGACCCCCTTCGGATTCCCTGTCGTTCCAGATGTGTAAGAGAGAAAAGCCACACTTGTATTTTTGGTCGGGGCAAATTCCAGACCGCCTGACTGGCTCTCCATCTCTTCAGAAAGGGAACGCCAGCCTGGACGGGCTTCTCCGATCACCCATTTTAAAAGGGATTCTGCTTCCTCCACATCGTTTGTCTGACCCGTGAATTGGTCGTAGCAGACGATTCCCTTCACTTCTCCGTGGATGATCCTGTAGCGCAGGTCTTTCGGTCTGAGAAGTTCTGAGCTTGGGATGACCACCATCCCTGCTTTAATGGCTCCTATGTAGACGGCATACGCCTCTAAAATTCTCGGTGTCATGATCAGCAGTTTATCGCCCGCACGCATTCCCGCTTCGAGTAAAGCGCTTCCAACTTTATTTGCCTGCAAAATCAATTCTTTGTATGTAAGTTCTTTTCTCGTTACCCCGTTTTCCCAGATCAGGGCTGTTTTATCTTCCTGAGCGTATTTTTCCATTTCCATTACTAAATTATAATCCTCCGGTGCGAGAAGACTTTCCCGATTCATTACCATTCCCCCTTTTTCTCTATTATACAAAATATTTGCAACCTTTTGAATAATATAGCGGAAAAATAAAGGAAGTGCTGCCTCATCTGTTTGGAAAAACTAAAAAGAGCAGGGTTGCCCCTGCTCCTGTAGCCATGTGTCTATATTATTTTTGGTAACCGCTCATGTTAGACTGAGCGTAAGAAACTAGACGCTTAGTGATCTCTCCACCTACAGATCCGTTAGCGCGTGCAGTAGTTTCAGGTCCAAGGTTTACACCAAATTCAGAAGCGATTTCGTATTTCATTTGGTCGATCGCTTGCTGAGCGCCTGGTACTACCAGTTGGTTAGAACTGCTTTGTCTGCTTTGTGCCATGTGTTCTCACCTCCTTGTGAATATAGAGTGTGTAATAACACATGGCTTCATTCTCTCAGTCTCTTTGGTAAATTTTCCTATTAGAGCAAATCGTCCATACGGGAATCAGCTGCAGTATCGCCCAGCACAATGGTTTCGGTATTTGCGACTGCTTCCGCAATCAAGCTCTCAAAGTCTACAAAGCTTTCGTAGCGGTCAGCTTTCTCAAGCTTCGGCCTTGTTTTTGGAGCTGCCGGTGTGAAAATGGTGCAGCAGTCTTCATAAGGTCTGATGGAAATGTCATGAGTGCTGATTTTTTTTGCCAAATCAATGATTTCCGGTTTATCAAAAGCCGCAAGAGGTCTGATGACAGGTGATGAAGTAACTGCATTGATAGCAAGCATGCTCTCAAGGGTCTGGCTGGCTACCTGGCCGACACTCTCTCCGGTCACGATCGCCAGGCCGTTGTTCTTTTCTCTCAGCCTGTCCGTGATCCGGAGCATCATCCTTCTTGTCGAAGTCATTGTATAATTTTCAGGGACCTGCTGCTGAATCTGTTCCTGGATGGCTGTGAATGGAACGATGTGCAGCTTGCTGATCCCCCCGAAGGTGTACAGCCTTTCAGAAAGATCCAGCACCTTTTGTTTCGCCCGCTCGCTTGTATAAGGAGGACTGAAAAAATGCACACCTTCCAGCTCCACTCCTTTTTTCATCATTAGATAGCCCGCGGCCGGACTGTCAAGGCCGCCTGAAAGCATCAGCATCGCTTTGCCGCTGATCCCTGCCGGAAGTCCTCCCGGTCCAAACCGGTTTTGAAACATGATGTACGTACTGTCTTCCCGCACTTCAATCTTCAATTCATGATCCGGCTTCCGGACATTGACCGTCAGTCCATCCGTATTGGATAAAACAAACCCGCCAACCTGCCCATTTAGCTGATCGGCCGGAACAGGGAACGTTTTATCGGACCTTCTGGCACTGACCTTAAACGTATCTCCGCTGCTGTAAACGGACTGAATGGCTTCCAAAGCCGTCTGCTTTATAACATCAGGATCACTGTCACATTTCACGGCAAGGCTGAAGGAATGGATGCCGAAAATGCCCGCCAGCAAATCTGAAACTTCCATATGAGGCTCTCCATTCAGTTGGATAAAAATCCGATCCCGGTTGGAGAGCAGTTTTAAGGATGGATAATCCTTCATGACTCCTCGGATGTTCCGTTTGAGACGGTCTACAAATTTACTTCTGTTTTTCCCCTTCGTGGACATCTCCCCGAAGCGGACAAGTATATGATCAAATTGCATATGATTACCTCTTTACACGTTTAATATGAAGAATTCCTTTTTCCAGGGCAGGAAACAAAGGCTCCAGCATGCTGAAATCTATATCTGCATTCAGGCTGATCCGGATGCCGCTCATTGCCTCGTCCCTGCTTCTGCCCATCGCAAGAAGAGTATGGCTCGGCTCACTATTCTTTGAAGAACACGCTGAAGTTGTTGATACGCAAATGCCGCTTTCCTGCAGCTTATGCACAAGCACTTCTGATTTAATACCTGGAACAGAAAAATGGATAATGTGGGGAGCCGATTTCTCTAATGGTGTATTAACGGTAATTCCCTCTATTTTTTCGAGTCTGCTGATCAGTTTGGATTTCGTTTCATACAAGCCGGAAAGCTTATGCTTGTACTGGTCCATGGCAAGTCTTAAAGCCTTGGCTCCGGCTGCAATGCCGGCAACATTTTCAGTGCCCGAACGGGAGGCTCTCTCCTGCTCCCCGCCGGAAAGAAGCGGCATCAGCTGGATTCCTTTTCTGGCATAAAGGATCCCCGTTCCCTTCAGCCCATGAAATTTGTGGGGTGAGAAGCTGCACAAATCGATTCCGGACCGTTTCAAATCAAGCGGGACTTTCACAGCGCCCTGAACATGATCTGTATGGAAAATGACATTAGGGTGATTTTTTAAAATCATGCCAATTTCTTCCACGGGCTGAATAGTGCCTACTTCATTGTTCACATGCATGATGGTTACAAGGATCGTATCGCTTCTTACTTCCTTCCCAACCTGGTCTGCACATATTCTTCCATGCCTGTCGGGTTTTATCACCGTTACCTGAAATCCGAATTCTTTTTCAAGCTGCAGACAAGCTTCCATTACAGACGGGTGCTCCATTGCAGATGTTATAATATGACGGCCTTTATGCCGGTTTTTAAGAGCAGTTCCTTTAATAGCCAGATTATTGGCTTCCGTTCCGCCGGATGTAAAAATGATTTCCTCTTCTTCCGCACCAAGCAGGCCCGCGGTCAGCCTTCTTGCTTTTCTCAGAAGAAGTTCGGCTTCGCTGCCGATTTGGTTTAGGGATGACGGGTTTCCAAAATACTCCCGTGAAATTTCCATATAAGAATCCAGAACTTCCGGATAAGGTACAGTGGTGGCGCTATTATCCAAATAAAGCATCATCATTCCTCCGTGTTTACATGCACACATCGTAATATACTACCATATTTAAGCCGATAATGAAAAGGCGTACAATTTATGTTGACGCCCGGAATATTTTGAATATAATTAAAATTGAAACAGTTTAACAATTCGACATATTTCTCAGAAATGTGTTACGATTCTACCGGTATGTATTGTCGGAATCAGGAGGCTTAACATGAATCACCGTTTATCGTCTAAAGAAACCTTTGTAGTCGGGCTCATGCTGTTCGCGCTATTTTTTGGAGGAGGCAACATGATTTTCCCCCCTTCTCTCGGACAGGCTGCAGGAACGAATGTATGGATTGCCATCATCGGGTTTCTCATAACAGGAGTAGGACTGCCTCTGCTTGGCGTCATTGCAATCGGACTTGCCGGCTCAGACGTTCAAACATTGGGGAGCCGTATTCATCCTATATTCGGAATTGTTTTTACAATTATTCTCTACCTGGCTATCGGGCCATTGTTCGGAATTCCGAGAACCGGGACCGTTGCATTTGAAATAGGAGTTACGCCTTTTTTAACAGAAGGTCTTGCGAAATCTCCTTTAACACTGCTTATCTATACCGTGGTGTTTTTCGGACTCACGTACTGGCTCGCATTAAATCCAAGCAAGCTTGTGGACCGGATCGGGAAATTGCTAACTCCGGGATTGCTCGCTGTTCTGGCACTGCTTGCGTTTAAAGCCATTGCCACACCGATGGGAACCATTCAGGCTCCGCAGCCAAACTATCAGGAAGGACCTTTTTTCAAAGGGTTTCTTGAAGGCTACTTAACAATGGATACACTTGCAGCACTGGTATTCGGAATTGTAGTGATCAACGCTGTGAAAGATAAAGGGATTACAGACAGCAAAGCAATTACAAAAGTCTGCATCCAGGCAGGTCTGATCGCAGCAGCAGGACTTGCACTTGTCTATCTGTCACTTGGATATATCGGGGCTACGAGCATAAGCTCAGTCGGACTGCAGGAAAACGGCGGACTGATTTTATCAGGAGCAGCGAACGAACTGTTTGGTCTATTCGGCAACGCCGTATTGACTCTTGCCATTACGTTTGCCTGTCTAACCACCAGCGTCGGCCTCGTATCAGCTTGCGGTCAGTATTTTTCGAAAATTCTACCAAAAGTATCGTACCCGGTGATCACTCTTGCACTGACCTTATTTTCAGCTGTTATTGCAAATGTAGGGTTAACCCAGCTTATCGCGTTCTCTGTCCCGCTTTTAATAGCCCTTTATCCGCTGGCCATCGTGCTCATTCTTTTGTCTTTTATAGACAAACTGTTCAACAGGGCTCCGGAAGTTTACTCAGTCAGTCTTCTTTTTACAGGAGCAGTCAGCATCATTGACGGGTTAAAGGCTGCCAAAATAAGCAGTCCTGCCATCACGGGCTGGTTTGAAGCCTACCTTCCTCTATTTTCAGAGGGAATCGGCTGGGTTGTCCCCGCTATTGCAGGGGCGGCAATCGGATACGTGATTTCCTTGCTGCGAAAATCACGCCCTGAACCAAAGATTAAAGAAAGCCACGGAAAAGCTTAATACAAAGGCTTCATCCTGTATCTTTACTCTGCCGATTAACATGGCAGAAAATAAACACAAAAAAGGAACTTGGATAGCCAAGTTCCTTTTTTGATGAATTGGAGCGATAAGTCATTCTTATTTGCGTACTCGCTCTAAAAGGAGAGGTGCTGTATTCAGTAAGATAGAAGCGATTGTCAAGAACCACAATGCATTCGCCATACTTGGGACTACATCCGATATCGCTCCCCAATCTTCTGCTTTCACCCACCCGTTCAGACTGCTGTAATCTGCGCAGATGGTTAATGCTGTTAATGATAATGCCGCCGCCATCGCAAGCTTATAATCCTTTCCTGCTGCATACATAAATAGGTTTATAACTGTTACAGCTATGGCCGCAGCCCCTAATATAATCCACATAACGATACCCCTGGTATTTTTTTGTTTTTAGCGTTTATAGCGTTTATTTGAAAATTGAAGGTGTAATCTTCATCTGCCCTTTTGAAATCCAACTCCCTCCGATTTACCCCCTTTATTTTAACATAAAATTTCCATATGATTTTAAAACTTATTTATTAGACGGCGCAGCTGCTGATCAGCCTGCTGTTCATTTATCAATAAGGCTTTGTTAAAGCATAATGTTGATTTTTCACACCAGTTGATTGCAGCGAAAGAGGCGTGAGACTGGGAGCTTGAGAACAGCGGGACAGGTGAGACCCCGCAGTCGCGCAGCGGCGAGGAGGCTCACCGCCCGCCCCTGGATGAGCGAACGCCTGCTAGCTGCAATCAACAGCCAAGTTTAACAGAGCTAATAAAAAAAAAGACAGCCATTCGTATGTGAATGGCTGTCCCCTAAAGGGTGATCCATGAAATTCAAACCCGTTAATTTTATTTGCTTTTCAGCTCGGTCAGGTCCTCTTCTACAAGAGTGCCGATTTTCTCAAATGAGCCTGGCTCGACTGTTTCGATTGCGGTGGCGGCTTTTTTCAGTGAACTCTCATATTCATAGTTTCTGAATAAGTGTTCTGCTTCCTGCAATTCTTTTGAAAGGCCGGCATTTCTGCTTCTGAAACGGTTGCCGTATTGAATAATTTTTTCCACATAATATACTTGTTCGATCATATCCTCTGTCTGCTCATGCACCTTTGCCGCTGCAGCCAGGGCATCCTCCAATAGAATATTGACAGCTACCATATCCAATGGAATTTCATGGAGCTTATCCGAGACGAGGCCAATGGTTCTTTTCGCATCCCTCAGCAATTCCGTATAGGCTGCCGGCAAGCCGGGAATGTTGCTCTTGCTTATCAGCCTTGCCGAATCATTCAAGAGTGTTCTGGCTGCAGTCATCTGTTCACGTGCCTGCAGCTCTTCCTTGCGGAGGGTATGGAGCGTGTCCCTATACCCTTCATGCTCTGCTTTGACTTCAGCCGTGAGCTTTTCAAGTTCAATCAGTTCTTCCTTAAGAAGGGAATAGGCCGTTTGCTCATGTGCGATTTTATCCTGAATGTGCAGGCAGCGTTTTTGCAGGGACGCTACCTGCTTATCGATGCTGCGGAGCCTGGAGGTTTCCTCCTCACTTAAATGATAGCTTCTGCGAACGGTTTCCGTTTCATCTTTTGTTGCCGCTTTTTCAGCTGCAAGGCTTTGGATGGCGACATCCGCTTTCGGTGTCTCCGAGAGAATATAATGATGGGCATGAACCTCTTTTTCGAGAAGGTCATACATCGTATCGATCGATTCCTGGATTTCCTGAACCCCTTCTCTGATTCCTTCCAGCTCCAAATCACAGATTTTCTCCCTGTACAGGGTGAGAGAAGTGGAGATCCGCTCCCTTTCACTGCTTACCTGGATATGGTCAAGTACATATCCCTGCTCAGCCATCTCTTTATACCCTTCTTCAATTTCCGTGAGCTGGGCCGGAATTCCGCTCTGGCATTCTGAGAGCAGCGCGGGGATTTGTTCAATTTTTTCGCAGAGTACATCCAGCACCGCTTTCTGGGCGGTCAGAATATCACGGGCAGCAAGATAGTTTCCTGCATCCGTTTCCGCATCAAAAAGCTTCAGGCCTTCATACACTTCATACAGTGCCGTTTCAAGTTTGGCATGGGCTCCACCGAACGTATGGCTGTGCGCGAGAAGAGCTCTTTTTGCGTTCTTGAACTGCTCTCTTATCTCATCGATCTCCGAACTGTTTCTTTCTTCGCTCGTGACCAGTTCATAGATTTCTTCGATTATCTGCTCAATGTTCTCGTCCGCAGCATCAAGCATCTTATCGATATGAGCAAGCACCTCACGTGATTTTTTAAAACGGTATTTGTCCGCATGGTCCTCTGCGTCAAAAAGAAGTTCCTCTACTTCCGGAAGCTGGGCTGTTACAATCTCATCCCATTCCTGTCTCCACTTTTCGAACAGTTCTTCCGCCTGTCCCGTCATTTTCAGTTCTTTCACTCTGGACATTTCATCGGCGAGCGACCGGTTCATGATCTCAATTTTCCTCGCCTCGAGCCGATCCACTTCCCGGTAAATATTTTTCCTGATAAAATAACCGGCTGCAAAAAAAAGAACGAGCGCAGCCAGCAAACCAATAACGACTTCCATAATGGGCCCCCTTGCTGTATATAAGAAAAAGCACAAGCGATCCGCGCCCCGCAGAGCTGCTTGCGGCTTACACATTGCATGTAAAAGCGTTTAATCCGGACAGGATATGCTGAATGCAGCTTAAAATTGCCGCGGTCTCAATAATCTTTTAGGCGAAATATGTATGAACTGATTAAAAATGAATTGTTTTTCAATGTTTTTATGATACCATGTTAACAATATTTTTTGACCAGTTTTTTAAATTTTTTACACCTATTATCCTGCTTTATGTCAAGGGGGAGAAGATTTTGATGAAAATTGACGCTCATGTACATACGCCTTTTTGTCCGCACGGGTCCAGGGACCGTTTATCCCGCTATGCCGAAAGAGGAATCCAGCTCGGGTTTGAGGAGCTCACCTTTACAGAGCATGCACCGCTTCCGGAGACCTTTTCGGATCCCGTCCCCAATAAGGACAGCGCCCTGCCTGCTGATCAAGTGGAAGCATACATTAAAGCGGTACAAGAGGTTAAGAAGGAGTATTCGGGAGAGATCAAAATCAATCTCGGATTTGAAGTGGATTATATTGAAGGATTTGAAAAGGAAACTGCAGCGTTTTTAAATCAATATGGATCCATAATCGACGATTCCATCCTGTCCGTTCATTTTCTTCTTGCCGGAAATGCCTTCCACTGCCTTGATTTCAGTCCGGAAGGGTTTAAAAATCTGTGCCTTGCTGCAGGATCAATCAGTGCAGCACACAGCCTTTACTACCGCACAGTAGGAAAATCGATCACGGCTGACCTTGGGGATTTCAAACCAAAAAGGATCGGCCACATCACACTGGTTCATAAATTCCAATCCCTGTTTCCCGTCCCATCAGCTGAAAAGGATTTGAACGATTTGGACAGGCTTTTGGACCTTGTGAAGGAAAAAGGGTATGAGCTGGATTACAATACAGCGGGCTTGAGAAAAGAATATTGCAAAACCCCGTATCCCTACCGCGAAGCGGCTGAACTCGCCCTTAAAAAGAAAATTCCGCTTGTATACGGTTCAGACGCACACGCTTCGGCAGACCTTGGAGCGGACTATCACAATTATGTCAGCCTGATCAGCGGATCACCTCAGATGCCGGAGTCAAAAGAGAAATAATCCAGCTCTCCAGTTCGTGGAAATATTGTTTAACAAAGTAATCTTCATGCGGCTGGAGGTACAGCACTTCTGCAATATACTGCGGCTGAAGGAAGGGCATGGTGAGCATCCCCTTCAGCTGGACGATAAAATGCCCGACCGGGATCTTGTTGAGGCTGCCATCATCGATTCCCTCTTCGATCAGAGTGGACAGCAGGAATTTTTCCTTCAGCATATACGTGCTCATCACTTCCCTGATCAGCATGGTATCAAGAGTGACCTCTCTGTATACAAACCGGGTTAATTGACGCCTTTCATGCTGATAGCTTAGAATATTTAAAACCAGACGGGTTAGTCTGTAGACCGGACTTTTTCCCATATCGGCCAAAACCGCCTGATCCATTACATCCAGGTATCCTTCATAAAAATCAGAAACAAGATGCTCCATCAAGCCGGTTTTGCCATTAAAATAGTAGGAAATATGAGCTACGTTTACACCTGCTTTGCTTGCAATAGAACGAACGGAAGTGCCTGAGAAGCCGTTCGTGTTAAACAGGGCCACAGCAGCTTCAATGATTTTTTGCTTTGTCAGACTAAAGGCTTCCTGCTTCATTCCGGATTCCTCCTTTTTGTTTCTCAGGACTTTTTTCCACAGAAGCCGGTGGATTCCTTTAGTGACTTATCGACAAAGTTTCGCGCTAATGGCCTGCCTTACCAATTTAAAGATGAAAAGAGGGAGATAGACGATGTTTCATGTCGAAAAATACTCAAAGAACACGAAAGAAAATTATGAATTGGTAATTAAACAGCTTCAAGCCCTCCTGGAGGGAGAACAAGATCAGATAGCAAATCTTGCCAACGCATCTGCACTGCTGAACCAATTCCTTGAAGACATCAACTGGGTGGGCTTCTATTTAATGAAAGAAGGCGAACTCGTTCTCGGCCCGTTCCAGGGTCTTCCTGCATGTGTGAGAATCAAGTCAGGAAAAGGAGTGTGCGGAACGGCTGCCGCTTCAAAAGAAACCCAGCTGGTCATGAATGTACATGAATTTCCCGGACACATCGCCTGTGATTCAGCCACCAATTCAGAAATAGTGGTTCCGCTTGTTAAAAACGGCGAAGTTCTCGGAGTTTTGGACATTGACAGCCCGAGCCTGTACCGATTTAACGAAACCGACAAAGAATACCTGGAAAAGTTTGCAGAGGCACTGCTTCCGTTTATTTAACCTGTCACAAGCCCGGTAAAAAACAAAACCCCCTGTATGCGGTCAGCATCCAGGGGGTTTTCTGTTCACTTTATATACAGTTCTGACCGTCTTCACTTCGCGATCCGATTCTGAACGATTACCTGATTCTTTCCGTTGCTTTTGGCCTGATAAAGGGCACGGTCAGCACGCAGGAAGAGCATCTTAGGCGTATCATCTTCCTCAGCCTCCCAGGCTGACACTCCGCACGAGATGGTAACCCGTGGTGAGGTCGTGCTCCGGACCCGTTCCAGAACTCTGTGGGCAACACAAATTCCGATCTCCGGGTCAGCCTGCGGAAGGTAAATGGCAAGTTCCTCTCCCCCCCACCTCGCGCCGACATCTTTTTCCCGGATGCTGCTTTTAATGATATTCCCTACCTGAATGAGCACATCGTCTCCGATCTGGTGGCCGTACGTATCATTAATGTTTTTAAAATTATCGATATCTATGAGGATAAAAACACCGTGACGGTCCTCATTCATCGAGTGCCGGATCCGTTCATTCAAATAGTTTCTGGAATACAGCTTCGTCAGATTATCTGTCTTCACAAGCGCTTCCAGTTCCTCGCGGAGCATCGAATTCGATAAAGCAAGGGTGGAATGGTGGATCAGGGACTGAAGGAGCTTGAACGTCTCAAAGGTAAAATGATAGGGCTTTTCATGCAAAGCGATGGCATATCCTCTCAGCTGTCCGTTTTCCATCATCGGCACAGCCATCAGGCATTGATAGATGCCGTTTGAAAAGCCCTGTGCCGGGAGGTTTCCAATGAAAATTCCTTCTCTTTCATTCTCAATTTTCGAGAGCACAAAAGACAGATAGCTATCCGCTTCCGGAGTGATGAAAAAGCCCGTGCTGCCGGGCAGAAGCTGGTCCGTGCCGGAGGAATTTCTGTAATAAAAGCCCGCTTCCCTGGCGTTAAAGGAGTGAATGACCCGTTCTGCAAGAAACTTCATCGTATCTTTTAATGGAAGGTTCTTGTTTAGCTGGTGAGATGTTTCATTAATCAGCCTCAGGTCATCGATCAGCTTTCTCGACTGCTGGTAAAGCTGGGCATTTTCCATGGCGTTGCCAGCTGCATTCGCCAGCATCATAATGAACTCGATCTCTGATTCCTTGATCGGATGATTTTTATCCGCTATGACCTCGAGCACCCCGTAGACGCCCTGCCGCCCCTTGAGCGGCACATAGACATGCACCTTATCCGGCTGGGAGCGGTCCATCCTGATGGCTCCCGTCAGAAAAGCCTCCATCGCTGTATCAGCTGAACCCTGCTCATCAAAATATAAATCTTTTGTCGGCAGCTTAAGGCGGCTGTCATTATCATGGGACAGGAACAGATAAAAAAGAAAAGCACCGTACATTGACTGAAGCGCATTGATCAATTCAGCCAGCACCTGATCCTTGTCCATAGCGGAATGGAACGATTCTGTAAGTTTATACAGACTTCCATGCTTCCTGGAGCTGATCATATTAATCTCTGCACTTCTGCAGAAATAGAGAAATTCAGTACAGATGCGCCCAGTCTCGCTTAACTCTTCTCCGTCGTGTCCTCCTGTCATTTCCAATACGGCAAACCATTCTTCATGCGGTCCGCCAATCATAAATCGGCTTTTGCCGTGCTTGCGTTCGCTGCCCGCTTTAAATAATTCCCGGCTTCCCTCTGCATCAGAAGGAACA
This sequence comes from Metabacillus mangrovi, assembly GCF_009711125.1. GTDB lineage: Bacteria > Bacillota > Bacilli > Bacillales > Bacillaceae > Metabacillus_B > Metabacillus_B mangrovi. The sequence continues at coordinate 30,086 of NZ_WMIB01000003.1, read as the reverse complement.
GCCTGATCGGGCGAAGTACTCGCCATAAAATAAGGCAGCAAAGGTACACTTGAAGAATAATAGCAGGAAATCGATACCTGCTCTGCACCATATACTGTTTTTAATTCTCCAGTAAGCCATCTCGAAGCTTTTTCCAGTGACAAATCCGCTCTTTCATTATATAAATAAGTAAAGAAACGGCCCTTCAAAGATGCAGCCTTGCTGTTGGTTTCTTGCATATATGGACCACCCGTTAGATTCCAAATTAAGTAAATATTTGTTAGATTTATTATATCATAAAACCTGCTGTTGCCAAAGATGAACTTTCCCGGTTTGCACATCCCTAAACATACGTTGACAAACGATTATATACAGCTTATAATCTTTAATGTTGTGTAAAATATTGCAGCCTGCAGAATCGCATAGATGATCCCATTTTGTTCCCGCATGAATTTGCGAGGTGCATCGAGTAACTCCCTGCTGCTGGAGCGAGGGTGCATGAAAACAAAATGGCCATGCATGTAAGGTTCGGTTTGGTTTTTATTTTATACAAAATAAAAACTTTAAGGAGGAGTCATATAATGTCTCGTTATACTGGCCCTAGCTGGAAACTATCCCGCCGTCTTGGAATTTCTCTGAGCGGTACAGGTAAAGAATTGGAAAAACGCCCTTACGCTCCTGGTCCCCACGGTCCCGGACAGCGTAAAAAACTTTCTGAATACGGTCTTCAACTTCAGGAAAAACAAAAACTTCGTCACATGTACGGAGTAAATGAGCGCCAATTCCGCAACACGTTCGTTAAAGCAGGAAAAATGAAAGGGATCCTTGGCGAAAGCTTCATGGGTTTGCTTGAATCCCGTCTTGACAACGTTGTTTACCGTCTTGGACTTGCACGTACACGCCGTCAGGCACGCCAATTGGTAAACCACGGTCACATCATGGTTGACAACGCTCGCGTTGACATCCCGTCTTTCCAAGTAAAGACTGGTCAGGTTATCACACTGCGTGAAAAATCCCGCAATCTTGATATCGTGAAAGAAGCTATGGAAGTTAACAGCTTCGTTCCAGAATATCTTACTTTTGATGCTGACAAGCTTGAAGGAACTTACACTCGTTTCCCTGAGCGTTCCGAGCTTCCAGCTGAAATCAACGAATCTCTAATCGTAGAGTTCTACTCCCGTTAATCCGCGGAGACAGGAAAACCCCCGAAAGCATTGTTCTTCAATGCTTCGGGGGTTTTTTGTTATGCCTCACTTGATTTTAGCCTGTTTGAACAGCGTGATCACGATAGGCAGAAAAGTGCCACCCAAAATGACAGGCAGCTGCCAGATACCGAGATGCCAATCCTGATTGAGCGCAATGGTTATGGATTCATAGATAATAAGTGCGAAAACAATCAGGCAGATGTTCTTCAGCTGATTCACCAGCTTTCTGCTGAGCAGATAAAACGCTTCCGCATTTGACTCATTGAGACGCTGCGGATAATTATGTGTTTCCGGGTACTTTTCAAGCACCTGCATCGTCAGTAAAATGAACAAGCCGACAAACGGCAAAATGAGCAGCTCCCACTTTGATCCCCACCGGTCCACTTCACCTATCGCATTGTAATGCCCCGGAACCTGCTCAGGCAGCGCATTCCAATGAAAGGCCATCCATATAATCGAGCCAATATAAAAGAAATAACCAATAACATCCCAAATCTGCTCACTTCTTGTCTTCGCTATTTTTATTTTCGGACGTACTGCTGCACTCTTCATACACTTCCCTCCGTTCTATAACTATACGGGTGCAAGGGGAAAATGGTTTCAAAAGCAGGGCAGAGCTTTTTTGGAGGGCGTGCTCTGACCCTTGCTGCTTCACCGCAGCGGGGGAACAAGCACCGGCCGGACGGAGCCATGGCAGCAAAGGCGCCGCTCACATGGGGGACGGAGGTTTCGTGCTTTAGCGTAAGTGGGGTCAGAGCACAAAAATTTTTCACAAAAAAAAAGCGCCCAATAAGGACGCTCTCTAATTAGTATTTCACCATTGTATATTTCTTCTTCCCTCTCCGGATGATTGTGAATTCATCGTCGATCCGGTCTTCCCCCTGAAGAACGTAATTCAAATCCTGCTGACGTTCACCATTAATATAGATGGCTCCGTTTGAAACGTCTTCCCGTGCCTGTCTTTTCGATGGAGAAACGCCGGCTTCGATGAGAAGATCGATCAGTCCGATGTCCTTCGCGCTTGCTTCATGTGTAGGAACATCTTTGAAGCCTTGTTTAATTTCTTCGCCGGTCAGTGCTTTAATGTCTCCGCTGAAAAGTGCTGCGGAAATCCGGATTGCCTGGTCCAGTGCTTCACGGCCATGCACCATTGCGGTTACTTCTTCCGCAAGGCGCTTGTGGACAGCCCGTTTTTCAGGCGCATCCTGGACTTCTTTTTCAAGAGCATTGATCTCCTCATGGGAAAGAAAAGTAAAGTATTTCAAGTATTTGACAACATCGCGGTCATCAGCGTTGATCCAGAACTGGTAGAACTCGTAAGGAGACGTCTTTTCCCTGTCGAGCCACACTGCTCCGCCTTCCGTTTTCCCAAACTTGGTTCCGTCGGCTTTCGTGACGAGCGGAATGGTTAAGCCGAAAGCTTTCGCGTCAGTTTCTGTTCTGCGGATCAGCTCAAGTCCTGCAGTGATGTTTCCCCATTGGTCGCTTCCGCCAATCTGGAGCTTGCAGTGCTCGTTTTTATAGAGTTTTAGGAAATCATAGGATTGCAGGATCATGTAGGTGAATTCCGAGAATGAAATGCCGGATTCAATTCGTGTCTTGACAGAATCTTTGGCAAGCATGTAATTGATGCTGAAGTTCTTGCCGACATCACGCAAAAATTCAGTAATTGTCATCTTTCCAAGCCATTCAAAGTTATTCGCGATTTCCGCTGGATTCACTTCTGCTTCAAAATCAAGGAAACGGGAAAGCTGATTTTTAATACTGTCAGACCATTGCTGAACAATATCCTCCGTATTCAAAGTGCGCTCTGCTTTCTTACCGCTCGGATCACCGATCAAGCCTGTTGCTCCGCCTACTAGCGCAATCGGATGATGCCCAGCCAGCTGGAATCTTTTCAGTGTTAAGATAGGAAGCATATGCCCGATATGAAGGCTGTCCGCAGTTGGATCGAATCCGGAGTATAGTTTAATGCTTTCTTTATTTAAAAGCTCCTCCAGCCCTGCTTCATCTGTAACCTGATTAATGAGTCCTCTGAACTTTAAGTCCTGCAGCAATTCATTCATTGTCATGCTCCTTTTCGATTTTATTGGAGAATCTGTTAAATAGGGCGTTCGTCTGCTGCAGATGCATGCAGCCCCGGAACACAAAAAAGCCCCTTCATACATATATGAAGGGACGAATTTCGCCGCGGTACCACCCTACTTAAGAATAACTGAATATTCTTCGCTCAATGGATAACGGTCCAGTACCGTCTGAAGGCTTAAAAATAAACCACAGATGCTCATGGCATGTAATTCGCATTTTGTCTTTGTGCTGATTTTCACCGGCCATCAGCTCTCTGATACAGGGAGACAACTGCTACTGTATACCAATCCTCGCTCAATATTCACATATAAAGTTTTTATCACGAAAAAGAACTTCTGTCAAACGGGCAAAAGTAATGAAAATTTTCTGTTAATTTTGTGGTATACTAATTTTGCTCCTGGAAGGAGGATGGATATGGAGAAATGGATCAGTAAAATAAAGTTATCTGCTGAACAAAGGTCTTTATGGGCCCGGAGGCTTCGAATTACATATGGGGTTGTGTGGAACATCACGCTGATCGTCATCATCCTGCTTGGCGGAGCTGCTGTTTTTGCAGCAAGTGCTGGAGCGGGGTACTTCGCCTCACTCGTGAAGGATGAAGAAGTGCTCAGCTACGAACAGATGCGTAAGGATATCGGAAGCTATGAAGAGACGACCGAGGTTTATTTTGCCGGACAGGAGCTGGCAGGATCGCTCAGAACCGACCTTTTCCGGACAAAGACAAGCCTTGAAAACATCTCACCTCATTTAATCAATGCTGTTATTGCGACAGAGGATGAATTTTTCTATGAGCACGACGGCATCGTTCCCAAAGCCATTTTCAGAGCCATCTATCAGGAGTTTTCGAACGCTTCTATGCAAAGCGGAGGAAGCACTCTTACCCAGCAGCTCATCAAAAATCAGATCCTGACAAATGAAGTGTCTTTTGACCGCAAAGCTAAAGAAATCCTTCTCGCCCTAAGGCTCGAACGATTCTTTGAAAAAGACGAAATCTTAGAGGCTTACTTAAATATGGCGGATTTCGGGCGGGATTACAACGGCCGCAACATCGCCGGTGCAGAGACAGCTGCCCGGGGCCTGTTCGGTGTGAGTGCAAAAGAACTCACTCTTCCGCAGGCAGCTTTTATTGCAGGCCTTCCTCAAAGCCCTTTTGCCTACACACCTTACGGAAACGACGGGAAACTAAAACAGGATCTGTCACCCGGAATCAGCAGGATGAAAACCGTATTAAACAGGATGCTGAAAGAAAAGTTTATTACCGTTTCTGAATATGAGCACGCTTCTGAAGAAGACATTGCCTCCTCTTTCATTAAGTCAGGGAAAAAGAACATGAACACGCAGTATCCCTTCCTGACAGATGAAGTGGAAAAACGGGCAAAGTCCATCCTTATGGAAGTATTCGCAGAGAAGGACGGCTATGTACCAAGCGAATTGACGAAAGAGCAGATGGACAGCTACCTCACTCTGGCAGACCGGGCATTGCGCCAAAATGGCTACCGCATTCATACTACCATTCATAAAGGGATTTACGAATCCATGCAGAAAGCTGCAAAGGAATACAAGGACTACGGGGAAATGAGTGAGTATACTTTAAAAGACCCCGATACAGGAAAGAGCAGATCCTACAAAGAACCGCTGGAACTTGGCGGGATGCTAATTGAAAACAAAACCGGAAAGATTTTGAGCTTTGTCGGCGGCCGGGATCATTCCCGTTCACAAGTCAATCATTTTACTTCGCTGCGTCCGATTGGCTCCACGATGAAGCCGCTGCTCTTTTATGCACCTGCAATCGAAGAAGGCTTTCTCCAGCCGGGCAGCTATCTGGCGGATATTCCAAACGAGGTTAAGGAAAACGGAGAGATATGGCCGCAGAATTCGGATGGCCAATCGCATGGGCTTGTCAGTGCAAGAACCGCGTTATCGAAGTCATACAATCAGGCGGTCGTAAACGGCTATTCAAAGTTTAAGTCTGTTCAGCCTGTAAACTATCTGTATAAGATGGGAATCACGAGCATTCTTCCTGAAGAAAATGATCATCTGTCCCTTCCACTGGGGGGCGGAGGGGAAATAACAGTTGAAGAGAACGTCAACGCCTACACGGTCTTTGCCAATAACGGGCAGTTTGCAGATGCCTATTTAATCGACAGCATTCAAAATTCAGACGGCACTTATGTGTATCAGCATGAGCAAAAATCCGAGAAGGTCTTTTCTCCTCAGACTGCTTACTTAACGGTAGATATGATGAGGGATGTCCTTTCAGACGGAACAGCACGGAGGATTCCGGGGCTGCTTGATTTCGAAGCGGACTGGGCCGGCAAGACCGGGACCACCCAGGATACAAGAGATGCATGGTTTGTCGGCAGCAATCCGAACATTACTTTCGGGACGTGGATCGGCTACGATCATCAAGGAAAAATCCAGACCTACAAAGGGAAAAGATACAATCAAAGAAGCCAGGAAATCTGGGCTGCTCTCATAAATGCAGCATACAAAGAAAACCCTGACCTCATCGGCCCCGAGGAACCGTTCAGAATGCCTGAGGGCATCGCGGAATTTCCATTCTGCGCATTAACAGGCGGTTCACCTACAGATCTATGCAGACAGGCCGGGTTTGTAGAGTCTGATCTATTCCATGTAAAATATGCACCAGAGGCAGCAGGCGAAAGCTTAAAGTCTGGGAAGTACGTGCTCCAAAAAGGGATTGCCTACGAAGTGCCTGCATCGGCTCCTGAAGATTTCATTTACAGCGGACCTATGATGAGCAGGGAAATCCTCAGCCGCTTCGGTCTCGATTCTCCTGCCGAGCTCTATACCTATACTAAAAACCTGAGGAAGCTTGTCGTCTATTCAGGCGAAAAAATTGAAGAAGATGGCATGCCTCCATCTCCTGTTGCAGGGGTCAGGATCAATGGAGCGGTCCTGAACTGGAATAAGTCAGCACAAAAGGACCTGTTAGGGTACAGGGTGTACATGGCAACAGGCAGCTCCCGAAATTACACAAAAATTGCAAGCATCAGCATATCAGATGAACCGGGGATCACCCTCGGATCTGCAAATGCCTCCTATTATGTAACAGCAGTAGATGCAGCAGGAAAAGAATCAGCCCCCTCCACGATCGCAGTCAAAAAACCATAAAGCTGAAGGAATCAGCTGCAGTGGACAAACAGATGAGACCATGCAGGGAGAAACTTTACTGTCCGTACCTAGTTAAACGGCCGGCTCTTATGTGATTCGCTCATACATCACATAAGAGCATCCTGCCGGACTTGATTGTTGCGGATTCTGGCCAGTTTTTTGGCGGGATATTGACGGCTCTCGGACACTTATTGGCCATAATTCAGGTGATGTCCAGGGGTTCCGGCCACTTATTTAGGTAATTCCAGGTGCTATCTGCGGGTTCCGGCCATTTATTTAGGTAAATCCAGGTGCCATCTGCGGGTTCCGGCCACTTATCTAGGTAAGTCTAGGTGCTATCTGCGGGTTCCGGCCACTTATCTAGGTAAGTCTAGGAGCTATCTGCGGTTTCCAGCCACTTATTTGCGAAAATCCCGGGTATATTTGAGAAAACTGGCCGTTTATTTGCGAAAAAAATAATATATATTTGCGATTTTGAACGGTTTACTTTTGCGAACGCAGTCAGCGGGGTGCCGTCCTGCAGCGGAATATTATCGAAAATCCTGATATATTATCGAAAATCCTGATATATTATCGATAATCCCAATATATTATCGATTCGACTTTTTCCGCCAAATTTTGCGCAAGCTCATGATAAAAAGCCATCATCGTCTCAGCCCATGACTTAAAAATCAGGACTGACAGAAAAAAAACCGGATCCAGCGCGGATCCAGGTTTCAAGAATCCTGCCGCGATAAATCTTTGCTGGCAGCATGAAAAAAAGCCGGACCTGTGTGTCCGGCTTTATCTTTTCAGCTTACTACTACGGTTGAACAGGCGATGCATTAGAAGCCTGCGCCACCAACATAAGATGCTCCAATGATAACCAAAAGAATAAACAATACCACCAATAGCGCGAAGCCGCCACCGTAACCAAATTCACCCATTTTTTACCCTCCTTTCTGCAAGTTCAACTTAGTATATGGCCGCATGCTTAAATGTGGAACGGTCCATGTCCCCCAAAAAAGAAGGCAGCCGCCAAGATAGGTTTCAAGTTGATTTTCGCGCGGGTAACATATGGATAAGAACTGTTTACAGGAGGCTTAATATGGCATTCATCAAAGAACTTATTCATCGCATACAAAAACACGATCTAGGTGACCTGGCAGCGGTTCTGGCTTACTATTTCCTGCTGTCTCTATTCCCGCTCCTCATTTTTTCATTGACACTGCTCCCTTATTTTTCAATAGAGCCGGAGACAGTTGGCAAATTTGTAAACCAGGTGGCGCCGGGCGAATCCGGGCAGCTCCTAAAAGAACAGATCACCTCGCTGATCTCCACCCCTAATGGGGGCCTCCTTTCTTTTGGTATCATCGGGGCTTTATGGTCCGCATCAAATGCAACCAATGCAGTAATGAGATCTCTGAACGTGGCTCATATGGTGGAGGAATCCAGAGCATTCTGGAAAGTGCGCGGGATGGCTATTATTCTGACGATTGGACTTGTTCTTGGGCTGGTTGTAACGCTCGTCCTCCCTATTTTTGGCGATGTACTGCTGGCAAGCATCAAGGGATTTTTCCCTGAAACCCCATTAACAGACGGACTGTTTGTACTGATTCGTTTCCTGATTGCCTTCTTCCTGATGGCTTTAATTCTTGGAATGATTTATTACTTTTCTCCAAATGTCGACTTGCGCGTCAAAGACATCTATCCAGGGGCCATCGCAGCCACGATTCTATGGCAGGTGATCTCCTTCGGATTCTCTCTTTACGTCAGCCAGTTCGGGAACTACCAGGCTACATACGGAAGCCTTGGAGGGGTCATCGTCCTCTTGACTTGGCTGTATTTATCCGGCTTTGCCATCCTGATTGGCGGCGAGATCAACGCGATCCGCTTTTGCAAAAGAACGAGCCAGCACTGCTACACAGAAGAGAAAAACGAAAGCGGTACGATCAGCAGCTGATCAAATCACAACAAGAAAACCCGGAGTGCACTGCATTCCGGGTTTTTGCGTCTATGTTCCGACCTATTCCGGCGGGCATTTCCCCCTGCCGATTAGTGGCTGATTATTTTATTAAGCCTGCGGGAAAGCCTGTGAAAAGTTCCGGTATCAGGGGAACGATGGGATTTGCTGAAAGCATAGTAGTCCGCTTTAGACACGTAGCTGAACAGACGGGAGACGGCATACAGAAAGCTGATAAGGCTTCCTGCGGTGAAGCCGACTCCATAATCGGCTTCCCCTGCCGGCAGCAGAAGAAGCGACGCTGAGGCAATTCCGAAAAAGAACAAGCCGGACGTCACACATGCTCCTTTTCGATCGTCAAAATAAAGCAGCAGGAGCATCATGACCATCGCCATCCCGTTGCAGAATGCTCCGATCACAGTCAGCCTGAACATTCCGAGCACTTGGTCATTCGCGACATAAAGAGGGGCAATCAATAATGCGAACAGCAAGATGGCAAGTGACACGATCCCCTGGCTGCGCACCAGCTTTTCGAGTTCCTGTTTCAGCACAATCAGCATCGTTTTCTTGGATTTTCTGATTTGCGATAATGTCCCGCCATCATTGATAAAGGAAAAGAAGGTCCGGTACCTCTCATAAAAACGCGTTTCGATGGAAACGACAAAGATTACATACGTAGGAAGAATCGTTAAATAGGCATAGAATAAAGCTGTATCGTAAGCTGGATGATAACGGAATGTTCCGAGAAGCCATTCTCCCCCGTCTGCCCAAATGATCCAATTGCTTACCCATAACCCGGCGTTGTAGAAGATTCCTGTCCAGGCTAAAAGCGGATACTTGTCAAAATAACATAGATAATCGAAAGGGGCTGCTGCAGGGCGCTTTGGAAAAGTGATCAGCATCGAATACACCAGCAGCAAAAAAGTGACAGCGATTCCGGCAATGAAGCAGCCCATCATCATAAAGGCAGGAGTGAATCCTCCCTCTTTGTAAGGAAACAAGGATAGCACTGTAAACAGGCTTGCAATCGCAAGAATGCCGCCGGCGAGAAAAGCTATCGCAATCGCCTGATAGTTTTTTGCTCCCGACAAGTAAAGGAGCATGATCCAGATCAGATTCAAAAGCAGAAACAGCACGAGCATGAGAAGCTTATAGCTCCACAACAGCGGTGATCCAATTGCAAAGACGAGCCACAGCAGAAAAGCAGCCGCTGCTGTCACACCGGAAACCCCCAAAAAAGACGGAAAGATTTTTTCTTCCTTTTTTTCATACAGGCAATCTGCAGTGTATCTCGTCACAACCAGCTGCTGAAAACCGAACAGTACTTGCGAAAACATAAAACAATATGAAACCGAAATCATAAAGAGCTGTTTGTTTTCCCCGTTCACCCCCGGCACCGCCTGCAGGAGCACCTGCAGCCCCAGCAGTGTCGCGATCACAATCAGCCACGGTCCTGCTGTCACGAAAAGGGAGTACAGGTAAGCCCTCATGCGGGATGAGTAATAATCTTCTTTAAACAGTTTCTGAAGCTGAAATCCGATGCCTGCCACCTGTACCACCTCTTTGAATATATAAACTTTTATAGTAACCGATCACATCTTCCAGCAAATAGTCATTCTTCACCCGGTTCAATCCATTTTGCCCCATGCGCTTAAGCAAATCAGGGTGATTCATCAACCATCTCAGCCGATCTGCAAGCTCGTCCGGCTGGATTGGAGGAATCACAAAACCGCATGATCCATAAGGGTCATCCTCACGCCCTTCAATCAGCTCACGGCAGCTTCCGACATCTGTAGCCACCCATGGTTTGCCTGCCGCCATCCCTTCCAAAATTGCAAGTGGCTGCCCTTCCGAAAGGCTGCTGAGTACGCAAACATCAAAGCCCATCAGATAATCGTTCACATTTACTTTCCCGGTAAATGTGAGGGTATCGTTCAACTCCAGACTCTCCGCCAGATCTTTACATTCCTTCGCATATTCCGGCATCTCTTCATCCGGCCCCAAAATCGACCAGTGAAAGACACAGCCCCACCTTTTCAGCTGATTGGCCGCATAGATCATTGTTTTAATATCTTTGATCGGAACAACACGGACAATCGAGCCAATGTGAAAAACAGGCTTGCTGACATTTACCTTCAGTGCCGGATTGATTTCAATTCCATTTGGAACGATAGCCGTCTTTTCCGGGGGTGCTCCAAGCTCCAATTGATAGCCCCGGTTTCGTTCAAACAACGTGATGATATCAGATGCCTGCTGATAGGCATGCTTTGAAAGATGATGAAAAAGCTGGATCCATCTTTTCTTATAAACGACCGGAATCCAGGCCGACTGCAAGATCTCCTCTTCCCTTTCGCGTGAATAGATGCCATGCTCGGTTAAGATAAAGGGAATATTCTGCGCAGCCGATATGCAAGTCCCGATCAGACCACCGTATCCTGTAGAAGCAGCATGAATCACATCCACCTCTGCATAGTCCTGCTGCAAAAGATGGATGACGGGAGTATACATGGACTTAAGCATCCACATGTAATCGAGAAACGACCCGTACAGCTCTTCAAACTCATAGCATTCCTGAACCAGCTCATAGAAGCACTCGCTTTCAAAAAAACTCTCAGCCGGTCCGATTTTTTCAGCATCCCCCAATAGCAGGAGCGCTTTCGGATCAAGTGTCTGAAAAGTAAACCATTCAAAGAGGAGAAGGCGCTCTTCCTCTGTTAAACGATATTTTGTTTTTTGATAGACTGGTTTTGATAGTAGCTCCACGTTCTGATGATGGATGGTGTTCTGCGTCAAGCTGTATTTTAAATCCTTCTCCCCTTTTTGCTCGGGGGTGATAGTATATAAGGAAAATTCAATGTCTTCCATCTTTGTAATCAGGGTATGAATCCAGCTGGATACCCCGCCGTTCACATACGGATAACTTCCTTCCGCGATGATTCCCACCTTCATTTAACCGCCTCTTTCCACTTTACCTCTGCGTTGGGCTTCTCGAGTGTCAGCAAATAGAGACCAGGCTGCTGCATCTTGATTTTGCCGAAAGAATAATCTCCCGTCTCAAGCATCCTCCCTTTTTCAACCCGCACATAAAACATGGAGGGAGACGGGACCTGATAGCCATGAATCTCCAGCTCATCCGCTTTATACCGGATCGTCCATTTTCCATCGTGAAAAGCCGTGATCCGTTTTTTTGCATCAATCTGTGTGTATCCTTTCATATAAGGATAATGACGGCTTAAAAACTCCTGCATCCTCCTATATTCCCGCTTCATCTCCATCCAGCCGCTGCTTCCGGACCGCTCCTCATCCAGTACATCATCCGGATGGATAAAATGGGAGAAAACCCCCATATTAGCAGCCGCATCCGCAAGCTGGAACTGATTTTCCCGGTTGAACGTGTAGCCGCTGTTCATCCGGGGGAAGTGGTATAGATGTTTAAACTCTTTATCGTACCCGAACTCCTGGATCAGACTTCCATTCGAGGGATCTCCGGTGTATAAGCTTGACAGCACTTCCAGGTCAGGCATGGTAGCGGCTAGAGCCTGAATACCGGTCCGGTTTAATAGATTAGAAGGCGGCACATAGGACCTGAATGATTCCTCCGGAAAAAGATCCTCCTGAACGGTTCTCAGCTCACGAAGAGATGTTTCCATTTCTTGTTGGGAATTCCAGTACCGGTAGCCAAAATCAGGCGAAATCGGTTCTTCCTTTATTACTAAGGATTCATGATTATAACCGTGAAGGGCAATCTCCCCATTTACAGAGAGCAGCTGTCTTCCATAAGAAAGAAGATCCTTTTCTGCCATTCTTTTTAACTCCCTTCCGGAAATTCCCGGCTTGTCCATATAGGTCCCAATCATGGCTCCGGTATAGGGGAAGCCGTGATTTTCACTGATTTTTTTCATATCGGGCCACCATACATTTTTCAAAAACTGTTCATATGACATGCCATATTCCTGTTGAATAGAATCTGCTTCCCTTTTAGCAACCGGCGCAGGGAAGTCGTCGATAAACATAATTTTTTCACCGGCAACACCTGAAGCAAACGCAGGAAAACCAAGCCCGATCGCCTGTACCACAATGCCCCTTGTGATCTTTTCCTGTAAGCCCGTCCCGTTCCAGTTCACAACACGGCCCTTCCCCCAGTCATGAGTCCAGAGCAGCGGAAGTCCTTCTGCAGTGATGTATGTTTCTGCCTTCGGGCTCAGTTCCGCATTCAGCATACTGTTTGCCATATAATCTGAGCCGTCATCAAGATCCGGATAGCCTTTAAAGAAGTCATCTGAAAAAGAAACGCCTCTCACATCATCATCGTAGCCGTTCTCGCTTTTTATTCCGAGCATACGGTTCCATTCTGAATCCGAAAAACGGTTGGCCGTAAAAAGCCTTCCGCCATTTTGCACGAATCTCTCAATTTCTTCCACGTTCCAGCGGGCTGTATCTTCGCCGGTCAAAATCAGCATGGTGTATGGATCTGCCTTCAGTTCCGCGGTCCCTTCAGGCTTCATCACCTTAAAAGGCACATTTGCGTTGGACAATGCTTTACTTATGTTATAAAAAGTACCTTCACTCAGTTTGTTTCCTTTTTCCGATTCCATCAGATAAATATTCATGTTCCCGGGACTTCCGGTCTCATCTGAACTCATTAAGACCGTCTTCCCGGGTGGCATGCTGCTTTTGCTCATCGGAAGGTTCGAGTAGAAATCCTCTTCGTTCATATACAAAACCCCCACTAGCAGGAAAAGTACAGCTGCAGCTGCGATACCTGCAAACTTTGGGATAGATCCTTTCATCGGCGGCTCCCTCCAAGATACTGAATAATCTCCTGCTGCTTATCCGGGAAAGTCTGAAAATCACGATGATCTCCAAGCTTTCCTGCCAGTTCAAAAACCGCCTTCCAGTGGCCATTTTTATAGGACACTTGAAGCCATCCCCATAAAACTTTTGAAGAATCCGGATTCTTATCGAACAGCCGGCTCAGAATCCTCTCCCCTTCCTCCCGGTTTTTCTCAAACAGGAAGAGCCCCAGCGATTCAGTATACACATGATTTTCCTTGTAAAGCGCCTCGGCCTCTCTCAATAGAGCTTCATACTCATACTCGGCCATCTCCCTGATACCCGATGAGATCAGCTCGCTAGACAAAAACTCTTCATAGGCAGCCATCAGCTGAATGTACACTTCCGGATGTTCAGGTGCTTTCTTTTTATTTAGATCGCGGATTCGTTCAGTCAGCCTGTCCTGCAAAACGTTCGTAATCGTCGCAGCATAGTGTACCGCTTCCTTATCCGGATGATTAAGCCCTTTTTTGATGAGGATTTCGTGATGATTGTTTTCTTCATTGGACATGTGAAGCAGCAGGTTTTTCATCACCCAGGCATTTTCCGTTGAATGACTGCCGGCATTCAATAGTCTTCGGTCTTCAGCGAGAGAAGCTCTTAGATTTTCAAAGTTATATACTTTATTAGTAATATAGCTGCTGTAGCCGCTCATGAACGCATCATCTGACCTGCTGCGAAACCTTCGGACCATCAGCCATCCGAACAAAAAGCCGATTACCGGCAAAAGGAGAGACAGCAAGGACCAAAGCACCAGCAGCCCTTGCTGGTCCTTTTTCAGCTTCTTCTTGTAAAAAATCCGCGAAAAGACTATCGATAAGACTGTACCGGCAATTCCGCCGATTGTAAGCACGGCTGTCATAATTGTAACCCTGCCTCTTTTTCTACGGCTCTCTGCAGCCGCTTCCTGACTGCTCCCTCATTTGACGGATCCACTCCCGGCAATAGTACATATAGAACGTTTCTTTCTTCATCCCACCCTGCAGAATCCAGTTCCCGCAACTGCTTTTTCATTAGTAAATCGATTTCACCTATAGACAGTCCCTTTGTCGAAATTTCGAATATAACGAACGGCTGGCCAATCTTTTCTGCCCTTTCCAGCTCTGCATTAAACCTCTTAAAGAAGGAGGCGATCCTGTAGATGCCGGTATCAAGGTACATGTCATGCTGATTTCTTTCTCTTTCATACCGGTAAGCAAAGCTCAGGCGGTTCCCCATCCATTTTAAACACCAGTCAAGCCATTGAATCTGCTGGGAAGTGCACGAAGAGAGGCTGATCCCATCTAACGCCAGGATGTACCGTTTCTCTCCGAATACGAATACCGGTGCAGCCGCCGCCGGAGAGAAATCATCATCTTCAGCGGAATGGAACTGCACCTTCTGAGATTCTGCCAGTACCCGCTTCAGCAAAGAAGGCATTTCATCAAACAAATAATTGGCCTTAAGCTTACCATGGCTATTCGTATTGATTTTGGAGCGCAGTGAATCTCCCTGGCTTGAAATAAGGTATAGGATAAGCTGGCGTGTTTTAAACCGCTGATTTACAATCCGGACCATCTCATTGAAAATAGGATCAGATTCTGTGAGGTTCAGTGCGGTAATCATGTCATACATTTCCGAATATTGATCCTCAGCTTCTAAAAAACGTTTTTTATACTGACCGTTTATGGCTAACGCCTCATCCAGAGTTTCTACCAAAAGGTTTTTTTCTTCCAAAATTTCTTCGTACCTATTCGTTATATCTGTATATCTTTCGGAGTATGCTTTCTTAGTAAGTCCAGAGGATAAGAGAAGGAAAAACAATAGGAAAATAACAAGAACCGAATTTAAATCCGTCAAAAATAAATACAGATCGCCGCCGTTCACCACTTCGTAAACAAAAAGGGAAATGACTGCAGATCCAAATGGAATCAAGCCATAAGCTGTCCCATATCTTAATGCGGTCAGGACAATTGCAGCAGACCAAAGGACCTCATCCAATACAGGAATCTCTTCAGCAAACCAAAAAACCAGAAGAATGCACCCGATTGATAGAAGGATAGACTCGATCATTTTCAGTATAGTATTTGTTTGCTTATAGATCATAAGAATCACTGCTTTCCCCAAAAAATGAGTTGAGTTTCAAAAAATAGGCTGATATGATTAGTTCAAACGGTGATGGGCAAACTTGCTGAAAAGCAAGGACGCAAAGACATGGGTCGTCAGACTTCCTTTTGGAAGTACCGATCGCCAGTCTGCGAAGCTACCATCCCCCGTAAAATTAACGGAGGGATTACAAATGAATACTGTAATCAGATTTTTTGCAATGGCTTTTTTTGTGTTTTTCAGTTTTACCTCAATGTTACCCGCTGCTACTGCCATTACGGCACCTTCTGCCGACGCTGTCCAACATGTACAGCAAACCCCTTCTGCCGGAGTTCTGTCAGACGTGAAAACCTATAAAATTTTCTACGATGCTCCGACACCTGCAATTCTGAACAAGATGAAGAACTATGATCTTGTTATAGTGGAACCTCTCCATTACACCAAAACCCAAATTGATACGATCAAAAAACACGGTACAAAGGTTTTCGGCTACATCAATTCAATGGAAGCTGACAATTGGAACACCGCTTTTATGCAAAAGCTTGCTCCTGAAGATTTCTATCACCAGGCTTCTCAAAAATACTACATTCAGCAATGGGATTCCTATTTGATGAACATGTCTTCCAGTCACTTCAGAGAATTGCTGCTTTCAGAAATTGACGACCAAGTATTCAGCAAAAATATGGACGGCATTTTCTTCGACACGGTTGGAAACATCGATGACTACTTCAGCAGCAACCCTGCAGAACTTAAAAAACAGCGGGACGGACTTTCCCTTCTCCTGCAAAATGTAAAAAGCACCTATCCCCATCTCGGAATCATTCAAAACTGGGGAATGGAAACCCTGAAAACAACAAGTGCCGAATATGTAGACGCCATTATGTGGGAAGACTTCACCCATAAGGTCGTTTCAAAAGACGAGTGGGCCCAAAATCAAATTAACGATTTAAACCTTCTTCAGCAGGAACAGGGATTAGAAGTACTGACTGTTTCCTTTGAGCAGCACTCACGAAGTGCCTGGTATGCGGAACAGCACGGCTTCCATCATTATAAAGCAATCAAAGATTTCAACAGATGGTAATTGTTTCTTGATCAGCACCGTCTTGATTTTCACCTTACATTATTTGTAGCATAGCAATACAAAGCTGACAACATTCGAATGTACTGCAGATTTTCCATTACAACAGGAACAGATTCTATGTGACCCATACTCACTGTTACCCGCTTCTCTGGACCTTAATCCCTTGCAATGCACACTATAGTAAAAAGTCCAATCCGCATAAGGATTGGACTTTTATTTTACTTTTCTATATGCTGGTGTTCCCTGTGATTATATAAATAAAGGCTCTGTTAAATTGTTGATAATTAAATATAAATTAAGGATCTTGATAAGGTTCTTGATTTTATTCATATTGAGGTAAATCCCCGTTTGTTCAATTGCTATTCTTTTTACTTAGTCTTTATCAATCTCTGTCATTTCTTGTTTTATCTCACCACCAAAAGACCATCCCTTCCGTTCAAGAAAATCAGTAAATTCATCTAAAAATTTATTGATATTAACAGAGTTCTTAAACCCACTATCTATAATGTTTCCCTCTATAAGTATTTGTGCTAGTTTCTTTTCATTTGGTCTTGCTTCCTGTTCCCAAATAGGTTTCCATAAAGGGTCTTTTTCATATTTCCCCATTACGACATTACCTACATATGTTTTTTCACTAGCTCCATATCTAATGAAATTTCTTTGAGCTTGCCTCAAACATACTCCGTTAGCACCACCCCAGTAATCGGGATTATCATTCATTACATTGTCATCTTCCCAATAACAATTTTTGCAAATATCAAATGTACCAGATGGCTCTTCATCAAGGGTCTTATATCCACAGCAAGGACAAGTGTATTTTCCCACTAATGGTTCACTCCTTATTATCTATTAACTTAATTTCCCCATTTCTTGTTTAGCTGCGTCGTTTTAGTTGAACTAGGTAATGGCTTCACTATAATCTTAACCTCTTATAAGTAGAGGTTAACAAGCAAATAACTATAACCATTTTACTTAACGTTTTTCGCCCATTTAAATTTTGTTTCCCTTTATCATTGTATAAGAATTAGATCTCGTCCATTTCCACGATACCAGAAATTTGGTCGAAACCCATTTGTTTTAATCCGGATAAAATCTTATGTCTCCAATAGAAAAGGGTGACATAGTGAACCTCAATCAATTCTGATGCCTTCCGTAAGTGTACCCTTCAATCATACACTAAATGAAATCCAGCCATTTATGAGGAAGGTGTGACCAACGTAAAGGGGTGTTCGTGACATCGGTAAAAGTTTTCCCGCAGTCTTTACAGCGATAACGCTGACGTTCCATTGTTTTCAATCCTACTTTGACGGAATATTTGCCGAAGCGGACAACATTATTTGAATGACAGTGAGTGCAAGTGTAGCAATCTTTATGTTTCTGCTCAGAAACCTCTTTAAAAATAGGCTCACTAGCAGCATAAGAGGCAAGTGATTTAGTAAAAAACTCTTTCAATCGAAGTTGGTCTGCGGTATTGAGTTTTTCAATCTCCTTAATAATGTCTGTCAATGCCATTTGAAACCACTCATTTTTGTTCTTAGATATCTCTATTACAGCAAGAGTTCGTTTTATTCAAATATCAACATAATCATTTAATAGAGCCTAAATAAAAAGAAAGTGGCTGATTCAGCCACTTTCTCTCCTTTTAGGGTACGGACTTGATCAGCCCTGCACCGTTTTTTTCGATATCCCCGTAATTAAGGCGGTTACCACAGCCCCAACAAGGATGGCAAGAATGTAAAGGAATGCGTTGCCCTCTAAGGCAAAGGTAACAAGGAACCCTCCATGAGGAGCATGCAGCTTGATTCCAAACAGCATCGCCAATGCCCCTGCAGAAGCAGCTCCGATAACAGATGCAGGGATTACTCTTCCTGGATCAGCTGCTGCAAATGGAATGGCGCCTTCCGTGATGAATGTCGCCCCCATCACATAGGCAGTCTTTCCTGCATCCCGTTCCTGACGGGTAAATTTATTTTTAAAGATGGTGGTTGCAATGGCCATCCCCAGCGGAGGCACCATTCCCCCGGCCATGATGGCTGCAATCGGAGCATAGTTGCCAGCATCGATCATCGCCAGTCCAAAGGTGTAGGCTGCTTTATTGATCGGTCCTCCCATATCCACTGCCATCATTCCGCCGAGGATCAGGCCGAGCAGGACGAGATTGCCCGTGCCCATTCCGGCAAGCCAGCCGTTGAGCGCGTCATTTAATGCTTTAACAGGAGGAACTATGAGCAGGGACATAATGACTCCAGTAAACAGGATCCCGAAGAACGGATAAAGGAGGACCGGTTTCGTTCCTTCAAGGGAAGCCGGAAGTCTGCTGAACCCTTTTTTAATGGCAAGTACGAGATAACCTGCCAGAAAGCCCGCAATCAAACCGCCAAGGAAGCCGGCCCCGCCGCTGTGCGCAATGAGTCCGCCGACGATACCGGGTGCTAAGCCCGGCCGGTCAGCTATGCTCATCGCAATAAATCCGGCAAGAATCGGAACAAGCATGGCCATTGCCTGTTGGGCGCCGATGCTGTTCAGCAGCGCTGCAAACTCGTTGTACGATTCATGATCGGGGTTGGCGGAGTGGATCCCGAATAAAAAGGAAACCGCGATGAGCAGCCCGCCGCCCACTACGAATGGCAGCATATTGGATACACCATTCATTAAATGCTTATAAAATCCGGTACGCTGTCCTTTTCCCTTTTCCTCACCTGTGCGGCCACTGCCTTTAAAAACAGGTGCATCCTTCTTTAACGCGCGTTCGATCAGCTCCTGCGGCTTTCGGATCGCCTGGGCGACCGGAACCTCAATCACATTTTTTCCGTTAAAGCGATCCATTTCAACCTGCTTATCAGCTGCGACAATAATCGCGGAAGCCTTTTCAATCTCTTCGTCGGTAAGATGATTTTTGATCCCGCTTGAACCGTTTGTCTCCACTTTTATATGCACATTCATTTCTTTCGCTTTCGCTTTCAGTGCATCTGCAGCCATGTATGTGTGGGCGATCCCAGTCGGACAGGCGGTTACCGCCAATACGAGCTGTTCGCTGCTGTCTGCAGAGACAGCCTCTTCTTCCCCGGACTCTGCATCTTCCTTCTCATTGATTGCTTGAAGAACCTCTTCTTCAGATTTTGCATTCTCCAGCATCTTCCTGAATTCAGGATCCATCAGAAAGCTAGAAAGAGAAGAAAGGGTCTCGAGGTGCGTATTGTCTGCCCCTTCTCCGGCTGCAATCATAAAGAATAAATGGCTGGGCTGGCCATCCAGAGCCTCGTAATCGATGCCGGCCTCAGATCGTCCGAATGCAATTGCCGGACTTTTTACTGCCTTCGTTTTGGCATGAGGAATCGCGATCCCTTCCCCGATTCCTGTTGTGCTCTGTGCTTCGCGCGCCAAGATTGCCTCTTTATACTGCTTCCGGTCTGACAGCT
This sequence comes from Metabacillus mangrovi, assembly GCF_009711125.1. Classification (GTDB taxonomy): domain Bacteria; phylum Bacillota; class Bacilli; order Bacillales; family Bacillaceae; genus Metabacillus_B; species Metabacillus_B mangrovi. The sequence goes on along the minus strand of NZ_WMIB01000003.1, from coordinate 10,319 downwards.
TGCCTGCTTCATCCAGCTTGCTGATTAGCTCTTCGATGACTGCTTCCTTTGAATCGGCCGCTAAATGCAGCCGGATTGTCTCTCTTGTCAATAAATCCGTGATTCTCATAGAGTTGCCTCCTCATCCAATTTTCTCTATTTTTATGTCCCCGCGCAGTTTTTCTGCCTCTGCTTTTGTGCAAAGATCTTCTGAAAATGCGGTTGCGCTGCCCGCTGAAACTCCGGTTCTAAGCGCCTCCTCAAAAGACAGCCCCTTCGTATAAGCCGAAATAAAGCCGGCAACTACCGAATCACCGGCACCTACGGAGTTCTTTACCTCACCGCTCGGCACTGAAGCTTTGAGCACGATATCCTTATTAACAAGGACCGCTCCCTCCCCCGCCAGGGAAACAATCACATTCTGCACTCCCCGGTCCAGAAGTTTCTTCGCAGAATAAACAGCCTCATTGACAGATGATACTTTCGTTTTCAGCAATTCTCCGATTTCATGATGGTTCGGCTTGATCAGGAACGGCTCATATTGAAACGTCTCTTCAAGTGCCCGGCCCGTTGTATCGATGACCGTTTCCGCGCCAGCAGATCTGCAGATACCGGCCAGCCTGCTGTAAAAGTGAGCCGGCAGCGAAGAAGGAATGCTTCCAGCCAGAACAAGCAGATCCCCTTTCTCAAGCTGCCGCACCTTATCAATCAGCTGTTCCTGCTGCTCTGCAGGAATCTCCGGGCCAGCTCCGTTTATTTCCGTTTCAATTCCTGTTTTTAATTTCACATTGATTCTCGTATCATCCGATACCTCTGTAAAATCAGCTGTTATGTTTTCCTTCTGCAGGAAATTCTGAATATACTCTCCAGTAAAACCGCCCGCGAACCCGATCGCTGTGCTTTCTGTATCAAAGCGCTTCAGCACTCTTGATACATTGATCCCTTTGCCTCCCGGAAAAAACTGTGTCCGGCCGGCCCGGTTTAAAGCTCCCAGTTTAAAATCATCAACTTGAATCAGGTAATCGATTGACGGATTCAATGTGCAAGTGTAAATCATGAGGCGTCCACAACCTTTACTTCTGTTTTGTCTGCATAATCTTTCATCTGTTCTTCCTCCAGCGCATTCGTCAGAATGACCGCATCGTGCAGGTCCGCAATTCTGGCAAATGCGGACTGATCAAACTTGCTTCGATCCGCTAAAATGTAAGCGCTGTTAGAAAGGCGGATAGCAGCGGCCTTTACAGCGGCTTCTTCCGGATCGGGTGTAGTAAAGCCAGACTCAGGATGGATGCCGTTAACCCCAATAAAACATTTATCAAACCGGTATTCATTCAATTCAGATAAGGCCCGCGATCCAATTAACGCCCGTGTTGACTGTTTCATGAAACCGCCTATTATATAGGAAGGAATCCGGCTCGCAGCCAGCTCATCAAGATGCGTAAGCCCGTTCGTAACAACAATGATTTCTTTCCCTTTCAAAAATCGGATCATCTGAAGCGCCGTTGTGCCCGCATCAATAAAAATCCGGTCCCCATCTTTCACAAGTCCCGCCGCATACGCACCGATCGCCCTCTTCTCTTCAAGATTCGTATCAGCCTTCTGGGCAATATTCGGCTCAAGACCTTTCTGAAACAGCACTTCCGCACCGCCATGAACTCTCTTCAGCTTCTTTTCAGAATGAAGCTGGCTCAAATCCCGGCGGATCGTAGACTCAGATGAACCAGTCATCTCAACAAGCTCCTGAATCGTAGCTACACCATTCTCTTCTATTAAAGAAAGAATTTTACCGTGCCGCTCCGGTGTCAGCATGACTCCACCTCCAACAGCATCTATTTATAAACCCATTGTAACGAAAGCCCTTTCAAAAATCAATCATTTTCATTCAAAAACAGTCACGAATGATCTTTTTTGTTGGGTAATCAATCATATTCAATCACGAAGGGTCGTGAATGGATGTTTAGTGGTTTGCCTCGTAGGGATTTTGATGTGTTGCAGGCATTCTTGCCGGGCATTCCCCTCTTCCTTAGCATTCTTGCCAGGCATTGCCGTTTTCTCAGTTGCGAATTGGCAGCATGCTGTGAAAATAACTGCCCTGGAGACCGGTTCCAAACGCTTCGGTCTCAGATGCCGCTATTTTACCGAAATTCATCTTTTTTTAGGCCATTCTGTCTCAGGGCACACTATTTCCCGCAAAACCGCTGATTTTTGCCTTCCCTTCCTTAAATAGATGCCGCTGAGACCGATAACGTCAAAATTTCCGCATTCCCATAAAAATAACGGCCCTGGAGACCGGTATCAAGCGCTTCGGTCTCAGATGCCGTTATTTTGCCGAAATCCATCATTTTTCAGGCCGATCGGTCTCAGGAGACACTATTTCCCGCAAAACCGCTGATTTTTGCCTTCCCTTCCTTAAATAGCTGCCGCTGAGACCGTTAACCGCAAAATTTCCGCATTCCCATAAAAATAGCGGCCCTGGAGACCAGTTTCAAGCGCTTCGGTCTCAGATGCCGTTATTTTGCCGTAATAGAAGAATTCAATGCCCGCCAAAGATGGAATTGGCAGACGGCCAGTCTCCACCCATAAAAAACGGCCCTGAACACCGCGAGCTAAAATGCCTGCGGTCCACAGAGCCGTTCACTAATACTTTATTAATCTTCCATTGTCGATAGGTCTCCTGCCGGCAGGTCGAGCTCCCATGCCTTTAGTACCCGGCGCATGATTTTTCCGCTTCTTGTTTTCGGAAGCTTGTCTTTGAATTCAATTTCTCTTGGGGCCGCGTGGGCAGCGAGTCCTTTTTTGACAAATGTACGGATTTCTTCGCTCAGTTCATCGGATGGTTCATAGCCTTCGCGGAGGGCGATAAATGCTTTGATGATCTCTCCGCGGACAGGGTCCGGCTTTCCGATCACGCCTGCTTCTGCAATCGCCGGATGTTCGACGAGCTTGCTTTCTACTTCAAATGGGCCGACCCGTTCGCCGGATGTCATGATGACGTCATCGATTCTTCCTTGGAACCAGAAGTATCCGTCTTCATCCATGTAGGCGGAGTCTCCGGAAACGTACCAGTCTCCAGGCATGAAATAGGATTCATATTTCTCTTTGTTGTTCCAGATTGTATGCATCATGGATGGCCATCCTTTTTTTATCGCCAGATTGCCCATCTGGTAGGCCGGGAGTTCGTTGCCCTGGTCATCCACAATAGCTGCCTTCACTCCCGGAACCGGCTTGCCCATGGAGCCCGGTTTGATCTCCATTCCCGGATAGTTGCAGATTGTCTGTGCACCTGTTTCCGTCATCCACCATGTATCGTGGATTCGGTGGTTAAATACCTTTACTCCCCATCGGATCACTTCAGGGTTCAACGGCTCCCCGACACTCAATATATGGCGGAGGCTGCTCAGGTTAAAATCCTTAATGATTTCATCGCCCGCCCCCATCAGCATCCTGAAGGCAGTCGGTGCACTGTACCATACGGTTACACCGAAATCTTCGATTGTCTTGTACCATGCTTCCGGTTTAAAGCGCCCGCCAACAATGACATTGGCCGCTCCGTGCAGCCAAGGCCCGAAGATGCCGTATACGGTTCCGGTTACCCACCCCGGATCTGCCGTACACCAGTACACGTCATCCTCCTTTAGATCGAGCACCCATTCCGCAGTTTTGTAATGCTGGATCATTGCCCTCTGTACATGCAATACACCTTTCGGCTTTCCAGTGGAACCGGATGTATAGTGGAGGAGCATGCCATCTTCCTGATCGAGCCATTCTGTTTCAAACTCTTTGCTGGCAGCAGCCATTTCCTTATGAAAATGGATGTAGCCTTCTCTTTCTTCTTCATCACCGACAAGAATAATATGTTTCAGATCGGGAAGTTCATCGTGCGGAACGCGGTCGAGCAGTTCAGGTGTTGTCACGATTACCTTCGCGCTGCTGTCAGCAAGACGGTCCTTAACGGCACCTTCCATAAAAGCTTCAAACAGCGGGCCTACGATTGCCCCTGCCTTAATTGCTCCCAAAACAATAAAATAAAGCTCAGGTGTTCTTGGCATGAATACGAACACCCTGTCACCTTTTTCCACATTGGCAGCCTGGCGCAAGACGTTACCTGCCTGTCCGGACAAATCCTTCATTTCTTTAAACGTATATTTTTCGTTTCGGGAAGGGTCTCGATAATAAAGCGCGACTTTATTCTTCCGATGGGTTTCCGCGTGTCGGTCAATTGCTTCGTAAGCAGCATTCATTTTCCCTGTTTGATGCCAGGAGAAATGCTTCTCTGCATTTTTCCAGTCAAAATTTTGATAGGCTTCATCATAGTCTGCTAGATTATGGTTCCCCTTCGACGCTGGCAGCGCTTCCAATTTCATCCCTGAATCCCCCTCTTTTCTTCATTCACACCCATTATAGTATACCAATGTATTTTTCTCAATTTTTAAACAATAAGATTGTGAAAACGCTTCATTATTAGTAGTATAAAAGAAGGAAGTTTGATCTGCCTGAATACCCTATAGCAAAACAGGAATCATCCTTTGTTTTTTAGATTATCCGGGAGTCCCGGAAGTTTCTCGGCAGAAGAATCTGCAATAGTGAATCATTTCAAGGCGGGTGACCGAATGGAACATACTAAAACCTATAATGCAACGGAATTAAAAACACCGAATGGCCCCCTGATTATCGAAGGGCCAATCGGGTCAGAGAAGCTTGCATCCTATGAGTTTCACAGGGATCTGACCGCATTCAGGCCGCCGGGCCAGCAGCATCAGGCATTGATCGAGATAGCAGCACTGCCTGAGGGCAGGATTCTCATCGCCCGCCATAAACATACCATTGTCGGGTACGTCACCTATCTTTATCCGGATCCGCTTGAAAGGTGGTCTGAGGGGAAGATGGAGAACTTGATCGAGCTTGGCGCGATTGAAGTCGTTCCTGATTTCCGGGGGTGTGCTGCCGGAAAAAATCTCCTGAGAGTATCCATGATGGATGACAAAATGGAAGATTATATTATTATAACGACTGAATATTACTGGCACTGGGATTTAAAAGGCACGGGCTTGAACGTATGGGAATATCGTAAAGTGATGGAAAAAATGATGAATGCCGGCGGACTTGAATGGTTTGCGACGGATGAACCTGAAATAAGCTCCCATCCTGCCAACTGTCTGATGGCGAGAATCGGCAAAAGGGTGGACCCGGATTCCATTCAGCAATTCGATCAGCTGCGTTTTAAGAACCGTTTTATGTATTAAGGATGGAAGGCGAAGGCATTAAAAGGGGATGGATTTGAATGATTGTCGATCAAATCATGAAAAAAGAGGTTATTACGCTGAGCCCCAGTGATACGCTGGCTAAGGCAATGGAAGTGATGAAAGAACGGCGCATCCGCCATATCCCGATTATCAGCGGGGACGGAATTCTTACCGGCATTGTTTCCGACCGGGATATTAAGGAAGCAAGCCCTTCTGTCTTTCAGATTACCGAAAAAATGGACGAGTTGGAGCAGCCGCTCTCCCAGATAATGAAAACGGACGTCATTACCGGCCATCCGCTTGATTTTGTAGAAGAGATCTCTTCTATTTTTTACGAGCGCCGGATCGGCTGCATGCCGATTGTTAAAGCAGGAAAGCTTGCCGGAATTATTACCGAATCCGACTTGCTTCACACGTTTGTCCAGCTTACCGGAGCCAACCAGCCGGGGTCACAAATTGAAGTGAAAGTGCCAAATAAGGCAGGAATGCTTGCAGAAGTTTCAGGAGTCTTTCAAAAGCGCAGCATCAACATTGCCAGCGTGCTCGTGTATCCTGATCGCGATGACCAGTTTAAGATCCTCGTGTTCCGCGTGCAGACCATGAATCCGACCGGCATCATTTCAGATTTGGAGGCGGCCGGTTATCAGGTACTGTGGCCGAATATGCCGGGGATATTTCTATGAAAGATTCCGTATTTGTTTTTTCGGAGGAATTCAGGAAATACCAGTTCAATCAGCATCATCCTTTTAACCAGCTTCGCGTCGAGCTCGCTCTGGATCTGCTGAAAAAAATGGACAGGATCTCAGATCAGGATATCATTCCGGCCAGAAAAGCTTCCGTGGATGAACTGGCCCTTGTCCATGATGCAAAATACATTGATGCTGTGCAAAGAGCCAGTAACGGCAAACTGGGTGCCGAGGAAGCGGAGAATTACGGAATCGGCACAGAGGATACACCGATTTTTGAAGGGATGCATGATGCAAGTGCCTTTCTTGTCGGAGGCACTCTTGAGGCGGTTGATGCGGTCATGACCGGTAAAGCCAGGCATGCCCTGAATCTTGGCGGAGGGCTGCATCATGGGTTCCGCGGCAAAGCATCCGGATTTTGTGTGTACAACGACAGCTCGGTCGCCATTAAATATATGCAGGAAAAGCATCATGCCAGAGTCCTCTATGTGGATACCGATGCCCACCACGGGGACGGCGTACAGTGGACCTTCTATGATGATCCATCTGTCTGTACGCTCTCCCTTCATGAAACCGGCCGCTATTTATTTCCGGGCACGGGGAACGTAACAGAAAGAGGGCATGGGGCGGGATACGGGTATTCCTTCAATATTCCTCTTGATGCCTTCACAGAAGATGAGTCCTGGCTTGATGCTTATAGAGAATCCTTTACGGAAGTGGTCCGCTTTTTTAAACCGGACATTATTTTTTCACAAAACGGTGCCGATGCCCATTACCTGGATCCACTGACGCACCTCTCCTCCACAATGGAAATCTATAAAGAGATTCCGAAGCTTGCCCATGAACTGGCCCATGAATACTGCGGCGGCAGATGGGTGGCGGTAGGCGGAGGCGGTTATGATATTTGGAGAGTGGTGCCGAGAGCCTGGGCGATGATCTGGCTGCAGATGCAGAATGAAACCCCTTCTGGTCCGCTTCCGGAAGAGTGGCTGCAGGCCTGGAAGGATCAGGCACCTGTTCCGCTTCCGCTCAATTGGGAAGATCCGAAACCGCTTTACAAGCCGATTCCGCGAAAACCGGAAATCGAAGAAAAAAACGCCCACACGGTTTTTAAAGCACTGCAGATGATCCGGCAGGACCAGCCGGCAAAACGGGCGAAAGGGTAACACTGCACAGCACCGGCGGAAGTCCTGATCGCGATGCAGTTCATGTTCTGCGGTCACTATTTGCTGGACGGCCGCGCTGTTACATTTGTCGATTGCGGTCATTATTTTGTCGATTGCACTCTCTATCTTGTCGATTGCGTTCATTAGTTTGTCGATTGCAATCACTATTTTGTCGATTGCGTTCATTAATTCATTTCACTGTATTTAAATCGGTCTGCTGCAATCCAGCAATAAAAAAAACGGGTGCCTGAATGAACCAGGTGCCCGTTTTTGAATGGTTTATTTAGTTGACTGTCTTACCTCAATGCGGTGAGGCAGTTCTACAGCTTTTTCTTCTACGTTTTCTTTGTTCATGAGTTTTGTCAGGAGTCTCATCGCGACCGCTCCAATGTCATAGGTCGGCTGAACAACAGTTGTCAGCTGGGGTCTGACCATGGTAGCGAGTCTTGTGTTATCAAACCCGACTACTTCAATATCAGATGGAATGCTGAAACCGCGGTCCTGCGCGGCGTGGATGACGCCGAGTGCCATTTCATCGGTGCCTGCAAAAATGGCACTCGGTTTTTCCTGCAGCTCAGACAGTTTTTCGAATCCTTCGATTCCGGAATCATACGTATAGTCGCCTTCTGTTACGAGCGCTTCCTCGTATGTGAGTCCCGCCTCTTCAAGAGCACGCTTATAGCCTTCCAGTTTTACGCGGTTGATCGGCTCTTCGAGGAGACCTGACACATACCCGATCCGCTTATGGCCTTTGTCTGCTAAAAGCTTGACCGCATCGTAGGCTCCCTGTTCAAAATTAATGTTTACGGAATGGGTTTCATTTTCCGGATCAATGGAGCCTGCGAGAACAATCGGAACCGGCGAACGTTTGAATTCTTCTGTATGTGCACCTGTAACATTTCCGCTCATGAAGAGAATCCCGTCTACCTGTTTGCCTAGCATGGTATTGAGAAGGTGGAGCTCTTTCTCCTGGTTTTGATCGGAGTTGCTCAAAATGATGTTGTATTTGTACATAGTAGCAATGTCTTCGATCCCGCGAGCGAGTTCAGCGTAGAACGTGCTGGAGATATCGGGGATGATTACCCCAACTGTAGTCGTTTTTTTGCTTGCCAGTCCGCGCGCTACTGCATTCGGACGGTAGCCCAGCCTCTCGATGGATTCAAGGACCTTTTTCCTGGTGGTCGGTTTTACATTCGGGTTTCCGTTTACAACACGGGAGACGGTTGCCATGGATACATTGGCTTCCCTCGCCACATCATATATAGTGATATTGCTCATTTGTATACACTCCTTTAACTTGCCTGCATGTCCTGTTATTTGTAGTATGAGCAACTAAGCCTATTGTTAGTAGCATTGTTCTGCATCTACATTCATGTACCTTATCATACGATACAATGAAAGCGTAAGCAACGAATTTACAACGTTTTAACACGGTTTTTAGGAATTGCATCAAAGGAAGCGGTTACAGGCTGAGCAAAAAGAAATACCGGCACAAGGCCGGTATCCAAGTTACGCTTTCTGCTTCACCAACGGGCGAAGTTCATTGATCCAGTGATCGAATTCTTCGATGTTCATCTGCTGTGCAGAATCGGATAATGCGACGGCCGGGTCCGGATGCACCTCCGCCATCACTCCGTCTGCTCCGACAGCAAGTGCAGCTTTAGCCGTTGGAAGAAGCAGATCTTTTCTGCCTGTTGAATGGGTTACGTCTACAAATACAGGGAGGTGTGTTTCCTGCTTAAGGATCGGAACAGCTGAAATATCCAGTGTATTCCGGGTCGCTTTTTCATATGTGCGGATACCACGTTCGCACAGGATGATCTGGTCATTCCCCTGGGAAATGATGTACTCTGCAGCATTCATGAATTCCTGCAGGGTAGCGGCAAGTCCTCTTTTCAGAAGGACCGGCTTGCGTACAGCACCTGCTGCTTTTAAAAGCTCGAAGTTCTGCATGTTGCGGGCACCAATCTGGATGACATCTACATAGTCGAGAGCGGTCTCGATATCAGCAGGATTAACGATTTCGCTGATAACAGCCAAGCCGTATTCATCTGCTACCTTCTTCAATATTTTCAGGCCTTCCAAACCGAGACCCTGGAAATCATACGGGCTTGTTCTAGGCTTGAACGCACCGCCTCGCAGCAATTTAATGCCCTGCTTTTTGGCAGCTTCTGCTACTGCTGCAACCTGCTCGTAGCTTTCAACGGCACATGGTCCGACAATGAAGGACTGTCCGCCGTCTCCGATCGGCTGACCGTTTACTGTTACGACTGTGTCTTCTGCTTTTTTCTTTCTGGAAACAAGAAGCGCTTTGCTGTGGTCATCTTCCTGCAGCTCAAGGCTCGCTTTGAAAATTTCCTTGAAGATATGCTGGATGGTCGATTGTTCAAAAGGCCCGTCATTGGACTCCAGGATCTGATTCAGCATTTTCCGTTCACGCACCGGGTCATAGCGGTAAACTCCCTGTGCCTCTTTTGCTTTTCCGATTTCCTGAACAACTCTTCCCCGTTCATTAATCAGTTTAAGAATCTGAAGGTTTATCTCATCTGCTCTCTCTCGAAGTGCTTCCAATTCTGCGTGACTCATTCCAATCATCCTTTCAGCTATAGCTTAACGCATTTGATTAGACGCTTTGTCCATCACCTGCGTTAGTAATTAGTGTTTATTATAAACAACTTCCCCCATGATGTCACGAGAAAATTCTTTAACATTTAAACGCTTTTAAGCGATAAAGCATTTTATGCCTGTTTAATAGGATTGTGCGTGTCTTTAGAAGCTCTTTTTATGTTGTTGGAGAATCAGTTTGAGGCTCTACTTTGTTTTTTTAAACCTCTATACCTGGCTGTTGATTTCCGCTGCAGGCGTTCGCTTTCCGCGGGGCGGGCGGTGAGCCTCCTCGTCGCTTTGCGACTGCGGGGTCTCACCTGTCCCGCTGCTCCCGCAGGAGTCTCTCTCCTTCCACTCCAATCAACAGGTGTGGGAAAACAGCTTGATGCTTTAACTTAGTCTTTTTAAAAGCTCTTTTAACTTTGAGCTGTTGATTTCCCCTGCAGGCGTTCGCTCATCCAGGGGCGGGCGGTGAGCCTCTTCGTCGCTTTGCGACTGCGGGGACTCACCTGTCCCGCTGCTCCCGCAGGAGTCTCTCTCCTTCCACTCCAATCAACAGGTGTGGGAAAACAGCTTGATGCTTTAACTTAGTCTTTTTAAAAGCTCTTTTAACTTTGAGCTGTTGATTTCCCCTGCAG
>NZ_WMIB01000002.1 GCF_009711125.1 Metabacillus mangrovi | reverse complement strand
GTTCTGCTAAAAGCACGACATCCTGTCGCAACGCAGAACTGACCTGCATTCTGCAGGCCCGAGGGTGTGAAATGAGCCTGCGGCATAGCGCTCGAAGCTGGACAACATGAAAAGCGGAGGCGGAATTTTTTAAGGAAGTTCTGCTAAAAGCGCGGCATCCTGCCGCAGCACAGAACTGACCCACTTCATACGGTTAAAGAGAGTGAAGTGCTCTTCGGGTTTGCCGGGACCGCATCATGGACTACTTTTGGGGCAATTAAGCCGGATGTTTTGCATAAAACCAGCATGTGATCGAAAAAGCTGCTTTTTTATGCATGAATCTTCGATCTACACCTCTCCACAGCATTCTATTTATGGGCTTCCGTAAAGAATTGCTGACTTTTGGGGGATAATTGCTGACGATTCTTGTTTAATTGCGGACTATTTTAATGCAATTGCGGACTTTTTTGAACGAATTGCTGACTTTAGAAGATTTATTGCTGAATTTACATAATAATATTATGCGCCTAACCCCTACCCTACACTGTAGAAAAATCCTCTTGCATAAGCCAAACCTTATCCAAATACTGCCGCTTCAATATAAAAAGAAAAAAACCGGCGGTCAGCCGGCTTTTGATCTCAATTTTTCAGCGTATTCATTGTGTTCATCAGGTTGATTCGTTCCGCTTCTGTTAAGGGGAGGAGCGGAAGCCTCACGGGACCGACATCAATACCGGAGATTTGCAGAGCTGTTTTGACTGGTGCGGGGCTTGGAGCTGAGAACATGGCATCCATGACCGGCACGATTTTGCGGTGGATGGATGCTGCCAGTTTATTTTCTCCCTGCATGAATGCCTCGATCATCTGCTGCATTTCATTGCCGATCACATGGGATGCAACAGAAACAATTCCTGTCCCGCCTATGGCCATGACCGGCAGGGTAAGGCTGTCTTCTCCGCAGTAGACATCAAAGTCATCTGCTGTTTTTTCGATGACCTCTGAAATAAGGTCCAGATCTCCGCTCGCATCTTTAACTGACGTTATGTTCGGGATCTTAGAGAGGCGGATGATGGTTTCCGCGGTCATTTTTACAACCGTTCTGCCAGGGACGTTGTAGATCATCACCGGAAGCTTTGTGCTCTCAGCGATCACTTTAAAGTGCTGATAGATCCCTTCCTGTGAAGGCTTGTTGTAGTAAGGAGTAACGAGCATCACTGCGCTGACGCCAGTTTCCTCCGCTTTTTTCGTGAGTTCAATCGAAGCTCTTGTATCATTGCTGCCGGTTCCGGCGATAACCGGAATCCTTCCGTCCGCTTCCTTGACACAATGCCTGAAAAGGGCAATTTTTTCTTCAGCAGCAAGCGTGGGCGACTCTCCGGTTGTCCCGCCTGCCACAATGGAATCACTTCCATTGGCGATTAAGTAGTCGATCAGCTTCGCTGTTTTTTTAAAATCTATGTTGCCGGCAAGGTCAAATGGGGTGACCATCGCCGTTGAGACTCTTCCGAATTGCGCCATGTACATTCTCCTTCTTACGCTTACTTTGATAGTTCAAAAGCTTCGTGCAGTGTGTTGACTGCGGAAATCATATGGTCCTCGCTAACGAGCACCCAGATCGTCGTATGGCTGTCAGCCGACTGCAGGATCTGGATCCCCCGCTCGGCAAGGGAGGTGACGATGGTAGCCATTACTCCCGGCACTCCCATGATGGAGGCACCGACTACTGACACCTTGGCACAGCTGCGTGTTACAACTGGATGATACCCCATCCCTTCAAGGATTTCAACGGCTTTTTCCGTGACCGGACCCGGAACCGTATAAACGACTTCGCTTGGAGTGATGTTGAAAAAATCCACACTGATGCTGTTTTTAGCCATGGCTTTGAAAACATCCGTCTGTGTATGATATTCTCCTTTTTTGGAAGCCACTTTTATCTGGCTTACGTTTGCCATATGGGCAATACCTGTGATGAGCTGCTCGGTGACATCACTGCCTGCTTTTCCATTGCTGCCTGCAGCAACCAGTGTCCCCTCTCCATCCGAGTAAGTGGAACGGATTCTGATCGGCACTTTAGCCTGCATGGCGATTTCAACGGCCCGGGGATGAATGACTTTGGCTCCTTGATATGCCATGTTGCAGATTTCGGCGTAAGTCACGTTCTGGAGCGGGCGGGCCGTTTCAACGATTCTCGGGTCTGCCGTCATGACTCCTTCTACATCTGTGAAAATATCAATGTATTCGGCATTCAGCGCTGCTCCGAGTGCCGCTGCAGACGTATCGCTTCCTCCGCGGCCGAGTGTGGTGATATCTCCGTTTTCGGCAGCACCCTGAAAGCCTGCTACAACAACGACATCATATTGCTCCAGCAATTGTGTCAGCCTGCTGCAATCCATCTCAAGTATTTTCGCATTCGTGTGGTCTGCGTTTGTTTTAAAACCCGCCTGGGCACCTGTAAGAGCAGCCGCTTTCAGACCATTTCTTTTAAGCATGCTCGAAAAAACGACCGAAGAGATGGTCTCACCGCAGGATAGCAGAAGATCATGCTCTCTGCCTGTGATGTCCTCTGCTTCGCCGTAAAGCAAACTTTGCAGAGTATCTGTTGCATAAGGGTCTCCGCTCCGGCCCATGGCCGATACAACAGCTACTACTTTATAACCCTGATCCAGCGCCTGGCTGATATGTTTATGAGCCTGTGTTCTGCCTTCATGGTCTTTAACGGAAGTTCCCCCGAATTTTTGTACAAGAATTTTCATCACGTGCTACACCCCGGCTAATTATTTCCAATATTTATGCGTAAATGCAACAGAAGAGAGCTGGGAGGAGTCTCCCGGCTCTCTTTCTATTTTCAGACAAGATCGAGCTTGATCAGACTTTCTGCAATCTGGACAGAATTCCAGGCAGCACCTTTCAGGAGATTGTCAGAAACGATCCATAAATGAAAGCCGTAATCTGTATCCAGATCTTTGCGGACTCTCCCTACAAAAACATCATATTTGCCTACACAGTCAGCCGGCATCGGGTAGATCTGTTCAGCCGGGATATCTTGAAGCTGTATTCCCGGTGCTTCATTGAAAAGCTTATGCAGATCCGCGACCTCAGCCCCGCCTTTGCCGAGTTCAATGTAAACAGATTCCGAATGGCCCGTAACGACTGGCAGACGGACGCATGTAGCAGCAACCGGCAGACCCGGAAGTTCCATGATTTTTTTCGTTTCATTGATCATTTTCATTTCTTCAAATGTGTATCCGTTATCCTGGAATTTATCGATCTGAGGAATCGCATTATATGCGATCTGATAATGCTTCTCGTCCCCTTTTACTGGCAGTACGGAAGGAGTAAACTCCGTTCCGTCCAGGATGGCACGTGTCTGGTCATGCAGTTCATTAATAGCTGCTGCACCGGCGCCGCTTACTGCCTGATAAGTTGAGACCACAACTTTGTTCAAGCCATAAGCCTTGCGCAGCGGCTCGAGTGCTGCGACCATCTGAATGGTGGAGCAGTTCGGGTTTGCGATGATTCCATTGTGAAGTTTCAATGCATGTTCGTTTACTTCCGGTACAACAAGCGGCACATCCGGATCCATCCGGAAAGCACTTGTGTTATCTATGACAATTGCGCCCCGTTTTACTGCCTCTGGAGCGAGCTCTTTAGAGACGCTTCCCCCTGCACTGAACAGAGCAATTTGAATGTTCTCAAAGCTTTCGGGCTTAGCAGCTTCCACTGTATAGGATTTTCCTTTGAACATAACGATTTTGCCAGCCGAACGTTCGGATGACAGCAATTTAAGCTCTGAAACAGGAAAATTCCGCTCCTCCAGCGTTTTCAGCATCTGCTGGCCTACAGCTCCCGTTGCGCCTGCAATGGCAACGCGGTACCCTGTTGAATTCATTTTGCCAAAACCCCTTCCGCGGATCCAATCATCAACTGCAATCCCATACGGTCAATTGATGTTAGATAATATTCTAACATATTGCGGAATGCATGAAAGTTTTTTTTTTGCTGAAGGTTCTGCCTGTTATTCCTCGTCTCTGAATCTTTCAATAATAACCGGCTGGATCTGCTGGTGGCTCAGGGCTGCTTCAAGAGCCGGCAGCAGCATCTGCATTCTGGCCACCATTGAGTTCGGCTTCTTTTCAGGAGCATCCTGGCCGAAAGGGATGAAATACACATTTTTCGCATCCATCAGCTTCATAAGGTTCATTCCGTTAAGACCCAATGCATCGTTTGTAGAAATGCCGAGCAGGACCGGCTTGTTGTTCCGCATGGTTGCTTTTGCAGCCATAAGCACAGGAGATTCCGTCATGGCGTTGGCAAGCTTGCTCATTGTATTGCCGGTAAGAGGTGCGATCACCATGCAGTCCAGCGGAATTTTAGGGCCGAGCGGCTCTGCTTTAACAATGGAATCAATCGCTTTATTCCCAGTAGCCTCTTCGATTTTCCTGACCCACTCTTCTCCGTCCCCGAATCTGGTGATTGTCGACTTCACCGTATTCGTAATGACGGGGAGGACATTCGCCCCGAGGCTGGCAAGCTTCTGGATCTGCGGGAATACCGCATCGTATGTGCAGTGGGAGCCTGTAAGTCCGAAACCAATCGTCTTTCCCTTTAGATTCATTGTGCCGACCCCTTTCGTTCTTTTAACTGTTCACTTAATAGCTGGGTAAGTACATTCGCAAGAATCTGCCCGGCTGTTTTAGGAGCTACGATTCCAGGAAGACCTGGAGCAAGCATAGCCTTTATTCCCCGCTTTTCAGCAAATTTAAAATCCGTTCCACCAGGTTTTGATGCAAGGTCAATCACGATTGCGTGGGAAGGAAATTCTGCGAGCACTTCAGCGGTCAATACAAGGTGGGGTATCGTATTTATGCAAATATCCGTATCCGCTGCGGTATTTGCAAGGTCCAGGAGGCGAAACGGAGTCAGCCCCATTTCTTCGATCCGTGCCAGATCTGATGATTTGCGGGCTCCAACTTTTACCTTCGCTCCAAGCCCTGCGAAAGCGCGGGCAACACTCATTCCGACCCGGCCAAGCCCGAGAACAGAAACGGAGGATCCGTGGATCGTAAAGTCCGTATTCTGGATGACCATCATGATGGTCCCCTCAACAGTCGGAATGGAATTGTAGATGGCGACATCGTCTCTCTCGAGGAGCTGAACATGCTTTCTTTTCGCTTCTTTTAAAATACCGTCCAGATAAGCATTGCTGATGCCTGAATAAATCACCGTATCTTCCGGTGTCCGGTCAAGCCATTTTCTGTCTAAACTGATTTCTTCGTTTGAAAATACGGTATCGATCGTTCCGTTCATTGCTGATCCGGGAACCGGAAGGATGATGGCATGTATGGCGGTAAAATCAATCTCGTTCATTTTGGCTTTAGCTGCACCTGCAAAACCATGGTCCAGCTGATCAAACCCGGCCATCCAAATCTTCGCATCCAATTCCGCCAGCTTTCTTATGACTTCAAGCTGCCTTGCATCCCCGCCTATGACAGCAATATTTAAGCCGGTTAACATAAGGTCTTTCACCTTCTTCGTCGCGTTCTGGATTATACACTATTGTGATTAGCACAGCCCTTCAGGACTTTCGCTCACATTATATGAGAAATGAAGGTGCACGGTGAATACAAACATCTATGCAAATTCGGGAACCGCCAAAAAGACGGCCCTTATCATTTTGCTGAAAATAAAAAAGAGCGAAGACTGAAGTCATTCGCCCGGAGCATTCAGCTGCGCTATTTCATCTGGCACATCAAGGATAATCATATCATTGCCGATTTTGCGGATATGCTGCCAAGGAACCTTTACATCACTGCCCTGCCTCCTCATCCCGAACCATTTTTGTGACGGAATAACAAGGGCTGTGATCTGGCCGGTCTGTTCATTGATTTCCAAATCGGTCTGGCCAAGGATTCCAAGTCTTTCTGCTCTCCTGACATCCACTATTTCCTTTCCGCTCATATCACTCAATCTCATATCGCAACACCCCTTATCCCTATATATAATGGCCATCGCATAAAAAAATGCCTGCCGCTTGGGCAGGCATTTCAGTACCGGTCAGCGGAGGCTTTCAGGAAGCTCTCCGTCCGGGCTGATAAGGGAAAGCGAATACGGGCGGCTGAATAGATCCGATGCCAGCCTGTTCACTTTTTCCTCTGTTACTTCATTGACTTTTTCAATCATCTCATCAAGTGTACGGTGTCTTCCGAGAAGAAGTTCATTTTTCCCGTTGCGGCTCATGCGGCTGTTTGTGCTCTCAAGGCTCAGCATCAGGTTCCCTTTAATCTGCTCTTTGCTGTTGGTCAGTTCTTTTGAAGTGATCCCGTCCGCCTTTAAAAAGGTAAGCGTTTCCTGGATCGTTTCATACAGAACTTCGAGCTGGGCGCTTCCCGTTCCCCCGTAGATGGTGAGCATTCCGTTGTCGGCATAGGAAGAATGGTAAGAGAAAACGGAATAGGCAAGGCCTTTTTGTTCCCGTACATCCTGGAACAGCCTGCTGCTCATGCTGCCGCCGAGGACATTGTTCATGACAATCAGGTTATAGACATCATCATGTCCGATCTCGAGCCCTTCATAGCCGAGACACAGATGAGCCTGTTCTGTCTCTTTTTTACGGGAAAGCTTTTCATACTGGAAAACAGGCTTTTCAAAGGTGTCCGGCTTATAAGACGATTCATACGAGCCGAATTTCTTTTCTATTTCAGCGATAAAGGCATCCGACACATTGCCCGCAACTGAAATCACTACGTTTTCAGGTATATAAAAACGGTCCATGTAATCTCTCAGTGAATCGCCGTTAAAAGAGGATAGCGTTTCTTCTGTCCCAAGGATCGGGTAGCCAAGCGGGTGACTGCCGTAGGCTGCTTTGCTGAGAAGATCGTGAACAAGGTCATCAGGCGTATCCTCATACATTTTGATCTCTTCATAGACAACGTTCTTCTCTTTTTTCATTTCTTCCTCATCAAATGCCGAATTGAAGAACATATCGGAAAGGATGTTCAGAGCCATGCCGGCATGGTCATCCAATACCTTTGCATAATAGCACGTGTACTCTTTGGAAGTAAAAGCGTTAACCTGTCCGCCGATGCTGTCGAACGCCTCTGCAATTTCCCGTGCAGACCTGGTTTTTGTTCCTTTAAAAAACATATGTTCAAGAAAATGCGAAACTCCGTTAATATCAGGTGATTCACTTCTGGAGCCTGTACCGATCCATACTCCGAGAGCGACAGAGCGGACGGTCGGAATGTTTTCGAGTACGATTCTTACTCCATTTTGGCAAGTATATCTTTTAATCAATTTCTGTTCCTCCTAAATGCACCCGGATGACTGCTATTGCGGCTCTCCGATTCTTGATTCGTCCATTAACTGAGTGAGAGTCCCTAAAGAAAGCTTCTGGCTTTTTATTTGTTCGATCAGCTGGTCAAGCGCTTCTGCTGAAGCTTTAGTAGGATGCATCAAAATCATGGCACCAGGATGGACCTTGGTCATGACCCGCTGTATCAGCCGTTCCGGTGCAGGGTTTTGCCAATCTATCGTATCAACGCTCCACAATGCAGTTCTCATGCCTAATCCGGAGGCAATGAGGACCGTATTCTGGCTGAAGCTTCCGCTTGGAGGTGCAAACCAGGCAGCAGTGCGGCCCGTTACCGCTTTGATCACACTGTTTGTCTGCTCCATCTGCACCCTTGCGCTTTCAGTGGATAACGTTTTCATATCCGGATGAGTATAGGAATGATTCCCGATCTCATGTCCCGCTTCTGCGATCATTTTAGCAAGCTTCGGGTTTTCTTTCACCCATCTGCCTTCGAAAAAGAATGTTGCTTTCACATGGTTTTTCTCCAGCGTTTCAAGCATCCCAGGAAGGTATTCGTTCCCCCAGGCGACGTTGATGAGGAGAGAAACCATTGGTTTGTCCGGATTTCCTCTGTACACAGGGCTTGGTGGCAAGTCTGAAAGATGTGTACCGGGTTTTACCGCTTTGAAGACGAGCTGTTCTTCCTTGAACATGCCGATTTTCTTCATACGGCTGCAGGAAGCCTGTATATCCACTTCCCGGCCGTTGTACCCCGGGGTGGCCTTCCAGATGGTATGTATTTCTGCGTCCTTTGCCGGAATGCTGTACTGGATCGCCCGCTTGCGGACCTCTTCACATATTTTCTCTATTGGAGCAGATGCTTGCAGATCTGGAGCAGATGGCTGCAGATCATTCCCCTTAAGATCCATCACGTATCCATTTATATAAGCGTTCTGCATGACTCCTGCCGTAATCAGCATCAGCAAAACCGTTACCGCAAATTTCATCCGGATTCCCTGCATGTATGATTCCCCCTTTAGTACCACATTATGTAGCAGGGGGACAAGGTAGAACACATGCTGAGATTCAGTTTGTCCTGAAAAGACAAAGAAGCCAGATCAGCCTGGCTTCAATGGGTTACGAATTTTGCTCCTCTTTTTGCTTTTGCTCTTTGAGGACAGCTTTTCGTGAAAGATTTACACGGCCCTGTTTATCGATCTCAGTGACCTTGACTAAAATCTCATCTCCAATGGAAACCACGTCTTCTACTTTGCCGATCCGCTCTTCAGCAAGCTCGGAAATGTGAACCAGGCCGTCCTTTCCACTGAATATTTCTACGAAAGCTCCGAATTTTTCGATGCGTTTCACTTTACCGAGATACATCTGGCCCATTTCCACTTCACGGACAAGATCCTCAATAATGCTCTTCGCTTTTTGATTCATTGCCTCGTCTACAGATGAAATAAAGACTGTGCCATCTTGCTCAATATCGATTTTTACGCCGGTTTCTTCGATGATTTTGTTGATTTGCTTTCCGCTCGGTCCGATGACATCACGGATTTTATCCGGATTGATGCTCATCATCAGAATTTTCGGTGCATATGGAGAAAGTTCTTTCTTAGGCTCACTGATCGTGGCAAGCATAGAGTCCAGAATTTCCATACGTCCGGTTTTCGCCTGCAAAAGGGCTTCTTCAAGAATTTCTCTTGATAAACCGTCAATCTTAATATCCATTTGCAGAGCAGTAACACCTTTTGACGTTCCTGCGACCTTGAAGTCCATGTCTCCAAGATGATCCTCCATGCCCTGAATATCTGTCAGGACCGTATAGTGCTCACCTGATTTGACAAGACCCATCGCAATACCTGCTACAGGTGCTTTGATCGGAACCCCTGCATCCATCATCGCCAGTGTGCTGGCACAGATGCTTGCCTGCGAAGTGGAACCGTTTGATTCGAGCACTTCTGACACAAGACGAACTGTATAAGGGAAATCCTTTTCGGATGGAATGATCGGCTCAAGAGCTCGTTCGCCAAGAGCACCATGTCCGATTTCGCGGCGTCCAGGACCCCTTAAAGGCCGTGTTTCTCCAACTGAGAAGGATGGGAAGTTATAATGGTGCATAAATCGTTTGGACTCTTCGATGCCGAGACCATCAAGAATCTGGACATCTCCCAAAGCGCCCAGTGTACAGATGCTCAAAGCCTGGGTTTGTCCGCGGGTAAACAGTCCGGACCCGTGCGTTCTGGAAAGAAGACCGATGCTTGAAGACAGCGGTCGGATCTCATCCGGCTTACGGCCGTCAGGGCGGACTTTTTCTTCTGTGATCAAACGGCGGACTTCGCCCTTCACAAGCTTGGAAAGAATTTCACTTGCCTGTTTAAGGGTTTCTTCGTCAGCTTCCTGTTCCCTGTAGCTTTCCATCACCCGTTTTTTCACGGCCTGGATCGCATCTTCGCGTGCATGCTTTTCCTGAACCTGAATCGCTTGAATCAATTCCGCTTCTGCAGCTTCGCGAATCGATTTTTCGATTTCCGCATCAAGAGAGTAAAGCTCAACTTCAACTTTTTCTTTTGCAACCTGGGAGGCAATCTCCTCCTGGAAAGCAATCAGGCGCTTGATTTCTTCATGACCGAACATGATGGCTTCAAGCATAATTTCCTCAGGAACTTCGTCGGCTCCGGCTTCAACCATGTTAATCGCATCTTTTGTTCCTGCTACAACAAGGTTGATATCGCTTTTTTCCATTTGTTCAACAGTTGGGTTAACGACAAACTCATCGTTGATTCTTCCAACCGTTACACCTGCGATCGGTCCTTCAAATGGAATATCGGAAATGGTCAGGGCGAGTGAAGAACCGAACATCGCAGCCATTTCTGAAGAACAGTTCTGGTCTACGCTCATCACGATGCTGATGACCTGAACGTCATTCCGGAAACCGTCAGCAAACAGCGGACGGATCGGACGGTCGATCAGCCGGCTTGCAAGGATCGCTTTTTCACTCGGTCTTCCCTCTCTTTTAATAAACCCTCCGGGAATTTTCCCTACTGCATATAAACGCTCCTCATAGTTAACGGTCAGCGGGAAAAAATCAACCGCTTTCGGTTCCTTTGAAGCAGTAGCTGTACTTAATACAGCGGTATCGCCGTAACGGATGAGAACGGCACCGTTTGCCTGCTTTGCCAGCTGTCCGGCTTCCACAGTCAGCGTTCTGCCTGCCCAATCAATGGAAAAGACATGCTTATCTTGACCCATAAATGCGTGTGCTCCTCTCTGTACTCCTCATATGTATTGCTGGTTCACTGGTATTTAGTATGGACTAATTAATATGAACATATCAATGATATGCTGATAAGTAAATAGCAGGTTTCAAAAATCCAGAGGCCTGCCGGCACATCTCGCTTACGCAGCCGGCATCCCCTGCTGTTCTTTGCACTAAAAAAGCGGGAATGCTCCCGCTTTTTTCAGGATTAACGGCGTAATCCCAGTTTTGTGATTAACTCGCGGTAACGAGTTACATCTTTATTACGCAGGTAAGTAAGCAAGTTACGGCGTTTACCTACCATTTTCAATAGACCGCGACGTGAGTGGTGGTCTTTCTTGTGCGTGCGCAAGTGGTCGTTCAACGTGTTAATCTGTTCTGTAAGGATAGCGATTTGGACCTCTGGAGATCCAGTATCCGTATCATGAGTTCTGTACTCATTGATCAGATCGTTTTTACGTTCTTGAGTGATAGCCATCCTGTTCACCTCCTATTTCTATAATCCCCGATTACCGAGCAAGCGTCGGTGACTCGACTTGCCAAGCAATGGTTTAAAAGTTACAAACATAAGAATACTACTGTTCTTGGGAAAAAGCAAGGAATTCCTT
Organism: Metabacillus mangrovi; assembly: GCF_009711125.1. Classification (GTDB taxonomy): domain Bacteria; phylum Bacillota; class Bacilli; order Bacillales; family Bacillaceae; genus Metabacillus_B; species Metabacillus_B mangrovi. Next base: position 221,160 of record NZ_WMIB01000002.1, on the reverse strand, counting down.
GCGATTATGAAAATATTCCTCGGCTGCCTGCTTATCCTTTTCAATCCTCGAGATCAGCTCATCTGCTGAACTGAATTTCTGTTCGCTCCTGATCCGTTTATACCAGAAGATTTCTGCCTGCTCATCATAAATGTCCCCGCTGAAATCAAAGATATGGACCTCTACTCCCGGCTTGACCGCTCTTTCCTTATGAAAGGTCGGTTTGTAGCCGATGTTGCAGACCCCTCTGTGTATCGTGCCTTTTACTTTCACAGCAACGGCATAAACACCTGTAGGCGGAATAATGTAGCCTTCCTGCAGCTCGATATTGGCAGTAGGAAACCCGATCGTCCTTCCGCGTTTATCGCCATGGATGACCACTCCCTTGCCGCTGTAGGCCCTGCCAAGAAGAGCAGCGGCATACTCTACATTTCCGTTCCGAATGACTTCACGGATAAGCGTGGAGCTGATTTTTCTCTCAGAATCCTTCATCTTTGAAACCGTAGTCTGACCGAACTTCCCGCGCGAGTGAAACGGCATGGATTCCATCGTCCCTTTTCCAAGCTTGCCGTAGCTAAAATCAAAACCGGCCACTACATGCTTTACGTTGAGGCCAATAATATACTGGTCGATAAATTCCTGCGGCTCAAGACAGGAAAAAGCTTCTGAGAAATCAACGATAAACAGATACTCTGCGCCAAGGGCAGCGATCATCTCGATTTTATCCTCAAGCGGTGTTATGGCCTCGGGTACCTGCTGCTTCCTTAAAACGACAGACGGGTGCGGATGGAAGGTCATGACTCCCCAGGCAGCGCCCATGCTCTCTGCTTCTTCACGGGCTGTCTCCATAACGGCCCGGTGGCCTCTGTGTACACCGTCAAAATAGCCGAGTGCGAGAACCATTTCTTTTAATTCCTCATGCTGCAATTGATGCGGATGGGATATTTTATATGTTTGCACGACAGCCCTCACCTTTTCTTTCAGGCCGGGATCCCGGCTTATCAATGGTTTAGTCGGTTGCTAAAACTTTAGCAGGTTTAAAAACGGGTTTTTCCGGATGCTTCATATAGATGGCCAGGCACTCTCCATGCCGGTTATAAACGGCCACCCTTACATCCTCATCTGCACCCGTGAACTCCTCGGGAACCGGCAGAACCGCTCCGTTTCCAACTTTCTCTGCTAATGTATCATTTATCACCCATTTGGGCAAATGATTGAGTGCCTCCGAAATCGGAATCAGCCTGACCGATTCATCAGTCAGATCAGCTTCAATTTCTTCGAATGTCCGGCAGTCTTCCAGAGCAAACCGGCCGGAACCGGTCCGGATCAAATGGGACATATGTGCCGGGAATCCAAGCTTCTCTCCGATCATGACAGCAAGCGTACGGACGTATGTACCTTTAGAGCAGGTTACCCGGAACTTAAACGAAGCAGTCGTGCCATTAAACACAACAGGGGATATCCGTTCAATCGCTGAAATGGTGATCATTCTTTTCGGCCGTTCGATTTCGATTCCTTTTCTGGCATACTCATAGAGTTTTTTTCCATTCACCTTTACAGCAGAATACATCGGAGGAGTCTGTTCCAGTTCTCCTTTAAATGAAGCAAGCAGCCGGTCTACGCTTTCTTCATCCGGTTTTTCGGACAGAGGGGCCGATTGTGTCACCTCACCTGAGGCATCCTCAGTGTCGGTGGAAAAGCCAAGGGTAACTTCCGCTTCGTACGTTTTACTTGAAGCAGTCAAGTATTCCACAATTTTTGTTGCCCTGCCGATGCAAATGGGCAGCACTCCGGTTACATCGGGATCAAGGGTACCGGTATGCCCGACCTTTTTAGTTTTGAATAGCTTTCTGACCCGGTACACACAATCATGGGAAGTCATTCCTGCAGGTTTGTTCAGGAGCAAAACACCATCCATCTTTATCCTCCTTGCCTATCCTCATTTAGTCAAATGAAAAAGGATGGAACTGCACGGTCTTTCCAGCAGCCAACGGCACCTGTTGGCACCATTGGCATATCCGGAAGATCACGGGCAGTCCATCCTTATCCATCAATCTTTTTTATCTGGCGCATTGATTTCATGTATGATCGTTTCGATCCGGTTACCGTAATCGATGGATTCATCGAATTCAAACTGGATTTCCGGTGTTTTCCTCAGACGGATGCGCTGCCCGATCTCGGACCTGATAAACCCTTTCGCTTTGGCAAGTCCTTTCAGTGTGTTTTCCCGCTGTTCTTCGTCACCCAGTACGGAAATATACACTTTGGCAATCTGCAGATCGCCTGATACCCGGACATCCGTCACGGTAACAAAACCAATTCTTGGATCTTTTATTTTACGGCCGATGATTTCGCTAAGTTCCTTCTTCATCTGTTCACCGACACGGGTAGATCTGATGCTCATTGTATTCACTCCATCCTTATAACCATTCGTAAACGGTCACTGTTCTTTCAATTTCCGGAAAGGAGTCGATAAACGCAAGGACCCGGTTCAATTCTTTTTCAGCCTGGATTTTACCGGAAGAGATCGTGACGATGCCGATTTTTGCTCTTTGCCATGAATCCTGAAAATCCAGTTCAGAGATGGCAACATTGTACTGCTGCCTGACCCGGGCCGTAATTCTTTTCATAACTGACCGTTTGTCCTTAAGGGAAAAGGAATCATAGATGATCCATTCGCAGTGGACGGTTCCAATCACTTGCGCTCGATTTCCTGCATAACATAAGCTTCAATAACATCGCCCTCTTTGATGTCATTGTAGTTCTTGATGGTAATTCCGCACTCGTACCCCTGTGCCACTTCTTTAACGTCATCTTTAAAACGTTTCAGCACATCGACATTTCCTTCGAAAATGACAATGCCTTCACGGATCAGACGCATGCCGCTGTCACGGGTGATTTTTCCGTCGGTTACATAGCCTCCGGCAATTGTTCCGATTTTGGATACCTTGAATGTCTGGCGCACTTCAACCTGGCCGATGATTTTCTCTTCGAACTCAGGATCGAGCATTCCTTTCATGGCAGCCTCAATTTCTTCAATTACTTTATAGATGATTCTGTGAAGACGGATATCCACTTTTTCGGCTTCTGCTGCACGCTTCGCATTGGCGTCAGGGCGGACATTGAACCCGATGACGATCCCGTTTGAAGCGGAGGCAAGCATAATGTCATATTCTGTGATGGCGCCGACGCCTGTATGAATGATTTTGACCTTTACGCCTTCCACTTCGATTTTCTGAAGTGCAGATGCAAGGGCTTCAACAGAACCTTGAACGTCAGCTTTAACAATCAGGTTGATATCTTTTACGTCGCCCTGTTTAATTTGTTCGAACAAATCATCCAGACTGAGTTTTGATTTTTCGCTCCGCTGTTCAACCTGCTGTTTCTGGGCACGTGCTTCCCCTACCTGGCGGGCTTTCTTCTCATCAGCGAAGACCATGAACTGATCCCCTGCAAGCGGAACGTCGCTCAAGCCGGTAATTTCTACCGGAGCAGACGGTCCGACTTCCTTGACACGGCGGCCAAGATCGTTGACCATCGCCCGGACGCGGCCGAAGGTATTCCCCACAACAATAGGGTCCCCAACTTTCAGAGATCCATTTTGCACAAGGAGGGTAGCTACAGAACCGCGGCCTTTATCCAGCTGCGCCTCAATTACAGTTCCTGTAGCACGGAGTTTTGGATTCGCCTTTAGCTCCTCAACCTCGGAAACTAAAAGGATCATTTCGAGAAGATCGTCGATTCCGTCGCCTTTCAGTGCAGAAACCGGAACGAAGATCGTTTCGCCTCCCCATGATTCCGGAACGAGGTTATGCTCAGTCAGTTCCTGCATCACACGGTCAGGATTGGCTGACGGTTTATCCATTTTGTTTACTGCAACAATGATCGGCACCTCTGCTGCTTTAGCATGGTTAATGGCTTCTACAGTCTGAGGCATTACACCGTCGTCTGCCGCTACAACCAGAATCGTGATATCCGTAACCTGTGCACCGCGGGCACGCATCGTTGTAAACGCAGCATGTCCCGGAGTATCGAGGAAAGTGATTTTCTTGCCGTTCGTTTCAACCTGATAGGCTCCGATATGCTGAGTGATCCCGCCAGCTTCACCGGCAGTCACTTTCGTATTGCGGATCGAGTCAAGCAGGGTTGTTTTACCATGGTCAACGTGTCCCATGATGGTAACAACCGGAGGGCGGATTTCATGGTCCTCTTCTTTATCAGCCTGGTCGTATCCTTCAAATTCAGTTACATCAAAATGAATCTCTTCTTCCACTTCTACCCCGTATTCACCTGCGATTAACTCAATGGTGTCTTTATCGAGGTCCTGGTTGATGGTCGCCATAACACCAAGCATAAGAAGCTTTTTGATAATTTCAGACGGTTCTTTATGAAGCTTTTGGGCAAGCTCTCCAACGGTTAATGAACCTGTGAAGGTGATTTTGCTTGGAAGCTCTTTTTTCGGCTTTTCCGCCTGTGGAGCCGGACGCTGGTTGTTGTTCCGGTTTCCGCCTTTTTTGGCACCGCCGCTGTTTCTTCTGCTGCTGTTGTTTCCGCTGCTGTTTCGGTTACTGTTCACGTTATTGTTCCTCCCGCTCTGCGGTCCTTTTTTATCCCCTGGACGCTGCTGGGAGTTTTTCCTCTGATCAGTGGATGGACGGCTTTGACTTTGGCTGCTGTTGGTTGATGTTTTTTTCGTTGAGGCGGACTGTCCGCCGCCGGCTTTAGAATTAATGGCTGCATTCCCCTTCCCGTTCGGTTGAGAATCCTGTTTTTCAGGATTTGTTTTCCTGTTTTGTGCGAATCTCTGGTCCAGCTTTCCAACATGGGCATCTTCAATCATGGCCATATGATTGGTTACTTCGACCTTCATTTCTTTAAGCGCAGTAATGATGTCTTTACTTGATACGTTATGCTGTTTCGCGTATTCATAAACTCTCACTTTTGACATAGGTTCACCTCCATATAAATTAATCGAGCAAGTCCTTTAGTTTCGCAGCGAATCCCTGTTCAGTCACTGCTGCTACTACTCTTGCATCCTTGCCGATCGCATGCCCAAGCTCAAAGCGGCTTTCAACATGAACGACTGGAGTATCGTACGTGCGGCATTTATCCGTCACCTTTTTTTTCGTATTGTCAGATGCATCTAAAGAGAGCAGAACTAATTTGGCACGGGACTGGCGTACTTCCTTGATGACCAGTTCTTCGCCTGAAATGACTTTTCGTGCCCGATTGGCAAGTCCGAGCAGGGATTTCCATTTTGGCTGATTCATACCTGCCTGCTTTCTGCAAGGCTGAAAAGTTCATCGTAAATGGAATCCTCTACTTTTGTTTTAAGCTGATTCGAAAGAATGTTCTTCTTTTTAGCCAGCTGGATTGCCTCTTGGTTCAGTGTAATATAGGCGCCGCGGCCGTTTTTTCTCCCCGTCGTATCAACTGATACTTCGCCTTCGGCGGTCCGGACTACCCGGACCATTTCTTTTTTCGGCTTCATTTCACCGGTTGCCACACATTTGCGGAGAGGAATTTTCCTTCCTGGATTCATCCGGATCACCTCTTACTTGTCCTGAAAGTCTTCCGGAGAGTCATAATCATCCTCATCCGCTTCCTGAATTTCACTCAGCAGTCCGAGCTTTTCAGCGTCTGACTCGCTTTTGATATCGATTTTCCAATTTGTCAGCTTGGCAGCAAGGCGTGCGTTTTGGCCGCGCTTCCCGATCGCAAGGGAAAGCTGATAATCCGGAACAATTACTGTAGTCGCTTTGTCATCTTCATTTACCTTAACTTCTACGACCTTTGAAGGGCTGAGGGCATTGGCAACGAACTCCACCGGATCGCTGGACCAGCGGACGATGTCAATTTTCTCGCCCTTCAGTTCATTCACGATCGCCTGCACCCTTTGTCCTTTAGGACCGACACAGGAGCCGACAGGATCAACCTCCGGATTTTCAGAGTGAACGGAAATTTTGGACCGGTCCCCTGCTTCACGGGCTACAGATTTGATTTCAACTGTACCGTCATAAATTTCCGGCACTTCAATTTCAAACAGGCGCTTCAGGAGACCCGGGTGTGTCCGTGACACAAAAATCTGAGGGCCTTTGGTCGTTTTTTCTACCTTTGTAATAAATACTTTAATCCGGTCGTGCGGCTTATAATGCTCATTCGGCATCTGCTCGTTAACCGGAAGCAGCGCTTCGATTTTTCCAAGGCTGACATAGATGAACTTGGAATCAATACGCTGGACGATCCCTGTCATAATATCCTCTTCACGGTCGATGAATTCTGAGTAGATGACGCCCCGTTCAGCTTCTCTGACCCTCTGTGTGACTACCTGCTTAGCTGTCTGGGCAGCGATTCTTCCGAAGTCCTTCGGTGTTACCTCCATCTCGACAACATCGCCTACTATGTAGTTTGGATGGATGGCATGAGCCTCTCCCTCAGATATTTCAAGACGGGGATCAAATACCTGATCCACTACATCCTTGCGGGCAAAAACTCTCATGGTGCCTGTATCCCTGTTAAGGTCTACACGCACATTTTGCGCTTGGTTAAAATTGCGTTTATAAGCAGATATTAAAGCGGCTTCGATTGCTTCGATAATAATTTCTTTGCTGATCCCTTTTTCTCTTTCAAGTACAGTCAGGGCATCTAAAAGTTCGCTGCTCATTTTTTACGTTTTCCCCCTTTAATCCTGGCCGGCTGTGGCCGGAAAATCTATTTTGCGAAGCGTGCGTCAAAAATTGAAGGACACAGCGAGCCTGGCGCTGGCAACCTTGCTGTATGGAATGACCACTTCTTTTTTCCTCGTTTTAACAGTCATCAGAATGATGAGATCCGTTCCGTCAAAGGACTTCAGGATTCCCTCAAACACTTTTTCACCATCAATGGGTTCATACGTTTTCACATGAACATTTTTTCCGGCTGCTTTATGGAAGTCGGCATCTTTTTTCAGCGGCCGCTCAGCACCCGGGGAGGAAACTTCAAGAAAATAATTGTGGGTAATCGGATCAATCGCATCAAGCTTTTCGCCGAGCCGTTCACTGACCATCCCGCACTCTTCAATATCCACACCTTCGTCTGAATCAATAAATACGCGAAGGAACCAGTTTTTCCCTTCTTTTACGTACTCAACATCTACTAATTCAAGATCCAGTTCTTCAAGGATTGGAACAGCTAGTTCGCTAACTGTATCGGTTACTTTTTTACTCATTCTCTTCCTCCTTGTATCTACAGGAAAATTACATGTTCAGACCCTTTCCGCATGCTGCCGTGTTATTGGACGCGGCGGCTGAAAAAGAGAGGGCAGCAAATAAAATAAAGCGGAATCCATTCTGAAGAGGATTTTCCGCGGAATGCTGCGAATGGATGAAATACGGATGCCGGCGAAGCGGCAGTTCAGGCTGTTTAAAAACCCTGCTGATGCAGCAGGGAATCAAAACATATTGCCTTCATGTAAACATACGTTCTGTCAGGCAGGAGCGGCAAAAACGGACCCTGCCCAAAACGAAAGAGTGGGTTTCCCCACTCTCTTTGCCCTGCTATCGCAGTAATTCCACTAAAAATATACCATAACCAGAATTTTATTGCAAATGCAGGAAGAACCATCAGAAGAGGGACAGCTGGTTTTGATCAGGCAGTGCTTCTAAACAGCCATGATTGTCGAGATACTCAATGATGGTTTTAGAAACTCTTCCTCTTTGCTGCAAATCTTCCTTGGAAAGAAATTCCCCTTCTTGTCTCGCCTTCACAATGTTGAGTGCAGCATTCGTGCCAAGTCCCGGGATCGCATTGAACGGAGGGATCAGGGTATCCCCTTCAATGATAAATTCACTGGCCTGTGATTTGTACAGATCCACCCTTTGGAAAGAATAGCCCCGGGCACACATTTCGAGGCACAGCTCCAGCACAGTCATCAGGTTTTTTTCTTTCGGGCTCGCTTCCAGCCCTTTTGCTCCGATTTCTTCAAGCTTTGCTTTAATGGCTGCAGATCCCCTGACCATTGCATCGACATCGAAATCATCCGCTCTGACAGTAAAGTATGCTGCGTAATACAATAAAGCATGATGAACTTTAAAGTATGCGATTCTCACCGCCATAAGGACATAAGCTGCAGCATGGGCTTTCGGGAACATGTATTTGATCTTCAGGCAGGATTCAATGTACCACTTCGGTACATTGTTTTTCTTCATTTCCTCTTCCATTTCCGGCGTCAGCCCTTTTCCTTTACGCACCGACTCCATGATTTTAAAGGCGAATGAAGGCTCCAGTCCCTGATAAATGAGATAAACCATGATGTCATCACGGCATCCGATCACTTCACTCAGAGTACATGTATTGTTGTGGATCAGTTCCTGCGCATTGCCAAGCCATACATCTGTGCCGTGGGACAGGCCGGAAATCTGTACAAGCTCAGAGAACGTAGTCGGCTTTGTATCTTCAAGCATCTGCCGGACAAATTTAGTTCCAAACTCAGGAATTCCAAGCGTTCCAGTCTTGCACATGATTTCTTCTTCCGTAACGCCGAGGGATGCAGTTCCGCTGAAGATTTTCATAACCTCCGGATCGTCTGTCGGAATTGTCTTCGGATCAATGCCGCTCAGATCCTGAAGCATCCGGATAACCGTCGGATCATCATGCCCGAGGATATCGAGCTTCAGCAAATTATCATGAATCGAGTGGAAGTCGAAATGTGTCGTCTTCCATTCAGATCCCGCCGCATCAGCTGGAAACTGGATAGGCGAGAAATCAAAAATATCCATATAGTCAGGCACTACAATGATACCGCCGGGATGCTGTCCGGTTGTCCGCTTAACTCCGGTACAGCCCTGTACGAGCCTGTCAATCTCCGCAGCCCGGAAATGAAGGTTTCGGTCACCCGCATAGCCTTTCACATAACCATAGGCAGTCTTTTCAGCAACTGTACCGATGGTTCCCGCTCTGAAAACATTGTCTTCTCCAAACAGCAATTTTGTATAGTTATGGGCTCTTGGCTGGTATTCTCCGGAGAAGTTCAAGTCAATATCCGGCACCTTATCTCCTTTGAAGCCGAGGAAGGTTTCAAACGGAATATCATGTCCGTCTTTTTTATAGGCTGAGCTGCAGTTCGGACAGTCTTTGTCGGGAAGGTCAAAGCCTGAACCGACAGAACCGTCGTTAAAGAACTCAGCATGCTTGCATTCCGGGCAAACGTAATGAGGCGGCAAAGGGTTTACCTCTGTGATTTCCGTCATCGTGGCTACGAGTGAAGAGCCGACAGACCCCCTTGATCCAACAAGATACCCGTCATCCAGTGATTTTTTTACAAGCTTATGGGAGATGAGGTAAATGACCGCGAAGCCATGCCCGATGATGCTCTTCAGTTCTTTCTCAAGCCGCGCTTCCACGATTTCCGGCAGAGGTGTGCCGTAAATGCTTTCTGCCATCTCATAGCTCATCTGTCTGACTTCTTCGTCTGCTCCTTCGATTTTCGGTGTGTAAAGGTCATCCTTGATCGGTTTCACGTCTTCAAGCCAGTCAGCCACTGTGTTCGGATCCTCGACAACTACCTTCTTAGCGTTCTCTTCACCAAGGAATGAAAAAGAGGCGAGCATTTCATTAGTCGTGCGGAAATGAACATCCGGCAGCTCGTGCCTATTGAGCGGATTGGCTCCGCCCTGTGAACTGACAAGAATTTTCCGGTACACCTTGTCCTCAGGATTCAGATAATGGACGTTTCCGGTGGCCGCTACAGGTTTGCCCAGCTTTTCACCGAGCGCCACAATATTTTGGATGATATCAAGCAATGCATCCCGGTCTTTTATATAATCCAGTTCAATCAGATGCTGGTATACTTCAGGCGGATGAATTTCAAGATAGTCATAAAACTTGGCGGTCTCCTCTACTTCATCCGGTGATTTCTGCATCATCCCCTCGAAAACTTCGCCTTTGTCGCACCCTGAACCGATAATGAGTCCGTCCCGGTGCTTTTGCAGCACTGAACGCGGGATGCGGGGAACTCTGTAAAAATATTGGATGTGTGACATCGAGATGAGTTTGAACAGGTTTTTAAGCCCTGTTTCATTCTTCGCCATAAGTGTCGCATGATACGGTCTTGAGCGCTGATAAGCGTTGCCCTGGCCCATGTAATCATTGAATTCATTATGGTGGCGGATTCCTTTTTCTGCAGCATCCTTCAGCATACGCAGCAGAAGATGCCCGGTGGCCTCAGCATCATAAATGGCCCTGTGATGCTGAGTCAGCTCGATATCAAACTTTTTGCAAAGTGTATTCAAACGATGGCTTTTTAAATCCGGGTACAGCAGGCGGCCGAGCTCCAATGTATCGATTACTGGATTCGAAGCCTTCTCTTCTCCCAGAAGCCTTGTGTATCCTGCATTTAAAAACCCCATGTCGAAACTTGCGTTGTGGGCTACAAGAATATCGTCTTCAGCCCACTTTTTGAAGTCAGCAAGGACATCTTTCAGTTCAGGCGCATTCTTCACCATATCATCCGTTATACCGGTCAGATCAGTCGTGGTGGCAGAAAGCGGATGATGAGGGTTCGCAAAGGATTCAAACCGGTCAATGATTTCCCCGTCTTTCACTTTTACGGCTGCGAGCTCGATAACTGTATCGTATACAGCAGACAATCCAGTCGTCTCCACATCGAACACAATGTAGGCAGCATCTTCAAGCGGGCGGGGCTGATCGTTATAGGCGATTGGCACTCCGTCATCGACGAGATTCGCTTCGATTCCGAAAAGGATTTTAATCCCATGCTTTTTACCGGCCGAGTAAGCTTCTGGGAAGGATTGGGCCACTGCATGATCTGTTATGGCGATGGCCTTATGGCCCCACTTTTTAGCCTGTTCAGCGAGCCGTCCGAATGAAGAGACCGCATCCATCTGGCTCATAGGCGAATGCAAATGAAGCTCCACTCTTTTTGCGTCTTCAGGAGCGGTATCCAGCCGGACTTTTGGCTGCATCTCATTAATATCGTTGGCAATCATGACAAGATCGCGCACGAACGTATCATTTTGAATGCTTCCCCTTGCTTTGACCCACATCCCTTTTTTAATAGCTCCTAAAAGGGCAGCATCTTCTTTATCACGGGCAAACATTTTCACAAGCATCGAACTTGTATAATCGGTGATCTTGATCGTTGCGAGTGTCCTGCCGCTTCGAAGCTCTTTCGTTTCAGCATCAAAAACATACCCTTGAATGACTGTCCGGCGTTCTTCATCCTCAATCGTATCCATCTGCCGGACTTCTTCATCCTCTTTGATCTGATAGCCGATGACGACAGGTCCTGAAGGTGCATCCGTCTGGTCTTCAGCCTCTTTCTTCTCCATTTCAGTAAGGGCCTGCATCGCCCTCTCCTGATCCTCAAGCAGTTTCTGCTCATTAAATTTCTGCAAATCTGCTTGAGAGAATGTCACATCCGTGTCCACCTGAAACAGCGGAAAACCAAAGGATTGAAGACTTTCCTGAATCATCGCTGCATATTTTCGCTTGATGGTCGCTGCTTCTGTATCATTACGCGCGCTGATCAATAGCTTCATTCCCTGAAGCTTTGGAATTTGTTCTGACAAAAGGGTGAGGACAGGAGGAGAGATTCCCTCGATTTCCTTAAGGCTCTCCATCCAATATTCCTGAACACGTGCTTCACTTGCTTCTGATACAGCCGTTTTGATCGAAAATGTCACACTGGCGATATGTGCAAAAGATTTTGTAAGGCTCGCATGGAACAGCTGATAGACTTCAAATGGAAGAATGGCCGGCAGCACAAAATCAAAATGCCATCTTTTTTGCTGTTTATGGACCGTCAGTTTTCCGATCAGTGCATCTTTAAAGTAGGGAACCACTCTGTCATCTGTCAGCTGAAGCTGCTGGAGCAGAAGCTGAAATCTCTTTCGCTGCTCTATTTGTAACTCCTCCAAATTCACCGCTCCCTTCCCTGTAAAAATGGAAGGGTCTGGCCACGGACCAAACCCTCCTGTGTTCTATCTATTTTTTAAACGTTTCATCTCAATCAGCCGCGTAACAGCCTGTCAATAACCCCGGACAGCTCGTCCGCATGTACTTCAAGCTTTTCGCCGGTACGGCGGACTTTTATTTCCACTACATTTTCTTCTGCCCGTTTGCCGGCTGTGATCCGAATCGGCAAACCGATCAGATCTGAATCGGCAAACTTAACACCTGCCCGTTCAGCACGGTCATCAAAGAGCACATCATACGTACCGCTCAGCTCCTGGTAAACTTTTTCAGCAAGCGCCGCCTGAGCGTCTGATTTCATATTGGCAGCGATGACATGCAGATCGAACGGAGAGATGGCGGCTGGCCAAACGAGTCCGTATTCGTCATTGTACTGTTCAGCAACCGCTGCGAGTGTACGGGATACACCGATTCCGTAGCAGCCCATAATCATCGGCTGGCTGCGCCCGTTCTCATCGAGGTAGGAAGCATCCATATCCACTGAATAACGGGTGCCGAGTTTAAAGATATGTCCCACTTCAATACCGCGTGCGAATTGAATCGTCCCCTTGCCATCCGGAGAAGGGTCGCCCTCTTTAATGAACCTTAAATCTGCGAAAGCAACATCTTTTAAATCGCGTTCTGCATCAACGGATACATAGTGGAAGCCTTCTTCATTCGCTCCGCATACCCCGTTTACAATCGCTTTGACGGCATGGTCCGCTGCAATTTCCACACCCTCCGGCACGCCGACCGGTCCGAGTGATCCTATTGGGCATTTCATGATTTCTTTTGCCTCTTCCGCAGTTGCAAGCTCTGCAGAACGGGCTTCAAACAGGTTCTTCACTTTAATGTCATTGATTTCATGATCTCCTCTGGACAGAACGAGGACGAAGCGGTCATCCACTTTAAAGAGAAGAGACTTTATGCAGTTTTCTTTCGCTGTACTTAAGAATGAAGCTACTTCTTCAATCGTTTTCTGTGCAGGGGTTTCCTTCTTTTCCATGTCCGGGCACTCTTCTGCAGTCCTGCTGTATACAGCACTTACTGGCGCCATTTCGACATTGGCGGCATATCCTGATCCATCCGAATAAGCAATCGTGTCTTCTCCGACTTCGGAAAGCACCATAAACTCATGGGTATCTTTTCCTCCCATCGCGCCAGAGTCGGCAATTACCGCCCGGAAGTTCAAACCGCAGCGTTCAAAAATTCTTGAGTACGCGGTAAACATTTTCTCATACGTCTCATCCAGGCTTTCAAACGAGGAGTGGAAGGAATAAGCATCCTTCATGATGAATTCCCTCCCTCTTAAGATACCGAAACGGGGTCTTTTTTCGTCTCTGAATTTTGACTGAATCTGATAAAGGGCCAAAGGAAGCCTTTTATACGATTTAATTTCGTCCCTTACAAGACTTGTAATCACTTCTTCATGTGTGGCTCCGAGAGCAAATTCCCTGCCGTGGCGGTCTTTCAGTCTCATAAGCTCCGGACCGTATGAATACCACCTTCCGGACTCCTGCCACAGCTCCGACTGCTGCATCGCCGGCATCAGAAGCTCGGATGCACCGGCATTTCCCATTTCCTCGCGGATGATGTTCTGAATTTTCTGCAGCACCTTCTGGGCTAGCGGCATATAACTGTAGATTCCGCTTGTGTTCTGGCGGATATAGCCTGCTCTCAGCAGAAGCTGATGGCTTTTAATCTCGGCATCTGCCGGCACTTCTCTTAAGGTAGGAATAAACGTTAAACTCTGTCTCATCTTGTTACACCCCGTTTTATGTAATCGGCTGTATGACGTCTTCATACAGACTCGCTGCAGAAGGGCTCATGATACCTTGCCCCCCGCAGCGGATTCAAGCATTTATAAAAAGAATTTCTGAATGTCATTCCATGTTACGACCAGCATCAGCAGCATCAGCAGTGCAAAGCCGATAAAGTGAACAACACCCTCTTTTTGCCTGTCGATCGGCTTTCCTCTGACTGCCTCGACTGCGAAAAACATCAGTCTTCCGCCATCAAGTGCAGGGATCGGAAGCAGGTTCATGATTCCAAGGTTAATGCTCAGAAGAGCTGTCCACCTCAGCAGATTTTCAAATCCCGACTGGGCGACCTGACCGGTTACATCATAGATTCCTACCGGACCTGAAAGCATATCTATGGAAAATTGGCCTGTTACCAGTTTTCCGAGGCTGACAAGGATTTCTTTCGTGTAGAAAACAGTCTGACTGCCTGCATTCTCAATGGATACGAGGAAGCCCTTCTCCATAGGTGCATAGGAACCCACACGTCCAATGACCTGTTCCCCCTGCTTTTCAGCTTTCGGAACTACAGTTATAGTGCGGGGCTTACCGTCTCTTTCAATCGAAAAGGCAAGCTCTTTCTCCGGACTTGTACTGATGATTTTCGTTACATCAGACCAGGTGGATACTTCACTTCCATTGATGCTTTTAATCACATCGCCTTCTTTGATCCCTGATTGAATGGCGGCGCCATCCTTTGTCAGTTCACCGAAGATCGCTTTATCCATGGGAGACCCCTGGATAAGGCCGAGCGCGAACAGTACGAAGAAAGCAAGTACAAAGTTCATCAGCGGGCCTGCAATGATCGCTGCCGTTCTCTGCCCGAGCGTCTTTGATCCGAACTGGCGGTCATAAGGAGCGATCTGGGTCTCTTGCCCGTCTGCAACAAAAAACGAACGTTTTGCGATTGGGAACCGCTGGAGGCTGTCTTCTTCTCCCTGCTCATAGCCGGAGATAACCATTTCTTTTTCGATATCTGCATGCTCAACTTCAATCACTCTGGCATTCGGATATTTTTCTTTATTATTTAAAATGATTTTTTCAGCTTCGCCTTTATCATTAAACAGCAAACCTATATGGTGGCCAGGCTTCACTTCGACCATCTCCGGATCTTCTCCGGCCATTCTCACATATCCGCCTATCGGAAGAAGACGAATCGTGTAGACGGTTTCGCTTTTTTTATAGGAAAAGATTTTAGGCCCGAATCCGATTGCAAACTCCCGGCACAGGATCCCCGCTCTCTTGGCAAAAACCAAGTGGCCGAGTTCATGAAAAAAAACGAGAGCTCCAAAAATCAGAATAAACGCAATGACCGTATTCACCTGCATACCACCTTTAGTTTAATAAGGACCTCACGAGGGCTCTTGCTTCCTGGTCTGCATGCTGAATCGCTTCCAGATCAGGATTCTGGATGATGCTGTGAGCTTCCAGAGCCTGTTCAATCCTGTTTTCGATCTCTAAAAATTCCAGTCTTCCCGCCAGGAACTGTGCGACAGCCTCTTCATTGGCTGCATTCAAAACAGCGGGCATTGTCCCTCCCATTTTACCTGATTCATACGCAAAATGTAAGCATTTGAAACGGTCAAAATCAGGTTTGGAGAAATGAAGCTTCCCTTGCTCCCAAAGGTTCAGGCGGCTTGTATTTTTCAGCGGAAGCCTGGACGGGTGTGTCAGAGCATACTGGATCGGCACTTTCATATCCGGAGTGCCGAGCTGGGCTTTGACACTGCCGTCTTCGAATTCTGCCATAGAATGGATGATGCTCTCTTTATGGAGAAGGACATCAATTCTTGAATAAGGAATCCCGAACAGCCAGAATGCTTCAATCACTTCAAGCCCTTTGTTCATCATGGTAGCCGAGTCGATCGTAATTTTAGCCCCCATAGACCAGTTGGGGTGATTGAGGGCTTCCTCGACCGTCACTCCCTCCAGTTCCTTGCGGGAGCGGTCTCTGAAACTGCCGCCTGATGCCGTCAGGATCAGTCTTGAAACAGAAGCCGGATCCTCTCCCTGTAGACATTGAAAAATGGCAGAGTGCTCGCTGTCCACCGGCAGCAGAACCGTTCCATGTTTTTTCGCAGCCTCAGTCACAAGGTGTCCTGCCGTAACAAGGGTTTCTTTATTGGCGATCGCCACCGTTTTTTTTGCTTCAATCGCCTTCAGCGTCGGTACAAGTCCTATGCTTCCGAGAAGGGCGTTAACAACAGTATCGGCTTCATGGTGAACAGCCGCCTCAATGTTTCCGTCTTCCCCCCATGAAAAAGTGACCGGTTCCCCGCTGAATTCATCTTTGAGCTTCTCATAATCTGCTTGCTCTTTTACGGATACAAAGCGCGGCATAAATTCTCTGATTATCCTCCGCCCTGCTTCCATATTGGAACCGAACGTGATCGCGGCTAATCCGAACTCTTCAGGATGTTCCCTGATCACTTCCAGCGTCTGTATTCCGATCGAGCCTGTTGCCCCCAATAAACTGATGCGTTTCATTACGAACCATCTCCCCCCGGCTTGTGAAGCCTGCTTACGATGCTGTGTAAAAAAGGACAAGCATAAAATGCAGGAGAGGCAGAACAAACAGCAGGCTGTCAAAGCGGTCCAGTATTCCACCGTGCCCCGGCAGAATTTTGCCTGAATCTTTGATATGATAATGCCTTTTCAAAGCAGATTCTACTAAATCCCCTACTTGTCCGAAAACAGATAAAAATATCGTGATCAATGTAATTTTTAAATAGGAATGTACAATAGGCATGAACATTTCAAAAAGAATGGAAATAGCAAGC
Organism: Metabacillus mangrovi; assembly: GCF_009711125.1. Classification (GTDB taxonomy): domain Bacteria; phylum Bacillota; class Bacilli; order Bacillales; family Bacillaceae; genus Metabacillus_B; species Metabacillus_B mangrovi. The sequence continues at coordinate 204,653 of NZ_WMIB01000002.1, read as the reverse complement.
GCGCAGACAATCCCCCCGAAAAACCCTTCAATGGTTTTATTCGGGCTGATTTCCGGCCACAGTTTGTGCTTGCCGACCGCCTTGCCGATAAAATAGGCTCCAGAGTCTGTAGCCCAAATGATCAGGAGCGCGAAGACGATGAACTCAAGTCCGAGTGCCCGCATTTCAATAAAGTAGTAAAACCCTATTCCGATATACATGACGGAGAGAAGGGAGAAGCCCACGTCATCAAAGGAAAAACGGTTTTTCGTAATCACTGTGTATGTCAGAAAAAACAGGACTCCGAGCAGGGCAACCTCAAGCTTAGAGATATCTATGTGGCCAAGCACGATTATATGACTGGACGGAATCAGGAAGATCCAAAGGATCAGGACACTGATCAAACCCGGAATACTTACCAGCCTGATTTTTTTCATTTTCAGCAATTCATACAGACTGATGGTACTGAGTATATAAATAGCCAGGCTGAACGGAATTCCTCCCCATATGACAAAGGGCAGGAACAGCGCAAGCGCCAGCACTGCTGTAATAATTCTTTGTATCATTTCTCATCACCTTCTATACTCCGCCAAATCTGCGGCCCCTCTGCTGGTATTCGGCAATTGCCTGAATAAGGTCACCCTCTTTGAAGTCAGGCCACAATACATCCGTGAACCAGAATTCCGTATAAGCAAGCTGCCATAGCATAAAATTGCTTAAGCGGATTTCTCCGCTCGTCCGGATCAGCAAATCAGGATCCGGGAGGGAATCTGTCATTAAATAGGTGGAAAACAGCTCTTCTGTAATATCCTCGGGATTCACCCAGCCTTTTTTTGCATCTTCTACAAGCTTTTGAATTCCTGCAGTGATTTCTGTTCTGCTCCCGTAGTTAAGGGCAAAGTTCAGGATTAGGCCTGTGTTTTCTGCCGTCTCGCGGATTGCTCTTTCCACCGCGTTGAGAGTGTGCTTTGGCAGCCTCTCTTTATCTCCCATAATCCGGACCTGTACATTTTCTTCGATCAATTCGGGGAGAAACGTTGTCAAAAATTCTTCCGGCAGCTTCATCAAATAATCGACTTCTATTTTAGGACGCTTCCAATTTTCAGTTGAAAAGGCGTACAGCGTCAGAGCGCCCACACCGAGCTCGCTTGCGAGTTTCGTTATTTTCCGGACCGTTTTCATTCCCTCGTGGTGTCCTGCCATTCTTGGAAGTGCCCTATTTTTCGCCCAGCGGCCGTTGCCATCCATAATAATGGCGATATGAGGAGGGATTGGCCCGCCCATAATATCCGTTTGTGTATATGTATGATCGGCCGAAGACGGTTCTGTTCTTCTGCCTCTTTTGAAAAAGTTAAGCATGTGATTCCTCCATCACCCGGCAGCTAATGAATTTAGCAATCCCCAGCCGTGTTAACAGTATTAACAAAAAAACCCCCTGTAAACGTTAGAGGGTCTCTTGCACACTTCTATTTTACATAGAAAAACGTTAAACTTCCATGATTTCTTTATCTTTGTCTTTTGCAATCTGATCCAGTTTTCCGATGTACTCATCTGTCAGCTTCTGAACACTGTCTGAATGGCCGCGCAGCTCATCTTCTGTGATCTCACCGTTCTTTTCCGCTTTTTTCAAATCATCGTTCGCATCGCGGCGGATGTTCCGGACACCAACTTTTGCTTCTTCGGCATATTTCTTCACGAGCTTGCCAAGGTCGCGGCGGCGCTCTTCAGTAAGCGGAGGAATCGTAATGCGGACAATGGTTCCATCGTTGGAAGGATTTAGACCAAGATCCGCTTTTTGGATCGCCTTTTCAATATCTCCAAGGGCTGATTTGTCATATGGAGTAATGACAAGCATCCGTGCTTCAGGAGCATTAACGGATGCAAGCTGGTTGACAGGCGTCGGAGCACCATAATAGTCTACTGTCACTTTGTCAAGCAGGGATGCACTGGCACGGCCGGCACGGACTGTTGCAAGCTCACGCTGAAATGCTGAAACTGCTTTTTCCATTCTGTCTTTTGCCTGGGTAATATATTGGTTGGACATCTTATTTCCCCCTTACAATTGTTCCGATATTTTCGCCTAAAACGGCTCTTCTTATATTTCCCTCTTCCATAATTGAGAAAACAATCAATGCGATATCATTGTCCATGCACAGGGAAGAAGCTGTTGAATCCATAACTGCCAGACCGTCTTTCAGAACATCCAGGTAGGACAGCTCTTCGTATTTAACTGCGGTCGCATCTTTGAGCGGATCGGCACTGTACACACCGTCGACATTGTTCTTGGCCATCAGGATTACATCTGCTTCAATCTCAGCAGCTCTAAGGGCAGCAGTTGTGTCTGTGGAGAAATACGGATTACCTGTTCCAGCGGCAAAAATGACGACCCTCTTCTTCTCCAGGTGGCGGATCGCTTTTCTTCTGATATAAGGCTCTGCAACTTGTCTCATTTCAATGGAGGTCTGAACTCTTGTCTGAATTCCAAGATTTTCAAGACTATCCTGCAGGGCTAAAGAGTTCATGACGGTCGCAAGCATCCCCATATAATCCGCAGTAGCACGGTCCATCCCCATTTCACTGCCTACTTTTCCGCGCCAGATGTTTCCGCCGCCTACTACAACGGCTACTTCTACATCCATTTCTGCGATTTCCTTTACCTGTCCGGCAATGGATTTAATGACGGCCGGATTGATCCCGAACCCCTGAGGGCCAGCCAAGGCTTCTCCGCTCAGTTTCAGGACGATGCGTTTATATTTAGGATTAATCATATTACCCTCCACATTATATCGTAAAATTCCAATAAATAAGACAGTTGCTGATGAGTCCGGGTAAACCCGGAAAAATCATTCCTGTCTTGAAAAAACGGGAACACGGACGTGTTCCCATTCTGCTTGTATTCGTTAATTGAAACCGCGATTATTTGCGTACTTGGTTCATAACCTCTTCTGCAAAATTATCCGCGCGTTTCTCAATGCCTTCGCCTACTTCAAAGCGGACGAATTTTGTTACTTCCGCATTTTTAGACGCTGCAAACTGTTTTACTTTCATATCTGGGTTTTTAACGAAACTCTGGTCAAGCAGGCAGATGTCTTCGAAATATTTGCCAAGACGGCCTTCAACCATTTTCGCTACGATATTTTCAGGCTTTCCTTCGTTCAGTGCCTGCTGTGTCAATACTTCGCGCTCGCGGTCCGCTTCCTCCTGGGAAACCTGGTCGCGGCTGATGTATTTAGGGTTTACGGCTGCAACGTGCATTGCTACGTCTTTAGCCGCGCTTTCATCTGTTGTTCCTTCGAGAAGAGTAAGAACGGCAATGCGTCCTCCCATGTGAAGGTATGCACCGAATGCATCGCTGTCTGTTTTTGTAACAATTTCAAAACGGCGAAGGGAAATTCTTTCACCGATCGTTGCTACAGCTGAATGGATGCGCTCTTCAACAGTCGTGCAGCTCCCCATTTTAGAAGCAAGCGCCTCTTCAAGGCTCGCAGGTTTTGCTGCAAGCAAGTGGGAAGCAAGCTCACTGATCAATGTTTTAAAGCCTTCGTTTTTAGCAACGAAGTCTGTTTCAGAGTTCACTTCAAGGATAACAGCTTCATTTCCAGCTGTCTGAACAGCCGCAAGACCTTCTGCTGCGATGCGGTCGGATTTTTTCGCTGCTTTCGCAATGCCTTTTTCACGAAGGAAGTCGATTGCTTTTTCCATATCGCCGCCTGTTTCTGTCAGCGCCTTTTTGCAGTCCATCATACCTGCGCCAGTTTTTTCACGAAGTTCTTTTACCATTTGAGCCGTAACTGCCATGGGGAATTCCTCCTTAAATTTTAACGTTATGTAGAAAACTTTTATTTTTTTAAAAAAAGGTGATAAAAGGCCTTGCCCTCTTATCACCTTTTCGTTTGCTCATTAAGCAGTTGTTGTTTCTTCTTCAGCAGCTTCTTCTTCGCCTTCGTTGCCTTGTTTTGCTTCAAGGATCGCGTCAGCCATTTTGCCTGTCAGAAGTTTTACTGCACGGATCGCGTCATCATTTGCAGGGATCACGTGATCAATCTCGTCAGGATCGCAGTTTGTGTCAACGATGCCAATGATCGGAATGTTCAATTTATGTGCTTCTGCTACAGCGATGCGCTCTTTGCGTGGATCGATGATGAACAGAGCATCCGGAAGGGATTTCATATCTTTAATTCCGCCAAGGAATTTTTCAAGGCGCTCAAGCTCTTTTTTAAGCTGAACAACTTCTTTCTTAGGCAGAACTTCGAAAGTTCCGTCTTCCTGCATTTTTTCGATGTCTTTCAGACGTTTGATGCGCTTTTGGATTGTTTCGAAGTTTGTAAGTGTTCCGCCGAGCCAGCGCTGGTTCACATAGTACATGCCGGAGCGTTCAGCTTCTTCTTTAACAGAATCCTGGGCTTGTTTTTTTGTACCGACGAAAAGAATTTTACCGCCGTTAGCAGCAAGCTCTTTCGTTACATTGTAAGCTTCTTCAACCTTCTTCACTGTTTTCTGAAGGTCGATGATGTAGATGCCGTTACGCTCTGTGAAGATGTAACGTTTCATTTTCGGGTTCCAGCGGCGAGTTTGATGGCCGAAGTGAACACCAGCTTCAAGCAGTTGCTTCATTGAAATTACTGACATGTTAATTTCCTCCTAATGGTTTTTCTCCTCCGCTTTACATCATCTTCAGGCATAACTGATGATTTCAGCACCAATGCCCGAATCTGTAAGCGTGTGTATTAACACCAACAAGAAATATACCATAACCGGATGCCGGAAGCAAGCATATTATTGCTGTTTTTGACGGAATTTCAGGATAAGTTCTACTTCTGTTTTTCCCTTGCCTGTCATCCTGGCAATCTCTTCAATAGAATGCCCATTCTCACTTAAGGCATTCACATCCATTTCCTGGCGCTGCGCAGACAGATCGACTGTGTCCTGCATGCCCTCTGCGAAGCGAAGATGTTCCGGCACCCCTTCAGCCAGAATTCCTTTCTCTTCCTGCTGATGTTGTTCATCAGGCTTTTCAAAGGAAACGGCCGGGGCTGTATTCGCTTCACTGTCAGGCCGGGGAGACGGTTTATCGCTTAAGGCCCGCAAAAACCTCTCATGCTCCTCTCGCTGTTCCAGCATAAATCCGGCGAGGAGCTCACTGGTTTCTTCATAAATGGATTCCTGCTCCTGCTTCATCTTTTTCAGATTGGAGATCCGTATAAATAAAAGAGAGATACAGTACAAAGAGATCATGTGGAGAAGAATGCTTGCAATTGTAAAAAAAGTACCCATCTGTATCCTCCTCCCCTTTTGTGTGTCCCGGGTTTTTCGAGCTTAATCAGCTCGTGACTTTGCCCATAATTCTTCTAAGCTTGAATAGGGCTTTGGAATGGATTTGTGAAATTCGGGAGGTTGATAATTCCATAACATGTCCGATTTCTGTCAAGGTCAATTCCTCTTTATAAAATAAGGAGACAACAAGCTGTTCCTTTTCAGAGAGTTCTGTAATCACTTCTGTCAGCTGGCTGATCAGCTCCTGCTTTAAAATAGTCTCTTCCGGAGAAACGCTCCGGTCATCTTTTAGAACCATCCCAGTATAATCCCCGTCATCATGATCCGGCAGGTATTCATCAATGGACAGGACATTCGCAAAAAAACCTTCGTTCACTGCGGTCAGAACTTCATCTTCGGAGATGCCCATTTCCTTTGCAATTTCATAGGGTGTTACATTTCTTAAATACTTCTGCTCCAGTTTTTCGATTACCATATCTACTTTTTTTGCTTTTTCACGGGAGCTCCTTGGCAGCCAGTCTTCTTTTCGGAGACCATCGATAATGGCGCCTCTTATCCGGAAGGAAGCATACGTGTCAAATTTCAGATCCCTGCCTGCGTCAAATTTTTCGAGAGCGTCGTACAGGCCGTAAAGACCAAGGCTCATCAGGTCATCACGGCTGACAGTTTTAGGGAGTCCGACGGATATCCTCTGTACATGAAACGTCACAAGCGGTGTATATCTTTTGATCAGCGCGTTTCCAGCTGCCGGGTCCCTGCTGCCGATCCAATTCTCCCAGATCTGCTGTTCCTCTTTGCCTGTCGTTTGACTCATCATTCTTCCCCCTATTGCTTTTGTTCTTTCCTGTCAGCTTATATGATGGATGTTCCTGTATTAACCGTCCTGATCGTGAGCAGCAGTGTCTCGGGATCAAACTCAATCGTTCTGCCGCTCCCGCCTCCAGTATCAGAGGATACAAGCTGAATGGCATAATGGGCGAGCAGCTCTTTTACTGCCTCGGTATTCCGCGGGCCGATTCTCATCATTTCATTCTGGGCTTTAAAGGCGAACATCTGGGCGCCGCCCGCCATCTTGGCCTTCAGCCTGCCCGCTGGTGAACCCATCCTTTTTAAATGGACCAGCAGATCAGCAATGGCTGTGTCTGCATATTTGTTCCGGTTGAAGCCTTCACTTCTTGCCAGTGAAGAAGTAGGCAGCATAATGTGGGCCATCCCTGCGTTTTTCAGCATGGGATCATACAGGACAAGACCTATGCAGGATCCAAGCCCTGAGGTCCTGAGCTTAGCAGGCGGGGCAGCCGTACTCATATCTGCAATGCCGATTTTAATAATTCTTTGCTCATCAGTCTTCATCCTGTACCCCCGCAGCCCTGTAAAAAGACTCAAAGGAATCATGATCCGGCAAAAGGAACAAGTGCCCTTGAAGCGGTTCCCGCTGCAGCCCGTCCCCGCCCATAATCATCGTTCGGATCAGCACGGCAAAATCGGCTGCATTTGATAATCCGATCAGCCCTTCGCTGATAATCGCCCCGAACATATCAACTGTGAATTCAGGCACTTCAGGAATGATCAGGAGATTTGTCAATTCAGATAGAGAATTCAGGTAACTTCCCATTAATATGTTGCCGAGCTCGATCAAGGCCGACCTGGCATATTCATCCTTCAGCGGATAACGGAGACTGAGGGAGGAATTTCGAGCGAACTCCCTCAGGAAAAACTCTGCCGAATCCATTTCCATAATAAAATACATACTCCCGGAAATGCTGCCGTTCATCCTGAGAAAAATACAGGCGACCTCTTTCTCTGCACCACCCATTGCCTCGGTAAGTTCGTTAAAAGATACAGCTCTTACCTCCGGCACGTTCATCATGATTTTTCTTTCTAGCAATTTAGAAAGGGCAGTGGCGGAATGTGCAGCACCGATGCTTGCGATTTCCTGAAGAACATCCAGCTGCTCAAAATTCAGCTTCATCGGACTCAGACTCCCGCGGATTGATCAGCCAGAGCCGAAACGGAATGCAGCACTTCTTCAAGGTTGAGCAATATGATGAGCCGTTTACCAGTTTTCGCAACCCCGCTGATGTAATCTGTCTTGACAATGCCCGCCACATCGGGTGACGGCTCGATCTCACCGGGATCAATATCCAGGACATCATTTGCCGCGTCTGCGATGAGGCCTGCCTCCGTATCCATATATTTGACGACTATCATCCGCGTCTGATCCGTTTCTTCAGAGTGATCCAGTTCAAACCTTCCCCGCAAATCAATTACAGGTGTGATGACTCCTCTGAGGTTCAACACCCCTTTAATGAAAGAAGCTGTTCCGGGCACCCTTGTAACCGGCTGGATTTTTTCAATGGATTTCACCAGTTCTACCGGAATGCCGAACTCTTCGTCCCCAAGCCGGAAAATAATGATTTTTTTCATAGAAAGCTCTTTAAGCTGCATGGTTTTTCCCCCAACTTATTTAATAAGTGCGTTGCAATCCACAATCAAAGCGACTTCCCCGTTGCCCAGAATCGTTGCTCCGGAAATGGCGAACACTCCGTTCAGATAGCTTCCCAAAGGCTTCAATACGACTTCCAGCTGTCCGATGAAGGAATCTACGGCCAATCCCGCCAGCTTGTCCCCTTTTTTCACAACGACCATCGATAAATATTCCGAGTCTTCCCCGCTTCCTGCCGGTACGTCGAATATAGAATTCAAGTAAACGAGGGGGACAATTTTCCCTCTGAAATCAATCACTTTCTGATTGTGTGCGTGCATGATTTCATCTTTACGGATAACGGCTGTTTCGATGACAGATGAAATGGGAATCGCATATTTCTCCGCTTCCAATTCAACCATCAGGACAGAAATGATGCTGAGGGTCAGCGGCAGCTGCACCGAAAACAGAGACCCTCTGCCTTCTTCTGAATCTACCGTTACCGATCCGCCGAGTGATTCGATTGCGCTTTTAACGACATCAAGCCCAACTCCTCTGCCTGAAATATCGGAAATTTGTTCTGCAGTGGAGAAGCCCGGTGCAAAAATAAGACTGTTAATCTCTCTGTCTGTCATCTCTGCTGCATCCTGCTCAGAAACGATGCCGCGGGCGATCGCTCTTGACAGCACCTTCTCCCTGCTGATTCCTGCCCCGTCATCAGACACTTCGATAAAGACATGATTTCCGCTGTGATACGCTTTAAGCTCAACAGTCCCTGTTTCAGGCTTGCCGCTTTGAATTCTTGCTTCAGGCGCTTCAATCCCGTGATCCATTGAATTACGGATGAGGTGGACGAGCGGATCTCCGATTTCATCGATTACGGTCCGGTCCAGTTCTGTTTCTGCTCCGATCACCTTAAGCTCGATCTTTTTATTCAAGTCTTTGGCAAGCTGCCTGACCATCCTCGGAAAGCGGTTGAAAACCGTTTCAACCGGGACCATCCGCATATTCAGGATAATGCTCTGCAAGTCACCGGAAATTCTTGTCATTCTCTCAACCGTCTCCTGCAGCTCCGCATTCTTCAAATCACTGGAGATGGTTTCAAGGCGACCCCTGTCAATCACCAGCTCTTCGAACAGATTCATCAGAACATCCAGCCGGTCGATATTAACCCGAATCGTCTTAGAGGCAGCTTTTGGTTTGGTTTCATTCGCTTCATCAGATGCAGCCGGTCCTGCCGGTGATTGAACCTGTACTCCTGGCGGGCCAACCTCTCCTGCAAACATACTTTCAATTTTAATAGGCTCCGCAATTGCACGCTCAATCTCGGAAACTTTCAGCACCCGGCTTTCCAATTCTTCTTTTGAAAGCTTCGTTACAATAGCAACCGTAAATTCATGATCGAAATTTTCTTCTTCCAGCTGGTCCACTGACGGAGCACTCTTGATCACCTCACCTGCCTGATCAAGAATCTCAAACACCATAAACGCTCTTACAGCTTTTAACAGGCAGCCTTCCCTCAATGTGACGCTCAGTTCGAATGCCTGGAAGTCCTGATCGAGGGACTGACGGATAATCGTTTTTTGAAAATCGTCATATGCACCCAGGCTTTGCTGGGGGGGAACAGCACTTTCCACAGCTGCTGCTGCTTCATTCTTGCCTTCCTCAATTGCCTTTAGCCGGGCAACCACTCCAGTGACATCCTTCTTCCCGTCTCCGCCATCAGCAATTGAGAAAACTATATCTTCAAGCAGATCCAGTGAAGCGAATACTGCATCCAAAAGATCAGGGGTAACCATGTTTTTTTCGTTCCGGATTGCATCCAGCACATTTTCCATCTGATGGGTAAGGCTTGCAAGATCCTCATACCCCATTGTCGCGCTCATCCCCTTCAGCGTATGTGCCGAGCGGAAAATATCGTTTACAATTGTCAAATCTCCCGGATTTTTTTCCAGTTCCATCAGCTTTTCATTGCAGGCCTGTAAGTGTTCTTTGCTCTCTTCAATGAATATTTCCAGGTATTGACTCATTTCCATCCGGCTTGCCCCCTATGATTGAATGTAATGCAAGATTCTTTCTGCTATATTGTCTGCGTCCTCGACAGCATCAATCAGATCTGCTGCGATGGCGCTTCTTGGCATGCCATAAACGATCGAAGTATGTTCAGACTCGGCGATGGCGTTTGTATTTCCTTTTTCCTTCAATAAACAAAGACCTTTTGTGCCATCGCTTCCCATTCCGGTCATGATCACTGCAATATTGCTGAATCCTTCCAGTATGCTGATGGATTCAAACAGTACATCCACGGATGGGCGGTGTCCATTCCGGGCCGGCTCCTGATCCACTTTTATAAACAGGTCCTTCCCTTTTTGCAAAACCGTCAGATGGGATCCGCCGGGAGCGATATAGGCTGTACCGGCTTCCGCTTTCTCCCCGCTGCATGCCTCTTTTACTTGAATCATGCTGATTCTGTTCAGGCGTTCTGCCAATGATGCAGTAAAGCCTTTAGGCATATGCTGAACGATGAATACAGGGCCCCCTAAATCTGCCGGAAGGGATGGCAGCACCCGCTGAAGTGCTCTGGGGCCTCCAGTGGATGTTCCCATGCAGATGAGCGGTGCTGTTTCTTGTCGAATCCTATTATATTCTATAGGAATATTTTCCTTTACAGAAGATATTTTACTATATTTCGTCTTTAATAAGTGCGGTTTTTGATTTTTTTCAGGGACTAAAGGCATATTAATTTTAGCATGCTTGGCAGAAAGAACTTTTTCCCGTAATTCATCCCGGATTTTATGCAGATCTAACGAAATGGCCCCTGAAGGCTTCGCTACAAAATCAACTGCTCCTGCTTCGAGTGCAAGAAAGGTCGCCTCTGCTCCTGCTTGTGTAGTGGAGGAGAGCATGATAACAGGCCTCGGAGAAAACGTCATGATTTCTTTTACCGCATCGATGCCGTTCATAACCGGCATTTCAACATCCATTGTTATAACGTCCGGGTTCAGCTTTTCTATTTTTTCGATCGCATCTCTGCCATTCCTTGCCGTTCCTGCTACTTCAATTCCTTTATAGCCGTGAAGGAAGTCATTGATCATCTTTCTCATAAATGCGGAGTCATCCACAATTAAAACTTTCATGTTACCCACCTTTTCCAGCTGTACTCTTCAACAGATTTTTCAGCCTTGCCATAAAATTGCCGGAATGGCTGCTTTCAAATCCAGTTTCTCTTTCTTCCAAAAAACAGCCTGCAGCGTGGCGGATCGCTTTCGAGTATTTTGATTTTGGATACGAAACGGTCACTGGAGAACGCTTTAGAACAGCGTTTGAAACCGCAGAGTCCTCTGGCAGAAAGCCCAGCCGCTGCACTTTCGCTGACAGGAATTTTGCCAGGACGGACGAGATCCGCTCATATGCAAACGCTGCTTCTTTATCGCTGGAAGATTTATTGATGATAAGGGATAATCTGCTCTCAGCACGCGCCAGAAGAATGTGCTTTGCAGCAGAGTATGCATCCATTAATGAAGTGGGCTCCGGTGTGACTACCAGGATGATTTCATCGGCAGCCAGCAGAAATTGCAGACTTTCCTTTGTCATGCCCGCTCCCATATCGAAAAAAATGTAATCATATTGATCCATCAGTTGTTCGAGTTCATGCAAAAAGGAATGGACCTCACTGCTCTCAGGCAGAAAAAAGTCGTTAAAAGCCCGGCCTCCCGCAATATAGTCAATGCCTGCAGGGCTTTTTTGAATGACTTTTTGCAGGGGGAGTTTCTGCTGCCAGAAATCGAGGATCGAGTATTCAGGTGCTTCTCCAAGCACGATGTCAACATTCCCCATGCCGATATCAAAATCAAAGAGTAAAACTCTTTTTCCCTTTTCTGCAAGCTGCAGGCAAAAATTCACCGTAAAGCTTGTCTTTCCGGTCCCGCCTTTTCCGCTGGCAACCCCTATTGCATTGGCACGGATCTTAGATTCCTGCCGGGCAGCTGAAAACATTTCCCTCAATTTTTGAGCCTGGTCGCTCATCTTCTCTCACCTAGTAAGAGATGAACCACATCCGCATGTGAGGCCGGCTTCAGGTCATCCGGCACATTTTGACCTGAAGAAAAACAGGCAATCCCTTTCCCTGAGCGAACCACGGCTTCATATAGAGCGCCGTAGGTGTCCGTTTCATCCAGTTTCGTAAAAATCAGCTGCCTCACCTGAAGGGGTTCAAAGTGCCTGATGATGTCGTGGATATCTTTACTCTTGGCTGCTGCGGAGAGCGTCAGAAAGACATCCATCTCCTTATCGATGCCGATTAAGGAACGCAGTTCTTCAATATACTCACCGTGCTTATAATTTCTCCCGGCAGTGTCTACAAAAATATGATCCACCCCGGCGAATTTTTTTCTTGCTTCTGCAAAATCTTCATGACTGTAGCAGATTTCAATCGGGACATTGAGAATTTTCGCATAGGTTTTCAGCTGGTCGATCGCTGAAATCCGGTACGTGTCGGTCGTAATAAAAGCAGCGGATTTCTTTCTGCTGACAATGCAGTCGGCAGCAAGCTTAGCGATGGTGGTTGTTTTTCCGACACCGGTCGGACCAGCGAGAACGATGCATTGCTTGCTGTAATCCAAACCGCCAAAGTCATACCCGGCAATCGCCGTTTTCAGGAGCCGGGCTGCCTCTTCACTTATTCTCTTTATATTTTGGTTTTCAGGAGATTGAAACCAGTAAGTAAGCAGCGGATTGACGAGATCGTCGATCCGTTCAGCTCCGATTCCCTGTTCCGCAAGATTCGACCGGATTTCTCCAATAGGAGACGGGACAGTAAAGTGGACGGGTGGAGGCGCTGCGGTTGCTGATTCAGGAGGTGCTGCCTGGTGCACTTTGGAAAAATTGTTTTTCTGCATGCTGCGGAGCACAGTGCTTCCGGTATTCCGCACAATCGGAGTTTCAGCCGCATCCGGATCTGCTGCTGCAAATACCTCAATCTGTTTTTTTGTAAATAACCCGAACAGTCCGCCTGTTTCGACCACTTTCGAGTGAAGGATAACGGCATCTGCACCTAAATCTTCCTTCACTTTTTTCATCGCATGCTGCATGGTTGCAGCTGTATATTTTTTCACCTTCATGCTACGTTGACCACTCCTATGCTTTGAACTTCCACATTCGCTTCCAGCTCATTATAGGAGAGCACAGGCACTGCGGGAAAATAGCGTTCCAAAAGCTGTTTTATATACATCCTGACTGCCGGCGAGCAAAGCAGCACCGGGGATTGTTCCTGAAGGGACACCATTTCCAGCTCCTTTGCCACAGATTCGATGATGGATTGAGATACAGACGGGTCGAGTGACAGATAATTGCCGTGCTCGGTCTGCTGGACCCCTTCCGCCACAAGCTTTTCAACACGGCCTGAGAGAGTGACGACTTTTAATACATTGGTTTCATTAGAGAACTGCTCTGTTATTTGTTTTGCAAGAGCCTGCCGTACATATTCGGTTAAAATATCGCTGTCTGACGTCATCTTTCCATAATCGGCAAGGGTCTCAAAGATGACCGGCAGATTACGGATCGAAACTCCTTCTTTCAGCAGCTTGGCAAGCACCTTCTGGATCTCTCCCACTGACAGCGGGGACGGAGTCACCTCATCTGCAAGAATTGGATAGGCTTCCTTGAGATGATCGATGAGCTGCTTTGTTTCCTGCCTCCCGAGCAGCTCATGGGCATGCTTTTTAATGGTTTCGGTGATATGGGTGGAGACCACTGACGGCGGGTCGACCACTGTATAGCCGAAGAGCTCGGCCTGATCCTTCATCGCTTCCGCTATCCACTTAGCCGGGAGCCCGAATGACGGTTCAACGGTGTCGATTCCCTCAACTGAATCATCATCAGCACCCGGAGCCATGGCAAGATAATGCTCGAGCAGCAAATCACCGCGTGCCGCTTCATTCCCCTTAATTTTCAGCCTGTATTCATTCGGCTGAAGCTGAATGTTATCCCGGATTCTGACGACAGGGATCACAATGCCGAGCTCAATGGCGAGCTGTCTTCTGATCATGACGATCCTGTCCAGCAGATCCCCGCCCTGTGAGCTGTCTGCAAGGGGTATCAGACCGTAGCCGAACTCAAACTCGATCGGATCCATGCTTAACAGCTGAACAATGCTTTCCGGGCTTTTCATTTCTTCAGGATCCGGCTGAACATCCAGATCCGCTTCAGGCACTTCTTTCAATTTTTTCTGGCTCTGCTGCATCATATAGGCACCAAGAGCAAGTGCTCCTGCAATGGGTCCGGTAACAAGAAGGCCAATCGGAGTAAAGATTCCAAGCAAAAGCATTGAACCGGCGGCCACATACATCATCTGAGGGTAAGCAAACAGCTGTTTGCTGATATCCCCTCCCAGATTCCCTTCCGATGCAGCTCTTGTGACCACAATACCGGTAGCGGTCGAAATGAGGAGGGCAGGGATCTGACTGACAATCCCATCTCCGACGGACAGCATCGTAAAATGGCTGGCTGCTTCTGCGAAAGGCATTCCCTGCTGCACAATACCAACAATCATTCCAAATATGAGGTTGATGATGACGATGATGATACCGGCAATTGCGTCCCCTTTAACAAATTTACTCGCTCCATCCATCGCTCCGTAGAAATCAGCTTCGTTCCCCACTTTTTCACGGCGGATGCGGGCTTCCTGCTCAGAGATCATTCCGGCGTTCAAATCTGCATCGATGCTCATCTGCTTACCTGGCATCGCATCCAGGGTAAAACGGGCAGCTACCTCCGAAACACGCTCGGAACCTTTAGTAATAACAACGAATTGGATGATGACCAAAATAATAAATACCACGAATCCGACTAAAACATTCCCGCCTACTACAAAGGTACCGAATGTTTCAACCACTTTTCCGCCTTCTCCATTGGTAAGGATCGCTCTCGTGGTTGATACATTCAGACCAAGCCTGAACAGGGTTAAGAGCAAAAGCAAAGAAGGAAAGATCGAAAATTCAAGAGGCTCTCTCATATTCATGGATGTTAAGAGCACAAGCAAAGCGAGAGAGATATTGCAGATGATCAATAGACTCAGAAGCCATGTAGGAAACGGGATGATCAGCATGGCGACAATGAGTACAACACTAACTAACACAGATAAATCTCTTGTTGACATTTTCCTTCCCCGCTTTCAATCTCACAAGAATTACATCGTATTTTTCAGACGGTAAATATAAGCCAGAATTTCAGCTATTGCTTTGAAAAATTCTTCCGGTACAGCCTGTCCGATTTCCACCTGGGCGAACAGTGCTCTTGCCAGCGGCTTGTTTTCAATCGTTTCAATTCCATGTTTTCCGGCAATCTCTTTTATTTTGAGGGCAACAAGATCTGCGCCTTTCGCCACCACATACGGGGCGTCCATTTTAGAATCGTCGTATTTTAATGCAACAGCAAAATGCGTCGGGTTTGTGATAATGACATCTGCATCAGGGACATCCTGCATCATTCTCTTCATTGCCATTTCTCTTTGCTTTTGCTTAATTTTGGACTTTATAAGCGGATCTCCCTCAGACTTTTTATACTCGTCTTTAATATCCTGTTTGGACATCCGGATGTTTTTCTCAAAATCATATTTTTGGTACATGTAATCAAGCAGGGAAAGAAAGAGTAGCGCACATCCAGCCGCAAGTCCCATCTGCACCGTCAATGTACCGAGGAACTGCAGGGACTGTTCAACAGTCAGGTAAGGGAGCCGCAGGATATCCCCGAGGCGCATCCAGATGACCGCCCCAGTTACAGAAGCAGTGAAAAGGATCTTCAGGATGGATTTTAAAAATTCTACGACTGCCCGGATCGAATAGATTCTCTTGAACCCTTTGATCGGATCGATTTTTTCAAACTTAGGCTGTATGGCTTCGGTGGAGTACAAAAAGCCGACCTGAATATAATTGCTGATCAGTCCCGCTGCGAGAGCCGCTCCCAAGACTGGAGCCATAAGATAGGCCGCTTCAATGGAAACGGAGACCATGAGGGTCTCGACCGTCTTTTCTGTTACAGGAAGCATCATGTAATCCTGAATCGTCCCTCTGACAAATGCGATCAGCCGGTCTCTGTAAAAGGCTCCGAAGACCATCAGCACAAAGAAAACGGCAAGCAGGTTGATCGCCATACTGACGTCTGCACTTTTGGCAACCTGTCCTTTTTTCCTCGAGTCCTGACGCTTTTTCGGGGTGGCTTTCTCTGTTTTTTCTCCTGAAAAAAATTGGATGTCAAGCTGGATCCGAAGCATTCCCTGTACCTCCCAGCAGCCTGATTAAATTTCGCATCGTCTCCGCAAGTGTCTCGAACAGGCCTTGCATGACAAAGAATAACGCACTCATGACAATGATCAGCAGCACAAATGAGAGCAGCATTTTAATCGGGAGACCTACAACAAAAATGTTCATTTGCGGGACGGTTTTGGCAACGATCCCAAGCGCGATATCTACGATAAAAAGCGAACCAACAATCGGCAGGGACATTTGAAAAGCGATCAGAAACATAGCCGAAAAGGAAGTAATCAGAAAATCCGGTATCGACTCACCCTCCAGGCTGAAAGAAAAGGTGTCCGGCGGAATATACCTGAAGCTGTAGAACACGCCGTCGAGCAGCATATGGTGGGCGTTCAGACTGAGCATCAGAAGAAGGGCAAGCGTATTGAGGAGCTGGCCGATCAGCGGACTTTGTGCCCCGGTCTGCGGATCAATGATGTTTGCGATGGCAAATCCGATCTGAAAATCCATAAAGCTTCCGGCAATCATAATGCACGTATAGATCAAATACGCAATAAAACCGATCATCAAGCCGATAAAAATTTCTTTCATTAACAAAAGATAAAAGGCTCCGTTCACTTCAAGGTCAGGGGGCTGGACCGATTCAAACATAATGAGGGAAAGAAAAAAAGCAAAACCCGCTTTATGAACAGCCGGAATCGTCCGATAAGAAAAGAGAGGCAGCGTGATGAGAAAAGCTGACAATCTCGCGAGAATTAATAGAAAAAAAGGATAATGGCTCAATATGGACATGTCAGCCTACAAACCTGTTAAGATTGCCGAAAATATCCGCTGCATAGGATACGAGCGTTGTCAGCATCCATGGGCCGAAAAAGATCAGTCCGACCATGACCGCTACAATCTTCGGAATAAAGGCCAATGTCTGTTCCTGGATCTGGGTTGTTGCCTGAAAAATGCTGACAGCCAAGCCGATCACCAATGCAACAATCAGCAGCGGCCCGCAAATCAGCAAAGTGGTATAAACTGCTTTCTCAGCAATGGAGATGACCATTTCTGAACTCATCTGCATTCTCCTCCTTAAAAACTTTGAAGCAATGACTTTATGACTAAGTACCAGCCATCCACCAGAACAAACAGCAGAATCTTAAACGGCAGCGAAATCATAACCGGGGGAAGCATCATCATCCCCATGGACATTAAAATACTTGCAACAACCATATCGATCACAAGAAACGGAATAAAAATCATAAATCCGATTTGAAACGCCGTTTTGATCTCACTTATGGCAAATGCAGGAACGAGCGCGGTAATCGGAATATCCTCCACAGATTCCGGCTTTTTCAGGTTTGCATAGTTTAGAAACAATTCAAGATCCTTCTGTCTCGTATGCTTGCTCATAAACTCTTTAAATGGTTTCTCAGCCTTTGTGTAGGCTTCTTCCAGCGTGATCTTTTCTTCCAGCAACGGTGTCAGAGCCTGTTCGTTCGCCTCAGCAAGCACCGGACCCATAATGAAGAAAGTAAGGAAGAGCGACAAGCCGATCAAAACCTGGTTAGGCGGCATCTGCTGGGTCGCAAGCGAAGTTCTGACAAACGACAGTACAATGACAATTCTTGTAAAACAAGTAAATAAGATCAGGATGCTCGGCGCGAGGGAAAGTATGGTGAGCAGCAGCAGCAGCTGCACGGATGTGCTGACATTTTGCGCTTCCCCTGTTCCAAGAATCTCCATTAAATCATTCATTGCTTATTCCCTTTCTTCAGCCATTCTTCTTCCTTCTGTCTTCGTTCTGCTTTCATCTCATCGAGCTGCTTCTGAAGAGTCTTTTTAAATGAAGCACTCTTCTCTTCTCCCTGTTTAGCCGCAATAGCCGAAGCGGTTTTGGCAAGAAATTTTCTGGCTCCCTCAAAGTCGGCTCCTTTGTCTGCATACTGGCGGGTGATTTTATCGATTTCTTCCCTGTCATCGATCGTCTTCAGCAGCTGTACTGAATCTCCCACTCCAACGACCATAATCACATCGCCTGCTTTTACGAGCTGAATGGACCGGTTTTGGCCAAGCGGCGTCCCTCCCAGGGTCTGAAGGTAGACTGCAGGCCGGATTACCCTGTTTTTTGCCGATAAGACCCGGAAAATAAAATAGATCAGGCCGGCAACAAAGATGGTAGCGAAAATCATTTTAATCACATCCCAGGCAGTGACACCGGGAGGTCTGCTTTCAGAAGCAGGCGTATCTTCTTTTTCTGCCGGATCAGCCTTTGGCTCCTGTTTTAAGTAATCCTCCACTGTGCCGCCGGATGAAGATGCGGCCACAGGGGAAGAAGGAAGTAAAACGGCAGCGAGGATCAGGAGAATACTGATCCCGATGATCATTTTTTGTACCTTTGCCATTTTAGCTTAGTGTTTTGGAAATGGCTTCGATTACCCGGTCAGCCTGAAATGGTTTTACGATAAAGTCTTTAGCTCCCGCCTGAATGGCGTCGATTACCATAGCCTGCTGGCCCATCGCAGAGCACATAATCACTTTGGCGTTCGGGTTCATTTTTTTGATCTCTTTCAATGCTGTAATGCCGTCCATCTCAGGCATTGTAATATCCATCGTCACAAGGTCCGGCTGGAGTTCTTTATATTTCTCTACAGCCTGGGCGCCATCTGCCGCTTCACCCGCTACATCAAATCCGTTCTTTGAAAGAATATCCTTGATCATCATTCTCATAAATGCAGCATCGTCTACGATTAAAATTCTTTTTGCCATGTTTGCCACTCCCATTATTTAAGTTTGTTCAGTCTGTCTTGCTGGCTGA
This sequence comes from Metabacillus mangrovi, assembly GCF_009711125.1. Taxonomy (GTDB): domain Bacteria; phylum Bacillota; class Bacilli; order Bacillales; family Bacillaceae; genus Metabacillus_B; species Metabacillus_B mangrovi. The sequence continues at coordinate 185,920 of NZ_WMIB01000002.1, read as the reverse complement.
TTATATCTGTCACCCGGACTCCGAAATTTTCGTCTATGACAACAACCTCGCCCTTGGCAACAATTTTCCTGTTTATCAGAATATCTACCGGCTCACCGGCAAGCTTGTCAAGCTCAATAATGGACCCTGATGATAATTCAAGGATTTCCCTTATAGACCGTTTTGTGCGCCCGAGTTCAACTGTTACCTGAAGCGGAATATCCATCAGCAGATCCAGGTTGCGGTTCTCTGCGGCAGGAGGCTGTAGAGGGTCAAAGCTTGCAAATTCAGCAGGCTTCACTTCATATTCCGGCTGCGGTGCCCTGTAAGATGGCTGTGCAGGTGGTGCAGCATGTGTCTGATAAGCTGACCCGTTATATGGATCCTGCTGCCTGTGCTGACTGGCGCTTTGCGGCGGCTGCGGAGGGGTATATGGATTCTGTTCAACGGCTGCAGGCGCTGGTGCGGGTGGTTCCTCTTTTACCTGAGCTGCGGGATTCATCAGCTCCTGAATCAGGTCCTTCGCAAAAGCGAGCGGCAGCACCTGCATGATGCTCGAGTCAATCAGTGCCCCCACCTTAAGCCGGAACGAAACCTTGATGATCATTTCAGCATCCGGTATCGCATCTGTTCCTTCACCCGTAGGAATGTTTAACAGATCAAGTCTTGGCGGGCTGATATCGACCTTTTTGTTAAAGATTGTCGACATGCTTGTTGCAGCAGAACCCATCATCTGGTTCATCGCTTCCTGAACAGCACTTAAGTGGATTTCCCCCATTGACAGGTCGGGGCTTGTACCGTCACCGCCAATCATCAAGTCCGCGATGATGGCTGCGTCACTTTGCTCAATAACAAGCAGGTTGCTCCCTCTAAAACCTTCCGTATAATTCACCTCGATGGCAACATATGGCTGAGGGAATTCATTGGCAAGCTGATTTTTCTCGATAATGGAGACTTCAGGAGTTGTTATTTCAACCTTTTGATTCAGTAAGGTTGACAGAGCGGTAGCAGAGCTCCCGAACGAAATATTGCCGATTTCCCCTAAAGCATCTGCTTCCATCTCATCCAGATAATCCTGTATTTGATGAGAGCCGGATGCTTCTTCCTCTATTCCAGTGCCTTTCAGCAAAGCATCAATTTCATCTTGTGATAGCATCTCATTACTCCCCATCTTCATTCCCCCCAAAATAGTGTTCAAGTATCTGGACAGCTAATTTGCGGTTTATTTTTCCTGGCTGTGCTGTGTATTTTGGAATGTCTCCTATTTTAATGAGGAGAGGCTGTCCGATCGGCTGGTCCATTTGGATAATGTCGCCTTTCTGCAATTCCATGAATTCATGAATCGTAATTTCAGAAGATCCGAGCTCTGCTGAAACGGTAATCTGTGTTTTTTCAATCCGTTCTTTCAAAGCGTCCGTCTCAGCGGGATCCACCTCTTTACGGTCAGACTGCATCCAATAATGGACGGAAAGCTTTGGAATGATCGGCTCGAGTACGATATGAGGGATACAGAGATTGATCATCCCGCTCGTATCTCCTACTTGGACGGTGAGGGAAATCACAATCACCGTTTCATTTGGAGAAACCATTTGAATAAATTGTGGATTCACTTCGAATTCCTGCATTTCCGGCTCAATTTCCGCGATGGTCTGCCACGCTTCCCTGTAACTGTCCAGTGATTTTTCAAACAAATTGGACATGATTCTTGTTTCGATTTCTGTCAGCGTATCGATCTTATTAAAACCGGACCCCAGGCCTCCCATCACCCGGTCCATCATGGCATAAGCGATATTCGGGTTTACTTCCATCACGATCCTGCCTTCTAGAGGCTGAACCTCGAAAATGTTCAGGATGGTCATCTTCGGCATGGACCGGACGAACTCTTCATAAGGAACTTGATCGACTGAAGCGACTGTGATCTGGATGTATGTTCGCAGCTGTGCTGAAAAGTAAGTCGTCAGCAGTCTGGCAAAGTTCTCATGAATTCTCGTAAGGCTTCGGATCTGGTCTTTTGAAAACCGGAGTGCCCGTTTAAAATCATACGTCTTGATTTTCTTCTCCGCATCTTCGCGCTTTAACTCTTCTGCATCCATTTCTCCCGTTGTAATAGCTGAAAGAAGGGCATCAATTTCACTTTGGGACAGTACTTCTCCGGACATGCCTTCACCTCCTCAAATTGTTCATTATTGCAGGATGAAGGAGGTAGTATAGACTTTCTCAACTTTTCCTTCTTGCATAAGACGATTTATGCTTCCCATAATCGTTTTTTTAAGCGCCTCCTTGCCGTCTTTACCGGCAAGCTGTTCGGCCTTCATACTGCTCAGTTCAGAAATGACAACGTCTTTCACTTGGAATTCCCTTTTCTCAAGCTCTTCCTTCGCTTTTTTGGAATCCGTTTCAAGCTTCAGTGAAATACGTACGATGTTTCCTCCTGCAAGATTGGTTGTCAGCTCCGGTACTTCAACAGAGGACTCCACAATCTCATCGATTGTCGGCGCACCCGTCGTCTCTTTCTCAAAAAAATTCGTCATCAAGGCAAGAGCGGCTACCCCGATCAGCGTAATGGAGGTGATGATGATAAACATGATGGATAATAGCTTTTTATTCATTCTCCTGCTCCTTCACCTTGTTTGAAATGGCCAAAAGGCCAATCTCCCGGTAAAATTCTTTCATCTGGCTGATTACATCCGTTTCCTTCTCGGAAACAATGTATTTCCTGCCGTTCGAAAGGGTAATGGCTGTATCCGGGAAGGACTCTACCAGTTCAATCTGCAGTGCATTCAAATAGAAGGTTTGGCCGTTTAAGCGGGTTACTTTAATCATTAAGATCGGGAATGGCTATGCCGCCATTCCCTGCCCCCCCATCTTATCGTTTAAGATTCATAAGCTCCTGCAGAATTTCATCGGAAGTCGTAATGATTTTAGTGTTTGACTGAAATCCGCGCTGCGCGACGATCATTTCTGTAAATTCTTCAGAGAGATCGACGTTGGACATTTCTAATGAGCCTGCCTGTACTGTACCAATCCCGGAGAGTCCAGCTGCACTCGTTACCGGAGCTCCGGAGTTAGTCGTCTGCGTATAAAGGTTGTTCCCCTTCTTTTCAAGCCCTCCGGCATTAGGGAATTTTGCGATTTCGATTAATCCCGCGTATTTAAGATCTCCATTCTCATCTACGTATGAAACCGCACCATCTTGCCCGATACTCATTGATTTAGCATCTGCAGGAATGTTAAGAGGCTTTTTGGAGTATCCTGGTACACTTGTTATATTGCCTGTTTGGGGATCAGCCACTGGAGCAGGTTTAGCAGCACCTCCCCCTACCGTATCAGTTGACCATGCTGAAAGGTACTGCCCTGAACTATTTACTATATTTCCTGCATTATCCAGATAGAAGTTCCCTGCTCTTGTGTATGAAATATTCGTAAAGGCGCCGCCATTTGACTCTCCCACTTGAAAAAACCCATCGCCTGAGATAGCCAAATCTAAATTCCTTCCAGTTGTCTGCATGCTTCCGCCCGTGTGGATCGTGTCAATGGCTGCAAGCTGAGAGCCAAGACCCACTTGACGCGGATTCGTTCCTCCGAGACCTGCAGCAGGTGCACTGGCTCCGGAAACCGATTGGCTGTAAAGATCCTGAAAAATGGTACGTCCCTTTTTAAATCCGTGTGTATTTACATTTGAAATATTGTTTCCGATTACATCCAGTTTTGTTTGAAAGTTTTTCATCCCGCTGATACCAGAATATAGTGATCTTAACATTTGTTTTTCCCCCATTTTTTTGGATGGCTGCTTCTGTTTTTCCGCAGCCTGGCTTCCCTTTGTGGGTCCGGCCATGTCAATCCAGTATGATTGTTCCGTTAATATTCGTAAAAATCTGTGATGAAGCTTCCTTGCGGTTCATGGCTGTGATAATGACCGCCTTTTTCACGTTGACGATAAATGCTCCTTCTTCTGATAGAACGAGAGCCTCTTTGACTCCTTTTTGCATGGCCGTCTTCAAACTGCTGTTCATTTTCAGCCATTTGTCTTCCGGAAGCGAAATGCTGCGCTCCTTCAGGCGGGCTTGGGCGTGCTTGCTTATCGTCAGTTCTTTGCCTAGATAGCTTTCCAAAGATGCGTTTGGTGTCTTAACCGTTTCTTTTCGGTAAAGGAAGAGTGGAGGGAGTGTCAGATGGTCAATTCTCTCCATTGCTTCCAGCTGTCTTTTCAGAAACCCGGATAATCTCATCCGTATAGATGATGGTTCCATCCAGAAGTTCAAGTGTTACTTCATTGTTTTTTCTGCTTACCGCTTTTACTTGCTGAGAGCCCTCTTTTACCGTTTCATTTCCTTCAGCATCCTTTTCCTTATAGGAGTAAGTGATTTCTTTGCCGATCAGCGGACTGTATTGCAGGATCTGATTGCCGGATTGGGTGTTTAAGAAGGTCTGCATCGTACTGTTCATATTGGACATCTGCTCAAGGGAGGAGAAGGATGCCATTTGGGCAATAAACTCTTTATCTTCCATCGGGTTGAGCGGGTCCTGATTTTGCAGCTGAGTCATGAGAATCTTCAGGAATTCATCCTTGCCGAGCGCACTTGAAGGCTTTCTCTCTCCATTCTGCAAGGTTGAGAGCATAAAAGAAGAATCAATTCTTGTTTCCATCTAATCACCTACTCTGTTAAATTAGCTATCTCTTCAGATAAAGAGTCTTCGAAGTCAGTCCGTCCGGCCTCGTCTCTTCTGCTCTGCTGATGCTGCTCCCTCTGCCGTCCGCTTTGCTCCTGAGGAAGTTCGCGCCCCGGATGGGAGTGGGATTGAAAAACTTCTATTTTATCGATGTGCAGCGACTGCTGGTTCAAGCCCTGCTTTAACTGATGAAGATTGCTCTCAATCGCTTCTTTAATATGAGCGTTTACGGCTGTGAACTTCGCTGTCCATTTTCCATCAGACTGCATAATTTCAATTCTAAGTTCGCCAAGATGTTCAGGATAAAGCTTCAGGAACAGTTTTTCAGACCCGTTGACAGCTGTAAATCTACTCGATGCCATCAGCTTTTGAAGCTGTTCCATCAAATATTCCTGGCGGACTCCATTTCCTTCCGGATTCATTTTTAAAAACAGGGACAGGTGCTCAGGCTTTGAGAGTGGGGACTGCAGCTGTAAACCTAGCAGCTCCTCTTTGGTTGATGAAATAGTATTTCCGGCAATTTTTTCACTATTGTTTTCCATCGTGTTGACCAGCGGCAAATCCTTTAAAACAGGACCTGTAAACCCGAGGTCAGATGGCAGATTTGCAGGAGAGCCTGCCTGTGTTTGTACCATATTCCTGATAAAACTACGTGGTAAAACATTCGCTGCTTGAGCTTCGAGCTGACTGATGAGCGAAGCTGATGCATCCAATCCTTTTTTAGCGGGTGCTGAGAGGCTGCTTCTCAAGGAAGCTTCATGTTGTAGATTGGCTGCTAGATTTACATTTTTTCCAGTTGAGGCCGCAATATCCAAGCTGTTTTGTAAAAATGATTTTGCAGTGTTCCTTAACGATTCTTCGTTACTTGTTTTTATAAGAAGCTGGGCCATTTGCTTGCTTCCAATACTTGCATCTTTACTCTCAAGTTCTCCTAACCACACATCAGGTTTCAAATTTTCAATTGAGTCCAAACCAAGAAGCTCAGTTAGATTACTTGTAAGTTGTGTTTTTCCTGCCAATATTTGATGTGATGATTCTGGAAGGTTTTCGATGATTTGTTCTGCTGTTTGATTATGCGTTGAGATCCCCTGCCCAGGAGAAGGGCTTGTCATCATAATCGGCAATCTCTGATTTAATCCTTTTATAAAGTCCACACCCTGCTCTGTTCCATATGATATTTCTAAATCTTTCTCGGATGACAGATGGACTGATGGATCTAAAAGATTCGCAGGATTTGAATCAAGATTAGCGGGAATCAACGGGTCAGAAAGAAGACCTGATAATCGAAAAACCAAATAATTAATAGTATTTATTATTTCACCTAGTCTTATTGCTGATTGATCATCAGCATCTGGAGAAATACTGTTTGTCTCCGCAAGTAAATGATCACCTTGTGAGGTTTTGTTGGATAATTTAGCCAACTCTTTCTCAAGAATGTTTAGGCTTTTTAAATTGTGTTCAGGTTTTTCCAACAGTTCGATATTCTCCATGAAAGTCTGACCGGATGAATTTGCGAGCTTAACTGTTTCCAGCTGTCTAGGCGGTATGAAGCTGCTGGAAACGAGAGCTTTACCGGCCGCCGATCCAGGCTGATTAATCAGCAGGGAAAAGAGCCCTGCTTCTACCTGTTCCAGCTCTGCCAATAGCTCTGGATCGGCGTTTTCCTGCTCGTGTAGTCCAGATAGCTTTACTTGAAGGTTTTCAAATAAAGCAAGAAGATTATCTGCATTAATAGGTTGGGATTTACTTTGGTGCTTTAAAATAGGATTGATTTTACTTCCATTTTCTGAGGCGTTCAGGCTTTCAAGCAGTCCATAAAACCCAGTTTGGCCACCGCTTTCATGAACGGACGGCACATCTGCAGAAAGGCCGGCAGAAATGGATTGCAGCGGGAGAATCACGTCATTCACCACCTTTGTTATCGGCTAGCTTGCCTGTATACATCGCGGCTTCTTCAGGTGTCATTTTTTCGAGAATATCGGTGACCTGTGCATCTTTCATGGTTTGGAGAATTTTCATCGCATCCTCTTCACCGAGGAGCGGGAGGATTTCAGCAGCTTTGCTGCTGGACATGTCCTCATAAAGCTTTGTGATATCTTTTTGTCCGGATTGTGCGGATGACGCTGCATCAAGCTGTGCTTTCAGGTCCTCGACCTCTTTTGTTAACCCTGCTATTTTTTTCTCTTTGAGAAGCACGTCATTTTCCATTGCATCGATTTCCTGCTCTTGAATGGACAGCTGCTTGGTCAGTTCTCCGTTCTCATCCTCTGCATTCTTTAGACGCTCACTGGATGCCGGAGAAGATGGCTTTTCGTCCTGCTCACTATTCTTTGTGCCGCCGGCCGCCGAAATTGCATCGATCGCTGTCTTTCCTACATCAACCCCTGCCATCGACAGGATGACAGCTGTTAAAGTCAGGGTAAACACAAGCGGGATGAAGATTACAAACAGGAACCATTGAAATTTTCCGTATTCCTTTTTATTTTCCAACTTCCTTCACCTAAATTCCCTTGAACATAAATGACCGTATGGATAAATCATCCATGCTTTTTAAATCATTTTGTTTATCAAGTTCCATACTCGTTTCAGCATGCTGTTCTTTCATTTTTTCGAATTTTTTGACTTCGGAATTGCTTTCCATCAAAATTTCTTGTTTCTCGTTCATCCGCCTGCGGCTGATCATCACCAGCTTTTGATAGTGTTCGATCGCCTTATCCAGATTCGTTATAAACAGCTGATAATGCCGGATTTCCTGGATAGGCATCCCGCGTCTCAGCTGATCTTTCGTGTTTTCTTCCAGCGTTTCTTTTTTCTTCATCGAATCATACAGCTTTTCTGCAGCAGCTTCGAAGTCGCTCACAGAACGGTTATAGTCGGCAAGGCTTTGCTCTTTCGCATTTTCCTTCAGTTCAAGTATCTTTTGAAAGCGGAACGTGTATCCCATTAGTCAGTTCCCATCTCCATTTTTTTATATAATTCTCCCACGCTGTCTCTTAGTGACACATTTTCATGTACTTCCTGCTTTAAAAACTCCAGAATTTCCGGATAGAGTCTGATTGCTTCGTCGATCTCAGCAGACGATCCCCGCTTGTACGCGCCAATATTGATCAGATCTTCCGAATTCAAGTACGTGGACAAGTATTCTCGAAGCCTGGAAGCAGCCTTCCTGTGTCCTGGCGATACAAGCTGGTTCATTACCCGGCTGATGCTTTTCAGTACATTGATCGCCGGGAACTGTCCTTTGTTAGCAAGGGACCGGTCCAGCACATAATGCCCGTCGAGAATTCCCCTAACCGTATCGGCGATCGGCTCATTCATATCATCGCCATCCACAAGCACGGTGTAAAAAGCGGTAATGGATCCTTTTTCATTCGTCCCGGTCCTCTCCAGGAGCTTGGGAAGAATGGCGAAGACGGAAGGTGTATACCCTTTAGTAGTGGGAGGCTCTCCAATCGCAAGACCGATTTCCCTTTGCGCCATCGCTACCCGGGTCACTGAATCCATCATCAGCATGACATCTCTTCCGGTGTCCCGGAAATACTCGGCGATGGCTGTTGCTGTGTAGGCTGCTTTGATCCGCATCAAGGCAGGCTGATCAGAGGTCGCAGCCACAACAATTGACCGTTTTAACCCTTCCGGACCTAAATCCCTCTCGATAAATTCACGGACTTCTCTGCCCCGCTCACCGACAAGGGCAATTACATTCAGATCCGCTTTAGTGTTTCTTGCAATCATCCCCATCAGTGTGCTCTTTCCTACCCCGCTGCCGGCGAATATTCCGACTCTCTGGCCCTTCCCCACAGTAAGAAGGGAATCAATCACCTTCACTCCGACCTCCATCGGTTCACTGATCGGAGGGCGTTTCATGGGATTAGGAGGGTCCTGATCAGAGGGTACCAGGGAAAGCCCTTTTGGCAGTGCTCCATCTTCCAAAGGCTGTCCAAGTGCATTGAGCACGGAACCAATCAACGGCAGACCCGCACGGATTCGAAGGGGCTCTTTTGTAGCTTCCACGATGCTTCCCGGTGAAATTTCCGAAACTGCCGAGAAAGGCATGAGCAGGACATTCTCTTCCTTGAAGCCAACTACTTCTGCCGGAATTCTTTTTCCTTTTCCAGCTCCTGCATGAATGTAGCACAGGTCGCCGATCGAGCTTGCCGGCCCTCTTGATTCAATCATCAGCCCGACAACCCGCTTAACTTTTCCGTACCTTTTATAAGAATCAATGGTTTCAACTACATGCAGAAGTTCTTTTGCCTTCATTCCGGATCTCCCTCATTCAGCCGTTCCTTCAGCTGGCGTTCAAGCTGCTGAAGCTGTGTCTGAACCGAGGCATCAATTCTTCCAAAGGAGGTTTCTACAAAACAGTCAAATTCAGAGAGTCCTTCATCCATGTAAAGATAGAGCTCCTGCTCATTCGTGAGCATCTGCTTCAATTCATTTTTTTGGGACCGGACATACTCGTATCGGCCGGGATGAACAAATAGTTTAATCTCTTCATAATCTTTCACTTCTTTGATCAGCTGCCTGACCATTCCGCTCATCAACTCGCTGTTTTCTTCAAGGGTATGTCCGATGATTTTTTCCGCCATCCTGACAGCAAGGGTTACGATGGTCTCTTCTGATGATTCCATTTTTTCGTGGTAGTCTGTCCGCGACATTTCAATGAGGCTGTTCGCTTCCCTGATTAATCCGGACGTTTGTTCAAACCCGTCCTGCCTCCCGTATTGAAGGCCTTCCCTGTATCCTTCTTCACGGGCTTCTTCTTCAAGCCTTCTTTTCTCCGTCTCCCAGTTTTCTTTTTCCGATGCAATCGCATGCCGGACTGTTTCTGCCTCTGATTTGGCCCGGGAGATCATTTCTTCACTTTTGACCTTTGCCTGTAAAGAAATTTCAGGTTCCAGGGCTGAGTCATCAGGCTGATTGATCTGCAGCTGGACGATGGGAACGATAGCTGCTGCTTTTTGTGCGTTATTAATGGGAGAGCGGGATTTTATCAGCCTAGACAATGATATCGTCTCCTCCGCCCCGTGCAATGACAATTTCCCCGTTTTCTTCCAGCCTGCGGATGACTCCCACAATTCTGGATTGCGACTCCTCCACATCCCGCAGACGCACAGGTCCCATGTATTCCATTTCTTCTCTGTATGTCTCCGCCATCCGGGTAGACATGTTTTTAAAGACAATTTCCCTGACCTCTTCACTGGCGACTTTAAGCGAAAGCTTCAAGTCTTCATTATCCACATCTCTAATCACCCGCTGAATCGCGCGGTTATCAAGTGTGACGATATCTTCAAAAACGAACATGCGTTTCTTAATTTCTTCTGCCAGTTCCGGGTCCTGGATCTCCAAGGCATCCAGGATGGTTTTCTCTGTACTCCGGTCGACTCCATTGAGGACTTCAACCACTGATTCCACTCCGCCTGTCTGCGTATAGTCCTGGGTAAAAGCAGAAGATAGCTTTTTTTCAAGAATCTGTTCCACTTCATTGATGATTTCCGGCGAGGTCCTGTCCATCACCGCAATCCTCCTTGCTATATCCGCCTGAACTTCCTGGGGAAGCTCTGAAAGGATCTGCCCGGCCTGTACCGGATCGAGATAGGACAAGATAAGCGATATCGTCTGCGGATGTTCATTCTGGATGAAGTTTAAGATCTGGCCCGGTTCTGCTTTTCTGGCAAAATCGAACGGCTTTACCTGAAGAGTGGAGGTCAGCCTGCTGATGATGGCTGTTGCTCTGTCTTCACCTAGGGCCCGCTCGAGTACTTCCTTCGCGTAGGCAATCCCTCCGGAAGAAATAAAATCCTGCGCCATCGCAATTTGATGAAATTCTTCAAGGATGTCTTCCTTTTTCGTTGCCTCTACAGTGCGCACTCCGGAGATTTCAAGGGTGAGCCTTTCAATCTCTTCTTCGGACAGATGTTTATAAACCGAAGCTGATACATCCGGGCCCATCGAGATAAGGAGGATGGCCGCTTTTTGCTTCCCTGTTAATTTTGTCTGGTCTCTTCTTGCCATTTGCTTTCCTCCTTAATCTTCCGACAGCCACGTTCTTAAAAGCTTGGCAAAATCCTCTGGTTTTTCCTTGGCGAGCTTCTCCAGCTGCCTGCGCCTCACAGTACCTTCTGACTCAATACTTTCATTTACATCCGGGACGTTCAGGGGAATCTGAATGATTTCTTCTTCATCCTCTTCATCCCGCCTCTTCTTGCGGAAAAGCAGGAAGATCAGCAGCAGGATGACCGTAAGGAGAACCCCTCCCGCAACATACACCCAGATCGGAATCCCCTGTGATGGGGTTTGTTCAATCGCTTGCATTTTTCCTTCGAACGGCTGAACGGATACAACAATTTTATTCTCCAGGTCTTGGTCTGTCAGAGGCTCACTGCCCTCTTCTTTGTTGATGGATGTTCGGACAATAGTAGAGAGCATCTGCCTGATATCCTCGACGCGCTCCTCGGGAATCGATCCCGGATTGTCAGCGTTCGGAGGCTCTACCATGACTTGTATCCCTAGATCACGGATTTTAAAAGGACTTTCTGTAATTTGCTTTTTAATGCGGTTCACTTCGTTATTGATCCGTTCTTCCGTGCGCTCATAGTCACCTGAGCCGTCCCCGCCGGCTTCATTGTAGTTCGGGATATCCCCTTCGCCGGTTCCGGCAGTTCCGCCCGCAGCCTGGGCTCCTTCCCCAGAATAGGCTTCGGTGATTCTCTCCGCACTGACCTGAATGCCTTCCATATTTTCTTTATCGACCGGTTCTACAAGATTCTCCTCCCGGTTTTCCTGTGTAAAGTCAAGGTCAGTAGTAACCGATACGACTACTTTGTCCTGCCCCATCATCGTACCAAGCATCTTTTGGACCTGCTGCTGCAGGTCACGCTCTATGCCCATTTTTATATCATGCTGTGAAGCATAGCTGCTGACAGCTGGATCGTTTTCTTTATTTTTGTCAAAATAGTTAAAGTTGTCATCCATGATGACGATATTATCTTCAGGAAGATTCGGAACACTCTTGGATACGAGATGATAAAGAGCGTCTACTCTCGTCTGATCTAATTTGCTACCGGGCTTCATCGTCACCACAATCGAGGCAGATGCCTGTTCAGTTTCCTCTCCGACAAACACGGTTTCCTGAGGAAGATTGATCATGACACTTGCGTCCTTGACCCCTTCGATTCCGCTGATCAGGTTGGAAAGCTCGGTCTGAGTTGCTTTCAGCTTGAGTACATTAAACTCATTATCCGTCATCCCGAACCCGACGTTTTGTCCGAAAAAGGAATAATCAATCTGGCCGCTTTCAGGCAGCCCTTCTGCTGCAAGGTCCACCTTCAAGCTGTTCACCATTTCAGCAGGAACGAGAATGGAGGTTCCATTGTCCGCGATCTGTGATGCGACCCCCTGGGCATCAAGCGTCTCCTTGATTTGCCCCGACTCTTCAAGGGTCAGCTCCTTGTACAGCGGAACAAGGTTCGGGCGTGAAAGGAAATACCCCAGGATGGAAAAAATTACGATAGCTGCCAGTGTGCCGCCAATCATTAATCCCTTTTGTCTGTTTGTTCTCCCCCTCCAATAGAGAAGGATTTTTTCACCTGTTTCTCTGAGTTTCTGATTCATTCTTTCCGTTCCCCCGGTTCTGATGACAGCTTGTACCAAAGCATTGAAGTCATCTTACATTTGCATGCGCATAATTTCCTGATAAGCTTCAATTGCTTTGTTTCTCATTTCTATAGCTGACAGCAGGGTTATACTGGATTTCTCGGCTGCGATCATAACGTCCTGAAGCTCCACGTTCTCGCCCTTCGCAAGCGCATTAGTCATCCTGTCGGATTCATGCTGTGCTTTATTTACTTCGTTTAACGCACTTTTCAGCATTTCCCCGAACTGCCCTGCCTGTGTTTTGGGCGCTGCTGTACTTGCCGGAGAAAGTCCTTGCATGCCTTGCATAAACCCCGGCTGTATTCCGTTAATCATCCTCATTCACCCTACTTTCCAATTTCCAGTGCTTTTAGAAGCATGCTTTTCGACGCATTGAAGGCTGTTACGTTCGCTTCGTATGATCTTGTGCTGCTCATCAAATCGGTCATTTCTTTTAATGGGTCCACATTGGGCATTTTTACATAGCCCTGGTCGTCCGCATCCGGGTGGGACGGATCATAAATGAGCTTAAACGGTGTTTGATCTTCGCTGATTTTTGTAACCCGGACACCGCTGCCCGCTTTTGCGCCAGCTGCATGCGAGAGGTGGGATGAAAAGCTGCTGCTTTCCCCGATCTCGACCATCTTGCGCTTATAAGGCTGCCACTCCCCGTCGACGAGCTGCCCTCTGGTAGATTCGGCATTGGCGATATTGGATGAGATCACATCCATGCGCAGACGCTGGGCAGTCAGTGCGGAAGCACTGGTATTAAGGCCTGAGAAAATGGACATGCTTATCTTCCTCCTGTTAAGACAGTCTGCAGTGACTTGAATTTCCCGTTCAGCCTGTCAGCGAGTGCATTGTATTGGATCTGATTTTTAGCCAGATCGGACATTTCCCTGTCAATATCAACACTGTTGCCGTTGGAATGATAGGAGCCTGCTTTATTGCGGATCGAAAGCCCGGTGTCTGCACTGGCAAATTCGAAATGCCTGTTATCTGTTCTAACTGCTCTCAGGGAAGCCATTTCTCCATCAAGGACATCCTTGAACTGTGCCTGCTTAGCTTTAAATCCTGGAGTGTCGGCATTGGCGATATTATTGGATAGTACTTTTTGCTGTATATTGGTATTTTTTAGCGCATTCTCCAGAGAAAGAACTGTATTTGAGAAAAGCAATTCGTAACCCCCACAATAGTTCTAAGACATTTGTCTGCCGTTCATGTCGAAATATGTTAAATACATACTGTTATTGTAAGGATAACTAGTCTCAAAGTCTATGAACTTCTTGTAAATTTTCCTGCTCATATCGTTCTATTTTTTGAACGGTACTTTTGAACTATATATTTTTCCTTGTTTTTTCTCAATACAAAAAAGGCACCCTTTAGTCGGGTGCCTTTTTGATTAATTTGATTTTAGACGTTCCAGTTCAATAAGGAATTTGTCATTCAGAACTTTAATATACGTTCCCTTCATTCCGAGTGAACGGGATTCGATGACCCCTGCGCTCTCAAGTTTACGGAGTGCGTTCACGATAACTGAGCGGGTGATCCCTACACGGTCAGCGATTTTGCTTGCTACGAGAAGGCCTTCATTCCCATTAAGCTCTTCAAAAATATGTTCAATGGCTTCAAGTTCGCTGTAAGACAGAGAGCTGATCGCCATTTGCACGACAGCCTTGCTTCTGGCTTCCACTTCGATTTCTTCCGCTTTTTCGCGAAGGATTTCCATTCCAACGACTGTTGCACCGTATTCACCAAGAATCAGATCGTCATCTTCGAACTGGGCTTCCAGTCTGGCAAGGATTAATGTACCGAGACGCTCTCCTCCGCCGATGATCGGAACGATTGTTGTAAGGCCATTCTTAAAAAGGTCGCGGTTTTCTACCGGGAATGCTGTGTATTCACTATAAACATCAAGGTTAGACGAAGTTTCAGAAACCTTGAAAAGGTTTTTTGTGTACTCTTCCGGGAATTGGCGGTCTTCAAGCATCTGTTTCATGCGCTCATGTTCAATCTGCTGATTGATTGCAAAGCCCAGAAGCTTCCCTCTTCTGCTTACGATAAAAATGTTCGCTTCGATTACTTCACTCAGGATCTCTGACATTTCTTTGAAATTAACAGGTTTACCCGCAGCCTTTTGAAGCATTGCGTTGATGGTTCTCGTTTTCTCTAGTAAAGCCATAATTGGGTTTCCTCCTAAAAATAGTGAATCTCTATAAGATAAATTGGCTTAAATCTTTATTGCTTGCGATTTTCCCCAGTTTTTCTTCCACATATTGCGGGGTGATGGTGATTTTATCCATTGAAATGTCCGGAGCTTCAAAGGAAAGATCCTCCAGAAGCCGCTCGAGAATGGTATGTAGTCTTCTTGCACCGATATTGTCTGTATCCTGATTAACATGATAGGCTACATCGGCAATCTTACGAATAGCCTCGTCAGAAAATTCAAGTTTTATACCTTCTGTCTCCAGCAGAGCGGTATATTGTTTGAGAAGTGCGTTATCCGGCTCGACAAGGATGCGCACAAAGTCCTCCGCGCTCAGCTTTGCAAGCTCTACACGGATTGGGAACCTGCCCTGGAGTTCAGGGATCAGATCAGATGGCTTTGCCATATGAAACGCCCCGGCTGCGATAAACAAAACATGATCCGTTTTGACGGATCCGTATTTCGTAACGACGGTGGAACCTTCAACGATCGGGAGAATATCGCGCTGAACGCCCTCTCTCGAAACGTCTGCAGAGCCTCCTCCGCTGTTCTTCTTAGCAATCTTATCGATTTCATCAATAAAAATAATGCCGGACTGTTCAGCACGCTGCACAGCTTCCTGTGTAGCTTCATCCATGTCGATCAGCTTTTGTGCTTCCTCATTCTGAAGGACTTTTCTGGCTTCCCTGACAGTCAGCTTGCGCTTCTTCGTTTTCTTAGGCATGAAGTTTGACAGGGCATCCTGCATGTTCATGCCCATCTGTTCCATACCCGAGCCCTGAAGCATATCAAACATGGAAGGCTGCTGCTCTTCAACATCAACCGTTACATGCTGATCCTCAAGTTCACCCATCTCAAGCTGGGCGGCAATTTTTTTCCGGCGCTCGGAAAGATCGGCATCATCATCGGAGGCGGTATTTTGCTCCTGGCTCTGCGCTCCCCCGAAAAGCATTTCAAACGGGTTTTTGTTTGACTGGCTTTTTTTCCTGGAAGGGACAAGCAGTTCGACTAGCCTGCGGTTTGCATTTTCTTCTGCTGCACCTTTGACTTCACTCATTTTTTCTTCTTTCACAATGCGGATTGAACTTTCCATCAAGTCGCGGACCATTGATTCTACATCACGTCCGACATATCCGACTTCAGTGAATTTTGTGGCTTCCACCTTAATAAAAGGAGCTCCTGATAGTTTGGCAATCCTTCGTGCGATTTCGGTTTTGCCGACACCGGTAGGTCCGATCATCAAAATGTTTTTCGGAACAACTTCATCTTTCAGAGAATCGTCCAGAAGGCTTCTCCTGTAGCGGTTTCTCAGTGCTACTGCAACTGCTCTTTTAGCATCGTTCTGACCGACAATGTACTGATCCAGCCGCTCTACAATCTGACGGGGGGTTAATTGGTTTTTCATGGTTACCAATCCTTTCCTACAGCTCTTCTACAATAACATTGCTGTTTGTATAGACGCAGATTTCACCGGCGATCCGGAGAGCTCCTTCAGCGATCTCCTTAGCTGAAAGGCTTTCGCCGCTATAACGCTTCAATGCTCTGCCGGCAGAAAGGGCATAGTTGCCTCCTGAGCCGATCGCGAGAATTCCGTCATCAGGCTCAATCACCTCTCCTGTTCCGGAAATGAGCAGCAAATCTTCCTTGTTCATGACGATCAGCATCGCTTCGAGACGGCGCAGAACTTTGTCGCTTCTCCACTCTTTAGCAAGCTCCACAGCTGCACGCTGAAGGTTTCCGTTGTACTCCTCAAGCCGCCCTTCGAACATTTCAAAGAGGGTAAAAGCATCTGCGACAGAACCGGCAAAGCCGGCAATGACTTTTCCGTTAAAAAGCCTGCGCACTTTTCTTGCCGTATGCTTCATTACAACTGCATTTCCAAATGTAACCTGACCGTCCCCGGCCATAGCATATCCATCCTTATGATGAATGGCAAATATAGTCGTTGCATGAAATTCACTCAATTGCTGCTCCTCCTTTAAATCATGCTAAGCTCTCGGATGATGAGCCATATAGGTCTTCTTCAGCTGATCCTTTGAAACATGAGTATATATTTGTGTGGAGGACAGATGGGTATGCCCCAGCAGTTCCTGAACACTTCTGAGATCTGCACCTTCATTCAGCAAATGGGTAGCAAATGTGTGACGAAACATGTGCGGGTGAATATGCAGGCTTGAAGCAGATTTTTTGACGATTTCATTTAGAATATGCCGGATGCCGCCAGCCTTCAAAGGATTCCCTCTGTTGTTTACGAAAATGGAATCATGAAGGTTCCCTTGCTTCAGCAGTTTTTTTCTGCCATCTCTCAAGTAAAGCTCCAGTGCTTCCTGCGCGAAGCTTCCGAACGGCACATACCTCTGTTTGTTTCCCTTCCCGGTTACAAGAATCGTTCCCATGAAAAGGTCGGCATCCTGGATCTTCAACCCCTCACACTCGCTTGCACGTATGCCTGTCGCATACAGCATTTCAAGCAGTGCCTGGTTCCGCTGGCCGAGCGGAGTGGTCAGATCGGATACCGAAAACAGAAGTTCCAGCTCCTTTTCATAAAGAAAGGAAGGGATTTTCCCATCCTTTTTCGGGAGGGAAACAAGGGCGAACGGGTTATCATTTAACACCTTTTCGCGGTTCAGGAACTTATAAAAGCTCCGAAGGCTGGATATCTTTTTGGCGATTGTCCTTCTCGACAGCTTCTGCTGATAAAGCTTCGTCAGAAAAAGCCGGATATCCTGATAAGTGACCTGCTTCAGTTCTGCAAGCCCCTCCTCCTTCATGAAAAGAGCAAATTCCTCAATATTTGCAGTATAATTCACAATTGTATATTGTGAATAGTTTTTTTCAATTTGTAAATATTCTACGAACAAAATTAAACTTTTCTTAACATTTTCCATTTTCCCACCTCACAAGGCGATTAAATGGTATCACATCAACCCTTGGCTTGCAATGGATATCAAAGTGTTTTCGAAATTTTTTGAATTGTTTCCAGTGCCCGGTTCGCATACGCTTCATATCTGTCCTTTTTTACTTTGATGCGGACAGGCAGCTCAGGCAGGATTCCAAAGTTGGCATTCATCGGCTGAAAATTATTCGGATTAGCGTTCGTGATGTAGTGTGCCATACTGCCAAGAGCTGTTTCCGGAGGAAGAACCACAAGATCCTTTCCAGTAACGAGGTGTGCAGCATTAATCCCTGCAAGCAGGCCTGAGGCTGCAGATTCCACATATCCTTCCACTCCGGTCATCTGGCCTGCAAAAAACAGATCTTCTCTGTGTTTGGACTGGTAAGTCGGCTTTAAAAGATTCGGAGAATTGATGAATGTGTTCCGGTGCATCACACCATAGCGGACGATCTCTGCATTTTCGAGTCCCGGAATGAGGCGCATCACATCTTTTTGAGGACCCCATTTTAAATGTGTCTGAAAACCGACAATGTTATAAAGGGTTCCGGCTGCATCATCCTGTCTCAGCTGCACGACAGCATATGGGCGCTTTCCGGTTTTGGGGTCTTCGAGTCCGACAGGCTTCATCGGTCCGAACAGCATGGTCTTTTTTCCCCTTTTAGCCATTACTTCAATCGGCATACAGCCTTCAAAGAAGATCTCTTTCTCAAATTCTTTCAATGGAACGGTTTCCGCTTCGATCAGCGCATTGTAAAAGCGGTCAAATTCTTCTTCAGTCATCGGACAGTTTAAGTAAGCTGCCTCCCCTTTATCATAGCGGGATTTTAAATAAACCTTCTCCATATCGATGCTTTCTTTCTCAATGATCGGAGCAGCCGCATCATAAAAATAGAAATAATCTTCACCGGTAAGCTTTTGAAGCTCTTCCGACAAAGCTTTGGAAGTCAGTGGTCCGGTTGCAATGATCGTCGGCCCTTCTGGAATTCCTGTGGCCTCTTCATTAAATACAGTCACATTCGGATGGTTTTTGACTCTCTCCGTAACGAGTGCCGCGAATTCATGGCGGTCTACTGCCAGCGCACCTCCTGCAGGAACGGCACAGTCATCTGCCGATTTGATGATGACGGAATTCAGGTGGCGCATTTCTTCCTTCAGCACGCCAACTGCATTTGTGAGGGCGTTTCCCCGAAGTGAATTGCTGCATACAAGCTCAGCGAATTTATCTGTATGATGAGCCGGGGTTTGCTTAACCGGCCTCATTTCGTAAAGGTTTACCTTTATTCCGCGCTCAGCAAGCTGCCAGGCAGCCTCACTGCCCGCCAGTCCTGCCCCTACTACATTTACAACTGTCTCATTCATTGCTAGTCCTCCTTCATAGGGCTTTTGATCACTGCTGCAAACTGTTTGCCGTAGCAGCAGCGATTGTAAACAAAAAGAAGGTGAGCATAAGAGGGCTCACCGTTACTTTTGCTGCTCTTCTTTGTAATCGCAGGCTGTACATTGCACCTGTACACCTTTTTTAAGCTTCTTCTCGACAAGCATGGATTCGCATCGCGGACAGTTTCTTGCAATGGGTTTATCCCATGACAGGAAATCACATTCCGGATATCGGTCGCAGCCATAAAAAATCCGTTTTTTCTTGGATTTGCGTTCCACGACATTTCCTTTGCTGCATTTCGGGCATGGAACGCCGATTTCTTTTACAATCGGCTTCGTATTCCGGCAATCCGGAAAATTGGAGCATGCCATAAATTTTCCGTACCGGCCCATCTTGATGACCATCGGGTTACCGCATTCCTCACAATCGATGCCGGCGTATTCATCCTTGATTTCCACTTCTTCCATCTCGGTTTCGGCTACTGTAATCCTTTTTTCAAAGTCTTTATAAAATTCATCGATGATTTTCACCCATTGGATGTGACCGTCTTCCACTTCATCCAGACTGTTTTCCATTCGGGCGGTGAACTCTACATCAATGATTTCAGGGAAAAACTCCATGATCAGTTCAAGGACTATTTCGCCGAGCTCTGTTGGAACAAACCGTTTATTATCAAGGGATACATATCCCCTTTTTTGAATCGTATCCAATGTTGGTGCGTACGTGGATGGTCTTCCGATCCCGAGTTCCTCCAGAGTCTTTACAAGCCTTGCCTCTGTATAGCGCGGAGGCGGCTGCGTAAAATGCTGGGAAGGCTCAATGTCTTTTGAGAACACCTCGTCCCCCTGCTTGAGATCAGGGAGAAAACGGTCTTTTTCTTCCACTTGATCATCTGTTCCTTCTACGTACACTTTCATAAACCCTGGAAATTTCACTTTGGAACCGGTCGCTCTGAAAACAACTCCATTATTATCAAGGTCCACGCTCATTGTGTCAAGTATAGCAGAAGCCATCTGACTTGCCAGGAACCGCTCCCAGATCAATTTATACAGTCTGAGCTGGTCCCTGCTCAAGTATTCCTTCATGACGGCAGGGCTTCTTAATGTAGATGTCGGCCTGATGGCCTCGTGGGCATCCTGGGAATTGGAATTCTTTTTCGCTTCCTTTTTAATCCCCAAATACTCTTTTCCATATTGGTCAGTAATGTAGCCCGCAGCTTCATTCTGGGCTGTTTCAGATATCCGGGTAGAATCGGTTCTCATATACGTGATCAGACCGACTGTCCCCTCCTTGCCGAGGTCAATCCCCTCATACAGCTGCTGGGCAATCATCATGGTCTTTTTCGCCCGGAAATTAAGCTTTCTCGCTGCTTCCTGCTGGAGGGTGGAAGTAGTAAATGGCACAGCAGGATTCCGTTTCCGTTCTTTCTTCGTGACGCTCGCGACTGTGAAAGAATTGCCTTTAATACTGGCACTGACTTCTTTCACATCTTCCTCTGTTTTCAGCTCACGCTTCTTGCCGTCCATACCGTAAAAAGATCCTTCAAACTGATCTTTTCCTCTTAGGAATTGGCTTTCGATGGTCCAGTATTCTTCAGGTATAAACGCATTAATTTCTTTTTCGCGGTCAATGATCAGGCGGACAGCGACCGATTGTACACGTCCCGCGCTTAAGCCCTTTTTCACCTTTTTCCAGAGAATCGGACTGATTTTATAGCCTACAAGTCTGTCAAGAATTCTGCGGGCCTGCTGGGCGTCCACTAAATCCATATTGATTGCACGGGGGTGCTTGAATGATTCCTTGATGGCATCCTTCGTGATTTCATTGAATACAACACGGCAGTCAGAGTGGACATCGAGGTCCAGGCTGTGGGCGAGATGCCACGCAATGGCTTCTCCTTCGCGATCCGGATCGGCTGCGAGATAGACTTTTTTTGCTTTTTTTGCAGCCGATTTTAATTCTTTCAGCACATCGCCTTTTCCCCGGATCGTTATATACTTCGGTGCGAAGTTTTGCTCAACGTCCACGCCGATCTGGCTTTTTGGCAGATCGCGGACATGTCCCATAGATGCTTTTACTTTGAATTTTTTTCCTAAATATTTTTCAATTGTTTTTGCTTTTGCTGGTGATTCTACAATTACCAGGTAGTCCGACATAAGTTATGTCCCCCTCAAGAGGTATTCTCTCTCTTTGTCTGTATCCGTTTATAAACGCTTAATGTAAGCAATTTTCTCTCATCAGGTTAAATCCCCACTATTATTAAATATATTTCATACGTTTGTCAAACAGTAATTTCCCGGTCACGCCTCTTTTATTCTTTATCTTTTGAAAACTTTTGTACAGTGCTCCCAGTATTTCATGTGAATGATCAAAAAATTCACACACACTTTCCTGCTCCGTACATGCTCCCCGGATTGAAGCAGTTTCTCTCTATACCCACTGCAGGCCGAGCAGCTCTTCCAAGATGTCCTCTGCGCAGGTCACGAGCCTGGCCCCGTCATTTATAAGGGCGTGAGTGCCTTCAGACAAGCCGCTCAGGATGCTCCCTGGAATGGCGAATACGTCCCTTCCCTGCTCCATCGCTGCCTGAGCAGTTATGAGAGAACCGCTTCGCTGCTTCGCCTCTGCAACGAGCACTCCCATTGAAAGTCCGCTGATGATCCGGTTCCGTTCAGGAAAGTGCCATTTTTGCGGTCTTACATGCGGCGCATACTCTGACAGCAGCAGATGATCCTTGCTGATTGCTTTCGCGAGCTGGCGGTTGGAAGCAGGATAGATATGCCGGAATCCTCCGCCAAGCACAGCAATCGTCCGGCCCCCATGTGAGATGGCAGCTGCATGGGCGGCTGTATCAATCCCTTCAGCAAGGCCGCTTACGATGACCATTTTCATGCGGATCAGAGGCGGCAGCACCTTCTCCAGGGCCTTTAAACCGTAAGGGGACGCTTTTCTTGCACCGGCTACGCCAAAAAGGAGCTTTTCATTCAGCAATCCCGTGTCTCCGATGCAAAATAAAAAGAGCGGAGGGTCCGGTATTTGTTTTAAAAGGTCTGGATAGGAGGTGTCATGGATGGTCAAAAAGCTGATGCCGGAAGCAAGAAGTTCCTTACGGAGATGAGCTGGCTTAAGGTTCCGGAAATCATAAAGAAATGCCTGACGGGAAGACTCGGGCACCGTTTCCAGAAAGATCGCAGGTGTCCGTTTTGAAATCAGGTCGTATGAGGAGTGAGAATGGAAGATTTTCCTTATTGAGGACGGGGTCAGCCCCCTGCAGCTGGAGAGAAGAAGAAGAAAATCACTTAAACGATTCACAAAAGCACCCTTTCTGTTTTTTTGCACATCAATAGAAACGGAAGCATCTGCTCCCGTTTCTACTATTAAATATTAGTGAGTTTTGCAGTTCTCATAAATGCCTTTTTCTTTTAACACTTTAATCAGGGTTTCTCCCATTACGGACGGGGTATCTGCTACTTCTATCCCGCATGCATTCATGGTTTTAACCTTTTCTTCCGCCGTCCCTTTACCGCCTGAAATAATGGCGCCTGCGTGGCCCATCCGCTTTCCTGGAGGTGCTGTTTTGCCGCCGATAAAGCCGACTACAGGTTTCGTCATATTCGCCTTCACCCATTCAGCCGCTTCCTCTTCAGCAGTACCGCCGATCTCTCCGATCATGATTACCGCATACGTATCAGCATCTTCATTGAATGCTTTCAGAACATCAATGAAGTTCGTGCCGTTTACCGGGTCTCCGCCGATTCCAACAGCGGAAGACTGCCCGATTCCTGCCTGGGAAAGCTGGTGAACCGCTTCATATGTAAGCGTTCCGGAACGGGAAACGACTCCTACGTGGCCCTTTGTATGGATATAACCCGGCATGATGCCGATTTTGCATTCGCCCGGAGTGATAACACCCGGACAGTTTGGTCCTACGAGGCGGGTTTTCTTCCCTTCCATGTAGCGTTTTACTTTTACCATGTCCATTACCGGAATATGCTCTGTAATGCAGATCACAAGATCCAGCTCTGCGTCGACTGCTTCCATGATGGAGTCAGCTGCAAAAGGCGCAGGAACGTAAATGACAGACGCGTTCGCACCTGTTTCATTCTTTGCGTCGATGACCGTATTAAAAACCGGCACACCTTCAACCTCTGTGCCGCCTTTGCCCGGCGTCACACCGCCAACGATTTTCGTGCCGTATTCCAGCATCTGCTTTGTATGGAAAAGGGCTGTTGAGCCTGTAATACCCTGAACGATCACTTTTGTATCCTTATTAACGAAAACACTCATTCTTATCCCCCGCCTTTCTTAGCCTACTAAAGAAACGATTTTTTGAGCTCCATCCGCCATGGATTCAGCTGCTGTGATGTTTAAACCTGAATCTTTCAAAATCTGTTTGCCTAATTCGACATTTGTTCCTTCAAGACGCACGACTAATGGAATTTCCAGGCCAACCTGTTTTGTTGCTTCCACTACGCCTTCAGCGATGATGTCGCATTTCATGATTCCGCCGAAAATGTTAACAAATATCCCTTTTACATTCTGGTCGGACAAAATGATTTTAAAGGCTTCTGTTACTTTTTCAGCTGTAGCGCCGCCCCCAACGTCAAGGAAGTTCGCGGGTTCTCCGCCGTAATAGTTGATGATATCCATCGTAGCCATCGCAAGTCCTGCACCATTGACCATGCAGCCGATCTTTCCATCCAGCGAGATGTAGCTGAGATCGTATTTGGATGCCTCGATTTCTTTAGCATCTTCTTCATCGAGGTCTCTGTACTCCAGCACATCTTTCTGGCGGTACAAAGAGTTCGCGTCGAAATTCAGCTTCGCGTCGAGCGCCATCACTTTGCCGTCACCTGTTACAACGAGCGGATTGATCTCAGCGATGGAGCAGTCCTTCTCCGTGAACGCTTTGTAAAGGCTCATCATAAATTTAGCCGCCTGGCCGACGAGCTCACGCGGGATGTTGATGTTGAATGCGATGCGGCGGGCCTGGTACATTTGAAGGCCGACAGCCGGATCGACAGATTCTTTGAAAATTTTCTCCGGTGTTTTCTCTGCTACTTCTTCAATTTCTGTTCCGCCTTCTTCAGATGCCATTAATACGACTCTGGAAGAATCACGGTCAAGGACAAGGCCCACATAATATTCCTTTTTAATGTCGCAGCCTTCTTCAATAAGCAACCGCTTTACTTCTTTCCCTTCAGGACCTGTCTGATGGGTGATCAGTGTTTTCCCAAGGATTTCACTTGCGTATTCTTTTACCTCATCCAGATTTTTTGCAACCTTTACCCCGCCTGCTTTACCTCGGCCGCCTGCATGAATCTGTGCTTTTACAACCGTTACTTGTGTTCCGAGTTCTTTCGCTGCTTCGACTGCTTCTTCCACAGTGAACGCGACTTTCCCATTAGGCACTGCAACCCCATATTTTCTGAGGATTTCTTTTCCCTGGTACTCATGGATATTCATATCCCATCCTCCTAACCTATGTATCAGCTAAATTAGACTGCGCTTTCATTTTATAAAATAGTTGATTGGTTGTCTACCATTCCACTCAAAATCTTTAAATCCTTCAAAAAATTCATAATTCTTCAGCGGAAATTATTTTTTTGAAAATATAAAAACTGTGGCATCACCCTGTTTTATTTTTCTCCCAAATCTTTGTCCAGTTTATACAAATAAGCAAAAATCTCCGCGACCACTGCATACAGCTCCTCCGGAATCTCCTGATTCAGCTCAAGTGTACCAAGAAGGCTGGCAAGTGAAGCATCCTCTTTGACAGGAACACCTGCCTGCCTTGCCCGATCCACGATTTCATCAGCGATAAGCCCCTGGCCTTTTGCAGTAACTTTCGGAGCTTTCTGTGTGCCGCTCTCGTATGTAAGGGCGATCGCCTTCCGTATCTCATGCTCTTTCATATTCTGTAATCGAATCCTTTCCCCGGCAGCGGATATACAGGTGCAGCCTTAGCCTGTTCCGTGCTTTTAAAAGAGATACCTGAAAACCTGTACGGCAGATCCTCGAATCGCTTTTTCAATATGGCTCCCGCCGTGGATGAATAAGGAGAAAGATCTCTATCTGAATAAACCGAAGCCGCAACAATCCGGTTTTGGATTTGAACGTCCGCCATTACCGGTCCAAGGCTTGAAAGAGACAGATAGAATACGAGCCTGCAAAATGCCGGATCCACTTCCCCTTCTTCGTTTTTCCGCAGCTGGTAGTGAACCTGTACATCTGTAAGAATTCTGTCATTTTTAAAAGGATAGTGATGCCATACCGAAACCGTTCCGGGCTGTTCGTTTTGAAGCAGCTGGCGTCCCTCGAGTTTCAGCAGCAGCTGATCTGCTTTTTCACCTGCAGCGCCTCCTGCTTCAGCAGCTTGCGCCAAAAGCTTTCCGAAGGCAGATTCCTTTGCCTGCCCGCTGTTTGCAGTTTCGGAGAAAGGACCGAGTATCTTTTCAAACATGGAAAACAAACGGACCAGCTCCTTTGGTGCTGATGCCGGTTCCGGAGATTGACGGAGTATCCACGCGCTTTCCTCCTCTGTAAACAGGGGATGCCGTCCGGTATTTTTAAGCGTCTGCATGATCTCAAGCGCCTTTTCTGGATCCTGCAGCTTTGCAGCAGCTGAGAGTGCAAGCTCACGGTTCGGTCCGCTGCCGTTAATCGAAGCATCTGCAACAGCTTCAAGAACACGCGCTGCCTCCCTTTTTCCAGACTGATCAAGTAGCCATTCTGCTGTCTGTCTCAATGCAGCAGTCCGCGGATTATGATCCGGGAGAAGTCTGATCAGTTCCTGCAAATCGTCCGCGGTCCGTCCTCCTTTAAACGCTTCAAATAAAGCGGATAACGTCCGGCTGTTCAGCGGCAGCTTCCTGGAGATCGCTTCTGCAGCCGCCAGGATGCCTGCAGGCTGACCGGCTTCCGGAACGGATCTAAGCCATTCGGAAGCTGCCGCAATATCTCCAGCCGTAAAAGGGATATTGGCCGTCAGAAGCCATCCTGAGAGCTGTGGATGAACGTTTGAGCCCGCCCCTGCCACGCCAGCCGTTCCATTTGCACCACTGCCGCCTCCGTGTGCTCTGATTATTTTAAGTCCCGGAATGCTGTTCTCCCCTGAGACCACTGCTTTGAATAAATACTCTGCTCCCTTTATGAGAGGGGCTTCTACAGCTGCAAGCGTCTTATGGGCACCAATTTGAAGAAGGGCCCGCTGGCTCGGATAAAGCTCCACTACTCTGCCCATTACGAGCTGTCCGTTCTGAAGCTTCAGTTCATTTCCCGGCGGCATGGACTGCAGCAGACGGTGGTGAAGGCCGGCACTGATCGGATCCATTCATTTCACTCCGTTCGAAGATTTTCTTTAACAGGGCTGAATGTCCTCCGGTGAAACGGAGTAGCACCGTAAAGTTTAAGCGCGCTGACATGCTGCTCCGTTCCGTAGCCCATGTTCCGGTCAAATCCATACTCCGGATGCCGGGCTGCTATTTCTCTCATCATCCGGTCTCTTGTTACTTTGGCGACAATTGATGCAGCCGCGATGGAGATGCTTCTCGCATCTCCTTTTATCAGCTTTTCCTGCGGAATGTCCGTTTCAATCTCCATCGCATCAATAAGAAGGAAATCCGGTGCTTCAGGGAGGCTCTCAACAGCAAGCTTCATCGCCTTTCTCGAAGCCTGGTAAATATTGATCCGGTCAATTTCCCCTGCCTCCACAACCCCTGTTCCTACGGCTGCCGCTTCTTTTACGATGATTTCATAAAAGGCATCCCTTTTGCTTTCGGAAAGCTGCTTTGAGTCATTCAGCCCTTCCAGATAAAAATCGCTTGGGAGCACGACTGCTCCAGCAACGACAGGCCCTGCAAGAGGGCCTCTCCCTGCTTCATCGATGCCTGCGATCCAGCGGTGCCCTTTTTGAAGAGCCGCGGTCTCAAACACTTTGAGTTCCTCAAATTTCTTCTTAAGCTGCTGACTTTTTTCCAGTTTTCCCGCATGCCGCGCTGCCAGTCTGCGGACCGAAATGCGGTCATCAGCCATGAACATTTCCAGAAGAGGATCTTGTTTGCTGCTTACCTGTTCCAAAATTGCTTCTATCTCTTTTACGGTTCGTTTCATATTCTGTTTCCCCTATATTGGTATCGGTTATATGTACAAAAAATAAAGACCTGCTGCAGGCAGGCCTCTTTATCATATCTCTTCTCCTGGTTTTTCGAAAGAGAGCGGGCCGAGTTTTTCGGACCGTATTTCCCTGATGATTAATTCTGAGGTTTTGTCATAATCCACGATGCCTCCGCTCATCACAGCGCCTCTCCGTTCTGCGATCTCATCAAAAAGCGGAACAATCTCATCCGGTATGTCTTCAAGGCCAAACCGGTCCTTGAGCCGGTCCGGATAGTTCTCTTTCAAAAAGTTCAGCGCGTATACCGCGATATCCTGAAGGTTTAATATCGTATCTTTGATCGCACCGGTCACAGCCAGTTTATAGCCGACAAGCGGATCCTCAAATTTCGGCCACAGGATTCCGGGAGTATCGAGAAGCTCGATTTCCTTTCCGACCTTCACCCATTGCTGAGCAGTCGTTACGCCTGGGCGGTCCCCTGTTTTCGCCATGTTCTTCTTGGCCAGTCTGTTAATAAGCGTGGATTTGCCGACATTCGGGATCCCGATGATCAGGGCTCTGATGGCCCGGGGGCGGACTCCCTTCGCTTCAAGGCGGTCAAACTTCTCCTTTAAGACAATTTTCGAGAGCGGCAAAATATCTTTCAGGCCTTTTCCTGACTGGGCATCAAGCGGAAGAGCGTGGATGCCTTTTTCTTTAAAATAGGAAAGCCATTCCTTCGTGACCCTCGCATCTGCCATATCGGCTTTATTCAGCAGGATAATCCGCGGTTTTGATGAAACGATCTCATCAATCATCGGATTCCTGGAGGAAAGCGGAAGTCTCGCATCTACAAGTTCATAGACGATGTCTATAAGCTTCAGTTTTTCCGTTACCTGTCTTCTTGCTTTGGCCATGTGGCCCGGAAACCATTGTATTGCCATGCCGGCACCTTCTTTCTACTTTACGATTCTTATATCCGAAAGCGGCCAGTACACAAAATTCGCCTCGCCCATAATATCTGAAACCGGCACTGTTCCGATATGGCGGCTGTCCTTGCTGATTCTGCGGTTATCCCCCATCACAAAAACGTGGCCTTCCGGAACCTTTTTACGGCCGGCAGCCTCACTAAGTGTGAAATTTTCGGTGAGCGGGGGGTCGATCAGCTGCTTTTTATAATCTTCGAGAAACGGCTCATCTATAGCCTTTCCATTTATATATAGCTGGTCCCGCCTGTACTCCACAGTATCACCGGGCAGCCCGATGATTCGTTTAATATAATCCTCACCCTCCGAGGCATGAAAGACTACAATTTCAAACCGGTCGGGGCCGGACGCCGCAAATCCCGCCTTGTTGACGATCATGCGGTCGTATGGATGGAGGGCGGGAAGCATGGATTCTCCGTCCACAACGACCGTGGTAAATAAAAACTGCCGGATTACAAGCGCTATCACAACGGCCAGTCCGATCGCTTTGAGCCACTCAAAAAGCTCGTTTTTATTTTTTGCCAAACAGCTCACCATCCCAATTTTCGGCTGATTCTATTTTTGCACATTCAAAGCTTGTTAAAACATGAGCGGCATGCCTGCTGGCAATAATAGCATTTTGCCTCCGCCCGGGATTGGCGCAGCTGAACCTTTTTATAGCTAAACGATAAAAAAAGAGCTTGTTGTCTGAACAAGCTCTTTCTCTAATTTATCGGATCTCTTTGATACGCGCTTTTTTACCGCGCAGTTCACGCAGATAGTAAAGCTTCGCACGGCGTACTTTACCGCGGCGCACGATTTCAAGATTCGCAATTTTAGGTGTGTGTACAGGGAATGTACGCTCAACACCAACACCGTAAGAAACCTTACGGACTGTGAATGTTTCGCTGATTCCACCGCCACGACGCTTAATCACAACACCTTCAAAAAGCTGGATACGTTCACGTGTTCCCTCGACAACTTTAACGTGTACACGTACAGTGTCACCAGGACGGAACGCAGGAAGATCAGTCTTCAGCTGTTCTTTTGTGATATCTTCAATTAGTTTTTGCATCGTATTCAACTCCTTCCAACAGATGCTCATTCCAATCTCATTTCATTGCAGCGGAACATCTTAATAAGGCTGCAGATTTCCGTAAGTAATCTCCGCAAACCACAAGAGATATCTTACCATAGATTTTCAGGAGATTGCAACTGCAATTCAGTTCTTTTTCAGCTTTTCGAGTACTTTTTTTTGCCTGTCCGAAAGCTCGAAGCTCTCAAGAAGGTCAGGCCTGCGCTCAACCGTCCTTCTCAGCGATTCCTCTTCCCGCCATTCCTCAATCAGCTTGTGATTTCCGGATATGAGGGTATCTGGAACCTTCAGGCCCCTGAAATCGGCAGGTCTTGTATAATGGGGGTGTTCAAGCAAGCCGGAGCTGAAAGAATCCTGCACGGGCGAATCCTCGTTGCCGAGTACGCCCGGCAGGAGGCGCACCACACTGTCTGCTATGGTCATGGAAGGCAGTTCTCCTCCGGTAAGGACAAAATCCCCGATTGAGATCTCGTCTGTCACGAGGTGCTCCCTGATCCTCTCATCATACCCTTCATAATGGCCGCAAATAAAGACGAGGTGCTCCGCTCCTGCAAGCTCTTCTGCCTTCTGCTGGTTAAAGCGCTCTCCCTGAGGACAGACCAGGATAATTCTTGGATCGGCAGAGGAGGTGCTTTTAATAGAATGAACAGCGTCAAAAATCGGCTGAGGCTTCAGGACCATTCCCGCTCCCCCGCCATATGGATAGTCGTCCACAGTCTGATGCTTATTGTCTGCGTAGTCCCTGAAATTGATGACATTGAATTCCACCGCTTTTTTCTCCTGTGCCTTCTTCATAATCGAATGATGAAGCACACCTTCAAACATTTCCGGAAAAATGGACAGAAAATCAATTCTCATCATCAATAAGGCCTTCCATCAGAGAAATGATAATCTTTTTGCTGGCAGGATCGATTTCTTTTACGATCTCACCAATATACGGAATCAGAACGTCCTTGCGGCGCGGACGTTTGATAACCCACACATCGTTCGCTCCGGGAGTCAGGATTTCCCTAACTGTTCCGATTTCTTCCCCCTGCTCTGTATAGACGGTGCAGCCGATGATTTCATGGAAGTAAAATTCATTTTCCTGCAGGTCCCCGAGCTCTGATTCCGGTACACGGATGGTCATCCCTTTGAAGGGCTCCACATCGTTAATGTTCGGATAGCCCTTTAAAGTGAGCAGATCAAAATTTTTGTGTTTGCGGTGGCTGTCAATCACAACTTCTTTCGGCTGGTCTTTTTGTTCTCCGAAGAGAAAGATTGTTTTGCCCGGCTTGTAGCGCTCTTCGGCAAAGTCAGTTACGGATACAACCCGGATCTCTCCTCTTATTCCATGGGTATTTACGATTTTCCCGACATTAAACCACTTTGTTTCCATAAAAATCACCTCAGCGAATTTCTGTTATGATGCCATCTTTTACGATGATGCAGCGTTCCGCTTTCAAGCCGGGCCATGCATCTCCGGCTTCGAGTTCGACAAGCGCCTGCATCTCAGTTTCCTTCAATTCACTTCCAAGTGGAAGAGTTTGAAGCTGATCAATTTGAAAATCGACCATTTTTATTTTGTCCTTGCGTTTTTCGATCTCTTTTTTATATTGCTGGTGCATTTCATTGCTAATGTTGGTTTTCTCAAGTTTTTTCAGCTGAAAATAAAGCTGGTCGCATTCGCGGAGCAGCTGCTCCCGATTAGAGGTAAACCCATCAAGAAGCTTGCTTTTGCTTTTTTCAGTCAGCACCTGCATGACTGACACCGTCTGCAAAATCTTCATCCACCATCCACCCTTCGGACACACTCTCTTTATTTTATCATTATCATGGTCCTGGAAGGAAGCACATAGAAGAGACATTGCAAAGAACGATGATGCATACCTTGGTATACTGCAGTCCGGGCACCGGGAAAGCAAGCTATACTCAATCCTGAGAACAAAAAAAGACAGGAGACTCGCTCCCGCCTTTCCAAGTTAATCGTTGATTTCAAGCTGAATCCGTTTAGAGGAGCGTGTCCCTGCTGCGTAAACAACAGAACGGATCGCTCTTGCAATTCTACCCTGCTTGCCAATGACTTTCCCGATGTCATTTTTGCTCACAGTAAGCCGGTAAACCACTGTGCGGCTCTGGACTTCCTCTTCGACTGAAACGGCATCCGGTTCGTCGACAAGCGGCTTAACAATTGTCTCGATTAACCCGACCATTTGATCCATCTTACTTGTTCAGTTTGGAATTGTGGAATTTTTCCATGATTCCTTGAGATGAGAACAAGTTGCGTACTGTATCAGACGGTTTTGCACCGTTTTGCATCCATTGAAGAGCCAAAGCTTCATCAATTTTCACTTCTGCAGGCTGAGCTACAGGATTGTAAGTTCCTACTGTTTCAATGAAACGTCCGTCACGAGGAGAACGGGAATCTGCTACTACGATACGGTAAAAAGGAGATTTTTTTGCTCCCATGCGTTTTAAACGAATTTTTACTGCCATTATTAAAGCACCTCCGAAAATAGTTCACAAGATAGTATATTACCAATGTATAATTGGTTTGTAAAGTGTTTTTTCTTAACAGGCCTGAAATTTACATGAATGGAAACTTCATTCCGCCTTTTCTCTTGCCTTTAGACATACTGGTCATCTGTTTCATCATCTTTTTCATGTCTTCAAACTGCTTCAGCAGCCTGTTGACTTCCGGGACAGTCGTACCGCTCCCTTTGGCGATCCGCTTTCTGCGGCTTGCGTTGATGACTTCAGGATGCTGCTTTTCCTGCTTCGTCATCGAACGGATAATCGCTTCGACAGATCCGATCTGCTTCTCATCCACCTGTACATTTTTCAGGCCCTTCATTTTGCCTGCGCCCGGAATCATTCCAAGAAGTTCATCAAGAGGCCCCATGCTGCGCACCTGGCCGAGCTGCTCGAGGAAATCATCAAATGTAAAGCTGGCTGTCCTCATTTTCTGTTCAAGCTCTTTTGCCTTCGATTCATCCACGTTTGCCTGAGCTTTTTCAATCAGGGTCAGGACGTCTCCCATCCCGAGGATGCGAGAAGCCATCCGCTCTGGGTGGAAAGCCTCTATGGCATCCAGCTTTTCGCCAAGGCCGACAAATTTGATCGGTGTGTCGGTCACGGCACGGATGGAGAGGGCTGCCCCGCCGCGTGTGTCCCCGTCAAGCTTTGTCAGGACAACTCCGGTGAGACCAAGCTGTTCATTAAAGCTCTGGGCTACGTTTACGGCGTCCTGGCCGGTCATGGCATCAACAACGAGGAAGATCTCGTCCGGATTAGCAAGCTCCTTCACCTGTGAGAGCTCATCCATGAGGTTTTCATCCACGTGAAGGCGGCCTGCCGTATCGATCAGCACATAATCATGATGCTCCGCTTTCGCATGGGCGATCGCCTGCCTGGCAATTTCCACCGGACTGACTTGATCTCCAAGCGAGAATACATCCATACTCAGCTGTTTGCCAAGTGTTTCGAGCTGCTTAATGGCAGCCGGACGGTATATATCCGCAGCGACGAGCAGAGGCTTCCGGTTTTGCTTTTTTCTGAGAAGGTTGGCAAGCTTTCCGGTTGTCGTTGTTTTACCTGCACCCTGCAGGCCGACCATCATGATGACAGTTGGAGACTTTTTAGCTACGGCGATTTTGCTCTGCTCCCCGCCCATCAGCACAGTAAGCTCTTCCTTAACAACCTTAATGACCTGCTGGCCCGGAGTCAGACTCTGCATGACCTCCTGGCCGATCGCCCGCTCATTAACTCTTTTCACAAAATCCTTTACCACTTTAAAGTTTACATCTGCTTCAAGCAGAGCTAAACGGACTTCTCTCATCATTTCTTTAACATCCGCTTCGGAGACTTTGCCTTTTCCGCGGATTTTCGTGATGGTCTGCTGAAGCCGGTCGGCTAATCCTTCGAAAGCCATCAGTACCGCCTCCTTATTCCAAATTATCCAGCGCTTCAATAAGATCCAGCAGCTGTTCCCTTTGCTCCGTTTCCGGAACAAGCTCCCTGACCTGTTTCATAATTGCATTGCGCTTCTGAAACTTATGAAGCAGCAGCAGCTTTTCTTCGTATTGCTCAAGCATCGCTTCTGTCCGTTTAATATTATCATAAACGGCCTGCCTGCTGATGCTGTATTCTTCGGCTATTTCACCAAGAGAGTAATCATCGAGATAATAAAGAGACATATAGCTCTTCTGCTTAGACGTCAGCAGAGACTGATAAAAATCAAAGAGGTAATTCATCCGCGTAGTCTTTTCTAAAATCACGGCTCTCTCCCCTTTTGTTAAGTGAAATCCCTTTACAATAATAACAGTTTACCCACTAAGCCCAAACATGTCAAGTTTTTATCTTGACGAAAAGAAAAGCGGAGGGCGCTTGGTCAGCTCTGAAGGACGGTGGAGCTCTCGACCGAAGGGCGCTTTTTGCCCTGACCGAGAGAGCGAAGCGGACGAAGAGCTAGCGCTCGGAGCTGGACACCAAGAAAAGCGGAGGCGGCTTGCCCAGCCGTGAAGGACGGTGGAGCTCCTGACGGAGAGGCGCTCTTTGCCTCGACCGAAGGAGCGAAGCGGCCGAACGGCTAGCCGCCGGAGCTGGACATCACGAAAAGCGGAGGGCGCTTGCTTATGCCGACTGGCACATTGGAGCTCCCGACCGAGAGGCGCTCTATGCCTCGACCGAGGGAGTGAAATGGGCCTGCGGCATAGCGCCCGGAGCTGGACACCACGAAAAGCGGAGGGCGCTTGGTCAGCTCTGAAGGACGGTGGAGCTCCTGACCGAGAGGCGCTCTTTGCCTCGACCGAGGGAGTGAAATGGGCCTGCGGCATAGCGCCCGGAGCTGGACACCACGAAAAGCGGAGGGCGCTTACTTATGCCGACTGGCACATTGGAGCTCCCGACTGAGAGGCGCTCTTTGCCTCGACCGAGGGAGTGAAGTGGGCCTGCGGCATAGCGCCCGGAGCTGGACTCCACGAAAAGCGGAGGGCGCTTACTTATGCCGACTGGCACATTGGAGCTCCCGACCGAGAGGCGCTCTTTGCCTCGACCGAGGGAGTGAAGTGGGCCTGCGGCATAGCGCCCGGAGCTGGACTCCACGAAAAGCGGAGGGCGCTTGCTTATGCCGACTGGCACATTGGAGCTCCCGACCGAGAGGCGCTCTTTGCCTCGACCGAGGGAGTGAAATGGGCCTGCGGCATAGCGCCCGGAGCTAGACACCAAGAAAAGCGGAGGCGGCTTACCCAGACCCGACAAGCATAAGACAGTTCACCGGAGGAAGGTGCTTTTCCCTTCCGCAGGTGAAATGGCTTATGACCTCGAGGGTCTAGCCGCCGGAGCTGGACATCACGAAAAGCGGAGGCGGCTTGCCCAGCTTTGATGACTGCGGAGCTCCAGACCTTCCATTTGTCGAATTGGTTCACTTCAATGTCGAATAGCTCATTTATTTTGTCGATTAGCTTCTCTATAATGTCGAATAGCTCCATTATAATGTCGAATAGCGATTTACCGTCAAAATACGCCGTAATTCGGCAAATTTCGCGCCCGCCGCCCGCCACACCCCACTCCGCATCCAAAAAAAAAAGAAAGCCCGCAGGACTTTCTTTTTTTCTAAACCCTCATGCTTCCTCAACAAGATCTGCAAAAAGGCCGTATACATATTGCTGGGCGTTGAAGACTTGCAGGTCATCAATTTTTTCGCCGAGCCCGACAAATTTGACCGGGATGTCCAGTTCATTGCGGATCGCGAGAACGATTCCGCCTTTTGCGGTTCCGTCGAGCTTCGTGAGGACGATTCCTGAGACGTTTGTCGACTGGGAGAACTGCTTGGCCTGGTTCATGGCATTTTGGCCGGTAGTAGCATCCAGGACTAACAGGACTTCGTGGGGGGCTCCCGGAATTTCCCGTTCAATCACGCGCTTTACTTTTTCCAGTTCGTTCATAAGATTGACTTTATTCTGCAGCCGGCCCGCCGTGTCACAGATGAGAACATCTGCTTTTCTGGCTTTTGCTGCCTGTACTGCATCGAACATGACGGCTGCAGGGTCAGAACCGGCCGATTGTTTGATGACTGCTGTTCCTGTCCGTTCACCCCATATTTCGAGCTGTTCGATGGCACCGGCACGGAATGTGTCGCCTGCCGCCAGTACGACGGATTTCCCTTCGCTCTTGAATTTATTGGCAAGCTTGCCGATTGTCGTCGTTTTCCCGACTCCATTCACGCCGACTACGAGAATAACGTTCAGACGGCCTTCCTGAAGATTCAGTGAAGTGGATGACTCCTG
Source organism: Metabacillus mangrovi (assembly GCF_009711125.1). Taxonomy (GTDB): domain Bacteria; phylum Bacillota; class Bacilli; order Bacillales; family Bacillaceae; genus Metabacillus_B; species Metabacillus_B mangrovi. Next base: position 150,730 of record NZ_WMIB01000002.1, on the reverse strand, counting down.
GCCGTTGTCATAGATTTCGACCAGTTTTTCAGAGATTACGTCCCGGACGTCAGCCGGGTCCTGGATGTTGCGGAGTTTGACCTCCTGCTTGAGCTCATCAATCAGGTCCATGACGGTTGCAACTCCGACATCCGCACCGATCAGAATCTCTTCAAGTTCTTCAAAAAACTCTTCATCTACTTTTCTGAATCTTGATACGAGCTCGTTGACGCGGCTGGAAAAATTGGTTCTCGTTTTTGTCAGGCCATCTTTGAATTTATTGGATACTGAATCAGACTGCTTTGTTAAATTTTCTTTTAACCGTTTAAAAAAACTCACATTCCCTCTTCCTTTCACTTCATCTCGGCAAATTCCCTGGAATCCTCAAGCCTTACGGATACAAGTTTGGATACCCCGGATTCCTGCATGGTTACGCCGTACAGCACATCACTTTCTTCCATCGTGCCTTTGCGGTGGGTGATGACAATAAACTGGGTCTGTCCGCTGAATCGCTTTAAATACTGCGCGAACCGGTGTACATTCGCTTCATCAAGGGCTGCTTCTACTTCATCCAGGATACAGAATGGAACAGGCCTTACCTTTAAGATCGAAAATAGCAGAGCGATTGCTGTCAGCGCTCTTTCTCCGCCTGAAAGGAGGCTCAGATTCTGCAGCTTTTTGCCAGGGGGCTGCGCTACAATGTCTACTCCCGTGTTCAGCAGATCTGAAGGATCCGAGAGCCTGAGCTCAGCCCGTCCACCGCCAAACAGTGCTTGGAAAACCGTCTCAAAGTGTGAACGGATCGCCTGGAACGTTTCGGAGAACCTCCGCTTCATTTCTGTATCCATCTCATCAATAATTTGATGAAGCGTATCTTTTGCACCCATTAAGTCTTCCCGCTGGTCATGAAGGAACTGATACCGCTCCGAGACTCTCTCATATTCATCGATCGCGCCGAGATTGACTGTTCCAAGCTCTTCGATCCCCCGCTTGATCAGTTTTACCTTTCTCCTTGCCTCATCCGGTTCAAGCTTCAGCTCGTACCGCTCCTTTGCTCTTTCAAAAGTAAGGAGATATTCCTCGCGGAGGTGATTCAGCTTCGAATCAAGCTCTACATCAAGACGGGTAAGTCTGACTTCCTCATCCTTCAGCCAGTCAGACATCTGCTTGTATATACGTGTGTTTTCTTTCAGATCGTGTTCCATTTTATCAAGCTCAGCATGGAGGCTTGAGCGTTCTGCTTTTTTCTCTTCGATGCTTTGAATCGTTTTCGTCTTTTCGGACAGCTTTTCTGCGGAAGCTCTCGATAGAGTATGCTCTCCGCTTGTATTAGAAGTTACTTCAGTGGCGAGAAGCTCCAGATCTTCTTTTGCTTCCTTCAGCCTTCTTGCGGTTTCATCCGTCTCAGAACGGAGACGCTCTGCTTTTTCGGAGGCATGTTCAAAAGCCTGCTGTTTTCCTGCAAGGGAGATTTTCAGCCCGGTCAGTTCCTGCTCCAGGCCCGATCTTGATTCCTGCTCGGTATGTTTAATGGAGGACATCTTCTTAATCTCTTTATCCATTTCTTCGAGCTTTTCAGCTGAACCGCTGATGAGAGTGTTCAGTTCAAGAAGGCGGTTCTCAAACTTCTCCCTTTCCTGATCAGATGCTTCTTTTTCAGCATCGTAAATGGTCAAGTGGTCATTTACATTTTTAACGCTCCACTCAGCTTCTTTTGCTGCCTGCTGGACTTCATTCAGCTCGTTCCGGATCTTTTCTCCTTCAGACCGCAGCTGTTCTACAAGCAGTTCCTGATTCTGAATGGAGGCTTTCAATTCTTTGACCCCGCGTTCCAACGCTTCAGTCTTTTCTTCCATTTCTTTCAGCTGCCCTGTAATCGCTTCTGTCTCCCGGTTCCGGCTGAGCAGGGAGCCAGTCTTTTGTTTAAGGGCTCCCCCGGTCATCGATCCGCCAGGGTTCACTACATCACCGTCCAGTGTAACGATCCGGTAGCGGAACTGAAGGAGTCTGGCCATTTCATTTGCCCCTTTAAGGTCCTGAGCAACGATGACAGAACCGAGGAGGTTTTCCATAACCAGCTGGTAGCTGGTACTGTATTCAGCCAGCTCTGAACCGATGCCGACAAATGAAGGATGCTCGCTGATCCTCATTTTGTCGGCTGATCCGACCTTCCGGCTCTTAATGACGGAGAGGGGCAAAAAGGTCGCTCGTCCGTAAGCGTTCTGCTTCAAGTAGGTGATGGCCTTCCTTGCTGTTTCTTCATTTTCCGTGACGATATGCTGTGAAGATCCGCCAAGAGCCGTCTCAATCGCTGTCTCAAATTCTTTTTTCGTCCTGAGCAGTTCAGCTACCGCTCCATGAATGCCGCTGAAGCGCTCTCTTGCCTTCAGGATTTCTTTTACTCCCTGGTAAAATCCTGAATAGTCCTCCTGCATCGCTTCCAGCATTTCCTTGCGGGAGCGTGTTTGCTGAAGGAACTGGTAGGCTTTATAGAGAGCGGATTCTTTTTTGCCGTACGAGTCCTTTTCCTGGTCAAGTCTGGCTTGGGTCTTGCGGAATGAAACGACTTGCGCATCCATCTTTTCTTCGAGCTGTGCAAGTTCTTTTTGGAGGAAGTCCTTCCTCTCGATGAGTCTTTCGCGCTCCTGCAGGTATTTGCTGTTGCTCTCAGATGCCCGCTCATGCTTTGCCGACTGCATTCTTTGCTGATCTTTTATGTAAGCTGCTTCATTTTTGGCAGAAGTCTGCTGATTGAGCACTTCAAAATATTCGCTTTTAAGCAGTTCAATTTCCTCTTCCACGTTTCGGCTGCGGGAGTCAAGGAGGGTCTGCTTCTCTTTTAACAGCTTTTTAGCTGCCTTCATTTCAACTGAGAGCAGCTCTGCTTTTTCTTCTTCCAACGCACGTTCAGCTGTTAGCACTTCAAGTTTTGCGCTGTTTTCCCGGATATTTTGCTGTAGCTGGCCTCTGTTTGCCTGCGCATTTTTTCTTCGTTCCTTCAGGAGCTCTTTTTTTCCTTCAAGCTTTTCAAGCTCTTCGCTCGTCTCAAGCAGGATCTGCTGAAGGCCCTCAAGTGTATCATCAAGTGCGGATATATGCCTGCGGCTGTCTTTGATGGCTTCTTCCTTTTGACGCACAACAGCTGCGAGCTCCGCTTCTTTCTGCTTGCCTTCTTCCGCTGAAGCTGTGAGGCCTGTCCACTTTTCATGAAGCACTTCAATATCATGAACGGTCAGCGCTACTTCAATCTGCTCCAGCTCTTCTTTTTTCTCTAAATAATCTTTCGCGATCGAAGCCTGGACTTTAAGCGGTTCGACCTGTCCTTCAAGTTCATGCAGGATATCCTGTACCCTGTTCAGGTTATCACGGGCCTCCGCCAGTTTGTGCTCTGCTTTCTTCTTCCTCGTTTTATACTTCAGGACTCCCGCTGCTTCTTCAAAAATGCTGCGGCGCTCTTCTGCCTTGCTGCTCAGGATTTCTTCTACTTTACCCTGGCTGATGATCGAGAAAGCTTCTTTCCCGAGGCCTGAATCCATAAACAAATCAACAATATCTTTTAGACGGCAGGATTGCCTGTTGATGTAGTATTCACTGTCTCCTGAACGGAAAACCTTGCGGGTGATGCTCACCTCATGATAATCAATCGGGAGAAAATGGTCTTCATTGTCGAGAGTAAGAGTCACTTCCGCGAGGTTAACACCTTTTCTTGAGTCGCTTCCGGCAAAAATGATATCTTCCATTTTTCCGCCGCGGAGTGATTTGGCAGACTGCTCGCCAAGAACCCACCTTACCGCGTCGGTGATGTTGCTTTTCCCGCTCCCGTTCGGTCCGACGACCGCTGTCACACCTTTAACAAAATCGACGCTTGCCCGATCTGCAAAAGATTTAAATCCTGCTATGTCCAATCGTTTGAGGAACATTCAGAGATCCTCCTTGCCATCATTAAATTCACACATATTCTAACACAATCTTTCTATTAAAAATAGAAGGGCTGACAAGGTTTCAAGCCTGTTCTTCAGTTAAACTTCCGCCGGTCAGCTCCCGCTTTATGCGTATCTTGCTGTAAATGAAAAAAGGGCCGGCACAGCGGATCCATTTCGTGCACGAGGATCGCACCGGCCGGCCGGGGATGGCTGTTTACGGCTTTGCTTGCATTTTGGAAAGGGCTTCCTGGGCTGCATGCTGCTCCGCTTCTTTCTTGGAGCGGCCATTTCCGGTTCCGAGCACCGTGCCCTCCAGCGCCACAACCGCTTCAAATTCCCTGCTGTGGGCCGGGCCCCTCTCTGAGAGGATCCTGTATTCGAGCGGTCCTCTGCCATCTCTTTGGACAAGTTCCTGGAGCTGGCTTTTGAAATCCATCACATGAGAAAAAGCACCCTCATTTACCTTCGGAAACACGTACTTGTCCAGAAAATCCACTACAGGCGCAAGCCCTCTGTCCAGATAAAGCGCACCGATAAAAGCTTCGAATACATCTGCAAGCAGCGCAGGCCTTGCCCGGCCTCCTGTCATTTCTTCCCCTTTTCCCAGGAGAATAAGGTTTCCAAATGAAAGGTCATTCGCAAATGCAACGAGTGAAGGCTCGCATACGATCGCTGCCCGGAGCTTTGTAAGGTCTCCCTCTGTCATCGTCGGATACTTGCTGTAAAGAAACTGGGATACGGTCAGTTCAAGGACAGCGTCGCCTAGAAATTCAAGGCGTTCATTGTCTTCATAAGGCTTCTTGCGATGCTCATTCACATAGGATGAATGGGTAAAGGCTTGGTAGAGCAATTTTTCATTCAGGAAGGTTTGTCCAATGCTTTGCTGAAACTTCTTAAATTCTTCCGCCTTTTTGGCAAAGTTCTTTCTCTCTTTATAATGTGTATGCTTTTGCATAGCTACCTCCATCATTACCAAAACGTATAGGGACTGGCTCCCTTCTAAAAAAGGGAGAAAGCCCCGCTGTCATTCAGCGGGACTTCAACATACTATTACTGCTGGCTTTGTATGTAGTTAACAGCGTCACCCACTGTAGCGATTTTCTCTGCATCTTCATCAGAAATCTCCATATCGAACTCATCTTCAAGTTCCATTACAAGCTCAACTACATCCAGGGAATCAGCTCCGAGGTCCTCTTTAAAAGAAGACTCCATTTTCACTTCGGAAGCATCGACTCCAAGGCGGTCAACGATGATCTTTGTTACGCGATCCAAAACGTCTGCCATTGCATTCACCTCCCCTCAAGTATTATAGACAATCTGCCGCGAAAACACCAGATTGTTTTGCACAAAAATGCTACATATGCATTCCGCCGTTAACGTGCAGTGTCTGGCCGGTTATATAGCGGCTTTTTTCACTTGCAAGGAATGTCACGGCGTCAGCGATATCCTGCCCCTCTCCAAAGGCGCCGAGCGGGATCTGTTTCAGCATTGCATCTTTTATATCCTCTGTCAGTTTGCCGGTCATATCTGTTGAAATAAAGCCGGGCGCCACTGCATTTACGGTGATGTTCCGGGCAGCGAGCTCCATGGCAGACGTTTTCGTAAGGCCGATGACCCCTGCTTTTGCTGCAACATAATTGGCCTGGCCCGCATTGCCGGTTTGTCCGACAATCGATGTGATATTAATGATGCGTCCTGCTCTTTGCTTCATCATCTGCCTTGTAGCCGCCTTTGTGCAAAGGAAGACACCTTTAAGATTCGTGTCCACGACAGCATCCCATTCGTTCTCTTTCATTCTCATCAACAGATTGTCCTTTGTGATACCTGCATTGTTGACAAGAATGTCAAGGGATCCGAAGCGGCTGATCACCTGCTCGATCATTTCCTTAACAGCTTCGGCATCCGATACGTCAGCCTTAATGACGATAGCCTCCCTGCCGAGTGCCCGGATTTCTTCTGCCGTCTCATTTGCTTTATCTTCATTTCCTGCAAAGTTTACAGCCACATTGGCTCCGTTTTTTGCAAGATCGATGGCGACCGCCCGACCGATCCCTCTTGATGCGCCCGTCACGAGCGCCGTTTTGCCTCCAAGCATTAGTTTTCCTCCTTAAGCGCAGTAATGGCAGCTTGCAGTGATTCCGGATCAGATACAGAGTATGTTTTCACACTGCGGTCAATTTTACGGATCAGCCCTGAGAGCACCTTGCCCGGGCCAATCTCAACAAACGTATCGACTCCGTTTTCGATCATCGTTCTGACAGATTCCTCCCAGCGCACTGGAGAAGTCAGCTGCTGAACGAGCAGCTGCTTGATCTCTGTTCCATCCACTGCAGGCTGTGCAGTCACATTGGCTATTACAGGAATCGAAGCATCCCGTATTTCCATCCCATCCAATACTTCCGCAAGCAGGTCTGCCGCAGGGCTCATCAGCTCGGAATGGAACGGGCCGCTGACTTCCAGCGGGATCGCCCGTTTAGCTCCAGCTTCCTTCGCTCTAGATGAAGCAAGCTCTACCCCTTTTGCGGTACCGGAGATGACGATCTGACCCGGGCAGTTCAGGTTGGCCAGCTGAACGGAATGCCCTTCTTCTGTAACGGTATCTGTAATCCCTTTGAGCTGGGCTGCTTCCATACCCATGATGGCTGCCATCGCCCCCTGTCCGGAAGGGACCGCTGTATTCATAAACTCTCCCCGTTTCCGTACAGCAAGAACCGCGTCTTCAAAGCGTAAAACACCTGAAGCTGCAAGAGCTGAGTATTCTCCCAGACTGTGGCCAGCCGTGAAGTCCGGCGTGATCCCAGCATTCTCAAGTCCTTTCAGTGCAGCCATGCTTGCGGTAACGAGTGCCGGCTGGGCATTATATGTAAGGGTTAACTCCTCCTGGGGGCCTTCAAGCATGATCTTGCTTAGAGAAAGACCGAGTACCTCATCTGCTTTACGGAAAATTTCCCTGCCCTCTTCGGTCTGTTCTGCAAAATCACGGCCCATCCCAACTGACTGGGACCCCTGCCCCGGAAAAACGAATGCTATTTTTGACATGGTGTTCCCTCCCGTATGTTAGCTTTCCCGGCGTTCCGCCAGTGCCGCTCTGATTGTTCCGGATAAATCGTTTTCCACCATATCGCGCGTCTGGCGGATGGCGTTGTATACTGCGTTGGAGTCTGAAGACCCATGCGCTTTTACGACAGGCGCATTTAATCCGAAGAGTGCCGCTCCTCCGTATTCCGAGTAGTCCAGCTGGCTGCGGATGCCTTTCAGTTTCGGTTTAAGCACAGCTGCCGCGAGCTTTGACGGCAGATTGCTTGTCAGCGCAGTCTTGAGCATGGAAAAAACGGAAAACGCCGTGCCTTCAATTGTTTTTAATGTTACATTCCCGGTAAAGCCATCTGTTACGACTACATCTGCTGCACCATCAAGCAAGTCACGCGCTTCTACATTTCCCGTAAAATGAACGCCGGACTCTTTCAGTCTTGCAAAAGCCTGTCTTGTCAGCTCGTTTCCTTTTTTGTCTTCTGTTCCGATATTTAAAAGAGCAACTGAAGGAGATTGAATCCCTCTCACCTTTTCCGCATAGATGGAACCCATAATAGCGTACTGCTCAAGGTGCTCAGGCTTCGCATCCACATTCGCTCCAACATCCAGGAAAAGAAACCCTTTCCCGTCAAGGGTGGGCAGGGTTGGAGCAAGTGCCGGCCGGTCGATGCCCTCGATTCGCCCGACGATAAACAGTCCGGCTGTCATGAGTGCACCTGTGTTGCCAGCAGAAATGCAGGCATCCGCTCTTCCTTCCTTCACTTCGTTCGCCATTAATACCATTGAAGCGTTCTTTTTTCTCCGTACAGCTTTTACAGGCTCATCCTCTGCGCCGATGACCTCTTCCGCATGGACGATCTTGATCCTGCTGCTGCCCGAATCTACGTATTTTTTGATCTCTGATTCCAGGCCGAACAGGGTGATGTGAAGATCCGGGAATGCTTCCACAGCTTTTACGGCTCCTTCACAGATGGCTTTGGGAGCATTGTCCCCGCCCATTGCATCAATCGCGATTTTCATCCGTACGTCATCCTTTTTCTGGTTGATTGGAGCGGTACATTTCAAATTCTCCTGAAAAGACCAGCTCGTTGTCTACATAACTGTTCACTAGAACAGCCGTCCTTCCGTTTTCCGGATTCACACTGCTCACACGGGCTTTTGCAACTACCCTCTCGCCCTCCATAACCTGGTTTGTAAAACGGATATCCGCTTTGGCTGTCAAAGCGAGCTCATCATCGATCACGGCTACAGCAAGCGAATTGGCCTGGGCAAACAGATGATGTCCGCGTGCAATCTGATTGCGGCGGAAGACGTGTTCTCTTTTTACTTCAAAAATCGAAATGGCGCTCCGATCGAGCTCCAAGTCGATAATATCACCTATAATTTCTTCAGGCGGCAGCGAGCGGACTTCGTCTTCCAAAGAAGCCTGTGCGACCGAACGGATCCGCTCCCGCAGCTCGGGGATGCTCAGTTCAAGCCTGTCTAGCCGGATCGTCTGAATCGACACGTCAAAACGATCGGCCAGTTCTTCATCCGTAATAAAAGGAGTATCGTGGATCGTTTCCAGCAAAAGCTGCTGTCTGTCTCTTTTTGATCTTCTCATTTTTTTAGATTACACCATCCGCGCTTTTATGACTAGGTACTAATAGTAGTATATAAGCTGGGAAATGGGAATGCAACCGTTAGTTAATCGAGTTTTTCCCCTTCAAGCACACCCGTTGATGCGAGATCGTCTCTTAAGTGGCTGTATTCAGGATCACTCCAGAACGCTTTGGACTCGATGAGCTTGGCTGCATCCGCCCTAGCTGTTTCCAGCGCCCGGTAATCATGGACCATATCCGCTACTTTAAACTCAGGAACCCCGCTTTGCTTCTTCCCGAAAAAGTCTCCAGGACCACGCAGTTCAAGATCTTTCTCCGACAAAACAAACCCGTCGTTCGTTTCGGTCATGATCTTCATCCGCTCTTTTCCCGTTTCCGACTTCGGATCTGCCATCAGGATGCAATAGGATTGCTCACTGCCCCTTCCGACACGTCCCCTCAGCTGGTGAAGCTGGGAAAGTCCGAACCGTTCTGCATCATAGATCACCATGATGGTGGCGTTCGGAACGTTAACTCCCACTTCCACTACTGTTGTACTAACGAGTATCTGGGTTTTGTTCTCACTGAACTCCCGCATGACCGCTTCCTTTTCGTTCGGGTGCAGCCTGCCGTGCATCAGACCTGTATTCCATTTGGGCGAAAACGAATGCACAAGCATCGCATGAACATCGATTGCATTCTGGACATCCAGTTTATCCGACTCTTCGATCAGCGGGCAGATGACATACGCCTGCCTTCCCTTTTGCACTTCTTTATCGATAAAGCCCAGGATCCGGTCAAGCATATTATGCTTCACCCAGTAGGTTTCGATGGTTTTCCTGCCTGCAGGAAGCTGGTCGATGACTGAAACATCCATTTCACCGAATGCCGTAATAGCCAGTGTCCTTGGAATCGGTGTAGCTGTCATGAACAGTACATCAGGCGATTCCCCCTTTTCCCTGAGGACCCGGCGCTGGTTGACTCCGAAGCGGTGCTGCTCATCTGTAATGACAAGGCCCAGCTTATTAAAGTTGACCTCTTCCTGAATGAGTGCATGAGTCCCTACCAGGATGCTGATCTCACCACCCGCGAGCCGTTCCAGCAGCTCTCTCCTTCTCTTCCCTTTTACAGAACTCGTTAAAAGAGCGACTGTAACGCCAAACGGCTCAAACAAGGCAAGAAGAGAGTTCGCATGCTGCTCAGCAAGAATCTCTGTTGGCACCATCAATGCACTCTGGTATCCGGAAAGAATAGCGGCATACATGGAGATCGCTGCTACTACAGTTTTGCCTGAACCTACGTCCCCCTGCAGGAGCCGGTTCATCCGGTACGGGGATTTCATATCCCCTAAGATCTCCTGCAGAACGCGGTCCTGCGCCGGCGTGAGTTCAAATGGAAGGGAATCTGTAAAAGCATTCAGACCTGCTTCAGCAAATACATGCCCAGTTCCGGCGGATTGCTCGCGCTGCACTTTTCTTAAAGCCTGCATTTTCAGCTGAAACAGCAGAAATTCTTCATAAACGAATCTTCTTCTCGCGTGCTTCAGGCTCTGATGGTCGAGAGGAAGGTGCACCGTTTTAACCGCTTCCTGCTTTCCCATCAGCTTATATGTATCTATAATCTGCTCAGGCAGGTTTTCCGGAAGATCGCGGTTGAATTCTTTTAGGGCATTTACAATATGCTTTCTAAGCTGCTTCACAGTTACAGTGCCTCTGACTGCATAAACGGGCTCGAGGTCCTGCTTGGACACATGAGGGCCGAACACAATATCCTGCAGTGTGATCGTCTGCCGGTTTTTGTCCCATTTACCGCTGACCGTTACAATCTGATTGATGGAAAGCTGTTTTTTATAGAATGGGCGGTTAAAGCAGACAACACTGACCAAATATCTGCCTGTTAAGAGCCGGAATGTTAATCTCGATTTTTTTTTGCCATAAAAAGCGAGAGAAGGTTCGCTGTGAACCTTCCCTTCGACTGTAACCCTTTCATCATGCTGCACTTCGGCTAAATCTCTAAGGCGGTAGTCTTCATAACGATAAGGGAAATATTCCAAAAGATCACCTATCGTAGCGATCCCCATTTCTGAAAGGGAGGCAGCCGTCTCTTCCCCGATTCCTTTTAAGACGCCGACAGGCTGCTTCATTTTATCCATCACGCCGATCCAGAGGAATCCCAAAAATTTTGGCTTCAAGCTCACGACCTGTAGGAGTAGCAGCAAGTCCTCCTTGAGCCGTTTCTCTGAGAGAACTCGGCATGGTCTGGCCGATCCGGTACATGGCATCGATCACTTCATCGCAAGGGATTCTGCTGGTGATTCCGGCCAGTGCCATATCCGCAGCCACCATTGCGTTCGCAGCACCCATTGCATTGCGTTTTACACACGGCACCTCTACAAGTCCCGCTACAGGATCACATACGAGACCGAGCATGTTTTTTAAAGTGATTGCCATCGCTTCAGCTGCCTGCGAAGGTGTTCCGCCTGCCATCTCCGTTATAGCTGCAGCGGCCATCCCGGCTGCCGATCCAACTTCAGCCTGGCAGCCCCCTGCAGCTCCTGAAATGGAAGCGTTGTTGGCAACGACAAAACCAAATGCACCTGATGTGAAAAGGAATTCGATCATCTCTTCCCTTGATGGCTTCAGCTTTTCCTTTACGGCAAACAGGGTACCCGGTACCACTCCGGCAGATCCTGCCGTAGGGGTCGCACAGATCGTTCCCATCGCAGCATTCACCTCGTTGGTTGCGACGGCCTTGCTCACCGCATCTAAAATCGTTTCGCCGGATAAAAAGCGGCCCTGCTGGATATAAGCCTGCATCAGCACGGCGTCTCCTCCCGTTAAACCGGAATGGGATTTTACCCCCTTCAGCCCCTTCTCGACGGCTTGTTCCATCACGGTCAGGTTTGTATCCATCAGGTGAAACACTTCTTCCCTCGTTCTCCCGCTCACTTCCATTTCCTGCCGGATCATCACTTCTGATGTTTTCCAGCCCCGGCTTTCTGCAAGCTCGACAAGCTCTGCAACATTACGAAACATCTCTTCTTCCTCCAATCCATCCGTTTCAAGCCCTAATCTGCTATTTTCGTAACCTGTAAAATATTTGGAAGCGTTTTTAATTCTTCTAATACCTCTGTATCCATATTCTGGTCCACTTCGATGGTCATCAGGGCAAGCTGGCCTTTTTCTTTTCTTGAAACATTCATATGGCCGATATTGATCGCATATTTAGCCAGCACATTCGCAACACCTGCAATCGCTCCGTACCTGTCGTTATGCATGACGAGCAGAGCAGGGTGGTTTCCTGACAGCTGAAGAAGAAATCCGTTCAGCTCTGTAATCTCGATTTTCCCTCCGCCGATTGAAATACCGACGAGTTCAAGCTGGCCGCTATCATCGCCGATGATCACTCTGGCAGTATTCGGATGATCTGTTACCGCATCCTCCTCATGAAAAGTAACCTTCATTCCAAGTGAATCAGCGATTTCCAGCGATGTTTTGATCCGTTCATCAAACGTTTCAAAATCAAGGATGCCGCCGATTATCGCCACATCTGTACCATGTCCGCGGTACGTTTTGGCAAACGAGCCGTAAAAGGAAATCGCAGCCCACTTCGGCTCTCTTCCAAACAGGCTCCGCGCTACCCGGCCGATCCTGGCTGCACCGGCAGTATGAGAACTGGAAGGCCCGATCATAACCGGACCGATAATATCAAATACACTGCGGTACTTCATGCGGCGCATTCCTCCCTATGTAAACAATAGAATATCAGTTTGCTTTCAGTTTACCAGATTTTCAGCGAACCCGCTGTAACAATTATCCGGCAAAAAGAAGGCCGCCTGAATGTCAGGCGGCCGCATCTTTATTCAACTGAGAAGATATAGGAATACAGGGGCTGGCGGCCGTTATGGACTTCCACTTCAATCCCGCTGTATTTGCTTTCGATCTGTTCCGTAAGTTTGTGTACTTCCTCTTCGGAAGCATCGCTTCCGTAAAGGACGGTCAGGATTTCATCCTCATCGCTGATCATTTCTCCAAGGAGTTTTAAGGCTGCTTCAGATTGATCTGGATCTTTTGTAACGATTTTCCCGTTGAGGATCCCCATAAAATCATTTTTGGAGATATCCATCCCGTCAATTTGGGTATCCCGGACTGCGTAGGTAACTTGTCCGGATTTCACACTGCCGAGGGCTTCCGTCATGATTTCCTCATTTTCCTCCGCTTTCGCTTCGGGGTTGAAGGAGAGAAGGGCTGACATTCCCTGCGGAACGGTTTTGGAAGGGATGACGATTACATTTTCCTCAACAACGGATGCTGCCTGGCGTGCTGCCATAACAATGTTCGAATTGTTCGGAAGGATGATAATGTTCTCGGCGTTCACATCTTCAATGGCTGACACAATATCCTCCGTACTCGGATTCATTGTCTGTCCGCCTTCTATAACCGCATGGGCGCCGATGCTTTTAAACAGTTCAGCAATTCCTTCTCCCATCGTTACCGTGATGATCCCGTACTTTTCTTTCTTAACAGGACCTGCGGGCTGCTTGTTGGCAGACTCCTGAACGAGGCTGCTGTGCTGCTCCCGCATGTTCTCGATTTTCATGCTGATCAGGCTGCCGTATTTCTGCCCGTACGACAACACTTCACCGGGCTTCTCGGCGTGAATATGTATCTTCGCCACCTCATCATCCGCTATGACGAGAAGGGAGTCTCCAAATCCGCTTAAATCCCTGCGGAACTGGTCCTCTGAGAAGGTTTTCTTTCCTTCTTCAAAACGGACCATGAATTCTGTGCAGTAGCCGAATTCGATGTCCTCTGTATTGATGTGGGCATGTACATTTTTATGGTGTTCCGCACTGACAAGATCGTTCATGGACGGCAGCGCCATTGGAGTACCCGGGACCTTTTCGCCTTTCAGCTCGGCAAGGAAGCCTTCATACACAAGAACAAGTCCCTGCCCCCCGCTGTCGACTACGCCGACTTCTTTCAGTACAGGAAGAAGATCCGGTGTCCGGTTAAGCGACGCTTTGGCTTCTTTAAGAACTGCCTCCATGAGCCTGATCAAATCATCCTCATTTTTCGCTTCGGAAACAGCTTTTTTCGCAGCATCCTTCGCAACGGTAAGGATGGTTCCTTCAACCGGCTTCATCACTGCTTTATAAGCTGTATCCACTCCCGCCTGCAGAGCCTGTGCAAAATCTTTTGCATTGATCGTGCTTTTCCCTTCAATCGCTTTTGAAAAGCCTCTGAAAAGCTGGGAAAGGATGACTCCTGAATTTCCGCGGGCTCCCATTAGCAGGCCTCTGGAAAGAGCAGTCCCTGTTTTGCCAATGTGGGCCTGAATATTCTTTTGCACTTCCTTGGCTCCAGATGACATAGACAGGTTCATATTTGTCCCTGTATCCCCATCAGGCACCGGGAAGACATTTAAGGCATCCACCATTTTGGCATTATTGGATAAGTGGCTTGCACCTTGCAGAATCATGCCGGCAAAGCGCTCGCCGTCCAAAATTTTCATTGACACAATTTTTCCTCCTTACTACGGGTTCGTTACACGAACTCCCTGAACGAAAATATTTACTGAGTCTACAGCTAATCCAACCGTGTGATCAAGCGTATATTTCACTTTGGTCTGTACGTTGTGGGCTACCTCTGAAATTTTCGTTCCGTAGCTTACAATGATATACATATCGATGTGAATACTGTCCTCTGCCTGTCGCACAATGACACCCCTGCTGAAATTTTCTTTGCGGAGAATATCAGTAATACCGTCTTTAATCTGGTTTTTGGAGGCCATTCCTATAATGCCGTAGCAATCAATGGCGGCACCGCCTGCAACTGTTGCAATCACTTCATTGGAGATGTCGATTTGTCCGTATTTAGTAGTAAGTTCAATGGACATGCTATTTCCTCCCTTGTTTTTCGGTCGATGGATATCCTTAAAAGCCGCTGCATGCGGGCTTTCAGCCGTAAAGACTGTACACATATACAGCTATTTTACTATATGGCGGCCAAGATTTAAAGCCACGGTTCATTTAAGCCGCATTCTTGCTTTTATATTATACAGCACAGCACCTGGCAATATGTCAAGGCTTTTTTCTTGATAGCGGCTGGTTACGATTGACGGAGTCCACAGGAAGTCTCGAGAGGAAACAGGAAGCCCGCAAAGGAAAAAAACTTGACAAGTAATAGTTGCAATCAGAAAGGTGATTATGGTAAATTATTAAGGTATCTCAATGATAGAGACGTCATTTACAGGTTAAGCAATCATCAAAGATGGGAATCCTGTTTACAGGATGAACGGAAATGAAACGATAGCCTGCCAAGGTTTTGCAAGGTGAGGAGGGAATAATATGGCACGTAAATGTGTAATTACAGGCAGAAAAACCCGCTCTGGCAATACACGTTCCCACGCAATGAACGCAAGCAAGCGTACATGGGGAGCAAACGTTCAAAAAGTGCGCATTCTGGTTAACGGAAAGCCAAAACGTGTATACGTTTCAGCTCGCGCTCTTAAATCCGGTAAAGTAGAACGCGTTTAATTTAAACGCTGATATGAGAGCCGTCCCGCAGCGGCGGGAAAGGAAATGAAGAAAGCTCGGAGCAGCTTCTTCATTTCCTTTTTTATTTGCGGACTAAATCCCGCCGATGTGTAACGATAGGGGTCTGTTTCCTTATGGAACGCCGGTCAGACCAGGCGCTTGATTAGGAGATTGGTGTGGATTTTATCTTTTTATCTTCCAGCGCTTTTATCAGCTGGTATCTTCTGTTTGACTGCCCGGGACACGGTATTTTCCCAGACCTTTTTAATTGTTTGCATCTCCTGACCCTCTGCCGGAACAGTTTTCAGCATATATCTGGTATTTTCAGCATATGCTGCCGGATATTCAGCATAAATCTTAATTAATCAGCATAAATTTTAGAATTTCCTCATAAGCGGCGGAGTTTCCACGATAAAGGAACAGGGGTGGTGTCGTTGAGCTGGCTATTCAGCAATTATTTTATGAAAGTCAGCAATTACAGGGGAAAAGTCCGCAATTTGTGCTTGCAAGTCAGCAATTTCCCGCGAAAAGTCAGCAATTCCTCTTATAAAGTCCGCAATCCAGTCCATGTTGTTCACATTCACTAAATAATGATCGATAAAGGCAGCAAAAGTGACCTTGACTCGCCGCTGCAATTTCTGCAGCAGCTGAATTTTAGCGTCCGCCTCTTTATTTCCCCCCCATCCGCGCTGCCAATTTTGCTGAACAAAGAAAAAGATGCCCGCTGTATATAGGCATCTGCTGAGAGTGAAGCTTATATGATTATGAGTCCTTTTTAAAGGAACCAAGCATTGCTCGGACGATTCCTCCAAGAAACTTTGGCAGCTTGATTGTGTAGAACTTCATCATTTCCCTCCTCAGCCCTCTTCATATTCTTGCTAACGGCCGGATTGCCGGCCATAATTTTAGCATCCATCACTTCATCTTTGTTTCATCCCTGCTTCTTATCATCATTAATATGCCGCTGCTGAATGAAACAGTACCGGTGTGATGAATCAATTCATTACTAATACATAGTGTTGAACCAAAGGGAATATGACGGTTTTTAAGAGGATATTTGAAACCTTCGAGCGTGAGCTGACCTGCATCTCCGTTTATCGGGATAAACGAGATATAGGGAAACGCCTCCTCCTCTTTTATGGTATGTACCCCGCTTTCCAAAAGTGATATGATGTTGTATTGATCGGCGATTTGAATGGGGATACCGCTTTCGGTCTGCTTCATCATTAAATAAATGTTGGCAAAAAAGTGATCGAGCCTTCCACCTGTTGCACCATAAATGCGGATCAGCTCAGGATTCTGGCTGATCGCCCAATCGAGCGCCAGCTCTGTATCTGTTTTATCCTTTTCGGATGGATACATGTTCAAAGAAAGATGCCTGTTCTCAAGCGCTTCTCTTTCTTCAGCAGTAATGGAGTCAAAATCTCCGATTGCTTCCACCATCGGTATGCTGCGTTCTGACAAATAGAGGACGCCGCGATCAACTCCCACCCAGTTGATTCCTTCCCCGTTCTCCTGTTCAAGATCCGGAAGAAGGCGTTCAGGCCCCCCTGCGGCAATGTATATTTTTTTCATCCTTACCCTCCACTCTAGTTAACATAATATTATTATAAATCTTTTCGGCATGTAAAAAAGAGAACCACCCAAGCAGGTGATTCATCCGTTTGCGTTTCGTATGCTGCTGATTGCTTTAGCCCGGTCTTTCTTTCCGTAAATGGCGGATCCGGCAACTAAAACTTCAGCTCCTGCATTCATGCAGTCTGCTGCATTCTCCTCGTTGACACCGCCGTCAATCTGGATTAAAACAGAAGGTGCTTCTATTTTGATTTTCTCAGACAGGCTTTTAATCTTATCAAGCATGGCCGGAATAAAGGACTGTCCTCCGAAACCGGGGTTCACGGTCATTAAAAGTACATAATCCAGATCACTCAAACAGTAATCAAGCACGGACAGCGGGGTATGGGGATTCAATACAGCCCCTGCCTTCACGCCTCTTGATTTGATGTGCTGGATCGTCCTGTGCAGGTGCGTGCATGCTTCTGCATGGACAGAAATCAGATCGGCTCCGGCATCAGCGAAGTCATCTATGTACCGATCCGGATTTTCGATCATTAAATGAACATCCAGCGGCAAGTTCGTTACAGGCCGGACAGCTTGTACAATAAGAGGGCCGATCGTGATGTTCGGTACAAAATGACCGTCCATTACATCAATGTGGATCCAGTCAGCGCCTCCTCTCTCCACATCTTCAATTTCACTCTTTAATATGGAAAAATCGGCCGATAAAATAGAAGGAGCGATTTTAATCAAGGCTAATACCTCGGCTTTCTTTCTTTAATTTCCTCCAGGAAACTCAAATAATGCTCATAACGGTAATCTCTTATTGCCCCGTCTTCCACGGCTGCTTTCACCGCACATTTAGGCTCAGCAACGTGCGTGCATCCCCTGAACTTGCAATCACGGGCTCTTTCCCTCATTTCCGGAAAGCACATGCCGAGATCCTGGACTTCAATGCCGGTGAAATCAAGGGAACTGAAACCGGGCGTATCGGCGACAAGTCCATTATCGATCGCAACGAGTTCTACATGCCTTGTAGTATGCTTTCCCCGCCCCAGATGGGTGGAGATATCATCTGTTTTTAAAGCCAGATCCGGTTTAACCGCATTTAGCAGAGACGATTTTCCTACTCCCGACTGTCCGGCAATCACGGATATTTTCCCTTGGAACAAAGGGGCGACAGATGATATTCCATCCATGCTTTCAGTGGATGTCTGGTACACCGGATACCCGTTCTCCCTGTAATCCGCTGCATAGGAGAGGATTTGGTCTTTAAGTGCTTCATTTTCAATGAGATCGGCTTTGCTGATTATAATAAGCGGGTCAATGTCATTCGCTTCCACGAGGACTAAAAACCGATCCAGCAGCAGGGTGCTGAATGCAGGCTCAATCGAGGAAAAGACAAGGATTGCCTGATCGACGTTCGCAATTGGAGGCCGCACCAGCTCATTTTTCCTCGGACGAACCTCGTTAATCGTTCCCTCAAGATCGTTTTCGGCCTGGTAAACGACTTCATCCCCGACAAGGGGGGTAATTTTATTTTTTCTAAAAAGCCCTCTTCCCCTGCACTGGACAAGTCTTTCTCCGTCCAATACATAGTAAAATCCGGCCAGCGCTTTGATGATTTTTCCTTCCGGCATACATTCCCTCCTTTATCCGGGGTATGGTATCGTTTCGGTCTTGACAATCCTGCTGTTTACGGTCACCTGATAGTAAGCCGTTTGTCCTGGTGCTATTTTAAAATCAATCGTCCGTTTTTCCGGTCCGGATATTCGGAAGGTTTCATATGGAGCAGAAAAAGAGTTTTCTGCGTCATTGATCAATATTTGAACTTCCTGCTCTTCACCTGGCGAGGCAGGCTCGTATGGAATGTCGATCTCTTTTGTCACAGTTGCAATTTCCTGTTCTTTCTTCCCGAGGGAGAACACGACCTCCAGGCTTTCTCCCGGCTTCAGCTTTTCGCCGGCTGAAGGATTCTGGGAAATAACCTGGCCTTCCGGAACAGTATCCGAGTTTTCTTCTTTTTCCTTTAAAAGAAGATCTTTCTGCTGAGTATAGCTGATGACAGAATTTCGTGTGTACCCGCTAAGGTCCTCGACCGTTACTTCTTCCGGTCCTTTGCTGGCAGTCAGGACAATCTCTTCTTCTGCAGGAATGACCTCTGTTCCGGCCGATGGCTCCTGATCGATGACCATGCCTGTTTCTTCGTCGCTGAACACTTCTTCGACCGTCACATTTTCATAGCCTTTTCTCTCCAGGAATGCTTTTGCGGTGTCTACATCCCTGCCCTTAAGATCTTCCATGGCTTCCATCTTTTTCCCTGTGCTCTGATAGATGGTGACAAGTGATCCTTTTTTGGCTGTCTGGCCTTTTTCAGGATCCGTTTTGACTACATGGTCTTCAGCCACTTCATCGCTCGTTATGGATTTCTCCGCCACCTTGAAACCGGCATCACTCAACACATTAACGGCATTTCCATACTCTTCGCCTGTTACATCCGGAACAGAAACATCCCCCGGAAGCAGCAGGGACGGAACAATGGTCACGGCACTGATTCCCGCAGCAAGAAGAATAAGGAACAGGGTGATGATGAAGACAGCAAACTTATTCCGCTTTTTCTTCTTTGGCTTCTTCTCTTTCAAATTACTCTGGGAAGCGGCCTCCTGCTTCCTGTCCTGGGATGGGGCATGATTGATCGTTTCCCCTGAGCCGGACAAATACTGATCTGTAATAACAGGGATGGCTTTTGTTGCATCATCATCGATCGGGATCACATATTTCTTTTCGTTCAGCCTGTCTGCATTCAGTGCTGTACGGAGATCCTCCCCCATTTCCTCTGCTGATTCATACCGGTGGAAGGGGTCCTTTGCCATCGCCTTCATGATAGCATTTGACATGCTTTGCGGAATAGAAGGATTCCACCTTTCCGGAGAAGGCGTTTCGGACTGCAGATGCTTCAATGCGATGGAAACGGCAGATTCCCCGTCATATGGAACTCTTCCGGTCAGCATCTCATATAAAACAATCCCAAGAGAGTACAGATCCGATTTTTTTGTAGCCAGTCCGCCCCTCGCCTGTTCCGGTGACAAATAATGCACGGAGCCGAGGACTGAATTGGTATGCGTGATGGTCGCAGAGCTTAATGCCATCGCAATCCCGAAATCCGTTACCTTGACGGTTCCATCATGATTGATCAGGATATTGTGGGGTTTGATATCACGGTGAACGATATAATTTTCATGCGCATGGGCGATGGCAGATGTGATCTGAAGCATAATATCCAGCGCCTCTGCAGGGTGGAGCGGCGCATGGTTCTGTATGTATTGCTTAAGCGTCGTCCCGGCTACATATTCCATGACGATATAATAGATGCCTTTTTCTTCTCCGACATCGTAGATGCTGACGATATTCGGATGATCCAGACTGGTCGTTGACTGGGCCTCGCGCCTGAAACGGCGGATGAAATCTTCATCGTTGGCAAAATCAAATCTTAAGACTTTAACGGCTACTTTCCTCTCAAGGATCATATCCTGTGCAAGATAGACATTGGCCATTCCGCCGCCGCCGATCACTTCCAGAATTCTGTAGCGGCCGCTGATTCGCTTCCCGATCAGCAAGCAGAATCACCTTCCCCGTCTCCGGAAAGCATAAGGACCATGGCTACTGAGATGTTATCCTCTCCGCCATATTGATTGGCAAGACCGATCAGCCTGCCGGCAGCTTCCTCCAGGCTTTCGCCGGACTCCAGACTGCTTTGCATTTCTTCTTCGCTTACCTTATTGGATAATCCGTCTGAGCACAGCAGGAGGGCATCCCCATCCTCTGTGCAGACAGATTTGATTTCAACCTCGACAGTTCTTTCGGTTCCCATCGCTCTCATCAATACATTCTTACGCGGGTGATGCTCAGCATCTTCCTTCGAAATTTCACCGGATCTGACAAGTTCATTCACAAGGGAATGATCCTCTGTGATCTGATTGAAGCCGTTCGCGTTTAAAAGATAGCAGCGGCTGTCACCGATATGGCCAATCGTAGCAAAAGATGGCGTGCAGATTGCTCCTACAAATGTGGTTCCCATTCCGCTGCACTCAGGATGACTGATTGAATGCTCGAACAGCTGGCGGTTTACCTCTTCTATTTTAGCTTTCAGCCAGGACTCAGCCTGATCTGGGGTTGCTATGCCATCTGAGGACTCCCACAGCCCCCTGAAAGCGGAGACAGCCATCGAGCTTGCGACATCGCCCGCTAAATGGCCGCCCATTCCATCTGCCACAATGGCAAATACAGCTTTTTCTTTATTAAGAAAAATGCCGGTGCAATCTTCGTTGTGCTGGCGAATTCGCCCTATGTCCGAACGGTATACTGTTTCCAATAAGGGTCACCTCGTCTCTTCTTTACGCTCCTTAGCCCTCAGCTGTCCGCATGCAGCATCAATATCTGAGCCCTGCTCACGGCGGATTGTTACGTTTACTCCGCGCTCCTTAAGAGTCTTTTCAAAAGCAAAGATCTGCTCGCGCGGTGTCCGGACGTAATCACGCTCCGGCACATAATTAACCGGAATCAGATTCACGTGGCATTTGATCCCTTTGATAAGCTGTGCCAGCTCTTCAGCATGTTCAACCTGATCGTTTACCCCGCCGAACAAGCCGTATTCAAAGGAAATCCTGCGGCCTGTTTTGTTGACATAGTACCGGATGGAATCCATTAGATCAGGAAGCTTATATGCTTTGTTGATAGGCATCAACCGGCTTCTGATCTCATTATTCGGGGCATGCAGGGACAGTGCAAAATTAATCTGCAGCTTTTCATCGGCAAATTTATAGATTTTCGGGATGATTCCGCTTGTAGACACCGTAATATGACGGGCTCCGATATTCAGTCCTTTATCATGGTTGATGATTTTCAGGAATGACATCATCGCATCGTAGTTATCGAACGGTTCTCCGATCCCCATGATGACCACTGAGCTGACGCGTTCTCCGAGTTCGTCAAGAGCCTTCTGTACTTTTACGACCTGGGCAACGATTTCTCCTGCTTCCAGATTTCTTTTTAACCCGCCGAGTGTGGACGCACAGAACGTGCAGCCGATCCGGCAGCCAACCTGGGTCGTAACACAGATGGAATTCCCGTATTCGTGTTTCATCAGTACCGTTTCAATGGAAGACCCGTCATGAAGCTCAAACAGGAATTTCATTGTGCCGTCTCCTGAAGTTTGCTGGATCAGGGTCTTCAGGGTGGTCAGCGTAAATCCGGCCTCCAGTTTCTGGCGGAGTTCCTTGGACAGGTTGGACATTTCTTCAAAAGAAGTAACGCGCTTAACGAAAAGCCAGTCAAAAATCTGCTGTGCGCGGAATCCTTTTTCTCCGTTTTCTTCAAGCCAATCTTTTATCTCATGCAGCTCCAGGGAATAAATGGACGGCTTTGATGGTGCTGCTGTCTTCTTCTTCCTTGCTGCTTCTGTTTTATTCAATCTTTACACCTTCTTTTTTAATCTAGTGATGAAAAATCCGTCTGTTGAAAAATAGTGCGGCAGAATCTGCAGCTTGCCGCCGCTGATATATGGATGCACCTTCTCTGGAAGGAACTGTTTTAAATTGTGATCTTCTTCAAAATCCGGATGTGTACTCAAAAATTCAGCTACCACTTGTTCGTTCTCTTCCTGATCCATTGTACAAGTGCTATATACAAGTGTACCACCTTTTTTAAGCAAACGCGAAACGGAATCAAGCAGGTCTTTCTGGATGGAAGACAGCCTTTCTACATCTTCGGCAGTTTTCGCATATTTTATATCCGGTTTTCTGCGGATGACTCCAAATCCTGAGCAGGGAGCATCAACAAGGATCCGGTCAAATTCACGTCCGGCGAGCTGTTCAGCCGCCTCTCTTGCATCCATTGCTTTAGGCTTGATGTTCTGAAGTCCGAGTCTTTCTGCCTGGGAGGCGATCAGATTGACCTTATGCTGATGAAGATCCAGAGAAATAATTTCACCTGTCCCTTCCATAAGTTCCGCCATATGGGAGGATTTACCTCCAGGTGCTGCGCATGCATCAAGAATCTGTTCGTGTTTCAGCGGTCCTACAGCTCTTGCTGTCAGCATCGAGCTCTCATCCTGAATGGAGAGTTTTCCCTGCTTGAAGAGATCTGTTTTTGAGATGCTCCCTTTTTTCAAAGTGACCGCCTCTTCTGCGAGAACCCCTTTTTCTGCTTCCAACCCTTCAGCCGAAAGAATTTGTATCGCTTCTTCCGGGGTCAGCTGCATCGAGTTGGTGCGGGCCGAAGCAGCAGGAGGCAGCAGATGAGTACTGCACATCTGTTCGGTCTGCTCGAGCCCGTACTGGCGGATCCACTTTTTCACAAGCCAAAGAGGATGGCTTGTACCGGTCGAGATCCGCTCTGCCGGATCTTTTATGTCATCCAGTGAAGGGATTCCTTCTCTCTGGACAGCCCGGAGCACTCCATTCACAAAGCCGGCAATGCCTTTATGGCCCTTCCGCTTGGAAATTTCCACCGCTTCAAAAAAGATTGCCCGTTCCGGGATCCGGTCGAGATAAACCATCTGATAAACAGACAGGCGGAGCAGGATCCTGACCCATAATTCCATTTTTTTCGCTTTGGAAGTGAACGGGGCCAGAAAATAGTCCAGTGTGATTTTTCTTTGAAGTGTACCGTATACGAGTTCAGTGAAGAGCGCTGTATCCTTGGGCGAAAGCCTGCTCTTCTCGATGAACGTGTTTAATAGCAGGTTGCTGTATGCCTGATTCTTTTCCACGGCAGCCAAAGCTTCCACGGCGAGCTCTCTTACGTTAGATGTTTTCATCTATTCACCAAGCTTCACGCCGGGCGTTAGTTTGCTGCCGCGCAGAAAATCTTCCCCGCTCATTTTTTTCTTCCCGGAAGGCTGCAGCTCCGTCACCTTTACCGCTGTTCCGTTTCCTGTAGCCACAGCAAAACCGTCTGTATCCACACCGATGACCGTGCCGGGCTGTGAATGATTGATACTGGAAACTTTTTCAGCCTTCCATACTTTAAGGGTCTGTCCTTCGAGCAGGGTGAATGCGACCGGCCACGGGTTCAGACCGCGGATGTGGTTGTAGATTTCTTCCCCTGTTTTGCTCCAGTCGATTTTTTCCTGCTCCCTCTTAATATTGGATGCAAACGTCGCCTTCGCATCATCCTGCTTGATCGGTTTGAGCCTGCCTTCAAGCAGGGCGGGCAGCGTATCAGACAGCAGCTTCGTTCCGGAGCTGCTCAATTTATCATGAAGGGTCCCGACATTATCTTCCTCTGTTATCACGACTTCTGATTGAGTAAGGATATCGCCGGCATCGAGTTTCTCAGCCATATACATAATCGTGATTCCCGTCTTCTCTTTTCCCTGGAGGATGGCGTAATGAATCGGTGCCCCTCCTCTGAGTTCAGGGAGAAGGGAAGCATGAACGTTGATGCAGCCATGCTTCGGCGCTTCCAGAAGCTCCTTCGGCAGAATCTGGCCGAACGCGGCGGTCACGACGAGGTCCGGCTTCAGCGCGAGCACTTCCTCCAGATCCTTCGGGCTGCGAATTTTCTCAGGCTGAAGAACCTGTATGCCGTGTTTCAGAGCTTCGGTTTTAACAGGCGGCGGTGCGAGTTCCTTTTTCCTTCCCTTCGGCCTGTCCGGCTGCGTGACGACTCCGACCACGTTATAGCCTTCCGTTACGAGCATTCTTAACACAGGGACCGAAAAATCCGGTGTGCCCATGAATACAATTCTAGTCATGTGATTCATCCTTCCATTTCCTCAAGTTCTCCTTCTTCGTAGTACCGGAGAACCTTGCTTGTAAACAGTATTCCGTCCAAATGATCGATTTCGTGCTGCAGCGCTCTTGCAAGAAAACCGTCCGCTTCAACCGTATACGGCTTCCCTTTCCGGTTGAACGCGTGGACTTTTACATAATCAGGCCTCTTAACTTCGCCGAACAGTCCGGGGAAGCTCAAGCACCCTTCAGGTCCCGTCTGTTCTCCCCTGCTTGCCAGAACCTTCGGGTTGATCAGTTCAATTCTTCCGTATTCATCCCCGATATCGACCACGGCAATCCGCTTTGGGATCCCAACCTGCGGGGCAGCGAGCCCTACTCCATCTGCAGCCATCATCGTTTCATGCATATCCTTCAGCAGCCGCACAAGATCCCTGTCGAACTCCGTTACTTTTTCACAGGGCTGTTCAAGAACCGGATCCGGATGCTCTACTATTTTCATTATAGCCATAAACGTTCCTCCTCTAAATCTGCTGACTGCATATAGAAGACCGGCCCGGGCCGGTCTCATTCGGTCAAATTGTTGGTTTACATAAGGGAAGAGGGGTTCAAATCAATGGAAATCCCAAGATCCTCCCGTGCTGTTTCCTGCTGGTAGCGGTCCATCACTTTTTTCAGTACCGGAATCAGCTTATCATCTTTTTTGTATTTTATCATGCATTGATAGCGATATCTATTCTTGATTCTTGGAATCGGTGAAGCCACCGGCCCGAGAATTTTTGTATAGGGATCTGTGTTCTGCTTCAAGTACTGGGCGATATTTTCCATAACCCCTGACGCTTTCAGCAAATCGGGATGAGATACATTCACTACTGCCAGAAAATAGTATGGCGGATAGGAGCCGAGCTTTCTTTCACTCATTTCCCTTTCGAAAAAGCCATCGTAGTGATGCTCTTTTGCCAGCTGGATGCTGTAATGCTCCGGTGAATAAGACTGAATGATGACCTCGCCGGACAGATCATGCCTGCCTGCTCTGCCGCTAACCTGAGTGAGCAGCTGAAACGTTTTTTCAGAGGAACGGAAATCCGGAAGATGCAGCATCGTATCCGCCGCCAGGACCCCGACGAGTGTCACCTTTGGAAAATCAAGACCTTTTGCAATCATCTGGGTACCAAGCAGAATATCCGCCTTTCCCTCTCCAAACTGTGACAGCAGCCGCTCATGCGCGCCTTTCCGGGAGGTTGTATCCACATCCATACGGATGACTCTTGCTTCAGGGAGAACCCTCGCCAGCTCTTCTTCTACTTTCTGAGTGCCCGTACCGAAAAAACGGATATGTTCGCTTGTGCACTCGGGACAAGAAGAGGGCATAGGGGCTTCATGGGCGCAATAATGGCACTTCATCTTCTGCCCCTGACGATGATAGGTCATGGAGATGTCACAGTTCGGGCATTGAATCACAAAGCCGCAATCCCTGCACATCACAAACGAAGAGAAGCCGCGGCGGTTAAGAAATAGAACAGACTGCTCGTTTCTTTCCAGTCTTGCCTGGAGGTGCTCAAAAAGAGCTCTGGAAAACATCGAGCGGTTCCCTTCCCTGAGCTCTTCTCTCATATCCACAACACTCACTTCAGGCAGCGGCCGTTCATTGACCCTTTTGGCAAGCGGGAGCAATTTATATACTCCTTTGCCCGCCCGTGCAAACGATTCGAGCGCAGGGGTCGCACTTCCAAGCACGACCGGACAGCTGTGGCTTTCAGCGCGCCGGATGGCCACATCCCTTGCATGATACCGGGGGTTTTCCTCCTGTTTATAGCTGGATTCATGCTCTTCATCGATGACAATGATGCCGAGGTTCTGAAACGGGGCAAAGATGGCAGAGCGGGCCCCTACAGCGAGCTTTACTTCCCCCCGCTGTATTTTGCGCCACTCATCATACTTTTCCCCTGTCGAGAGACCGCTGTGGAGAACCGCTACCATGGATCCAAAACGGCCCTTGAAGCGGTCAACCATTTGAGGCGTCAGCGCGATTTCCGGCACGAGGACGATGGCTTCTTTTCCTTCCCTGATCACACGGTCGATCGCCTGAAGGTACACCTCTGTCTTCCCGCTGCCGGTAACGCCATACATGAGAAAGACTTCATGGCGTTTCTCTTCAATGCAGCTGAGAATCGGGGCGATCGCGGACTCCTGCTCCCTGGTGAGAGGCATGCTTTTCGTCGGTTTGAAGGTCCGGTGGCCGAATGGATCGCGGTATACCTCCACCCACTTTTCAGTAAGGAGCCCTTTTTGCACCAAAGATTTAATGGAAGCATCACTTGCGCCTGCTAGCTCCTTCAAGTCTGCAGCAGACATCGGCGACAGCCCGTTATGAATGAAAAAATCAAGGACCGCTTTTTGCCTTGAAGCCTGCGGCGGCATCTCCCGTGCTGCTGTTTCAATAGCTTCTGCTGTTCCGTTCACTTCGATGGAGCGGACCTTTTTCTGTTTGCCTTTTTGCTTTACCTGGTAAACCACTTCAAGTGTTCCCTTCTTCATCTGCTTTTGAAGGGAACTGAACAGGTCATGTGCTTGAGCCTCATCCCAGGACAGGCTATCCGTGTTGCTGAATAATACGGCGAGGTCAAACGGAAGCTCCTCAGCATTTCCGGTGAGGACGATCTTTTTTTCGTATTTGGCCTTCATGGCTGCCGGGAGCATCGCCTGAAACGCCGAGATTTGAAAGCAAAGGGTTTTTTCTGTCAGCCATTGGCCTAGCTTAAGCAGTTCATCCGTCAATGCCGGAGTAAGGTCAAACAGTTCGGAGATGGTTTTCAGCTTACCGTGGTCAGATGCTTCTGCGATCCCTGTAACAAACCCCTGAACCTTTCGCGGTCCGAATGGAACGATCACTCTGATCCCGGGAACGATGACCTCTTCCCATTTTTCAGGGATCCGGTAATCAAAGGGCTTGTCCGTCTGCATAGCAGGCACGTCCACTACGACATGTGCAACCTTCATTCAGCTCTCCGCCCTGAGCAGTGCAGCAGCCTCAAGCAAAATTGCTTCTGCAGCGTCTTTTTTGGACATCATCGGCAGCTCTGCTGCAGACCCGTCCTTGCGGTGAATCGTAATAAGATTAGTGTCAGACGCAAAACCTGCTCCTTCAACCGCTACATTGTTCGATACGATTAAATCCAGGTTTTTTTTCCGGAGCTTCTCCATCGCATATTCATGGACCCGGTCTGTCTCGGCAGCAAAGCCGATGAGGAGCTGGTGTTTTTTCCTTTCGCCGAGAAGTTTTAATATGTCATCCGTCCGCTCCATTTCGACTGAGAGCGGGCCGTCCTGCTTTTTCATCTTGTATGCCAGAGGATTGGCCGGCCTGTAATCTGCCACCGCAGCTGATTTGATGACCGCATCCTGGCCATCGAAGCGGCTCAGTGTTTCATCCAGCATCTCAGCAGCCGTCTGAACCCTGATCACCTTGACTCCATACGGATCGCTGAGCGGGGACGGACCGGAGATCAGCGTGACATCTGCTCCCATCTCTGCCGCGCGCTCTGCGACAGCGAAGCCCATTTTCCCTGTCGAGCGGTTCGAAAAGTATCGGACCGGGTCAACCGGTTCGACCGTCGGTCCTGCTGTGACCAGTATTTTCCGTCCTGTCAGCGGACCGCCTTCTTCAGAAAGAAAATGACTTTGAATCAGCCTGACTATTTTTTCGGGTTCTTCCAGACGCCCTCTTCCAACATACCCGCATGCTAAATAGCCCTCACTCGGTTCGATAAACCGGCAGCCATCTTCATAAAGCGTCCGGATGTTCCGTTTTACAGCAGGATGATCGTACATATGAACATTCATAGCGGGAGCGATCCATACCGGTGCTGTCGTTGCCAGCAGTGTCGTAGTGAGCATATCATCCGCTATTCCGCTGGCAAGCTTCCCGATAACATTGGCGGTTGCAGGCGCCGCCAGGAAAAGATCTGCCCAATCTGCCAGATCGATATGGGCAATCACCTTTGAATCCTTTTCGTCAAACGTATCCGTAAAAACATCGTTCCTTGATAATGCCTGAAACGTGAGGGGCGAAACAAATTCACAGGCAGACTCGGTCATGATGACTTTCACCTCGAAGCCCGCCTGTGTCAGCTTGCTCGTTAATGCAGCCGCTTTGTATACGGCGATGCCGCCGCTTACGCCCAGCAGAATCCTCTTCTTGTCTCCCATAGCTATAACCCCGCCCTCTTATTCGTTCTTCCTATTTTACCAGTGAATGCCGGCATACCCAAAGCAGAAGGCACCCCAGCTGAAAAAAAACAGGGCCGATCCACGGCAGGGCGGCACTGAATGCTTTCCGGCATTGCGGAAGCAGTGTCATGCAGCCATGCGCGGTATCAGCCCGGCATTTCTTTCATTCTGGCTTATTGGTCGTCTTTTTCATAAAAAAGAAGTCCTGCATCAATCTCTTCCAGCGCTTTTCCCACGTACTTATGGGAGACCGGCTTTTGGATCTGCTGATCTTTATAGATCTGCATGGCCCTCGCGCGCTTTGAAGCGACCGTGACAAGTGTATATTTGGAATCAAGTTTGTTCATCAGTGAATCAATTGATGGGTTCAGCATCTGTTATACCTCCGAGATTTTCTTTTTATAAAGCGGGGCAACCCGTTCCCTCCGGCAATGCTCGGCGGTCACAATCGCTTTGATGCGGTCGCAGGCAAGCTGCACCTGATCATTCTCCACAACGTAATCATACGCGTCCATGAGGAGAATTTCTTCTTTGGCAGCCTGCAGGCGGTTTTCGATGACCTCAGCTGATTCTGTTCCGCGGGTTACAATCCGGTTCTTCAGTTCATCCAGTGACGGCGGCATCAGGAAGATAAAAAGTCCTTCCGGAAAAGCCTTGCGGACTTGAAGCGCGCCTTGCACCTCAATTTCAAGAAATACATCCTTGCCCTCACTCAGCGTCTTCTCTACATAATCTACGGGTGTGCCGTAATAATTGCCGACAAACTCCGCCCATTCGAGCAATCGCTCCTGCTCGATCATAGACTCGAACTCTGTCCGGCTCTTAAAGAAATAATCGATTCCGTCAACCTCGCCTGTCCGGGGCTTTCTTGTCGTAACCGAGATCGAGTAATGAAACTTTGTATCTTCCTGCGAAAATATCTCTTTTCTGACTGTACCTTTCCCAACTCCCGAAGGACCTGAAAGGACAATGAGCAGTCCTCTTTCTTTCATAGCGGCTTCTGACCCCTACCCTTCCTCTGATAGCTCTTCTTTATTTGACAGCCTGTGGGCAACTGTCTCAGGCTGCACTGCGGACAGGATGATATGATCGCTGTCCATCACGACCACTGCCCTCGTCCGGCGTCCATAGGTGGCATCAATGAGCATGCCGCGGTCCCTGGCATCTTGAATAATCCTTTTGATCGGTGCAGATTCAGGACTGACAATGGAAATTATTCTGTTAGCTGATACAATATTGCCAAAACCGATATTAATAAGTTTAATGTTCAACGTTTGCTCCCCCTATAGTATACCAGCTCTAGTTTAGCCTGAAAAAGTACGGCCTAAACAGGCGCCTATTCCACATTCTGAACCTGTTCCCTGATTTTCTCTATGATGCTCTTCAGTTCAACGGCATGTCTTGAGACCTTGCTGTCATTTGCTTTGGATGCGATCGTGTTCGCTTCCCGGTTCAGCTCCTGCACAATAAAATCAAGCTTGCGCCCTACTGCATCCTCCAGTTCAAGCGTTTCCCCGAACTGTTCCAGATGGCTGTAAATCCGGGTCACCTCTTCAGATATATCCGCTTTTTCAGCAAAAACAGCAGCTTCCGTCAGGATTCTTTGTTCATCCGCCTTTGACTGCAGCAAATCGATCATCTTCTGTGACAGCTTCTCCATATATAATTGCCGGACTGCCGGTGCAGCGGCTTTCATTTTTCCGGCAGCCGCCCTGACCTCATCCAGTCTCCCGCTGATGTCTTTCAGCAGATGCCTTCCTTCAGCCTGCCTCATGGCTTGCAGTTCAGCTGCTGCCTGTTCTGCAGCACGCAGGACCGCTTCATCCAGACCGCTCTGCTCTTCATACTCTTCCTGTACGGCAAAAGCACCTTCTATACGCATCAGTCCGTCAGCCGAGACAGTATGTTCAAGCCCGTAGCGCTTTTTCATTTCAGCTGCAGCTTTGGCAGCCTGGTCCAGCAGCTCCCAATCCGGCGTTAAAGTCTGCCTTGAAATCGGTTCGCCGCCGATGGTTATGTATGCTTCAACCCGTCCCCGCCGTATCCGGCCGGAGATTGCTTTTTTGATTTTATCCTCTATTGTCATAAGTTGTCTAGGCATTTTTATGCTGATTTCGCAGAAGCGGTGGTTCACCGAACGCAATTCCGCCTGTATCCTGCTTCCCCGATAGACTGCAGATGCCCTTCCATACCCTGTCATGCTTGAGATCATCGGCATCACTTCCTTATTCCCCATTATTCAGCGGGAAAAATAAAAAGGTAATAGACAAAAGGGCTATTACCTTGAGAATTATACCATATCCATTCAGGATTATCTTGTGGTTTATGAAATTTTAGAAGGCTCTGTGCGGATGAGGCCAGTCTTCATGAACCTCCGGCCAGCCTGAACCCCTTGGCCCAGTTTTGAAAAGTGACAGGGAGAACGTGATTGTTCAGGCCTTTTTCCCTTTTGCCGACAGCAGGGATCCTGCCAGCAAAAAGGTTGGCAGAGAGGCCATTCCAAGAATCAGAACCCAGTCCCGCAGAACAATCGGCACCGTCTTAAAGATTGGCTGCAGCGGAGGATAATAGATTACAGCAAGCATCAGGATGACTGATGAAATGACCGCCCACACAAGATACATATTTTCAAAGGGATTGCGGTCGAAAATGGACTTTTCGCTGCGGCAGTCGAATACATGGATGAGCTGGGCCATGACAAGGGTGGAAAATGCGACCGTCTGTGCGTATGCCAGGTTTTCCGGGTCCCGGCTGTAAATAAACAGGAACGCCCCAAGCGTCGCCCCTCCTATTAAAAACCCCCTCGAGATTACTTTCCAGCCGAGCTTTCTTGCAAATACCCCTTCTTTCGGATGGCGCGGTTTTCTGTTCATCAGGTTTCCTTCAGGCTGATCCAGCCCGAGGGCCATGGCCGGCAGGCCGTCAGTTACAAGATTCACCCACAGGATCTGAATCGGAACGAGCGGGAGCGGCAGGGCTAGCAGCATAGCAAAGAGCATGACCAGTATTTCCCCAACATTAGAGGCGAGCAGGTATCGGATAAACTTTCTTATATTTTCATAAATATTACGGCCTTCTTTGATCGCTGATTTAATGGTGGCAAAATTATCATCCGCGAGAACGAGCGCAGAAGCCTCCTTAGCTACATCGGTTCCGGTAATGCCCATCGCGATCCCTATGTCCGCGGCCTTGATGGCAGGAGCATCATTCACGCCGTCACCGGTCATCGCAACAATATGGCCTCTCTTTTGCAGGGCTTTTACAATTTTCAGCTTATGCTCGGGTGAAACTCTTGCAAAGACATATACATCATCTGCAATTTGCTCGAGTTCTTCATCAGAGAGCCTGTTTAGCTCTGAACCTTCCATCACTTTTCCGTTTTGAGGAAGAAGGTCCAGCTGTCTGGCAATGGCCCTTGCTGTGATCACATGGTCACCGGTAATCATCACGGTCTTAATACCGGCAGCACGGCATTCTTTTATCGCCTGCTTTACTTCAGGCCTCGGAGGATCGATCATTCCCTGAAGTCCGAGAAAGACTAAATCTCTCTCTGCCTCCTCTTGGCTGATTTTATGACTGCCGTGAAGCGGCTTATAAGCGATGGCGATCGTCCGTAGCGCTTTGGAAGCCATGGACTCAATGGATTCTTTTATCCGCTGTTCATGAGAGGAAGCCATGTGCTGCTGCCTATTTTCCCAAAGCACATGCCTGGACAGGCTCAGCAGAACATCCGGTGCTCCCTTCGTTACGACAAAGCGTTTCCCGGCTGTATCCTCCGCAATGACACTCATTCTTTTACGGCTGGAATCGAAAGGAAACTCTTCAATTATCGTGAATTTTTTCTCTAATCCTTCTCGTGTGATCCCTGCCTTCATCGCTGCAATCAGAAGGGCGCCTTCTGTCGGATCCCCATCGATTCTTTTTTCTTCTTCTTTGTCAATGAGATGGGCTGTATTGCAGAGCATCCCAAAGGTCAGAAGCTGCTGCAGAGCTTTTTCATTTTTTGGAAGCACCGGCTCATCCCGAAACGTAAACGCGCCACTCAGATCAAGCCCTGTCCCCGTGACCTTCCACTGTCTGCCTTCTGACCATATATCAGTCACCGTCATTTTGTTCTGAGTCATCGTCCCGGTTTTGTCGGAGCAAATGACCGAAGCACAGCCGAGCGTTTCGACAGCCGGAAGCTTCCTGACAATGGACTTTTGGCGGATCATCCTCTGAACGCCAAGTGCCAGTGCTACGGTTACGATCGCAGGCAAGCCTTCAGGTATAGCCGCTACCGCCAGGGAAACGCCGGCGAGGAACATGGCATATACGCTATGGCCCTGTATGACTCCCACACCAACCACTAGAGCAGTTAATAACAAAGCAACAACGATCAGGATCTTTCCAAGCTGCTCGAGACGCTTTTGGAGAGGTGTATCAAGAGTTCCGGCGGACTGAAGCAGATCTGCAATCTGTCCCATAGCCGTTTTCATTCCGGTCGCGACGACCATGCCTGTTCCGCTTCCCCGGGTGACAAGAGTCCCCATGAAGGCCATATTCGTCAGATCACCAAGCCCGGCTTCCTGAACCTTTAATGCGCCGCACGTTTTTTGAACCGGCAGAGATTCCCCTGTTAATGCGGATTCTTCAATTTCAAGACTTTTTACAGAAAGAAGCCTTACATCCGCTCCAATCCGGTCCCCTGCTGTAAATTTTACGATATCTCCGGGAACAAGCCCTCTCGACGGGATGCGGACCCATTCTCCTTCCCTTAGAGCACTGACCTGAGGAGCGGAGAGCTGTTTCAGCGCCTCCAGCGATCTTTCTGCCCTTCTTTCCTGCAAAAAGCCAAGCACCCCGTTCAGTAAGACGATAGCGATAATGGCGACCGCATCAATGTATTCTCCAAGAAAAGCTGAAATGATGGTCGCTCCGAAAAGAACGAGGACCATAAAATCTTTAAACTGCCCTAAAAACAACAGCAGAGCGGATGTCTTTTTTGCCTCCTCCAGCTCATTGTAGCCAAACTTGCTGTAGCGGCTCTGCACCTCGCTGTCTGAAAGGCCTGTATCCCTGTCCGTTTTGACGGAAGCTGCTGCTTCCTGAATCTCCATCTCATGCCATTTCATCGTCTTGTTATGCACCCCTTGCTAACGGAATTGGTCAAGCCTTGTCTACCTCCATCCTATTCAGACAAGCAGGCAATCATGACTGAAACACCGTGACAGGTGCAAGCTGCAGAACTAAATGGTGTAAGAACCCGGCTTAACAAGCTATAATGGATAGTGGATTGTTTTTACGAAATTTTATTGGACGTAAGCAGGTGAAGGAAATGTCTTTTGACGGAATTTTTACTTATGCCATGGCAAAAGAGCTTCAGGAAAAGCTTGAAAACGGCAGAGTATCCAAGATTTATCAGCCTTATAAGAATGAATTGATCCTTCAGGTCAGAGCAGGGGGAAACAATCATAAATTGCTCATATCTGCACATCCGAGCTATGCACGGATTCATCTGACTGAAGAGAGCTATGAAAACCCGAGTTCCCCTCCGATGTTCTGCATGCTGCTCAGAAAGCATCTGGAAGGCAGTGTGATTGAAAAAATCGAACAAAAGGATATGGAACGGATTATCATCTTCAAGCTGAAGGGCCGGAATGAGCTCGGGGATATAACGTATAAAGAGCTGATCGCCGAGATCATGGGTCGTCACAGCAACCTGGTTCTTGTCGATTCGGAAAAGCAGGTGATTCTTGACAGCATCAAACACCTCCCTCCTGCCGTGAACAGTTACAGGACCGTGCTCCCCGGACATCCGTATATCTATCCTCCGGCGCAGCACAAAACGGAGCCATTCGCGCTTTCTGCAGAAGATGTGGCCCGCAAGCTCGACTTTTTTGGCAGCAAACTGGATCAGCAGCTTGTCCAGCAGTTTGCCGGCATTTCCCCCCTGCTCGCAAAAGAAATCATCCACCGGGCAGGACTTGCCAACAGAGTCACCGTACCGGAAGCTTTTATAAACATGATGAGCGGCCTTCAGCAGAATGAATGGAAGCCCGTGATGACGATCACTGAGAACAAAGAAGCTTTTTATCTGACAGATCTGACTCATTTAAAAGGAGAAAGCAAAGCTTTCCCTTCTCTAAGCGCGCTGCTCGACCGGTACTATTTCGGAAAAGCAGACAGGGACCGGGTTAAGCAGCAGGGAAGTGATTTGGAGCGGTTTCTTCAAAATGAGCTGAAGAAGAACAAAGCGAAAATCAAGAAGCTGCACAAATCTCTGCAGGATGCTGAAGATGCCGATAAATACCAGCTTTACGGAGAATTGCTGACCGCTAATCTTTATGCCATCCAGCGGGGTGACAAACAGGCGGAGGTGCTCAATTATTACGATGAAGAGGGAGGCACTGTCACAATCACTCTTCATCCTCAAAAAACACCATCCGAAAATGCTCAAAGTTATTTCGGCAAGTATCAGAAAGCGAAAAAATCGGTAGCGCATATCGAAGAGCAGCTGAAGCTTACGGATGAAGAGATGATCTACCTTGATAATCTGCTTCAGCAAATCGAATCTGCCTCTCCCGGAGATTTGGAAGAGATCCGGGAAGAACTGCAGGAAGGCGGCTACCTGAAGAAAAAAGCCGTGAAAAAAGGGAAGAAGCAAAAAAATGTCCTGCCTGTTCTAGAGCAGTACCAGGCGTCAGACGGCACCCAGATCCTTGTAGGGAAAAACAATAAGCAAAATGAATACTTGACCACCCGCGCCGCTGCAAGGGATGATCTATGGCTGCACACAAAGGATATTCCCGGATCACACGTCGTCATCAAATCCAAAACTCCTTCAGAAGAGAGCATTTTGGAAGCGGCCAATATCGCTGCTTATTACAGCAAAGCAAGGAGCTCCGGTTCCGTACCCGTTGACTTTACGCTCGTCCGCCATGTAAAAAAGCCAAGCGGATCCAAACCGGGCTTTGTTATTTACGATCATCAGCAAACCGTATTTGTCACACCGGATGCGGATCTGGTTAAAAGGCTGAAAAAATAAAAAAATACGGCTCATAAAATCCTCACTCTCTCAGAGCAGGAGCTTTATGAGCCGTGTATAGTTAAACCCCGGAAGCTGTACTTCCGGGGTTTTGCTGTTTTTTACAGGGTTCCCCCCGGTTTTAATGCTTGCCTGTTTGTACTTTCTTCGTTTGCGGATACACCACGGTGTACCGTTCTTCAATCTTCTTCTCCAGCTTGTCCATCAATTCAGGACTGCGCGTGATTTCCTCTTTATTGATGCGGATAAATTCTTCCATAGAGTAACGGCTGTATTTTCTCATCTATTTCATCCTCTCTTTTTCAAGTAATAAATAAAAAAGCGCCTTTACCTGTACGGTAAAAGCGCTCCGAAAATAAAAATGCCTTTACCAATAATTTGGCAAAGGTCTCGCAAACAACATTTGTTGCCAATAAAGCCGGGGATTTCTCCCGTAATGACGACTTCACTGAACAGCTACTCCCCTTTGGAGTTCATATGAACTTATAAATCTATCTTAACGGATGCAGCTTGTTTTGTCAAATGAATAAGAGCCATGCTAAAACATGGCCCTTACACGTTTTTCCTGGCCGCCCGTTCCTCATAGAGCCGGTCCAGGTCATCAACTGTCTTCCTGTCGATCCGGCCGATTATTTCTGAGCAGATGCTTTTAGCCATTTGAGGGCTCGCCCCACCGGTGGAAACTGCAATGGTAAGCCGTCCCCTTTTTTCATGCTTCGGCACTTCTGTGTTTCCTTCTCCGGCATCGCCTGCATTGTTCACAAGCTGCAAAGGGGAGGCGTTTCTTGCTAATAGCCGATTCGTTTCATCGCTGTCAGTAGCTGCTACGATCAATAAATAGCCGGGCAGGTCTACGGCGGCCGCTTTCCGTCTGATCCATTTGATTGCACCCGTTTCGGCGAGCTCTCTGATTTCAGGGACTGATTCCGGGCTGATCACTGTAATATCGGCATTTTCCGCTAATAGCAAACGAAGCCTTCTGAGGGCGATTTTTCCTCCGCCGGCAATCAGGACCGGCTTGCCTTCCAAATTAAGCATTAAAGGGAGCATACCGGGAAACTCCTTCCGCCGCCTGGAGTCCGTTCAGTGCTTCACGGACTCTCTTTACGAAGGCTGCCTCTGTATGTTGTGAAAAACCAACATAAGAGCACAGCCTGATGTTTTTTTCACTGGAGAGATTCTGGATCTCTTTTTCAATGCCCTTCATCAGCAGACCCGTAAAAAGCAGATAAGGCACGATATAGACGCTGTTTTCCCTAAAGGTGCCGATTTTTTTTAAAACTTCAGAAAAAGCTGGTTCTGCAGCCGTTAAATAACAGACCGTAACGGCAAGACCCTCTGTACGCTTGACGATACCGGATGCAATTTCCTGCAAATCCTTTTTCACGTCCGGATCGGAACTTCCTCTTCCTACAAGAAGCAGGCGCACATCTTCATCCGCCGGCAAAGGGGCAGTCTGTTCCAGGACCGCTTCAGCCATGGATCCCTGTACACCAATTGGAGCTCCGTAGGAAATCTCGACATCAGGGTGTTTTTTGAGCGCTTTTTCAAGTTCTTCCGGTATATCCGATTTTGCATGGGCCGCTGTAAGCAGCAGTACCGGAATGACGGCGATCTGCTCTGCCCCCTGCTTGACACATGCTTCAATACCTGAAGAAATATCCGGTTCTGCCAGCTCAAGAAAACAGATTTCCTGGATAGGCACTGCAATTTGCCTGCTGCACTTTTCGATGAAGGCAACCGCTTCATCCCTTGCTTTTTTCACTCTGCTCCCATGGCAGATATACAGTACGGCGTTTTTCACTCACAGCACCCCGCTAACTTTGGCTGCCTGCCGGTTTTCCCTGAACCAGTTGAGCTGATCGCGGTATTTGACCACTTCACCGATAATAATCATGCTCGGATTCGTGATCCCGGAGGCCTCTACTGCCTGATGAAGGCTGCCAAGCGTCCCTACAGCTGTTTTCTGGACCTCAGTTGTTCCCCAGTGAATCACGGCTGCCGGTGTAGAAGCAGGCCTGCCGTGCAGGATGAGCTGCTCCTGAATATAGGGCAGCTGACTGATGCCCATATAGATGGCAAGGGTATCGATTCCATTTGCCAGGCTGCTCCATTTTGCGTGCCCATCTTCCCCATTTTTCAGATGGCCGGTAACGAACGCGACACTTCCGCTTGCCTCCCTGTGCGTGACAGGAATTCCAGCGTACGCAGCCGCAGCGATTCCGGAGGTGATTCCGGGGACGACTTCAAATTCGATTCCATGCTGCACGAGCGCTTCCGCCTCTTCCCCTCCCCGTCCGAAAACAAAAGGATCTCCTCCTTTTAGACGGGTGACAACAAGGCCTTTTTTTGCATATTTAACGAGAAAACGATTGATCGTTTCCTGCTTCATCGTGTGGTAGTCAGGCAGCTTGCCGCAGTAAATCAGGTCAGCGCCTTTTTTTGCATGACTCAGCAATTCTTTGTTCACGAGCCGGTCGTATAAAATGACATCAGCCTCCTGAATGCATCTCAGCCCTTTTACTGTGATCAGTTCAGGGTCGCCCGGGCCCGCTCCCACGAGGTAAACCTTTGACATCATCATCCCTCCCTTCTTCCATTATACCGCATAGGAGGATAGGAGTCCTATATGGGTTACAATCGGATATAATTCTTTTCCTGCAGGTATCGTAATACATCCTCTGCACATTCTGCAGGGTTTTTTGCTGAGCTGTCGAGTCTAACTTCGGGCTGATCAGGCTCCTCATAAGGGGAGTCGATTCCGGTAAATCCTTTAATTTCACCTTTCCTTGCCTTTTTATAAAGTCCCTTCGGATCACGAGCCTCGCACTGCTCCAGTGAGCAGTCCGCGAACACCTCGACGAATTCATCTGCTCCAAGCAGTGTCCGCACCTGGCTCCGGTCTTCTTTAAACGGGGAAATGAAGGCAGTGATCACCACACTTCCGGCATCTGTGAAAAGCTTGGCAACTTCTCCGATCCTTCTTATGTTTTCGCGGCGGTCATCGTCAGAGAATCCCAGGTCTCCGTTCAGGCCATGCCGTACGTTATCCCCGTCGAGCACATATACCTGCACGCCATTTTCATAGAGCCTGCGGGCAAGTTCATTGGCAATGGTGGATTTCCCTGATCCGGATAAGCCGGTGAACCAAATGACAAGACTATGGTGTCCGTTTCTTTCCCGGCGTTCCTGTTTTGTGATGGACTGCTCATGCCAGGTCACATTCGATGACTGCGTCATTTCGCTTCCTCCGTTTCTCTTTCTCTCATGCCTTCGATCAAGACTTTAATCACTTCCGGCCGGCTGAACGTACTCGGGGGGACTTCTCCCTTGCGCAGCATCTCCCTAACCTTTGTTCCGGACAAAATCACTCTGTATTCCGCGGCATGCGGGCAGGATTTAGTCGTCGCCATCCCTTCGCATTTGCTGCAGTAGAAGCTGTGTTCAAAACGGAGAGGCGTAATGCCGATCTCCTCCGGCTGGAACTCATCGAAAATATATTGCGCATCATACGTACCGTAATAATCCCCTACACCGGCGTGATCTCTGCCGACGATAAAGTGGGTGCATCCGTAATTTTTGCGGACCAGGGCATGAAAGATCGCCTCTCGCGGGCCTGCATAGCGCATCGCAGCTGGAAATACACCAAGAAAAACGCGCTGTTTCGGATAATATTCATCAAGCAGCACTCTGTAGCTTTTCATGCGGATCGCAGCTGAGATGTCATCGGATTTCGTCTCGCCGACGAGCGGGTTCAGGAACAAGCCGTCTACCGTTTCGAGGGCCGTCTTTTGGATATACTCGTGAGCACGGTGCACCGGATTGCGTGTCTGAAATCCGACAATGGTTTTCCAGCCTTTATCAGCAAATGCCGCCCGGGTCTCAGAAGGGTCAAAATAGTGCTCCGGGAATGAAGGCACTGTCCTCTTTGTAAGGGTAATTTCCCCGCTTACATAAACATCTCCGCGGGAGAACAGCTTGCTTACACCCGGATGGCTGTGATCAGAGGTTCTGTATACATGTTCCGCTTCTTTTTCTTTATCAGGGGTATACACTTCCCCGACTTCGATCGACCCGTATACTGTCCCCTCAAAAATAAGCCTGGCTGTTTCTCCGGGCGTCAGTTGATCAGCCTGCTCCGCTGAAACCGGAAGCGTAATCGGGATGGACCAGACTGTTCCATCCGTAAGCCTCATCTTTTCGACTACACTCTTATACTCTTTTTCGCTCATGAACCCTGTCAGCGGGCTGTACCCGCCAATCGCCAATAGCTCCAGGTCGCTTAATGCCATAGCATCAATTACAATGTCCGTTTTCAGATCATCGAGATTTTTCCCGATTTCCTGCCGGTCGATCAGTTTTCCTCCGTGTGGTGCTAAGCTCATATTTTGTTCCTCCTAATCGGATTGTTTTACTTGGTTTATGGTTAGATTCCGCCGCCCTGTTCATGAATTGACTGCTTTTCCCTCTTGATTGCATTCATTAGAGAAAGGACGCCCAGAGTAGCAATAATGACGGCTGCTATTGAAAATGAAGCATATAAGTCTCCCTGAATAAACAGTTTGACAAGCAAATAGGAAATCGCCAGACTGACGAGCGGGGAGACGATCCAGACCTTCACAATCTTCTGGACGATTCCTTTTTGGAAGACGATCGCTCCGCTTTTCGCAGCCCCCGAAGCCATGATGGAAGTGGAAGTGACTTGTGTCAGCGGGACAGGCAATCCAAAAAGCGAGCTCATAATGACCAGGAATGCACCTGTACTGGAAATGACAATCCCTTCGGTTTTCGTCAAAGTCGTTATTTTTTTTCCGTTCGTTTCGAGAACCCTGCCGCCGAGCACAATCGCCCCTGCTGCGACAAAAATTCCGCCGATCCAGACTCCCTGACCTGTGCTCATCACTCCGGAAGCGACGAGCGGGCCAACCGCGTTGGCTACATTGTTCATTCCGGCTGAAAAGGCTTCGAAGAATCCTGCGCCAATCAGCAGCCAGATCAGCAGCCTGCCGCTTCTGTTCTCCAGCCGGTTCATCGCAGGCTTCGCCCATTTACAGATACAATAAGTGATGAAAAAGGAAACGACTGGGATCAGCACCCAAAAGATCATAATGGTAAAGATTGATTTGATGTAGAGTGCCTGCAAGGCAACTCCCACACCGGCCACCGCGCCGACTGTCACCTCACTTGTCGATAAAGGGATCCCCATGAGATTTGCAAGAAAAAGGGAAACAGCGGCAGAGCTGATGATAACGAGAACGATTTCGATGGTGATCGACGATTTTGGAATAATGCCGGAGCTGATCGTCTTAACAACCTCTCCGCCCCCCAGGACCGCGCCGAGCAGTACTCCTGCTCCGCAGAGGAGCAGGGCAGCTGTCTTCTTTGGAATAGCTCCTGTCCCATATGCCACTCCCATAGAAGCTGCCGCACCGCTGGCCCCGATATTCATGGCAAAAAACAAACTGAGGACAACAGCTGCAGCCGCGATCATCGCACCCGCCTCATCCGTGAAGTCCGCATTCGGTTTTCTGGCTGCCGTTCCATCTTCCGGCTCTTGAATCGTTCAAATCAAATGCCGGCTGGGTGCACGGCTGACAGCCGATGCTCGGATAGCCTTTATCGTGAAGGACATTGTAATCCAGGCTGTTTTTATGGGCAAAACGCCAGACATCCTTCCACGTCCAATGAATAAGGGGACAAACTTTTATGTTTTCAAACTTTTCATCCCGGTTCAGAAATTGGGTGCTTCTCCTCGATGGAG
The DNA here is from genome assembly GCF_009711125.1 of Metabacillus mangrovi. GTDB lineage: Bacteria > Bacillota > Bacilli > Bacillales > Bacillaceae > Metabacillus_B > Metabacillus_B mangrovi. The sequence continues at coordinate 109,369 of NZ_WMIB01000002.1, read as the reverse complement.
ACTGTTCTCTCCGCAATCCTGATATCCATGCCTTCTCTCCGCTCATCACTTCTCGCAGCGGGAGGACCTTCCTGATTTTGCAGCATGCGTTCGGATCTTTTTTCCAAAGCTCGTCTCCATGCTCTGCCGCCTGCTCTGCAACGGTCAGCGGCGGTTTTTTCATCGTAATTTTCAAATCCGGGTATCTTGCTTTTACACGGCTGATCAAATCATACGTTTCCTGGAAATGAAGCTCTGTATCCAAAAATACGATTCTTGCATCCTTTTTAACTCTTGAAATCAGTTCGATGAGAACGATTCCCTCTATACCGAAGCTGCATGCATAAACGAGATCATTCCCGTATTCCGAATAGGCCCACTTCAATACGTTCAATGCTTCACCCGCTTTATCCGCATCTTCAAAACCCGGTGCGGTTTCCGTCCAGTTTTCGTACGTCAGCATCCTGCTGCACCTCTCTTCTTTTACTGCGTTAAAAAAGGCGGGAACAGAAGACAGCACAAATTAACTGTGCATCTTCCGCTCCCGCCTCCAGTTGTCTGGTCAGCTTCAAACGTTTATTTTAATCTGACTTTTTCATTTTTTTCGAGCTGAATAATTTTCCCATCCTGAACGATCAGGGTAATGGACCCGTACTTCATAGCCTGAAGCATTTCTTTCAGGGTTCCCATTACTTCATCGAGCTGATTCTGCTCCCCCACTTACAGTCCCTCCTTGAAAATGGCTCTGTCCGCTTGACAGAGACGAAAATAAAAAGCCTTCCATCCAGAAAGACTTAAGAGGAGTAGATTCTCCTTATCTCTCAAAATGGGTTCCATTTTGCAGGATTTGGCACCTTGCCTGTCAAGCAGGTTGCCGGGCTTCACAGGGCCAGTTCCCTCCGCCGCTCTGGATAAGTATAAGCTGTTATTGATTTCAAATTTTAGCACAATTCGAACGATTGTCAACCCGAGTTAACAGGTAGGTTTTATGAAAATTCTTATAAACCTTGATTTAACAAGGAAAATCGCATTAAAATATTTTTGAAAGCACTCTAAAAAAGGATTGGCGGCGGTTTACTGTGAAAAAAACAATCGTTTCGTGGAGCGGCGGCAAAGACAGTGCCATCATGCTTGAAAGACTTACCGCAAGCAAAAATCACTCTGTTATGGAGCTGTTTACATCAATCAGCGCGGAGACCGGCCGCGTGCCGTTTCACGGCATCCCGCATGCCCTGCTGGAGCAGCAGGCAGCATCGCTTGATTTCCCTATCCGTTTTGTAAAGCTTCCTCCTTCTCCAGTTAATAAAGAATATGAAGAACACATGAAAGATTTTCTGAAATTGTGCAAAAAAAATGGCGCCGAGGCCATTTCTTATGGTGACCTTTTTCAGGAGGATATCAGGAAGTACAGAGAACAGCTCACTGAAGAGTGCGGCCTATAGTCTGTTTTTCCTCTTTGGGGGGAAAAAGCGGACTCAATTGCTTTTGAATGTATTGAAAAGGGCTATAAGGCTACAGTTTGCGGAATCGACTCATCTGTTCTTCCGGCAGAATGTCTGGGCATGCCCTACAGTCACCGCTTCCTTGAACGTCTTCCAGAAGCCGCAGATCCTTGCGGAGAGAACGGGGAGTTCCATACATTCGTATCGGATGGCCCGATTTTTAACAGCTCCGTGAAGTACTCTGAAGATGGACAAGACGATTCTCTTGCGCCATTTTTGACGCTCAGGCTGCTGGAAAGCTAAGGTGCGGCAAAATGTCTTCAGCAGTGGTTTTGCATGGAACTTCTCTGATCCAGTGCAAGACAGAGAAAAGGGAACGCACGTAAAAGCATGCGTTCCCTTCCTTGCAGCAGGATACTCTTTAAACGGTCTGCTTCAGGCTCTCTCTTACGATCCGGGCTGCTTTTGCCATGTTTTCCATAGACTTCACAGCCTCGGCTTCAGACCTTGTCTTTAGTCCGCAATCCGGATTGATCCAGAACCGTTCCGCCGGGAGTACCTCCAGGCAGTGCCTGATCACGGCTTCCATTTCTTTCACAGACGGAATGCGGGGGCTGTGGATATCGTATACCCCAAGACCGATACTCTTATCATATTGAAAATCTTTAAATGTACGGATCAGCTCGCCTCCACCTTTTGAAGCTTCTATAGAAAGGACATCTGCATCCATTTCGGAGATCACCGGCAGCATTTCCGAAAATTCACTGTAGCACATATGCGTATGAATTTGCGTTTCTGCTTTTACATCATAATGGGACGCCCGAAAGGCATTCACAGCCCAGCGGGAATAGGATTCCTGTTTGCTTGCTTTAAGCGGCAGACCTTCTCTGAATGCCGGCTCGTCTATCTGGATCATCCTGATGCCTGCTTCTTCCAGAGCGTGCACCTCTTTTCTGAGGGCCTGCGCGATCGACCAGGCGATGGATTCACTGAAACGGTCTTCCCTTGCAAAAGACCAGTTTAAAATAGTAACCGGACCTGTCAGCATTCCTTTTACCGGTTTCTCCGTAAGGGATTGGGCATATAAGGTTAAATCACGGGTGATCGGCCCGCGCCATTGGACATCATCATAGATAACCGGCGGCTTGACGCCTCTTGAACCATAGGATTGGACCCAGCCTTTTCTGGTAAATGCAAATCCGTCCAGATTCTCCCCGAAATATTCCACCATGTCGTTCCGTTCAAATTCACCGTGAACCAGGACATCCATGCCCAGCTCTTCCTGTATGTTAATCCATCTTTTCGTTTCTTCCTGAATGAACCGTTCATACTGATCTTTTGTGATGGTGCCATCTTTAAAGGACTTCCGGTTTCTCCTGACTTCCTTTGTTTGAGGAAGGCTGCCGATTGTCGTTAATGGAAGCTCAGGCAGACGGAACACACGCTGTTGAAGACGTGTTCTTTCAGAAAAAGACTGTGCCCGCCTCAGCGATTTGCTGCTTGGACCGGCCTCAGGCTGGCTGCTTGTACTCCATTGAAGAATTTTTTCTCTGGCGTCAGCATTCTCTGCGTTTACAAGAGTGACAACCTCCTCCAGTTTTTCCTGAGCAAAAGCGAGATTTTCAAGCAGCCCTTCCGGCAGTCCATCTTCTCCCTCAGCCGTTTCAGGTACATGGATCAAACTGCAGGAGGGCTGGATGTGCAGATCAGCAGGCTGAACTTCATGGATTAAAAAGTACAGCAGATCCAGTGCCGCGGCTCCATTCGTCCGCCAAATGTTTCTTCCGTCTACAATACCGGCTGCCAGGATTTTATCTTTTGGGAAGCCATGGGTTTTCAGAAGTTCTATCGTATTCCCCTTTGTAAAATCCAGTCCCCAGCCGCTGACCGGAAGCGCTGTAAGTTTTTCATAAGCTTCCGGTGCTTCAAAGTAGGTTTGGATGAGAAGCTTGAGATCCGGTACAGCCTCAGCGAAGGCTTCATAAATGGAAAAGATCACGTGCAGATCTTCTTCCAGACCCTCGTACACAAAAGCCGGTTCATCCACCTGAACCAGTTCGGCTCCGTGCTCTTTCAGTTCGCGGAAACACTGGATATACAAAGGAAGGAGCTTGTCTGCTGCCTCCTTTAGCGAATGGCAGCCTTTGCTCAGAATGATAAACGTATACGGGCCGATGATCACCGGTTTGCATTCTGCTGCCTCCTTCGCCTCAAGGTAGTCCTCGAGAGGCTTATTAAAGTTCAGGCGCGGTTCATAGTCTTCTTCCCATTCCGGAACAACGTAATGATAGTTCGTATCAAACCATTTTTTCATCGCGCAGGCATGCGCATCATCCGATCCCCTGGCCATGGAAAAGTAGCTGCCGAGTGAAAGCGGATGATCCGATTTATGTCTTTCCGGAATCAGATTAAACATAAATGCGGTATCAAGCATCTGGTCATAATAGGTAAAATCACCGGCCGGGACAATGTGGATGCCGGCATCCGCCTGTTTTTTTACATGTATGGATTTCAGCTTTTTCATCCGTGCAGAAAACTCTTCCTCACTCATTTCCTTTTTCCAGAACTGCTCTAGCGTCCGTTTCCATTCTCTGTCCTGCCCCATTCTTGGGTAGCCTTGATTGCTGCTATATATCGCCATTGTGCCGATCTCCTTTTCATCTTTTTTCATAGACGGGATAAGCATCCGTTACCATTTACAATCCCGCCCCCGCTTCTGTAAAACTGAAAAAGGCTGCCCGGCGCCATTCCCGCACTAGCAGGAATGGCTTCGGACAGCCTGAAACGATCGATGAAAAGCAGCACAAAAAAGCATGTGGTTTCATGATCGTTTTCTGGAATCTCACCCCCCGAAGACCGAAAACTTGAAGGAAAACAGGCAGGTCTCCTGGCTTGTGCCTTAAAACCTCTCAAGCGCCTTCCCATCCGGTGGACAGTGGCCTTTTTGCTTGATCGTCAGCACGTACAGTTGCGGGGACAGCTCCGGATTACAACCGGATTCCCTATTAAACCGCAAAAAAATGCGGTACCTGTTGTTCCTATGGATTATGTAACGGATAGTATCTTTTATAGCATACTCTCTTTCTCAATTGCAAGACTAATCCCATCATTCAGACAGATTAAACTTCCCGCCATTCACCAGATGCCGGATCCTGCCTCCATTTGTCGAGCTTTTTTAAATCCTCTCTGCTGATCCTGTTTTCTTCTTCTGCGATCATGATCAGTGTCGAATAATCGGTTAATGTGCAGTAAGGGAGCCCTGCTTTTCTAAAGTTTTCTTCGGCGGCTTTAAATCCGTATGTAAAAATAGCCGCTGCTCCGAGCACTTCCGCGCCTGCCTGCTGAAGTGAATGTGCAGTATGGATCGAGCTTCCTCCTGTTGAAATCAAATCTTCAATGACGACTGCCCTGTCCCCGGGACCTGCTTTCCCTTCGATTACATTCCCTTTGCCGTGGCCTTTCGCACTGCTTCGGACGTAGCACATCGGGAGTCCCAGAATATCGCTTACGAGTGCAGCATGGGCGATGCCGGCTGTAGCCGTACCGGCAATAAGGGTCGCGTCCGGAAAATCCCGGCGCACAAGAGCGGCCAGACCTTCAGCGATCATTTTTCGCACAACCGGGTAGGACAGGGTCAAACGGTTATCACAATATATAGGAGACAGCATCCCGCTCGACCACGTAAAAGGATCATTCGGCTTCAGTGAGACGGCTTCAATCTCTAGCAGTGAAGCGGCAATAGCGTTTTTCATATCCGTACACTCTCCCATTCTTTTAGCATTTCCGTATATGCTTTCAGAGAATCTTCTTTTCCGGTGATGCTTCTTCCTGAAACCACATGGTCTGCAAGCTCGCGTCTCGCAAGCTCCGGAGTCGCGGTGCGCGCCTGGTCTCCCGCCGGATCCCCCGGAAGACGGATTCCCGGTGTAACGGTTAAAAAGGACGGGCCGCAGGCAGCTTTCACTGTCCTGGATTCCTGCACGCTGCACACCACGCCATCCAGACCGGCATCCCGGACCAACTTCGCATAGCTGATGACCGTTTCTTCCATGCTTTTTTCAATCAAAAGCTCTCGGCGGAGCATATCCGGAGGCGTGCTCGTCAGCTGGGTCACTCCTATGAGCTTCGGACGGCTGCATCCGGCCGGTGTCCCGGCCTCAAGCCCCTCAAGAGCTGCCTCCATCATCGCCCTGCCGCCTGCAGCATGGACATTCAGCAGATCAGGGTTAAGAGAAGCAAGGACTTTCATCGCCTTTTTGACTGTATTCGGAATATCATGAAGCTTAAGATCAAGAAAAAGATGATGCCCCTCTGACTTCAGCATGTCTGCAATGCCCGGTCCTTCTTTATAAAACAGTTCCATCCCTACTTTTACATACAGTTTCTGTCCGCCCATTCCGGCCAGAAACTTCTTCGTATCGGTTATACTGTCAAAATCAAGTGCGATAATGATAGGCTGCTTCATCCTCATGGCTCCTTCCTATGCATTCACGGATGTGGCTGTACCCGTATTTCTTTAATACAGACGGAAGCTCATCAATAATTTCCAAACAGATGAATGGATTGACAAAGTTGGCTGTTCCTACAGCAGCTGCACTCGCACCGGCAAAAAGAAATTCAAGCACATCCTCCGCAGATTGGATGCCCCCCATCCCAATGATAGGGATGGATACGGCTCTGCTTACTTCATGGATCATCCGGATGGCGACCGGTTTGATGGCAGGACCGGATAATCCGCCTGTCTTATTGGCAAGCACCGGCTTTCCCGTTCTCAAGTCAATGCGCATTCCAAGGAGGGTATTGATCATGGTCAGTCCATCCGCTCCGGCCTGTTCAACCGCCATGGCGATTTCCGTAATGCTTGTAACGTTAGGCGAAAGCTTCACATATACAGGCACGGAAGAAACCCGTTTTACCGCCTTCGTCAGTTCTCCGGCCATCACAGGATCCGTACCGAATGCGATTCCGCCTGTTTTAACGTTTGGACAGGAGATATTCAGCTCCAGCGCAGACGTGTTCGGAGCTGCACTGATCTCTTCCGCCACTCTTACATAATCTTCTATCCTCGATCCTGCTATATTGGCGATGACCGGTACATCATATTGCTCCAATGCAGTAAGCTCTTCAGCAAGGATCTTATCAAGACCAGGGTTCTGCAATCCGATCGCATTCAGCATGCCTGACGGCGTCTCTGCCACCCTTGGTGTTTCATTTCCAAATCTCGCCTCCGGTGTGGCAGCTTTGATCATAATCGCCCCGAGCCTGTTCAAATCGTATAAACCGGCGAATTCTTTCCCGAACCCGAAGCAGCCTGAAGCGGGCATGACCGGGTTTTTGAGGCTCAGTCCCGGCAGTTCGATATTCAGCATGACAGCACCACCTCTCCTGCTTTAAAGACCGGCCCGTCGCTGCAGACCTTCCTGTATCCATCCGGGTCTCCCGGAACATGGCAGACACATGCAAAGCAGGCTCCAATCCCGCAGCCCATCCGTTCTTCAAGAGACAGATAAACTTCCTTTTCCGGAAAGCGCATTTCAAGCGCCTTCAGCATTTGAACCGGTCCGCAGGCATACAGGGTATCAAAGTTGAGGCGGAACAAATCGATGATATCCGTGACAAACCCTTTTGTACCGGTACTTCCGTCGACTGTAGATACGAACGTTTCTCCTATGGCTTCAAATTCTTTTTCATAAAACACAGAACTCTTCGTATCAAAGCCGAGGACATGGACCGGCTCTGCCCCCAGTGCCTTCAGCTTCAGCGAAAGGCCGTACAGGGGAGGAACACCGATTCCTCCGCCTGCGAGCAGGACCTTCCTCCCTTTTAAGGAATCATCTGCAGGGAACCCGTTCCCGAGAGGGCCGATGACATCCACCCGCTCTCCCTGTTTTCGCGCTGCCAAAAGAGCGGTTCCTTCCCCGCCTCTTCTGTAGATCAGTGTGATCGTTCCGGCAGCTGCATCGGCGCGGGCGATGCTGACCGGCCTTCTCAGCAGCGGGACTGCAGCATCGGACACCTTCACGTGAACAAACTGTCCGGGCCTTTTGATTTCAGCAGCGAGATCTCCCTGGAAGGTAAGCTCAAAAATATCCCTCGCGATCTCGCGGTGTGAGACGATAAGCAGCTTTTCTTTGCGGATCATAACAGCACGGCCTCCCTCCCAGGATTCAGCTCCTGCATCGCTTCCGTTGAGAAGCTCATCGACTCAAGAACTCTCAAGATCGCTTTTGCGGTATCCAGAGAAGTCAGACAGGGAACCCCGTTCTCCACAGATTCACGGCGGATTTTAAACCCGTCCCTTTCAGGCTGTTTGCCCCTTGTCAAAGTATTGATGACAAACTGCGCTTCACCGCTCCGGATTACATCCAGAAGGTTCGGCTGTTCGCTGATTTTGTTTACAACTTTTGCCGGGATTCCTGCTTCTCTCAAATAGTCGGCTGTTCCGCTTGTCGCAAGGATCTGATAGCCGATCCTGCTGAAGCGGCGCGCGATTTCTGTGCCTTCCGTCTTATCTTTATCAGCCACAGTGAGCAGAACAGATCCGTATTTATGAATCTGGATACCGGAAGCGACAAGTCCTTTATAGAGCGCTTTTTCAAGCGTCGCATCTTTCCCCATTACTTCTCCTGTCGATTTCATTTCAGGACCGAGCGTGATATCAACCATCCTGAGCTTTGCAAATGAGAAGACAGGCACTTTTACATAGACTCCCGCTTTTTCTTCGGCAAGACCTGTTTTGTATCCCATGTCAGCAAGCTTTTTGCCGAGTACTGCTTTTGCTGCCAGGTTCGCCATTGGAATTCCGGTAATTTTGCTCAGGAATGGAACCGTTCTGCTTGATCTCGGGTTAACCTCCAGAACATACACGCGCTGATCGGAAATGACGAATTGGATATTGAGCAGCCCGGAGATATTCAACCCTTTTGCAAGAGCAATCGTGTATTCTGTAATTTTCTGTTTACAGTCCTCTGTAAGGGTTTGCGGAGGGTAGACAGCGATCGAGTCACCGGAGTGGACTCCCGCTCTTTCAATATGCTCCATAATGCCCGGAATCACGACTGTCTCTCCGTCACAGATCGCATCGACTTCAATCTCTTTGCCTGTCAGGTATTTATCGATCAGCACCGGATGAGCCGGGTTCACTTTTACCGCATTCTCCATATAGTGCAGCAGTTCTTCTTCCCTGTATACGATTTCCATCGCTCGGCCGCCCAGTACATAGGACGGTCTGACAAGAACCGGATAGCCGATGTCCCCGGCGATCAGTGCTGCCTCTTTTGCAGAAAAGGCGGTTCTCCCAAGCGGCTGGGGAATGCCAAGCTCCTGAAGAGTCTTTTCAAATTTGTCCCGGTTTTCTGCCCGGTCCAGATCCTCAAGGGAAGTACCCAGAATTTTGACCCCTCTCGCAGACAGTTCATCCGCTAGATTGATGGCCGTCTGGCCTCCGAACTGAACAACGACCCCTTCAGGCTTTTCCAGTTCAATCACATGCATGACGTCTTCCGCTGTCAAAGGCTCAAAGTAGAGCTTGTCAGAAATGCTGAAGTCCGTTGATACGGTCTCAGGATTGTTGTTGATGATGACCGCCTCATACCCTGCTTCTTTTATCGCCCATACAGAATGAACGGTAGCGTAATCGAATTCTACCCCCTGGCCGATGCGGATCGGTCCGGAACCGAGAACAAGCACACTCTTCCGGGGCGTGACCACTGATTCGTTTTCTTCTTCATATGTTCCATAAAAATAGGGGGTGGCTGACTCGAATTCTGCCGCGCACGTGTCCACCATTTTGTAAACCGGCATGAGCCGCGACTGCTTCCGGAACTCATATACTTCCCGCTCAGCCGTATTCCAGAGGTCAGCGACCGCCTGATCAGAAAAACCGTTCCGTTTCACTTCCTGAAGCACGTTCAGATCAAATGGGTTCTCTGCTGTTTTTTTCTCCAGCGCAATGATTCCTGCAAGTTTATTCAGGAAAAAGAGATCGATGCTGCTCCATTCATGCAGGGTGTCCGTTGTGGTGCCTCTCCTTAATGCTTCAGCCAGGTAAAAGAGGCGCTCATCTCCTGCTTTGCGGATTCTTTTTTCGATATGCCGGTCATCATGCCGGGCTGCATTTTTCAGCTGCAGATGGCACACCTCCGCTTCAAGGGACCGGACTGCCTTCAGAAGGGATTCCTCAAAGGACCGGCCGATGGCCATCACTTCTCCGGTGGCCTTCATCTGGGTGCCGAGCCAGCGGTTTGCCGATTCGAATTTATCAAACGGCCAGCGCGGAATTTTCGTTACGATATAGTCAAGGGCCGGTTCAAAGCATGCATAGGTTTTGCCTGTTACCGGATTCATCATCTCATCGAGAGTCAGGCCAATCGCAATCTTTGCTGCCAGCTTGGCGATCGGGTAGCCGGTCGCCTTTGAAGCGAGGGCAGATGACCGGCTGACGCGCGGATTCACTTCTATGATGTAATATTGAAAGCTGTCAGGATCCAGTGCCAGCTGGACATTGCAGCCGCCTTCGATCCCGAGGGCACGGATAATTTTCAGTGAAACATTTCGCAGCAGCTGGTATTCCCTGTCGCTCAGAGTCTGGGAAGGTGCCACCACGATGCTGTCCCCTGTATGGATCCCGACTGGATCGAAATTCTCCATATTACAGACCACGATCGCATGATCTCCGCTGTCTCTCATCACTTCATATTCGATTTCCTTGAAACCGGCAATGCTTTTTTCAAGCAGGCACTGAGTGACCGGACTGGATTTTAATCCGAACGCGACTGTTTCAGCGAGTTCCTCTTCATTGCTGCAGATGCCGCCGCCTGTTCCTCCGAGCGTAAAGGCAGGTCTTACGATAATCGGATAGCCGATTTTCTCTGCGAACACAAATGCTTCGCTGACCGTATGGACAATCTCACTGTCAGGAACCGGCTCATTCAGTTCATTCATAAGCTTCCTGAACAAGTCCCGGTCCTCCGCTTTCTGAATGGCTTCAAGACTTGTTCCAAGAATTTCGACTCCGCATTCAGTAAGAACCCCGGAATCTGCAAGCTCGACTGCCAGGTTAAGGCCCGTCTGTCCTCCAAGTGTCGGCACGAGTGCGTCCGGCCGCTCTTTGCGGATAATACTGCTGACAAATTCAGCTGTCAGCGGTTCAATATAAACTTTATCTGCAATTTCCGTATCCGTCATAATTGTAGCCGGATTTGAATTGACAAGGATCACTTCATATCCTTCTTCTTTCAGGGCAATGCACGCCTGGGTGCCTGCATAGTCAAACTCCGCTGCCTGTCCGATCACAATCGGTCCAGACCCGATCACAAGAATTCTTTTGATGTCTAAACGCTTTGGCATAACTGTTCCCCCGCCTTTCCAGCTGATTCAATACGCTCCATGAATTGGTCGAATAACCCGTTCGCGTCCTCCGGTCCTGGTGATGCTTCCGGATGATACTGTACAGTGAAAGCAGACAGCTCTTTATGCTCCAAGCCTTCGATTGTATGATCGTTTAACGCAAGATGAGTGACAATCAGATCCGTTCCATCCAGGCTGTCTTCCTTGACGGTATAGCCGTGGTTTTGAGACGTGATGGCCACTTTGCCCGTCTTTACATCTTTGACCGGATGGTTCGATCCCCTGTGTCCGAACTTCATTTTTTCCGTGTCCGCGCCGCATGCGAGAGCAAACAGCTGGTGCCCCAGACAGATCCCGAACAGCGGCACCTTTCCAAGCACCCCTTTGATCATCTCTATCGCCTCCGGCACATCCTTTGGATCCCCGGGCCCGTTTGACAGCATGATACCGTCAGGGTTCAGCTGAAGAATTTCTTCTGCGGAAGTATGATACGGGACCACGACCACATCACAATGCCTCTTGTTCAGTTCCCTTAGAATGCCGTGCTTCATGCCGAAGTCAGCCAGGACCACTCTCTTCCCTCTTCCCGGGCTTGCGTAGGGAGTCCGTGCGGAAACCCGCTCGACCTGGTTTACAGGAAGCCTGACGGCACGCAATTTTTCGGCCATTTCTTTAGGATCGGTGTCACCTGCACATAGAGCGCCTTTCAGCGAACCATGGCTGCGGATGATTCTCGTCAGCTTTCTTGTATCAATGCCTGCGAGTCCCGGAATGTTTTTCATTTTTAAATACTCATCCAGGGAATATTCGCTCCTCCAATTTGAAGGGTATGCAGCATGTTCTTTAACAATCAGTCCTCCCGCAAAAGGGGTGATGCTCTCAAAATCGTCCCGGTTGATACCATAATTTCCGATAAGCGGGTAGGTCATCGTGACGATTTGGCCGCAATAGGAAGGATCAGAGAGTATTTCCTGATAACCCGTCATGCCGGTGTTAAACACAATCTCTCCTATGGATTCTCTTTCACTTCCAAAACCTGTCCCGGTAAATACGGTTCCGTCTTCCAATATGAGCATTCTTTTCATACTGAAACTCCCCTTTCATCAAAAATAATTTTTCCTGCTGCGATGGTCAGAACCGGCCACCCTTTACAGCTCCAGCCGGCAAACGGTGTGTTTTTCCCTTTGGATTCAAAGTTTTCAGGATCGATTTGCTTTTCCTTCTGCAAGTCGATCAGAACGAGATCTGCATACGCCCCTTCTTCGAGCCGTCCGTAAGGCAGTGCAAAGGCTTTTGCGGGGAGAAAGGTGAGCCATGCAATAAGCTGTTCAAGCGTTGCTTTTCCTTTTAACACCAGCTCGGTATACAGCAGCGGGAACGCTGTCTCTAGGCCGGTAATACCAAATGGGGCAGAGGCCATCCCTTCCGCTTTTTCCTCAAGTGTGTGCGGTGCATGATCGGTGGCGATAAAATCGATTGTTCCATCCAAAAGCCCTTCCAGCAGTGCATCCCGGTCTTCTTTTGCCCGTAAAGGCGGATTCATTTTAAAATTCGGATCAAGGCCCGGTATGTCCTCTTCACACAGGATAAGATGATGGGGAGTGACCTCCGCAGTGACTCTTATTCCCGCCCGCTTCGCATCCCGGACTGTGCGGACCGACTCTTTCGTGCTGATATGGCAGACGTGGTAGTGGCATCCCGCAGCCTCTGCCAGCAGAACATCTCGCGCAATATGTACAGACTCACAAACAGAAGGAATGCCGTTCAATCCATTCTTTTCCGAGTAAGAACCTTCGTGAACAGCTCCTTTATTGATGAGGGAATGTTCCTCGCAATGTGCAACGATGCTCATCCCTGCCCGCGCTGCATTTTTCATCGCCTGCAGCATCATTCCTGCTTCTTGAACCCCGACGCCATCATCCGTAAAGGCAAACGCTCCGGCTTCTTTCAGTTCGGAAAAATCGGTCAGCTTCTTTCCAGCCTCCCGTTCTGTAATCGAGGCGTAAGGCAGAACGCGGACGAGCGCATCCTTTTCAATCCTTTCCACCAAAGACTCCAAATGCTCCTTCGTGTCAGGAACGGGTCTTGTATTCGGCATGGCCGCAATGGTGGTGAATCCGCCTTTTGCTGCCGCCTTTGTACCGGTTGCAATCGTTTCTTTATGTTCTCCGCCGGGCTCTCTCAAGTGAACATGCAGATCGGTCAGACCGGCTGAAAGAAAGCAGCCGGAGGCATCGATTTCCTTTATGCCCGGCAGCTGGATTTTTTCCTGTATCCGTGCAATTTTCCCGTTCTCAATGAGGAGATCTCTTGTAACCCTATCTCCCTCAGGTGATAGAATCTCTGCATTTTTAAGAATATAAGACATGCTCGTTCTCTCCCTTTTTCTCTGAATTACGGGTAAGTGCCCGTGTGAGGACGGCCATTCGGATGTAAACTCCGTTTTCCATCTGTTTAAAAATTCTGGAGCGGCTGCACTCCACCAGGCTGTCATCTATTTCAACTCCCCTGTTGATCGGGGCTGGATGAAGAATGATGGCGTCCTTCTTCATCCGGTTCTCTCTCCTGCGTGTCAGACCGTATTCTTCAAGGTAACCCGCTGTACCGCCCATCCCGGATGAGTGGCGTTCATGCTGAATACGGAGCAGCATGACGGCATCAGACTTCTCCATCGCCTCATCCACCGGCGTATACGCGCCGAACGGATTGGCGTCGTCCTGCCATTCCGGCGGTCCTGAAAACAGGACTTCTGCTCCGAGCCTCGTGAGCGTCTCTGCATTGGAGCGCGCTACCCGGCTGTGGCGGATATCTCCATGGATGCTGATCTTAAGCCCTTCAAAGCGGCCGAACTCCTCATAAATTGTCATTAAATCCAGCAGCGACTGCGTAGGGTGCTGGCCGCAGCCGTCCCCTGCATTAATGATTGGAATCGAAACGCGGTCCGCCAGTTCCTCGTAAAACCGTTCCTGCGGATGCCGGATAACCGCAGCATTCGCTCCGATTGCCTCCAGCGTGCGGACGGTATCATAAAGGGATTCTCCCTTCAGCACACTGGAAGCTTCTGCCTGAAAATTCAGCACATGCATCCCCAGTCTTTTTTCAGCTGCCTCAAAGCTGAACCTCGTTCTTGTGCTTGGCTCAAAAAACAAATTGGCAGCGAATACCGGCGAAAGGCAGGGCTCAGGAAGCTTCCCGGATTTGAAGGCACGCGCCTCTTCAATCAACTTCATAATCTCCTCATCTGCAAGACCGGCCATCGTTAACAAATGCTTCATCTTCCGTTCCCCCTCTTTCGTTTCAGCTGAAATCTTACTGTAAAAGAAAAGCACCCTGAACAGCTCATTCAGGGTGCTGGAAACAAGGGTGGCTGACTCCGCCATCCTTACACCCTTGCGGATCTCTCTGGATCCGCTTAAAAGGTATGTGTATTCAGGAAACTGCGCTTGACTGGCCAGACCGGCCTTCTTTATGCGCATTTTTTTGTTTGGACTCGCTGCCCGGGAGCACCAGATTCAGGACAACTCCGATGATGGCTGCAAGCGCCATCCCGTGAAGCTCGAAGCTGTTGCCGATTTTGATGACTGCCCCTCCGATTCCGATGACAAGAATAACCGAAGAGATGATCAGGCTCCGTTTATCCCCCAGGTCAATCTTGCTGTCAATCATCATTCTTAATCCGGATGAAGCGATGATCCCGAAGAGAAGAATCGATACTCCGCCCATCACAGGTGTCGGGATGCTGCTGATCAGTGCTGAAATCTTTCCAATGAAACCGAACGCGATCGCGAGGACCGCAGCCCCTCCGAGGATAAAGACGCTGTATACTCTCGTGATGGCCAAAACGCCGATATTTTCTCCATACGTTGTATTGGGCGGACCGCCTAAAAGGGCCGCTGCAAATGTCGCCAGTCCGTCTCCCATAATGGACCTGTGGAGGCCGGGATTTTGGACAAGATCACGGTCTACTACGCTGCTCAGCACCATCTGGTGACCGATATGCTCTGAAAGGGTTACGAGGGCAACCGGTGCCATGAGGAGGAAGATTTGCCAGGAAAACTCAGGCTGATAATCCAGAAACGGCATAGTGAAATTCGGCATTTCAAGAAACTTTGCGTTTGCAACTTTGCTGAAATCGACAATGCCGATCGCAAGTGAGTAAAGGTAGCCCGATGCAATTCCGATCAAGACCGGAATCAGGTTGAAAAATCCTTTAATGTAAACCGAGAAGATGATGGTGACAGATAGCGTTACGAGCGCTGCCGATAAATGGAGCAGGCTGTAGTCGCCTGCAGGATTATTGGTCGCCATTTGGACAGCAGTGCCTGCAAGTCCGAGTCCGATTACGATAATGACAGGTCCGACGACCACCGGCGGAAGAAGCCTCAGGATCCAGCGGTGGCCGGTGGCTTTAATGATCAGGGCTACTGCTGCGTATACCGCCCCTGCCATCATGCTGCCGACCATCGCCGCACCGGGACCGCCGCCAGTCTGGGCTGCAATAAGCGGTGCGATAAAGGCGAAGGATGAGCCAAGGTAGGCAGGAACCCGGAACTTAGTGATCAAGAGAAAGATCAGTGTTCCGATACCGCTTGAGATCAATGCGACGGAAGGATCCATTTTGACAAGAAACGGCACAAGAATCGTTGCCCCGAACATCGCGAATAAGTGCTGAAAACTTAAGGTGAGCCAGACAGCCGGCTTCGGCTTTTCGTTTATATCGAGTATGATTTTTTCATTCATCGTTCTAACTCCTCCTTATATAAAAAAGACCTCTTTGCCGGGAAGCAAAGAGGTGCGCAGAAATACAGGCAGCCTGTTGGTAAGGACGCTGTATTCTGTTCTCTTTGCCGTCTCTCGGGACAGCTTTAAAAAGAACGCTCTATTCGTTTTCGTAAATGGAAACCTGGTCCAGTTCATCTACTTCATTCATTTCGACCACAATCTTCTCAGAGCCCGAAGTCGGAATGTTCTTTCCGACAAAATCTGCCCGGATCGGAAGCTCACGGTGGCCCCTGTCCACAAGAACGGCCAGCTGTATGGCAGCAGGTCTGCCGATATCCACCAGAGCATCCATCGCTGCCCGGACTGTTCGGCCCGTATAAAGAACATCATCTACAAGGATGATTTTTTTATCTTGAATCGGTTCAGGCAAATCCGTCCCTCTTACAAGAGGCTCCTGACTGTCAGTTTTCTTAGTTAGATCATCCCTGTAAAGGGTGATATCGAGCTCACCGATCGGAATATCCCGGCCCTCGATCTGGCGGATCCGCTCGGCCAGTCTATCAGCAATGTAGATCCCTCTTGTCTTGATGCCGACGAGCAGACAATCTTCGATTCCCTTATTCCGCTCAATAATTTCATGGGCGATCCTTGTAAGGGCTCTTCTGATTGCCTGATCGTCCAGTACAACCGCTTTTTTTGCCATGCAGGGCGCCTCCTCATCTTAAGCCAAAAATAAAGCCCTCTTATCCTGCAGGGATAAGAGGGCATAGTGATTCCATGATCAAATAAGCCGTATCCTTCCCAGCCTCGCAGGACTGAATTTAAAGGTTCTATTCAACTACAGATATTATGGCAAACACCGCTTTATCTGTCAATCCCTATTTTTCAAGAACAGTAAGCAGACTGCTGAAATACTCGGGAAGCGGTGCTTCAAACTCAAGATATTCTCCAGTGCGGGGATGATCAAAACCCAATATGCCGGCATGAAGAGCCTGGCCGCCAATGTTGAGCGTTTTTCTCGGTCCGTATTTTGGATCCCCGGCGAGCGGGAAGCCGATGTATTTCATATGCACCCGGATCTGATGCGTTCTGCCCGTTTCCAGCTGGCATTCAACAAGGGTAAAATCCTTAAAGCGGTCAAGTACAGTAAAGTGCGTGACTGCATCTCTGCTGTTTTCCCGTGTTACAGTCATGCTCTGCCGGTCCTGTTTGTCCCTGCCGATCGGTGCATTCACCGTTCCCTGGTCGTGGGGAATGTTTCCGTGTACGAGAGCACGGTACCGGCGTGTGACGGACTTCTCCACGAGCTGTGAGACAAGTGATTCATGAGCAAGATCATTTTTAGCAACCATCAGCAGCCCGGATGTGTCTTTATCGATCCTGTGGACGATTCCCGGTCTCATGACTCCATTTATGCCTGACAGGTCTTTGCAGTGTGCCATCAGGCCGTTAACGAGCGTTCCTGTCAAATGACCTGGAGCAGGATGGACAACCATCCCTTTTGGCTTGTTCACGACAAGAACGTCACTGTCCTCGTAGAGAACTTCAAGGTTCATTTCTTCCGCTTTGATATCCAGTTCTTCCGGTTCCGGAATTTCAACCGTGACCAGATCCCCATCGGCACCCTTATAATTCGTTTTAATAGGCTGGCCGTTAACAAGAACGAGTCCGCTTTTGATGAGAGACTGAATATGGGTACGGGACCAGTCTTCATTTAATGTGCTCAATGTTTTGTCAAGCCTGTCCCCGGCCTGTTCTATTTGAATCGTAAATTCTTTGATGTCCATTACAAGGTTTGCCCCTCTTTTTTCTCATTTTTGCCGTCAAGCAGCATTTGGATAAACAGCAGCGCAACCCCTATGCATAACGCGGAGTCTGCGATGTTAAAGATCGGAAAATTGTATGAAAAGATAATGGTCTGAACAAAATCGACGACCTTCTGATGAAGCACACGGTCAATAAAGTTGCCGATCGCCCCGCCAAGCATCAGTCCGAGAGCAGTCCCGAGGAGGCCTGCTTTCGTAACAAACTTCTGAATATAGTAGATGAGCGCTGCCATCACAATCACTGTGACAATATAGAAAAACCACATTTGTCCTTGCAGAATTCCCCAGGCAGCCCCTTCATTACGGTGAGATGTGATATAAAAGAACCCTTCGATCACCGGAATCTGTTCGCCGATTTCCAAATTTTGAACGACCAGCCATTTTGTCAGCTGGTCCAGAATAATCACCGCTATTGCAATTATGTAACTTACTGCACGCACACATGTTCCTCCAGCCATTCAATTTAGATACAATGAATTTTATCATAAAAAAAAGAAAAGAGTAAGGAATAGCAGAAAAAACCGTCCTGACGGAACGGTTTCAGTATATTTCCTCGTAATCGTATCCGCTGTAATGATGATTTTCCGCAGCAGCAAAAGGAAGCGCCTTTCTTTCATACTGATCTTTGAAAGAGAAATCATGAAGACAGCGGGCCGTCGGCAAGTACTTCAAGCTCTCGAGCGGCAGTGCCTGGCCCGTCTCCTCGCAGATCCCGTACATCCCGCTGTTCATCTTGTTCAGGGCATGCTCCACATCATGCAGCTCCTCCTTCACATGCACGAGAAGGGTTTCCATCGTCCCGCCCGAGCTGCTGTCATAAAAGGAATGACTGAACAATCGTTCCCTAAGCTCCTCCCGCATTAATTCAAGCTCTTTTCGGATCTCAAAAAAATCAGTGGCCAATGCGGATCAACTCCTGCTGTAAGGTTTGTAAAAGTAGTTTGTCCGAAGCTCCTGGCTTCACCCTGTTCAGTTTTTTCCACAGATGGATGAGGAGAAAATGGGGAGAAGCAGCCGGGAAACTAAAGTTGGTGCCAGTTGGTGCGGTGGCTGGGTGTGTTGGTTGCTTTGGCTGGTGCGCTTACTCTTGTTTGCTTTGGCTGCTAGGTGCCCTGTGCTTGCACCGTGCACTGCTCTGACCCCAGCCGCTTTAAAGCAGCGGGGGAACAGGCAAGTGAGGCTTGAACACTTGCCAGCCAAGGAGTTACCGGAACAGGGGACGGAGGTTTAGTGCTTTAGCGAATGTGGGGTCAGTGCAGCATATAGTGGATATCCTAAAAAAACCGGCCCGCCATTATGCGGAACCGGTTTACAACGATCATTCGTTCGTTGCGTATTCTCTTTTTACAATTTCAGCACATCTCTTGCAAAGTCCAGGGTGTTCGGAGTCTGTGCCTACTTCAGGTGTAACGATCCAGCAGCGTTCGCACGTTTCGCCTTCTGCCGATTCAACTTTGATTTTCACACTGCCGAATGCCTGAGCTTCTGCAGGTGCACTCTCGAGGTCCCCGCCGAGCTCGAAGCCTGAAACGATAAAGAGCTGTTTCAAGTCTTCTTCAACCGACTCCAGAAGCGCTTTGGCTTTCTGGTCAGGATAGAGAGTGATTTTGGCCGTCAGGGATTTCCCGATGACTTTTTCATTCCTTGCAGCTTCAAGTGCTTTCAGAACATCATCCCGCAAGCCCATGAATGCATCCCATTTTTCTTCAAGTGCTGCTGCATCCGCGATGGAAGAGCTCTCCGGCATATCTGTAAGCTGCACACTTTCTGCCTGTTCAGATTGAATCTGCTCCCATACTTCATCTGCCGTATGCGGGAGAATCGGAGCCGTAAGCTTTACAAGAGCAAGCAGCGTCTGATGCAGAACGGTCTGAATCGCACGGCGGTCACGATGGTCTTTCCCCTCGATGTAAAGGACATCTTTTGCAAAATCAAGATAGAAGGAGCTGAGCTCGATCGTACAGAAGTTGTGCACAGCATGGTAGATGACAGCGAATTCGTAGTCATCGTATGCCTTTTTCACTTTGTCGATCAGCTTGTTCAGCTTCACGAGCATGTAGCGGTCCACGTCCCTTAATTCGCTCCACTCTACTGCATCAGACGGCATAAAATCATCCAGATTACCAAGCAGGAAGCGGAACGTGTTGCGGATCTTGCGGTACACTTCGGCAACTTGCTTCAGGATGGCATCGGATACCCGGACATCCGCCTGGTAGTCTACAGATGCTACCCACAGGCGCAGGATGTCTCCGCCAAGCTGGTTCATAACCTTCGCAGGTACAACCGTGTTTCCAAGCGACTTGCTCATCTTGCGTCCTTGTCCGTCCAGTGCAAAACCATGGCTCAGAACGCCTTTGTATGGTGCTTTGCCGGTCACTGCCACTCCTGTTGAAAGACTGGAGTTGAACCAGCCGCGGTATTGGTCAGATCCTTCAAGATACAGATCAGCCGGGCGCTGCAGATCTTCGCGCTCATGAAGAACTGCCTGGTGGGACGAACCGGAATCAAACCAAACGTCCATAATATCCATCTCACGCGTGAATGTGCCGTTCGGGCTTCCTTCATGGCTGAACCCTTCAGGAAGAAGGTCTTTCGTCTCACGTTCGAACCAGATATTCGACCCGTGCTCACGGAACAGAGCGGATACATGGCTGATCGTTTCATCCGAAATGATCGGCTCGCCGTTTTCCGCATAAAATACCGGAATCGGCACACCCCATGCACGCTGTCTGGAAATGCACCAGTCGCCCCGGTCGCGGACCATGTTATAAAGACGGGTTTCTCCCCAGGCAGGAACCCATTTAGTTTCCTTGACTGCTTCTAGAAGCTCTGATCTGAAATCCTTGATCGAAGCAAACCACTGGGCAGTCGCACGGAAGATTACCGGTTTTTTTGTTCTCCAGTCATGAGGATAGGAGTGTGTAAAGAAGGCAAGCTTTAAAAGGGCTCCTTTTTCCTGAAGCTGTTCGGTGATCGGTTTGTTCGCTTCATCGTAGAAAAGACCTTCAAAGCCCGGAGCTTCTTTTGTCATCACTCCTTTTTCGTCTACAGGGCAGAGTACTTCAAGACCATACTGCTGTCCGACTAAGAAGTCATCCTCCCCGTGGCCGGGTGCTGTGTGGACACACCCTGTACCCGCATCCGTTGTAACATGCTCTCCAAGCATGACAAGCGACTCCCTGTCATAAAGCGGGTGTTTGGCCGTGATGCGGTCCATGTCTTTTCCTTTAACCGTGCGCACTGTCTCGTATTCTTCCCAGTCAAGCTCTTTCGCTGCTGCTGACAGCAAGTCAGTAGCCAGGACGAATTTTTCCCCGTTGGCACGGACGACACTGTATTCAAGATCCGGATGAACAGAAATTCCGAGGTTAGCCGGGATGGTCCACGGAGTCGTCGTCCAGATCACGATCTTTTCATCCTGCTCCAGCACGCCTTTTCCATCCTTTACTTCAAAGCCAACATAGATGGACGCTGATTTTTTGTCCTGATATTCGATTTCCGCTTCTGCCAGCGCAGATTCACTGGACGGAGACCAGTAGACCGGCTTCAGGCCTTTGTAGATGTAGCCCTTTTTCGCCATCTCGCCGAACACGAGAATTTGCTGTGCCTCATATTCCGGTGTCATCGTGACATACGGATTTTCCCAGTCGCCTCTTACCCCAAGACGCTTAAACTGTTCACGCTGCCCCTCGATCTGAGTCCATGCATATTCCTCACACAGCTTCCTGAATTCTGCTACAGACATTTCTTTGCGGTTCACTTTTTTGTTTTTCGTCAGTGCTGTTTCGATCGGCAGTCCGTGCGTATCCCATCCCGGGACATACGGAGCGCTGAATCCGCTCATGGATTTATAGCGGACGATGAAATCCTTCAGGATCTTATTCATGGCATGGCCCATATGAATATCACCGTTTGCATAAGGAGGTCCGTCATGAAGGATGAACAGCGGGCGGTCCTTTGTATGCTCCTGGACCTTGTTGTAGATCTTCATGTTCTCCCATTTTTCCTGCATTTCAGGCTCGCGCTTCGGCAGGTTCCCGCGCATCGGGAATTCTGTTTTGGGCATAAGCAGCGTATTTTTATAATCCATTTCTTTTTCCTCCTAATGTTTACCGATTTCAGTCCTGATCAGAACGGGCAGGCGATTTTTTAAAAAAATACAAAAAGCCCCCTCATCCCGGAAAGGGACGAGAAGGCTTGCTTCACGCGGTACCACCCTTATAGATGCGAATAAAGCATCCACTTCAGCATTCGTATCGTGAATGAGACGCCTTGCCCTACTGTGATTCAGGCAGGAACTCGAGGGTGATGTTCATCTGAGGTCTTAACCCGGGCTTTCACCGTCCCCGGTTCGCTATCATTAAGACGGACTCAGGCTACTGTCCCTGTCATCGCCGAAATATATGGATTGTGTGCTCAAATTATATGGTATTCCCTATAGAAAAGTCAAGAACGGTAACGATCGTCCTCTTCACCAGCGTACACCGGCTCTGCTTCATACTCGAGCAGATGATCCCAGTCATCGTTTTTAAGCAGGTCAAGCTGTGCTTCGATCAGCATCTGGAAACGGGTGCGGAACACTTTTGACTGCTTCTTCAGCTCTTCAATATCCATAGCGATCTTTCTGGATTTTGAAAGGGACTCATTAATGATCCGGTCAGCGTTCTTCTCAGCTTCCTTAATGATCAGTTTTGCTTCTTTCTGGGCATTGCGCTTTACTTCTTCTGCAGTTTCCTGTGCAATTAGAATAGATTTATTGAGTGTTTCTTCGATTACAGTATAATGGCTCAGCTTATCTTCCATTTCTGAAACCCTGTTCTCATATTCCTTTTTTTCACGAAGCACCATCTCATAATCTTTTATGACCTGGTCAAGAAATTCATTTACTTCATCTTCATCATAACCGCGGAATCCCTTATTGAATTCCTTGTTATGAATATCAAGCGGTGTTAAAGGCACGAACGGCCACCTCCATATGTATCGGTATGCTTCTGTTTCCTATTATAATTCATAATTCGTCACGTATGGGGCAAATCCTCCAAAATAACCAATTATTTTTGCCTTCCGTATGTCAGCCTGAGTTTATCCTTTTTCGTTCTGCCGTTAATCCCGGATATTTTGCTTCTTCCGTACCCCCGTACTGAGAGGACATCCCCCTCCCTGCACTCCATGGAGCCCTGTTCGGCGATGCGCCAGTTCACTTTGACATGTCCGGCCTGGATCAGGGGCAGAACCTTCGGCCGGGAAAGCTGATAGATGGCTGACAGGACCGCATCCAGTCTGAGTGAACTTACTGTTGCAGAAAATTCATTCCACTCTTCCACTTTTTCGTATACCTCTGCAAGGCTGATCTGCTCCAGTTCAACTTTTGTTTTGCCGATTTCAGTCAGCTGCAGTCTTAAAAAGTCATCCATTTCAGCAGCAGCCACAATCTGGATCCCGCCGTTTTCGATCAGGATATCGCCGTACTTAGCCCGTTTCAGTCCAATTGACATCAATGATCCCAGGACATGCCTGTGCTCGATTGTCACGAACTTGGAAGGGTAAACGACCTTGAATACACTTAAACTGAAGTCTTCGGCTTCAGGCTTCATATAGTCAGGGTAAATGAGTGCCCTCTTTCTCTCCGCATGTTCTGCTCCTCCGTGAAATGCAGCTCTCACTTCCTTCTGCTCTCCAATTACAGAACGGAGGATTTCCTGCTCCCTTGGATCCAGAAAATCAGTAAGGCGGGGGCTGTATGAGGTTTCAGCAAACTCTTTCCATTCCAGGACCTTCTCAATGAAACCTCTCTCTTCTTCTCTGAAATGCTGGTATAAATCTGTCATTTTCATCACCATTTTTCAATTCTCCGCAGCCTGGTTCAGCCGGGGATTACCTTACAAAAATAAAAAAAGGGACATGTTGTCCCGAATTTTCAAACGATCATCCGATATAGTGCCCAAACGCCGCCTTGAGCAAGATTCAGCACAAGAATCGCAGCGATTGGAGAAAGATCAATCATTCCAAGCGACGGGATGATTCTGCGGAACGGCTCCAGAAATGGTTCGGCAACCGAAGCCAGAATCTGTCCGAATCTGCTTTCTCTAGCATTGGGAAACCATGACATCAAAATATAAATGATGATGGCGTATGAGTATACTTGAAGTAAAGAAGCCACTACTGAAAAAACCAAATTCATCGTCCATTACCACCTTTGGGGTTCATCTTCAATTGCCAGTTCGGAAATCGTGCCTGATACATCGACGTTATCAGGTGTGCAGAGAAAAATATTCAAGCCGATTTTTTGAATATCTCCGCCAATAGCATATACGGTTCCGCTTAAAAAATCTACTATGCGTTTTGCCTGGTCATGCTGGATCCGCTGAAGATTGACGACGATCGCCCGCCGGTTTTTAAGCTGATCTGCTATATCCTGCGCCTCTGAGTACGCTCTTGGCTCGCACAAAACCACTTTAGATGATTTTTGAACACTTTGCAAACTTACCACATTTTGTTTGCCTTCCCTGCGGGGAGCCTGCTGTTCGGAAGCGGGGTAGGATTCTTCTTCCTCGTAGACGCGTTCCTCTGTATATTCATATTCTTCCTCATCAAGAGCAAAAAAGTTCTTAAACCGGTTTTTTATGCTCATCTTTTACACCTCCTGTATTATCCTACGAGAGAAGTTCCGATCCTTATAAAGGTGGCCCCCTCTTCAATCGCTATCTCATAATCGTTTGACATGCCCATTGAGAGCTCGCGGCACGGAGCATGGCTCAGGTTCATCTCCTGAATTTCCTCTCTCAGTTCCCTGAGGCGCCTGAAGGTGGTGCGGATGAGTGAGGTGTCTTCTGTATCCGGCGCCATCGTCATCAGTCCGGCAATCCGGATAGAGGGGAAGCTGCTGCAAGAGCGGATAAAGTCTGCCGTCTCTTCCGGTTTGAGCCCATGCTTTGATTCCTCTCCGGACGTATTAACCTGAACGAAGCACTGAACCGGTTCGCTTGTGCGCTTGTCGATCTCGGCAGCGAGCGAAAGCCTGTCCAGAGAATGTATGTAGTAAACCCGGCCGATTATGTTTTTGACTTTCCGTGACTGAAGGCTTCCGATGAAGTGCCATACGGCTCTGTCACCGAGCACATTATATTTATCTGCAAGGCCGTCATCCCTATTTTCGCCTAAGTGAAGAACACCGGCCTCCAGTGCCTCTTCTGCGCGTGCAGCCGAGACATATTTTGTGACAGCAATGATTTGTATTTCTTCAGGATTCCGGCCTGACTGTCTGCAGGCTGTTTGAATTCTTTCATTGATGACAGACAGTTTTTCTTGCACTTTCAATCAGGAACCCTCCTCTTTCCATCCAATAAATCCGATCATTCTGCCTGTTTTTCCGCCATCCCTGCGGTGGGAGAAAAACAGGTCCTCATTGCAGGAGGTGCATAATCCTGAAACCGAGATGTTTTTTTTATCTAAGCCGGCCTTGATCAGCAAAGCTTCATTGAATTTTTTCAAATCGAGCCTGTACTGTCCTGTGCCTGCAGATGTATACGGTAATTCCTCATCCTGCCGATAATGACCGTTCACTTTGCTGATCACGCGGTCATCCACCACATAGCAGCACGGTCCGATAGACGGTCCGATGACCGCATGGATTTTTCCGGGGTCTGCTCCTTCTTCCTCACACCATCTGGAAACCATACTCCCGGCGATGTTTGAAACACTGCCCTTCCACCCGGCATGAGCGATGCCGGCAAGTCCTGCCGCTTCTTCATAAAAAAAGATCGGTGTACAATCTGCAAAAGCCAGTGCAGCTGCAGTGTTCCTGGAGTCCGTGTAAAGACCATCCGTTTCCGGGACCGCATCACTGTATTGATAAATGCCTTTGCCCGCATCATCCGGGCCGGTCTTCACGATTGCCGGGCCGTGAACCTGATCTGCAAATGTCCAGTTCTCCAGCGGAATGCCGGACTCTTCTGCACACATTCTCCGGTTTTCAGCGACAGCATCTGCTGAATCACCGACATGAAGCCCCATATTCATCGAGCTGTATGGAGAATGACTCACTCCGCCGCTCCTGACTGTAAAGCCGGCAACAAGGGAAGGGACGGAATCGCACTGCAGCCTCAGAAAGCTCCTGCGGTCTGAGATAAACGGCTCTTTGCGCATGACCATTCTCCTTTCGACACAAAACCTGCCTTAATGCCTTTATTTTACCACATCTTTCGGCTATGGTTCCTGTTTAAAGGGTAAAATTAATCATGTTTTGGTCTTTTTTCAATTTATTTTAACAATGTAGAAAGCATGAAAGGTTTTCCTGTCCGTCCGGGCACTGCCGGTTATTCCAGCCCGGTATTGGAGGAAACGCGGACGAGGATCACATCTTCCCCGATTTTAACAATATTTCTCCAGGGAATGACAAATTCCTCCTCCCTGCCAAAAAAACCAAGCATTTTACCCGGGCCTGAAATAATGATCGCCTGGATCTTCCCGGTCGTTACATTTATATCAAAATCCCCGATACTGCCAAGCTTTCTTCCATCTGACACATTGACAATATCCTTCGTTTGAAACTCGGAAATGTTCATCATCTTGAAGTCTGCCTCCCTGCCCATCCTTTATTACTTAATGTATGAGCCTGCCGGCAATGTATTCGGGAAACAGAAAGAGGATTCATGCCTTTCGGCTGAATCCCCGCGCTTGTCCCTTTTTATTGCTGGATGTTCTTGTTCATCTGCCTGATTGCGGCCTTCTCAAGTCTTGAAACCTGCGCCTGGGAAATGCCGATTTCATCTGCAACTTCCATCTGCGTCTTGCCCTGGAAAAACCGTTTTCTGAGAATCAATTTTTCCCGGTCATTCAGCCTCCGCATTCCCTCTTTTAAAGCGAGCTCTTCAATCCAGTTAATATCACGGTTCCGCTCATCACTGAGCTGGTCCATCACAAAAATCGGATCTCCGCCATCGTTATAGATCGGTTCAAACAGGGAAACAGGATCCTGGATCGCATCAAGTGCAAACACGATTTCCTCGTGAGGCACTTCAAGCACCTTGGCAATTTCCTCGGCTGTAGGCTCTCTAGAAGTCTGGGTCATCAGCTTTTCCCTTACCTGCAGAGCCTTATAGGCAATATCTCTTAAGGAACGGGAAACCCTGATCGGATTATTGTCCCTTAAATAGCGTCTGATCTCCCCTATGATCATCGGTACAGCATAGGTGGAAAATTTAACATTTTGTCCCAGGTCGAAATTATCAATTGATTTCATGAGGCCGATACAGCCAACCTGAAACAGATCATCGACAAATTCTCCTCTGTTGTTGAAACGCTGGATTACACTCAGTACAAGCCTGAGATTTCCATTTACGAGTTTTTCTCTTGCTGAACTGTCCCCGCCTTGCATCTCTCTGAACAGGATCCGCATTTGTTCATTTTTTAAAACAGGAAGCTTTGATGTATCTACTCCGCAAATCTCTACTTTATTCCGTGTCACATCTTACCCTCCAGTCGGGAGCTGCTGTACAAAAAACAGTATTTCCTTTAGCTGGAAAAATATGCGCACAGAAATTGATGTCTGCGGTCCTTTAACTTGAGACCCATATAAAAAAGGGCTTTTCGCCCCTAAAAAAAATTCAAACCATTTTATTGAACTCTTTTCTCAGTCTTTTGATGATTCTTTTTTCAAGCCTTGAAATATAAGACTGGGAGATGCCAAGCATATCCGCCACATCTTTTTGCGTCTTTTCCTCCCCGCCCTGCAGCCCGAAACGAAGCTCCATAATCTGCTTTTCTCTGTCATTGAGCTGCTGCAATGCCTTTAAAAGAAGCTTGCGGTCTACGTTCGCCTCAAGGTCCTTCGTGATAATATCATCATCTGTACCAAGCACATCCGATAGAAGGAGCTCATTGCCATCCCAGTCAATGTTCAATGGTTCATCGAAGGAAACTTCCGATCTGATTTTATTGTTTCTGCGCAAATACATCAAAATTTCATTCTCTATGCATCTCGATGCATATGTAGCAAGCTTGATTTTCTTTTCCGGGTTAAAAGTATTTACCGCTTTGATCAATCCGATGGTACCGATGCTGATCAAATCTTCAATATTTATTCCTGTATTCTCAAATTTACGGGCAATGTAAACGACCAGCCTCAAATTCCGTTCGATCAGTATGGCTCTCGCAGCCTGGTCTCCACCCGGAAGCTTTTGCAGCAGAAGCTCTTCTTCATCTTTGTTCAGCGGAGGGGGCAAAGCCTCGCTTCCGCCGATATAATAGATTTCGTCCGTTTTCAGCCCCAGCTTTGTAAGTAGCCGGTACCACCAGTACGTGATCCGCAGCCGCAAGTTTTTCATTGTTTTCCCCCTTCTAAAAGTCGCCTGCGCGAGTAAAATGATAATACTTCCCATGTTTTACGATACATTCGATGCAGAAGATGAATGTTGAAGCATTTGCGGATGGACGATGCAGGTAAAATCGCCGTCTGCCGAAAGCTGCGATGAGCTCAAAGCGATCAGCGCTTTTTTCACCTGCCATTCCTCTTTTCCGGTTGAGATGGTAAGGGCGTCCGGCTTAAGGGCAAGCATGAACTGGTTTTGCTGGCCGACTCCGCGGTACGGTACAATCCTCATTCGAAGCTGCCATTCATGATCAAGATCAGGTGTATCCTCCAGAATCTTTCCGCTGCTGACTTTATCACATAAAGCTTTCGGTAAATGATCCTTCATTTTTTCAGTATCCGCTATCATGACCGGGGTTTTGGTCAAGGGATCATACAGCTGATTTCCGCTGTCTACAAGCCCTCTCATTTCCAGAACGGTCTCACCCAAATAGGCTGTTACATAGACGATTTCCTCATATTGAAGTTTTTTCACCTGAATATCCTTTCCTCTGCCCGAAGAAAAGAGCCATAGCAGCGGGAAACCGGCAGCAGCGAACAGCCAGGAAACCGGATCTCCAAAGCCGGTTGACTGGGTGATCAGGACCCCTCCGGCGAGATAACTGTCCTGCTGAAGAAAATAATGTACGCCGATGATCCCTCCCCCAATCGCGAAGGTGGCGAAATAAAACATCAGCAGGTTCTGAAGAAAATATTTAAACCGTATAAAACCAAAA
This sequence comes from Metabacillus mangrovi, assembly GCF_009711125.1. Taxonomy (GTDB): domain Bacteria; phylum Bacillota; class Bacilli; order Bacillales; family Bacillaceae; genus Metabacillus_B; species Metabacillus_B mangrovi. The sequence goes on along the minus strand of NZ_WMIB01000002.1, from coordinate 80,967 downwards.
GCCGTCCACACCATCAGAATTGAAATAAGGAATTTTCCGGCCGGGTGGCTGAAAAAAGGGCTAAGCGGTGTGAACAGAAAGAGAACGAGAGCAGAACCAATGAATCCCCCGAGGAGAATCCGGTACCATACTTTTTTTCTTTTCATCATGGCAGCTGTGAGCAGAAGCAGCATGGTATCAAAGAGGAAATTCAGAAGCCAGATGACATCTAAATAGACGGTCAATGCACACCCCTCTTCCCAGCCAGTGAAGGATCTGAATGATTGCTATGGTTCAAGTATATAGAGATCGTCCGGTAAAGTGTGTCAATCTGTGAAAGGGAAATCCGTGTTTTTTTAAGTGGTTTTGTCGGAAGCCGCTGCTTGGCTCTCCCTGCATAATGGGTGATCCAGCACCAGTAAAAAAAGGCCCTGACAGACTGTTTCGTCTGTCAGGGCCTTTTTTGTTTACCATTTAGCGTCTTCTGTTGCGGTTGCGGAGGAAGGTTGGGATATCAAGTGCATCATCGGGCTGCTGCTGGCGATGAGTGTCATTGTATGACGGCTCTTCCCGTTTAATTTCACGTTCACGCTCACGCTTTTGCGGCATGGCCGGCTTCTGGTTTTGCGGAGCCGGGTTCGCAGTTCCGCCGAAGCGCGGCTTCTTGCCTGGATTGATCTCCTGTTCGCTGAAGCCTGTCGCAATAACGGTTACAACAATCTCATCCTTCAGGTTCTCGTTTATTACGGAACCGAAGATCATGTTTACTTCCTGATCGGAAGCCGATGCTACAATATCAGCAGCCTCCTGTACTTCATAAAGACTCAGGTTCGTGCCGCCTGTAATGTTCATCAGCACACCTTGTGCCCCGTCGATGGATGTTTCAAGCAGCGGACTGGAGATCGCCTTTTTCGCCGCTTCAGCTGCACGGCTTTCTCCGGTAGCTACACCGATTCCCATAAGTGCAGAACCTCTATTGGACATGATGGTCTTAACATCTGCAAAGTCCAGGTTAATAAGTCCGGGAACCGCAATCAAATCGGAAATACCCTGAACACCCTGGCGGAGAACGTTGTCAGCTTCACGGAACGCTTCCAGCATCGGCGTGTTTTTATCAACGATTTCCAAAAGACGGTCGTTCGGGATTACGATCAGTGTGTCCACGGATTCTTTCATAGAAGAGATTCCGCCTGACGCCTGCATCGCACGCTTGCGTCCTTCAAATGTGAACGGACGTGTCACGACTCCTACTGTAAGAGCCCCGAGATCTTTTGCAATCTGGGCGATAACCGGTGCAGCACCTGTTCCGGTACCGCCTCCCATACCTGCAGTAACAAAGACCATATCAGCACCGCGCAGTGCTTCCTCAATCTGTTCCTTGCTTTCTTCGGCAGCTTTTTTCCCGACTTCCGGGTTCGCTCCTGCACCAAGGCCTCTTGTCAGCTTGGAGCCGATCTGCATTTTCACTTCTGCTTTAGATAGATTCAAAGCCTGGGCGTCCGTATTAACAGCGATGAATTCTACTCCCTGCACCCCGTGTTCAATCATGCGGTTAACAGCGTTGTTTCCCCCGCCGCCTACACCTATTACTTTTATCGTTGCCAGTCCATCAATATTCGTTTCAAACTCCAGCATGCATAATCCTCCTAATCCATCAATCACTTCTGGTTGATCGTTTTATTCAAAGAAGTACCCGAAAAATTTTTTCACTTTGCTCTGTTTTTTGTCATCTGTCTGCTTAGGCTTGCTTGACTTGCGTTCTGCCGGCTCTTCTCTTGAAGCAGCAGTCTGCTCGGCGTACGTATCCTGGGATACGCTGGAACCGATTCTTCTTCCCTGGATTTTCGCATTTTTGTAGGCAAACTGAATGAGCCCGACCCCGGTCATATAGCGGGGTTCTCTAACACCGATATAATCAGGACTCGCAATTCGTACACTGCTCTGAAGCATATCCTGTGCCAGTTCAAGAACTCCGGGCATGCTTACAGTCCCTCCAGTAAGAACGAAGCCCCCCGGAAGATCTCTGACTCCGAGTCTCATAAGTTCATGCTGAACCATTTCAAACAATTCTTCAAGTCTAGCTTCTATAATATCAGAGATTTCCAGCTGATTGAATTGCTGTTTCTGATCGGTTCCGATAATGGAAACCTCAAACACTTCGTCCGGCGAAGCGTGATCATAGAAAGCATGACCATGTTTGACCTTAATTCTTTCTGCTTCCTCTGTCGCAGTACGAAGGCCGATCGATAGATCTTTCGTAAGATGCTCCCCTCCGATAGGCAGGACAGAGCTTGAACGAATATGCCCCTGTTCAAAAATGGCGATTGTCGTTGAACCTCCGCCGATGTCAATCATGGCTACTCCCAGATTCTTTTCATCACGGGAAAGGGCAACAGAACCGGCAGCCAGAGGCTGAAGGCAGATATCTGTTATTTCGAGCCCCGCTCTTTCTACACAGCGAAGCAGGTTATGTAAGATTGTTTTGGAACCGGTAATGATGGTTCCTTCCATTTCCAGTCTGACACCCAGCATACCACGGGGATCATTTATCTCATCCAATCCATCTACAATGAACTGGCGCGGAATAACGTCGATTATTTCTCTTTCCGGAGGAATAGACATTACCTGAGCCGCCTCGATGACTCTGCGGACATCTTCATTCGCTATCTCCCTGTTTTCACTGGAAACAGCCACAACACCATGGCATTCCTGAAGATGAACATGGTTTCCTGCTACCCCCACCACTACTCTTTTAAGGGGAATACCCACCATGCGTTCCGCCTGCTCAACGGCCTTTTTAATAGAATGAACGGTCTCGTCGATATCGACAATTGATCCTTTTTTTAATCCTTCTGATTTAACATTTCCAACACCGATTACATTCAGGGCGTCATCCGCCATTTCGCCGATAATCACCTTCACACTGGATGTACCGATGTCGAGACTCACGAAGATTTCATTGCTGTTCATTCTATGGCACCTCCTTCTCTCTCTACATTTCTATTCTATTATTTGGAGAACAACTTTACAATCCGCATCTTGCTTATTTAAAGCAGGCCATGCAGGAAAAACTGCAATTGCAGCTGTTTGCAGCTCTTTTCCCTTATACAGGCGAGCCGGGAAATAAAACACTCTATAAATGATTCGTCAAAAGAAGCATTTTTCCCTCTACTTTCCCTCAACTTTTTTTGCCTTTTGCCGTGAATCACTCCATCTGGAAATCAGGATCCTTCTTATGACTGCAATGTTTTGGAACAATCTTACACCGAAGGCAAAAATCGCCACCAGATACAAGTCTACACCAAGATGGACTCCCAGAAAAGCTAAAGCTGCTGCAAGCAGAATGTTAAAGAAAAATCCTGATACAAAGACCAGCTCATCGTAAATATTCTGCAGCTGTGCCCGAATTCCGCCAAGCAGAGTATCCAGTGCTGCAAGTACTGCGATGGAAAGATAGTTGGAGTATTCAGCAGGTATGCGGAAGCCTGAAAAATATCCAAGTAATAGTCCCAGCAGCAGTCCAAGTACAGGAAGCCACATTATGAATCTCCCCCTTTACGGATTTCGTAGGGATGAAGATCCCCGCTGCGGATGCTTTTGTCGCTTCCGGGAATGACGATGCTGCTTTCCGGTTTCCGGACCGTCATCTTTATATTGTCTACAGCAAACAGATCATGGGTACTGGAAGCTTTAATGCGGTCATAAAGCTTCGCTGAATCTTCACTGATCACATTGATTTTAATCGGCAGCGAATCCAGCGGAAAACCGTCCATTTTTACAGTTCCGTTTATATTTCTGATGACTGTTGTGCTGGAAACTCTGTGTCCGTCTATGGAAATATGTTCAGCTTCATTTGCATTCAATTCATTGATCAGCCGTCTCAGCAAATCAGGTGAGACAGAAATATCTTTTTCCCCAATTAGCTCGCCGCTAAACAAAGGTTCAAGGACAAGGACGATTCCCTCCCCTTTTACTTCGGTCAGACCCGCCTGCAGTTTTAGCTGATCAAGCGTTTTTTTCAATGCTTCGTCTCTCGCGTTCGTTTCATTGGAATCATACGTGCTCAGCAGCTGATTGTACTTTCTGATTTCTTTCAGCAGCTCTGACTGCTGTTTTTGCTCCTCGCTCAATTGCTCCCGGATTTCCCAAAGATCTCTTGAGTCCCTTTCTGCCGGCTCCTTGATGGACTGGAACTGAACAGAAAGCATAAATCCAAACAGGCCCATTATTAACGTATATCCGATTATTTTTTTCCTTTCAGGCACGTTTACTGCTCCTCATATCATCGTTTCTGTGAATTACAGCCTGCTCTGCCGAAGCATCAGGAATTATCGCCGCTTTGGAGCATCGGGTTCATGGTGATTTCAGATTTCTTTTCGGTCTTAACCTCAATGTTGTCATAAGCGAGCTCTTCCGATACTCCTCCGGGAATGGTGAAGGCAGAAATCAGTACATCCGGATCACCGATGGCAGAAATGACAAACGGGGCCGGGAACTGGTTCCCATCAACCGTAATAACTGGACCGTTGCAGAAAATATATGATTCTGCAGAGATCCGCTGGCCATTGATCGCTACTGCGGAGGCGCCGGATATAAACAATTCGTTGATCGTCTTGAAAATATGGCTTTCATGAACGATATAGCTGTTGGCATTCCCGCCGGCCGGTATGTAAGAGGAATCCTTCAGCGTGATTTGGACCCCTTTGCCTTTTACACCGGTTTCCCCGGTGTACATGCGAAGCTTTTCGATTTCATCCACCATCCGGCCTGCAGCCTGCTGCTCTTCCTTTACGGAATCTTCATGGGCACGGATTTTCTCCTGCTTGTCCCCCAGTTCCTTCTGCAGCTCCAAATTGCGTTCTTCCTGACTGATCAGCAGCTGTCTGGATTCATACTCTCTGTTCCATTGTTCAGCAGAGATGCTTGCACCGCTTTTCTCATTCGTCAGCTGAAAAGAAAATGCGATGAGATAGCCGAGAACGAGCATCACTGCAGAAAGAAGGACATATTTACCTCTCGGTTTCATCCGCTTCTTCTCCCTGATCTAATTTCTCTTCGGTGTCTTTCTTCTGTTCAAACGATTCAAAATAGGTGCCGACTTCCATATGAATCATGCCTTTGGATCCCGGTTCAAGCTGAGCGATGATCGAAGGGTAATCTTTAATCTTCTCGGCTATGTTCCGCACAGAGCCGCTGATGACATACCCCTCGTTCATATACAGCTTGATGCGCCACGAATCATTTTTGTCGGGAGCATGATAGATTTCGGAAATTGAGGCCGCGATCGGCCCCGGGATTTCTAAAAGGGCAGAGGCCATTTCCTGAATATGTTCTGCTTCCTTCCAGTTGATCAGAATGGGTGCATCTGACGGGAGCGATTTACTGTCCTGTCCAAGGACGAAGCCATTCTCAAGAATCGGCAGGTAGCTCCCGTTTCGTTCTGCATAGGCAACCCGTTTATACTCTTCGACCTTAAGAGTGACTTTATTGGGGAATGTCTTTAAAACTTGTACTGATTTTATTTCTTTCAGTTCTTTGATCTCTCTTTCGGCATCGCCTCCGTCAAGGCTCCAATAGCCTGTCCCGGGAGCGATCCCGCTTTTTTTAATAATCTCTTCTTTGCTGGCATGGATGCTGCCGGATACTTCGACTGCCGATATTTTGCTGAGCGGCGATTGAAAGTAAATAACAAGCAGGATCAATATAAAAAAAAGGCAGAGAAAGGAAACCAGCCGCTTATTCGTCTTCTGTTTCCGCTGCTCTTTCAGTTTAGGGATGCGCTCTTCGATCGAAACAATTTTATCCTGTTCGATTCGGTTATTCATTTTCCCATTCACCCTTCTTGAAAATTTCCGTGCAAACCGGTTGGGAAATATAAACAAACGGCATACTGGATGCCGTTTTTGCCATTTTCCTATATTAGTCATTATAGCATAGTAGAAGGAATAGTTAAGCCTCTTCTTTTAGGATTTTCGCCCGATTATTTCTACCTCTGTCTCCAATTGGACGTTATATTTGTCTAAAACGGTTTTTTTAATGAAAGCAATAAGATCTAAAACATCCTGTGCAGTCGCTCCGCCGGCGTTTACAATGAAATTCCCGTGCATATCAGACACTTGAGCCCCGCCGATTTTATAGCCTTTCAGCCCTGCTTTTTCTACAAGGGCACCGGCATAATCCGGAAGGGGATTACGGAAGATGCTGCCTGCACACGGGAAATTCCAGGGCTGTGTGTCTCTCCGGTAATCTTTGTTTTTCTGCATGACGGAAACAATCGTTTCTTTTTCTCCCTCTTCCAGCTTCAAAACCGCTTCGAGGCAGATTCCGGGCCGCTCATTTTGGAGAATAGACGTACGGTAGGAGAATTTCAGTTCTTCGCATGTGAGCCATTCCATTGTTCCGTCTTCAAACAGAATGTGTGCTTTTACAAGAATCTTGCTCATATCAGAGCCATGGGCACCGGCGTTCATATAAACGGCTCCTCCGACCGAACCGGGGATGCCGCTTGAAAACTCGAGGCCCGATAAGCCTTTTTTGCTGATGATCGTCGCAAGCTTGATCACCGAATAGCCGCCGCCTACTGTCAGAACCTCTCCGTCTATCTCCAGATGATCGAGGCCGTCCCCAAGCTTGATGACTACCCCTTCAATGCCTTCATCGGAAACAAGGAGGTTGGAGCCTCTGCCAATCGCACGCCAGCTCACTCCATGGTCTTTAATAATTGAAATGATTTTTTTGATGCTGTCTATATCCTTTGGGACAACCAGGCAGTCCGCCGGACCTCCGATTTTCATCGTTGTGTGCTTGGCAAGAGGTTCGTTTACAAGCACTTTGCCGACCTCTGCCTGCTCAAGTTCTCTGATGATGTTTTCCATAATAACCTCCTGAAAGCTGCTGTATTCTTTTTTCAGCTCGAACGGACCATTCCGGAGCCGTTCCAGTCGAGGGCACGCCTGTGCACGCCGGCATGGTGCCCTTTAGCTGAAAGATTGTGTTAAAAGGTATTTATCCGATGATAAGACATCCGTTATTTTTTTGTGGAAACTTCCCCAAGCACTTCAGCTAGCCTTGCCGCTGCATCCGGCATGCCGATTTTTGCTGAAGCATTTCGCATCTTCATGAGCTCTGCTTCGTCAGTCATGATCCGGTCGATTTCTTTTAAAAGAGCCGGTCCGTTCAAGTCTTTTTCGAGCATCAGTACAGCAGCTCCCTTATCACTTAACGACCTGGCGTTTACTTCCTGGTGGTTCGCTGTCACATATGGACTTGGGATCAGAATACTTGGAAGGCCAAGCGCTGTAATTTCTGCTATCGATGTAGCGCCTGCCCTGCCTACAATCAGATCCGTACCGGCCAATACTTCCGGCATATTATGAATGAATGGCTTGATGATCACATTGGAAGGGGAACCTGTCGCTTTTGCTTCCTCCGCTACTTGCTTATAATGGACTTCCCCCGTCACATAGAGAAGCTGATAGTCTTTTTCTCCCAGCTGGGGCAGTACCTCAAGAATCGCTTTATTGATCGGACGGGCTCCTCTGCTTCCCCCGAACACAAGCACGGATTTTACACCGGGCTTTAAGCCTGCGGACAGCTTTCCTTTTTCTCCGTTCACACCGGCAACTTCTGATGCACGCGGGTTTCCGGTCATCACCGCTTTGTCTGCAGGGAAGTATTTTCTTGCTTCTTCAAAGCAGATCGCCACTTTGTCCGTGTATCTGGACAGAAATTTATTCGTCAGCCCCGGAAGGCTGTTTTGTTCATGAATGACGGTTGGTATGCCGAGCTTGGCTGCTGCGTAGACCACAGGGCCGCATACATATCCGCCCGTTCCGATCACAGCATCCGGCTTGAATTCTTTTAAATAATGTTTGCTCGTTTTTACACCCTTTAAAAACCGCATGACGGTTTTTACGTTATCCAGGCTGATTTTTCTTTTAAAACCGGTGATTTCAATTGATTTGAAAGGAATATTTTCTCTCTCTACAATATTCTTTTCCAGTCCGTTGGCAGTTCCAATATATAAGAACTCCGCTTCAGGGTTCATTTTCTTCATTTCTTTAATAAGAGCAAGTGCAGGATAGATATGTCCTCCTGTACCTCCCCCGCTTACCGCAACCTTCATCTCTGATTCCTCCTGGGCTCTCCCGTAAAAAGGGGATAAATAGGGAGGGGCCGGCCCTGGCTTTACAGAAATACCATTCGATTTCCGATCAGCTGGGTCAGCCTCCGCTTCGTTCTGTTCAATTAGTATTTAGCATATCTGCTGATATTCAGCAAGACCCCGATTGCCATCAGCATCAGTGTCAGAGAGGATCCTCCATAGCTTAAAAAAGGCAGTGTGATCCCCGTAACGGGCATCAGGCCTGTAACGACCCCTATGTTGATCATAACCTGAATGGCGACCATCGCAATAATTCCCACTGATAAAAACGCGCCATATAAATCAGGGGCTCCCAATGCAATTCTTATTCCCCTCCACAGCAGGAGGCAAAACAGGAGCAGCACGAGCGACCCTCCGATGAATCCCAATTCTTCTGCCAATATGGCAAAGATAAAATCAGTCTGCGGCTCAGGCAGATAAAAAAACTTTTGCCTGCTCTGTCCCAGTCCCATTCCGAACAGCCCGCCCGGTCCGATCGCATAGAGCGACTGGATGATCTGAAAGCCACTCCCGAGCGGATCCTGCCACGGATCCAAAAATGAGGTGATCCGTTTCATCCGGTAAGGTGCGGATATTACGAGAGCCGCAAAGCCACCGGCACCCAGCAGTCCGAGAAAGCCAAAATGCCAGATTCGTGCCCCTGCAGTGAAAATCATCACGATGCATGTTCCCACCATTACCGTTCCTGTGCCGAGGTCGGGCTGGAGCATGATCATGCCGAAGGCAATGAAAACAAGTCCGAGTGAAGGGACAAGCCCTTTTCTGAATGAGGTGATTTTTTTCTGATGCTCTGACAGGTATTTTGCCAGAAAGACAATCATCGCAAATTTCATAAATTCTGATGGCTGGATAGAAAATGCACCGACCCCGATCCAGCTCCTCGAACCATTCCGCTCCATCCCGATGCCCGGGACGAGAACCGCGACGAGAAGAACAAAACAGATGAGCAAAATGATTTTCGCCCACGTCCTCCAGGTCCAGTAATCAATATTCATAATAAAAAACATGCCGATTATGCCGATCCCCGCAAAAAGAAGCTGTCTTTTCGCGAAGAAAAAAGAGTCATCGAATTTATAATCCGCCCAGATGGCGCTGGCGCTGTAGACAATGATCAGCCCAACTGTCAAAAGCAGGAGTGTCACGATGATCAAAATGAAATCAGGAGTCGTTCTTTTCGCCGTCAAAGCCGCACACCTCTATTTCTCTAAAGGTCAGGCTCTGGTACGAGCCCTCAATCTAGCTTATGCACGGCGCTTGCAAACATGTCTCCTCGTTCTTCAAAAGTCTTGTACTGATCCCAGCTTGCACAAGCCGGTGACAGGAGAATAACATCTCCCTCTCCGGAAAGGCTGTAGGCCGCGCCGGCTGCCTGTTCCACATTATCGACACGTTTAACAGCTTCTATTCCAAGGTCAGCGGCGGCTCTTTCAAGTTTAGGAGCGGTTTCTCCAAATGTAATCACCGCTTTTACATGCTTCATGTATGGCTTCAGCTCGTCAAACCCGTTGCCGCGGTCAAGTCCGCCAGCAAGGAGGATAACAGGCTGCTCGAAGGCTTCGAGCGCTTTGGATGTGGCAAGAATATTGGTCGCCTTCGAATCATTGTAAAATCTCCGGCCATTCAGGGTGCGGATAAACTGCAGTCTATGTACAACCCCTGTAAAGGAGGTAAGCACCTTTACAATCGCTTCGTTCGAGCATCCGCGGGTTTTCACCAGGCACACAGCGGCAAGGATGTTCTCAAGGCTGTGCTTTCCGGGGAGGACGATCTCTCCCGTCTTGATGATTTCTTCACCATTGTAGAAGACGGCACCGTTATGGACACAGGCGCCTTCAGTAAGATACTCGCGAACAGAGAACAGAATTTTCTTTCCTTCTGTCCGTTCGGCAAGCCTCCCCGCCTCCTTATCATCCGCGTTAACGGCAGCCGTATCATCCGGAGTCAGATTTTCATAGATTTTCCCTTTCGCTCCGGCATACGCTTCTTTTGTGCCATGATAATCCAGATGGGCATCAAATAAGTTCAACACAACGGCAGCAGAAGGGCGGAAGGACCTTGTCCCCTGCAGCTGGAACGATGACAGCTCCATAACGATCACCTGTCCGGCTTCTGCCTTTTCTGCCACTTCACATGCGACAGTGCCGATATTTCCGGCAATCAGGGGATCTTTTCCGTCTGCTTTTAGCATCTCATAAACGAGTGTTGTTGTTGTTGTCTTGCCATTCGAACCTGTAATTCCAATGATATCTGCCTCTGAAATCTGGTACGCAAGCTCCACCTCCGTCAACACGGGAAGGTTCCGCTCAGCAGCCTGAACGAGAATAGGATTGGAATAGGGGATGCCCGGATTTTTCACAATCAATTCAATCTTCTTCTCTTCCAGCAGATTCGAAGGATGATGTCCGCAGATCACTTCGATTCCTGAAGAATCCAGTTCCTGTGCGGCTTCATTTTCTTCGAACGGCTTCATATCATTGACGGTGACATGTGCACCCAGTTTCCGGAGAAGCCTCGCAGCAGCAAGGCCGCTTTTGGCGAGCCCGAGGACCAGGACATGCTTTTCTTTATAAACGTCTATGTTTTTCACTTACAACCACACCTCGATATAGATTCCAACCATTGCAAAAATCAGTCCTGCTGTCCAGAACGTTACGACTACACGCCATTCGGACCAGCCTGACAGCTCGTAATGGTGATGCAGAGGGCTCATCTTGAACACTCTTTTTCCGGTCGTTTTAAAAGAAATGACCTGAATGATAACAGATAAAGTTTCCAGAACGAAAATACCGCCGATCAGGACAAGCAGAATCTCCAGTTTCGTCAGGATGGCTACCGTTACAATGGCGCCTCCCAGTGCAAGGGAGCCGGTATCACCCATAAATACTTTTGCAGGATGCGCATTAAAGACGAGGAAACCAAGAACAGCACCGGCAACGGCAACAGAAAAGATCGCGACATCATATTGGGACTGATTCCATGCAAGAATCGCGAAAGCCCCGAATGCGATGGCAGCTGTTCCGGATAATAGTCCGTCCAATCCGTCCGTCAGGTTAACCGCGTTTGATCCCCCAACAAGCATAAAGACGATCAGAATGACGTATGCCCATCCAAGATCAAAGGCAAATTCTGTACCCGGAATACGGATTTCGGTAGAGAACTCATATTGCCTGAATACAAGATAAAACACGACGGCAATCATGATCTGGCCGATCAGCTTCTGCTTCGATGTCAGACCGAGGTTGCGCTTCATGACAACTTTTATAAAATCATCGAGAAAACCAAGCACTCCGTATCCGAACGTGACAAAAAGAAGAAGATACGTTTCGACGCCGGGCTCTGAAAACTTTCCAGTCATCACGAGGGTCGTGACAATAATGGAAAGGATGATCATGATTCCGCCCATTGTCGGTGTTCCGGTTTTTTTCATATGTGATTTAGGGCCTTCATCCCGGATGCTTTGTCCAAATTTCAATCTTCTCAAAAACGGGATGAAGAAAGGAGAAAGCAAAACGCTTATTAAAAAGCCCATTAGGATCGTAAAAAATATCACTTGCTCAAGCACTGCGTTTTCCTCCTTCAATCTCCATCCTTGTCTCTTTGTGAATATCATATGCTTTCTGATGCCTATTATGTTTACACCAAATTAACAAACTCATTTTCTCACTGCTCACTTCCGTCTGCCTTATTGTGTTTTACGGCTTCTTTGCCGATTTTCAAGCTGCTGATGGCCTGCAGGGCAATTTCCCTGTCATCAAAATCAAACACTTGATCTCCGATTTGCTGATACGTTTCATGTCCTTTTCCTGCGATCAGAACCACATCACCGGCACGGGCATTCGCTGCTGCAAAATAAATCGCCTGCTCCCTGTTCACGAAGGAATGGTAGTAGGAATTCTGCACACCCTTTTCCATATCAGAGAGGATCATTTGAGGATCCTCGCTCCGTGGATTATCGGATGTGAAAATCGGTTCATCTGCATAATTCACTGCGATTTGCGCCATGAGCGGCCTTTTTGTTTTGTCACGGTCACCGCCGCAGCCGATAACGGTAAATACTCTTCCGGCCGCAAACTGACGGACTGTTTTAAGGACGTTTTCAAGGCTGTCCGGGGTGTGGGCATAATCGACAATCACAGCAAAAGGCTGCCCCGCATCGACCAGTTCAAACCTGCCCCTTACTCCCTCTGCCTCTTCAAGCGCTGCAGCTGCCTCTTCGAGAGGGATACCGGATACCAGGCAGGCTGAAATCGCAGCCAGCACATTGTATACACTGAACTTTCCGATCAGCTTAAGCTTCATGCACCGTGTACCGAAAGGTGTAACGAGCTTGAAGGACGTGCCGCTTGAAGTCATCTTGATCTCCTCTGCCATCACGTCAGCTTTCCGGTCGATCCCGTACGTCAGCAGGTGGGCCGCCGTCATCTTTTTATAATCCTCGGCAGCGGGATCATCCTGATTGAATACTGCATATTTCGGGCGCTCCCGGTTAAATGTGTTTCCAAGCTGCGAGAACAGCAGACCTTTTGCCTGTTTATAAGATTCCATGCTTCCATGGTAGTCCAGGTGGTCCTGTGTCAGGTTTGTGAACACGGCCACATCATAATCGCAGCCATGTACTCTGCCCATATGCAGCGCATGGGAAGAGACTTCCATCACAGCGTTCGTCACGCCCTGATCTGCCATTTGCCTGAATGTTTTCTGCAGGGTAAGACTCTCGGGCGTCGTGTTGCGGACCCCTTGAATCTCGTCCCCGATTTTTATGTACATTGTCCCGATCATTCCGGTTTTCTTCCCGGCAGACTGCATGACCTGCTCGATTAAATGGGAAACCGTGGTTTTTCCGTTTGTCCCGGTTACACCGATCAAATGAAGCTTGCCTGTAGGCTGGCCGTAAAAAGCATCTGCAAGAACAGCCATGGCCCTTCCGGTGTCGGGAACGATGATTACAGGGACCGGCAGTTCAAGCGGTTTTTCCGCAATGACAGCTGAAGCTCCCTGATTGACAGCCTGCTCAGCAAAATCATGGCCATCCACTGTATATCCCTTAATACAAATAAACAAGCTTCCTTTTCCTGCTTTTCTTGAATCCATCTCTACAGATTGTATTTCCGGATCACCTGCAGCACTCAGATTCCCTATAGGCAGATGGGAAAGCAAATCAGTTAACTTCATGATTATCTAACCTCACAATTCAAACTCTTAAAATAGCATCTACTTTTTTTGCATACAGTTCCTATTTTAGCTTAGTTCCCGTTCAGAAGCCAATGTTAATTTAAAGGGGTTCGCAGCCCTGCCGCTTTGCTTCAGGAAAAAACCCGGCCGGATCTCTGCTGTCCGGCCGGATTTTTCTAAGGATTCCCCATATAAACGCGGATGGCTGAACCTTCTTTTATTTTCGTCCCGGCAGCCGGTGACTGCTGGACGACAGCTTCCCCGCTGCCTGATACATCAAATTTCACATTCAGGAGCTGTTCCCTGAGTTCATCGATCTCCATCCCTAATAAATTCGGGACTTCCACAGACTTTGTGTCTCCCCATTTATACGTTTTTTCCATCTGATCCTTCCGGGGCTCAACTCCCATCTCCGGAAGACTGTCCCTCATGATGCTGCCGACGATCGGGGCCGCAACGGTTCCTCCGAATTGAACCGTGCCTTTCGGGTTATCGACAGCCACATAGACAACGAGCTCTGGATCATCAGCAGGAGCAAACCCTATAAAGGATACGATAAAATTATTTTTCAGATAGACTCCGTTGCTGACCTTCTGTGCCGTTCCTGTTTTCCCGCCTACACGGTACCCTTCTACAAAAGCATTCCGCCCTGTACCTTTTGCCACTACACTTTCGAGGGCATAGCGAATTTGTTTGGAAGTGCTCTCTGTAATGACCCGCCTTTTCTCAGCGGGAGCATTCCGGTTATGCACGGCTCCGGTAACCGGATCGATCCATTCCTTCGCTATATAAGGGGTATATAGAACTCCACCGTTCACCGCTGCGGAAACGGCAGCCACCTGTTGAATCGGCGTTACCGAAACCCCTTGGCCAAATGCAGTCGTTGCCTGCTCCACCGGGCCGACACGGTCCATATTGAACAGGATCCCTCTTCCTTCTCCCTGCAGGTCGATTCCTGTTTTCTGACCGAAGCCAAATGCTTTAATGTATTGAAAAAGCTTCTCTTTTCCGAGTCTCTGCCCGAGTTCAACGAAACCGGGGTTGCAGGAGTTTTGAACAACCTCAAGGAAGCTCTGGGATCCATGCCCTCCTCTTTTCCAGCATTTCAGTCTTGCACCTGCGACCTGGACCGAACCTGAATCATGAAAATGATCATGTTCCAAATTGACTTTCTGTTCCTCCAGGGCCGCAGCGAGGGTGATGATCTTAAAGGTTGATCCGGGTTCATACGTACTCCAGACAGGAAGGTTGCGGTTGTATACGGATGGTTCCACATCCTGATATTTGGCCGGGTCAAAGTCAGGCCTTGAAGACATGCCAAGAATTTCTCCGTTTTTCGGATTCATGGCAATCGCGATGATGCCATCCGGGTTATACTTAGCCTGGGCAAGATCAAGCTCCCTTTCAATGACGGTTTGTACTTTGGAGTCGATGGTGAGTTTAAGAGTCTGCCCGTCTGTAGGCGGCTTATAGTCATCAGCTTCATTCGGCATCCGCTTTCCTTTGGCGTCCGAGTAAAATTTCACGAACCCTTTTTCACCCTTAAGCTGTTCATCATAAAACCCCTCAAGGCCGAGAAGACCCTGGTTATCAATCCCTGCAAAACCAAGGACGTGGGATAAATAGCTGCCGTTCGGATAATACCTCTTGCTGTCTTCCCCGATATAGACCCCCTTAATCCCGAGTGCTCTGACTTCTCCCGCCTTTTCATGCGAGATCTTGCGGCCCTCGGGTTTAATGGTCACAATCATTTGATTTTGAGTAAGAAAATCATAAGCTTTTTTTTCTGTCATATTTAAGACCTGAGCAAGTTTGGCGGCAGCTTCTGCAGGGTTCCCGATCTGCCTCGGTACAGCATACACCGTAGGAGCACTGATATTCGTAGCAAGCTTTACTCCGTTCCTGTCAAGTATTTCCCCGCGTTCCGGTTCAAACGGCAAATTACGGCTCCACAAATCCTTCGCTCCTGCCGTCAGCTTGTCTCCCAATATAAATTGTACATAGCCAAGCCTGACATCTATAACAGCAAATACGAGCACCCCGATCAGCAGGACGGCAGCCAGTCTCTTTCGAACAGTAACGTGTGATACGCGCAAACGATCATCCACTCCTTGTCTAGGCTCCCTCCACTATATGCTTGTACAGCAGTGAGTAGAACAGCCCCAAGGAGGAAAGACCTTCCCTTCGCCCGGTGTTTTTCATAAATTTTCCCGCATTAAAAAAGCGGGGAAAACGTATCGTTTTCCCCGCTCGGGGTTCCGTTAATTTCCGGCAGGCGGTTTCAATTCTACGGTTAGGAGAGTGTTGCTGCTGACCGGGGTTCCTGCGGGTATGCTCTGCTTGGCGGAAAATCCTTCTCCTGAGAAAGAGACGCGCAGCTGAAGCAAATCGGCAAGCTTCATTACATCTCTTTTTGACCAGCCTGAAAGATCCGGCATTTTGGCCTTCCCTCCGGTATACAGAAAGATTTTCTCATCCTTCGTGAGGACAGATCCTTCAGAAGGATTCTGAGCCTCTACTGAAGATCCTGTACCAAGGATGACCGGTTCCGCTGACAGGCTCCTCAGCTTGCCGGATGAATCCTTCGCATTTTTGCCGATATAGGAATCCATCACTGGATTCTCCGGCTCTTTGTCTTTGTCTTTTACCTTCTGCCCAGCTGCTTGATCTGGCTGGATCTGAAGATACTGCAGACTGTTTTGCATGACTGTTTTGAAAATAGATGATGTTGTCATGGAGCCTGTTTCTGTCGGCTCAAGTTCCGGCTGCTGGACAGCTACATACACAAGCAGCCGCGGATCATCCTTTGGTGCCATACCCATGAATGAGAACAGGTAATTTTCCTTGCCGGTCATGTATCTGCCGTCCTTACCGGGCAGCTGGGCTGTACCTGTTTTCCCTGCAACATCGTATCCTTCTATAGCAAAGGGCTTGCCTGTACCGTTTTTAGAAGTCACTACACTGCCCATCAAATCCCTGACCTGTTTGGCGGTCGAAGCGGATATGGGTTTGCCGAGTTTCTTTGGCTCATTTTTCTCCACCACTTTTTTCGTGTCAGGATCTGTGATCTGATCGATGATATAAGGCTTCATCATTTGCCCGTCATTTGCAATAGCGGTTGCAGCCTGGATCTGTTCGATGACTGTTGCGGTGGAGCCTTGGCCGAATGAAGCAGTGGCAAGGGAAATGGAGCTGTCTGAGTTTATTTTTCCGGCTTCTTCTCCAGGAAGATCAATTCCTGTCTTCGACCCGAAACCGAACTTTTCCATATAGTCTGCATAAGCATCCGGGCCGATTTTCATGGCAAGATTGATCATCGCCACGTTGGAAGACCGGGCAAAGCCCTCGTTGTAGGTGATCGTTCCCCACCCCGTCTTGTTGTGGTCCCTGATTGTTCTTTTCCCAATCTTATACCCGCCTGATTTGTAGGAAGCGTCACCGTTGTATACACCTTGTTCGATCGCCGCAGCAACAGTGTACATTTTCATAGTGGACCCCGGTTCAAAAGGGTAGCCGATAATATCGTTATAAAAATTGGTGATATCCCGGGTATTGGGATTAAAGCTTGGCCTCTGGCTCATTGCAAGGATTTTACCCGTCTTCGGATCCGCTACAACAGCCATCACCTTCTCAGGGTTGTAATCCTTGACCGCCTGATTCATCGAATCTTCAAGGAAGGTCTGGATTTTCTGGTCAAGGGTTAAATACACACTGCTTCCGTTATCCGGCTTCGTAATCTTGTCCTTGCTTCCGGGAAGCTTCCAGCCGAACTGGTCACTGTTGTATTTAATGAGTCCGTCCTTTTCCTGAAGATAGCGGTCCAGGCTTTTTTCAAGCCCAAGCATGCCTGAGGTTTTCCCTGTTTCTT
The DNA here is from genome assembly GCF_009711125.1 of Metabacillus mangrovi. Lineage (GTDB taxonomy): Bacteria > Bacillota > Bacilli > Bacillales > Bacillaceae > Metabacillus_B > Metabacillus_B mangrovi. The sequence continues at coordinate 63,784 of NZ_WMIB01000002.1, read as the reverse complement.
CATCTTTCTGGGCGTAGCCTATGATATGAGATGCGAACACACCATTCGGATAGAAGCGTTTTTGATTTTTGATAAAAGCGATACCCGGCAGCTTCAGCTTTTCAATTTTTAGCTTTTCTGTCTGGCTTAAATTCCTTCCGTCCGCTCCAAACTCAACCTGCTTTGCATCTTTTTCAAGAAAGCCAAGCGCTTCCGATTTTTCAATATCCAAAATCGGCGCCAGTTTTTCAGCCGTCTTGTCTTTATCTATTACATGCTGCGGCTTTTTTGGATTCGTGGTGAGGGTCTCATCAAGAATGGCCACGAGCGTATAAGCTGATGTATCCTCGGCGATCGCTTCACCGTTCCGGTCCAGGATGGCTCCCCTTGACGCTTCGAGCGATTGCTGTTTTTCGTACTTTTGTGCCGCCCGTGCCGCCAAAACCTGACCGTCTACTTGTCCTGTAAGCTGGATGTACAGAAATCTCCCCGTAATGATAAAGAAGAGCACCGCAAACACTAATGCTAATGCGGCTGCTCCTCTATTCATATTTTTATTCTTTTTCGCCATGTTATTCCTGAATAGCCTTTACATTGTTTTTATCGAGCTTGAGCCCATTTTCTTTCGCTTTTTTTAAGATGGTGTCGTAATTGCTCAATTCCTTCACCTGAACCTGCAGATCCGCATTCGTTCTGCTTTGTGCATCAACCTGCTGTTCCAGCTTTTGAATTTCCATGCTTGACTGATATGCAGCAACACTGTTTGCGATCAATTGAAAGCTCGCAGCAGCCAGCCCGAGGACAAACAGGACAGCCAATACTCTTTCTCCCAGTGTAATGGGAAGTCTTCTTTTGACAGGAGCTGTCTGCGGCTGGCTTTGCGGCTGTTGCTTCGTCTTTTCCTGTGCGCGTTGATTGACCTTAACGGCTAAATTGCTCATGGCTGAACCTCCTCTTCATCCTTCTAGTTTTTTTATGTTTTCAAAGGCTTTCTTTCTCTCTATGGATGGCAGCTAGATTTTTTCTGCGATTCGGAGCTTCGCTGAACGGGAACGGTTATTGTCCGTCAGTTCCTCTTCTGCAGGCAAAATCGGCTTCCTTGTAATTAATTTGATTTTCGGCTCGAACTCCTTCGGGATCACTGGCAGCCCCGGTGGAAGCTGCGGGATTTCTGCCGCTTGCTTAAACGCGGTTTTGCAGATCCGGTCTTCAAGGGAATGAAATGTGATGACACTGATTCTTCCTTTAGGACCCAGAAGTTCGATGGACTGTTCAATGGCTTCTTCAAACACTTTCAGTTCATCATTTACCGCGATGCGGATGGCCTGGAAAATCCGTTTGGCCGGATGGCCTCCGGTTCTCCTTGCAGGAGCAGGTATTCCTTCCTTGATCAGTTCGACGAGTTCACCTGTCGTTCTGATCGGCTCTTTTTCGCGCCGCGCTTCTATCTTCCTTGCAATCTGCTTAGAAAACTTCTCCTCTCCGTATCTGAAAAAAATACGGACAAGGTCTTCATAGCTCCAAGTATTAACGACCTCATATGCTGAGATGTCTGATTGCTGATCCATACGCATGTCCAGCGGAGCATCATGATGGTAGCTGAAGCCGCGCTCCGGTGTATCGAGCTGCGGAGAGGATACTCCAAGGTCGAAGAGGATGCCGTCCACAGCTGTTACGCCATGTTCAGCAAGCTTTTCACGGATGTGCCTGAAATTGCTTTTGATGAGAATAGCCTGTCCTTCATAAGCCGCCAGCTTTTCTCCGGCATGTTCAATCGCCGTATCATCCTGGTCAAAGGCAAACAATCTGCCTTCGGGGGATAGTTGCGACAGCAGGTACTCGCTGTGTCCCGCACCGCCAAGAGTGCAATCTACGTATGTACCGTTTTCTTTAATGTTCAGGCCATCTACCGTTTCCTTCAATAATACAGTTTTATGTTCAAACATGGATGTTCCCGCCTTTTTTATCAAATTCGAATGGATTTTGGATGCAGCTTTAACCGGATCTTTTGCCGCTCTCGCACAACGATTCATTATATATCAAAATCGATCATGTTTTCAGCAATTTCCGCAAAAGAGTCTTCCTGCTTGCTGACATAGTCTTCCCAAATCGGCCTGCTCCATAATTCAATTCGATTTGATACACCGATGACGACGCAATCTTTCTCAAGCTTTGCGTAATTCAGCAGAGGGGATGCAATGTTGATCCGCCCCTGTTTATCCAGTTCACATTCTACTGCACCAGAAAAGAAGAATCGTGTAAACGCCCGAGCGTCTTTTTTAGTCAGCGGCAGAGCTTTGAGTTTATCTTCCATGATAATCCATTCGGCCATCGGATAACCGAACAGGCATTGGTCCAGACCTCTCGTTAGGACAAAAGACTCACCAAGCCCTTCACGGAATTTAGCTGGGACGATCATGCGGCCTTTTGCATCGATTGTATGCTGAAATTCCCCCATGAACATAGCCTGTCCCCACCTTCTCCCCCAAACTCACCACTTTCCCCCACTTATCTCCACTTCCTATTCTACACGTTTTGAAAACAAAAAAAAACCCTGTACAGCACAGGATTTTTAAAAAAATTACGTTATAATTTGACAACCTTATGTTGATTGTTAAAGGAATATGACAAACGGGATAGTTTTACAGGAAAGCTTCCGCCAAATTTGTTTAAATAATAAAAAATGTTCCAGGTTCTCTCCTGAAAACCGCCTTCAGGCTTCAAAAAGAGCTCTGCTCTGTCAAATTTCGATAACACGGCATGATGCTTTCGCTCGATATTTTTTTCAGTTTCTCTTTTTAAGAGGTCCAATTGCCTAAGGATGAATTGAAGGTTTTTGTCGGTATAACTCTTCATTCCAGGGAACTCGCTTACCACTTTTTCACTCAGGGTTTTATGGATTCTCTCCATATCAGCAGCCGAGCCGGCTTCAAGGGCGTTTATATCGAGTCCTCTGTTCTGCTCCAGCCATTCTGCCTTCATAGCGCCCAAGTCTCCGGATAAAGCCTGATCCAAATCAAGATTCAAGTCAGCAAGATCCGCTTCGACCGCCCTTTCCAAAATCGTAATATTGAGTCTCGGGACCACAACAGGCATTTTAATGCCCATCACTTCGAATACCTTTTTCAACTCAGCCCAATATGCAAGCTCACCGGGACCCGCGATAAACCCTAGAACAGGCAGCATGAGCTCCTGCATGACAGGCCTTGTCACGACATTGTTGCTGAATTTACAGGGGAACGTTCTCAGTTCGTTCAGGAGCTCTTCTTCTGTAAAGGAAAGGCTTCCTTCTTTATCCGTGAACCTTCCACCCTCATCCCGGTAAAGAAGGAGACGCTGATGGCCGCTTTCAAAAAAGAGGTGCGCACTGCCGGGTGCTGAATCGATAATCGGGTTGAACCCACTGTCCGTTAGTACCTTTTGCTGATCGGTTACGGCATCGGATATTTCTTTGTTCAAGCGGATCAGTTTGGTAAAGTGCTCTGTTTCCATCTCTCGCAGCCCTGCGTCTGCAGACTGGATAAGGACCAGACCTTCTGAACCGAACATATCCATAACGAGCCATTCAAAGAATTCTGTATAAGTTGCCGACTGATCGATCATATGTGTGAGCTTCTTCAGGAGGCCCTTCGTATAGGAAGTTTCACCAAATTCACGAAGGATATCGACGGCCCAGTCTTTACAGGCTTCACGGTCGAGCTCGATTGCTGCAGCAGGCCGTTTTTCCAGTATCCGCTGTCCGATCGTTTTCTTCTTCATCTTGCCCGCATGGTTCACAAAAACGTGGTTGATCTCTTCAAAGTCGTGATCCTCACCGGCGATCCAGAACATTGGGATGACAGGCTTGCCGAGCTCCTGCTCCTGCTCTTTGGCAAGAGCAAGGATGGAGATGATTTTATGTATGGTATAAAGAGGACCTGTCAGCAGCCCCGCTTGCTGCCCTCCGATCACTACCGTGCTGCCGTCTTCCTGAAGCCGGTCAATATTGTCCATGACAGCAGGTGCCCTGAACTTCTCGTTATAGCTTTTCAGATAACGGCATAATCCGGTTCTGTCAAAGGAGCGGGACATAATTTCCTGCTGCCTTTTCTGATAAACATCTTCCTGATGGAAGTCATAATCAAAGTATGTATGAGAATCCAGTGAATTACCGGTAAGCTTACTGACAAACGGATTTGCCGATGGCAGGGAGAACTCGTATATCTCCATGATGTACTTCCTTTCTCGGTTAAAAATGCATTCCGAGAAAAAGTATAGCACTTCTTCACCGCTTTGTTAAAAAATACGTTTCCAGTTCACGAAAACTCTTTTGCGATGCTCAAGAATGCACCGTATAAAAACAAAACCGATGATGCCGCAAAGTATGCCATAAAAGACAGTCTCCACATCTTCTTAAAAGCGGCCCGAGGCCTCTTCCAGCGGGTCTTCCAGTAAAACAGGACAAAGACTCCGGTCCATGCAGCAGCGCTCCAAAACAGATAAATGGAAGGCAGAGGATTCCATAAAGTCATGATTTTTATGTATACGGAAAAAAAGAAAATCATTACACTTGCATCTGCTGCGGCGAGCACCGCCCGTTTCCCTTTCCCTGAAATGGCTTTAAATGCAAAAACAAGGAGTATAAAACAGACAGCCGGCACGATCGCTGCCGCTCCCATTAGAAATGTCAGTATTCCCATCAAGCCTTTCCCCTCCGTCTGCAGTCTCTCTCCAGCCCTTTAATTGCTTCATATAGAAAAGCCGTCACAGGTAAATACATTCCTTTTTCGTCTGCCTGACCCAGTAAATAGCCGGTCATGGAGTCAATCTCCGTGTTCCGGCCATTGTGAAGATCCTGCAGCATGGAAGACGTATTGAGCGCCGTATTGGAACAGATCTCCTGTACCTTCTTCCAGTGTGCATGCTCATCCTCAAGGTCCAGAACCGGGAAGACTTCTTCAAAAACCTGTTTTAGCATCGTAAAGTACCTTGGGTTCTCCACTAATTCCCCATTCTTCACGTTCAGCAGCCCCGTCAGCGGATTAATGCATGCGTTGACCAGCAGTTTCTGAGCAAGAACAGGATACCAGTCATTTTGAAAGACGAATGGAAAATCTCCGGAATCCAGCATTTGAATCAAACGGCTGTTCATCCCTTCCGGAAAAGGAGCATATACGGTTTGGCCGATGCCATTCAGCCGGATTTCCCGCAGCGATTCTCTGGAAACCCCATGGCTGACCGTACCGGTATAGATGCTGTGGCCAGTGAGCTGATCCAGAGCATTGACATGGCTCATCCCATTTTGCAGAAACAGCAGAGTCCGGCCCCGGAGGCTTGCAAGCACCGATAACACAGGTTCCAGCTGAAATTGCTTTACAGTGATGATCAGAAGCTCCTCTTTGTACTCCCTTTGAGCAGATGCTTGAAAACGATGAATACCCGGCACTCCCTCTTTTAGCAGCGCCGCTCCCTTTTCATTGATTTCAGCGGCTTGTTCCTCTGTATTTGTATAGAGCGTAATCTTGTGGCGCCGGCTCAAAAAAGCAGCATAAAGCAGCCCCATCGCCCCTCCTCCGATTATTCCAGCTTCCAATCGACACAGCCCCTTTCACTTCCTTTATCATACCAAATTTTTCGTGGCAAAAACGCGGCAATCCGTACAAAAAAAACTCCCTCCGCAGCAGACCGCGGAAGGAGTCTTTTTCTTTTACACAGGATATACAGGGTGCTTCTTAAAAGGAAGCGGCTGATTCTTCGTCTCGTATTGACCAAAACGTGAGATCAGCTCATCCCTCAGCTCATCGGCACCGACAATATGGTCGATGATCATCTCTGAAGCCAGCTTATAAATATCGATTGATTCTTTGTATTCCCGCTGCTTCTCCATCACATACTGCATTCGTTCTTTAGGGTCTTGAATCTCATTGATCTTATTAGAATAGACGGCATTAACAGCTGCTTCTGGCCCCATAACAGCAATTTGCGCTGATGGGAGCGCAATGCAGCAATCCGGTTCGAACGCAGGGCCTGACATGGCATAGAGACCGGCACCGTATGCCTTCCTTATAATCACCGAGATTTTCGGAACGGTAGCAGAGCTCATCGCAGCAATCATTTTGGCACCGTGCCGGATAATTCCTGCACGCTCCACCTTCGTTCCGATCATAAAGCCGGGCACATCAGCTAGGAATAGCAGAGGGATGTGAAAAGCGTCGCACAGCGCACAGAACTTTGCTGCTTTATCGGCTGAATCCACAAATAACACACCGCCCTTTACCCGGGGCTGATTCGCCACGATTCCGACCGTTCTGCCTCCGATCCTCGCGAGTCCGGTGATCAGTTCCTGGGCGAACAGCTTCTTGATTTCGAAAAAGCTGCCTTCATCAATCAGAGCAGAGATTGCTTCATACATATCAAATGGCGCGTTCTGATTCTCCGGTACAATTTCAGACAGTCTTTTTCCGGCTGCAGGTGAAACCGGATCTGCTGCTCCCGGCTTGCCCTGGCAGCTTGCAGGAAAGTAAGTCAAATACGTCCGCGCTTCGGCAATTGCCTCTTCTTCAGACGAAACAAGCAGATCTCCGCAGCCGCTGATGCTGCAGTGCATTCTAGCTCCGCCCATTTCTTCGAGGGAGACCTTCTCGCCGATCACCTTCTCTGCCATTCTCGGTGAGCCGAGGTACATGGATGCGTTTCCATCGACCATTATGACGATATCACAGAAGGCAGGAATATACGCACCCCCTGCTGCAGATGGACCGAATAGAAGACATATTTGAGGAATCATCCCCGAAAGACGGACCTGGTTATGAAAAATCCGCCCGGCTCCTCTCCGGTTTGGGAACATGTCAAGCTGGTCAGTGATTCTGGCCCCCGCAGAATCCACGAGGTACAGCAGCGGCACCATCAGTTTTTCAGCCGTTTCCTGGATGCGAATGATTTTCTCCACCGTCCGGGCACCCCATGAACCGGCTTTTATCGTTGAATCGTTCGCCATGACACATACAGTCTGTCCATGGACTTTTCCGATTGCTGTGACCACTCCGTCTGCCGGGAGATCTCCCGCGAGGTGGTTTGCAAACTTGCCGTCCTCTGAGTACTGTCCGTTATCAAAAAGCTGCTTAAGCCTGTCGCGGACAAACAGCTTCCCCTGCTGTCTGGCCTTCTCGTGGTATTTCTCATGTCCTCCGGCCTCAGCCTTTGACGCGTTTTCCCTCAAGCGCTCGTTCAGCTCCATCATTTTCATTCCTTACTCCCCCTCCAATATGACAAGGACATCTCCTTCGTTTACAAAATCCCCGATGCCTGCCTTCAGCTCTTTAACCGTTCCTGCATAAGGAGATTCAATCGGAATTTCCATTTTCATGGACTCAAGCATCAGCAGATCCTGCCCCTGAGCTACGGGCTCTCCTTCCTTAGCCATTACGTTTAAAACTGTTCCCGCCATGCTTGACGTTACTTCTTTCATTCTCATTCATCCTTTATCCGGTTATTTTTGTCTTTTTCAAATAGGAGGTGGTATAGTTTCCGGAAAGAAATTCTTCCTCCTGCAGCATCCTTTCAAACAGCGGAAGGTTCGATTTTACACCCTCAATTCTCATTTCCCCCAGAATCTTCTCCGCTTTAGAAAGAGCCCGGGCACGATCTTCACCCGAAATGACAGCTTTTGAGATCAGCGGGTCGTAAAACGGGGTCACCTGATTTCCTTCTGAATACGTCCGGTCCATGATAAATCCCGGTGTTTCAGGATATGTAAAAACCTCCAAGGTACCAGGCGAAGGCATGAATTTCACCGGATCCTCCGCATAAATTCGAAATTCAAGCGCATGTCCGTTTTTTTGGATTTCCTCTTGCACAAGCGGCAGTTTTTCCCCTCTCGCTGCAAGAATCTGCCATTCCACAAGATCCAGCCCTGTGATCATCTCCGTAACCCGGTGTTCTACCTGAAGTCTTGTATTCATCTCCAGAAAGTAAAACTGCTCGTTTTCATCCATGATGAATTCCACCGTACCCGCATTTGTGTAGCCGACACTGCGGGCTGCACGGACAGCCGATTCACATATCCTTTGGCGTGCTTCTTCTGAAATGCTCGGAGAGGGTGCTTCCTCCAGCACTTTTTGATTTCTGCGCTGTACGGAGCATTCTCTTTCATATAAATGCACGATATTGCCGTGAGCATCTCCGAACACTTGAACCTCAATGTGCCTGGCTTCTGAAATATATTTTTCAAGAAATACTTCTTCATTTCCGAAATAAGCCTTCGCTCTCGCTTTTACAGAACCAAAATGCTTTTCAAGCTCCGCCTGCCCGAAGCAAAGCTGCATCCCGATGCCGCCCCCGCCCCCGCTTGCCTTCAGCATCACAGGATAGCCGATGCTCTCTGCTTTCTCTACAGCTGCCTGTATTTCCGCTAAGCCGTCCTCACTGCCGGGCACAACCGGGATGCCCGCATCCATCATGGTCTGGCGGGCAATCACCTTGTCCCCCATCTTTTCAATGATTTCTGAAGACGGTCCGATAAACACAAGACCCTTTTCCTCGGCTTTCCTTACAAAATCACTATTCTCGGAAAGAAAACCGTAGCCGGGATGAATGGCATCCGCCCCTTCATTTACGGCAAGTTCCAGAATAGCGTCTGCCTGCAGGTAGGATTTCCCCACCGGCGGCTCGCCGATCCGGAAAGAAAAATCAGCTTCATTAACGTAAGGCAGATCACGGTCAGCGTCTGAATAGATGGCGATCGTTTCTATCCCCATCTCCCTGCATGCACCAATCACCCTTGATGCAATTTCTCCCCTGTTCGCGATCAGAATCTTTTTCATTTACTCCCACCCCCTGAAATAAAGCACATCTTCAAGTTATATGTTTCTACAATACAATCAAAATTCCTTTATTTTTTTGTAAGCGTTTCCTAATGCTTTGTAGAACAGGACGGAATCGTGGTATACTTGCATTAGTCATTAAATTCTGAATTCAAGCGGCACCAGGGAGGAATAGTCATGCATAAGGTGGAACGCCTTCTCATTAATTACAAAACACTGGAAGAGTTTAAAAGATTTAAAGAATACGGGCTGCAGGAGCTCTCTATGCTTGAGGAACTGGAAGGAAACATTATTGAAAACGACAGTGATTCTCCATTTTACGGAATCTATTTCGGGGAAAAACTCGTGGCCAGGATGAGCCTCTATAAAGTCGATAAAAAATTCGATCAGTACTTCTCCCCGCAGCAGGACTACCTTGAGCTGTGGAAGCTCGAAGTGCTGCCTGATTACCAGCGGGAAGGCTACGGAAAATCTTTGGTTGAATTTGCAAAGACCTTTAAACTGCCAATCAAAACAAATCCGAGAGTCAAATCTTCCGACTTCTGGAGCAGGATGGGATTTGAAGCAGTCAAGTATGATATGGAGCGCGATAAAGGGGAAAATCCGCTTCTCTGGTCACCCGAGGCAGCCACACGTTCATCTGAATCAGCTTAAAGCAAAAGACCGCTCACCGATGAGCGGTCTTTTCCTATTTTTCAACTCTCTCGAGATTACCGTTGCGGTCCATCTGAAACTTCACTTTGCGGTTACGTTCACCTTCTTGCGATATAGCCATTTTCCTCGCCCGGTCCATAATTTCGATAAGTGACTGGTAATCCTCTTCGACAAGCTGCAGCTGGTTCTGAAGCAGATCCCTCTCTTTTTCAAGAGAAACAACGCGGAGCTCGAGACTTTGCACTTGCTCGGAAAGCCCTTCGTTTGCCTTTCTCAAGGCGGCGGCATCTTCTGCTCCTTCATAGCCTTCAAGGAATCTTACAACTTCTTTAATGGTCAGCTGCTTGCCTTTTTCCGGCTCGGCAGCTGCCTGTTTTTCTTCTTTAAAGCTTTCCGTTCTCGACCTTGATTCTTTTCTGTGTTTCTTGGCGAGATCAATTCCCGATTTATACTGCTTTCTCACATAGGAATTCCATCTGAATCCGCAAGCTGCAGCAGTTCTTGAAAGATGCCTCCCCACTTCTTCAAATGCGGCAAGCTGTGTGCCACCCTCTCTTATATGGCGGAGCACTACCTCCGCAAGCAGCAGATCTTCATCCTGCGACCATGCATCCTGTCTCACAGCAGTCAATCCAATCCCTCCCTTTATCTTTTTTAAAAGCATATGCGGGTGATAGATTTGATAGACTATGCTGCCTGAAAATAATGGCATGGCCTTCTGCAGGCTCTACTTTGTACTAGATTCCTTTTTGCGGTTTATGAACGTTTGGACTGCCTGATGATGTTCTTCCTTCTCCCAGAGGCGCGCGCACTGACGGATCTCTTCCTCCATCCGCTCCCGCAATCCGCTCCCGGCAAGCTTTCTGATCCATACGCTTTTATACGCCCGGGTGACAGATGGGTTTTCCGCCAGCTGTTCTTTTATGATTCTCACGGCTTCCTCTTTAAAAAAAGGAGCAGGGAGAATTTCATCCACCAGGCCAAGATCCTTACATGCTTCTGCAGGATACCTGGCGGCAGAGCATAGAACTTTCAGCGCATTTTGCGGCAGCGTCCTCTCCATCAGCAGGGCACCGCCGCCCCAGCCCGTTGTGATCGAAAGGGACCCTTGAATAAACCCAAGCTGCACTCCCTCCTTGGCTATTCTTCTGTCAGCAGCCATGGCAAGCTCACAGCCTCCCCCGATGGCCGTTCCATTTATCAGAGCAAACACAGGTGCCGGAAAAACGGAAAGCCGGTAGAGAATCTCCCCCATCCGGTGCAGCATTTCATATGATTCTTTTTCAGTCCTGAGGGAGTGAAAGGCTGTAAGATCACCGCCGGAACAAAAAGCCCGTTCGCCGCTTCCTGTTAGAATAAGCGCACGGACAGTCTCATCCGCTTCATACTTATCCAGGAAGGCCTCCAGTTCATCCATTACCTCAAAATTTACAGCATTCCGTTTTTCCGGCCGGTCAAGGCTGACGGTCACGATGCCGTCTCCTGCATTTTCAATCTGTACGTTTCTCCCCATCTCCATCCCCCCCTGGCTTGTTATACCAGCATTATAGCATGAAACGGATAGGAGACCTGAGAGGGCTTGAGGCGGAACCGCTGTATGTTCAAATCTGTAAGATGGCGGTTTCTGCTGCTTTTTGCCGGTAAATCGCTATTCGACAAGATAAGTGACGCAATCGACAGGATAGATGACGTTCTCGACAAATTAAATGCCACAGCCGACAATATGGCTTACGTTCTCGACAAAATGACGCGATCCCTTCCGCTGCAGGCAAACGGGAGTTAGAACAGGGCTGCCATGTCCCCCTGTTCGGGCGCAATAAAAAAACCCGCCTGAGCGGAAAGCTTCAGGCAGGTCCGTTGTTCTTATTTTTCTACTACTTCTTTTCCTTTGTATGTTCCGCATGCTTTGCAGACACGGTGAGACAATTTCATATCACCGCAGTTAGGGCATTCTACCATACCAGGCACTTGCAATTTGAAGTGTGTACGACGCAATCTTTTTCTTGTTTTAGAAGTTCTTCTAAAAGGTACAGCCATTCTTCCCACCTCCTTAAAGAGTGTTAAACTTACATGTACTGGATGAAGACGGCATGAATCCGATCATCTTATTTAAAGCTAAAATCAGCTTTAGCTTTCATTGCGGTTATCGAAGAATTTAGCGAGTCCTGCCATTCTTGGATCCACTTTGTCTTTGTTTTCCTCTTCAGAAACAACCTTCCAGTCTTTCCCTTCCTGAGGAGCGGCTCCTTCTTCGTTAACGCTGTCGCTGAAGACCTGCATTGGAATCTCCAGGAGAATCAGTTCTTTAATTGCCGGGATCAGGTTGACCTCGTCGCTTTCAAGAGTATGAATTTCTCCTTCAAGTTCTTCATCATAGTCTGTCGGTTTCAATAGGTATACTTCAGTTGTTTCAATATGGTAAGGGAACGGAACATCCACAAGCGTTCTGGCACAGGGAAGAATCAATTCTCCGCTAACCGTCAGCTGGAATGTCACTTTATCGGACTGGATGGCTGCTCTTCCTTCTACATGGACAGGCGAGAGATCCCTGATGTCCTTATGCTCGTCTTTAAGCTCGGGCAGTTCAAGGGTTTCATCCAATTCCAATCCCTTGCTTTGATATTGATATAACTGGTTGATTAACCATTTCATTCGTATCACCTCAAGGCAACAAAAGTAATTATAGCTTTCACTAATCCATTTGTCAATATTTTTTCTTTACACTATAATATAGGCAAAGAAGCCATCTAATCATACATATCAGACAGTAATATGCATTATATCATAAACAGGCAAAGCAGAGGGAAGAACATTTCACCTTATTTTCACTCTATCATGATGATCTGCAAAATCAAAACAAAGGAGATTGTCTGCTTGACTATTTTAGGAGTTGTGACAGAGTATAACCCTTTTCATAACGGCCATCTGCACCATCTGGAGGAATCCAGAAAAAAAGCGAAGGCGGATTTGACGATCGCCGTCATGAGCGGGACCTTTCTGCAAAGAGGTGAGCCCGCCCTAATGCCAAAGTGGGAACGCGCAAGGATGGCTCTCGCGGCCGGTGCAGACCTGGTCGCCGAGCTCCCATACGCTTTTTCCTCTCAGAAAGCGAGTACGTTTGCCAATGGAGCCGTCTCCATCCTGGAAGCGCTCGGGGCAGACTATTTATGTTTTGGAAGCGAGGATGGAGAAATTGCCCCATTCCTCCGTACAGCGGAGCAGCTGAAGAAGCATGAGGAAGCATACAGCCAACGGATAAAAGAGTGGATGAAAGAAGGTATGAGCTATCCCAGGGCGCTCTCCCTCGCATTCAAAGAAGTAAGCGGGGAGGGAGACGGCGGACTTGCTGATTTGTCCAAGCCCAATAACATCCTCGGTTTTCAGTATATAAGCTCAATCTGTGAGCAGGAAAGCCGGATGGTTCCCCTGACAATTAAACGAACAGCTGCCGGGTACCATGATACCGAGCTTCCTTCAGGCCGGATTGCCAGTGCGACGAGCCTCAGAAAATCGATATTCAGCGGGGATGGCCTGACCGGTATTCACTCCTATGTGCCGCCCGGTGTATATGGCATCATGCAGGACTGGGTTCAAAGCGGCCTTCCCTTGATGAACTGGGATCGGTTCTTCTCCTCTCTTCAATATACGGTCCTGTCTATGACAGCCGATGAACTATCCATGATTTATGAAGTGGAGGAAGGTCTGGAAAACCGAATACGAACTTCCATTAGAGGGGCATCCTCTTTTCAGGAATTTATGGAGCGCCTTAAAACAAAAAGATATACGTGGACAAGACTTCAAAGAATGTGCGTGCACGTGCTCACGCGTACCACCAAGCAGGAAATGCAGGAGGCCGTCAACCGGGAACGCGCTCCTTATATACGCATCCTCGGGATGAATGAAGCCGGGCAGCGTCATTTGGCAGCCATAAAAAAAACATCCACGCTGCCCTTGGTTGTGAACCCCCGCTCCTTTAACCATCCGGCACTCACACTTGATTTGAGAGCAGCCGACATTTACGCCATGGGCTTTCCGGGAAGCCTGCGGCCGGAACGTCTCCGGGCGGAATATGCTACACCGCCGGTAAGAATTTGATACATAAAAAACAGCGGAAGGCATCCGCTGTTTTTTATTTTGCTTTTAATTTTTCAAGATAGGTGATCGCATCGCTGAACTCGTCAACGGGAACAATCTTCATACTCGTATCGATATCTTTCGCGGTTTTTACTGCTTCCTGATAGTTGGAGCCCTTTCTTCCCCCCTCGTTCGGTGCAAAGAAAAGATCGGCTCCCGATTGATCTGCTGCTACGATTTTCTGAGAGATTCCGCCAATCGGTCCTACCTTGCCGTCCTCAGCGATTGTTCCTGTACCTGCAATCTTATAGCCTTTTGTGAAGTCTTTTTCTGTCAGCTGATCAAAGATTTCCAGCGTCATCATCAAGCCTGCTGATGGTCCGCCGATATCTTCGGTGTCCAATTCGATTTTCGGGGTGACCGTTACTTCACGGTCTGTCATCAGCGTGACCCCAATTCCGGCTTTTTTGCCGCCGCTCGTCATATCAGAAGGGAAGGCAGCAATTTTCAGATTAGCGTTTTTCCTGCTCCCATTCCGTTCATAGGAAACCGTGACTGAATCCCCTTCCTTTTTCCCGCTTACATAGCTGACAAATTCTTCTGAGCTTTTCAGCTGTTTCCCATCTGCCTCATAAACCCGGTCACCGGGTTTTAAAACTTTGGCAGCAGGCATCTCTTTGATGACCGAATTAACATAAACACCGTTAAACTCGCTTTTCACACTTTTTCCAGCAGTTTTATAGGCGAGGATCAGTGCGGATTCCTGGGAACCCTCCATTAGTTTAAGCTGCCGGTTCAAATACTCTTCGTCTGATTCTTCAGGTGCCTTTACCTGATTCATGGGCAGGATTTCTGCATACTGATCAGCCTGGGCGAACAAATAACCGAAAATGCTTGCCCTCCCGATACTGACCGTTGTCAATGAGAAGCTTCCTTTTGAATCGTAGCCGCCTTCTACTTTTATAATAGGTTCAAGCTCAGAGGCATTTCCCGGCTTGGTGATGTAGAAAGGCAATTTTATGTAAGAGAGGGCCAGTGCGAGAATGATGCCGATCACAAACGCCCGGATAACTCCTTTACGCTTATTTCTCATCATGCGACTCCTTCCATTTATCGATCAATTCGTGAATAGCAGGGAGATGCCGGCGCGCTTCCGCTTCGCCGCTTGCGATAATCTCCTGAATGTTTGTAAATGCACGGCTCGAAAACTTTTCCACTTGAGGCCGCATCATGAGGTCTGATGCAGCAGCGCGGTGGCGGACCAGCTCTTCCTGCATGATATCAAGACTTTGCAGGATCACATCAAATATGGATGTGATGGCGGCCTGTCTTTTAACGACAGATACATCGACAGATAAAACAAGGTCTGCACCCATGTCTCTCGCGACCGACACCGGCACACGGTCAGCTACCCCACCGTCAACCAGAACCCGGCCGCCGATGATCTCCGGAACGAAAATACCGGGAATGGCAATACTCGCCCTCACCGCTTCTGCAACCGGTCCCTTTGTAAAGATCACTTTCTCTCCCTTGCTCAGATCGGTCGCTACAACAGCGAGCGGAATCTTTAAATCTTCAATATTATATCCTTTTGTAAAAGCCCGTATCAATCCTTTTACCTTTTCACCTGCAATGAAGCCCATTTTCGGTATGGTCAAATCGAGGTAATAATTCCTTTTAAACGCTGCAGCGATCTGGTAAAGCATCTTAATATCGAGACCTGCTGCGTAAAAGCTGCCGACAAGTGCACCCATGCTGCTGCCGGCAATCATATGAACAGGTATGCCTTCTTCCTCCAAAATTTTTAATACACCAAGATGCGCGAAGCCCCTTGCACCTCCGGATCCAAGCGCCAGTCCGATTTTAGGTTCGGTCATCACCATGCCCCTCCCTTAACGTGCTTTAGGCTGTTAGTGAATCTTATGGTCTAAAATGGACGGCTATTCTCGTATATTAAGGTATTGAAGGTACATGCCTTCCAACTATTTTACATGACCATGAATGGAAAGTATAGGATTCTATAGAGGGGGTATGCTGCCTGAGCCGGGAAAAATGGAACACACTTCTGATTGCCGGATTTATGATGACTCTGACAGCTTCCATCATCCTGCATCCAAAAGCCTCTCTCGAAGCGTCTCAGGCAGGTTTGGATGTATGGTGGAGTATCGTCTTCCCTTCACTGCTTCCTTTCTTCATTGTATCTGAACTGCTGGTCGGGTTCGGTATCGTCCGATTCGCCGGAGTCATGCTTGAACCTGTTATGAGGCCTTTGTTCAAGGTGCCGGGAGCAGGCGGATTTGTATGGGCAATGGGCATCGCATCAGGGTTTCCCGCAGGAGCAAAGCTTACAGCGATGCTCCGGAAGGAAAATCAGCTGACTGCGATTGAAGCAGAAAGACTCGTCTCATTTACGAATTGCTCAAATCCGCTTTTTATCTTTGCAGCCGTTTCCGTCGGTTTTTTCAATAATCCTTTGCTGGGTCTTTTGCTGGCGGCCTCCCATTACTTGTCCAATCTGGCAGTCGGGGTCGCGATGAGGTTTCACGGCCGCCGTGACGATGAGCGGATGTACAGGGGGAAAAAACATTCTTTTCCTTCTTTGCGTGAAGCATTCGAGGCATTGCATGCAACGAGATTAGAAAATAAAAAACCAGTCGGAAAAATGCTGGGAGATGCTGTTCTTGGATCTGTACAGACCCTGCTCGTCATTGGAGGATTCATCATCCTTTTCTCTGTCTTGAACAGGATCCTTGATTTGTCAGGGGTTCTCGGCGGAGCAGCAGAAGTTTTGAACATTCTCTTCGTTCAGCTGCACCTGCCAGCGGAATTAACAAAGCCTCTTCTTGCCGGGCTGTTTGAAATCACACAAGGCACCATGCAGGCCGGCAAAGCAGATGCACCCCTTATTTATCAGGCTGTAATCGCAAGCTTTATTCTTGGATTCAGCGGATTGTCTGTGCAGGCACAGGTTGCGAGCATTCTCGCTGATACGGACATCCGGTTTCTTCCATTCTTTCTTGCCCGGGTGCTGCAGGGCTTCACGGCCGCTTTATTGACCTGGCTCCTGTTTAAGCCGTTCTATTTGAACCGCGGAGGTGCAGCGGAGGCTTATTTGCCCGCTGAAGGCAGTACAGCTGCAGACTGGGGGGGAATAATCACAGAAGCAGGGCCTGTCATCACTCTGTTTTTTCTCCTGCTGTATACGTGGCTGTACTGGCGCAGATCCGCCATTTATAAATAAAAGAGCAGAGATTACTCTCTGCTCTCATTCATATGGCTGAATTTTTCTTTTAAAGCCTTCTCTACACACGGAGGAACAAGTTCGGAAATATCCCCGCTGTATTTTGCCACTTCTTTTACGATGCTGGAACTTAAAAACGAGTACTGGTTATTCGTCATCATGAAAAAGGTTTCAATTTTATCATCCAGCACCCTGTTCATCGAAGTGATCTGCATCTCATACTCAAAATCAGATACGGCCCGGAGTCCCCTCAGGATCGCATTTGCATTTTTGCTTCTGGCATAATCGATTAATAGTCCTTTGGAGGATTCCACTACTACATTCGGAATGTCCTTCGTCACTTCTTTAAGCAGGTCACATCTTTCTTCAACAGTAAAAAGAGGATTTTTTGAAGAATTGTTCAATACGCATATGTACACCGTATCAAAGATCTTAGCCCCTCTCCGGATGATATCCAAATGCCCGAGTGTGACCGGGTCAAAGCTTCCTGAACAAACTGCTGTGCTTGCCATTAATTCTCCCCCATTCTCCCGCTGCCGAAAAGATAAATGCTTACAGCTGCTGCACCGTATGTCTCATGCTTGATGAGTCTGCATCCGCCGATCTCATCCGGCAGGCTGACCTCTGTTCCGTGTTCAGCTACGATATAGCCCCCATCATCTACTAGCTTCATCTCACTTATATAATTTATAAGCGCTTTCAATTTTTGTTGCTTATACGGCGGATCCAAAAACACCAGCTGAAAACGCAGGTCTCTTTTAAGGATTGCTTTCAGCGCACGTTCTGCGTCGTTCCGGTATACTTCCGCCTGATCTTTTAAACGGCAAGCCTCCAGGTTAAGATGGATGGTCTGAACAGCTTTTTGTTCCCTGTCAACAAAAATACAGGAATCTGCCCCTCTGCTCAGTGCCTCAATCCCAAGCCCTCCGCTCCCTCCAAATAGATCAAGCGCGCGTCCGCCATCAAAATAAGGACCGATCATGTTAAATATCGCTTCTTTCACCTTATCGGTTGTCGGTCTTGTGGAAGAGCCGGGAACTGCCTTCAAGGGTCTCCCTTTTAATGAACCTGATACTACTCTCATTTTTATTCACCACAGCTTTACAAATTTCCTGTTTTTCCGCAACCAATCGTATCATAAATAAGACATCCGGGAAAGCAGGTTTTCCATCTCCTCAAAACCCGGCTTCTGTCATAGAGGGGCATACTAAAGCAAAAAAAGCCCTGCAGCACAGGCTGCAGGGTCCTTCCAAGCCGTCCGGCCAGAAGGAAAAGGGAGAGGAGAAACCGGAGGAAGAACTTATGGGGAAACGTAAGTCTTCTCCGCGGTTGGCAACAACATCATGAACGAGATGCTGTCTAAGGCTAGTATGAACCCCGTCCCGGAAAAGTATACATCCTTTTTATACTTGGCAGAATTTTATCTGCCATGCTACATTTGATTTAAGACTTTTTTTAAAGGAGAACCTTTTATGATACAGCGTTTTATTGAACTTGGCCAAGGATATTCAGACCTTTATGAACTTCTGGAGCTGATTCAGTCCCAGCACGGGCGCATCCAGTCTCTGCTCGTTCTTCACAGTGAATCAGGGGGCAGAAAAACAGTTTCTGCAGCGGTCATCATGAAACCGACAGATCCGGGAAATTTTCAGGCCATCTATATTTGCAGGGAAGGAATATCCGATCCTGCCGAATCCAGCAGCAAAAGGTATGAGCTCTTTATGGATTCAGCAGAAAAAGCCGGAAAGAAAGTATACCGACTCGAAGTTAAGCCTTCTTCGGCGTTTCATGAAATCACTTTGTACTATCAATATGTGACCGGAATTCTCAGACTGAACCATATCCTCCCGCCGCTTG
The DNA here is from genome assembly GCF_009711125.1 of Metabacillus mangrovi. Classification (GTDB taxonomy): domain Bacteria; phylum Bacillota; class Bacilli; order Bacillales; family Bacillaceae; genus Metabacillus_B; species Metabacillus_B mangrovi. The sequence continues at coordinate 45,178 of NZ_WMIB01000002.1, read as the reverse complement.
GGTAAGGATTCCGTCTGGATTTAAAAAAACGCAGTCCCCGGTAAGGAGGCTGCGTCTGTTATAATCCCATTTTATAATCGTACTCTTTTGCTTTGTCCTGTTTTTTCTCAAATTCAAGTTTTAAAAACGGTTTGTAGGAAGGTTCAACATGCTTAACAAAAGAGTAAGAGGCAATTTTCTCCTGCAGCGCTCCGTTTTGCTCCATATCACAGTACAGGACTACATATTTAAGTTTTCTGGAAATATAATGGACGTTTCCAAACCGCCTGAGCATTTTCACCTGCTTCAGCGAATGCATCCATACAATCAGTCCCTGCCTTTTTCCATCCATTTCATCTCACCCTTTTCCACATATCCAAATTGAGTTTATCAAAGTTTGGAACGTTTAACAATATCCATATGAGGGGGGCGTTCATTTGCCTGGGGAACTGGACGCGATCTGGGAAGTGTTCTTATCGGAATTAGCGGCGTCTTCAAAAACAGCGGATGTGCAGAAAAAAATGATAGCAGGTATTCCTTTTCTTTATATAAAAGATGATCATCTATTGAGCCTGGAGCCGGCAGAAGACCTGATTTCTCAAGCAGCGCGAAAAGCAATGCTCTACAAGAAAGTTTCATGCAAAACCGTTTTTGTGCGGAAAGAAAACAGCATGTGGATATTCCGCCACCGCTTCTATGTTCCGCAGGAAAAAATGTTCTGCTGCGGCAACCTTTGTGAGGACTGCATCTTGCTGAAACAGTAAAAAGAGACGGGTTGAACCGCCTCTTTTTTTACGATACCTTGCAGCCGCAGCCTCCGCCAGAACCGCAGCCTCCACCGCACGCGGAAAGACTGTCGAAAAACGGATTGCCTGTCGGGACCTTCACGTGTTCCGATACTGCCGTGCCAAGCTGGATGCTGATTTCATCGAGCAGACTTTGAAGCTCGGTCTCTGCGCGCCTGAAAGCTGCTACCTTCTCATTCAGGTCCAGCTCCCGCTTGACCTCCCGCATGCTGCGGGTGATCTGTTTATAGTCAGGATGATACTTTCCAAACCTTTGGACATCCTCATATATATCCTTCGTTTTCACGAATCTGCCGACAATTTCCTGTGCATCTCTATCAGTCTTTAGCTCATTGAGCCGCTGACGGTATTCTTCCGCCAGATCGGACTGCAGGATCATATCTGAGATCTGGTCAGCCTGATCCAGGATTTGCACGCTTTCCATTGTTGCGTAAACCAAAGACAGCACCTCCACTGTCATTCTACCACGATTCTCTTTTGAATAGAAAGCTTTGTTCCTGTCCGGTTCATCCGCCGGTCTTTACTGTCCAAATGTACGGCTTTCGCAGCGATTCGTCCTCTTTGTGCTTATGGACCGTCAATGCAAGCTCATGGTATCCTTTATCCAGCACCATAGAAAAGGCAGGAACAAACTGCCGCATCTCCGCTTTTCCGTCAACTGAAACCGTGATGTATAACTCTCCAGCTTTGATTTCTTTTTCATTTCTTCCAAATCTGCCTTCTCTGACAAAGCACTCAATATAAACTTTGTTTCCTTTTACAGTATGGTGTACAGAATAGCTGTTTCTTTCCTCGGCCTTCGCTTCGTTTACAGGGCCAAACCCTTCCGGCCTGGGTTTGTAGCCGCTGCAACCCGCTGCCAGTATCATCAGCACAGCAATGCTTAATACGATCCGCATGCGCCCACCTCTTTTTTACGTTTAGTGTAGGCCATTTTTAAAAAAGTATGTAAGGGACCGCCGATTGGAAAAGCGAACGGCAGGACCAGAAAAAAGAATGCTCATGCAAGCATTCCTGTAGATGTTCTGCTAATCCTGCTGCTTCATCGAACTGAACATCCCGAGCATCATTGAGGCCATTTGCAGCGAATTGGAAAACTGGGCTACTTTATGCGGAATGGTTTTTTGATAATAATGCATCATGGCAAGATTCATTTCTTCCGAAGCTTTCGGATTCCTCGCCAGTTTCCGGTACCATTGGGGCTGTTCCCTGATAAATTTCGTTATTTCGGGCTTGGACTGGATATAGTCCTGGATCTCTTTTCTCATCGTTTAATCCTTTCTAAAGGAAAAAGGACGGCTTCCCTGGCTTGCAGATGATCCTGCTGAAGATTTGCCTGCGCCGAAAGTTTCAAGCAGATTCTGGACAGTTGAGACCGCATTGCTCATTTTGCTCAGCGACTGGTTCATCTCATTTGCATCCATTTTTCTGACAGCCGACAGAATTTGAGTGACAAACCCTTTTTCCTCTGCTTCTTCATTCTTGGTCTCCGTACTTTTATAAGGTGTCCAGTAGGCATCTTCTTCTCCAAGCAGATACCAGTTTTCATAGTATTCCTGCCATGTGCGGGAGCCTTTTTTCGCTTCCTCGATAATTTTCGGGTGCCTCCGTACAAAATCCTTAAATTCCTCTACCTTCGGATGCAGCTTTTTACTCGCCAAATGCCTCACCCCTTATCAAAATAGGCCTGCTATATCGTAAGCAGGAGCCCTGTTTTTGGTGCGCCTAAATTAAAAAGCAAAAGCATCCCGTTTCCTGATAAAATGGAAGAAAATACAGAGAGGGATGCACAATGAATAAAGACCAGCTGAAACAGGAAACATCCAGCTTAATCGATCAGCTAACAGATCAGGAATCAGAAGACTTTCTGCTGTTCCTGAAAGCAATGGAGCGGAAAAAGAAATACAAAAACAGTACATACATAGGAGCATTGCTCCAGCCTGAAGAGAAGGAGGAAGGGAAGGAGTTCACGCTGACGATCCCGAATACCCCCCTCATTCAAAACTCGCTGAATATCGTTCATGGAGGGATGACGGCAACACTTGCCGATTCGGCTATGGGCACTCTTGCAGCAAGACTTCTCCCTCCGCACCTCGCTGCGGTCACTGCCGAGCTCAAAATAAATTATACGGCTCCAGGCATTGGATCGAGGCTGACTTGCAAATCATCCTGTATTCACCATGGTTCGAAAACCCTCTTGATGGAAGCCAGAATTTACAGGGATGACGGCAAACTGGCTGCGTATGGGACTGCAACTTTTTTTATTATAAGCCGAAAAAAATGATAACCCATTGATGGGTTATCATTTATTTTCCGATAAAATCCTGAGTATAGTAATCCTTATAAACCCCTACGCCGAGATGAGTGAACTCTTTGTTCAGCAAGGCTTTCCGGTGTCCTTCACTGTTCAGCCACCCTTCAACAGATGAAATGCTGTCGCTGTAGTGGGCAGCGATATTTTCGCCAGCCGTCCGGTATGGGATCGAATCTCTTTCCAATCTGTCTGCAAGAGAGCCGTGAACAGGTGAATCATGGGCAAAATATTTTTTCAGCGCCATCTCTTTACTGTGAGAGTAGGCTGTTTCTGCTGTCTTCTCATCCCACTCCAGCGGTTCCAGTGCGAATCTGCCGCGAATGACATTCGTTATATCCAGAATCTGCCTTTCCTGTGCCCTTTCGATCTCTTCCGCTTTTTCGCTGTCAGCTTTCCCGGCTTCAATCAGTTCCCCTCTGTACACCACTTCATAGGGACGCTGCTTGACAAACGTTTCTTTATCCACTGCCCTGATGCTGGATAATGTCCCTTTATACTGGTCGATATACAGCTGGATAACTGCCCCGTCTGCCTGTACTGCAGGCCGGGTGTTCATATCCTCTTCCGACAGTTCGAACCGGTACGAATTTCCTTCAAGCTCCATAGACAGCGATGGAGAAATAGGGGCGGCACGGTAGACCGCACTAAGCGGATCGCCAAGTTTGTATGGTTTCATGTTAATACCGTCTCCGATCGCATATACCGATACGACCTTTTCGTCCAGGACACCGATTTGAATGTATTGCTTGTTTCCTCCGCTGTAGATCCACCAATCGTAATCATATTGCGAAGGATCCGTCCTTTCCGGTTCACCAAGCTGCTCCTTCACCTTGCCGGCAGGCTGTCCCATTAGAGAAAGGAGCCCTTCATCAGGCAAGCTCAGCTCACGGTCTTCATGTTCTTCACTCGCCAGTTTCAAATCCTGTTTTTCTTCCTCTTCATTCCGGACTGGCGGCTCTTCTGCAAACCGGATAAAAACTGTATAGGTACTGGCGATAATGGCAATCACCAGAATGGATTTTATGATCAGTCTCAGTCTGATTTCCCCCTTTCTGCCCCCATTCCACTTTGTAAAATCAGCTAAAATAGCAAGCATTTAGAAAAAGTGTTCCGTTACAAGTCATTTAACCAGAAAAAGCGCGTAAACACAATTAAAAAAACTGCTCAATCTGTCAGCTGCCTTCTTTCCAAACTCATCCATCTTCAGATTGAAACCTCCCCGATTTCATACTATTATAGACAGTAGGAGTAAAAGCGTTTACATACAGGCTGAAGGGAGAATGGGATATGAAATTTGAGGGAACAGGTCTTGATCAGCTTCATGCAGAACTTAGCCGCCTTGACCACGCGATGGAGCAAAATGGCATGGTCCGCGCCGGCCAGTGGGATTACGAACGGGTAACGTATGATAAAAAAATGGAGCACCGCGGAGAGATTTATTATTTAAGAGTGCAGGGATATGCAACAGACGGTGAAATCGATTCAAGGCATGCTGTCATTAAACTGATGACTCCATTGCTCGGGAAACATTATTATCCCCATGGCGTGGAATACGGAGAATCGGAAGATTTTCCTGAAGCGATCGTGAATTCCTGCAAGAACGCCCTGAAAAGACTGAAAGAAGAAATTGAAGCCATCACCATATAAAAGACAGAAGCTCTGCTTTTGTCTTTTTTTATTTTGATAAATTCCAGCTTAAATAGGATTGGTCTCTTTTACAGCAAATTAAACCAAGCCTGCTGAAAAGACCAATTGTTTTTTCCTGCCGGGCATGACACTCTGCAGTTACACTGATGACTTCATCTTTTTCAAGAAGCCAGTCCAGAAAACGGCTCGCAGCTTCAAACCCATACTGATTCCGGTAATCGGGGTGCATATGAAAATCCACCGCCACCGCTCCCAGCCGGTCAGGCTTTGAATAAAGATAAAAGTCCCCGATGATTTTTTTATCCCCGTGATGAATGATCAGCCAGATTCCCCAGCCGTATTCTGTCCGGTCCTGCTCAAGTCTCTCAATATAAAAAGGAAGAATGCCTCTTCCGATAAAAGAAGGCCAGTCTTCAGGAATGATAATCGGAGAACGCTTGGTCAATTCTTTTTTATGCAAAATCAGGGATTTAGCCAGATCCAGAGAACAGGGAATGAGCAAAAGCCGGTCTGTTACAATTTCAATAACCGATCCCTCCTAACCGATTTCCGATTCCCCCATCCGCCCGCTCTGCGCACAAAAAAAGGGGTTACAGCATTCTATTCTGCTGACCCCTTCAAATATGTTAAAACCCTGTAATCGCTTTTATAACCGTAGTGGTCTCCCCGCCTCCATAGATGACATACAGCAGCATATAGACCGTCACCCCGGTGACAGCAGTGCTGAACCAGATGACACTCGTAATCGGTCCCAGTCTTCTGTGCCTGCTCATTTTCTTTTTATAACCGGACCAGATGGAGATCAACCCAAATACTCCGCCTGAAGCAGCAAGAAGAATATGAAAGATCAGAAATCCAATATAAAATGCTTTCACACCTGATGGACCTCCAAAAGCGGTATTCCCGTCAAAAATGGTCCTCGACACATAAACGATAAAAAAGATAAGAGCAAACACTCCGGCCCATGTCATCGCTTTCCGGTGGGCTTCCACCCTTCGCTTCGCGATCAAATACCAACCGACAGCTACAAAAACAGCGCTGATTATGATAAATGCTGTACTGATTGTAGGCAGAATAGGCAAGTACATAATGTGGTCTCCTTTTACTAATGTTGTCACACGCGGATTATCCTTTACCCGACAGAATCGCCTCGAGCTCACGGTCATCCTTCTCCCTTTCCTTCCGGACCCACTGAAAGAAAATAAATCCGAGAAGCGTACCGTACACGGCCTCCTGAATGATTTTCATCATGATGCCGCCTAGCTGCTGATCCTCCATAAGCGGCATGGATGTAAACATTTCAGGTCCAGTCAGACTCAACCCTTCAAGTGTTGTACCCGGGACACAGAGTGCCATGGCATTCATCCATGACGCAGGGTCGGAATAAGCGGCATAAAGCGGCACCTTGGCAAAAATAATCAGCGCACAAGCAGGTGTCAGCAAGACTCCATTTGCAAAAATGTACGCCATTTTCATCAGCCCGGACATATCATTGGATAGTCCGCGATGGCGGAAAACCGGCCACCACATGCATAAAGCGGTCATAAAAATGAAGGAAGACACAGCAGCATGATAGACCGGATCCGTTTTCACCACATCAAATACAACAGGCGTATGATACAGCGAAAAAACGCCGTTAAAAAGCAGAATAGCTAGAATCGGCTTCGTCATCAGCTCAAACACGGGTTTTATAACCTTCCGCATCACCAACTTGTTCCACATCCAGGACGGGATGCCGATAATGAGAAGCGGCGGCACCACCAGATAAACGACCGCCATCTGCGACATATGGACACTGAAAAGGATATGTCCAAGCAAATCAACAGGACTCCCTTTAAAGATATAAAGCAGAAACATCCCGCTGTAAAACGCAGCCTGCCGTTTAGCCGGAATGGGGGCAGCTCCTGAAAATAAATCCCGGCGGTAGTTGATTAATACAAAATAACAGCCAGAAATCAGCAGGATTCCAATTAAATAATAGGGACTCCAAAGCGCCTCAAAACCGAATAAAGTTAAATTCGCCATAGATGCATACCTCCTTTCGGATCACTCCAGCAAACTGCACAGGGGCCCGCACGACACAGGTCAGTTCTGCGTTGCGACAGGACGTCGCGCACTTAGCAGAACCTCCTTGCTTGGAGCGCTCTCCACTTGTCTAGGTGTCTAGCTCCAGCGGCTAGGCCCTCGAGGTCATAAGCCATTTCACCTGCGGGGGCCCGCACGATGCGGGTCAGTTCTGCGTTGCGACAGGACGTCGCGCTCTTAGCAGAACCTCCTTACTTAGAGCGCTCTCCACTGGTCTTGGTGTCTAGCTCCGGGCGCTAGCTCTTCGGAAGCTTCGGTCTCTCGGTCGGAGGCCCGCACGATGCGGGTCAGTTCTGCGTTGCGACAGGACGTCGCGCTCTTAGCAGAACTTCCTTACTTGGAGCGCTCTCCACTGGTCTTGGTGTCTAGCTCCGGGCGCTAGCTCTTCGGACGCTTCGGTCTCTCGGTCGGGGCAAAGAGCGCCCCTCGGTCGAGCCCTCCACCGCCCTTCAAAGCTGAGCGAGCGCCCTCCGCTTTTCTCATTGTCTAGCTCCGGGCGCTAGCCGTTCGGACGCTTCGCTCCTTCGGTCGGGGCAAAGAGCGCCCCTCGGTCGAGCCCTCCACCGACCTTCAGAGCTGAGCAAGCGCCCTCCGCTTTTCTCATTGTCTAGCTCCGGGCGCTAGCCGTTCGGACGCTTCGCTCCTTCGGTCGAGGCAAAAAGCGCCTCTCCGTCAGGAGCTCCACCGTCTCTCACGGCTGAGCAAGCGCCCTCCGCTTTTCTCTCTGTCCAGCTCCGGCGGCTAGGCCCTCGAGGTCATAAGCCATTTCACCTGCGGAAGGAAAACTCACCTTCCTCCGGTGAACTGTCTTATGCTTGTCGGGCCTGGGCAAGCCGCCTCCGCTTTTCTTTTTACCACCATACAATTGTCATGAAGGTGAGGATTGTTAGGGCGGCTACGAATACGCCTGAGTATAGGAACAGGGCTGCTGTTTCGTGGCCTTTGTGGTTCATGTGCATGAAATAGTACAGCTGAAAGGCTACTTGTACGACTGCGAGCAGGATGATGAAAGGGACGGTGAACCAGTGGTCAATCCCATTGTATCCTACCGCGATAAAAGCGAGAACCGTCAGAAATATCATCATTCCGAAGGAGACAAGCTGATATTTCATGTCCTCTTTGTTTTTTCTTTTCCTGTAAACCAGGTCAACTTTAGGGTTTCCGGTATTTTGACGTTCTGCCATTTATCCCACCATCCCCATTAAGTATACAACCGTGAAAATGAAAACCCATACGACGTCGATAAAGTGCCAGTAGAGACTCGCGACATAATATTTTGGAGCGTTATATAGAGACAAGCCCCTTTTCCAGTTTCTAATAATCAGCGTTGTAATCCAGAACAGTCCAAATGTTACGTGGGCACCGTGCGTTCCTACAAGTGTATAAAAGGCAGAGCCGAATGCATTGGTCGTGATCGTGAATTCTTTCTCATGAACATAATGATTGAACTCGTAAATTTCCAGGCCGAGGAACGCCGCTCCCAGAAGGACCGTAATACCAAGCCACAGCTGCATTTGCTTAAAATTAAAATTTTTCATGTGATACATGGCATACACACTTGTCAGACTGCTCGTCAGGAGCAGCATAGTTGCAATGAAAACGATCGGAAGCTCAAAGAGGTCTTCGGGCGGTCCGCCTTTTGGCGACTGCCTTAAAGAGAGAAAAGTTGCAAATAGAGAAGCAAACAGCACGGTCTCTCCGCCCAGGAAGAGCCAGAATCCGACAAATTTATTTTTCCCCTCAAGGGTAGCTTTCTCAGGCGATTCAGGAAAGGTCTCAGCAGTCAGTTTTTCTTCTGCGTGCATTACGCCTTCACCCCTTTCTCGTCATCTTCCAATTCTTCTTTATGAATGTGATAGCCATGATCATCCTTGACAGAGCGGAAGAACATCGCCAGGAACGTGATGGCAAAACCGATAAACAGAACGAGCATTGCCCATGGCTCCTCCGTCCTGTACATCAGCCCGAACGCTGCTACGAAAAGCCCGAAAGCCATAATGAGCGGAACGATCGAGGAATTCGGCATGTGAATATCAGATACCGGTTCAGCAGGAGTCATTCCTTTTTTCCCTGCCATTTTCTCTACCCACAGTGCATCCAAGCCACGGACGAGCGGAGTCTGCTTAAAGTTGTATTCAGGGGTCGGTGCTTCCACTGCCCACTCCAGAGTTCTTCCGTATTCCCAAGGGTCCTTTCCGGCTGCCTTGCCTTTAACAGACGTGACAACGATATTTACGAGTAATACGATTGTCGCGGCTGCCATAAAAATGGCACCGATGGAGCTGACAAGGTTTGAAGTTTCCCAGCCCTGATTCGGCAAATAGGTAAACACCCGGCGCGGCATTCCCCAGAGACCGAGAAAATGCTGGATAAAGAAAGTCAGATGGAATCCGATAAAGAACAGAACAAATGTAATTTTGCCAAGTGCCTCACTTAAAATTTTGTTGAACATAAGCGGCCACCAATAGTGCAGGCCTGCGAAAAGGGCGAACACGACTCCGCCTACAATAACGTAATGGAAGTGGGCAACTACGAAATAGCTGTCGTGATACTGGTAATCTGCTGCAGCACTTGCAAGCATGACACCTGTTACTCCTCCGATAACAAAGGAAGGAATAAAGAACACTGACCATAGCATGGCTGTAGTATAGCGGATGATGCCTCCCCACATCGTGAAGAGCCAGTTGAATATTTTTATTCCCGTAGGAACGGCAATGGCCATCGTAGCCACTGCAAAAATAGCATTTGCGATCGGCCCGAGTCCGGTCGTGAACATATGATGCGCCCATACCATGAAACCAAGGAAACCGATCAAAACAGTCGCAAACACCATTGAAGAGTATCCGAAAAGGCGTTTTCGGGCAAAAACAGGGATAATATCAGAAAAAATACCGAAAGCAGGAAGGATCAGGATATAAACTTCAGGATGTCCGAAGATCCAGAACAGATGCTCCCAAATTACAGTATTTCCGCCCTTTTCTGCTACAAAAAAGCTTGTATCGAATAATCTGTCAAACATCATCAGTGCAAGGCCGACAGTTAAAGCCGGAAAAGCAAATAATATAAGTGCAGATGCAACGAAGGTGGTCCACGTGAAAAGCGGCATCCTCATAAAGGTCATTCCCGGCGCCCTCATATTGATGATGGTAACGAGAAAATTAATGCCTGCTGTAAGTGTCCCTATTCCCGATATTTGCAGCCCGAGGACATAAAAATCAATTCCGTGCCCCGGTGAATACAAGGAGAGTGACGCATAGGAAGTCCAGCCTGCATCAGGGGCTCCGCCTAAAAACCAGCTCAGGTTAAGGAAAATTCCCCCGAAGAAAAACAGCCAGAAGCCGAGAGCGTTTAAGAACGGAAAGGCTACGTCACGGGCTCCTATCTGCAGGGGCACAACTGCATTCATAAAAGCAAAAAGCAAAGGCATGGAAGCAAGGAAGATCATCGTCGTTCCATGCATCGTAATGATCTCGTTGTAAAGACCGGCCTGAAGAAAATCGTTCCCCGGTATGGCCAGCTGAATTCGGATCAGCATTGCTTCCAGTCCGCCGACCAGAAAGAAGAAGCCCCCGGCAGCAAGGTAGAGTATAGCTATTTTTTTATGGTCAACGGTCGTTAAATAATCCCATACCGCAGCACCAAATCCCTTTTTCTGAGCGATAGTACTCAAGTTAATCCCTCCCCTTTAATGCAGTAGTTCTTATTCAACCTTCAGCCCGTTCATATAGGCTGTAAGCGCTTCAATTTCTTCTCCGGATAATTTAGGATATTTGCCTGTCATAAGGTTTCCGGGCTTATACTTTTCCGGATCCTCCAGCCATTTCTTTATATTTTCATCGTCGTGCGGGAGGATGCCGGCCACTCTCGTCCGCTCTCCGAAATTCCCCATATTCGGGGCGGTCCGTACTTCTTCCGGTCTTTCATCTGCAGGTGAGACCGCATGGCAGCCAATGCAGCTTTTTTCCTCGAACAGCTTTTCCCCCTGCTGCTCAAGTGCCGTTTCAGGACTCGGCTTTGCACTCTTCATTTTCTCAGTCCATTGATTGAACTCTTCTCTCGGTACCGCTTTCACTTTAAAATCCATTAATGCATGGGAAGGACCGCAAAGTTCTGCGCACTTACCATATAAGTACTCCCCGGCTTGGCTTACCTTGTCAGAATCAAATGTAAGCCAGAACTTATTAACATTTTCCGTGTTTGTGTCGATCTTTCCTCCAGCTGAAGGAATCCAGAATGAGTGCTTTACATCAGATGCTTTCACACTGAAGTAAACCTTTTCATCCGTCGGCACGACTAAATCCTGACTGGTAATAATCTTGTGATCAGGATACTCAAATTCCCACCAGTATAAATTCGCTCTGACATTAATGACCAGCGCTTCCCCAGGGTCCCTGTTTTTATCATCCATCGGCTTAACATTGGCAAGCTCGAATGTCGCTGCGACGACCGGCACAGCCAATATGAGAAGCAGCAAAATCGGTATTACCGTCCACATAATCTCGAGCCGGTGGTTCCCTTCCACCTGCTCCGGAATATTCTTCTCATCCTTGCTGCGCTGTCTGAACCGCCATACAACGTAAATAAAAATAACTGTAACGACAGCAACAACCACCACCATAATGATGGTACTGAGGCTCATGATCCAGAATTGGTTTTCTGCTACTTCACCCGCCGGAGTAAGCGTAGACAGAAATGGTTCTCCGCATCCGGTCATAAAGACCGCAGTCAGGATGAATAAAGCCATCAAGCGCCATGTAGTCTGCCACTTTTTCATAGCCAAATCAAACCCCTCTCCCCTTTGTTGTCCTTTAAACCTTTTGAATATTGTGAAAAATTTATTTATGGAAAATCCTTTTAAATAAAAGAATTTTTTACAGGGATATGTATGAATAATGCGCGGCGGATGCACACCGCCACGCATGTTCCATATTAAATTCAGACAATTGTAAAGAGAATCATGGATACGAAGAGGATGGTCAGGTAGTTAAGAGAATAGATAAACATCCATTTCGCCCAGACAAGATCATCCTTCATTTTAAATCCGGAAAGAGCCAATACGACCCATCCGATGTTTAATGCTGTTGCCAGAATAACAAAGCCTGTGCCCAGATCATAAAGGTAAAAAGGCAGCGGAAGCAGGCAGGCAACCCATACCATCATCTGGCGTTTTGTCATAGCGAAGCCCCGTACAACCGGAAGCATCGGGATATTAGCCGCCTTATACTCATCTACTCTCTTCATTGCGAGTGCAAGGAAGTGAGGAGGCTGCCAGATGAACATGATCATGAACAGGACTAGAGCCTGGACAGTCAAATGCGGATCAACAGCTGTCCAGCCGATAAGCGGCGGAACTGCACCGGGAATACTCCCGATAACCGTATTGATCGTATAGCGTCTTTTAAACCACATCGTATAGATAAACACATAGGAAACAACACCGATAGCACCGATGACAGCCGCCATGGCAGTGGTCATCATAAGTGCAGCCATTCCAAGTGCAATCATAAATATTCCAATCCACAAAGCCTGGCTTGGCTCATACTTGCCGGTTACGGTCGGACGGTTTTTCGTCCTCTCCATGATGTGATCGATATCCCGGTCATAGTAGTTATTCACCGCGCATGATCCTCCCATGATCAGTGCGGAGCCTACAAGTGTGAAAACGACTGTATCAATGGAAGCCAGAAAGCTTTGGCCGGTAAAAATAAAGGCGAGCCAAAGTCCGGTAAAGGCTGTAATCATATTGGAATTCACAATTCCGATCTTTATGAGAGCCTGAAAGTCTTTCCAGGCAGAAGCCTTTGTCATCTCATGAGGACCTTGCTCGCTCAGCGCTGCTTCTGCAGCTGTCCTCGAATTAGGCATAATGCATCCTCCTTTGCTGTAGGTGCTGCTGCAGCACCATAAAAACCTGCTTCTCCGGCAATCAACCTGAATCTACTGATTATGATACAGGAATCCGTTCACGAACAAAATGCTCTAAATGATTTAAACAATAATTCGACAAATTTTTATGGCTAAATTGTGAACTTTTTGTGTCAGTATCTTAACTTTTTGTGTGAGAACCTCCGGTTGCAGGCCATTTTTAATTTTACCACAGATTAAGAGAAGTATAGGAGAATTGTCTATTAAAAAATTACTCGTCCAGAAAATAACTAGCCATAATAATCGTGAAAATTTCGGACGAATTCAAGCGTTTTGTGAACAATGTCCCCAGTCTATTGTGTTTTGCACACTTATTTCTTACAATCAGAAGCGTATTATGTCAAAATACCATTATGATCGGAAGATTTGATTTGAAGATAAGAAGGTGAATCGTTTGAAGCGTATTATCGCATTAAAATGGCTGGCTGTTATTACGACACTGGTCATGCTTGTCGTCCTTCTGGGAGGCGCACTGGTTACAAAAACCGGGTCAGGAATGGGCTGCGGACGATCATGGCCGCTGTGCCACGGGAAATTTGTGCTTCTTCCCGGTGACATTACCCCTGAACTGATCATCGAATTAAGCCATCGCGCAGCGAGCGGGATAGCAGGCATATTGGTCCTTGCTCTCGCCATTGCTTCATGGAGGCTGATCGGCCATATCAGAGAAACCAAATTTCTCGCAATCCTGTCCGTTATCTTTCTTCTTCTTCAGGCACTGCTCGGAGCCGGGGCCGTTGTATGGGGCCAATCCAGTGCTATGAAAGCTATCCATTTCGGAGTATCTTTGATTTCATTCGCTTCAGTGCTTTTGCTTGCTCTGCTCATTTTCGAGGTAGACAGAAAATTTGATGCGAATAAATTAATAATTGACAAAAAAATGCAGTTTCATATGGTGGGAGTTCTCATATACAGCTATATCGTGGTTTACACCGGAGCTTATGTGCGCCACCGCGGAGCGAGCCTCTCCTGTTCAAATTGGCCGCTTTGCAATGACGGGGCAGGCTGGCTGCCGCTGCGCTTTCAGGAGTGGGTCCAGATGGGCCACAGATTTGCCGCAGGATTGATTTTTATCTGGATTGCCTACGCGGCTTGGCTTGCCGTAAAAAAATACAGTCATCAAAAGGTCGTTTACTGGGGCTGGATCATCTGCTTTATCCTCGTCTCCCTACAGGCACTTTCAGGAGCATTAATCGTTTTGACCGAACTTAATCTTGCCATTTCCCTGGCACATGCTATTTTTATCTCCTGCCTATTCGGAGTATTAAGCTACTTCCTGCTTCTCGTCTCACGGAGCAGGGTCAATCTTAGAAACATGTAAAAAAACCGGCCTGATTCATTCAGGCCGGTTTTTTTTCGTATAACAAGCTACTCTTTAAAAAGGCTGATCGCTTTTTTCCTCTGTTCCTGATGGTCTATCATCGGAAGAGGATAATCATTCCCAACTATGCAGGAAGCCTCTTTTTGTTCGTCCTCATTCATTTTCCATGGTTCATGAATGTATTGATCCGGTACATCCTTTAATTCAGGGACATATTTGCGAATGTAATCCCCTTTTTTATCAAACCTTTTAGATTGGGTTACCGGATTGAATACCCGGAAATAAGGAACGGCATCCGTGCCGACTGAGGCTGCCCACTGCCAGCCGCCAATGTTGGAACCGGGATCATAATCCACAAGCTTTGAAGCAAAAAACCTTTCCCCCATCCTCCAGTCGATCAGCAGGTCTTTGGACAGGAAAGATGCTGTAATCATCCGCAGCCTGTTGTGCATCCATCCCTCTGCATTCAGCTGCCTCATTCCGGCATCCACGATCGGGTATCCGGTAGCCCCATCCTTCCATGCCTTAAAATCTTCCTTGCTGCTGTTCCACTCAAGTGAACGGTATTGCTCCAAAAACTCCTGATCAGATGTTTCCGGAAAATGGGCAAAAATCATTTGGTAGAAATCTCTGAATGCAAGTTCCCTTATGTACGCTTCTTTGCTGTCTTCACTGCCCTCCGCCTGGGCGACAGCCCCAAAAACCGTTCTCGGTGAAATCGTTCCGGTTTTTAAGTACCTTGACATTAAACTTGTTCCCTTCTCTGCCGGCAGATCACGGCTCTTCGGGTAAGCGTCGAGTTTATCGTTCACAAAGCTCCTAAGCTGCTTCCGGGCAGCCTTTTCACCAATTTCCCACTCATCATTTGTACCTGCAAGCTTGTTTACGTCTTTTAAATCAGAACTGGCTTTTACAGTTTGAACGTAATCCTGAAGGTCTTTTACAGTTAATCTCCTGGCTGGAGGTTTATCTAGCTGTTTCCACGCCCGGTAGTAAGGTGAGAACACTTTATAGACAGATCCGTCTTTTTTAAAAATTTCGTTCGGCCCATGCACATAAGCATCCTGGAAGGGATAAACCTCTACATTCTTCTTCTCGAGAAGCCTAATAACCTGATCATCCCGCTCTTTGCCATATCCCGCTTCATCCTTGTTAAAAAACACCGCTTGAACCGCACTGTGGTCCTTCAGCAAGTTTTCAAACGCCTCTTCCGGTGTTCCCTGAATAACAATAAGATGTGTCCCCAGCTCTTCGCATCTCTCAGCAAAATCCTTTACGGTAGCCATAAAATATTCAAGCCGCATATCCGTTTCGCTGCCAAAAAAATCCCGGTTCAAATGGAAAACGAAGAGCAGCTTGCCGTCATTTTTTTTGCAATACGCTAACGCTTCTGACAGCGCCAAATGATCTTGAAAGCGAAAATCCCGCCGAAACCAGACAACTGCATTTACCATCTTGACGCCTCCCTCTATAGTGTTCTTTCCCTTTAGAAAAGAATTTTAACGAATGTTTGTGCTTCCCGCTATTAAGGATGTGCTGGTTTTCTCATCTGAGACGTGCCAAAAGAAATCTCGTGCCGGTCTGACGGGTTTTCGTGCCGATCTGGTTCCTTTACGTGCCGGGTCATCGGTTTTACGTGCCAAAACCAAACTCTCTCGTGCCAAACTCAATTTACGTGCCGGTCTGACGGGGTTTCGTGCCAACCTGGTTCCTTTACGTGCCGGGTCATCGATTTTTCGTGCCAAAACCAAACTCTCTCGTGCCAAACTTAATTAACGTGCCGGTCTGACCGGTTTTCGTGCCGATCTGGTTCCTTTACGTGCCGGGTCACATAGTTTACGTGCCAAAACCAAACTCTCTCGTGCCAAACTCAAATTACGTGCCGGTCTGACGGGTTTTCGTGCCGATCTGGTTCCTTTACGTGCCGGGTCACTGAGTTTACGTGCCAAAACCAAACTCTCTCGTGCCAAACTTAATTAACGTGCCGGTCTGACCGGTTTCGTGCCGACCTGGTTCCTTTACGTGCCTGGTCACTGAGTTTACGTGCCAAAACCAAACTCTCTCGTGCCAAACTTAATTAACGTGCCGGTCTGACCGGTTTTCGTGCCGACCTGGTTCATCTGCGTGCCTAATCCCATAGTCTATATGCCAAACCGGTCTCTTCCCTGCAAATCATCTAACATGCGGCGCTGCAAAACAAAAAAGCAGCCGGAGCGGCTGCTTTTTCTGTCAGTTTGATAATTCAATCAGTAAATCACCAGTGGCGATTGGTTCGCCGTTGCTGACGTGGATTTCTTTGACAGTTCCGGAATAATGGGCCTGAACGGTCGTCTCCATCTTCATTGCTTCTGTAATCATTAGATGATCGCCTTTGTTTACTTGATCGCCTTTTGATGCGAGAACCTTGATGACGGTTCCTGGCATGGATGCACCGATATGCCCTTTGTTAGCGGGATCTGCTTTCATCTTAGCAGTAACAGCAGATTTAATGCTTTCATCTTTGATGACTACCTCACGAGGCTGGCCGTTCAGTTCAAAATAAACGACTCTTGTCCCGTCTGCCTGAGGTTCACCTATTGAAACCAGTTTCAGAATAAGGGTTTTCCCTTTTTCGATAACGACTTCGACTTCTTCACCGAGTCTCATCCCGTAAAAGAAGGTCGGAGTGTCCAGCACAGAGACGTCGCCAAACTGCTCGAAGGTTTTCGCATAATCCAGGAACACTTTCGGGTACAGCGCGTGGGCGATTGCTTCAAAGCTGGTCACCGGACGGTTCAGTGTCTGGAACAGATCTTCTTTCATTTTTTCAAAATCGACAGGTTTTAAAAGTTCTCCTGGACGAACGCTGATCGGTTCTTTGCCTTTGAGAATGATGCGCTGAAGCTCTTTAGGGAAGCCGCCGTGAGGCTGTCCGAGGTAGCCTTCAAACATCTCCACAACGGAATCCGGGAAGTCTAGCGATTCTCCACGCTCGTATACATCGTCCTCAGAGAGGTTATTCTGCACCATATACAGAGCCATGTCACCGACCACCTTTGAAGACGGAGTGACCTTCACGATGTCTCCGAACATGACATTCACACGCTGGTACATTTCTTTGACTTCTTCCCAGCGATCCCCAAGTCCGACAGCCTTTGCCTGCTGCTGCAGGTTGCTGTATTGGCCCCCCGGCATTTCGTGCTGGTAGATTTCAGTGTGAGGTGCAATCATGCCGCTTTCGAAATCCTGGTAGTATTTCCTGACTCCTTCCCAATATCGGGACAGCTGTTCGAGTACTTCGACATTGAGATCGGGCTGTCTTTCCATCCCATCGAGAGCGTAGTAAAAGGTGCTGGCACTCGGCTGGGACGTGAGGCCTGCCATGGAGCTTACCGCAACGTCTACGATATCTACTCCTGCTTCAGCTGCTTTCGCATACATGTAATTGCCGTTCCCGCTCGTATCATGGGTGTGCAGATGGATCGGAATATCCACAGTTTCTTTTAATGCTGAAACCAGATCATAGGCAGCCTGCGGCTTCAGCAGTCCGGCCATATCCTTGATAGCCAGTATATGGGCACCTGACGCCTCCAATTCCCTGGCCATGTTTTTATAGTAATCCAGATCGTATTTTCGTCTCGCAGGATCAAGGATGTCCCCTGTATAGCAGATAGCGGCTTCTGCAAGCTTTCCGCTGTCCCTGACTGCATCAATGGCAAGCGTCATTCCCTTGACCCAGTTCAGGCTGTCAAAAATCCGGAAAACATCAATGCCTGCATTGCTCGATTTTTCAACAAACTCTTTGATCACATTATCCGGATAATTTTTATAGCCTACCGCATTCGATGCTCTGAGCAGCATCTGCAGCAAAATATTCGGCACTTGCTTCCGGACTGTCAGCAGTCTCTCCCATGGATCTTCTTTTAGGAAGCGGTACGCTACATCAAATGTGGCGCCGCCCCACATTTCAAGTGAGAACAGATCCGGAGCGAGCCGGGCTGTAGGCTCAGCGATATTCTTAATATCGATTGTCCGCAGGCGGGTGGCAAGCAGGGATTGATGGGCATCCCGGAACGTGGTATCTGTCAGAAGAACCTGCTTTTGCTGTTTTACCCACTCAGCCAGACCTTCAGGACCTCTCTCATCCAGTATGTTTTTCGTACCCGGTTTAATGGATCCGCTCAAGTCAACATAAGGCATGGCAGGCTTTTCAAAGTGAGGCTTTTCCTTTTTGCCGATTCCCGGAAAACCATTTACGGTAACATTCCCGATATAGCTGAGCATTTTTGTTCCCCGGTCCTTCCGTTTTGGAAAGATAAAAAGCTCCGGAGAACTGTCGATAAAGGTAGTATTGTATTCTCCGCTTAAAAACTGCTCATGCTTTACTACATTTTCTAAGAAAGGAATGTTCGTCTTTATTCCCCTGATCCTGAACTCCTTCAGGTTTCTTACCATTTTTGATGCTGCCTGTTCAAAGGTCAGAGCCCATGTAGAAACCTTCACAAGAAGGGAATCATAGTAAGGCGTGATGACAGCTCCCTGGAATCCGTTCCCTGCATCAAGCCGCACTCCAAAACCGCCTCCGGAACGGTATACCATGATTTTGCCGGTATCCGGCATAAAGTTATTTAAAGGATCTTCAGTCGTTACACGGGATTGTATGGCATACCCGTTCGTATGTATTTGACTTTGTTCATATATGCCGATCTGAGGAGTGTTCAGCGCCAAGCCGTCTGCAATCATCAGCTGCGTCTGGACAATGTCAATCCCGGTAATCATTTCAGTGATCGTGTGCTCCACCTGAACCCGCGGATTAACCTCAATAAAATAAAATTCGCTGCCGGATACGAGAAATTCAACCGTACCTGCATTCACGTATTCTACCTTTTCCATCAGCTTTACTGCAGCTTCGCAGATCTCCAGCCTGAATTCCTCCGGCAGGGAGACGCTCGGAGCCACCTCGACTACCTTTTGGTGTCTGCGCTGAATCGAGCAGTCCCGTTCATACAAATGAACAATGTTTCCAGCTCGGTCTCCGATAATCTGCACTTCAATATGCTTCGGATTCTCGATCAGCTTCTCGACATATACCTCATCGTTCCCGAAAGCGGCTTTTGCTTCGGACTTGGCGCGCTCATACGATTCTTTGACACTTGCCTTTGAACGGACAATCCTCATTCCCCGTCCGCCGCCGCCAAGAGAAGCTTTGATGATAAACGGATAGCCGTATTCTTCCCCAAACCTTACAGCGTCCTCATAGCCTGCAATCGGTCCGCTGCTCCCTGGAATAACCGGGATCCCGGCAGATTCTGCCTGGCTTCTTGCTTTTACCTTATCTCCAAACATATCCAGGTGCTTTGATTCAGGTCCTACAAAAATAATTCCTTCCTCTTCGCATCTTCTGGCAAAATGAATATTCTCTGAAAGGAAACCGTAACCCGGGTGAATCGCATCTACCTCATTCGCTTTTGCAATCGCAATGATCCCCTCAATGTCCAGATAGGCATCGATTGGTTTCTTTCCTTCCCCGACCAGATAGGCTTCATCTGCTTTATAGCGGTGGTAGGCACCGGCGTCTTCTTTTGAATAGATGGCTACCGTTCTGATATTCAGCTCCGTACATGCCCTGAATACACGGATGGCAATTTCACCACGGTTGGCGACAAGCACTTTCTGGATTGTTTGCATGAGATTCTTCTCCTCCTATGGCAAAAGTAATTAGTATGTCACATTTAGTTGAAGTGTATCACATTTTATAAGGAACCGGTGTTTTAAATTTCGGTTTTTGCTTTTTATCCACTTTTATTGCTGCCCCTGATTTATACTTTTCTCTGTAATTATTAAACATTGAAACATTGACGAGAAGACCTGCAGAGATTAAGAGAACAAGCATGGAGGAGCCTCCATAGCTGATAAAGGGCAGTGTCACACCTGTAATCGGCAGCAGTCCTGTCAGGCCCCCGAGGTTGATGCATGCCTGAATCGCAATCATGCTCGAGATGCCGACAGCAAGCAGCGTACCGAAAGCATCTTCGCATTTTCGTGCTATGTAAAACCCTTTAAAGATCAGGACGCCAAGCAGCCCAAGAACAAACAGCACTCCTAGGATGCCAAGCTCTTCTGCAATGATCGCCATAATAAAATCTGTATGCGATTCAGGAAGATAGCCGTATTTCTGTACACTGTTGCCAAGGCCAAGGCCTGTCATTCCGCCGGAACCAATGGCATACAGAGAATTGGCAAGGTGATAGCCCGCATCCTCTTCTGTACCGAAAGGATCCGTCACACCCTGAAACCTTGAGACCCGCTCCTCTGTGAACAGCTTGTCTGAAAAAAGTGCAGCCAAAGGACTGAACAAAATCACAAAAATCAGCCCCATGAGGACGAGTCCTGAAATGCTGCGCCAGCTCATACCGGAGGACAGTACCATCGCCCCCAAAATCATAGCAATGATCACAGCTGTTCCAACATCCGGCTGCAGCACAATAAGCAGACAGATAAAAGCAGTAAAGAAAAGCGGAGGCATAACTGCCTTTTTGAAATGATTGATATATGCCTGCTTTTTCTCATATACAGCAGCCAGATAAATAATCACACTGAGCTTTACGAACTCGGCAGGCTGCATAGTGAAACCTGCTACCTTAATCCAGCTTTTTGCATTTCCGGCCGTATGGCCGTATACAAACAGAATAACAAGCAGTCCCACTGAAAGGAACATAATTGTTTTCAGCACTTTCCCAGTCAGCAATACCCTGTATGGAATGACAGCTGCCGCTGCAAAAGCAACAGAACCTACAAGGATCGTGATCAGCTGTTTATTGAAGAAGTAATCACTTTCTGCCCCATACCTGGTAACGCTTGAAATCATGCTTGAACTGTATACCATGATGAGCCCGAACACACACAGCAAAAAGACGGTAAAAATTAACGTATAATCATAGGATTTTAGGATTTTTTTAATCATAAACTCTCTTCCCTACTTTTTCAATTAATTCTTCTAAAAATTTTGTATTTTCGATATAATCACAAACCACGCTTAGCAGCCGCCTTTACTATCGTATCAGGGAAAAAGGCAACATACAATGAACGATTAGAGGAATTTGCCGTCCTCCCGTTCAGGAAAAAAGAACCGAAAAGATAAAAAAACTCAAACTATTGGCATGCAAACAGTTTGAGTTCCTGAGTTTATTTTTTCGTAAACGCCTCATGCAAGACAGACAGCTCGCGTTCCAAAGAATCCAGAAGAACCTTGCCTTCGTGTTCGAACACAAGACCAAGCCTTACAGCGAAATCAATTTCTCTGGATAAACCGAACATCTGTGTATCTAAAACCTCTTCATAAAGAGGGCATTGGGGCATTGTTAAATTATCCATCTGAACCTTGATCAATTTCATGATTTTGTCAGCATCCGCCTTGAGCAGCGCAAGTGCTTTTTCACGATGATCAATCGCAATCTCAGAAGCCAAATGAATCCCTCCGTTTCCGAGCGATTACCTCTAATCTATCTACTAATATTAAAGGGAAACCAGGAAAAAAGCAAGGTTTTATAATGGACAAAACGTGCGCCTGTTCGCCAATCCCTGTCAATTGTGACAACTTGTCCGAAAGCGCTTATAATGTGGAAAGAGGAGGGATAAGATGAGCATCATCCAAATCACCGGCAAAGTAAAATATCCGATTACCCTTGACCCGGGTGTCTGGATCTTCGATGACCGGAAAGCTGATCTCGAAAGTTTTTTTCATGATAGCGGGACAAAGGCTGACGAAACAGAAAACTATACGAAACAGATTTCAGCCCATTGGGACAGGGAAATTAAAGAAGGCAATGAAGCCCCTTCTATTCAAAAAAAGCAGTCCTTCAAAAAACAGGAACTTGTATCCGGCACTTTCGGAATCCGTCTGTCTCCTTTTCTGCAGCATGCAGAAGCAGAGCAGGACGCCACTTCCGTGCATATCCTTACAGACGGCGAAATGATTGCCCTCCCTCTGAAAAAAGCCCATGAACTGATTGCCGCTTTCAGCAAGGAAGGCAAGCCGTTAAAGGAAGACGGACCTATGCATCTCTACTATGGAGACGGCTCAAACAAGGATCGTCCGATCACTGCTGTTAAAGAAATCATGTTTCTCTAAAAAGAAGGTGCCGGAACCGGCACCTTCTTTCCATTCAAAGCAAATCGGCTGCAAGCTGCGCAAGTCCCGAGCGCTCCCCTTTTACAAGCTTTACATGGCCTGCAATCTGCTGGTCTTTGAATTTTTCCACAACATACGTCAGCCCGTTGTTGTATTCATCCAGATAAGGATGATCAATTTGCTCCGGGTCACCCATCAGGACAATTTTGCTGCGCTCTCCAACCCTTGTCAGGATGGTCTTGACCTCATGCTTGGTCAAATTTTGTGCTTCATCAATAATAATGTACTGATCCGGAATGCTCCGGCCCCTGATATAAGTCAGGGCCTCGACTTCGATCGAACCCATCCCTGCAAGAATGGCATCGAGCTCACCCGGTTTTTTCGTGTTGAACAAATACTCCAGATTGTCATAGATCGGCTGCATCCATGGACGGAGCTTCTCTTCTTTTTCACCCGGAAGGAACCCGATATCCTTGCCTACAGGAACAATCGGTCTTGCCACAAGCAGCTTCTTGAACGTTCCCAGATCCTCCGTCTGCAGAAGGCCCGCTGCCAGAGCAAGAAGCGTTTTTCCCGTTCCCGCTTTTCCAATCAGGGTAACGAGGGGGAGGTCGTTTCTCAGCAGCAGTTCCACAGCCATAGTCTGTTGCACGTTCCTCGGCCGGATGCCCCACACATGATCATGATCCGTAAAGAGCCGCTTCACCTTTTTCCCGGTTTTATCGACCATTCCGACAGCAGAGGATGATCCTCCTAGTGCATCTTTCATGATGACAAACTGATTCGGATAAAAGGGGTGGTTTGTCACCTCGGCAAGCGTTAATTCATTTTTCTCATAAAACTTGTCCAAGCTGTCCTTCTCGATGTACAAATCCAAGAATCCGGTATAAACATGATCAACCTCCACCACCCGGTCACTCAGGAAGTCCTCTGCAATCAGACCGAGTGCATCCGCTTTGACCCGAACAAGCGTATCTTTACTTACAATAATCACCGGCCGGCCGTCCTCTTTCGTCTTTTCTTCGTTGGAAAGATTATTTGCTACCGCAAGGATCCGGTTATCATTCGTTTTCTCAACAAAAATGTCCTGCAATTCGTGAAAAGAGCGGTGGTTCAATTCTATACGTAATACTCCCCCGTTGTGGAGCGGAATTTTTTCATGAAGCTTTCCTTTTTCCCTTAGTGCATCAATCAGTTTGGATACCTGGCGGGCATTTCGGCCAACTTCATCCATATAGCGTTTTTTGGAGTCCACTTCCTCCAGCACAACTGCCGGTATAACAACCTCATTGTCATCGAAAGAATAAATTGAATTCGGATCCTGCAGCAATACGTTTGTGTCCAATACATAAACCTTATTCAATATTCCGCCTCCCAATCTGCATATGGCAGCAAGGCTGCCTTCACTATCTCACAGCATGTTCAAACGATGCTAAAATATATGTTTTCGTGAATAAAGATAGAAGGTTAATCAGACAATAAAGTTAAAAGCCATACAAAAAGGAGTGCTCATATGCTGCGTTTGATGTTATTTTTCGCCATGGCCGGCCTTTTCATACTTTCGGCCTGCAATGCCGGGGAAAACCCGCAAGGCGAAACGTCCTCTGACTATAAATCAAAGCCCATAACCGTTAAAGACAGCGCTGAACAGCCAGTTGACAAAGAAACCGGCCAGCAGATCTCGAAACACTTGGTAGACATCGCTTCAAGAATCCCTGACGTAAACGATGCAACCGCAGTCGTTCTCGGAAATTATGCTATTGTCGGAATTGATGTTGAATCAGGTTTGGACCGGAACAAAGTCGAGTCCATCAAGTACGCAGTCGCAGAAAGCCTGAAAAATGACCCTCACGGTGCGAATGCCATCGTCGTAGCAGATGCTGATACGAACCAGCGGCTTAAACAGATGGGAAAAGAAATCCAGCAGGGCAGGCCGGTAGCAGGCGTCATGGACGAACTGGCCGCCATTATCGGACGTGTCATTCCGGATGTACCGGGCGACACCATTGACAACCCTGAAAAAGAACCGACTGAACAGGACAACGACCAGCTGCCGGAAAAACAGCAAAATGAACTGGACCGCAGCCAAAACAGGGAATCCAAAAATGAGCTTAAACGAAATCAATAAAGCAATAATCTGAATAAGCTTAGCCGCAGGAAAACGGCTAAGCTTTTTTCATTGCATCCAGCACCTGCTGATCAAGCTTCGAAGCAGCCTTCTCATCGTAGGTTTTTGCATACTGCGGCTCCACAGAAATCCGGGAACCGTAAAACATAACATCGCGGACTTCCGAAATGATCAGCTCTACGAGAGTAAGTTTGAGCGGAACCCCCTCAAGCCTCTCCACCTTAACATGGGCATTCCCCGTTATGGAATAAGCCGATTCATTGGCAAGCAGATGAACAACAGCAGCAGGATGCTTATGTATGTTTTCCAGGATACCGGAACGGGCATCCAAAGCAATGTAAACACGCTCGCGGTCAGGAGCATAAACCCACGAAACAGCATTCACATTCGGGGCTCCCGTTTCATGATCAATCGTCGCAATGTTTACAAATCTTTCCCTTTGCAAAGCATCAAAAAGCGGGTCAATCAGCTGGATCTCAACCTTATTCGCCATCTCCATCCCTCCAATGCTTCTTACACTTCTATCATAACGGTTTTACCCGAATGTTCCAATAAAAACAGAGTGTTTAGGAGAACTTTTTCAGCCTGTGGTATAATCATTCTAAATAACCAGTCAGAGGTGTTAGCCATGAGAGTAAAATGCGTAATATGCGACCAAGTCCACACGATAGACGATGAGACCCTTCTCGCTAAAAGGCTGAGAAACCGGCCTATCCATACCTATACATGCCCTGAATGCTACGGGCGCATCGAAGAAAAAACAAACGACCGCCTGAAAACCGGAAACTTCCGGCTTTACCGCGACAAACCCGCCGGAGACTACTGGTCATGATCGCCCGCGGCGGACTCTCCGGCCTGGCCGGAGGATTCATCCTCGGCTTTTTGCTCAAATGGATACAAGCCGCCACGGGAATCAAAGTCTACACCCTTCTCCTCAACATTGACTTCATCTACCCAAAACCGCTGCCAGAATGGGTCGAGTTCGCCATTCACCTCGTTGTCGCTGTTTTCATTGGGATCGGCTACGTGTACCTATCCAGCCGCCTCAAGATCCAGGGCTTCGGCAAAAGGTTCGCGTTCGCGCTGATCCTTACCCTCCCGGCACTGCTCCTGTATTTCCCGCTGTCCCTTCTCGCCATTAAAGACGTTCCAGGTGTGTGGGATGTGACTGCTTTTGGGTATTGGTGTCTGGGGCATTTAGGGTTTGTGGGGGGGATGGTTTTGCTGGGGGGAAGAAACCGCAAGTAGCATCTTTGCCAAGTCAATCGTATAACTTCTTCCCTTAGTAGCACCTGTTTTATCAAAGTTTAATTTATGCAGAAGTTTATTTGACACGGATACCGATTCAACCTTGGCAAATTTTCTGAGTCCGCTATTTGTAATCAGACATCCCTTAAGGAAAAAATAGTCGATTAGTGTATGATAATGGGCTAATTCGTTTTTGCTGCCGCACTTAAAACAAATCCAGCTCCTTTTCGTTCTTTGTATCGTCATACCTTCGCAATTCTCACAATACACGCCACGTATTAAGTCTTCATCTTGAAGAGTATGTATATTTAGCACTTTATTTTAAGTGTAGTGATAGCATGAAACTTAAGGTCGGCTTATTCTTGCCGTTACTTGACTTATTCTGGCCGTCGACATAATTATTTTGTCCATTGCATGACTTATTCTGTCCGTCATCCTCATTTATTTGGCCGTCGCACCCCACTATTTGGCCATCACCTTCAGTTATTTGGCCGTTCGGATTATTTTGTCCGTTGCATGACCTATTTTGGCTGCAGTCCTCATTTATATGACCATCACCTCCAATTATTTGGCCGTTCCAAGTTTTTTGTCCATTATTCGACTTGTTACGGCCGTCGTCATTCACACAGCATTAATTGACCAATCTCGTCATTTGATTGCACACAAAAACCCCCCGCACCAGCAGGGGGTCCACTATTCCTAATCAATCATTGATAATTCCGGTACCGTTCCGGTTCTCTTCGCATTTGTTCTTTCATGACGTCGATGAGTTCGCGGGGGAAGCGGGCCCGGTATTGTTCGCCGTTTTGAAGGCAGGTGATATAGTACATGTCATCTTCGGTGTGGAAGGTGAGCTGTTCGATGGCGTGGTCTTCGGATAGGACTTGTTCGAAGAGGGCGGCAGTTTCGTTTGCTGATTGGTCATCCGGCCGGTCGATGGCGACGACTTTGATAGAGAGCCAGTTATAGAGTGCATCCTGGAGTGATCTCATGGGGATTGCTCCATTTTTTTATGCCGGTTCAGGCGGATCTTATAAATAATCAAAATGAGCGCTGCTATGACAAGACCTTCAGCGATCGGGAGGAACGCTGCGAGAAAGGTCAGGATGGCACAGCCCAGAAATAAGAATACGTAGATGAGTGCAGCTTTTAACGGCGGCAGTTTTTTGGCGAATCCGAGTTTAAACACGATGATCGAGAGCAGCAGGATGATTGTGAACATTGCCTGTCCTCCTGCTACAGGATCCATGGTGGTGTAAATCAGTTTTGCGACAGGCCACATCCTGTCATATACCTCTGCATCTGTCAATGCAGTACCCCCTCACATAAAAAAATTGGTTTCTTTCAGAGTAGCAAAGAAACCAATTTTGGACAAGATGATCTATTTTGTTTACAGGCCGGAGAGTTTCTTTTTCTTGGCTGCTTTTTCTCGTTCGTTTTTATCGAGAATTTTCTTTCTCAGACGAATGCTTTCAGGTGTTACTTCACAATATTCGTCATCGTTCAAATACTCAAGGGATTCCTCAAGCGTCATGATGCGCGGTTTTTTCATCGTTGTTGTCTGATCTTTTGTTGCAGAGCGGACGTTTGTCTGCTGCTTCATTCTGCAGATATTTACGACGAGGTCGCTGTCACGGTTATGTTCACCGACGATCATCCCTTCGTAAACGTCTGTTCCTGGCTCTACGAAGATCACTCCACGGTCTTCAATTCCCATGATTCCGTAAGAAGAAGATTTCCCGTTTTCCATGGAAACGAGTACACCTTGGCGGCGTCCGCCAACCTGTCCTGTCGCCATCGGCTGATAGCTGTCAAACGTGTGGTTGATGATTCCGTAACCGCGTGTCAGTGACAGGAATTCAGTAGAATAACCGATCAGTCCGCGGGAAGGAACCATGAAAATCATGCGGACCTGGCCGTTTCCGTTATTGATCATGTCCTGCATTTCGCCTTTGCGGGCCCCGATGGATTCCATGACTGCTCCTGTGTAGTCTTCCGGCACATCGATTTGCACGCGTTCAACCGGCTCACAGCGGACTCCGTCGATTTCGCGTACGATAACTTCAGGCTTGGAAACCTGCAGCTCGTAGTTTTCGCGGCGCATGTTCTCGATCAGGATGGAAAGGTGAAGCTCTCCGCGTCCTGAAACAGTCCAAGCATCCGGGGATTCAGTGTTTTCAACGCGAAGACTTACGTCCGTCTGAAGCTGCTGCATCAGGCGCTCTTCAATTTTGCGGGAAGTGACGAATTTGCCTTCACGGCCGGCGAACGGGCTGTTGTTGACAAGGAATGTCATCTGCAATGTAGGTTCATCGATGCGAAGGATCGGCAGTGCTTCCTGATGTTCAACAGGGCAAACCGTTTCTCCTACATTAATGTCTTCCATTCCGGACACCGCTACAAGGTCTCCCGCCTTTGCTTCTTCTACTTCCACACGCTTTAGTCCCTGGAAGCCGAAGATCTTCGTTACACGGAAGTTTTTCGCAGTCCCGTCCAGTTTCATAAGGGATACCTGCTGTCC
Organism: Metabacillus mangrovi; assembly: GCF_009711125.1. GTDB lineage: Bacteria > Bacillota > Bacilli > Bacillales > Bacillaceae > Metabacillus_B > Metabacillus_B mangrovi. Next base: position 17,094 of record NZ_WMIB01000002.1, on the reverse strand, counting down.
TACCTGCATCGTTCCTCTGAATACGCGACCGATTCCAATACGGCCCACGTAATCGTTGTAATCAAGAAGAGCAACCTGGAATTGAAGATGTTCTTCACTGTTATCCACTGGTGCAGGAATATGCTCAATGATGGATTCATAGATGCTTTCCATGTTTTCATCCTGTTTGGAAGGATCCGGATCCAAGCTTGCTGTACCGTTGACAGCAGATGCAAAAATAACTGGGAATTCCAGCTGTTCTTCTGTTGCGTCAAGCTCGATGAAAAGATCGATTACCTCATCGACTACTTCCTGAGGACGGGCTGAATCTTTATCGATTTTGTTAACAACAACAATCGGCGTCAGTTTCTGCTCGAGCGCTTTTTTCAGAACAAACCGTGTCTGAGGCATGCAGCCTTCATATGCATCGACGACCAGAAGTACGCCGTCAACCATTTTCATGATCCGCTCTACTTCTCCGCCGAAGTCGGCATGTCCTGGTGTGTCAAGGATGTTGATGCGTGTGTCTTTATATTGAATAGCCGTGTTTTTGGCCAAAATCGTTATTCCGCGTTCACGTTCCAAATCATTGGAGTCCATGGCACGTTCAGCAACCTGCTCGTTTGCACGGAATGTTCCTGCCTGATGAAGCAGTTTGTCTACCAGCGTTGTTTTACCATGGTCAACGTGGGCAATAATCGCAATATTGCGAAGATCGTTTCGAAGTTTCACAATTTCATCTCCTATTAATTCAAATACCCTCGATATTATAACACACACTGCTGGTAAAAAAGAAAGTTTTTAAGTAAACTTAAAATAGAATCTTTTTTACATGTTAGGGGATGCACATATGAAGTCGGTTAAATGGAAGTTTTTGCTTCTCGCTGTGCTTGCAGCAGCTATGATGGCGCTGGTCGGTATTTCAGTCAGCTACCGGAGCGTTTTTGGAATTATTCTTGGGATTCTTGGCTTGTGTGCAGTAATGGGCTTTGGGTTTGCCCAAAAGAAAAGATTGCGTGAAAGCGGGCAACTGTAACCATAAAAAAATGAGCACATTGTGCTCATTTTTTTATTGCAGCGGACGGAGCATAATCATATGCTCTTCTTCCAGTTTAAATTGTTCAAACCCTGCTGCACCAAGAAAAAGGACCCAGTCATGCCTCTTTTCTGGCACACCTGCAAACAGAACTTTGTGGCCCTTTTCCTTAAAATGGCCAGCCAGGCTGCTGATTACTGCTTTTGCAATCCCGGTCTGCCTTTTTGCCGGGTTCACAATAACGGTTCCAATCCAGGCTTTCTCATTGGAGGGTGCCCATTCTACAGAAAACGTGATGGCCGCCGGTTCGCCATGCTGCTCCCACACTAGCCAGGAACCGCGGTACATGTCATATCTTCTCATGTACTCTTCAATCGCGGATGCATCTGTTTCATATGCTTCCCATTCAGGGCTTTCAGCCGCCCAATCTATAAAAAGGCGGAGATCCTGTCCTGTAAATTCCCTTGATCTCAGCATATTATGACTTTTTAAGGTACGTCTCCAGAATTTCCTGATGCAGTCCGTCTCTTGCGGCGAGTATGCTGTTTTTTCCGATCGTGTTGATCGGCTCCCCGTCCATCGTTGTGGCCTTGCCGCCAACTTCCTCGAGAAGGATGAGTCCTGCCGCGAAATCCCAGGGTGCAAGCCTCATGGTGATGTAGCAGTCGAGCCTGCCTGATGCAACATACGCGAATTCGAGCGCTGCAGAACCATATGATCTTGTGCCCCGTGCGCTCCGGACGAGCGGAGCGAGAACAGCTGGGTCGATTCTCCGGTTTTCCGTAACCCATGTTGCATTGATGCCAATAATGGATTCACTTACTTCTCTTCGGTCAAGCTTTTGCAAAGGGGTTTCATCCATATAGGCGCCTTCCCCTTTTTTCGCATGATACAGCTCATCGTGAACAACATCATAAATTAATCCGACCATCCCGGTTCCGTTTTCGTATATACCGATGGAAATGGCGAAGTTTCTCTGCTGATGGACAAAATTCATGGTGCCGTCAATCGGATCAATGATCCAGATGATCCCTTCCGTGTCCTTCACATCGTGACCGAAACCCTCTTCACCGAGAATCCGGTGCTCCGGATACATTTCCTTAATTTTGCTGATGAAAAACTGTTCCGTTTCTTTGTCCATGTTCGTAACTAAATCGTTCGGATTAGATTTTGTCTGTATGGAGAGAGATGTGGCAAAAGAGGCACGAATTCTTTCCCCGGCTTCCCTTACCCAGCTTTTCGCATATTGGTCGATTTCCTTCCAGTTTGTCATGTCCGTCCTTCTTTCTGATGCAGATTCAGGCTTCTTAAAGGGCCTGTCCATTTATGTATATACACAGAATACTTTATGAAAAATAGGAATACAAGCAGGAGGGGAGACACAGCCGTACTGCGCAGATAAAAACGAACCTTTTGGAGGTTCGTTTCCTATCATGTGTACTATGCCTGCAGTTTCATCCATTCTTTTCTGAGTTTTTCAAGTCTTTGTTTACTGGCGGATTTTTGATCTTCATTTTTTTCCTGCATCGCTTCAAATAATGTGGCCAGTTCATAATCCAATTCCAGCTGAACCACATTGATACGGTTTTTCATTTCCTTGGGCTGCACGGCTTTCATGACCTGTTTCATTGAAAAACTCCCCTTTCCTGCTTATTTCCTTAAAACTGTGAACCGTTAAGATTTTGTATATCTTATGATTGGAAACCATCTCATGGAACATGGTGAATTAAATTGTGTATATACCTATTTAAATAAAGTTTTATTACAAATACTTTACCACCCGCCATAAGGGATGAAACGTGCAGTTGTATTGGAGCACGCTGTCCGCTGTGCTAAACTGTTTACATGAATACATGTTCAGATCGCTCAAGGTGGCGATACAACCGGGAGGGCAATTGCGAAGATGACGTTTACTGGGTTTAATAAAGAAGATTTTGACGTATTTAAAATAGATGGGCTTGAGATGAGGATGGAAGAACTGATCAAACAGGTGCGTCCGAAGCTCGAAGAACTTGGCGGGTATTTTGCCCCGATGCTTTCTGCTCTTACAGGAGAGGAAATGCACGCTCATGTAGCGAAGCATGCACGAAGGTCGGTCAATCCGCCCGATGACACCTGGGTCGCTTTTGCTTCAAGCAAGCGGGGGTATAAAATGCTTCCTCATTTTCAGGTGGGATTGTGGGAAACACACGTCTTTATTTGGTTCGCTATGATCTATGAAGCGCCGGGCAAAGAACAGTTCGGCAAAGCAGCAGAAAAAAATGCCGCCAGGATTATCAAGGAAATTCCCGGCAGCTATGTCTGGTCTGCAGATCATACGAAGCCTGATTCCATTCCTCAATCCGAACTTGGCAAGAATGGTCTGAAGGAGCTTGCTGTGAGGCTTCAAACCGTGAAGAAGGCAGAATTGCTGTGCGGGGTCTCCATTCCAAGAGAAGAGGCTTTACGTTTAAGCGGCAGTGAGATGGCTTCGAGAATCGAAGACACCTTTAAAACGCTTATGCCGTTATATGAGCTTGCCAAAAAAACACCGGTAAGCAGCAGCTGACAAAAAATCCCGGGGAATCCCCGGGATTTTTACATTTTTATCAAGGCGCCGTCCTCGCTGTTTTTTGCTTTTTTTACCGCCTTGTAGGAAGAGTAGCCGCTCACCTCTTCAAATTCATCACAGATGTTTTTCTCATCGGCTTTTCCTGGAACAATTTCTTTAAACCGTCTGTAGCTGGACATAAACTCTTCCCGTCTTAAACCCTTCTCGTATGCTTTTTCCACATTTTCAAAAAAATGAACTGCATCGATGATTTCTTCTGTTGACCAATCAGCCGATAGCGGATATTGATAATCCATTCTTCACACTCCAGTTTATGCTTGTATTCCCCATTGCTTCCGGATAACTTCTCCCTCATGCAACATTCTATCAAATAATTCCTCAGCAGAGGGAATATCATGGATCAGACCTGCAGACTGGCCCGCCCACCCGTATCCTTGCGAATTGATTCCCTCATATATGTATTTTTTATTCGCTTCACCGCTGATATACATTTTAAGCGCTTCATATCCCGGATTTTGTTTTTCAAGATTCAGGATTTCCTCTGTCCAGGTGTTGGCTATGGCCCGTGCAGGGGCTCCAAGGCTTTTTTTAATTAAGACAGTGCCTGTTTCTGAAGCCTTTAACAGATCTTCTTTATACCTTTCATGCGCATGTACACACTCTTTTACTGCAATGAAGCGGGTGCCCATTTCAATACCTTCTGCACCGAGCGCCAGCGCCGCCATCATTCCCTTACCGTCTGCAATGCCCCCGGAGGCGATGACAGGGATTGAAACGGCTTGTACAATCCTCGGTATGAGGACCATCGTACCGGTATCGTCCCTGCCGAGGTGCCCTCCTCCTTCCTGACCGACAGCGATGACTGCATCCGCACCAAGGTGCTCTGCCTTTTCTGCCTGTCTTCTTGAGGCCGTAAGAACGAGTTTTTTAACAGAAGTTCCTTTCAGCTGATCAAAAAGAGGTGCGGGATTTCCGCCTGTCATTGTAACGATGCCAATCCCCTCATCCATTGCTGCATCGAGCATATGCGAAAACGGCCGTCCTTGCTGTCCGATTGCAAAATTGACACCGAACGGATGGGTTGTTTTCGCCCTCGTTTTTCTGATTTCGCTTCTCAGTTCCTCCGGTGAGCCGAGTGACATGGCCGTAATCTGCCCTAATCCACCTGCATTGGATACTGCGGCTGCAAGCTCTGAGTAAGCGAGATATGCAAGGCCGCCCTGTATGATAGGATACTTTATACCAAGCATTTCTGTTACTCTTGTTTCCCAGATCATTTTCATTCCCCCTTGTATAAGGTACCTTCGCTGCTCCGCTTTCGTTTTCCTTCGTCAAAAGCCAGCAAGATTTTCTTTATAAAAACCTGTGCAGATGATATAATTCATTTGTTTTAAATAAGGACGCATTACATTGAAAAGAAGGTGGCATTGCACATTGAATCAAAACCTCACACCGCTTTATACCGGACTGAAAAAGCATATCGACCGGAATCCTGTACAATTTCATATACCAGGCCACAAAAAAGGTTCAGGGATCGATCCGGAATTTAGAGAATATATAGGTGAAAACGCGCTTAAAATGGATTTAATCAATATCGGCCCGCTTGACGATCTTCACTCTCCCAAAGGGATTATCAAGGAAGCGCAGGAGCTTGCAGCAGAAGCATTTGGGGCTGATTATACGTTCTTTTCTGTACAGGGAACGAGCGGGGCCATCATGACGATGGTGATGGCGGTCTGCAAGCCGGGTGATAAAATTATTGTCCCCCGGAACGTTCATAAATCAGTTATGACGGCGATTGTCTATTCAGGAGCTGTTCCGGTCTTTATCCATCCTGAAGTGGATAAGAACCTTGGGATATCTCACGGAATTACAACCGACGCAGTACAGACGGCGCTTGATCAGCATCCGGATGCCAAAGGTGTGCTCGTCATCAATCCAACCTATTTCGGGATCTCTGCAGATCTTGAAAAGATTGTGGAAATCGCTCATTCTTATCACATCCCCGTACTGGTGGATGAAGCCCATGGCGTCCATATTCATTTCCATGAAGATCTCCCTATGTCTGCGATGCAGGCCGGGGCGGATATGGCGGCGACAAGCGTTCATAAGCTTGGCGGCTCTATGACCCAGAGTTCCGTTCTTAATGTAAGAGAAGGGCTCGTTTCTGCACAAAGAGTACAGTCCATTCTCAGCATGATGACGACGACTTCAACCTCTTATCTGCTGCTCTCTTCTTTAGATGTTGCACGGAAAAGGCTTGCCATCGAAGGCCGGAGCCTCATTGATAAAACCATCAAGCTTGCTGAGGACACGAGAAGACAGCTGAATGAGATTGAAGATATTTATTGTGTGGGTCAGGAGATCCTCGGTACAAAGTCAACCTTTGACTATGACCCGACCAAGCTCATTATTTCGATAAAAGACTTGGGGCTGACCGGCTATGATGTGGAAAAATGGCTTCGCGAAAAATATCGGATTGAAGTGGAGCTCTCAGATTTATACAACATCCTCTGTATTATCACACCAGGGGATACAGAGACAGAGACCAGCCTGCTGGTCGAGGCTCTTACCGAGCTGTCAGAACGCTTCAAGCACCGTGATCCGGAAGAGGTTGAAGAAACCTCTGTCCTTCTTCCAGATATTCCGGTTCTCGCACTGACCCCGAGGGATGCGTTCTATGCAGAGACGGAAGTGATCGACTTTAATGAATCGGCAGGCAGGATCATCGCTGAATTTATTATGGTATACCCTCCCGGAATCCCTATTTTCATTCCTGGCGAAATCATTACGGAAGACAATCTTCATTATATACAGAAAAACATGGAAGTCGGCCTTCCTGTTCAGGGACCTGAGGATCCGAACCTGAACTCCCTTCGTGTCATTAAAGAGCATAAAGCGATCCGTTAGGCCATAAATAAAAGCATGCGCATTATCAGCGCATGCTTTTCCCTTTTATATATGAACCCCTTGATGCTTACTGTTCCAATTCTGTTTTATTGCAGTCGCAATCCATACATCTTCCGTACAATTTAGAGACCTTTTCATCCTCAAAGTGGCTAATCGTGCTGTTGCAATCCTGGCATACGATTGTTCCCATCTTTTCATCCCCTTTTTTAAATTGTAAGCGGTTTAACTTTCGTTATCTTTATATTATTATGTCACATTGTATTCGTCAAGCATAAAAAGTATGACACATTAGGTTTATATTGAAAGCCTTTTTTTAACCAATTTACAGTCTGACTCTTTACTTTTTTTCAGAAAGTTCTATAATTTTTACAAATAGAGGACAAAGGAGGATGTCTTTTGGGCGAGCATGCAACCATCAAAGCTTCTCCCGAATATTCGATCGGGGAAATAAAGAGCTATCTCCAATATTATCGGGACATAACAGCGAAAACTGGAGAACAGCTGGATTGGCAATACAGTGAACGTTCCTTTCCTTATGATCAGATAACTGAAAAAGAGCAGCTCATCATTCTGGCCAGCAGTGATCCTTCGTATCATCAGATTGTAATCGGAGAAGCGGCTGATGAGGAGTTGAGCCTGTTCCAAATCTACCTCTCCCCCGCTTCCACGCACGGCGACAAAGCGAAAGCCAATGAACTGGCGAAGTTTCTGGCAAAGAAACTGAAAGCAGAACTCGTCTTGTTTAACGGCCGTACCATGAAATTTAAATAAATTTTTAAGAACCCGAATAGGACTTTCGGGTTTATTTTTATTGGAATAGGCTAAATGATACTTTGTGCCTTTCTTTTCTGAATGGCTTTGTTAAAGCATGGTGTTGATCTTTTAACAGCTGTTGATTGGAGTGGAAGGTGCGAGACTCCGAGCTGAGAGCAGCTGGACAGGTGAGACTCCGCAGGCGCAAAGCGGGGAGGAGGCTCACCGCCCGCCCCGCGGAAAGCGAGCGCCTGCAACGGAAATCAACAGCCAAGTTTAACAGAGCTTTCTGAATAGAAGCAGCCTTCCTGCTTTAAACTAATGAAAGGACATGTTACACTATGTAACGTTGTGTTTTTTTTCACAAACTTTATGAAGGAGCGATGCGTATGAAGCGTATAACACCTGTTTTCACCATCTCAGTTATCGTTGCCGCTCTTTTTATTGTCTGGGGCGTATTGCCGGCGAATGTTCTCGGCGCATATACCCTGTCAAAGGTAACGGCAGCAGTACATGGTTTGATAATTGAGAAATTCGGCTGGTTTTATTTATTGACCGCTACATTCTTTTTGATTTTTGCAATCGGTCTTATTTTTACGAAATACGGGAATATCAAGTTGGGTAAAGACGATGATGAACCCGAGTATTCGTACATATCATGGTTCGCGATGCTATTTAGTGCCGGAATGGGAATTGGCCTTGTCTTCTGGGGAGCAGCCGAACCCCTTAACCATTATATGACTCCGCCTACAGGAGAAGGCGGTACAGATGAAGCAGCAAGAGGTGCTCTCCGCTATTCATTTTTCCACTGGGGGCTTCACCCATGGGCTATTTACTCAGTAATCGCCCTTGCTCTGGCTTATTTCACCTTCAGGAAAGGCCAGAATGGCGTCATCAGCAAAACACTTGAGCCGCTGATTGGAAAAAAATCAGAAGGCGGCTGGGGTACGCTGATTAATTTCGTGGCTGTGTTTGCGACGATTTTTGGAGTTGCCACATCTCTAGGGCTTGGGGCAACCCAAATTTCCGGCGGGGTTTCACACGTGTTCCCGGCCATTCAGAATAATCTCGGAACTCAGCTGATCATCATTGCGATTGTAACGGTTCTATTCACCGTTTCTGCTCAGTCAGGGCTTGATAAAGGGATTAAGATATTGAGCAATGTAAATGTCGTGCTGGCAATTTGTCTTATGCTTGCATTGCTGTTTATCGGACCTACAAACTTTATCATGGATTTCTTTGTTACAACGCTTGGAAGCTATTTTCAATACCTTCCATCGCAAAGCTTTAAAATGCTTCCTTTTGACCAGGAAAACACATGGATCCAGGATTGGACCTTATTTTACTGGGCCTGGTGGATTTCATGGGCTCCGTTTGTAGGAACGTTTATTGCCAGGGTGTCCAGAGGACGGACGATCAGAGAATTTGTGATTGGCGTTCTTGCAGTTCCTACTGTGTTTGGTGCATTGTGGTTTTCTGTCTTCGGTGGTTCAGCCATCTACCAGCAGCATATGGAGAAGATTCCTCTTGTCGAAGCGATGACAGAGGGAGGCACGGAAATTGCTCTTTTTGAAATGCTCAGCAGTTTCCCGTTCGGTACCGTTTTGTCTCTGCTCGCTATTTTTCTTATCGCCACTTTCTTCATCACTTCAGCAGACTCAGCTACATTCGTTCTGGCTATGCAGACGACAGATGGAGACTTGAACCCTGCGAATTCTGTTAAGCTCGTCTGGGGCTTGATTCAGTCGGCTATAGCAGCCATCCTTCTCTATACCGGTGGACTCGAGGCACTTCAAACCGCCTCGATCATAGCTGCTCTGCCTTTTGCGGTCATTATGATCTTAATGGTTTTCTCCCTCGCCAAATCGCTTAAGAAAGAGAAAGTACTGATTTATAAACCAGTGGATAAAGAAAAATTAAAGAAAATGGAAAAAAATGAAACCTAATAGTGTTTACTCCCGTTATATACATACGGGAGTTTTTTTTTGTGTATGAACTTCAGGTAAAGAACAACCGGCCATATGTGAAATGTTCATTTATCATTTGGATAACATTTTCATGACATTTGAAGGTATCAGAATACTTTGTGATAAAATAAGGATAATTTGCTGCCTGCACAGGCATAAGGAGGGGTACTAATGCTCAGTGAACGGAAATTCAGACTAGACCGGATACTTTTGGCCGCTGTCATTGGACCTGCATTACTCCTGTCCTCATGCTCTCTTCAGGAGGCATTATCCAGTACTCCTGCCCCTCAGGTACAGTCAAAAGGGAAAATAATCGTTTTCTTTTCAGACGGGGAAAAAATTGAAGAAGAAGAGCAGTATTATGACGCACTGCTTGATATAAAAGAAGAATATCCGGAAGAATATGAAAAGATGAGAGTTTATCAGGAAGAACAAAAGAATCCTTTCGGAATAAAAAGTTTTCCTTCTTTGCTGATCATGGAGGACCGAAAAATAAGGGTCCATGTGGAAGGCGCTTTAAAAACAAAAGATCAAATACTCAGTGAAATAAAAACTGTTCTATCCCAATAAAAAAACCTCCGCAGCTGCGGAGGTTTTTTATTCTTATTTTACGATGTGAATCGGGCTTCCCATTGCTACTTCTGCAGCTTCCATTGTGATTTCTCCCAATGTCGGGTGAGCGTGGATGGTCATTGCGATATCTTCTGCAGTCATTCCTGCTTCAATCGCCAAGCCAAGCTCGGAGATCATGTCAGATGCATTTGCACCTGCGATTTGAGCTCCGATCACGATGCCGTCTTCTTTGCTTGTGATCAGTTTCATGAAACCGTCTGTCTCATTAAGGGAAAGAGCACGTCCATTTGCAGCGAACGGGAATTTCGCAGCAGTCACTTCAATGCCTTCTTCTTTTGCCTGAGCTTCTGTATAGCCTACAGTAGCCAGTTCAGGCTCAGAGAATACGACAGCAGGGATACCAAGGTAGTCGATCTCAGCCGGCTCGCCAGCAATCACTTCTGCTGCAATCTTACCTTCATAAGAAGCTTTGTGGGCAAGAGGAGGACCTTCAACGATGTCTCCGATTGCGTAAATGTTGGATACGCTTGTACGGCATTGTTTGTCAATTTTGATCACGCCGCGGTCGCTCATTTCAACGCCTACTTGCTCAAGACCAAGTTCATCCGTGTTCGGGCGGCGTCCAACTGTAACAAGAACGTAATCCGCATCAACGGTTTTCTCTTCGCCTTTCACTTCAAACGTAACTTTAACGCCGTCAGCAGACTCTTCCACTGATTTCGCCATTGCTTTTGTATGAATGTCTACATTTCCTTTTTTCTTCAGGTTGCGTTTAACGAGTGAGCTCATTTGTTTCTCAAAGCCCATCAGGATGTCATCAAGCGCTTCAATGATCGTTACTTCGGTGCCGAAGTTCGCATAAGCTGTTCCAAGCTCCGTCCCGATGTAGCCTCCGCCAATCACAACCAGTTTTTTAGGAATGTCTTTTAGAGCAAGAGCTCCTGTAGAGTGAATGACACGGTCAGAATATTTAAAAGCAGGAAGCTCGATCGGACGGGAACCCGTCGCAATGATTGCATTCTTGAATTTATAAGTCTGTGAAGAGTTTTCATCCATTACTTTAACGGACTCATTGTCTACGAAATATGCTTCTCCGCGTACAATTTCAACTTTGTTTCCTTTAAGAAGGCCTTCAACGCCGCTAGTCAATTTATTAACGACACTGCCCTTCCACTCCTGAACCTTTGTGAAGTCTACTTTTACGTTTTCTGCCGTGATTCCCATATCATCGGAGTGCTTGGCATTCTCGTAGCGGTGACCTGCTGTGATCAAGGCTTTGGAAGGAATGCACCCAACGTTCAGGCAAACTCCGCCCAGGTTTCCTTTTTCGACGATTGTAACTTTTTGTCCAAGCTGTGCAGCGCGGATGGCGGCTACATAGCCGCCAGGTCCCGCACCAATGACAAGAGTATCTGTTTCAATAGGGAAATCTCCTACTACCATCGATTACGCCTCCATTAAAATAAGTTGTGGATCGTTCAGCAAACGCTTGATGTGATTCATTGCATTTTGTGCTGTAGCACCATCAATCATACGGTGGTCGAAGCTCAGGGAAAGAGCAAGAACCGGAGCCACGACGATTTCTCCGTCACGGACAACAGCCTTTTCCGCAATACGGCCAATTCCGAGGATCGCTACCTCAGGATGGTTGATTACCGGAGTGAACCATTGTCCGCCTGCAGAGCCGATGTTCGAAATTGTGCATGAAGCACCTTTCATTTCAGCGCCGGAAAGTTTACCGTCACGCGCTTTTACTGCAAGCTGGTTAATCTCATCAGAGATTTCAAATACAGATTTGCGGTCAGCATTTTTAACAACCGGTACAAGAAGACCTTTTTCTGTGTCAGCTGCAATACCGATATTGTAGTAATGCTTTTGAACAATTTCATCCGTGCTGTCATCAAGGGATGTATTAAGCACAGGGAACTTCTTCAGCGCGGAAGTAAGAGCTTTCACAACGTACGGTAAATATGTTAACTTAATACCCTGGTCTGCCGCAACACCTTTGAATTTTTTACGGTGTGCTACAAGCTCGGTTACATCGATTTCGTCCATAAGTGTAACGTGTGGAGCTGTATGCTTGGAGTTGACCATTGCTTTCGCGATCGCTCTGCGCATACCTGACATTTTTTCGCGTGTTTCTGGAAGATCGCCTTCCGGAATCGGCTGTGCAGCAGGTTTTTTCGCTTCCTGAGCTGCCTCTTCTTTAGGAGCTGCAGCTTCTTCCTGCTGTGGAGCCGCTCCGCCTTTACCGAATGCATCGATATCTTCTTTGGAGATACGGCCATTTTTGCCTGAACCGTTCACCTGACGGATATCTACGCCTTGTTCACGGGCGTATTTTCGTACAGATGGCATAGCCACTACACGTTTGTTCGGATCCGCTTCAGCTTGTTCCTGGTTTCCTGCACCAGTTTCAGCAGCCGGTTCTTCCTTAGGAGCCTCTTCCTTCGCTACATCTTGGCCGGCTTCCCCTGTAGATTGAACCTGAGCTTCCGTTTTTTCTTCTTTTTTCTCGTCGCTTCCGTGGTCGTCACCTTTGAATTTAAGGTTTTCGTAGCCCGGAGCATCAAATGTAATAAGGGTTTGTCCAACAGTTGCAACTGTTCCCTCTTCTACTTTAAGTTCAATTACTTTTCCTTTAACAGGAGAAGGAATTTCAACTACAGCTTTATCGTTCTGTACTTCTGCCAGTACATCATCTTCTTCGATTTCGTCTCCTGGCTTAACAAACCACTTTACGATTTCACCTTCGTGGATACCTTCGCCGATATCCGGCATTTTAAATTCGAATGACACGGTTTTTCAACCTCCCAGTATTGTGTGTTTTGCATGAAACGAAAAGAAACCAGCAAACTGATTTCTTTCCGGTCTTTGTTTCGTCCTGTTTGATTAAAATTCCAATACTTTTTTAGCTGTTTCAATTACATCTTTATGGTTTGGAAGCCATACTCCCTCAGCTTGAGAGAACGGGAAGACAGTATCTGCAGCTGCAACACGCAGTACAGGTGCTTCCAGGCTAAGGATTGCGCGGTCATTGATTTCAGCTACCACGTTCGCAGCGATTCCTGCCTGCTTTTGTGCTTCCTGAACAACAATGGCACGTCCTGTTTTTTCAACAGAAGCGATGATCGTTTCGATATCCAGCGGCTGAACTGTACGAAGGTCGATCACTTCAGCAGATACGCCTTCTTTTTCAAGCTCTTCTGCTGCTTTGATGCATTCATGAACCATTGCACCGTAAGTGATGATGGAAAGATCAGATCCTTCACGCTTCACTTCCGCTTTGCCAAGCTCGATAGTGTACTCTTCCTCAGGAACTTCCTGACGGAAAGAGCGGTACAGTTTCATGTGCTCAAGGAAAATGACCGGATCGTTATCACGGATCGCAGAAATCAAAAGACCTTTTGCATCGTAAGGTGTGGAAGGAATAACCACTTTAAGACCAGGCTGCTGAGCCATAAGCCCTTCAAGACTGTCAGCATGCATTTCAGGAGTATGTACTCCTCCGCCGAATGGAGAGCGGATGGTTACAGGGGAAGTCCATCTTCCGCCTGAACGGTAGCGCATGCGGGCCATTTGCCCGGAAATGGAATCCATTACTTCATAAACAAAGCCGAAGAACTGGATTTCCGGTACAGGACGGTAACCTTGAAGACCAAGTCCAAGTGCCAGGCCGCCGATTCCTGATTCTGCAAGCGGAGTATCGAATACACGGTCTTCGCCAAATTCCTTCTGCAATCCTTCAGTCGCGCGGAATACACCGCCGTTTACGCCAACGTCTTCTCCGAATACCAGAACGTTTTCGTCATTTTTAAGTTCTGTGCGTAACGCATCAGTGATTGCCTGGATCATTGTCATTTGCGCCATGGCTTACTTCGACTCCTTCGCTTTATAAATTTCAAACTGCTCCTTAAGGTTATTCGGCATTTCGTCGTACATAATGCCCATAAGGTCAGTTACTTTTTGTTTTGGATAATCGTCGGCTTTTTTGATTGCTTCTTTGATTTCTTCTTTAGCCTGTTCGATTACTTTGTTTTCTTCTTCTTCGCTCCAAAGCTTTTTGCCTTCGAGGAATTTACGGAAACGGACAAGAGGATCTTTCTCTTCCCATTCGTTTTCGATATCTTTTGTACGGTAGCGGGTAGGGTCATCGCCAGCCATCGTATGCGGTCCGTAGCGGAACGTAAGAGTTTCAATCAAAGTCGGGCCTTCACCTGCGATGGCACGCTCACGCGCTTCAGCTGTAGCAGCATAAACCGCAAGAGGGTCCATCCCATCAACCTGAATCCCAACGATACCTGCAGCAACTGCTTTTTGAGCAATCGTACGGGCTGCAGACTGCTTCTCAACAGGAGTGGAAATCGCATAACGGTTGTTTTGAACAACGAAGATTGCCGGTGCTTTGAAAGCTCCTGCGAAGTTGATTCCTTCATAGAAATCACCCTGTGAAGCTCCTCCGTCACCAGTGTACGTGATCGCTACTGCTTCTTTGCCGCGTTTCTTCATTCCAAGTGCCACACCGGCAGTCTGGATGTACTGAGCGCCGATGATGATCTGCGGAGAAAGTGCATAAACATCTTCAGGCATCTGGTTTCCGTGGAAATGTCCGCGGGAGAAAAGGAATGCCTGGTATAAAGGAAGTCCGTGCCAGATAATCTGAGGAACATCACGGTAACCCGGAAGAATGAAGTCGTCCTTTTCAAGTGCAAAGTGAGAAGCGATCTGGGATGCTTCCTGTCCGGCTGTCGGAGCGTAGAAGCCAAGACGGCCCTGACGGTTAAGAGAAATGGAGCGCTGGTCAAGAATACGAGTGTAAACCATACGGCGCATAAGCTCTTTCAATTGATCGTCTGAAAGATCAGGCATCGCCGCTTCATTAACGACTTCGCCCTTCTCATTTAAAATTTGGAACATTTCGAACTGCTTGGCAATCGCATCGAATTGCTTCTTGCCATCCACAAGTGCAGATTTAGTTTTAGCAGCCATCTAAGTCACCTCTTCCTTTCATCTAGAGAAATTTGATAGCAGAATGATTCCAGTCATATACAGATTTAGGATACCCTAAAATAATTCACAGACACATTTTTTTGCATAGTCATTCCACTACCATTTACCACATTTGAACAACTTAAAACTTCCTTATATGTAAGGAAAATGAGTCGGAAAAACTGTATTAATCGTTTCGTTCAAATAATTAATACAATACATCCAATACAAAACTAGTTTACACCTCTCCAAAAATGAAGTCAATCAGTTTGTATAAGGTTTGGCGCAACCATTTTTTCCTCTGTTTTCATTTCAAAATAATGACAATCAAGAAAACTGTATTAGTACAAAACCTCAATCTGTACTACAATAGAAGCGTTTTCATAGCAACTGAAAAAAAGCCTCTTCAGCTTTCTGCCTGCTGAAGGGCTTTTCCGTTCATTCTTCGCCTGTATTTATATCGGCTGCCGAATAGAATTCCTTTTTCGCCTTGTTGTACTGGTCCGTGTACTCGTTGAACTTCGTATTCAGTTCTTTTACTTCTTTATAAGATGCATTGATTTTTTCAATATGGGCTTCGAGGTCCTCGAGTTTCAAATCCTTCTTCTGGAACATCTGATACAGTTCTTCATCAAGCGCAGCCGCTACTTTATAAGAAGCAGCAAGCTTCCCGTAAGCGTCATACCGGTCATTCATCAGCTTTTGAAGCTCTTCCCCTTCTGCAGCAGCCTCTTTTTCTTCAATCTTGCCGAGTGCCTCTTCAGCGTCTTTAAAAGCTTCTTCTGATGCCTGAATGCTCTTTTCCTCGCTTGCGATGCGGGCTTTCCGGTCTTCGACCAGCTCAAGCGCTTCAGCCGACAGCTTTTTTATTTTGTCAAAATCATTCATGCCAAGCGCCACGATCTCATTGTATAATTTGTTTTCCTCTTGCTCGAGCTTTAAAAGAGGCTCCTGTTCTTTTTTAAAAGGAGCTTCTTTTGATACTACATTCTCAAGTGCCTCATAGGCCTGCTCAGAAGGCGACGGCCCCATACAGCCTGCAAGAACCGTTCCTGCCATAGCGGCACTGACTCCCGTCAACATCCATTTGTTCTTTTTCCGCACACTAAATCCCCCTAACTCTTCAACTATTTACTATAAAATTTATAAAGGAGGAAAACAATACATTAGCCTAAAGTTATTTCACTGAAACGGAAAAAACAGGCATTTAGGCTGAAATCCTGACTTTGGCTGAGCAGTAAACGCAGTTCTCCTAAAGCAAATTCCTTCAAAGGGCTGCTTGTCCTTCCAGCAGCAGACCCCCCTCAGCTTCTTCCGAAAATTTTCACCTGCAGCCCCATACTTTATAAAAACCTTAATAATCCGGGTCTTTGCCTTTTTACCGGAAGGCAATATCCTTCTTAACCGGGCCCCCGCCTTAAAATCCTGAAGAAATGGGCGAATGACTATACACTTCTGCCCTCCCGGCATATGTTATAGCAGACGCTCAAGCAAGAGCGCTATTTCAAAGGAGGTCATTACATGTACTGTTATCCTGCTTATCCTGCGTACGGCTGTGGCGGAGGCTACGGCTACGGCCGCACATTTGCTCTAATCGTGGTTCTTTTCATCCTATTGATCATCGTAGGCGCAGCCTACCTCGGACCAAACTGCTAACTAGAAAAGCGGAGGGCGTTTGCCCAGGCCTGAAGGCCGGTGGAGCTTCTGACCGAGAGGCGCTTTATTGAGGAAGTTCTGCTAAGTGCGCGACATCCTGTCGCAACGCAGAACGGACCCGCATCCTGCAGGCCCGAAGAAGCGAAGCGGCCGAAGGCCTAGCGCCCGGAGCTAGACACTAAAACCTGGTGTCTAGCCTTACATAATACTGCCCGGAGGAAGGTGCTCTAGTTAGGAAATTCTGCTAAGTGCGCGACGTCCTGTCGCAACGCAGAATTGACCCGCATCCTGCGGGCCTCCACCGGATGAGCGGCTTATGACCTCGAGGGCCTAGCCGCCGGAGCTGGACACCAAAACCTGGTGTCTAGCCTTTACATACTTCTGCTCTGTCCCGATAGCCGGTGGAGCTTCTGACCGAGAAGCTCTTTTTTGAGGAAGTTCTGCTAAGTGCGCGACGTCCTGCCGCAACGTAGAACGGACCCGCATCCTGCAGGCCGCCGGAGCTGGACACCAAAACCTGGTGTCCTGTTCTTACATAGTGAACCCAAAGGGCCATTGCCGGAAGGAAGTTCTGCTAATTGCGCGACGTCCTGTCGCAACGCAATTGACCCGCATCCTGCGGGCCTCCACCGGATGAGCGGCTTATGACCTCGAGGGCCTAGCCGCCGGAGCTGGACACC
>NZ_WMIB01000001.1 GCF_009711125.1 Metabacillus mangrovi | reverse complement strand
GAGATATTAACGCAGGATTGAATCTTAGAAACGAAGCCATTCGCATCTTAACCGCAGGAACTGCGGGGATAGCCTAACGGATTAGGGTTCGTTAGAACCCCGTACCTAGGAATCCCCCACTTCAATCAGAACGTAAAGTCGATAAGTGGTGGGTAGTTCAATTGCTGAGGATAAAACTGCCAGTTCTGGTCAGAATAATAGTAAAACGAACGATGTCCGCGAGGTGGATGCGATGTTCAAGCAAAGACAGAAGTATATATTCCTTTTTTCCTTTTTCATTCTGGGCGTACTGGTTCATGCATCCCAAGTGTATGCATTGGAAAAGGATGCAGGCGCGGAAACCTGGAATGCTGTTCTTGTCCGGACTTATATGGGCGGGGAAGAAAGCACGGAAATAATGAAAGAGAAGTTCCGGTCAAAAAGGGAACTGCTCGCTGCTTATCCTGATTTTGTCCTTGTAGAAGTTAAAGGGAACAGGATGGTTCTTCAGCAGAATATAAATGATATCTCACCGCTCGTTAAGTCGAACGGATACTTTGGGCTGACTGGAGAAGGCGTTCTTACATTATTTGACGGGAAGCCCATCCGCCAGGGAAAGATCATCCAGTCCTTCTTCCAGATAGATACAGGGAAGCTTGAAGTGAAGAGGCATATGCAGCTTGAAAAGGGCATAAGAGTGGAAAACCGGGTCCGTTACTTAAATGTCCTCGAGACGTTTAAAGCTTATGGTCCGCCAGGAGAGGAAAAATAACCAGCCTGCTGTTGAGCAGGTTTTTTTATTGTTTCGTTCTGTTAAATTTGGCTGTTGATTTACGCTGCAGGCATTCGCTCATCCATGGGCGGGCGGTGAGCTTCTTCATCGCTTCACGGCTGGGGGTCTAAACCTTTTACCATCCGAACATACGTTAACGTTTTTGTTCTTGGGTCCGGCATTTTGTGATACAATGAGGTACAGTCATAAAGAGGTGAAACAGTTGATTGAATTTGTAAGGGGAAGGATCGATTATATTTCTCCGGAGTTCATTGTAATCGATCACAACGGCATCGGCTATAAAGTTTATGCGCCCAATCCTTTTGTCTATTCGAATGGATCTGAGACGACCATTTATACATACCAGCATGTTAGAGAAGACATCCTTGCCCTATACGGTTTCCGTTCAAGGGAGGAGAAAGCGCTGTTCACAAAGCTCCTGAACGTGACCGGAATCGGTCCGAAAGGGGCTCTGGCCATTCTGGCGACAGGAGACCCGTCACAGGTATTCAGCGCCATCGAAGCAGAGGATGAGTCCTTTCTTGTTAAATTCCCGGGCGTTGGGAAGAAAACAGCGAGGCAGATCATCCTTGATCTTAAGGGGAAGCTTGGGGACGTGGCACCGGAATTCTCCCTGTTTACACAGGAGGTTTATGCGGAAAAAGACGCTTCCTCAAAAGCGCTGTCTGAAGCAGTAGAGGCTCTGAAAGTACTCGGCTATGCTGAGCGGGAGATAAAAAAAGTGCTCCCGCTTATTAAAGATGAGGCGCTGACAACAGACCAGCTCGTGAAAAAAGCATTGCAAAAGCTGCTAAAGTAAGGTGATGAACATGAATGACCGGCTCGTGTCCGGCAATGCAGGGAACGATGAACAGTACCTGGAGCTCAGCCTCCGCCCGCAGAGGCTGAATCAGTATATCGGACAGAAAAAAGTAAAAGAAAATCTCGGGGTTTTTATCCAGGCAGCCAAAATGCGGGAAGAAACGCTTGATCACGTCCTGTTATACGGACCTCCCGGGCTCGGTAAAACAACCCTCGCTGCCATTGTTGCAAACGAAATGGGTGTTAACCTGAGAACCACATCCGGTCCCGCAATCGAAAGGCCCGGTGATCTGGCAGCCATTCTGACGGCCCTTGAACCGGGGGATGTGCTGTTTATCGATGAAATCCACAGGCTGCAGCGGTCCATTGAAGAGGTGCTCTATCCGGCGATGGAGGATTTTTGCCTCGACATCGTCATTGGAAAAGGCCCGGAAGCGAGATCGGTCCGGCTTGATTTGCCGCCGTTTACACTCGTTGGGGCAACGACGAGGGCAGGCCTGCTGACCGCGCCTCTCAGAGACCGTTTCGGAGTGCTGAGCAGGCTTGAGTATTATCAGGAGGATGAACTTTCAGAGATTGTGCAGAGGACCGCTGATATTCTGCAGATCGGCATTGACCGAAGAGCCTCTGCTGAAATTGCGAGAAGATCAAGGGGAACCCCGAGGATCGCCAACCGTCTCCTGAGGAGGGTACGCGATTTTGTGCAGGTGCTTGGGGGAGAATCGATAACGGAGCAAGCCGCTACTGAAGCCTTGGAGCGCCTGCAGGTGGACCGGCTGGGGCTTGATCATATCGATCATAAACTCCTGATGGGCATTATAGAAAAATACAGGGGCGGACCTGTCGGACTTGATACGATATCTGCCACGATCAGTGAAGAATCCTCTACAATTGAAGATGTGTATGAGCCATATCTTTTGCAAATCGGGTTTTTACAGCGGACATCCAGGGGAAGAATGGTTACCGAAGAGGTATACAGACATTTTAACCTGGAGGTCCCCCGCCATGACTGAACTGCCGAAGCTGCTGATGATTACAGGAGCGGTGCTGCTGCTTGCCGGCCTGCTTATGCAATGGATCGGAAAGCTGCCCGGAGATTTTGTCTTCAAAAGAGGCAATACAACGGTTTACTTTCCCATCGTCACATCCATTGTCATCAGTATCCTGCTGACGGTTCTTTTTTCGATTATCGGACGATTTAAATAGAAATAGGTGATGAGCATGAAAGTCGAATTATTTGATTTTAACCTGCCGGAAGAACTGATTGCCCAGGTTCCTCTGGAAAAAAGAGATGCATCAAGGCTGATGGTCCTTGATAAAACGAGCGGCGCAGTGCGCCATCAGCAGTTCCCTGATATAATCGGGCATTTGAACGAAGGCGACTGCCTCGTCCTGAATGATACACGGGTTCTTCCCGCGCGTCTTTTCGGGATAAAGGAAGATACAGGCGCCAAGATTGAAGTGCTCCTGCTGAAACAAGCTGAAGGAGATGCGTGGGAAACGCTGATCAAACCTGCGAAAAGAATCAAAAAGGGATCCATCCTTACATTTGGGGAAGGCAAGCTTACAGCAAAATGTATAGAGGAGCAGGAGCACGGCGGCCGGATCCTCGAATTTTCCTATGAGGGGATCTTTTATGAAGTGCTCGAATCCCTTGGCGAGATGCCGCTTCCTCCATATATTAAGGAGCAGCTGGATGACCGTGAGCGCTATCAGACTGTGTTCTCGAGGGAAGCAGGATCGGCTGCAGCGCCGACTGCAGGTCTTCACTTTACAGAAGACATCCTCGGGCGTCTCCAGGATAAAGGTGTATCCGTTGCCTATATCACGCTGCACGTAGGACTGGGCACATTCCGCCCGGTCAGTGCGGACACAGTGGAAGAACATGAAATGCATGCGGAATTTTATCAGATGACAGAAGGTACAGCCCGTCTCCTGAACGAGACAAGAGCTGCCGGCGGCCGCATCGTTACAGTCGGCACAACCTCCACAAGGACCCTTGAAACCATCGCTTCAGCCGGAGATGGTGTGTTCAGTGAAGAAAGCGGATGGACCAATATCTTTATTTACCCTGGTTATGAATTCAAGGGCATTGATGGGATGCTGACAAACTTCCATCTTCCGAAGTCCTCATTGATCATGCTCGTCAGTTCTCTTGCCGGAAGAGAGAATGTTATGTCAGCGTATGAAGAGGCAGTGAAGGAAAGATACCGGTTTTTCAGCTTCGGAGATGCGATGCTGATCATTTAAAGATGTTTGTTTGAAGAACATCGATTTTATAAGCAGCCAAAGAAGGTTAGACTGGATAACAGGCTGTATACAGAGGAGGAGAGACGGTGACAGCTTCATCATCACCGATACGGTACGAATTTATTAAAACATGCAAGCAGACGGGTGCGAGGCTCGGAAGGGTTCATACTCCGCACGGTTCGTTTGACACCCCTGCGTTTATGCCGGTCGGTACACTCGCTACAGTTAAGACGATGTCCCCGGAAGATTTAAAAGAAATGGGCTCCAATATTATTTTAAGCAACACCTATCACTTGTGGCTCCGCCCAGGCAACGAGATTGTCAAAGAAGCCGGCGGACTGCATAAATTCATGAACTGGGACCGCGCAATCCTGACTGATTCCGGCGGTTTTCAAGTTTTCTCCCTCAGCGAATTCCGCAAGATTGAAGAAGAGGGTGTCCATTTCCGCAATCACCTGAACGGCGATAAGCTTTTTCTCTCACCTGAAAAAGCAATGCAGATTCAAAATGACCTTGGCTCTGATATCATGATGGCATTTGATGAATGCCCTCCATATCCTGCAGAATACGATTACATGAAGAGATCGGTAGAGCGGACGAGCCGCTGGGCTGAGCGCTGTCTGAACGCCCACGAGCGACCGAACGACCAAGGGCTCTTCGGAATTATCCAGGGCGGAGAATATGAAGAGCTGCGCAAGCAGAGTGCAAAGGATCTCGTATCCATGGACTTCCCGGGCTATGCAGTCGGGGGACTGTCCGTTGGAGAGCCGAAGGATGTCATGAACCGGGTGCTTGAATTTACAACACCATGGATGCCGGATAACAAGCCGCGTTATCTAATGGGCGTCGGTTCGCCTGATTCGCTCATTGATGGAGCCATCCGCGGGATTGATATGTTTGACTGCGTGCTTCCGACCAGAATCGCGCGCAATGGAACACTGATGACGAGTACAGGCCGTCTTGTTGTAAAAAATGCAAAATACGCGAAAGACTTCGGTCCGATTGATGAGAACTGCAGCTGCTATACGTGCCGGAATTATTCAAGGGCTTACATCAGACATTTGATCAAATGCGAAGAGACTTTTGGAATCCGGCTAACGTCTTATCATAACCTTCATTTTCTGTTAAAATTGATGGAGCAAGTGAGACAAGCGATTCGAGAAGACCGTCTCGGCGATTTCCGCGATGAGTTCTTTGAACAATATGGGTTCAACAAACCGAACGCTCGCAACTTCTAATCCTTGAAAGGGGTGAAACAACAATGGGTGGCAATTCTATGACAACCATTCTGTCATTGGTGCTGATGTTTGCTATTTTTTACTTCCTGCTGATCCGTCCGCAGCAAAAACAGCAAAAAACATTCCGCCAAATGCAGAGCAGCCTTCAAAAAGGCGATAAAGTCGTAACAATCGGAGGGCTTCACGCCACGATCGAATCCATCGATGAGGAGAAAGCAGTCCTGAAAACAGGCGAAGGCTCCCGTCTAACATTCGAGCGCCGTGCAATCCGCGAAGTAAAAGAAAAATCCGCACTACATAAGACAGAGGAAGCTTAATGCTTTCTCTGTTTTTTTATAGCGGCAATGCTAATCCATCAAAAAGGTTCGTTAAAACTGATTTGTCCTTTTTTTGACACATTTCGTAAAGGCCAGCTTATAAAGAAAAAAACCACCCGCTTGAAGAGTGGTTAAACAGGTAAACAGCAATTAATCTGATGCCATATTTACCCCGATCATCCCCCCAAGCATGGCCATTCCCATAAACCCTGCATGAAACAGAAGCTGCATCGGATTTAAAGCAGATCCGAGTCCAAGAAACTGGAACAGAAGAATGATGAGGGTAAAGGAGAGTGCAGTAAGACCGCCGAGCAGCCAGCCTTTTTCTTTTCCTTTTCCTCCTGCAATGAAACCGCCAATAAACAAGTTGATAAACGAAAGTGCAAGGATCATCCATTGAATTGACCGCTCAGTGATGCCTGTAAATTTAAGAAGCAGTGAAAAAATCAGACTGAGCACCAGCATGACAGCAAAAACAGTCACAATTCCGCTTAGAATGGCTTTTCCCCATTTTTTGGTTTCCATGAGCACCTCTCCCTTTAGATATGCTTGATTAAGCTCGTCTTTTATAAACCTATTCAGCCTGCTTACGCTTTAGAAGCAGGGTCACGGGTGAAACTTTGCCGCATGGATTAAAAAGTCCGGTGCAAACTAGAGGAAGTGATGCCGGAAGGAGGAGCACGGATGGAAGTGTATTTAATCATCATTGTCCGGACACTTATCCTGTACTTCCTGATCATATTCATCTTTCGTATGATGGGAAAACGGGAAATAGGAGAACTGAGCATTCTTGATCTTGTGGTGTTTATTATGATTGCAGAACTTGCAGTCATGTCGATCGAGAGTCCTGAGGACCCCATTATGTACTCAGTCGTCTCCATGCTGTTTTTGCTGGCCATTCAGTATGGTCTGGCCATGCTGTCATTGAAAAGCGAACGGGTCAGGGAGGTACTTGACGGGAAGCCGACAATTATCATAAATAAGGGCAAAATAGATGAACGGGCGATGAAATCCCAGCGGTACAATTTCGATGATCTTCTCACCCAGCTCCGTGAAAAAGATGTTCGGAGCTTAAGCGAAGTGGACTATGCCATCCTTGAAACTTCAGGGAAATTAAACGTCATAAAAAAACAGGAAGGCATGCCTGAGCGAACATTGGAGCTCGGATTGATTATAGATGGAACGATCCAGCCTGCCCATCTTGAAAAAATCGGGAAGACCGAGCAATGGCTGAAAGAAGAGCTGCAAAAAAGGGGCTATGGCGATATGAAAAAAATATCGTTCTGCACCTACTCGGATGGAGAGTTTTTTATCGATGTTTCGAATGTATGACCGGAATCCATCTGGAAAGCGAAGGGCCGATGACCGGAATCCTTTTTACTTCTTCTTGAACGACCAGTCTAAATTGAAGCAGAAGGATAAAATAAAGCAGGGAGCAAAGAGCAAGTCCGGCAAGCAGCCCGGGAATGCTTCCAAGCTTTGAAAGCCAGGATTGATAGGCATAATGAGCGGCTATTCCGGCAATGCCCATGGCAGCCGCACTGAAGAGGTATTCTTTAACATAAATCGTCAGTGCGACAACTTTTATAACTGTAGCCAAGTGGAGCAGGGTGACAGCCACCATTCCGATGACGATGGCGAGAGCAGCTCCTTTAATCCCCATCTCAGGCCTTGTAGAGAGGGCGAAAATTAATGCGGTTTTTACTGCCGCACCGATCAGGCTGTTCATCATCGCGGCCCTTGCAAGATTGAGCGCCTGGAGAACTGCCTGAAGCGGTCCCTGGATATAGTAAAAGATAAAAAAGGGAGCCATCAGTTTAACAAAAATGGCAGCATCCGCATTTCCGTACATAACAGACATAAGCGGGACTGCGAATACATAGAGTGCCACTGCTGCAAGTCCCCCGGTTACAAGTGAAAGCCTCAATGCTTGACGAAGCCTGTGTTCAACAAGCTTCTTTTTTTTCTGCGCGATCGCTTCACTGATTGCCGGGACGAGCGAAGTGGAAAGGGAGAAGGTAATGAATGAAGGCAGCATGAGCAGCGGAAGGGCGTAACCGGCTAATTCGCCGTACTGGCTCGTGGCTGCAGCTGCACCGATTCCAGCGATGGCCAGGCTCTGTGCGACAACAATCGGCTCAAAAAACCAGGAGAGAGAACCGATCAATCTGCTCCCTGTCGTCGGAATCGCGATAGCCAGCAAGTCTTTAAAGGCATCCCTTCCAGCCTTCACGGATTGAAAAAAGTTTTTCCTGATGCCGATTTTTTTCTTGAATTTGAACATAAAGAACAAGTAAAGCAGGGACACCAGCTCGCCGATTACAGCAGAAAGCATTGCACCAGCGGCAGCATACTCGACCCCGTATGGCAGAAAAGCGGCCGTGAAAACTGCGATCAGCGATATACGGACCACTTGCTCAAGCACTTGGGAATAAGCAGCCGGCTTCATGTTCTGCTTTCCCTGAAAGTACCCTCTCAGCACAGATGAGATCGCCACGATCGGAACGACTGGAGCAACGGTCATCAGCGGGTAAAGTGTCCGCTCATCCGTGAACAGATGCTGGGATAAGAATGGGGCAGCTAAAAGGATGACAGGGGTAAACAGCAGGCTCAGCGTTCCGGTTATGGCGAGTGATACAACCAGGATTTTTTTGATTCTCCGCTGGTCTCCCTGTGCATCCGCTTCAGCGACAAGCTTTGATATCGCGACCGGAAGTCCGAACTGTGTGATGGTAATAATCAGGACAAGTGTCGGGACGGCCATCATATAAAGGCCAACGCCCTCCTGGCCGGCAAACCTTGCGAGAACAATCCGGTTGATGAATCCAAGAACTCGGGTAATGAGTCCTGCAGCTATTAAAATGATCGTTCCCTTTAAAAATGTTTGCTTCGACATACCCTTCCCCGCCTTCTCAAACAGCTTGTTTTCATATACAATTACTATATGACTGTCTATTGGCCGGGCATGACAAGTTTCCGCCGCACAGGCCAATCGAACGGCATGAAAGCTTAAATGGAAGATCAAAGGAGCGTGCGCGAATGGAGAAACATCCTGCCGAACTTTACAGGCACCACGTCAGGCCATTTATGAAAAGCAAGCTTGAAGAGTTTATCGTATTGGGCTATGACCAGGTCTCAGAGCAGGAATTGTGGACATACTTGTTAAAAAAGAAATGGAAGACGAAAGAAGAACCGGCGATTTATCAAATGGCAAGTGACATCATGTCTGTTAGAGCAGGGGAATTCATGAATTTTGCAGCCGTTGAATCGTATAAAGCTCCCAACTGGTTTGGAAGCGAAGAGGGCGCAAAAATGCTTGAGGAACTGCTGTAGAGGACGGGTTTCAAGTAGCTAAGGAGGATACATAATGATCAAGCGGGGGCGCATCCTTGCGTTTTTTCTTATTACAATAGCAGTTGGAATCATCATAGGTTTAAGAACAGACAATGTCACAGGAAACATCCCAAGAGGCCTTGACCTGCAGGGCGGCTTTGAAGTGCTTTATGATGTCAAGCCCGTGAACGACGACGATAAAATCGACAGGGAAGCACTCGTCAGCACGGTAAGGGCCCTGGAAAACCGGGCGAATGTACTCGGCGTCAGCGAGCCGAACATTCAGATCGAGGGCGAGCGCATCCGTGTTCAGCTCGCCGGGGTTAAAGATCAGAATAAAGCCCGTGAAATTCTATCCACTGAAGCGAGGCTGACGTTCAGGGATGTAAATGACAAGGAATACTTAAAAGGTTCCGATCTAGTACAGGGTGCTGCCAAACAGACCTTCGATCCGAACAGCAACCAGCCGGTTGTATCAGTCAAATTAAAGGACAAAGATAAATTTGCTGATACGACAGAGAAAATTCTTTCGATGGCACCTGAGAACCAGCTTGTCATCTGGCTCGATTACCAGCCGGGAGACAAGTATAAGGAAGAAGCCGGAAAAGAAGCACCCAAGTTCCTTTCTGCACCGAACGTGGACCAGGTGCTCGACACGACAGATGTCATCATCTCCGGCCAATTTACCATTAAAGAAGCGCAGGAGCTGGCCGAACTGCTGAACGCAGGCTCACTCCCGGTTCAGCTGGATGAGACGTACTCTACTTCAGTAGGAGCCAAGTTCGGAGAAGAAGCTCTGCAGACCACAGTGCTTGCGGGTATTATCGGTGTAGCGGTCATCTTTATCTTTATGGTCGTGTACTACCGGTTCCCGGGAGTTATCGCGATCATCACACTAAGTGCCTATATCTTCCTCATCCTGCAGCTGTTCGACTGGATGAACGGGGTGCTTACTCTTCCTGGAATCGCGGCTCTCATTCTAGGTGTCGGGATGGCTGTGGATGCCAATATCATCACGTATGAACGGATAAAAGAGGAACTCAAACTGGGCAAGTCTGTCCGATCTGCATTTAAATCCGGAAACAGACGCTCGTTCGTTACGATTTTAGATGCGAACCTGACCACTATGCTTGCCGGGGCAGTCCTTTTCTTCTTCGGTACGAGTGCGATTAAAGGGTTCGCTACGATGCTCCTGGTGAGTATCGCAGCAAGTTTCATCACTGCCGTGTTTTTATCCAGGATCCTGCTCTCTCTTCTCGTGGAAAGCCGCTGGCTCGATAAAAAGAAGTCCTGGTTTGGCGTAAAGAAAAGCCAGATGCTGGAGATTTATCAGACGGACAAGCATACGGACGCGCCTACCCGGTTTGATAAAGTTGATTTCCTAAAGCACCGCAACAAGTTCTTCGCTTTCTCCGGAATTACTGTGGCTGCCGGGCTGATCATCCTGATCATTTTCAAGCTGAACCTTGGAATTGACTTTACAAGCGGAACGCGCGTGCAGATTGATGCAGGCAAGCCGGTTACCGCCGAGCAGATTGAAGCGGATTTAGAAGCCATTGACATGGAAGCGGACGAAATCGTTCTTGCAGGAGCGAATAATGAATCAGCCGTAGCCCGTTTTGCAGGTGTGCTGAACAAAGAAGAAATCGCTAAACTGAAAGACCAGTTTAACGGAAAATACAATTCAGAGCCCGGTGTCAGCACCGTGTCTCCGGAAGTCGGCCAGGAGCTTGCCCGCAACGCGCTTTACGGCGTGCTGATTGCATCCCTGGGAATCGTCATCTATGTTGCGATCCGCTATGAGTGGAGGATGGGAATTTCAGCGATTGCTGCCCTTCTGTATGATGCGTTCTTTATCATCGCCTTCTTCAGCTTAACAAGGCTTGAGGTGGATCTGACCTTCATCGCAGCGATCCTGACCATCGTCGGTTATTCCATCAATGACACAATCGTTACGTTTGACCGGATCCGGGAACTGCAGCGGAAAACAAAGGTTAAAACAGCCGATGATTTAGACGTCATTGTGAACAAAAGCTTGCAGCAGACCTTTACCCGCTCTGTTAACACCGTTTTAACAGTGGTGATTACAACAGTAGCCCTGCTGATTTTCGGCAGCGAGTCCATCCGGAACTTTTCCATCGCACTCCTCGTCGGACTGATATCAGGCGCCTACTCTTCCATTTTCATTGCAGCTCAGCTGTGGCTGATCCTGAAGAAAAAGGAATTTGCCAAGAAAAAAGAAGACCAGACGAAAGAAATGCACACCAACCAGCATCCAGAGGTCTAAAATGGCCAGCCCGCTTAAGCGGGCTGGTTTTTTGTTTAGATAGCAAGCAATTTACTGGCGCGAACAGCAGGTGTGCGGGGTCAGTCCCGCTGTGCTTTAAACGTTGAGGGGACAGAGAGGCAACGTGCTGAGCCTTAGTCCCCCAAAGGCTAAGAAAAGAGGTGCCGGAGCTTCAGTGCTTTAGCAGAGTGAGGGACTGACCCCGGTATTTCCCAACATTCCCGTTCCCTCCGGTATAAAGTAAAAAGGATAAGCAAAAACGCATCTGTTAGGACATAATAATAATCGTCACGCGAAACGGAGGGGGAAGCTTATGGAAGGGGACCAGCGCTTTAGAAAGGTGCAGATTGCAGCGGCTGCGGGCATCGCCGGGAATTTGCTGCTGGCGGCCATCAAGGGGATTATCGGATTTATTTCAGGCAGTAAGGCGCTCTTGGCTGATGCTGCAATGTCCGTCTCAGATGTGGCCGGATCGATCGTCGTACTGCTGGGGATCAGGCTTGCAAAAAAGCCGCCGGATGAGGACCATCCATACGGGCATGGAAAAGCAGAGTCAATAGCGGCCGTTATCGTGGCTGTACTGCTTACCTTAGTTGGATTCGAAATCGGCAAGACTTCCATCGAAGCGTTCTTTAAACCGGTTAAGGCTCCTCAAGCCATTGCCATTGCTGCTGCAGTCACTGCGATTATCATTAAAGAACTGATGTTTCAGTATAACTACAGATTGGGTAAAAGATTGAAGAGTGATGCTCTGATTGCCAATGCACATGACCACAGGTCTGATGTTTTTGCTTCTTTGGCAGCTTTGCTGGGCATATCTGCAGCTCTGATCGGTTCAAAATTCGAGATCGGCTGGCTGCTTTATGCGGATCCCTTTGCAGGTGCAGCTGTATCTGTACTGGTTCTCTATACTGCCTGGAAAGTTGGCCGCGAAGCACTTCATGCCTCACTGGATCATGTTCTGCATGAAGAGGAAACAGAAGAAATGAAAAAAACGATAAGGACCATTGATGGTGTTAAACGGATTGATCAATTGCACGCGCGGGAACATGGCCACTACGTCATCGTGGATGTGAAGATTTCGGTGGACGCTTCCCTTACAGTTAAGGAAGGCCACGATATTGCCAGGCATGTCAGGAATGCTCTGATTGAAACAGAGGAAGTGCAAAACGTTTTCGTCCATGTTAATCCGTTTAACAGTCAATAAGAAGGAGGACGTTTTGTGAACAAATCGTTTAGTTTGCTGCTTGTGATCTTTTTTGCACTTATTGTTGCTATTTTTGCGGTGATGAACGTCGAGCCGGTAGAAGTGAATTACCTGTTCGGAGAGGCGCAGTGGCCGCTTATTCTGATCGTGCTGGCGTCAGTGCTGATCGGGGCTTTAATGGTCGGCTTTACGGGAATGAACCGTACCCGCAGTTTGAAAAAAGAAAATAAAACTCTTCGCAAACAGCTGGAGGAGCGTCCAGTCAAGCACGAGGAACCTCTGGCCAAATCCGGGCAGCCGGAGAAAGCCGTTCCACACACGGACGAACCGGATCATACGCTTCCCAGCCGCACAGAACGGAAGCAAAGGAAAGACTGAAAAAGCCGTATATGCACGGCTTTTTTTCTTGCTGTTTTTTCACGATCCACTAAGCGGTGTCCGCATTGGCGCCACTAAAACTCCCTGATGACTACCCGGCTCGAAATACGGTTCCCTCTTACAAAAAAAGGGGCTTCCTCTCTCTTTTTTCCTATATAATAGAGTCTGTGAAGAAGGCTAAAAAATGGAAAACAAGCATTTTCTGCTATCCAGAAAAACAGTTTTGAATGATTGATGAGAGCTGGAATGAAACATACATTCAGGAGAGTAATAGAATGAAAATTTCCCTTATGAGACATTATGAAGTGGAGTGTCCGTATCCAAACAGGATGTATTCGGCAGAGTTTACAAGCTGGTGCAGCGATTATGATTCTGCTCCATTAATACCAGTACATTTTGAGGCTCAGGAGGGCAGCTGGGATGCTTGCTTTTCAAGCGACTTGCCTCGGGCCGTCCGAACCGCTGAATCGGTCTACGGGGTGCCGGTGCAGACTCCGCTTCTCAGGGAAGTTCCGCTGTCTCCTTTTCTGGCAGGCGGACCAAGGCTTCCTTATCACATTTGGACGGTAATGGGCAGATTGTGCTGGCTGATGTCTCATCCTTCCCAGATGGAATCAAAACACCAGACCGCCTTGAGAGCCGGCCGCTGGATTGAGGAAGCGGAGGGGTCAGGCCATGAGCACATCCTGGCTGTTTCCCATGGGTTTTTTATCCCGGTTCTCGCGGGGGAGCTCAGGAAGAAAGGCTACAGCGGACGAAAACCAGGGAAGCTGAAGAATGGGGAAATCATCCTTATGGAAAAGTGAGAACGCCTGATTCCAGCCGCAGCAGTGCGATCCTTCTCCTGGAGGACTGCACCCGCCATCCTCTGTTTGAAACCCGTCATTTCCTCAAGTATAATAGAATGATTGAGGGGTGAAGAAATGTTAAAACCAAAAGCCCGATGGACCATTTCGGGAGCGGATTCATCGAAATCTGCTCTGCTTGCTGAAAGCTTAAACATTACGAATCTGGCAGCCTCCCTGCTCGTGAACAGGGGAATTGAAGAACCAGAAGAAGCTGCCGCTTTTTTATATACGGATCAGCAGGAGTTTCATGATCCGTTCCTGCTCAACGATATGGAAATTGCCGCTGTGAGGATCGCAAAAGCAGTTCAAGCCGGAGAAAAAATAGTCGTGTACGGAGATTATGATGCAGACGGTGTAACGTCAACGGTTGTTATGCTTGAAACCCTGCTGCAGATCGGTGCAGATGCGGATTTTTACATCCCGGACCGGTTCAAGGAGGGGTATGGCCCGAATAAGGGAGCCTTCTTGAAACTGAAGGAAGCAGGGACCTCCCTGATCATTACTGTGGATACCGGAATATCTGCTGTAGAGGAAGCCCTCTATGCAAAAGAGCTCGGTCTTGATCTGATCATTACGGATCACCATGAGGCAGGGCCCGTCCTTCCTGAAGCGAACGCGATCGTGCATCCGAAGCTCCGGGACAGCTCCTATCCTTTCAAAGAGCTTGCCGGTGTCGGTGTGGCTCTGAAGGTATCCCATGCCCTTCTCGGTACGGTTCAGGACACTTTTCTGGAGCTTGCCGCTATTGGCACAATAGCTGACCTCGTTTCACTCCGCGGGGAGAACCGGCTGATCGCAAGAAGAGGAATTGAACTGCTGAAAAGGACAAGCCGGCCAGGAATCAAGGCACTGCTTAAGCAGTCATCGGCAAAAGAGAATGAAGTGACCGAGGAAACGGTGGGGTTTGCGATTGCCCCGAGAATCAACGCGGTCGGCAGACTTCAGTCCGCCGCCCCTGCCGTTGAGTGCCTCAGGACGACGGAGCCCGAAAAAGCAGATGCGCTTGCAGCGGACATCGATGCGCTTAACCGGGAACGCCAGAAAATTGTCCAGGATATAGCCCGTGAGGCGATTGAAATGACGGAATCGATGTACCCTCCGGAGGAATACCCTGTGCTTGTCGTCGCAGGGCGGGGCTGGAATCCAGGAGTTGTGGGGATTGTTGCCTCCAAGCTTGTAGAGAAATTTTACCGTCCTGCCATCGTTCTTTGTCTTGATGAGGAAGGCGTGAATGCAAAAGGGTCTGCCCGGAGCATTCCAGGCTTCGATTTGTTTAAAAATTTATCGGAATGCAGAGAACTGCTGCCTCATTTCGGGGGACACCCGATGGCAGCCGGGATGACGCTCGCTGCTAAAGATGTGGACGAGCTCCGGGCGCGCTTGAATAAGCAGGCAGGCGAACAGCTGACCGAAGAAGATTTCGTTCCTTTAACAAAAGTGGATTTATCCTGCCGTCTCGAGGACGTGACGCTTTCATCGATTGAAGAAATGAACTTGCTTGCTCCTTTCGGAATGGATAATCCAAAGCCTGTCATCATGATCGAGGATCTTTCTGTGTCAGGGATGAGAAAAATCGGTTCCAATCAGAATCATCTGAAGGTGACGCTGGAACAGGAAGGGACCGAATTGGATTGTGTCGGTTTCGGGTTCGGCTATCTTCAGGATGAGATTTCCCCTGTATCGAAAATAGCAGTGGTCGGCCAGCTGTCCATCAATGAATGGAATAACTTCCGCAAGCCGCAGCTTATGCTTCAGGATGCTGCGGTTCAGACGAGGCAGCTTTTTGACCACAGGGGCACGAGGCAGCCGAAGACTGTGCTGGACCGGATTCCGGCAGGAAAAAGGCGGCTGATCTCCTTTCGGGAAGAGACGACCGGGCAGCTTTCCGAGCTTGGCATATCCAAGCCTTTGGAATTGATCAGGACTCCGGAAGAAGCCGGAAAAATGAATTTAACCGGGGAGTATGCGGTTTTCATGGATGTACCGGAGGACATTCAGCTGCTTTCTGCTTTGTTTGCTCAAGGATCTCCTGAGCGCATCTATGTACTGTTCCTTCAAAAAGAAACCCATTTCTTTTCCACGATGCCGTCAAGAGAGCATTTCAAATGGTACTACAGCTTCCTGATGAAAAGAGATGCATTTGATGTCAAACGGCACGGCGAGGAGCTTGCGAAACATAAAGGATGGACAGCCGATACCGTCAAATTTATGTCAAAGGTGTTTTTTGAGCTGGAGTTTGTTACAATAAACAATGGTCTGATTTCAGTTAACCGGAATGGAAGCAAACGGGATTTAAATGAATCGGCCTCGTATCAACAGAAAAAAGATCAAATGGAGCTGGAAAACAGGCTGCTTTATTCATCTTACCGCGAACTTCTCGAATGGTTTGATGAACAGATAAGCAATGCTTCAAGGCCTGTTCAAGTTTGAGGAGGAAAAACGGAAGATGGATTTAAAACAATATGTAACAATCGTCGAGGACTATCCAAAACCGGGAATCCGCTTTAAGGACATCACGACACTGATGGATAAAGGCGAGGTTTATAAATATGCTACGGACCAAATCGTGGAATTTGCCAAAGAGAAAGAGATTGATCTCGTTGTCGGTCCGGAAGCACGCGGCTTTATTATCGGATGCCCTGTTGCTTATGCCCTGGAAGTCGGTTTTGCACCGGTCAGAAAAGAAGGCAAACTGCCCCGTGAAGTCGTAAAAGTGGATTACGGTCTCGAGTACGGAAAAGATGTTCTTACGATTCATAGAGATGCGATCAAACCAGGTCAGCGGGTGCTGATTACGGACGATCTGCTTGCTACAGGCGGAACGATCGAAGCAACGATCAAGCTTGTTGAGGAGCTTGGCGGAGTCGTTGCCGGAATGGCGTTTTTGATTGAGCTTTCCTATCTTGACGGAAGAAATAAGTTGGATGGATACGAAGTTCTGACATTGATGAAATACTAATATTGCTGAAACCGGCCCCTTCATGGCCGGTTTTTTTTCGGGAAATTTATGCATTTTTCAACGTTTTTGTAAGCGCAGACACTGCTGCGGTTATAGGGATTGTTTCAACAGGCTTTTAAACAGTTCCGCTCACCGTAAAACTGAATTATTTCCCTATCCCTTTACAGAACCCTTTTTTTTCACGATAATAGGTACAATACAGTTTTCTTCAAAAAAGGTGATTTCATG
This sequence comes from Metabacillus mangrovi, assembly GCF_009711125.1. Lineage (GTDB taxonomy): Bacteria > Bacillota > Bacilli > Bacillales > Bacillaceae > Metabacillus_B > Metabacillus_B mangrovi. The sequence goes on along the minus strand of NZ_WMIB01000001.1, from coordinate 735,503 downwards.
GCGAATGAACAAGTCCTTACCGCTGAACAGGTCATAGAACGGGCAAAGCGGTACCTGGCTGACGATAATCTTGAATTTATCCGGAAAGCGTACGATTTTGCGGAAGAAGCACACCGTGAACAGTACAGGAAATCCGGTGAACCATATATTATTCATCCCATTCAAGTTGCTGGCATCCTGGTGGATCTGGATATGGATCCCTCCACCATTGCCGGCGGTTTTTTGCATGACGTGGTTGAAGATACGGATGTTACCCTTGATGATATCCGCAAAGCTTTCAGTGATGAAGTGGCGATGCTTGTAGATGGGGTAACAAAGCTCGGGAAAATCAAATACAAATCCCAGGAAGAACAGCAGGCGGAAAACCATCGGAAGATGTTCGTTGCGATGGCCCAGGATATCAGGGTCATCCTCATTAAGCTTGCAGACCGTCTTCATAACATGAGGACACTAAAGCATCTTCCTCAGGAAAAGCAGCGGAGGATTTCCAATGAAACACTGGAGATTTTTGCCCCGCTTGCCCACAGGCTCGGGATTTCTAAAATTAAATGGGAGCTTGAGGATACGGCTCTCCGCTATTTAAATCCTCAGCAATACTACCGGATTGTCAATTTGATGAAAAAGAAGCGTGCCGAACGCGAAGAGTATCTGGATGAAGTCATCAGCGAGGTGAAAAACAGCGTTGAGGAAGTGCAGATTCCAGCGGAATTTTCAGGGCGGCCAAAACATATTTACAGCATTTATAAAAAAATGGTTCTGCAGAATAAGCAATTCAACGAGATCTATGACCTGCTTGCGGTCCGGATTGTCGTGAACAGCATTAAGGACTGTTACGCGGTCCTTGGGATCATTCATACATGCTGGAAGCCGATGCCGGGCAGGTTTAAAGATTACATTGCTATGCCGAAGCCGAATATGTACCAGTCTCTTCATACGACCGTAATCGGTCCTAAAGGAGATCCTCTTGAAGTGCAGATCCGCACGATGGATATGCACCGGATTGCAGAATACGGGATTGCTGCACACTGGGCATACAAGGAAGGCAAGGAGCTTGATGATCATGCCTCCCTTGAGAAAAAACTGAGCTGGTTCAGGGAAATACTCGAATTTCAAAATGAGTCTACGAATGCGGAAGAGTTTATGGAATCTCTGAAGATTGATTTATTCTCTGATATGGTGTTTGTTTTTACTCCTAAAGGAGATGTCATCGAGCTTCCTTCCGGTTCTGTGCCGATTGATTTTTCCTATCGCATTCACTCGGAAATCGGAAATAAAACGATTGGCGCAAAAGTGAACGGAAAAATGGTGACGCTCGACTATAAATTGAAAACGGGCGATATCATTGAAATTCTGACGTCCAAGCATTCCTATGGACCGAGTCAAGACTGGCTTAAGCTTGCACAGACTTCACAGGCTAAAAACAAGATCCGCCAGTTCTTTAAAAAGCAGCGGCGGGAAGAAAATGTTGAAAAGGGCAGGGAATGGGTCGAGAAGGAAATTAAGAACATGGACTTCGACCTGAAAGAAATCCTTGCTGCTGATAACGTTAAACGCGTATATGAGAAATTTAATTTTGCCAATGATGAAGACATGTTTGCGGCTGTTGGATACAACGGCATCACTCCCCTGCAGGTTGCCAACCGTCTGACCGAGAAATGGCGCAAGCAGCGGGATCTGGAGGAGCAGGAGAAAGCTGTCGAAGAGGTTATCACGGAGACGAAGCAATATCCTTCTCCGAAGAAAAGAGACGCAGGTGTCCAGGTAAAGGGCATCGACAATCTGCTGATCCGTCTTTCAAAATGCTGCAATCCTGTTCCAGGCGATGAAATCGTAGGATTCATCACGAAAGGCCGCGGTGTATCTGTGCACCGTGATGACTGTACCAACATCCAGACAGATGATGCGAAGGACCGGCTCATACCGGTTGAATGGGAGCATCAGGTTGACGGGAAAAAAGAGTACAATGTCGAGATCGAAATCATGGGCTACGACCGGAGAGGCCTTCTGAATGAAGTCCTTCAGGCTGTAAATGAAACGAAAACGAATATTTCGTCCGTTTCCGGAAGGTCGGACCGCAACAAGGTAGCGACCATCCATATGGCTCTTTCGATCGCCAATATTAATCATTTGCACAAAGTCGTAGAAAGAATAAAACAAATATCAGACATATACTCTGTACGGAGATTAATGAATTAAAGAGAGGGTCTGCTGCTATGAGAATTGTTCTTCAGCGTGTCAAAGAATCATCGGTTACAGCGGATGGAGAACTGACGGGAAAAATCGGCCCGGGCATTATGGTGCTTGTCGGAATAACGCATGATGACAGCGAGAAAGATGCCCGATATCTGGCGGACAAGCTTGCCAATCTGCGTATTTTCGAAGATGAATCCGGTAAAATGAACGACTCCATCCTCGATGCAGGTGGCGAAGTCCTTTCCGTTTCACAGTTCACTCTTTACGGCGACTGCCGAAAAGGGAGGAGGCCGAATTTCATGGGAGCGGCAAAGCCCGATCAGGCAGAACCGCTTTATGAGGCTTTCAATCTTTCGCTGAGGGAGCTTGGCCTGAAAGTGAAAACTGGAAAATTCGGTGCGATGATGGATGTTTCCCTCATCAATGATGGCCCTGTCACGCTTGTGATCGACAGCAGCGAACAGGGTAAATAAAAAAGGAAGCCGGCCGGCTTCCTTTTTTTATTGGGAAAAATATTTTTTCAGACCATTTGTAATGCCATTGGCTGCTGAATTTTGGAACCCGTTGGAATTAACGGTCATTTCATCAGCGGTATTGCTCAGGAAACCGAGTTCGAGTAATATGGACGGTCTGCTGTTGTCGCGGAGCACTTTATAATTTCCAAATTGGACTCCGCGGTCTTTTGAACGAGTCGAGCGGATTAGTTCCTCTTTCACAGGCTGTGCCAGAAGCTTGCCGGATGAGTGATAATAATAGACCGTCATCCCGCGTACCGTTCTTACCGGGTTGCTGTCATAATGAACACTAATGAATGCATCTGCCTTTTTTAGATGAGAGGTGCTCACTCTTGAACCAAGTGTGATGTAATAGTCTGAGCTTCTTGTCAAAATCGGGTTGGCTCCTTGGCTTTGAAGTCCCTCCGCCAGCAGTCCGGCCGTTCTCATTGTCAGGTTCTTTTCAAGCGTACCCCCGTGCCCGGACGTACCGCCATCCATCCCGCCATGCCCCGGATCGATCACGATGGTTTTGCCTTTTAAGGAATTTGCGGCTGCAGGCTTCTTAATCGCCTGGCCCAATTTTGAATCTTCTGCCAGCCAGCCAGCTACAAACCCGGTCCGGCCGTTCGGCAGTGAAATCTGGTACCAGTCATTCTGTATACCGATGACTGTAAACGTTTGGCCTGCTGCTCCCCTCATAAGGACCTGACTGCTCACGGTTGGTTTCGTGCGGATGTTCGTCCCGGAAGACAGCAGTCTGATGGATCCGCTCGTCCCGCCGTCTACGCGATCTGTGCTTCCTTCTGAAACGGACTTAATATACAGCGCTGAGACCCAGCCTGTCCTTGATCCGCTGAAGCGGATTTTCAGCCAGCTGTCCCGTTCATCGATGATTTCAACTTTTTGATTTTTAGATACCTTTCCTGCAATGCTTCCGCTTAAAGCAGGGGTGCTCCTTACGTTCAGTGAGTTTGCCGTCACTTGACCCGATTTGGGCTTTGTGGTTCCGGAAGCTGCCTTGCTGCTGACAAAATCGCTGCTCACCCAGCCGGTCTTTCCACTGTAGGAAATCCGGTGCCATGAGCCATTCGTCTGCAAAATGACAACGGCTGTTCCTTTCTTGACTGAACCAATGATAGAACTTGCAGATGCGGGAGCTGAACGGACATTCAAGGAAGCAGCGGTTATGTAACCATTTGTTCCTTTTGGAGCTTCAGGAGCTTTGGTACCGCCGGTGCTCCGGCCTGCGATGAACTGGGATGCGACCCAGCCTGTTGCTCCATCATACGAAACTTTAGTCCAGCTTCCTTTCCTCTCAAGCAAGACAGCTTGTCTGCCTTCAGGAAGACTTCCTGTGATGCGGTAATTGGTGCCTGCGCCTGAGCGGATCCTTACATCATCAGTAGTGGCATACACATATTCTTTCTTTTCAGGAGACTGTACCTGGACGAGCCAGCTTGCTGCCCAGCCTGTACGGTTTCCAGGCAGGTCAAGCTTCACCCAATCCTTCGTTCTTTCCAAAACGCCATATGATTCATTTTTGCGGGCTACTGCTTCAATTCCGTAGCTCAATCCCGGACCTTTGCGAATGTTCAGCGTATCATTCAGGATTTTCGCTTTCTCCTGCGGTGCTGCTTCTGCCTCGTAAGGCGGCGCAGGGAACGCAGAGAACAGAAGAATGGCAGCGGCTGCAGCTGCAATCCATTTTTTAGACATTAAGAACCTCCTTTTCTCCACTACGTACACTTCTATCATTATATCGGCAATTCCTTGGGCCGTTTGAAATAATTTTTCAACAAATTGGGCAAGCTAAAATGAAACTTAGGAAAGGGGCAGCGAAAATGAGGTACAGCGAAAAAGGAGAAACGGCCCACAGGCTCCCGGGGAGTTTATTTTCAACAGACCTGCATTCATCGGCAAAAATGGAGCAGGATCCAGGCTCTTTTGAAACGGCCCCGGAATTCGGTCTTACATCAAGAGAGGTTAAAACCTTAAAAAAACATCTCAAACAATCTTGACATGACAAGCAGGCGTGCGTATGATAAGATAAACTTCGAGTTTAAGCAACGTACATACATGAACCAGCGAGGAAGAAGAGTAGCTGGAAGTACACGCGGAAAGAGAGGAAATGCCCTGGCTGAAAGCATTTCTCCGTGATGATCCAATGAAAGAACACTTCTTAGGTTCCTTTCTGAAAAGCGCAGGCTTAGTAGGAAATGGACGCAGCCGGCGTTAACGGCTATGAGTGGAAGTCCGGCAAGAGCGGACTTCAATTAGGGTGGAACCACGGGTATAACTCTCGTCCCTGCATGATGCAGGGGTGGGAGTTTTTTATTTTCAGCTGTCTGGACAGACAGAATCTTAATTTTTTCGTATGCAGGAGTGATGAAAATGGCATTTCAGGTTCCAAGAGGGACACAGGATATTCTGCCGGGGCAGTCAGAGAAGTGGCAGTATATCGAGAAAATTGCAAGAGAAGTATGCAGCGCATATCAGTACAAGGAAATCAGGACACCTATTTTTGAGCATACAGAGCTTTTCCTCCGAAGCGTTGGAGAATCGACGGATATTGTCCAGAAGGAAATGTATACATTTGAGGACCGCAAAGGCCGGAGCATGACGCTGCGTCCGGAAGGAACGGCATCAGCTGTCCGCTCTTTCGTCGAGAACAAATTGCATGCCTCCCCCCAATCGCCGGTCAAGCTGTATTATATCGGGCCGATGTTCCGTTATGAACGGCCCCAGGCAGGGCGGTTCCGCCAATTCGTACAGTTTGGGATTGAGGCAATCGGCAGCGATGATCCGGCGATCGATGCAGAAGTGATCTCACTCGCCATGAATGTCTACAAAAAAGCAGGCCTTAAAGATCTAAAGCTTGTCATCAACAGTCTTGGCGACCAGGAAAGCAGAACGGCGCACAAAGAAGCACTTGTACAGCATTTCAGTCCGAGGATTGGCGAGTTCTGTGCGGATTGCCAAAAGCGGCTCGGGCAGAATCCTCTGAGGATCCTCGATTGCAAAAAGGACCGTGAGCATGAGCTTGTTCATTCAGCACCATCGATTCTGGAGTTCCTGAACGAAGAATCTTCCGCTTATTTTGAACAGGTTAAAGGGTATTTGGATGCCATCGGAATTCCATATACGGTAGACAAAAACCTGGTCCGCGGCTTGGATTACTATAACCACACCGCTTTTGAAATTATGAGCAACGCAGAAGGATTCGGGGCGATTACAACGCTTGCAGGCGGCGGCAGATACAGCGGGCTTGTGAAGGAAATGGGCGGCCCTGAAATGTCTGGAATCGGCTTTGCCATGAGTCTGGAGCGCTTCCTTGCTGCAATTGATGCAGAGAAAGCAGAACTTCCGGTCGATACCGGCATCGACTGCTTTGTAGCGTATATGGGTGACCGTGCAAGAGACAGATCGGTTTCCATCCTAAACGGACTTCGGGAATCCGGGATTTCCGCGGAACGCGATTATGAGAACAAAAAGCTGAAGGGCCAGTTTAAAGCAGCAGACAGGCTGAAGGCAAGATTTGTGGCCGTCCTCGGTGACGATGAACTGGAACGCGAAGTCATCACCCTTAAAGATATGGAGTCCGGAGAGCAGCAGGAAATTTCCATTTCTATGCTGGCAGACACCATTTTATCGAAACGAATTTAACGACAGTTAGGAGAGGTACTCATGTTTGGCAGGTCCTATTATTGCGGTGAAGTAAACCCCGAGGCAATTGGAGAACAAGTTTCCCTGAAAGGCTGGGTTCAAAAGAGGCGCGACCTCGGCGGACTGATTTTTATTGATTTGCGTGACAGAACGGGAATTGTTCAGATTGTCGTCAATCCAGAGGAAGCGAAGGATGCGTGGGAAACGGCCAACCGCGTGCGGAGTGAATATGTGCTCAGCATTGAAGGAACGGTTTCCAAACGCGAGGAAGGCACTATTAACCCGAATTTAAAAACAGGAAGCATCGAGGTTCAGGCCTCTGCTGTTACTGTTCTGAACGCTTCAAAAACACCACCATTTCAGATTGAGGATAAATCAGATGAAGTGTCTGAAGATGTCCGCCTTAAATACCGTTATCTGGATCTAAGGAGACCGGCGCTTTTCAATACACTGAAAATGCGCAGTGATGTGACAAAAGCAATCCGTATGTTCCTTGATGAAGATGGATTCCTGGACGTGGAAACACCGATTTTAACCAAAAGCACGCCTGAAGGTGCCAGGGATTACCTCGTGCCAAGCCGTGTGCATGAGGGCGAGTTCTACGCATTGCCGCAGTCCCCGCAGCTTTTCAAGCAGCTCCTGATGGTTTCAGGCTTTGATAAATACTATCAGATCGCCCGCTGCTTCAGAGACGAGGATCTGAGAGCAGACCGGCAGCCTGAGTTTACACAAGTGGATATCGAGACGTCCTTTATGAATCAGGATCAGATCATGGAGATGGCGGAACGGATGATGTCCTTTGTCATGAAAGAGGTCAAAGGAATGGATATTTCCCTTCCTCTTCCGAGAATGACCTATGCAGGTGCAATGGGGCGCTTCGGTTCAGATAAACCGGATACCCGCTTCGCGATGGAATTGACGGATGTCTCTGAACAGACAGCAGGGAGCGGCTTCAAGGTGTTCAGCGGAGCTGTTGAATCCGGCGGTCAGGTTAAATTGATCAATGTAAAAGGCGGAGCATCCAAATACTCCAGAAAAGACATCGATGCACTGACTGAATTCGTGAAGCCATATGGAGCGAAAGGTCTTGCCTGGCTGAAGCATGAAGAGGAAGGCTTGAAGGGGCCGATCGCGAAGTTCTTCGCGGAAGCAGAGCAGGCTGCATTGATCGCACCGGCCGGATCGGAGCCCGGAGATTTGCTTCTGTTCGTAGCCGATTCCAAACCGGTAGTTGCGGATGCCCTTGGAGCCCTTCGCCTGAAGCTTGGAAAAGAGCTTGGCCTGATTGATGAGAGCAAGTTCAACTTCCTATGGGTCGTGGATTGGCCGCTGCTTGAATTTGATGAAAAGGAAAACCGCTATTATGCAGCCCACCATCCTTTCACGATGCCGGCTGCTGAGGATCTGGACAAATTTGAAAGTGATCCGGCAGGGATGCAGGCGCAGGCATACGATTTAGTCCTGAACGGCTATGAGCTTGGCGGCGGATCCATCCGGATCTTTGAAAAAGAAATTCAGGAAAAAATGTTCGCGATCCTTGGAATGAGCAAAGAGCAGACAGAGGACCAGTTTGGATTCCTGCTCGAAGCATTTGAGTACGGTGTTCCTCCTCATGGAGGCATTGCATTGGGTCTTGACCGCATTGTCATGCTGCTTGCAGGCAGAACAAACCTGCGCGATACGATCGCCTTCCCGAAAACAGCAAGCGCAAGCTGCGTCATGACAGATGCGCCCGGTCAGGCAAGCGATGCCCAGCTGGATGAGCTGCATATTGCGAGAAAGACAAAATAATCAGTAAAAACGGTTATATTGACCCTCTTGCTCCAGCTTGAAAATGGAAATCAGGTAGCGTATAATGATGGAAAAGACGGGGCGAAGTCCTGATGTGTTCGTTGTATACCTTGTATTTTGACCGAACATTTTTTGATTGGGAGCCTGCGTTTTTGGAATGAGTGAATGCCTTCCTCAGGGAGGACTCGCGAATTTTCCAAAACAGGGCACCCACCTGCTGAGTGCGGGTTCAAGACAAGGAATGGACATGACGGCACGATTGGGACTAAGCCCATCTGCAAATAGCCGACAACCTGCATGGGCGTTCAAGCTCATGCAGTTTTTTGTGATACATCTTAATCTTTTATTGGAGTGAAAACTATGCTGCATCAATTTTCCCGTAATGAACTCGCCATCGGAAAAGAAGGCATTGATCTTTTAAAAAACAGCACGGTAGCTGTGCTTGGCATCGGCGGGGTCGGTTCTTTTTCTGCTGAAGCCCTTGCACGTTCCGGAGTCGGAAGACTGGTGCTCGTTGACAAGGATGACGTGGACATCACAAACGTAAACCGGCAAATCCATGCGCTCGTTTCGACGGTCGGCCAGCAAAAAGTGGAACTGATGAAAGACCGGGTAAAGGAAATCAACCCGGAATGTGAAGTCATCGCGCTGAAAATGTTTTATACAGAAGAGACTTATGAAGAATTTTTCAGCTACGGACTTGATTATGTGATTGACGCATCCGATACCATCTCTTATAAAATTCATTTAATGAAAGAATGCTTACAGCGGAACATCCCGATTATCTCGAGTATGGGAGCGGCCAATAAAACAGATCCAACCCGGTTTAAAGTGGCCGATATCTCTAAAACCCACACCGATCCGATCGCGAAGGTGATCCGTACGAGACTGAGAAAAGAACGGATCCATAAAGGCATCGAAGTGGTTTTTTCAGATGAAAGCCCGATCGTAATCCGCGAGGACGTCAGGAAAGTCGTAGGCAAAGAGGATGCGCCGATCCGGAAAGCGAAAATGCCTCCATCCTCCAATGCCTGGGTACCATCCGTCGCAGGCCTGATCATGGGCGGGCACGTGATCATGAAGCTTTTAAAAGACATTCCCATCAGCAGAGTCAACGACAAAGCATAACCTCTCTAAACGTCACAAATAACGGAACTGGTGTCCGCCCGGATAACAAACCGGACACACAGATTCCGTTATTTTTTTTGCCCTGCATTGCAACGTAAACCGGGATTTCTCCTCATCAATGTTCTCCTTTCTTTTACTTCCGGCCCAATAGGGGTATAGACAAGAAGATGCATACAAAAGGAGAGATTTTTGATGAAATCAATTAAAGGAAAAACAGCCATTATTACAGGAGCCAGCAGCGGAATCGGAGAAGCCGTTGCGAGAAAGCTTGCTTCAGAGGGAGCAAATGTGGTACTAGCAGCAAGAAGAGAAGACAAGATCCGGGAGCTTGCTGATGAATTGAAGGGTTCCTATTCAGCTGAAGTACTGGCTATCACGACAGATGTTACGTCCAAGCAGGATGTAGAAGATCTGGTAAAGCAAACGAAAGAGGCATTCGGACAGGTTGATATTTTGATCAACAACGCCGGAGTCATGCTTCTGTCCTTCCTTAAAAACGACATGGTCGACCAGTGGGAGCAGATGGTCGATGTGAATATTAAAGGGGTTCTCTTCGGTGTCCACTCTGTACTGCCGGGCATGCTTGAGAAAGGTACAGGTCACATCGTGAACATTTCTTCCGTTGCCGGACATGAGGTCATGCCTTCTTCTGCCGTATACAGTGCCACGAAGTATGCAGTGCGTGCGCTGTCTATGGGTATGGAAAAGGAACTAGCCGATACACCGGTAAGGGTGACGAATATTTCTCCGGGAGCCGTTGAAACGGAGCTCCCATCCCACATCACAGATGAAGAAGTGCAGGATCTGTTTAAAGACATGCTCTCCGGTGTAAAACCGCTTGACTCCGTTGATATCGCAGAAGCGATTTACTACGCGCTGTCCCAGCCGGATCATGTGGATGTTAATGAAGTGATCATCAGACCCGTGAATCAGGGATAATAGAACTGTAAACAGGGGAACGCCATGATGCGTTCCCCTGTTTTTATGTCAGCTTTTTTTCTGTCCGGTCAGTTTCTGGTAGATCAGGGCAAGAGCCTGTTCAAATTTGCCGGTGTTCTTCGGCTCATAATAGGTTTTATGCTTAAGCTTGTCCGGCAGATATTGCTGCTGCACCCACCCGTTCTCATAATCATGAGGATATTTATAGGTCAGACCGCGGCCGAGTTTGGCTGCTCCCTTGTAATGGGCATCCTTCAGGTGAGCGGGGACATCTCCCGATTTGCCGGCCCGGATGTCTGCAAGCGCAGCATCCAGTGCCTGATAGGCGGAATTGGACTTGGGTGACAGGCAAAGTTCAATCACAGCATTGGCAAGCGGAATCCGTGCTTCTGGAAACCCAAGCCGTTCCGCCGATTGGATCGCCGCAAGAGTGCGGGCGCCGGCCTGGGGACTCGCAAGGCCGATGTCTTCATAGGAGATCACAAGAAGCCTGCGGGCGATGCTCACTAAATCACCTGCTTCAATCAGCCGTCCCAAATAATGAAGGGCCGCATCCACATCCGATCCGCGGATCGATTTTTGGAAAGCAGAGAGTACATCATAATGCGCATCTCCGTCTTTATCATGGGCGAACGCTTTTTTCTGCAGGCACTGTTCTGCCGTCTTCAGATCGATTTCAATGACGCCATCCTCATTCTCGGGTGTAGACAGAACCGCGAGCTCCAGTGCGTTCAGAGAGGAGCGCACGTCTCCGCCGCTTCCGGAAGCCAGGTGATCAAGTGCTTCAGGGGAAACCTTTGTCTTCTGTGAGCCAAAACCGCGCTCCTTATCCGCCAATGCGATCTCGATGGCTTCCTTTATCTCTTCTTCGCTCAGGGCTTTCAGTTCGAAAATCTGGCATCTGCTCCGGATCGCCGGATTGATGGCGTGATACGGATTGCTCGTAGTCGCCCCGATCAACACAATCCTTCCATTTTCCAGGTGAGGGAGCAGAAAATCCTGCTTTGCTTTATCAAGCCGGTGCACCTCATCCAAAATCAGAATGACCTTCCCTGACATTTTTGCTTCTTCCGCTACAATCTCCATGTCTTTTTTATTATGGATCACAGCGTTCAATGTCCGGAATGCCGTTTCCGTACTCCCGGCAATAGCTGTGGCTATGGATGTTTTTCCGATTCCTGGAGGGCCGTACAGGATCATGGAACTCAAATGCCTGGCCCTGACCATTCTGGAAATAATCTGCCCTTCCCCGACCAGATGCTTTTGGCCGATGATTTCATCCAGGACACGCGGTCTCATTCTATACGCTAAAGGCTTCACTCTCATCGCTCCTACTTTACCTCGTCTATTTTCCATTTTACTAGGAATAGGGATCGCCTGCAGGTGTTTGCTGCCGGGGCATAAATTTTGCAATGCACCGCTGAATTCATTATAATATGGCAATCAGTCCAGCAGTTTTCAAGCGGACACCCTGCAGAATATGGTACAATAATATAGGTTTTATCTGCTTTTTTACAAGCAATGGCTTTTAGACGAATCAGAATCCGTCTTAACCGGATTTCTCATTATATAAAAACAGCAGAAATCCTGCTGCTTTAGCGCATTTATGAATATCCAGTATACTATGCTATTGATTGGGGTGTCTGCTTTGAAAATTTCGACGAAAGGCCGTTACGGTCTTACTATTATGATTGAACTGGCGAGAAAGCATGGGGAAGGTCCGACCTCGCTTAAAAGCATCGCCCAGACGAATGACCTGTCCGAACATTACCTGGAGCAGCTGATCGCACCGCTTAGAAATGCCGGGCTTGTGAAAAGCATCCGCGGTGCATATGGGGGCTACGTTCTCGGGGATGAGCCCGAAAACATTACGTCGGGGGACATTATCCGCGTACTGGAAGGACCAATCAGCCCGGTCGAAGTGCTGGAGGACGAAGAGCCTGCCAAGCGAGAGCTGTGGATCCGGATCCGCGATGCGGTCAAAGATGTACTTGACAGCACAACACTAGAAGACCTGGCCAGCTATTCCGACGGAGACCAGGAAGCCTATATGTTTTATATTTAATCCCTGCTGCGGAATCCTGCTGCTTTTCAGCCGGATTCCAGCAGAGCCGGAAGGCAAGAGGTGAAAACATGTCACGAATTTACCTGGATCATGCGGCCACTTCGCCGATGCATCCTGAGGTTATCCATACAATGACGTCCTTTATGGCAGAAGCGTTCGGGAATCCTTCCAGCATTCATGCCCATGGAAGGGAATCCAGAAGACTCTTGGATCTTGCCCGTGACGAGATCGCTTCTCTCATTGGAGCACAAGCCGGTGAGATCATTTTCACCAGCGGAGGAACGGAAGCGGACAATATGGCGATCCTCGGAGCAGCCTATGCGATGAGGGAAAAAGGAAACCATATTATCACGACCTCCATTGAGCATCATGCCGTCCTTCATACGTGCCGGTTCCTTGAAAAAGAGGGGTTTCGCGTAACGTACCTGCCGGTAGACCGGAACGGCGTCATCTCGCTTGAAGATTTTAAAAACGAGCTGTCTCCGGACACGATTTTAGCGACCATTATGTATGGAAACAATGAAGTGGGCTCCCTGCAGCCGATCTCAGAAATCGGTGCTGTTCTGGAAGGCCATCAAGCTGTATTTCATACAGATGCTGTACAGGCGTTCGGTGTGCTCAAGCTTGACGTCAAGGAATTGAAAACGGATCTGCTGTCGGTTTCCGGCCATAAACTGAACGGGCCAAAGGGCATCGGTTTCCTGTATGCGAAATCAGGGATAACACTGAAGCCGCGTGTTTTTGGCGGGGAACAGGAACTGAAGCGGCGTGCAGGCACCGAAAACGCAGCAGGTGCAGCAGGGCTTCATAAAGCCGCGCTTTTGGCAGAAGAGACCAGGGAAAAGAAGGTCTCTGAATACAAAGAAATGAAGTCTGAAATGATTGAGGCATTTAACGCTGCCGGAATTGCCTACGACATAAACGGGTCGTTTGAAAACAGCCTTCCACATGTGCTTAACGTCTATTTTCCGGGAACGAATGTAGAATCCCTTCTCGTGAACCTGGATATAGCCGGCATCTCCGCTTCGAGCGGATCGGCGTGCACAGCGGGTTCCATTGACCCTTCACATGTACTGACAGCCATGTTCGGCAAGGATTCGGACAGGCCTGCATCCTCCATCCGCTTCAGCTTCGGATTGGGAAACACGGCTGATCAGGTAAGCGAAGCGGCAGCTAAAATTGCTGCGATTGTTAAAAGACTGACAGCTTAGAATAGAGGTGAGAGAAATGACTAAAGCACCAAAAGATACCCGCGTTGTAGTCGGCATGTCAGGAGGAGTGGATTCCTCTGTGGCGGCATTGCTTTTAAAAGAGCAGGGCTACGATGTCATCGGCATCTTTATGAAAAACTGGGATGATACGGACGAGAACGGTGTTTGTACGGCTACAGAGGACTACAATGACGTCATCCGTGTCTGCAATCAGATCGGCATCCCGTATTATGCAGTGAATTTTGAAAAACAATATTGGGACAAGGTGTTTACCTATTTCCTTGATGAATACAAAGCGGGCAGAACACCAAACCCCGACGTTATGTGCAACAAAGAGATTAAATTTAAAGCATTTCTTGAACATGCCGTGTCACTCGGGGCAGACTATCTTGCCACGGGCCACTATGCAAGAGTGGAGGAGCAGGATGGCGTATTTAAAATGCTTCGGGGAATCGATGAAAATAAAGATCAGACGTATTTCCTGAACCAGCTCGGCCAGGAACAGCTGTCGAAGGTCATGTTCCCGCTCGGCGGAATGGACAAATCCCGTGTCCGCGAATTGGCGAAAGAAGCAGGACTCGCGACCGCTGCCAAAAAAGACAGTACGGGCATCTGCTTTATCGGAGAACGGAACTTCAAAGAGTTCCTTGGAGGCTACCTGCCTGCGCAGCCGGGAGAAATGCAGACGCTCGGCGGCGTAAAGATGGGCAGGCATGACGGATTGATGTACTATACGATCGGCCAGCGCCACGGTCTTGGCATCGGCGGAAGCGGCGAGCCGTGGTTCGTAGTCGGCAAAGACCTGAAACGCAACATTCTTTTTGTTGATCAGGGCTTCCACAACGACTTACTCTACTCGGATTCCATTATTGCAACAAACATCAGCTGGGGCTCCGGTAAAGCGCCGGAGGGAGATCTAGACTGCACAGCTAAATTCCGCTACCGCCAGAGTGACAACAGGGTAACAGTGACGATGCTTGATGATTCGACTGCGAAAGTGACGTTCGCAGAGCCAATCCGGGCTGTTACGCCAGGACAGGCAGTTGTTTTTTATGATGGAGACGTCTGCCTCGGCGGCGGAACGATCGATGAAATATTCAAAAACAGTGAAAAATTAATGTACGTCGGGTAAATGCAGCTAGGACTGCCTCGAAGAAGCTCAGCCAAAAGATTGGTACAGGCGGATTCTGAGCGGTCCTCTTTGCATTTTACATACAGGAAGGGGAACGAGCATGGATAAGAACCTGCTGGGTATTGAAGCGATGAAAAATGGAGAGCTTGAAAAAGCTGCCCAATATTTTACGGAAGCCATTGAAAACGATCCATCCGATCCGGTCCTTTACGTCAATTTCGGCAATTTGCTTGCCTCTGTTGAGGAATTTGAAAAAGCCGGAAATTTTTTCAGCAAAGCACTCGAGCTCGACCCTCGTTCCGCGGCTGCACTATATGGAAAAGGGAATGTTGCATATGAAAAAGGAGATTTTGATAAAGCGGCAAAATCCTTTACGGCAGCTATGAACGAAGGCCTTGAAGAAGCCGATGCTTACTTCATGACAGGGATGTCCCTCGTTCAGATGAATAAGGAACGTCTTGCTCTCCCTTATTTTATGAGAGCGGTCGAAATGAACAGTGAAGATGCAGATGCCCGTTTTCAGTACGGACTGTGCCTCGCTTCACAGGGAGAAATCAGCAGGGCGGCACGGGAGTTTGAAACGGTTATCAGCCAGAACCCCGGCCATGCCGATGCTTATTATAACCTGGGTGTTGCGCTGTCGTTTGAAGAAAAAACAAAGCAGGCATATGACATGTTTTCCAAAGCCGTTCAAATCCAGCCTGACCACGTTCTGGCACTGAACGGAAAGAAGATTACAGGAGATGCTCTGAAAGAGTCCTGATGCAAGCAGGGAAGGAGAGGTGATGGGAATGCAGCTGACAATGGACGGACTATCTGAAGGCCAGAATGAGAATAAGCCTTTCGTAAAAGGAATCATTAAAGCCGTCATCTTCCATAATGAGCAAAATCTGTATACCGTTCTGAAAGCGAGGCTGCTTGAATCCAATCTCGAATTTGACGAAAGAGATGTGACCGTCACCGGCTATTTCCCTCTCCTTACGGAAGAAGACACATACATATTTTATGGAACGGTGAAAAATCATCCGAAATTCGGCATGCAGTTTCAGACTGAGCATTTCCGAAAAGACCTTCCGAACACAGAAGAAGGGATCGTTCAATATTTGTCGAGTGACCTTTTTAAAGGCATCGGCAAAAAAACAGCAGAGATTATTGTCGGCCACCTGGGCACACAGGCGATCTCAAAAATCATGCAAGATCCTGCTGTGCTTTACAAGATCCCTAAAGTGAACAAGGAAAAAGCGAATATTCTCGCTCAAGTTCTGAAACAGCACCAGGGACTGGAACAGATCATGATCTCCCTTTCCCAATTCGGCTTTGGTCCGCAGCTGTCCATGAAAATTTATCAGGAATATCAGGATGAAACACTGGAACGGATCCAGGAGAATCCTTTTCAGCTCGTTAAAGATATAGAAGGAATCGGCTTTGGCAAAGCGGATGAACTGGCCCACCATCTCGGCATATCAGGCAGCAGTCCGGAGAGAATCAATGCAGCCTGCCTGTACTCCATTGAACAGTCGAGCTCTCAGGAAGGTCACGTTTATTTAACTAAGGAACAGCTGATTGGGAAAACAAAACAGCTGCTTGAAGCATCCGGGAGAGGAGCGATCAGTGCAGATCACATCGACTCCCAGATTACGGCACTCGCCGATGGAAAGCAGCTGATCGAGGATGAAGGGAAAATGTATTTCCCAGTTCTCTATCACTCGGAAAAAAAGGTGGCGGAGCACATCCAGCAGATCCTCCAGCAGGATGAATACGATGAGCTTTTCCCAGAATCTGAATTCCTGCTCTCTCTTGGCAAGCTTGAAGAGAGGATGAAGGTGGTTTATGCACCGAGCCAGAAAGAAGCCATTCAGCGTGCCCTCATGACGCCGATGCTCCTGCTGACAGGGGGGCCGGGAACAGGAAAAACCACCGTCATCCGCGGGATTGTCGAACTGTATTCCGATCTGCACGGCTGTTCGCTTGACCCGGGGGACTACAAAAAAGATGAACCCTTTCCCATCCTTCTCGTAGCTCCGACAGGGCGCGCAGCGAAGCGGATGAGCGAATCGACCGGCATGCCTGCCGTTACCATCCACAGACTGCTCGGCTGGAACGGATCGGAGGGCTTTGACCGGAATGAAGACAACCCGATTGAAGGCAAGCTTCTAATAATCGATGAAATGTCGATGGTCGATATTTGGCTGGCCAATCAGCTGTTCAAATCACTGCCTAAGAAAATCCAGGTCGTCATGGTAGGGGATGAAGACCAGCTTCCTTCTGTCGGCCCGGGACAGGTTCTGAAAGACCTTCTTGCCTCCCAGGAGGTGCCGACTGGGAGGCTGACGAGCATCTACCGGCAGGCGGAAGGCTCTTCGATCATCGAACTCGCACACCATATTAAAAGCGGGAGGATCCCCCCCAACCTGAAAAACCAGACATCTGACCGTTCCTTTATCAACTGTGCATCAGGCCAGGTAAAAGAAGTCGTTCGGAAAGTAGTGGAAAACGCCAAAAAGAAGGGGTTTACGGCCCGCGATATCCAGGTTCTCGCTCCCATGTACAGGGGCCCGGCCGGCATCGACCAGCTTAATATCCTGCTTCAGGACATTTTTAATCCTGCATCTGAGAATAAGCGCGAAATGAAGTTCGGGGACACGGTTTACCGGATTGGCGATAAAGTGCTTCAACTCGTCAATCAGCCGGAAAGCAACGTGTTCAACGGAGATATGGGAGAGATTGAATCCATTTTTTACGCGAAGGAAAACACGGAAAAGGAAGATCTGATCGTCGTCTCCTTTGACGGAAACGAAGTGACTTACACCCGCGGCGATTTTTCACAATTCACCCATGCGTATTGCTGCTCCATCCATAAATCGCAGGGCAGTGAATTTCCAATTGTCGTTCTGCCCGTCGTCAAAAGCTACTACCGGATGCTCCGCCGCAATTTGATCTACACAGCCATCACCCGCAGCAAAAAATTTCTTATTATGTGCGGAGAGGAAGACGCATTTGTGCGCGGCATCCAAAACAAAGATCAGCTTGAACGGCAGACATCACTGAAGGAGCGGCTTGGTATCACAGCAGAAGCAGAAGATGAACTGCAAAAACTGCTTCCTTTTGATGTCAGCAACGCCATGATCGGCATGGAAAATGTGACTCCTTTTGACTTTATGTAAAAAACCAGCCGGGGAGGCTGGTTTTTTAATTGAACATCGGCAGGATATAGTTGATTAAAAACCATATGATCCCAAAGAAAATGAGTAAATAGGCCGCGTATTTAATAAAAGTAGAAGCGACAAGACTTGAATTGGTTTTTTTCTCCCTTACTTCAACATTGCGCTGCTCATCCATTCGACCACTTCCTCACTAAGTTTGTTACTTAATACCTCTTTTTCAAAAAAATGAAACCGCTTGTAATGGAAATCCTTTCGCCGTATGACTTCGAACCGGCGGAAGAATCATAAGAGTGTTCGGAAAGGTGGGAGATCATCTTGCGGACATTCGGAACAGTAAAAGGACTTCCGGTTTTTGATGCAAGAAACGCTAACTGCCTTGGGAAAATTGCTGACGTTGTGATCAGCGCAGACGGTAAAGTATCCGGACTTGTGCTGGACGGCAGAGGACTATTCAGGAAAGACCGCTTCATACCGCTCGCCTCCATCGGCTCCGTCGGAGAGGATGGCGTGATGATTCAGGATACCGAAATGCTTCAGCCGCTTGCAGCAGCAAGAGAAGGCTACCGGTTCCACGGGCACGGGCAGCTGCTGAATAAAACCGTCTACTCCAGCTCAGGTGAGCAGCTCGGCCTGCTGGAGGACGTATATTTTTCAGAACAGCTGGGCACAATCGTAGCATATGAACTGACAGACGGCTTCTTCGCAGATTTAGCAGAGGGCAGAAAAAAAGTAAATCCTCTCACCGAAGAATTCACCGTAAGCAAAGATGCCATTGTCATGAATGTGATACAAGAGTGAGGTGTGCCCGGTATGTTAAAATGCCCGAACTGCCAATGCAAGGACCTGGGAAAAATAGGCGTCAACCAATATTATTGCTGGGGCTGTTTCATCGAGCTGTCCGTCTCTAAAGGAATGATCCTGACTCATCAGGTTGAAGAAGACGGAACGCTGAGCTCGCTGGACGACCTGTTTGATGAGCAAGACCGCACAGTTATTTAGTACGGGAGAATATAGCCCGTTGAATGGGCAGACCCCCGGAGCGGGCAGGATGACTTGACTGCCCGGTCGGATTTCGCCATCTAAACGAAATTAAAGGAGGAATACACCATGAACCGCACAATGACCTCATTAATTTCCATGGGCGTCGGCGCCGCTGCGACCTATGCTATGAGCAACCGCAAGCGCATGAACACCCGAAAAATGAAAAAGAACCTCCAGCGCTCAATGAGAAAGATGTTTGACTGATGGGAACCCCCCGCCCGGTATGGGCGGGGGGTTTTTTTGTGGGGTTTTAGTGTGCCAAGTTGGTGTCGAAAAAACAGGTATTGTGTCGTTAAATCGCTTTTCGACATTGTATTGAAGTCTATCGACACCATAAATCACTCAATCGACAAGTTATTGAACGCAATCGACAAAATACATCACGCAATCGACACGGCTCTAATTTTTTTTAAAAAAAAGGAGCCGAATCAGCCCAGGTCGAATACTACATGTTATGAAAGGAGCAATTCGATGATCATAAAACCTCTGTCTTACCCCCTCGCTTTAAAGCAGCTTGAAGCAATCCAAAAAAGGCTGCCTCCGGAACATCCAAAAGCAGAAAAAGTAAATCAGCAGCTCATGATGAAATCAGCCGGCTACAAAGGAGAAAAAAATCTAGAATACCCGTTAAGTTTTTTGGACTCCGATACGTATTCAATCTTCTTTGACCTCAGGCTGTTTGATGGAAAACACCACTTTCAAATGGATGCGCTCATCCTGTCTTCCAGTTTTATCGTTATTCTTGAGGTGAAGAATATTGCTGGGACTCTCTATTTTGATACTGGTTTTAATCAGTTAATCCGGACGTACAATAATACCCAGGAATCCTTTCCTGACCCCCTAATTCAAATTAAGCGTCAGGAAGCTCAATTTACAATTTGGTGCAAGCAGCAAAGTATACCGGAAATTCCTATTCATTCATTTGTGGTGATCAGCAGCCCGAAAACTATTTTGACAGCCTCTCCGGATCAGCCTCCGCCACACCATTCTGTAATCCCAAATTTAATGGTCCATAAAAAAATTCTGGAACTGACCAATAAATTCTCCGACAACCTGATCCTTGCTCACGAATTACATCAAGTGGGTCTAAAATTACTTGCGAACCATAGCTCGGCCAAAGTCAACATGCTCCAGACCATGCAAATCGAAAAGTACGAGATTCAGCCTGGTGTCATATGCGATCATTGCAGGTTCCTCCCTTTAGAATATGTGAGGAGACAAGGGTGGAAGTGCAGCAGATGCAGCAAGTATACAATTGATGGTGCTCAAAAAGCACTGAGGGATTACGGCCTTATCATCAACCGCAGAATCTCTACGAAAGATGCTAAATTGTTTTTAAAGACAAACTCAGGGCCATTGGTGAGATCTCTGTTCAAAAGCATGGATCTTTATCCGGTCGGACGTTCGCGTTCATATCAATATGTCATCCCCCATGCATAATCCCCCCGCCATCCTCCCAAACTAAACCCGGAGGAATGCGCGATGAGAGAGAAGAAAATTTTGCTGAGGGCGGGGATTGTCCTGCTTTCCCTGCTGTCTTTGTATTTGTTTTTGAAGCTTAAGGTGGTTTGGAACCCTTTGTGGATGATGGTGCAGGCGATTGTGATTCCGTTTTTGATCGCGTCGTTTATTACGTATCTGCTGCATCCGATTGTGGAGAAGCTGCATGAGACGGGGCTTCCGCGCACACTTTCCATTCTTGTTATTTATTTGCTGTTTTTCGGGAGTTTGGGATATGGGTTTTACCGGGGGCTTCCGCTGCTGATCAACCAGCTGATGGAGCTGTCGGCGAATGCGCCGCGGATGGTTAAGCTGTATGAAGGCTGGCTGACGATGATCCGGGATCAGACCGATCATTGGCCGATGGGGCTGCATCACCGGGTGGAGGATCTGCTTGGTGAAGCGGAGCAGTGGCTTTCGGGGCTGATTGATCAGATTATTTTGTCGATCCGTTCGATCTTTGACAATGCGGTCATTTTAGCGCTGATTCCGTTTCTTGTTTTTTATATGCTGAAGGACATTGAGCTGCTGAAAAGAACGGCCTGGTACTTGACGCCGAAAAATTGGCGGAGAAGAGGGAAGGAGCTGATCCGGGATGCGGATGCGTCGCTCGGGAGCTACATCCGAGGTCAGTTTTTCGTCTGTGTCATCATCGGTCTGCTCGCTTTTCTTTCGTTATGGATCTTCGGGGTGAAATATCCGCTCGTCCTGGGCATCATCATTGCCGTGACCAACATCATCCCTTATTTCGGACCGGTGATCGGTGCGATTCCTGCTCTGATTCTTGCCGCAGCGATGTCAACGGAGACTGTGATCACCGTGGTGATTATCATCCTTGTGCTTCAATTCCTTGAGGGGAATGTCATCAGCCCGCTTATTGTCGGCCGCAGTCTGCATATGCATCCAATTGTGATCATGCTTGCTCTTGCAGCAGGCGGAGAGCTTGCGGGGATTTTCGGGCTGATCATCGCGGTACCGGTGACGGCCGTTTTAAGAGTTCTCGTTGAGCATGGTGTCCGGCTTCTGAAAGCCCATTGACACTGGCTCCTGCATTGACTATAATCACAGGTAGATAGAGCATGAAACGCTGACGGAAACGAGTATGTCACAGTCCATTTAAAGAGAGGATGCCCCCCGGCTGAAAGGGCACGCCAATGAAGGGTGACAGAACGCTATTCCCGAGTGCAGGCTAAAACCTGCCGTCCCTTGGCCGCGTTAAGGCTGAACGAAGTGATGGATGAAAATCCATAATCAGGGTGGTACCGCGAGCAAACTCTCGTCCCTGTGCAAATCCGCGGAGGATTTGTACAGGAACGGGAGTTTTTTGTTTTGCGGCAAGCCCGGGATACATATATGAAGGAGGAGAAACGGATGAAACATGTAACATCTGCTGAAGTACGCCAAATGTTCCTTGATTTTTTCAAAGAAAAAGGACATTCGGTTGAACCGAGCGCATCTCTTGTTCCGCACGAGGATCCTTCCCTGCTGTGGATCAACAGCGGAGTGGCGACGCTGAAAAAATATTTCGACGGCCGCGTGATTCCGGCTAATCCGAGAATCTGCAACGCACAGAAGTCCATCCGGACGAATGATATTGAAAATGTCGGAAAAACAGCCCGTCACCACACATTTTTTGAAATGCTCGGAAACTTTTCCATCGGTGAGTATTTTAAGGTGGAGGCCATTGAATGGGCTTGGGAATTCTTGACGGATGAAAAGTGGATCGGTTTTGATCCGGAAAAACTGTCAGTGACTATTCACCCTGAGGACAATGAAGCATTTGAAATCTGGACGTCTAAAGTGGGCGTTCCGGAAGAGAGAATCATCCGACTGGAAGGGAACTTCTGGGATATCGGAGAAGGCCCGAGCGGACCGAACACAGAAATCTTCTATGACCGGGGCGAAACGTACGGGAATGACCCTGAGGATCCGGAGCTTTACCCGGGCGGGGAAAACGAACGCTATCTTGAGGTCTGGAACCTTGTGTTCTCTGAATTCAATCATAATGCAGATAATACCTACACTCCGCTTCCGAAGAAAAACATCGATACGGGAATGGGCCTTGAGCGCATGTGCTCGGTCATTCAAAATGTTCCGACGAACTACGAGACAGACCTGTTTATGCCAATCATCGAGGCGACCGCTTCTATATCCGGTATGGAATACCATAGCAGCAAGGAAAAGGATGAAGCGTTCAAAGTCATCGCCGACCATATCCGGACAGTATCCTTCGCAGTAGGTGACGGAGCGCTCCCATCTAATGAAGGCCGCGGCTATGTACTCCGCCGACTGCTCCGCCGTGCTGTGCGCTATGCGAAAAAACTGGACATCAACCGTCCGTTTATGTACGAACTTGTACCGGTAGTTGGCGAGATTATGGAAGCCTTCTATCCGGAAGTGAAACAGAAAACAGAGTTCATCCAAAAAGTTATCAAAAATGAAGAAGAGCGATTCCACGAGACGCTGAACGATGGACTTGCCATTCTTTCCGATGTCGTTCAAAAACAAAGAAAAGCAGGCTCCAATGTCATTCCCGGTGCTGATGTTTTCCGCCTCTATGATACGTACGGCTTCCCGGTCGAACTGACAGAGGAATATGCGGAAGAGGAAGAGATGAAAATTGATGCGGAGGGCTTTGAAGCTGAAATGGAGCAGCAGCGTGAGCGGGCAAGATCCGCGCGCCAGGAAACAGGCTCCATGCAGGTTCAGGGAGGCATTCTCGGTGAAATCACGGTGGAGAGCACCTTCGCAGGTTATGACACGCTCCACACTGAAACAGAAATCGCTGTCCTCATTAAAGACGGGGAACTCGTTTCAGAAGCTTCAGAGGGCGACGAAGTCCAGTTCATTCTCGTTCAGACTCCTTTCTATGCTGAGAGCGGCGGGCAGATCGCCGATGAAGGAACGGTTTCAAACGAAACCTTTACGGCAAGCGTCCGGGACGTAAAGAAAGCACCGAACGGGCAAAATCTTCACCGTGCCGTCGTCGAAAAAGGAACCATCAAATCAGGGGAAACCGTAACAGCTGCCGTTGATCGCAAAGTAAGAGAAGGGATCGTTAAAAACCATACAGCGACCCATCTTTTGCATCAGGCTTTGAAGGATGTACTCGGCTCCCATGTCAACCAGGCAGGATCTCTTGTGACTGAAAACCGCCTGCGCTTTGATTTCTCCCATTTCGGGCAGATTACAGCAGATGAGCTGAAAGAGATCGAACAGCTTGTGAACGAAAAAATCTGGGCAGGCATCCACGTCGATATCGACCTGAAGCCGATTGAAGAAGCGAAAGCGATGGGCGCGATGGCACTCTTTGGCGAGAAATACGGAAAAGTTGTCCGGGTTGTCCAGATTGGCGATTACAGCCTTGAGCTCTGCGGCGGAATCCATGTTAAGAATACGTCTTCCATCGGCATCTTCAAGCTTGTATCAGAATTCGGTATCGGAGCGGGTACAAGACGGATCGAGGCCGTAACAGGTAAGGCTGCTTATGAAACGGTCAATGATCAGCTCTCCATTCTTGATGCAGCGGCAGGAAAGCTGAAAACCAATCCAAAGGATGTACCGGCAAGAATCGATGCGCTCGCAGCTGAAATCAAAGAACTGCAGCGGGAGAACGAGTCTCTCACTGCCAAGCTCGGCAATCTGGAAGCTTCCTCTCTCACCGATCAGGTGATGGATGTAGAAGGCATCAAACTTCTTTCAGCCAAAGTGAATGCGAAGGATATGAACAGTCTTCGCGGTATCCTGGATGATCTGAAAGGACAATTGGGATCAGCTGTCATCGTCCTTGGAGCTGTCAGCGGTGATAAAGTGAATATTGCTGCCGGTGTATCCAAAGACTTAATTGAACGGGGATTGCATGCCGGAAAGCTTGTTAAAGAAGTGGCAGAACGCTGCGGAGGCGGGGGCGGAGGCCGTCCTGACATGGCTCAGGCAGGCGGGAAAGACCCTGAAAAACTGGATTCTGCATTAAACTATGCACAGGATTGGGTTAAATCCGTTTTATAATTCTTATTTCTAGTGTAAAATGGTGATAAGAGTCAGGACGAGCACGTTCAGGTCTTCAGGCGCGTGAACATGAGAAAGAGGTGCAGAAAATGAGCTCATTTGATAAAACAATGAAATTCAACGTTTCAGATGATTCCGTTCAAGCTGATGTGAACGAAGTATTGTTTACCGTACATGATGCACTCAAAGAGAAGGGATACAATCCGATCAATCAGATTGTAGGGTATCTTCTTTCAGGAGATCCGGCTTACATTCCCCGCCACCGCGATGCAAGAAGTCTGATCAGAAAGCTTGAGAGGGACGAGCTGATCGAGGAGCTTGTTAAATCGTACCTGCAAAATAACCGCGAGGAGTAATGAATGCGAGTATTAGGGCTTGATTATGGAACGAAAACGATCGGAGTAGCAGTCAGCGATCATCTGGGCTGGACAGCCCAGGGACTTGAAACGGTCAAGATTAATGAAGAGGGCGGAGACTTCGGTCTGAACAGGCTCTCTGAAATCATCAAGACGGAAGAGGCGGACAAGATAGTCGTCGGTCTTCCGAAGAATATGAATGGAACAATTGGTCCGCGCGGCGAAGCGTGCCAGCGATTCGCTTCCCTTCTTGAAGAAACGTTTTCTTTGCCGGTCGTCCTGTGGGATGAACGGCTGACCACAATGGCAGCAGAGCGGATGCTCATCCAGGCCGACGTGAGCCGGAAGAAGCGCAAGAAGGTCATCGATAAAATGGCCGCTGTCATGATCCTTCAGGGATATCTTGACAGCCTTCGGTAACGGACATACTTATAACGAGGTGAAAAACATGGA
The DNA here is from genome assembly GCF_009711125.1 of Metabacillus mangrovi. GTDB lineage: Bacteria > Bacillota > Bacilli > Bacillales > Bacillaceae > Metabacillus_B > Metabacillus_B mangrovi. The sequence continues at coordinate 710,362 of NZ_WMIB01000001.1, read as the reverse complement.
ACATGGTGAAAAACAAATTACAGTAGTAGACGAAAACGGAAATGAACAGCTTTGCGAAATTCTGTTCACTTTTGAATCAGATGAATTTAAAAAATCTTACGTGCTTTACTATCCAATCAGCAGTGAGGACCAGGATGAAGAGGATGTAGAAATCCACGCTTCAAGCTTCACTCCAAGTGAAAACGGAGAAGACGGAGAGCTCCAGCCGATCGAAACTGAAGAAGAATGGGATATGATCGAAGAAATGATGAACACGTTCTTCGATGATGAAGAAGAAAAATAAGAAAAAAGCCGGCAGCCGCCGGCTTTTTTTTGTGGTTTTTCATACCTGTTGATCTTGGAGGAAGGCGTAAGAACAGGCGGCAGCTGAGACTCCGCAGCTGTACAGCCAGGAGGAGGCTTACCACCTGCCAGGGGTAATGCCCGTCAGCAGCATTCAGCACAATGCAGCAAAATCTGTCAGGCAATAATTTTCAAGATGACGAATCGGGAAGAATTTTGTAGTATAATATACGGAAGTGAAAGGGGGAAAAGGATGAAACAAAAACCATCCATACATAAAAATTTACTGAAAAAACAGGAGGAAGCAAAATCAATCCGCAAGATTGTCCTTCGAATCGTGATTACAGCAGTGATCGTATTCGCAATTATTGCGGTTTCACTGATCGTATATATTCAAAACTCCTTAAGTCCGGTTGACTCATCGAATGAAAAGCAGGTGAAAATTTCGATCCCGCTCGGATCCTCAGTATCAGGAATTGCAGCTGAGCTGAAAAAAGAGGGACTGATTAAGGATGCAAGAGTCTTTAAATATTATGTGAAATTCAGAAATGAAACGGGCTTTCAGGCCGGGGACTATTTAATGAGCAAATCCATGACAATGGATGAAATGATCGGTTTGTTGAAGACCGGGAAAATGTCAGAGGATATTGCCATCCAGATCACGGTTCCGGAAGGCCATCAGCTGTCACAGATTGCTTCCAACATTGAAGAGAATACCGAATTTTCCAAAGAAGAAGTCATGAAAAGACTCCAGGATCCGGCGTTTATTCAAGCGATGAAAAAGAAATACCCGGAAACGGTAACAAATGAAATCGACAATAAAAAGGTGAAGTACAAGCTCGAAGGCTACCTGTATCCGGCAACTTATCCATTTGCCGATGAAAAGACAGCATTGGATACCATCCTTGAGAAAATGATCAGCCAGACAGATGCAGCCGTTAAACCGTATCTTCCGCAGCTTAAGGAAAAGAAATGGAGCGTCCATTATTTCCTGACCATGTCTTCTATAATTGAGGAAGAAGCGACCGGGCAGGTAGACAGGCAGATGATCTCCAGTGTGTTTTTCAATAGGCTGGAGACCAACATGCCGCTTCAAACGGACCCGACTGTGCTATATGCGCTTGGAGGACATAAAGACCGGGTACTTTATAAAGATCTGAAGGTAGATTCACCATACAACACATACAGAAACAAAGGAGTGCCGCCCGGACCGATTTCTAACAGCGGCACCGTATCGATGGAAGCTGCCCTGAAGCCTGACAACACGGACTTCCTGTATTTTCTGGCAGCCCCTGACGGAAAAGTGTATTACTCCAAAACATTGGATGAACACAACCGTCTGAAGGAAAAGCATATTACCGGGCCAAGAGAAAAGTCCGAACAATAATGTAAAATTGTCTGTCCTGAACGGATGTGGATCCTGCTGCTGCATGCAGCTGATCCGCATCCGTTCTTTTCAAGGCCTTCAGGATGTCTGGACAGCGTGAACTTTATTTTCATTCCTTCATTATTTATGCTAAAATATATCGAGCTATAAAGTATAGGCAGAATTTTTAAGACAAGAGTTCCCGGCAGAGAGCTCTTCTTTTTGCGCAAGGAGGATCATCTAATTGCTTGAACCAAAGCTTCATCAATACATCGAAAGCATGATTCCCGGGCGCTCCGCTTCCATTGAGGAAATGGAAACCTATGCCCGCGAACATGGGGTTCCCATAATGGAGCCAGCGGGAATGGAAGTACTGCTGCAATTTCTCCGGATTCATGCTCCCAAGCGTATCCTTGAAATCGGGGCTGCCATCGGCTATTCTGCGATCCGGATGGCAGAGGCTGTTCCACAGGCAGCTGTCGTAACCATCGAGCGTGATCAAGATAGGTACAGCGAGGCAGTAAAGCGGATTGAGCATCATGGACTAAGCGGCAGAATCAGCGTTCATTTTGGCGATGCGCTCGAGCTTGCTGATGCGGTCAGCAAAGAGGGACCTTACGATGCCCTTTTTATTGATGCAGCCAAAGGACAGTATCAGCGTTTCTTTGAACTATATGAACCGATGCTTTCAGAAGATGGAATCATCATTACTGATAACATTTTGTTTAAAGGCCTTGTTGCAGAGGAACAGGAGAACATTGAGAGCAAAAGAATCCGTACCCTTGTCCGAAAGATTGCCGGCTATAACAGCTGGCTTATGGAGCATGAAGGCTATGATACGTGTATGATCCCGGCGGGCGACGGCATCGCTGTCAGCAAAAAGAAAAAATAAAACCGGAAGGCTCCTCTGCCCCGGCAGAAGCGGGCCCATCCGATTCTGCCGGGGCAGGCCATCACCGGTTGATTTATCCATCTAGAGGCGGAAGGGGTTTACTGAAAAATGGTGAAAAAACCCGTTGTTATAGGGGTTGCCGGAGGGTCCGGCTCAGGAAAGACGAGCGTGACCAAGGCGATTTACGAGCATTTTAAAGGGCATTCGATCATGATGCTCGAACAGGATTATTACTATAAAGATCAAAGTCATCTTCCGTATGAAGAGAGGCTGAACACGAATTATGACCACCCTCTTGCCTTCGATAATGATCTGTTAATTGATCATCTGAAAAAGCTGCTTCATTATGAAGGGATCCAAAAGCCGGTATACGACTACAAAATCCATACCAGATCTGAAGAGGTTATTGAGATAGAACCGAAGGACGTCATCATACTGGAAGGGATCCTGATCCTTGAGGATGAGCGGCTCAGAGATTTGATGGATATAAAAATGTACGTAGATACAGATGCAGATATCCGCATTATCAGGAGGATCCTCAGAGACATCAAAGAGAGGGGCCGTTCCATAGATTCAGTCATCGAACAGTATGTTTCTGTTGTCAGGCCGATGCATAACCAATTTATCGAGCCGACAAAGCGCTATGCGGATATTATCATTCCGGAAGGCGGCCAGAATCATGTGGCGGTTGATTTAATGGTAACAAAAATTCAAACAATTCTTGAACAAAACGCTATTTTGTAATACCATAGCATAGATATAGAGCAGTGTGCCCATATTATGTATAGATTGTTAAAGGTTTCATAAAAAAGGCAGTCATAGCCGATTCCTGATATGAAAGGAAAGTGTGAGGGCATCCTGTCCTCGCTCTTGTCATATTAACAGGTCTAACATATAACGCTAATTTGGGGGACAGCTGATTCAGAAGGAGTGTGTGACGATGGCACAAGAGAAAGAATTTCCGATGACTAAAGAGGGAAAAGAGAAGCTGGAACAAGAACTGGAGTACATGAAAACGGTACGCCGCAAAGAAGTTGTAGAACGGATTAAAGTGGCGCGCAGCTTCGGCGACCTTTCAGAAAACTCCGAGTACGATTCTGCGAAGGAAGACCAGGCGTTTGTCGAGGGAAGGATTACAACCCTTGAAAATATGATCCGCAATGCAAAAATCATTGTTGAAGATGCTTCCAACTCCAACTCTGTAGCACTTGGAAGAACGGTAACGTTCCAGGAGCTCCCGGACGGAGAAGAAGAATCCTATACCATCGTTGGAAGCGCAGAAGCCGACCCGTTTGAAGGGAAAATTTCCAACGACTCTCCAATTGCAAAAAATCTGATCGGCCGCCAGGTAGGGGATGAAGTAACGGTTCAAACTCCAGGCGGTGAAATGCAGGTTAAAATTATAAGCATCAAGTAAGGTTAAATCCTGACCGCCCCGTCGAGAATGTTGACGAGGTGGTTTTTTTATGCGGAAAATCAGAAAAAGAATGGTTACAGTATGCATCGTCATCACAGCCGGGCTTCTGCTGCTTGCAGGAAGGCTTGCGGACCTGCAGCTGTTCAATACAGAACATTTCGGGCGCCATCATATTAATTTAATCGAAGAAAGCGTCCAGCAGCGGACACAGTCGGTCCTCATCAATAACGGAAGAGGCTCTATGCTTGACCGGAACGGGACGTCCCTCTCCGGCGGAGATGAGCCCTCTCTTGTTCTGTTTCCTTTTATCCGCGGGCTCGATTGGCCGGGAAAGGAAATCAGCAGGATCACCGGTATGTCCGAAGGTATCCTGATCTCTCTCGTATCACGGGCTGATGAACCGCTCATACTTGCCAAGAAAGACGGAGCCGAGCTGACGCCTAACGATCTGGATCAAATCAATTCCCTGAAGTTTCCCGGGATTTATGGAGTGATGGTTCAGACTTCTTCCGCAGAGCGGCCAGCACCTCACCTGACCGGCTTCACAGCCGAGATGCCTGAAGTAATGAAAACAAGATATCCTGAAAAAAAACTGCCGGTCAATACGAAAATCGGAGCCTCCGGTCTGCAAAAGGCTTTTGATGAATTCCTCCTTCCCGAATCAGAAACGAGGCTTCTCTACCATGTAGATGGAAACGGGAATCCGCTGTTTGGGGTGAATGTCAAATACATCGCTGACTCAAGCTCCCATTATCCGGTGCAGATCAAGACAACGATCGACGAAGAGAATCAGAGGGTGATGGAAGAGATCCTAAGCAGCTCACCGATTCAGAAAGGGGGAGCGGTGCTCCTGGATATCCAGTCAAATGGAATCCTTGCGATGGCGAGTAAACCGGAACTGGATCCGAACGGAGACGGTTCCGGCATGAAAAACTATATGCTGGAGAGCATGAAGCCGGGCTCTGTTTTTAAAATTGTGACGGCTGCCGCTGCAATTGAAAGCGGTCTGGATCATCCTTCAGCCCGCTATAACTGCGACTTGAATCCGTATGGAGCTCCGGAAGAGGACAGACAACTTGGCACCCTGGATTTTGATAAAAGCTTTTCCAGAAGCTGCAATTACACGTACAATATCTTATCCAATGAGCTGATCAAAAAAGATCCGGATTATCTGGAAAAAACAGCAGCGAATCTTGGTCTGCTCGAGCCGGCCGGCTGGTCCGGACCTGTCTTCCATTACAGTCTCTTTAAACAGCTTCCGGAAGAGAAAGGCGGAACGGTGTGGAAGGACGAACGGGATAAGGGCTCAAAAAAAGCAGTGGCTCAAGCTGCGATCGGCCAGAAGGATGTTCAGGCCACACCTCTTGCTATCGCAAATATGATGGCTTCCATTGCAAGGGGCGGAGAAAAAATGACAGTGAAGGCTGTAGAAGAAATACTCTATAAAAACGGTACGGTCATGTACCGGTTTCCAGATCAGGAGCAGCCAGGCCCTTCTATAGACCGCTACACGGTTCAAAAACTGCAGAAGCTGCTCAGGCTTGTGGTAGAAGATGAAAAGGGAACGGGCTCTAAATTCCGTTCGCTCCCTTTCCTCACAGCGGGCAAATCAGGTACAGCCGAGACGGGGAAGAAGGATGTTTCGGGGCAGAACCTGATCAATAAATGGTTTGCCGGCTACTTCCCATCTGATAATCCAAAATACGCTCTAGTCGTTTTGGATGCGGACACCGTTGCTTCAAGAGCTTCCGCCAATCAAGTATTCTATGACCTGGCCGCTGCAATCGGAAGCGGGTCATAAATGCATGCTGTGAGATGGGCAGGGAGAGAAGCCCGGCAATCAAAACTGGCTAGATTAGCAGTCCGATGATAGAATAAAGCTGAAGGTAAGTGGGAAAAGGAGTGGAGAATATGAATAGAACCCGCTATGGTAACCGTGATAAGCGCCGAAAAACGAATGTGGTTTTAAACGTGCTCATCGGGGTTGTCCTGATTCTGATTGTGGCGGTAGGCTCACAGCTTATTCTTGGCGGCGATAATAAGCAGCCCTCAAGCAGCAAGGTTTCCGAACAGCAGACTCAAAGCGCGGAAACAAGCAAAGAAGATGAGGAAGCTGCATCACAAAATGAAGACGAAAATAGCGATTCATCAAATACATCCGCCGGGGACAAGCCTGAGGAAGAACCAAAGCCTGAGGAAGAGCCGCCTGCAGATCAGAAAAAAGAAGAAGAGCAAAAAAAGAATGAGAACGAAGAGAACGCCGATCCGACAGGTGAAGGAAAATGGGAGCCTGTTGGAACAGAACAGAGCGGTGAGCATACAGCTGTCTACGATAAAGGCTCTACAGACTGGAAGGAAATGACGAGAGCGCTAAGTACAGCCACCGGAATCCCGGAAAATAATATGACGATCTGGTTCCTCGGGAATAACGGTTCACCAAATGATGCAAAAGGAACCGTATCTGCAAAGAACTCGGGAGAAAAATATGAGGTGACGATGACTTTCGTGGAGAACGAAGGCTGGAAGCCGCTTACTGTGACAAAAAAGTAATCTGATACGTAAAAAAGGGAAACGCACAAACGGCGTCTCCCTTTTTTGTTGTAAAGACGAAGAGGGCTGCGGTTCTCCTGCATGGAAGCGGCATACAGGTCCGTTAAGACCGGATCATAGAAGATGCTGCTTTTTAAGAGTGAAGCTCTGTCAAGTTCGGGAAAACTACTGCAATTTTGCCTTGAAATGCACAACTGCGCTGTAAAATCTCCGGCCGTCTTCCATCACATGCATTTGATGGGAAACGGAATGAACCTCCATCATAATGGCTTTATTGTGATCGATTTGTTCTGAAATTTTTGCTTCGAGCTCTTTCAAAGAGGTGTTTTCAAAAAATTCGACTTTATCTTTCAGGTAATCAAGCTTGAAATCCATCTTTGTTCTCCTCCTGCTTTTCCTTTTCATATTGTACCAGAAAGCCTGCTGCAGCGGGCTATGGAAAACATTTCTGTTGTTGGCTCCTGTCTTTTATGATAATCTTTGAACAGTTGCTGTAATTAAATCATAGTATACTCATAGGAATTGTTTATTTTATACGTGAGACGAAATGGAGAGGACATTATGGGCAGAGAATTTTTAGAGTTGTTCGAGGGCTGGGCATCCGATTACGATTCAACCGTCAGCGGCCATGACTTGGAATACAAAGAAGTTTTTCAGGATTATGAAAAGATCCTCAAAGAAGTAGCGGGGAGAGCCGGTCAGAACGTCATTGAATTCGGGGTGGGCACAGGCAACCTGACCGCCGTTCTCCTTCATGCAGGAAAAAAAGTATACGGAATTGAACCGTCTGGAGCAATGAGGCAGAAAGCTGCCGAGAAGCTGCCGGACGCAGAGCTTCATAATGGAGACTTCCTCGAGTTTCCCAAACCGGCTTTTCCTATTGACGCGATTGTAAGTACGTATGCTTTTCATCACCTGACAGACGAAGAAAAAGATCAAGCTGTCGGTGTTTATGGAACGATGCTTGCCAAAGGTGGTAAAATAGTTTTTGCCGATACTGTCTTCAAGGACCGTGACGCGTATCAGGCGAAGATCAGGGAAGCACGGAGCAGACAGTTTATAAGTTTGGCCCGGGACCTTGAGACCGAATATTACACCACACACGCTGTCATGCGTTCACTATTCAGCAAGCATGGATTTGCTGTCTCATTCAGTCAGATGAATCCTTTTGTATGGATTATGGAAGCCGTTAAACAGCAGTAAAGAAAGAGGGAAATGACATTGAAAATAGCGATAATCGGAGCAATGGAAGAAGAAGTAAACATTTTAAGGGAAAAGCTTGAGAACCGCAGCACTTCTGTGATCGCCGGAAGTGAATTTACAGAAGGACTATACGAAGGAAAAGAAATTGTTTTGCTGAAGTCGGGAATCGGAAAAGTAAATGCAGCCTTGAGTACGGCCATTCTCCTCGACCGCTTTCAGCCTGACAGCGTCATTAATACCGGTTCCGCAGGAGGGTTTCATCATTCATTGAACGTAGGGGACGTCGTCGTTTCTTCCGAGGTGCGCCATCATGATGTAGATGTGACCGCTTTCGGCTACGAATACGGTCAAGTACCGGGGCTGCCGGCTGCTTATAAACCGGACGCACGTCTGCTTGAAGTGGCAGAAGAGCAGGCAAAAGGGATTGAAGGCATCCAGGCAGTAACCGGTATGATCGCAACAGGTGACTCTTTCATGAATGATCCTGAGCGTGTCGCTTATATCCGGACAAAATTTGAAAATCTGTACGCGGTGGAAATGGAGGCAGCTGCAATTGCCCAAGTCTGCCATCAGTTTGAGGTGCCATTTGTCATCATCCGTGCTCTGTCCGATATCGCCGGGAAGGAATCAGATGTTTCCTTCGATCAATTCCTGGAAACAGCCGGACTGCACTCAGCAGAACACGTTCTTCGGATCGTAAGGCATTTATAACCAGCCCCGCCAGCTGAAAGAGAAGGTGCACGATGAAAACAGTAAAAGGAATTCACGAATTAATTGGAGAGACTCCAGTCATGGAACTGCAGCAGTTTTCGCTTTCAAACGGCACAAAGCTGTTCGCGAAGCTTGAATTTTATAATCCCGGCGGAAGCATTAAAGACCGGCTGGGGAAAGAACTGATCGAAGATGCGCTGAGAACAGGTAAAGTAAAAAAAGGCGGCACCATCATTGAACCCACGGCAGGCAACACGGGAATCGGACTGGCCCTCGCAGCACTCCGCGAGGACTTGAAGGTCATTTTCTGTGTCCCGGAAAAATTCAGCATGGAAAAACAGGAGATCATGAAAGCGCTCGGAGCAAACGTCATTCATACGCCGACGAGTCTTGGGATGAAGGGTGCTATCGAGAAAGCGGCGGAGCTTGAAGCAGAGATCCCTGGCTCTTATTGCCCCCAGCAGTTTGGAAACCCTGCAAATCCCCGTACTTATTATAAGTCGCTTGCACCTGAGCTGTGGGAACAGCTTCAGGGAAAAATCGATGTTTTCGTTGCCGGCGCGGGAAGCGGCGGGACGTTTATAGGCACTGCCAGATATTTAAAGGAAAAGAATCCTGACATTAAAACATGTATTGTGGAGCCCGAAGGCTCTGTCCTTAACGGCGGTGAGCCGGGTCCTCATAAAACAGAAGGGATCGGCATGGAATTTCTGCCTGAGTACATGGACCGGGAGCTTTTTGATGCCATCCACACAATTTCTGATGAAGATGCGTTCAAACGTGTAGCTGAGCTTGCCGTAAAAGAAGGGGTATTAGCCGGGAGTTCATCAGGCGCAGCTCTTCATGCAGCCATTCTCGAGGCAGAAAAAGCTCCACCCGGCAGCATCATCGCAACGATTTTTCCTGACAGCAGTGAACGGTACTTAAGCAAGAGAATTTATGAAGGAGGCATATAGGAATGAAAAAACTGACTCAGATGATCCACGGAGGCATTACCGGAGACGCACAGACAGGTGCAGTAAATGTACCGGTATATCAGGTCAGCACCTATAAGCAGGATAAAGTCGGTGAGCATAAAGGCTTTGAGTACTCCAGAACCGGAAATCCAACGAGACATGCGCTCGAGGAGCTGATAAAAGATTTGGAAGGCGGGCACGCCGGCTTTGCTTTCGGTTCCGGAATGGCTGCTATTTCTGCAGTCATGATGCTATTCAGCAGCGGGGACCACGTGATCATGACAGATGACGTATACGGCGGCACATACCGCGTGATGACAAAGGTCTTGAACAGATTGGGAATCGAGTCTGACTTTGTGGATACAAGCAGCCTGCAAAATATCAAAGATGCCATCAAGCCGAATACAAAAGCGCTGTATCTTGAAACACCGACCAACCCGCTTCTGAAGATCACGGATATTGAAGCATCTGCTGCTCTTGCAAAGGAAAAAGGTCTGCTTACAATCGTGGATAATACGTTCAGCACACCATACTGGCAGACTCCGATCACACAGGGCGCGGATATCGTGCTGCACAGCGCAACAAAATACATCGGCGGCCACAGTGATGTAGTAGCGGGTCTGGTAGCGGTAAACAGCTCTGAGCTTGCCGAAGAGCTTCATTTTGTGCAGAACTCCACCGGCGGCATTCTCGGTCCGCAGGATTCCTGGCTGTTGATCCGCGGAGTAAAAACACTTGGCCTGCGCATGGAGGCGACTGAACGGAACACAGAAAAAATTGTGGCTTTCCTGAATGAGCATCCTGCTGTATCGAAAATTTATTACCCGGGCCTTGAAGAGCATCCGAACCACGAGATTGCGAGAAAACAATCCGGCGGCTTCGGAGGGATGGTCTCCTTTGACGTAGGAAGCCAGGAAAAAGCAGATGAAGTACTTGGCAAGCTTAAATACTTCACACTCGCTGAAAGCCTTGGTGCAGTGGAAAGTCTCATTTCCGTTCCTGCCAGGATGACGCATGCTTCCATTCCTCCTGAGCGGAGAAAAGAACTTGGCATTACAGACGGACTGATCCGGATTTCAGTCGGAATCGAGGACGCAGAGGATTTAATCGAAGATCTCCGCACAGCTCTTTCCTGATTTTACAAGCCATCCGGACTGTAAGAATATGTTACGATGAAACAGATGACATATTCTATTCCGGCAGGTGATTGGATTGAAAAAGCATTGGAACGAACTTGTAATCGATTTTAAAAACTACGCGATCGTCCTGCTCGCACTCGGGACATTTTTCTATATTGGTATTTTTGTTTCTTCCGAACACCCGTCAGGCCAACCCGGCATGCTGGGAGCATCCGGAATGATGCTCTTAGCAGCAATGATCTGTTTTAAAGTATCACTCGTTTATAAAAAGAAGCTGCAGGAAGACACTGAGCAATAAATTCCGCAGATTACCCTAAAACCCCCGCCATGCTTCAACGAGCATGGCGGGGGTTTTTTTTGAATAGACCTAGATTGATTGAAGCGGAAGGCGTGAGACATTAAGCTTGCAGCGAAACAGGTAAGCCCTGGAGTTCGCGAAGCAAAGAGAAGAGAAGCCTAACCATCCCTTAATGAGAGAAAGCCTGTACCGGAAATTAATAGTCAAGTTTAACTCAGCTTTTAATAAAGCAAAGTAAAAGAACAACCCTAAATCCTCACACCTGTTGATTGGAGTGGAAGGCGTGAGACTCCAGCGGGAGCAGCGGGACAGGTGAGACCCCGCAATCGTGAAGCGATGAGGAGGCTCACCGCCCGCCCCGCGGAAAGCGAACGCTTGCAGCGGAAATCGACAGCAAATTTAAAAGAGCTTTTAATCAGGCAAAGTAATTGATCGAGGTCTAAATCTTTGCCCCTGTTAATTAGAGCGGAAGCCATGAGACTTTGAGCTTGAAAGCATAGGAACACGCAAGGAGAAGATGAGACTCACCACCGTCCCTGGATAAGCAAGCGCTTCTACCGGAATAAACAGCAAAGTTGAACGAAGCTCCTAATAAAGCAAAGTAAAAGAACAACGCAAAATCCTCACACCTGTTGATTGGAGTGGAAGGCGTGAGACTCCGAGCTGAGAGCAGCGGGACAGGTGAGACCCCGCAATCGCGAAGCGATGAGGAGGCTCACCGCCCGCCCCGCGGAAAGCGAACGCCTGCAACGGAAATCAACAGCAATTTTAAAAAGTGCTTTCATCAAGTGGCGAATAATAAATACAGATGTTTGTCTCCAGATTTCTAAGCATCCGTAGGACAGCCAATACCAAAATGCCCATTTTCAAAAAGATAAAGGAAATCCGTTTACATTTTTGGTAACTGTGGATATAATTGCCACATAAACAAAATTGGAAAAAAGGAGGCCGGTTAAAATGATGAGATATTCTGCTGAAAGAGAACTCAAACAGTTTAATAAAGCAAACCCTTACAATTGGCCGGCTGTTCTTTAGCGACGTATGTCCTTTTCTATACTTGGAATATACGCCTCAGGCTGAGCGGTTTGCTTGCCTGGGGCGTTTTATATCTTGCTGAAGACGCCCGGGGCAGGACCTGCGGCGTTTTTTTTGCAGCGTTTTGAGCCCCGGCGCCTCGCCTTTAAGGAGGTGATAACGGATGACCATTCATTTACTATTTGTGACAGTAACGTTTAAGCGCAATCACAAAACGAAAGCGGAAGCGAACTATGACCATCAAGTCAAAAACTTGATGGATGACTTGAAAAACCGCCATTTGATGCTTTAAGGGAAAATCATAACAATAAGAAAGGAGCGGGTATTATGTTCAGGAGTGCATGGATGAATTATCTAACAGTGGAGAAGGATAGCGGCTAGTTTTAAAAAAAATAAATGGAAAGAAAAAGAGAAGATAAGGGCTGCTGCTCCCTATCTTCTCTTTTTTTTGCTGTTTTTTTCCTTTTCAGCACGGTAAAACTCATGGAACATTTTCATGAGGGCCCTCTTTTCAATTCTGGAAACATAGCTTCTGGAAATGCCCAGCTCCTTGGCGATTTCACGCTGTGTTTTCTCCTTTTGCAAATCGAGCCCGAATCTGCCCGTAATGACTTCTTTTTCCCGCTCATCGAGGACGCCGATAAACTGCTTTACTTTCTCAAGCTCCATATTCAGCTGGATGGTATCAATTACATCCTCGCTCTCGGATTTCAGAACATCGATCAGCGAGATCTCGTTCCCTTCTTTATCCTGGCCAATCGGATCATGAAGCGAGACATCTTTTTTCGTTTTCTTCAGGGCGCGCAAATGCATCAGAATTTCATTTTCAATACACCGGGCAGCGTATGTTGCGAGCTTTGTGCCCTTTCCCTGGGAGTAGCTTTCAATCGCCTTGATAAGACCGATCGTCCCGATGGAGATCAGATCTTCTGCGTCTTCTCCCGTGTTTTCGAACTTCTTGACGATATGGGCCACCAGCCTGAGATTATGTTCGATCAGGAGGTTCCTGGCATGTTCATCTCCCTCTGCCATCAGCTGCAGGTACTTTTTTTCATCACTTGAAGATAGCGGCTGCGGAAAAGCATTGTTCTTTACATAGCTAACAAGGAAGATCATTTCCCTCATCACGTATGCAAGCGCCGTAAATATTCCGGACATGTGAGCACCCCCGAGGTCTGTATGTAGGCAATTGCCTATTAGTTATGTGTATGTGGGGTGCAGCTTGCCTGTGTCAGTTTAGACAGATAAAGTTCCAAATCGGGTGGCTTTTGCCGGATAAATGCAGACCACAGTTGAAACGCGAAGAATTCTATATTATAGTGATGTATAGCTTATGGAGGTGCACGCGGTGAGGAAGCTTTTCGTCATACTTTGTCTCCTTGCGGCTGCGGGATGCGGACCGAATAATGAGTACAGCGCAGTTGCATTTGGAGACAGCAATACAAGAGGGGCTAATTTTCCGCTCAGAGATTACCCCGAGAACGAAAAATGGGTGAACTTGCTCAACCTATCACAGCAAGGAAAAGTGAACGTCTACAATGCCGGAATCGGGGGAGAAACGACCGAGGATGGAAGAAAACGGTTTAAACAGGATGTGCTTGACAGAAATCCGAAAACGGTTTTTATCATGTTTGGCACAAACGATGCCGTTGTTCTGCAAAATGGCAAGCCAAGGGTTTCAAAAGCCCGCTTTAAATCAAATCTCCTGTATTTTATAGATGAAATCGAAAAAAAGGGCGGTCAGCCAGTGCTGATCACCTGTCTGCCGATTATAGAAGGAAACGGGCAGGATAAGCTCTACTATTCAAGATATGAAAGAATCTACTATGATGCAGGCAGGGGAGCAAGGAACTGGCACAATTCCTACAACGACATCGTAAGGAGCATTGCGTCAAGCGAGGATGTCCGCCTGATCGATCATTGGGAAAACATGGTGAAGGAAGCAGGGGGCAGCACGGATTCTGATTTGATGGCCTCCGGTCTTATCGATCCTTCAGGAAACCACATGACTCCAAAAGGGGCGCGTATCCTGTATGAGTCAATTTCGGAAAGCAAAATTCTGAAATAGCGGGATAAATTCCACGGATAATTGGAATAAATGCCTATACTTTCTTGAAGAAGTGTACATACACTGCATGTAAACAGCCTGGAAGGAGGTCGTTTACATGTCTGCAGGTTATTATCCGTGCAGTCCCGGCTGCGGACCGCAGCCTTATCCCTATCCATATATCCCGCCGGCAGCAGGGTACGGATTCTGGTATGCATTCGTGATCGTCGTTTTTATTCTGCTTTTGATTTTTGGAGGATACTATTGGTATTGCGGCGGTTTCTGGAATTGAAGCACCTCACAGGCCGGGGTGTTTTTTTCTTGGCCTGGTAGAGCGGCAGGCTTCAGCATGGTATAATAGCATGCATTCATGATTGACGCCGGCATTTTAAAGGGTATAGCTTATTAGCGGCTGGCCGGCTTAGCCTCTGATTACATGATTCAGTGAACGGCGTTTAATTTCACATTCGATCAGAACGATAAAATCCTGGCTTAGTTTAAGCTCTGTAGCTTTGTAGTATGATTCAATCAGCAGTTCATCCGATAATTTGCGCATACTGTCCGGCCAAATAATTGGCGGTTCACCTCCTGTAAACGGTTCTTTTTGCTTTTGGATCAGCATATACTATCCGGTTCAGACTTTAATTGCTTTTAATCTAACACGAATTGAAAAACGGAACAATCGTTCTGTTATCCACAATAAAAAGTGGATAACCTGTTAATACTTTGTTTATAAATGGAATTTATTTTGAAGGATGTAGGTGGATGATGTGAATAGAGTTATCCACAGCTGTAAAAAACAGCCGGTTCTTGTCGAAAAATTTTCTTGAAATTTCCATGACTGCGGGAAAGAAAAGATTTTTTTGAAGTATTTGTCGAAATTAGGTAAGATGAAGACTGGCAAAATATGATCTTAAGAGGTGTGAGCCCTTTGCTGAAAATGTTTTTACCTGGAGAGTTTGTAAAAAGTATCTTTGAAATAAGCCCTTATCAATTAAAGGAACGGAATATAAAAGGGATTATCACGGATTTGGACAATACCCTGGTCGAGTGGGACAGGCCCAGCGCCACTCCAAAACTGATCGAATGGTTTAAAGAAATGAACGACAGCGGCATCAAAGTTACCATAGTATCAAATAATGTGGAAAAAAGGGTTAAGGAATTCAGTGATCCATTGAGCATTCCATTTATCTATAAGGCCAGAAAGCCGATGGGACGTGCTTTCAGAAAAGCGATCAAGGACATGCAGCTGAGGAAGGATGAAGTAGTGGTCATCGGTGACCAGCTCCTGACCGATGTACTGGGAGGGAACAGGAACGGATTTCATACCATCCTGGTCGTGCCGGTCGCTTCGACAGATGGCGTTATGACCCGTTTTAACCGCCGGATTGAACGCCGGATTATGGATACCCTCAAGAAAAGAGGGCTCATCCAATGGGAGGAAAAGAAGTGAAGGAAAAAATTTATTGTGTTGGCTGCGGAGCAGCTATTCAGACAGAGCAGCCGGAAGAAGCGGGTTACACCCCTTCCAGTGCCCTGCTGAGGGAGCCTGTCATTTGCCAGAGATGCTTCCGCCTGAAAAACTATAATGAAATTCAGGATGTTGCATTGACAGATGCCGATTTCCTGAAGATTCTGCATGGAGTCGGGGAGACGGATTCACTCATCGTGAAAATCGTCGATATATTTGACTTCAATGGCAGCTGGATCAGCGGGATCCAGCGATTTGCCGGGAGCAACCCCGTTTTGCTTGTGGCAAACAAAGCGGATATTCTGCCAAAATCAGTGAAAAAACAAAAGCTGATATCATGGATCCAGAAGGAAGCGAAGGAAAACGGCCTGAAGCCGGTTGATATTTTCCTGATCAGTTCCTCAAGGGGGCAGGGTGTCAGAGAAGTAGCAGAAGCGATCGATCAATACCGTGATGGCAAGGATGTCTATGTTGTCGGCTGCACCAATGTGGGCAAATCAACTTTCATCAACCGCATCATCAAAGAAGTAGCAGGGGAGAAAGAGTTAATCACGACCTCTCATTATCCGGGGACAACACTCGATCTTATTGAAATTCCGCTCGATGACGGGTCTGCCCTTTATGACACGCCCGGCATCATCAACCATCACCAAATGGCCCACTATGTGAACCAGGATGATTTGAAGCTTCTTTCACCCAAAAAAGAAATCAAGCCTAAAGTGTTCCAGCTGAATGAAGAGCAGACGCTCTTTTTTGGGGGCCTTGCCCGGTTTGACTTTTTAAAAGGCGGACGGAGCACGTTCACTTGCTACATTCCAAATGAACTTTATATACACCGGACAAAGCTTGAACAGGCGGACGAGCTGTATGAGACTCACAAAGGAGAGCTTTTGTCTCCGCCGCGTCCCGGCCAGCTTGATGCCTTTCCGGAACTCGTTCCCCACACGTTCACTGTTAAAGACGCAAAAACAGATATTGTCTTTTCAGGACTTGGCTGGGTGACCGTTAATGAACCTGGGAAAAAGATCACTGCCTATGCTCCTAAAGGAGTGTATGTCGGCTTGCGTCCATCTTTAATTTAACGAAAGCGGGGAGACTGTGAATGGAAGAGCTTTATGGAATCATCGGATGTCCGGTCGGCCATTCCATGTCGCCTGACATCCACAACCAGGCGTTTAAGGCACTTGGAATAAAGGCTTCCTATCACCGGTTTCATGTTGAAAAGTCCAGCATTAAAGCAGCGGTGGAAGGCATCAGGGCTCTCGGGATCAAGGGCGCCAATGTGACCATCCCGCATAAGGAGGCAGTCCTTGAATTCCTCGATGAGACGGATCCTTCCGCAAGAGCAATGGGAGCGGTCAATACCATCGTTAACAGAGACGGACGGCTTATAGGATACAATACAGACGGACCGGGATACATTGAGTCAATAAAACCATTTACAGGGAGCAATCTCAAGGATCTGAAGTGCCTGATTATCGGTGCGGGCGGGGCAGCGAGAGGCATTTATTCTGCGCTGGCGCTTGAGGGAATCAAAGAAGCGGATATCGCCAACCGGACAATCGAAAAAGCTGCCTTAATCATTAAAGAAAGCCCGGCTGGTACAAAGGGAACGGCTCTAACGCTTACGGAAGCGGAAGCCCGCCTTTCAGGGTATGACCTGATCATTCAGACAACCTCCATCGGGATGTCTCCGAATGTGAACGGGCAGCCCCTGTCTCTTGAGAAAGTCAGGAGCGGGACTTTAGTGAGTGATATTATTTACAATCCAATGAAAACGGCTTTTCTGAAAGATGCGGAGCATAGAGGATGCCGGATCATCCCTGGAATCGGGATGTTTGTTTATCAGGCTGCACTCTCCTTCAGGCACTGGACAGGAGTGCTGCCGGACATCCGTATGATGGAAGAGACTGTAAAGAAGAAACTGGGAGGAACTTAGAAATGCTGACAGGAAAACAAAAACGATTTTTACGCTCGGAAGCCCACCATTTGAACCCGATTTTTCAAGTGGGCAAAGGCGGGGTCAATGATAATATGATCAAACAGGTTGCAGAAGCTCTGGAAGTGCGCGAACTGCTGAAAGTAAGTGTGCTCCAAAACTGCGATGAAGATAAAGACACGGTAGCAGAGCAGATTTCCAAGGGAGCAAAAGCGGAATTGGTTCAAGTGATCGGCAGTACGATCGTTCTTTACAAAGAATCACGCGAGAATAAGCAAATCAAGCTTCCGTAACGGTAAAGGAGTTTTTAACATGAAGGAGATTGGGATTCTCGGCGGCACGTTTGATCCGCCTCACTATGGGCATTTGCTGATCGCGAGCGAAGTGATGGCTGCCCTGTCACTCGATGAGATCTGGTTCATGCCGAACAGGCTTCCTCCGCATAAACAGCACGAGGAGCATTCAAGCCCCGATGAGCGGTTTGAAATGCTCAAGCTCGCAATAGGGGGAGCGGAAGGATTTAAGATTCAGGCTGCCGAACTCGAGAGATCCGGCCCTTCCTATACATACGATACAGTCGTACTCCTGAAAGAAAAATATCCGGAGGCATCATTTTCTTTTATTATCGGAGCAGATATGATTGAATTCCTGCCGCAGTGGAGCCGGATTGATGAACTGATCCGGCTCGTGCGGTTTGTCGGAGTAAACCGGCCCGGTTACTCTCCGGCAACGGACTTCAAGGTCACGATGGCGGATGTTCCCCAGTTCGATGTGTCATCCACTATGATCAGAGAGCGGCTCCGTAACGGGGAAACCACCCGTTTCCTGCTGCCGGACCAAATAAAGGATTATATCAGGGAGAGGGGACTGTATGGAACGTGAACAAGCGCTGGCAGCTGTAAGGGAGCAGCTGACAGACCACCGGTATCAGCATACGCTGGGCGTAATGGGTACGGCGATTGAACTGGCTGGAAAATACGGTGCGGACGTAGCGAAAGCCGAACTTGCAGCCATCTTTCACGATTACGCAAAATTCAGGCCTAAAGAAGAAATGAAGCAGATCATTATCGAACAGAATATGAACAGGGACCTGCTTGTTCATAATGAAGAACTGTGGCATGCTCCTGTAGGAGCTTACCTTATTGAACAGGAAGCGGGAATCCGTGATCAGGAGGTCCTGGATGCTGTAAGATTCCATACATCGGGAAAAGCAGGAATGACCCTTCTCGAGAAAGTGATCTACGTAGCGGACTACATCGAACCTGGACGGATATTTCCTGGGGCGGATGAGGCAAGAGCTGCTGCAGGACGTGACTTGGACGAGGCGATGAAATTGGCTCTCAGGAACACCATCACCTTTTTGCTGAAAAAAAATCAGGCGGTCTATCCGCTGACGATTGAAGCGTATAACGATTTAGTATTGAAAAACGGGAGGAATTGAAAATAGAATGAACGAAAAAGACCTATTAAAGCTGACTGCCAAGGCAGCAGATGATAAAAGAGCAGAAGACATGACCGTATTGAAAATGAAGGGGCTGTCCCTGATTGCTGATTACTTTGTAATCTGCCACGGGAATTCGGATAAGCAGGTCCAGGCGATCGCACGTGAAATCAAGGACCAGGCAGATGAAAATGGAATTACAGTGAAAAGAATGGAAGGATTTGACGAAGCCCGCTGGATTCTAATCGATCTCGGCGATGTGATTGCTCATGTTTTCCACCGCGATGAACGGACCTATTACAACCTCGAAAAGCTTTGGGGAGATGCTCCGTCGGAAGATGTGGCGAAGCTTCTGGAAGTATGATCTACCAAGGCTTTGCAGGAGTCTATGATCATTTGATGGAGGATGTGCCTTACCGGGAATGGGCAGACCTGATCGACACGCTGTTAAAGCAGCATGGAGAGGGAGTGCATCAAGTCCTAGATTTAGCATGCGGAACAGGAGAAATTACCGTTTTGCTGCAGGAAAAGGGCTACCAGATGAGCGGTGCTGACTTAAGCGGGGAAATGCTTTCCTTGGCCATCCAAAAATCAGGAGAAAGAAAAATGGAGATTCCATTTTTTCAGCAGGACATGAGGGAGCTGGAAGGTCATGAGGAAAGCTTTGATGCGGTCCTCATCAACTGTGATTCCCTGAATTATCTTCTTGAGGAAAAAGACGTAAAGAAAACATTTACTTCTGTGCATCAGGTGCTCCGGAGCGGAGGCCTGCTTTTGTTTGATGTCCATTCCGTTTATAAAATGGAACACGTCCTGGCAGGCTCTACCTTTGCGGATGCTGGAGAAGACGTCAGCCTCATCTGGCAATGCTTCAATGGGGAACGTCCGTTGTCCGTTGAACATGAACTGACCTTTTTTGTGAAAAAAGAGGACGGAAGCTACAGCAGGATGGATGAATTTCATCAGCAGCGGACATACCCGCCCGAAGAGCTTCTCTTATGGGCGGAAGAAGCAGGATTCGAACGTCTCGAATATTTTACTGATTTTAAACCCGGTCTGCTCCTGGATGAAGCAGAAAGGCTGTTCTTTGCCTTCAGGAAAAAATGAGGAACGCGTGCAGCGTTCTTTTTTTTATCCAGAAAATACACCTTCACTGAATGACTGCTTGTCCGGTTCCCTTGTTCTTCAGGTTGCCAATTCATCAGTCTGAGCAGGGCCAGCAGGATGAAGCGCAATGGTGCTTACTAGCAAGGTGCTTGCGCTGTAAAATTGCGCTGCAAGAAGCAGGGAATGGCATATTGCCGGTCCCTGCTTTCCTTCCCGCCCCTGGAGGAGAGGCTCTGCAGAACTTTTTTTGAAAAAATTGAAGGAATTAGAAGAAAGGTGTCGTATATTTATTTTTGATGGCTCTTGAATTGATCCCCGACAAGCGTCAAGTCCTCATCAAACTTCTCATGGGTTTTTCTGAAAAGCTGCTGAAAAACATCCCCAAGCTCTCTCTCCAGTACACTGATTCCTTCTCCTGTAACTCCGCCTTTAACACAGACCTTTTCCTGAAGACCGGGCAGGGTATAATGCCCTTTTTCGATCAGCTTCCCCATCCCTATAATCATCCCGCTTGCAAGCTGAACGGCTGTATCTTTCGTGATGGGTGTCTCCAGTGCTGCTGCATCTGTGAAACGCTGAAGCAGGTAACTGAAAAAAGCGGGCCCGCAGCTTACGATATCAGACGCAGCACGTGTAACGGCTTCTTCGATCAATACCGGTTCTGATATAGAATGGAACAGCCTCAGGAGCTCAGTCCGGTTTTCGATGGAACACGATTCTCCAAATGTAAAAAGAGACACACCGCTCAAAGCGCGGTTTGTGATGCTTGGAATCACCCTAGCAGTCTGGCAGGGAGAAATAGCTTCAAGCTGGCGGGCAGTGACGGGACTCGTAATGGATACAAGGCAATGCTCATCCGTCAGATAGCTGCTGAGACCGGTGACCAAAGGATGCAGATCAAGCGGTTTTACGCAGAGAAAAATAATGGAGCAAGATGCTGCAAGCTGTTTCGCATTTTCGCATACTCGGATAGCGGGATACTCAGACTGTATATGATAAGCCTTCTTCAATGTACGGTTCGTCACATAGACAGACGAGGGATCGACAGCCTCTGCCTCCAAAAAAGCCTCTATCAGAATTCTTCCCATGTTGCCTGTACCGATAAAACCGATGCTCAACGGCTTCCCCTCCTTCGCAAACCTATTCTCCTACACATTATGCATACATGATTTTCCTTATACCGAAAAGAATCAGAGGTGAAAAAATGGACTGGTTTCAAAAATATAAAATGCTGATTGCCGGTGCAGCAATTGCAGCGGGCGCTGCATTTCTGTTCCTGACTGCACAGGACCGGGAGCAGGGGGTTCCTGGGGTTCCTGAGGTTCCAGAAGCAGCGGCGATTTCTTCAGCAGGAATACCTGCAGCTGAGAATGATAAACAAATAAAGAAAACAGAAGATGAGCTGCCTGAGAAAAAGTATATTGTAGATGTTAAAGGAGCGGTAAAAAAGCCGGGTGTTTATGAACTGCAGGAAGGTGCCAGGGTAAAGGATGCGGTAGAGCGGGCAGGTGGACTTCACGATACGGCAGACAGAAAGACCATAAACCTTGCAGCCGCACTTGCAGATGGAGAGGCAGTGTATATTCCGGCCAAGGGAGAAGAGGCTTTGCCGCAGCCGGCCGCCGGCATAAAGACAGATACGGAAGAGACAGCAGCCGTGAATTTGAATACGGCCGGTTTGGATGAACTGCAGACCTTGCCGGGTATCGGCCCTTCAAAGGCGGAAGCGATTCTCGCCTACAGGGAGGAGAATGGAGGCTTTTCGTCACCGGATGAGCTGAAGGAGGTCTCAGGAATCGGGGATAAGACGTATGAAAAGCTAGAGGATGCGATCGTGGTGAATTAACCTTTGACGGGGCTTTTCAGACAGCGATAAAATAACAGTAGAAATCGTTCGGAGGGATATAAGGATGAACCGGATATCGTGGGATCAATATTTCATGGCCCAGAGCCATTTGCTTGCGTTAAGAAGTACTTGCACAAGACTTTCAGTCGGAGCTACCATCGTGCGCGAAAAAAGAATGATTGCAGGAGGCTACAATGGCTCGATTGCCGGAGGGGAGCACTGCATAGATTCAGGATGCTATGTGATCGATGGGCATTGTGTGAGGACCATTCACGCAGAGATGAATGCCATCCTCCAGTGCGCAAAATTCGGTGTGCCAACAGAGGGAGCAGAAATCTACGTCACACACTTCCCTTGCCTGCAGTGCTGTAAAGCCATTATCCAGGCTGGAATACGCTCGGTCTTTTATTCAGCAGATTATAAAAATCATGCCTATGCCATTGAACTTTTCAGGCAGGCAGGAGTGAAGGTTCATCAGGTTGAGCACAGTGAAACAAAGCATGATGGAGAAAAGGATGAACTGCTGAACGATTTGCTCAGCCGGATTAAAGAGCTTGTAGATGATGAATCAGAAATGGACGAGCTGAAACGGCGTGCGGACCGGGTGATGCATTCTTCGTAGCTTGAAAGAAATCAGGGAGGTGTTCAGTGAACACAGTTTGGTGCGCAGCCGCGTCTGCCATCGCAATCCTGTCCTGCTGGCACTCAGCTGAATGGGCAGGTTTTACAGTGATTGCTGCCTTTACAGCTGTTCAATCAGCAAGACAAAAAAGGACAGCCGCACTGCTGCCCGCAGCTGTCTTTCTATTATTCGCACATTCAGCCTCCGGATGGGCTGAGCAAAAAAACGTGGTTTTTTCAGAGGCGCAGTTCTCGGAAAGAGGCATGTTCATTACCCATCCTTCTTCTGACGGACCCCTCTTTAAAGCGGTGCTGAGAGCAGAAGATGGCCAAAGCTACCCTCTCCGCTTCCTGATAAAGAACGAGGCGGAAAAAGAGCAGCTTGCTGCCATGACGGGAGGAATGTCCTGCGCGGTAGCGGGAGTGCTGAAGCCTCCGCAGCATCCGGTGATTCCGAACGGGTTTGATTATCATCATTATCTGCAGGTCCAGGGAATCCATTATATCCTGGAGGCTTCCCAAATAATGGACTGCAGGGAAGAGTATGATCCGGAAGCGCAGCTTCTGCAATGGAGGTCTGAAGGTCTGAATCTTATCCTGCGCGTTTTCCCTGCGGATACAGCGGGGATAGTCCAGGCACTGATTTTCGGTGAACGCGAATGGATTGAGTCCCAGACGGAAGCGGATTATCAGCAGATTGGCATCATTCATCTGCTCGCCATATCGGGGATGCAGGTGGCCCTCCTTGCTGCAGCAGGCCGGTATGTTCTTATAAGAGCGGGGATGAGCAGGGAAGGATCTGCCTGGGTTCTCCTCTGCCTCCTTCCTGCCTATCTGATTCTTGCAGGAGGTTCAGAGTCTGTCACAAGAGCAGTGCTTGCAGGGGAACTGTATTTGCTGCTTGTTATCCTTAAATCGAAGGCTGCGCCTGTAAAGCTTCTAACGGGTCTGTTCCTGATCTGGCTTTATTTTCGGCCGCTCCATCTTTTCCTCACCGGGTTTCAGCTGACCTTTGTGATCAGCTCCGTCCTCTTGATTTCTGCAGGCTGGCTTAAAAGATACAGAGGCAGACCCCGCATGCAAAATTTTTCCCTCACGCTGCTTTCCATGATTTCAACCTTCCCGCTCATTCTGTCTTCCTTTTGGGAGCTTTCTCTTTCCAGTCTTTTCGTGAACTTTCTTTTTGTCCCGCTTTACTCCTTCTTCATTATGCCGCTCTCGCTACTCGCTTTTGTCCTCACCCTCCTTCAGGCACCCTTTTGGAATACCGCTGTGGCTGCAGCTGATTCAGCTGTTTACTGGACGAACGGGACGGCCGCCGTCTTTGCAGCTTTTGATCCCCTGCTCCTCACACTTGGAAAACCGCCTGCAGCGTTAACACTCCTTTATACAGCTGCTGCTTTGTATAGTCTCTGGGCTGTGGAAAAAGGGTGGCGCAAAGCAGCAGGGGCTCTGCTGATTGGAGGATCTCTAGTACTGGCGGATCTCCTTTTGCCTTATTTTGAAACACAGGGCTCTGTCACTTTCCTTGATGTCGGCCAGGGGGATTGCATCGTGATCGAATTGCCGTACAGGGAAGGAGTGTATGTCATTGATACAGGCGGCGCCTTCACCTTTGAGGCGGAAGGAGAGGAGTGGAGGAAGAGGAGAGAGGAGAAAAAACTTTCCGAGTATACCTTGCTTCCTTATCTCACCTCAAAAGGAATTACAAAGGTGGACGCTATTTTTCTAACACATGCAGATCACGATCATGTTGGGGAATACAGGCATATACTAAGCCGCATCAAGACCGGGAAACTCGTCATTCCTGAATGGTTCGTCCGCGATTCTGCTGATGCGGAGCTCATTAAAGAAACAGTAAGGAAAAAAACAGCTGTGCAGGCGGTTCGTGCAGGGGGACTGATAAAGGAAAAGGGAATCCAATTTGAAGTGCTGTCGCCAAGCGTGCTCAGCGAAGATAAAAATGAGGATTCACTCGTTCTCAGATTCCGGCTTGGAGGGAAGTGGTGGCTTTTAACCGGAGATCTTGGAGCCGAAGGGGAAGGTCGGCTGCTGCAAAAGGATGTGCCTCTTCATGCCGATGTATTGAAGGCCGGTCATCACGGGAGCAAAACTTCGACTACGGAAGAGTTTTTAAAAGCTGTCAGCCCGGAGACAGCGATTATTTCTGCAGGGAGGAAGAACCGGTACGGCCATCCCCATCCAGAAGTGCTGAAGAGGCTGGAGGACGAGGGGACGGTTCCTTTGCGGACGGATACAGGGGGCACCATTCAATATCTTTTTAGCGGAGAATCCGGAACCTTTGTTTCCCATCCTCCATAAGATAAAGGGAATCCTGAAAAGCGCAAAAAAAATAGAGACTGCAGGTCAGTCTCTGAATCCGGTCTTTAAGATGCGGCCAGCTTGACAACAGTCGCAATAATGAAAAGGGCTGCAAAAAATCCGAAGGAAACGGCAAACCCGACACCGGAATCAACCGCATCATTCCGTTTGCTTTGTACGTTTTTTTCAAATTCATTCAATTTGTCAATTTCTTTCACATTTACCCCTCCCGTTTCCCATTAGTATAAGGGAAACTAGAAAAAAAATCCATCCTGCAATAAACATTTCACCGGAATAGAAGATGTTTACAGCCATAGTTCTGGCTCAGTCTGCCACACTAAAAGAAAGCAGCGGCATCGTCTTTCTGCAGCGATATCCCGGGAACTGCAGTCGGGCGTTTATTATAGATGGATGGAGGGGTCTTCCCTCCTCCGTTCCTGTTTGAAAAGCTTGCCAAACAGGGGAAAACTCTTTACGATGAACGTAGAGTTTTTACATAGGAGCTGGATGAGAGTGCTGCAGTTTTGGAAGCAGATCAAGAAAGATCAACTATCCCCTGTTTATCTTTTGACCGGGACAGAAACGTACTTAATGGAGCAATCAGCGGACAAGATCATCCGCGCCGCCTTACAGGAGGAAGAAAAGGATTTTAACCTGTCCGTCTACGATATGGAAGAAACGCCGGTTGAGACTGCCATGGATGATGCCGAGACCCTTCCGTTTATGGGTGATAAAAGAGTCGTGCTCTTAAAAAACCCATCTTTTTTGACAGGTGAGAAGAAAAAGGAAAAAGTGGAGCATCAGCTGTCACGGCTTGAACAATACATAAACGAACCTGCCCCCTATACAATCCTGATTATCCAGGCACCTTACGAGAAGCTTGATGAGCGGAAAAAGATTACAAAGCTTCTGAAGAAAAAGGCAGCCGCGGGTGAAGCAAAACCACTATCTGAACAGGAGCTGATCCAGTGGACACGCTCCCTTGCTGCAGCAGAGGAGACGGAGATCGGCAAAGAAGCGGCAGAGCATTTAATCGCACTTACAAACGGCAGTCTGATGATGATGGACCAGGAGATTAAGAAGCTGTCCGCTTATACAGGGCCTGGCGGGGATTTGAGCAAATCGCTGATTGACAGTCTGACGGCAAGAACCCTGGAGCAGAATATTTTTGAACTGACGAGCCATGTTACCGGCAGAAAAACAGATAAAGCCCTCCATGTGCTGCATGACCTGCTCAAGGCAAACGAGGAGCCGATTAAAATCCTGTCTTTGATCACGTCTCAATTCCGCCTCATCCTGCAAGTGAAGCAGCTTTCATCGGAAGGGTACGGACAGCCTCAAATTGCTGGTACTCTTAAGGTGCATCCGTTTCGGATCAAGCTTGCCTACCAGCAAACGGGTGCCTTCAGTGAGGATGAATTAAAGAATTTGATGAAGGAGCTTGCCGAGGCGGATTACCGCATGAAAACAGGCGGCATGGACAAAGTTCTCATCTTGGAGCTGTTTTTAATGAAATTGAACAGACAGGGAGTCCATTATTGACAGGATGATGTCTTTCATCTGTAAAACAGCTGAAAAGGGATTTGCACGAAAGCCTGAAAAAAAGAAGCCAAAAGAAAAAGGCCGGCATATGCCGGCCTTTTTACAATGCTTACGCGGACAAACCGTTAACTTGTTTTGACAAACGGGATTTGTAGCGGGAAGCAGTGTTTTTGTGGATGATTCCGCTTTGAGCAGCTTTATCAATTCTTTTTGCAGCTTCTTGAAGAGCTGTTTTAGCATTGTCAGAATCGTTGTTCACAACTAGTGCTTCAACTCTTTTGATTGCAGTACGCATAGAAGATTTGATTGTTGCGTTATGAGCGCGGCGCTCATCGTTCGTTTTTACACGTTTAATCGCAGATTTAATATTTGGCATCCGTTTCACCTCCTAAAAAAAGCAATCGAGATCTATTTTACTCGATACATTTCAAACATACAGAACAAGAGATATTCTATCAGAGACCGTGCCGTTATGCAATACCCTGACAAGGAATTTTCGTTGATAGCAATGAACCGGAATGTCCGGATGCAACTTTGGAAAAAATAGAAGCAGGACGTACACCAGGAGGGAAAAGAAATTGAGTGATTCGCTTGATTTATCCAGCTTCACGGTGCGCACGGATCTTGCCATAGAAGCGAGGGACCTTGCGCTTGAAAAACAGGAAAATAAACCAGTTCAGGAGAAGCAGTCAGAGGAGCTTGAAGGGGTTATCGTTAAAGAACGGACGGAGGGCGGCATTAAGCTGACTTCCGTTGAAATAAAAAAAGAAGGAGAAGCAGCGACAGGCAAGAAGGCCGGGAATTATTTAACCCTTCAGGCAGATGGAATCCGGCAGAAGGATACGGAATTGCAGCAGGAAGTGATCGGTGTTTTCGCAAAAGAATTCAGCCGGTTCATAGAAAATATGGGCATTAAAAAGGATGCTGCCTGCCTGATCGCGGGCCTCGGGAACTGGAATGTAACACCGGATGCTCTCGGCCCGATTGCTGCAGAGAACCTGCTTGTAACGAGGCATTTATTTGAACTTCAGCCCGAGAATGTGCAGGAGGGCTACCGGCCGGTTAGTGTCATCTCCCCGGGGGTAATGGGCCTTACCGGCATTGAAACGAGTGACATAATCCTCGGTGTGGTGAACCGGATCAAGCCGGACTTTATCATTGCGATTGATGCCCTTGCAGCAAGATCGGTTGAACGTGTGAATGCCACGATCCAGATATCGGATACCGGTATCCACCCCGGATCCGGTGTTGGGAATAAAAGAAAAGAATTGAGCTATGAAACGCTGGGGATTCCGGTAATTGCGATCGGTATTCCTACAGTAGTGGATGCGGTGACAATTGCGAGTGACACGATCGATTATATTTTAAAGCACTTCGGCCGTGAAATGGCAGAGGGGGATAAACCTTCCAGGTCTCTTGTCCCTGCCGGAATGACCTTTGGAGAAAAAAAGAAGCTCACAGATGAGGATCTTCCCGACGAAGAGCAGCGGAAGACCTACCTTGGAATCATCGGGACTCTTCCGGAAGAGGAAAAGAGGGCGCTGATTCATGAGGTGCTGAATCCTCTTGGACACAACCTGATGGTCACGCCAAAAGAAGTGGATGTCTTCATCAGTGATATGGCCAATGTAATCGCAAGCGGTCTGAATTCTGCGCTTCACGGGCAGATCGGCCATGATAATAGAGGGACGTATACACACTAGCAATTGGTTCTAAATCTCGCAGACGGTCCATAGAATGTAATAGACATTCTGCGAGAGGACGGATCCGCATGAAAAGGACAGGCTCCAATACAATTATGGCAATCAGGGGGACAAGCATAAAAAAACTCTTTATCACGGCATTCATGGGCCTGGTATTGATATTTGTTCTCTCAGGCATCCTGACCTCATTGAAACCTGAATACCGGCCTTCATCCGATTCCATCCATACGTTTGCAGGAGGTATTGCCGGAGAGGCGTTTGTTCATTTGATTGCTTCAGAAAATCATTATTTTTCACAGGCTCTTCCAAAAGAGAGTAAACCGGCAGACTGGTCATCGATGTTTTTAAAAATGACAGCGAGCATCAATCTGAACGACCCGAGAAGTCTCCTTGGACGGGAGCTCCCCGGCTTCTCCTTATACGACAGTGAAATCATCGTAGCAGGTGCAGCCGGTAATTACAGCACCATTGTCCCCTTTGAATCTGCCCCTCCAGAGGAAGTTCAGCTTAAGGAGAGAGAAGCTTCCATCGAAGAGCTGCGAAAGGCTTCTGAAAAAACGGATGGGGCGGCTAAGGCTCCTGAGAATACCACCGGCGGCAGGGACGTTGTGTACATTTACAACACGCATAATACTGAATCCTACAAACCGCTCTTTAAAAACCCGCCTGCAAACTCAGATGACGCATTTCATAAAAGTGCGAATGTAACACTTGTCAGTAAGATGCTGATGGACGAGCTGGAGGCACAGGGAGTGGGCACCCGGTTTGAAGGAAAAGATATTCAGAAACTGCTGAAGGACAAAGGAATGAAATACAGCCAGTCCTATACTGCAGCGAGACCGGTCATTCAAGAAGCGATCGCCTCCGGAAAAGATCTGGCCTATTTTATCGATATCCACAGGGATTCAAGGCAGCATAAAGATACGACCATCACGATAAAAGGAAAAGCCTATGCCCAGCTCATTTTTGTCGTCGGAGGGAAAAACACAAACCGCGAAAAGAATATCGAGCTTGCGAAAAATCTCCACAGCATGCTTGAGAAGAAATATCCCGGCCTGAGCAAAGGGGTAACCTTAAAAGTAAAAAATTCAAACGGCTTGTTCAATCAGGATCTTTCAGGCAATTCCCTGCTTATGGAGTTTGGCGGAGTGGATAATAATATGGAAGAGCTGAGGAATACGACGAAGGCTGTTGCAGACATTTTCAGTGAATATTACTGGCAGGCAGAAAAAGTTCAGGGCGGTACGCCGGCCGAGAAGAAATAAAGATGTGAGGGATGATATCGAATGGGAAAGTTCATGCTCAAGACAGCAATGGTTGGAATGCTCCTTTTTCTCGGTGTCCTGGCCGGTATGCAGATGGCAGGAAGCGGCATGAAAAGCCTCCAGGGCTATGATGACCCTGACCTTAAAAGCGCTTTTACTGTAAAAGCCGGGGAAAATAAAGAGGTCGAAGCTTCCATTCTTGGCCAATCCGTTTCCAGCCATGATTTTGAAAAGAAAAAAGAGCAGCTTGAGAGCATGGATGCATTTAACCCCCTTTCAGAGGCTGCAAAAGGACTTGCAGCTTCCATCGAGGCCCTGTTCGGCAAAGTGATATCGTACTTTAAAAATGCACAGTAAACTTCACTCCTTATAAAGATCTGTAAGTGTAAACAGCCCTCCAGCCGGCCCCGCTGCCAGCCGGAGGGCTGTTTTTATATGAGGACAGCCCCGGATGCCCGCGGGGAAGCTCAAAACATTAGTTGAATCTTGATTTTCCAATTGATATAATCAATGCTAGCGCAATGCGCAGTTTTGTAGGAGTGATGGATATCATGAGTAACCTGGATAAAAACAAAAGACAATCTAAAATCCGTAATTTTTCAATAATTGCCCATATTGACCACGGGAAGTCTACACTTGCCGACAGGATTCTCGAGAAAACCTCTGCGATTACCCAGAGGGAGATGAAAGCGCAGCTTTTGGACTCTATGGATCTTGAACGCGAACGGGGCATCACCATCAAGCTGAATGCCGTTCAGCTTACGTATAAAGCAAAAGACGGCGAAGAATATATTTTTCACCTGATCGATACACCGGGACACGTCGATTTTACATATGAAGTCTCCCGAAGTCTGGCCGCCTGCGAAGGTGCTGTCCTTGTTGTGGATGCAGCCCAGGGTATTGAAGCCCAGACACTTGCCAACGTATACCTGGCCCTGGATAACAATCTGGAAATTCTGCCGGTCATCAATAAAATTGACTTGCCGAGTGCTGAACCGGAGCGTGTCCGCCAGGAAATCGAGGATGTCATCGGACTGGATGCTTCAGAAGCCGTGCTTGCTTCAGCAAAAGCTGGCATCGGGATCGAGGAAATCCTTGAACAAGTAGTGGAAAAGGTTCCGGCTCCGTCAGGAGATCCGGATGGCCCGCTTAAAGCGATGATTTTTGATTCTCTCTATGATTCCTACCGGGGTGTAGTTGCGTATATCCGGATCATGGAAGGGTCAGTCAAGGTCGGCCAAAAAATTAAAATGATGGCCACCGGAAAAGAATTCGAAGTGCTTGAGCTTGGTGTCTTCACACCAAAGGCTGTCATGAAGGATGAGCTGACTGTCGGAGATGTTGGGTTTTTGACTGCAGCCATTAAAAATGTCGGGGACACTCGGGTAGGTGACACCATAACAAGCGCCAAAAACGGTGCACTTGAACCGCTGCCGGGCTACCGCCGCCTTAACCCGATGGTATACTGCGGCCTGTACCCGATCGATACGGCAAAATACAACGATCTGCGGGAAGCGCTCGAGAAGCTTGAACTGAACGACTCGGCCCTTCAATATGAACCGGAGACTTCACAGGCACTCGGATTCGGGTTCCGCTGCGGATTCCTCGGACTCCTCCATATGGAAATCATTCAGGAGCGGATCGAACGCGAATTTAACATTGACTTGATCACCACGGCGCCAAGTGTTATCTATACCGTGTTCCTGACGGATGGCGAGGAAATCCGGATCGACAATCCGTCCAATATGCCGGATCCCCAGAAGATTGACAGAATTGAGGAGCCTTATGTTAAAGCGACTGTCATGGTTCCAAACGATTATGTAGGGGCTGTAATGGAGCTTTGCCAGGGAAAACGGGGAATATTCGGGGACATGCAGTATCTTGATGAGAACCGTGTCAGCATCATTTACGAAATTCCGTTGTCCGAGATCGTCTATGACTTTTTTGATCAGCTTAAGTCAAGCACGAAGGGGTATGCGTCCTTTGATTATGAGCTGATCGGCTATAAGGAATCCAAGCTTGTAAAAATGGATATTCTTTTAAATGCTGAAACAATTGATGCCCTCTCCTTCATTGTCCACCGGGACAGCGCGTATGACAGAGGGAAAATCATTGTTGAAAAACTGAAAGAACTGATTCCGCGCCAGCACTTCGAGGTTCCCATCCAGGCGGCGATCGGCCAGAAAATCGTTGCCCGTTCCACAATTAAAGCGATGAGAAAGAACGTTCTTGCCAAATGCTACGGAGGAGATATTTCCCGTAAGAGAAAGCTTCTCGAAAAGCAAAAAGAGGGGAAGAAACGAATGAAGATGGTCGGCTCCGTGGAAGTTCCTCAGGAAGCCTTCATGGCCGTTTTGAAAATGGACGACAACTGATCCGTATGAAAATACTAAAAAGGGGTGCCGCAGAGATTCTGCGGCATCTTCCATTAAAGGAGAAATTCCCATGGTGAAAGCAGCTTACGTGCATATTCCGTTTTGCGAGTATATCTGCCACTATTGCGATTTTAATAAAATTTTTATCCAGA
Organism: Metabacillus mangrovi; assembly: GCF_009711125.1. Classification (GTDB taxonomy): domain Bacteria; phylum Bacillota; class Bacilli; order Bacillales; family Bacillaceae; genus Metabacillus_B; species Metabacillus_B mangrovi. Next base: position 678,682 of record NZ_WMIB01000001.1, on the reverse strand, counting down.
ACCAGCCGGTGGAAGCCTATCTGGATCACCTCAAACAAGAAATTCAATCTGTTATGGAACGTCATGATAAAGAAAAGCTTGAAACGATTTTCATCGGGGGAGGCACGCCTACAGCATTGAATGAAAGGCAGCTCGCCCAGCTGACAGAACTGATCAGTGAGCACCTCGTTCCCGCTCACAGCCTGGAGTATACGGTGGAAGCAAATCCGGGAGATCTGTCGTTCGAAAAAATGAAGCTATTGAAGCAAGCGGGAGTAAACCGGCTCAGCATCGGTGTGCAGAGCTTTGAGGACCATCTGCTTGAGAAGATCGGCCGGGTGCACAGGGAACAGGATGTGTTCCGCACCGTCGAGGATGCCAAAAGAGCTGGGTTTGATAACCTGAGCATTGATTTGATGTTCGGTCTCCCCGGACAGACGGCTGATGATTTTAACCGTTCACTGGATCTCGCACTGAGCCTGGATGTACAGCACTTTTCGGCCTACTCCTTAATCATTGAACCAAAGACCATCTTTTACAACCTTATGCAAAAAGGGAAGCTCCCCCTGCCGCCTCAGGAGGAGGAAGCGGGAATGTACGAGCTGCTGATGCGGAAAATGGAAAGCAAAGGATTCCATCAATACGAGATCAGCAATTTTGCGCTGCCCGGAATGGAAAGCAGACACAATCTGACTTACTGGGACAACGAGGAGTACTTTGGATTTGGTGCGGGAGCACATGGGTATGTAAATGGGATGAGAGAGGTCAATGCAGGGCCCCTGAAAAAATACATGACGCTCATTGAGGAAACCCGTTCCCCTGTTCTGTCCCGTCACGAGGTAACGGAAGCAGAACGGATGGAAGAGGAGCTGTTTTTGGGACTAAGGAAAGCAGAGGGTGTCAGCAAGAACAGGTTTAAGAAAAAATTCAGCCGGGAACTCCACAATGTATTCGGTCTTCCTGTACAGGAGCAAAAGGCCAAAGGGCTGCTTGAAGAAGATGGAGAATCAATTTATTTATCGGCCCGCGGGAAGCTGCTGGGCAATGAAGTATTCCAATCCTTTATCGGCCAATCCTGAACAGCAAAAAAACAAGTCGTTGCCGTTGACTTTTTTTTAGGGTTTTGATAATTTGTATGTAGTATTAGCACTCAGCATATACGAGTGCTAACAGAGGTGATGACAGATGCTTACTGATCGTCAATTGCTGATCCTTCAGGTAATTGTTGATGACTTCATACAGTCTGCCCAGCCTGTCGGGTCAAGAACTCTTTCCAAAAAAGGCGGGATCTCGTTCAGCTCGGCAACCATCCGCAATGAAATGGCGGATCTTGAGGAGCTGGGCTTTATTGAGAAGCCACATACCTCATCCGGGCGCGTGCCTTCTGAAAAAGGATACAGATATTACGTGGATCATCTGCTTTCCCCGAAGAGGCTGGCAAACAGCGAGGCAAGGCTGATTAAATCCCTTTTTGAAGAAAAGATTTTTGAACTGGAGAAAATGGTCCAGAAATCAGCTCAGATCCTTTCGGATATGACCAATTACACGACCATTGTCCTCGGGCCTAAAGTGAATGAGAATCAGCTGAAAAATCTGCAGATTATCCCGCTCAGTGATCACACTGCGGTAGCCATCATGGTTACGAACACCGGCCATGTTGAAAGCAGGCAGATCTCGCTTCCGGAAACAGTCCGTCCGGGAGACATCGAAAAAGTAGTCAATATTCTCAATGAGCGGCTCTCCGGGGTTTCACTTTCGGAACTTAAGGATAAAATGTACAAGGAAGTAGCGAGCATCCTTAAAGCTCATATTGAAAATTATGGACAGTTTCTTAAACTGTTTGAAGACAGTCTGCTGCCCGGGACCCATCAGGAGAAGCTTTTCTTCGGCGGCAAAACCAATATGCTGAACCAGCCCGAATTCAGTGATCTCGATAAGGTGAAAACCCTCTTGAGAATGATCGATGAAGAAAGGCTGTTCTATAAATTGCTGAGCGGCAGGGATGCTGGACTATCCATTTCCATCGGAAGGGAAAATCAGATTTCTGCGATGGAATACTGCAGTCTCATTACTGCAGCTTATTCGCTCGATAATAAAACCATCGGCACGATTGCGATTCTCGGCCCTACGAGGATGGAATACTCAAGGGTGGTCAGCCTGCTTCAGAACGTGGCCCGCGGATTATCAAAAGCGGTCTCGGATCAATACCATGGCTGACAGGACCCGCTTGAAGAACAAGGATGGGGGACTAGGCCCGGCCCATCCCCTTTCCCATGCATTTAAGGGAGGTGAAAGATTGTGGAAAACGAAAAAGACCTGAAAGATTTAGAAACTGAACAGTCCGCTCTTTCAGAGGAGGAAACATCTGAGCAGCATGATGCTCCTTCAGAGAAGAACGAAAGCAGTGAACTGGAAGAAGCCCTTGGAAAAATCGCATCTCTGGAAGCGAAAGCAGAAGAGTACGAGACCAAGCTGCTGAGAGTTCAGGCGGATTTTGAAAACTACAAGCGCAGGGCGAGAATGGACGCTGAGGCTGCTCAGAAGTACCGTGCCCAAAGCCTTGTATCAGAAATATTGCCGGCACTTGATAACTTTGAAAGAGCCTTGAAAGTAGAGGCTGCTGATGAACAGACGAAATCCCTGCTTCAAGGGATGGAAATGGTTCACCGCCAATTGGTTTCCGCTCTGAAAGCTGAAGGAGTCGAGGAAATCGAGACCGTCGGAAAACCATTCGATCCTCAGTTCCATCAGGCTGTCATGCAGGCTGAAGAAGAAGGCTATGAGCCGAACACTGTAATTGAAGAATTCCAAAAAGGCTATAAGCTGAAGGACAGGGTAATCCGCCCTTCCATGGTTAAAGTAAGCCAATAAATATACATATTCTTGAGGAGGTAGCAGTATGAGCAAAATTATTGGTATCGATTTAGGTACGACAAACTCTTGTGTTGCGGTTCTTGAAGGCGGAGAACCGAAAGTGATCCCTAATCCGGAAGGAAACCGTACGACTCCTTCGGTTGTTTCTTTTAAGAACGGAGAGCGTCAGGTAGGGGAAGTGGCAAAGCGCCAGGCAATCACGAATCCAAACACGATCATGTCCATCAAACGCCACATGGGAACGGACTATAAAGTAGAAGCCGAGGGCAAGAACTTCACACCTCAGGAAATTTCAGCTGTTATTCTTCAGCACTTGAAATCCTACGCGGAAAGCTACCTGGGCGAAACGGTTACAAAAGCCGTTATCACAGTTCCTGCTTACTTCAACGATGCAGAGCGCCAGGCTACTAAAGATGCCGGACGCATCGCAGGTCTTGAAGTAGAGCGGATCATCAATGAGCCGACGGCTGCAGCACTTGCCTATGGTCTTGACAAGCAGGATGAGGATCAGACAATCCTCGTATACGACCTTGGCGGCGGTACATTTGACGTGTCTGTTCTTGAGCTTGGCGACGGCGTGTTTGAAGTCCGTTCAACAGCCGGTGACAACCGTCTCGGCGGAGACGACTTTGACCAGGTGATCATCGATCATCTTGTTGCTGAATTCAAAAAAGAGAACGGCATCGACCTTTCTAAAGATAAAATGGCGCTTCAGCGTTTGAAGGATGCTGCTGAAAAAGCGAAGAAAGACCTTTCAGGAGTAACGTCCACTCAAATCTCTCTTCCGTTCATCACAGCTGGAGAGGCAGGACCTCTTCACCTTGAACTGAACCTGACAAGAGCGAAGTTTGATGAAATTTCGTCAGACCTTGTTGAAAGAACAATGTCTCCTGTAAGACAAGCGCTTCAGGATGCAGGGATTTCCAAGTCTGAGCTTGATAAAGTCATCCTCGTCGGCGGTTCTACACGGATTCCGGCTGTACAGGAAGCGATCAAGAAAGAAACCGGAAAAGATCCTCATAAAGGAGTTAACCCGGACGAAGTCGTGGCACTTGGTGCATCCATCCAGGGCGGAGTAATCACTGGAGATGTTAAAGATGTGGTTCTGCTTGACGTAACTCCACTGTCCCTTGGTATTGAGACAATGGGCGGAGTGTTCACGAAGCTGATTGAGCGGAATACAACGATTCCTACAAGCAAATCACAGGTGTTCTCAACAGCTGCTGACAGCCAGACTGCTGTAGATATCCACGTTCTTCAAGGAGAGCGCCCGATGTCAGCGGACAACAAAACACTCGGCCGCTTCCAGCTCACGGATATTCCTCCGGCACCTAGAGGAGTTCCGCAGATCGAAGTGAACTTTGATATCGATAAAAACGGGATTGTGAATGTACGTGCGAAGGACCTTGGCACGAACAAAGAACAAACCATCACGATCAAATCTTCTACCGGTCTCAGCGATGACGAGATCGAACGCATGGTAAAAGAAGCAGAAGTTAACGCAGATGCTGACAAACAGCGTAAAGAAGAAGTAGAAACACGCAATGAAGCGGACCAGCTTGTATTCACTGCTGAAAAAACACTGAAAGACCTTGAAGGCAAAGTGGACGAAGCAGAAGTGAAAAAAGCGAATGACGCGAAAGACGCCCTCAAAGCCGCAATCGAGAAAAATGAGCTTGAGGAAATCAAAGCAAAGAAAGACGAACTGCAGGAAATTGTCCAGCAGCTTTCCGTGAAGCTTTATGAGCAGGCACAGCAGGCTCAGCAAGGCCAGGAAGGCGCTTCTCAGAACCAGGACGACAACGTTGTGGACGCCGATTACGAAGAAGTAGACGACAACGACAAAAAATAAGAGTTTTTGACCCAGAAAAGTCAAAGTCAGGCTTGCCTTGACTTTGGCTTTTTTTACTGAACAGGGCTGGGCATGAAGAATAGAATATGGAAGCCGTGAAAAATCAGCTGGTATCCTGGCCAAAGGGATTCTGAATTTCATTGCTTCAGGCACCGCTAAAATGATACAATTTACTTTATGTGAGAAATCGGGAGTGAGAGGATTATGAGTAAGCGAGACTACTATGATGTGCTCGGCATCGGCAAAGGTGCTTCGAAAGAGGAGGTCAAGCGCGCCTACCGCAAACTTTCGAAACAGTATCACCCTGATATCAACAAAGAGGCTGATGCCGATCAGAAATTTAAAGAAGTTAAAGAAGCCTATGAAACATTAAGTGATGACCAGAAACGGAGCCATTACGACCAGTTTGGCCATACAGATCCGAATCAGGGATTCGGCGGACAGGGTGGAGACTTTGGCGGAGGCTTCGGGTTTGATGATATTTTCAGCTCTATTTTCGGAGGCGGCGGCGGACGACGAAGAGATCCGAATGCTCCGCGTCAAGGAGCCGATCTGCAATACACGATGACGCTTAAATTTGAGGAAGCCGCATTCGGTCTGGAAAAAGAAATTGAAATTCCCCGGGATGAATCGTGCGACACGTGCCATGGATCAGGCGCAAAACCGGGTACTTCACCGGAGACGTGCTCCCATTGCGGAGGATCAGGCCAGCTGAACGTGGAACAAAACACTCCGTTTGGCCGCATAGTAAACCGCAGAGTCTGCCATTACTGCAGCGGAACCGGAAAAATGATCAAGCATAAATGTTCTACCTGCGGCGGAGACGGAACCGTCCAGCGCAGGAAGAAAATCAAAGTGAACATTCCAGCCGGTGTAGACGACGGCCAGCAGCTCCGTGTTTCCGGACAGGGCGAACCGGGTGTAAACGGAGGTCCTGCAGGCGACCTATATGTTGTATTCCAGATTAGAAAACATGATTTCTTTGAGCGTGACGGCGATGATGTGTACTGTGAGATGCCGCTCACTTTTGTCCAGGCAGCGCTCGGAGATGAAATTGAGATTCCGACCCTTCATGGGAAAGTAAAATTGAAGGTGCCGGCCGGCACTCAGGCAGGAACCAAATTCCGTCTGAAAGGCAAGGGGATCGCAAATGTACGCGGATACGGCCAGGGAGACCAGCACATTGTGGTTCGAGTCGTGACTCCGACAAACCTGACAGAGAAGCAGAAAGACCTGATGCGTCAATTTGCAGAGACGACCGGCAACCGTCCGGACGAAAACGAAGAGAGCTTTTTTGACAAAGTCAAGCGGGCCATTAAAGGCGACTAAATACAAAGGAGTTGGCAGAGGATGAAATGGTCGGAAATCAGTATCCATACAACACAAGAAGCAGTAGAACCCATCTCTAACATCTTGCATGAAGCAGGAGCCAGCGGGGTTGTAATTGAAGACCGGGCGGACTTGCTCAAGGATAGAGAGAGTGTGTATGGAGAAATCTACCACCTTGATCCGCACGATTACCCTTCAGAAGGGGTAATTGTCAAAGCTTATCTGCCGATGAACAGTTTCCTTGCTGAGACAGTTGAAGGAATCGCCCATTCAATTGAGAATTTAGTCCAATATGGCATTAATGCCGGATCAAAGGAAATCACAACGAGCGAAGTCAGCGAGGAAGACTGGGCAACAGCCTGGAAGAAATACTATCATCCAGTCAAAATTTCTGAGAAGTTCACGATTGTCCCCACCTGGGAGGAGTACGAGCCCGTCCATTCGGATGAGCTGATCATCGAGCTGGACCCGGGCATGGCTTTCGGGACAGGTACTCATCCTACAACGGTGCTGTGCATTCAGGCATTGGAGCGGACCGTGAAAAAAGGCAGCCATGTAATCGATGTTGGAACCGGATCGGGAGTGCTGAGCATTGCATCTGCCATGCTCGGTGCTGAAACGGTACGCGCGATGGATCTTGACCCGGTGGCGGTGGAGAGCGCAAAGGAGAACGTCACTCTGAACAAGGTTCAGGACAAAGCTGAAGTGTTCCAGAATGATCTCCTGCGCGGGATAGAAGCTCCGGCTGATGTCATTGTGGCGAACATTTTAGCTGAAATCATCCTTAAATTCACAGATGACGCCTACCGGCTGGTGAAGGATGGAGGCTGGTTTATCACGTCAGGCATTATCCTGAACCGGAAAAATGAGGTCCGTGATGCACTTGTAGAAGCAGGATTTGAGATCGCTGAAACAGTCGTCATGGAAGACTGGGTCGCTTTTCTGGCAAAAAAATAAACGAAGGCGGGGGCAGGCTTCTTCAGCCGCCCCTTCCCATTTTTTTAAACACAGGCTGGAGGGAATGCCATGCAGCGCTATTTTATTGAGGCTTCAAGAAAAGAATTGAGGGATTCCTTTACTGTAAAAGGGGATGACCTGCATCATATGATTAAGGTCATGCGGATGCGCGAGGGCGATGCAGCTGTCTGGGTGACTTCGGATGGGGAAGAAGCATTGTGCACGCTGGCTGAAGCAACAGATGGGGAAGCCAGATGTACGGTTAAAGAGTGGATTACTGCCGATAAAGAACTGCCGGTTCAAACGGTACTTGCATGCGGGCTGCCTAAAGGGGATAAGCTGGATCTGATTATCCAAAAAGGGACAGAGCTTGGCGCTGCCAGGTTTATCCCTTTTAATGCGGCTCGTTCTGTAGTAAAATTGGATGACAAAAAATCCAGGAAGAAGACTGAGCGCTGGCAGAAAATTGCGAAGGAAGCAGCGGAGCAATCGTATCGGAACGTCATCCCTCAAGTCCATGATCCCGTTTCGCTTAAAGAATTACTGCTAACTTCAAAGGATTATGATGTGAAGATTGCCGCTTATGAAGAATTAGCCAAACAGGGTGAAAAGAGTGCATTTTCAAAGGCTCTTGACGCACTTTCTCCCGGACAGACACTGCTTGTTGCGACCGGTCCTGAAGGCGGGTTTACCGCGGAAGAGATGAAGACCCTTCAGGAAAACGGATTTATCCCCGCAGGCTTCGGCCCGCGGATATTAAGGGCGGAAACAGCCCCGCTTTATGCGCTGGCGGCCGTTTCCTACCATTTTGAATTAATGAGGTGAAGAACTATGGCATCTGTTGCGTTTCATACACTAGGCTGCAAAGTAAACCATTATGAAACCGAAGCCATCTGGCAGCTCTTTAAAGAGGCCGGCTATGAGAGAAAAGAATATGAGAGTTCAAGTGACGTTTACGTAATCAATACGTGCACGGTTACCAATACAGGAGACAAGAAGAGCAGGCAGGTCATCCGCCGGGCCATCCGCCAGAATCCGGATGCCGTCATCTGTGTTACAGGCTGTTATGCACAAACGTCTCCGGCAGAGATCATGGCTATTCCGGGTGTCGATATTGTAGTCGGCACACAGGACCGTGTGAAAATGCTTGATTACATCGATCAGTTCCGTGAAGAAAGACAGCCGATCAACGGAGTAAGCAACATCATGAAAGCAAGAACATACGAGGAGCTCGATGTTCCTGCCTTTACAGACCGGACGAGGGCATCCCTGAAAATTCAGGAAGGCTGTAATAATTTCTGCACCTTCTGCATCATTCCATGGGCCCGCGGTCTCATGCGCTCAAGAGATCCGCAGGAAGTCATCAGGCAGGCCCAGCAGCTTGTGGATGCAGGCTACAAAGAAATTGTCCTGACAGGCATCCATACCGGCGGCTACGGTGAAGATATGAAGGATTATAATTTCGCAGCCCTGCTTCGCGACCTGGATGAACAGGTTAAAGGACTGAAGAGAATCCGTATTTCTTCCATCGAGGCAAGCCAGATCACGGACGAAGTGATTGAAGTCCTGGACAAGTCTGATAAAATCGTACGCCATCTTCATATTCCGATACAATCTGCTTCCAACACCGTTCTGAAGCGGATGAGAAGGAAATACACGATGGAGTTTTTCGCCGAGCGTCTAGTCCGTCTCAAAAAAGCACTGCCCGGCCTTGCTGTGACATCGGATGTTATTGTAGGGTTCCCAGGAGAAACCGAAGAAGAATTTATGGAAACGTACAATTTTATTAAAGAGCATCAATTCTCTGAACTTCACGTCTTCCCATATTCCAAGCGGACAGGCACACCTGCTGCAAGAATGGAAGACCAGGTGGATGAAGAAGTCAAAAACGAGCGGGTTCACCGTCTAATCGAACTTTCAGATCAACTGGCAAAAGAATATGCTTCCACATTTGAAGGAGAAGTTCTTGAAGTCATTCCTGAAGAAGAGTTTAAGGACGCACCCGGAAGCGGATTGTATGCGGGCTATACAGACAATTACCTGAAAGTGGTCTTCAAAGCTTCTGAAGAAATGGTCGGCCAGATTGTCCGCGTCAAAATTGAAAAAGCGGGCTACCCATTCAGCGAAGGACAGTTCGTAAGAGTGATGGATGAAGGATCTGAATCGATTCGTCTAAGCTCCTAACGCAGATTCCTGCTTGCCGGGATAGAACAAGGGAATGCAGACACGCATTTCCTTGTTTTTTTAGGTTAAGGATTTGATTTTTCACAAATCAAAGCGGCATGCTTGAGACTTTGAGCTTGAGAGCAGTAAGATTCCGAAGGGGCTCAACGGCTAAGAAAATCACTGCCGCGAACGCCTGCCGGCTGCGGTCAAAAGGCGAATTTTCCAAATGTTTTCTGTCCTGCGAAAATACTGTTTCCGCTTTTTTGTATATGACGGAATGAACTTGTCTATGTATAATAGAAGAGGCATGATGTCAGACCACTTAATCAGGAGGAAGATACGAATGACTGAAAATATGGCTAAAATGATAGATCATACAGCTTTAAAAGCGGACACGACAAAAGACCAGATTGAGAAGCTTTGCGCAGAGGCAAAAGAATACCATTTTGCTTCCGTATGTGTGAACCCGGCATGGGTTGAAACATGTGCAGCGCTATTGGAAGGGACAGACGTAAAAGTATGTACAGTCATCGGCTTCCCTCTAGGTGCATCCACACCTGAAACGAAAGCATTCGAAACAAAGGACGCCATTGAAAAAGGAGCCACAGAAGTGGACATGGTAATCAACATCAGCGCCTTGAAAGACGGCAGCAACGAGCTGGTGGAAAGAGACATTCGCGCGGTAACAGAGGCTGCGAAAGGGAAAGCATTGACGAAAGTCATTATTGAAACCTGCCTTCTTACGGATGAAGAAAAAGTCCGGGCTTGCGAACTTTCCGTAAAAGCCGGAGCGGATTTTGTCAAAACATCCACTGGCTTCTCAACAGGCGGTGCCACAGTAGAAGACATCCTTCTGATGAGAAAAACAGTCGGACCTGGACTTGGCGTCAAAGCGTCTGGCGGAGTTCGTGACCGTGAAGGTGCTGAAAAGATGATCAATGCAGGTGCTACCAGAATTGGAGCAAGTGCCGGAATCAGCATTGTCAGCGGCGGAACTTCCGGCTCAGACTACTAATCGGGAGCGGCAGCCGTACATTTCCATTACAGCCTGATATTATGCAGGTTTTGGTTGACCATACTCCCCGATTATATTATAATGGCAAAGTACATGTTTAAATAAGCATGGCTACTTTGAAACATTCGTCGATTGGTGTATTCGGAGGGAGGGAAATAGCATGTCTAAAACAGTAGTTAAGAAAAATGAATCGCTTGAAGATGCTCTTCGCCGCTTTAAACGTTCCGTTTCTAAAACAGGCACGTTGCAGGAAGCAAGAAAGCGTGAATTTTATGAAAAACCGAGCGTAAAGCGCAAAAAGAAATCAGAGGCAGCGAGAAAGCGCAAATTCTAAAAGAGGGTGTAATGCATGAGTCTTCTTGATCGTTTAAATCAGGACATGAAGCAAGCGATGAGGAACAAAGACAAAGACAGGCTCACGGTTATACGAATGATGAAGGCTTCTATGCAAAATGAAGCGATCAAGCTCAATAAATCCGAACTGTCTGAAGACGAGGAACTTACCATCCTGTCTCGTGAACTTAAACAACGCAAGGACTCCCTCCAGGAATTCAAAAACGCTGATCGTTCTGATTTGGTAGATAAACTTGAAGCTGAAATTAAGATAGTGAATGATTACATGCCTGAACAGCTCGCAGAGGAAGAACTGCTCGCCATCATCAATCATGCGATAGATGAAACCGGGGCCTCTTCCAAAGCTGAAATGGGCAAGGTAATGGCTGCGATCATGCCAAAGGTAAAAGGCAAAGCAGACGGTTCCCTTGTCAACAAGCTTGTACAGCAGCAGCTGTCTAAATAAAATCAGCAAAACACTCTGTCCCCGGACAGAGTGTTTTTTATTTGCAAGACGGCTGCCGTTTGAAGCTGCAGCAGGACCAGTGTGGTGCGATGGCTAAATGATAAGGGCCGTGGAGACCGGAAAAGCACCAAACCGGTCTCCAGAGCCGCTATTTCCTCAAAAATCGCAGAAATTGGAGCCTTTCGGTCTCAGATGCAGCTATTTGTAAGAAAAGGCCCGCTAGGAGGCCGGATTTCGGAAAATAACGTCCCACCAGACCGAAACTTCCCCGAAACACTGATTTAGGGCAAAATAAGGGCCGTGGAGACCGAAAAAGTGCCAAACCGGTCTCCAGAGCCGCTATTTCCTCAAAAATCGCAGAAATTGGAGCCTTTCGGTCTCAGATGCAGCTATTTCTATAAAATAGCCCTAATGAAGGCCAGTTTTCGAAAAATAACGTCCCTCCAGACCGAAACCTCCCCAAAACGCTGCTTTAAGGCAAAATAAGGGCCGTGGAGACCGGAAAAGCACCAAACCGGTCTCCAGAGCCGCTTTTTCCTCAAAAATCGCAGAAATCGGCTTCGAACGGTCTCAAATGCAGCTATTTGTGAGAAATGGCCCGCTATAAGGCCAGTTTTCGAAAAATAACGTCCCTCCAGACCGAAACCTCCCCAAAAAGCTGCTTTAAGGCAAAATAAGGGCCGTGGAGACCGGAAAAGTGCCAAACCGGTCTCCAGAGCCGCTATTTCCTCAGAAAATCGCAGAAATTGGCCCCGTTCGGTCTCAGATGCAGCTATTTCTAAAAAATAGCCCTAATGAAGGCCTGATTTCGGAAAATAACGTCCCACCAGACCGAAACCTCCCCAAAACGCTGCTTTAAGGCAAAATAAGGGCCGTAGAGACCGGAAAAGCACCAAACCGGTCTCCAGAGCCGCTATTTCCTCAAAAATCGCAGAAATTGGCCCCGTTCGGTCTCAGATGCAGCTATTTCTAAAAAATAGCCCTAATGAAGGCCGGATTTTTGAAAATAACGTCCCACCAGACCGAAACCTCCCCAAAACGCTGCTTTAAGGCAAAATAAGGGCCGTGGAGACCGGAAAAGCACCAAACCGGTCTCCAGAGCCGCTATTTCCTCAAAAATCGCAGAAATAGGCCCCGTTCGGTCTCAGATGCAGCTATTTCTAAAAAATAGCCCTAATGAAGGCCTGATTTCGGAAAATAACGTCCCACCAGACCGAAACCTCCCCGAAACACTGATTTAGGGCAAAATAAGGGCCGTGGAGACCGAAAAAGTCCAAACCGGTCTCCAGAGCCGCTATTTCTGCTCAAATCGCAGAAATTGGCCCCGTTCGGCCTCAGATGCCGATATTTCCTCTCGCCTGCCCCGGCAGCTCCCAATCTCAAAACATGAATCTGAAAAACCGTAATCAGCAAAGCAAAAAACTACTGCTCCTCCACAAGGAATAATTTGCCCGCATTCCAGTTCTTTGCAAATTAATGAATAGAATTTTGAATCTTTTTCTAAACTGAAACGTAGTACTTAATGGCGGGAACGTTAAGGAGGGGGTTGAAATTAAAAGGGCAGCCATAGCCGTTTTTCTTTTTGCAGCAGCAGCCGTATCGGCTGTATTCCCTGTGGAAACCAATGCAGCTGCAGAAAAAAAAGCAGTCATTATACCCGTCAGGTCTCAAATTGATGGTGTAATGGCCGGATTTATCGAACGTTCGATCGAACAGGCTGAAGCAGATCGGGCATCCCGGATCATCCTCGACATTGATACACCGGGAGGCGCACTTGATGCGGCGATGGATATATCCGGAAAGTTAAAAGAAACAGGCATTCCTTCATTATCCTATATTAACCCCAGGGCTTTGTCAGCGGGGGCTTACATTGCCTTAAGCACCGATGAAATCTATGTAAAAGAAAGCTCGAAGATCGGGGCAGCTGCTGTCATACGCAGCAATGGGAGCGATGCGGATAAAAAGACGCAATCCTTCTGGCTGGCCGAACTGAAAGAAACGGCCGAGAGCAGCGGCCGTGATCCGAAATATGCGCTCGCGATGGCGGATGACAGTGTTGATTTGCCGGAATGGAATGCAGAAAAAGGGAAGCTTCTGACCTTTACAGGGAACCAGGCTATTGAAGCAGGGTATGCCGAAGGAAAGGCAGACTCCCTGGATGGACTCCTGCAGTCACTGGAGATTTCCAAAGAGCAAACAAGGACTGCAGAAATGGGATTTGCCGATCATGCTGCCCGCTTTTTAACTCATCCAGCAGTTATTCCTATTTTACTGACGCTTGCCTGTCTTGGGCTCCTTCTTGAGATGTATACCCCTGGTTTTGGTGTATTCGGTTTTATCGGATTAACCGCATTGTTTCTGTTTTTCTTTGGACATATCGCTGCGGGACTCGCAGGAATGGACGCGGTGCTCTTTTTCCTGGCCGGGATTTTCCTGCTCATTCTGGAACTATTTCTCCCTGGAGGGATCTTGGGTCTTGCTGGTGCGGGAGCAATTGGCTGGAGCTTTTATATCTCTGCCGCGCATCCTGGATGGATGGCCGCATCCATCGGCATAGCGCTTGCCGCCTGTGCCATTGCTTCTATTCTGATGACAAGGGTGCTTGGTAAAAAAATGAAATTTCTAAAAAGGTTTATACTGACCGATTCTACTGATACGAAAAGCGGCTATATTTCAAACCGCGCCCGGTCGGAGTTGCTTGGAAAGACCGGCGTGTGCCTGACATCCTTAAGGCCATCCGGAACTGTGCTGATCGATGATGAACGCATCGATGCGGTTTCAGAAGGAACATATACTGACAAAGGGAAAACGGTAAGAGTCGTTAAAACAGAAGGTATGAGGGTTGTTGTAAGAGAAGTTGAAGCTTAAAGGAGGAAGAACATGGATCCGTCCACTTTATTTACACTAGGCTTAGTTGCTGCAGGAATTATCGTTTTGGCTGTATTTTTTACTTTTGTACCTGTTATGCTGTGGATTTCCGCACTTGCTGCAGGGGTAAAGGTCAGTATTTTTACCCTTGTGGGAATGAGGCTGAGAAGGGTTACACCGAGCAGGGTCATCAACCCTCAGATCAAAGCTCATAAGGCGGGCCTCGGGCTGACCACAAACCAGCTGGAAAGCCATTATCTTGCAGGCGGAAATGTTGACCGTGTTGTCAACGCCTTGATCGCCGCAGAGCGGGCCAATATTGAGCTGAGCTTTGAGCGATGTGCGGCCATTGATCTGGCAGGACGCGACGTTCTGGAAGCTGTACAGATGAGTGTTAACCCGAAGGTGATCGAAACCCCGTTTATTGCCGGGGTGGCAATGGACGGGATTGAAGTGAAAGCGAAAGCCAGAATTACCGTTCGGGCCAATATCGAGCGGCTCGTCGGGGGAGCAGGAGAAGAGACGATTATTGCAAGGGTCGGAGAAGGGATCGTTTCGACCATCGGTAGCTCCGATAACCATAAGAAGGTACTTGAAAATCCGGATATGATTTCACAAACCGTGTTAAATAAAGGGCTCGATTCCGGTACTGCCTTCGAAATTCTCTCGATCGATATTGCGGATGTTGACATCGGCAAAAACATCGGGGCCATTCTTCAGACCGACCAGGCCGAGGCCGATAAAAATATCGCTCAGGCGAAGGCAGAAGAAAGAAGAGCAATGGCGGTAGCGCAGGAACAGGAAATGCGCGCAAAAGTCGAAGAAATGCGGGCAAAGGTAGTGGAAGCGGAAGCGACAGTCCCGCTTGCCATGGCGGACGCTCTGAAAAGCGGCAACATTGGAGTAATGGACTATTTGAACATCCAAAACCTTTCTGCCGATACAGACATGAGAGAATTTCTTGGAAAGTCATCTGATCAGGAAGACCGGAACGGAAAGTAAGGAGGTTCGGCGATGGACGGGTTACAATCTTTAATTGACGCAGTGATCAGCAACCCGATCTTGTCGGGAGTCTTAATTTGGATCGGAAGTGTGTTTTTTTCCCGGCTTTTTAAAAACAAGGAAGATAATCCGGAGATAAAGCAGGAACGCAGGCAGCAGCGGGAAAAAGAAGCGCAGCAAAGTGTCCGCCAAGCTGAGGAGACCGTGCAGTCTGCTTATGAGCGGGTTCAGCAGGAGTACGGAAACCGGATTAGGAGCGGCATTAAGGAGCCGGAGATTGAAAAAATCGGCGAACGTAAGAATATGGGAGGTATCCGTAAAACGTCCAGACAAAAACAGGCACTTCAGGGAATTGTCTGGTCTGAAATCATCGGCAAACCGAGAGCGGTGAACCCGCACCATACCAGACACCGGAGAATCCGGCCGTAAGATTGATGTATTAGAACCGCCCTTCCCTCATACATATGAGAGGAAGGGGGGTTCTTTTTTATGGCAAAAAAATGGAGCAGCCGATTGACAAACTGGGTCACGAAAACCATTGAACTCCCGCAGGATGTCATGATGGACTTGCCGAGGATCACCATGATTGGCCAGATTCACATATATATCGAAAATCACCGGGGGCTGCTTACGTTCTCAGATCAGGAAATCCGGCTGTTACTCAAGCAGGGGCAGCTTTTAATAAAAGGTCATTCCTTTGTTATAAGAACCATTCTTCCGGAGGAAATCATGCTGGAGGGGAAAATTGAGCACGTTCAATACCTTGAGCAGTAAAGGAGCGGAATTCAATGAAAAACGGCTGGGTGAATGAGTGGATTGGGTATGTTCAGGTAAGAGCCGAAGGGACCGGCCATGAACGGCTGATCAATGATTGTCTGAGGAGCGGCATTACACTCTGGAATATGAAGAAAGAGGGGGATCATACGATTTCCTTTTTTATTCGGCTCAAAGATGTACAGGCATTCAGAGCTGTAAGGAGGAATCATGATTGTTCCTGCACATTCAGCCAAAGAAAGGGAATGCCTTTTTGGGCAAAGCGTGCACTGAAAAACAGCGGCTTCGTCATAGGGATTCTCCTGTTTCTGGCTGCGCTCTTTATGCTCTCCAACATGATCTGGTCTGTGGAGGTACAGGGCGCAAAGCCTGAGACCGAGCATCTGATTGTGAAGGAGCTGGACCAGATCGGCGTTAAATCCGGAGCTGTTCAATTCCTGACGGCAGATGCGGCGGGTATTCAAAAGCGGCTCACTGAGCGGATTCCGGCATTGACGTGGGTGGGAGTAGAGCTTAAGGGCACTTCCTATCATCTTAAGGTAGTGGAAAAGAATATTCCAGACCAGGAGGAGTATGCGAGTCCGCGGAATATTGTTGCCAAAAAGAAAGCGGTCATCACCAGGATGTATGTTGAACAGGGCAATCCGGTTGCGGCCGTTCATGATCATGTGCAAAAAGGCCAGCTGCTCGTATCAGGGGTAATCGGTACGGAGAAAAACTCAAAGGCAATTCCTGCAAAAGCAAAAATATTCGGTGAAACGTGGTATGAATCTGAAGTAGAAGTGCCCCTGGCCTCCACCTTTCAGGTTTACAGCGGCGATCAGGCTGAAAGACATTACCTCTCAATCAGCAGCGTGAAATTACCTGTTTGGGGATTCAGGCAGAAGGACCCGGAAGAGTTTGTGAAAGAAGCGGATAAGAGAGAGCTTCATTTTTTAGGGTGGAAAACCCCTTTTGCGTATATAAAAGAGACAAAACGGGAAAAGGAAGAAGTAAGAAGAAGCTATACTCAAAAAGAAGCTGTCCAGGCAGGCATTCAGATGGGCAAACAGGATCTTCTGCGGAAAATCGGGGAAGACGGCCGGATATCCGGCGAAAAAGTTTTGCACGTGAGGAATGAGAATGGTAAAGTAAAATTGAAAATACTTTACCAGGTAATTGAAGATATTGTGAAAACTACGCCAATCGTTCAGGGAGACTAAAGAATGCCAGAAGACTTAGTGTCAATGAATCAAAAACTTGAAAATCCAAATGAAGCACTAATGCTGTTCGGGAACCAGGATATTCATCTTAAAAGACTCGAAGATGAACTGGACGTCACAATCGTAACGAGAGGCGAAGCCTTGTACGTTTCCGGTGAAGCCATTAACGTCCAGCTGACAGATGATATATTGCAGGCGCTGCTCGGTGTGATCCGCCAGGGCATCCCAATCGCCGAACGAGATATAATTTATGCCGTAAACATGGGCCGCAAGCAGAAGCTGGATGAATTCCAGGCACTGTTTACCGAGGAAATTGCCCGCAGTGCGAAAGGAAAGCCGATCCGGGTAAAAACCCTTGGCCAAAGGCATTACATCTCTGCCATCAGACAGAAGGACCTGGTATTCGGGATAGGTCCTGCCGGGACAGGGAAAACCTACCTTGCTGTCGTAATGGCCGTTAATGCTCTGAAAAGCGGAGCTGTCAAACGGATCGTGCTGACAAGACCGGCTGTGGAAGCAGGAGAAAGCCTCGGTTTTCTCCCGGGTGATTTAAAAGAAAAAGTAGATCCTTACCTGAGACCTTTATATGATGCCTTGCATGATGTTCTGGGCAACGAGCATACCGAGCGCCTTATTGAACGAGGGACGATCGAAATCGCACCGCTCGCTTATATGAGAGGAAGGACATTGGATGATGCATTCGTTATTCTGGATGAATCTCAGAATACGACGAATGCACAGATGAAAATGTTTCTGACCCGGCTGGGCTTCGGCTCCAAAATGGTCGTGACCGGCGACATTACACAAGTGGATCTTCCAAAGGGCGTTAAATCAGGACTTGCCATCAGCAGGGAGATGCTGAAAGGTGTACCGGGCATAGCGGTTATTGAATTGGAACAGACCGATGTTGTCAGACATCCTCTCGTCAGAAAAATAATTGAAGCTTTCGAAAAAAGCGGGCAGTAAATGCAGATGACCTGTTCCGGGTCATCTGTCTATCTATTTTTAATTTATACCTGCTCTTTGCACAGCGGCGGGAGGTGCCAATAATGACGAAAAAGAAGCGGACAGGCCTTAACAAGAAAATCGCCACTATCAATCAATACCGCTTTCTGCACTATATTTTATATGTCCTTTTCGGGATCATTCTTTTTGCGGCACTGTACGGTAACGTTAAGCCCCAGAACCTAAGCATCAAGCTTTTGGACATTTCCGAACAAACCATCTACTCCCCTATTTCCGTAGCGGATATGGAAGAGACGGAGCGGAAAAAGACGGAAGCCTACCAGCAGGTTCCGGATCAGTACAAGCTTGTCGAGGAATACTCCGAAAGCCGGGTGGAAATCGTTAACTTTATTTTTAATTCGGCAATAGAAATCAATGAAGAGACAGAAAACGGTGCAGAAGACGGGGCGGCTGAAGGGCAGCCGTCTGAGAACACGGACACAGAAGTGAAACCGCTTACTTCAGATGAAAAATATGAGCTTTACATAGAAAAGCTGGACGGCGGACTGGAGCAAAAGCTGCCCAAAGAGACGCTGCTTCCGCTCCTTGAAGCTGCTTCTGATGATCTGAAAGTGGCAAAGGAATCCGTTGTGACGGCTGTAAACAGTGTGATGAGTGACGAGATTCCCACCGGTCAGCTGAACGAGGCAAAAGACAGGATCGGGAATGAACTCCAATATACCCCGCTTTCATCAAGCCTGCTTCAATCTGCCATTGCCATAGGAAAATACGCGGTCATTCCCAATTATATTTATGATGACGCCTCTACAAGGGAAAAGAGGCAGCAGGCAGCAGACAGCGTGAATGAAAGCCAGATCAAACAGGGCGAGATCATCGTTGCAGAGGGCCAGACGATCACCCCTGAGGTGTATCATAAGCTTGAGCTTGCGGGTCTTATCAATAACGACCAGCAGTTCAAACCGTTTTTAGGTCTCTCCATTTTTGTTCTCCTGACCGTTTCCGTCCTGATTTATTATTTTGAAAACCAGAGGCAGTCACTGGAGAAAAGGAATCTTTACCTGCTGATATTCTTCCTGGTTTTCTTTATCTCCCTGATGTTTATGAAGGGCATTAGTTTGTTCCAGCAGCTTGATATTGCCTATATCGGTCTAATCGTTCCGGCAGCGATGGGTCCGATGCTTGTTAAGCTCCTGATCAGTGAGAGGCAGGCCATTCTCTCAAGCATTATCCTGTCCATCTGCGGCAGTATCATATTTAATGAGGGAATAACGGGCACCTTCAATTTCAACATGGGGATCTACTACCTGGCCGGATGTCTTGCTGGAGTGCTGTTTCTCAATAAACATAACCTCAGATCCAGGATTCTTCAGGCCGGCCTTTTCGTTGCACTGGTCAACATTCTGATGATCACATCGCTGCTGATGATCCAAAACGGGAACTATTCCAATCTGGAAATCGGCAGTTATTTCATCATGGCTGCCATTTCGGGTATAGCGGCGTCTGTTCTGGCCATGGGCTTCCAGCCTTTCTTCGAGACAGGGTTCGGTCTGCTTTCCACCATGAGGCTGATCGAACTGTCCAATCCGAATCACCCGCTGCTCAGGAAAATCCTGACAGAGACGCCGGGAACGTATCATCATAGCGTAATGGTAGCGAATCTGTCGGAGAGCGCCTGTGAAGCCATTGGCGCCAACGGTCTGCTTGCCAGGGTCGGAGCGTATTATCATGACATTGGCAAAACAAAGAGACCTCAATATTTTATTGAAAATCAGATGAAAATGGATAATCCGCATGATAAGCTCTCTCCGCAGCTGAGCAAAAATGTCATAATAGCCCATGCGTCTGACGGGGCGGATATGCTGAGAAAGCACAAGATGCCAAAGGAATTTGTTGATATAGCAGAGCAGCATCACGGGACGAGTCTGCTGAAATATTTTTATTACAAAGCGAAGGAGCGCGGAGATGAAATGCTGGAAGAGGAATTCCGCTACCCCGGACCGAAGCCGCAGACAAGGGAAATTGCCGTTATTTCCATTGCCGACAGTGTGGAGGCAGCAGTCCGTTCCATGTCCAGCCCGACCCCGGAGCGCATTCAAAAACTGGTGAAGGGAATTATTGCAGACCGGCTGCAGGATGGACAGCTGAATGAATGTGATTTAACATTAAAAGAACTGGATATTGTGGCGCAGTCTTTTTGCGAATCCCTGAAAGGGATCTTCCACTCAAGAATTGAGTATCCGGAAGTAACGAAACAGAAGGTGAAGCAGGCATGAACAGTCGATTGTCTATTGATTTAACAGATGAAACAGGAACTTTGTCCAGGGAGGACATGCAGCTCGTTGAAGAGGTCCTGCAATTTGCTGCAGAAGCAGAAGAAAGCCTTCCCGGTTCCGAAGTTTCTGTTACGTTTACAGATAATGCGCGGATTCAGGAAATCAACCGCGAATACAGAGATAAAGACCAGCCTACAGACGTTATCTCTTTCGCAATGGAAGAGATGGGGGAAGACGAAATTGAAATTATCGGGGCGGATATGCCTGCGGTGCTTGGGGATATTATCATCTCTGTCGAACGGACGGCAGAACAGGCTGCCGATTATGGCCACAGTTTCCAAAGAGAGCTGGGATTCCTTGCTGTACATGGGTTCCTCCATCTCCTGGGCTATGACCACATGACAGCGGTAGACGAAGAGGAAATGTTTACTAAGCAGAAAGGGATTTTGAATTCCTATGGGCTTACACGACCGGAAACCCTCTGAAATAAAAAGGCTGCTGAAAAGCTTCGGCCATGCAGGCGAAGGGATTAAAGACGCTTTTTTACATGAACGGAATTTCCAGATCCACTGCTTCCTGGGTGCCGCAGCAGCGGCAGCGGGAGCAGTGCTCGGGATCAGTCCTGTCGAATGGTTTACGGTGATCGGGTTTAGTTGCCTTGTCCTCTCACTCGAACTTGTCAACACAGCCATCGAACGTACGGTTGATCTGGTCACAGAAGAAATCCGGCCGCTTGCCAAGGCTGCAAAGGATGCAGCTGCCGGAGCGGTGCTCGTGTCGGCTGCCGGCGCATGCCTTGCCGGCCTGATCATTTTCGTGCCTAAACTAATAAAATTTATAATATTCTGATTATTTATTTTTTAATTGTGAACGAAAGCGTGAAAAGCAAGAGGATTTCGGGTAAAATAAGAAACAGGATAGGCTTTAGGAATAGAAAGGATGACACGCGGCATGAACACAGATATGCTGATCAGCGAAGCAAAAACAGCCCGGGAAAGAGCATATGTACCTTACTCGAAATTTAAGGTGGGAGCTGCTCTTTTAACCAAATCAGGCAAAGTATATGGCGGATGCAACATTGAAAATGCTGCATACAGCATGTGCAACTGTGCAGAACGTACTGCATTATTTAAAGCATACTCAGAAGGTGAACGTGAATTTACAGCAATCGCTGTTGTAGCAGATACAAAACGGCCTGTCCCTCCATGCGGGGCATGCCGCCAGGTAATTTCAGAGCTTTGCAGCAAGGATATGAAAGTAATTTTAACAAACATGAATGGCAGCATAGAAGAACTTACAGTTCGTGAACTGCTGCCCGGAGCATTTTCAGCGGAGGATTTAAATGACTAGCAGTGAGTATAAATCAGGTTTTGTTTCCATCATTGGCCGGCCGAATGTCGGCAAATCAACATTTTTAAACAGGGTAATCGGGCAGAAAATCGCCATCATGAGCGATAAACCCCAAACAACCCGCAACAAGATCCAAGGTGTATTGACAACGGATGATTCCCAGACGATTTTTATTGATACGCCCGGCATTCATAAGCCTAAGCACAAGCTCGGGGATTTTATGATGAAAGTGGCTCAGAATACGCTTCGTGAAGTAGATTTGATTATGTTCATGATAAACGCGGAGGAAGGCTACGGCCGCGGTGATGAGTTCATCATTGAAAAGCTGAAAGAAATCAATACGCCGGTTTTCCTTGTCATCAACAAAATTGACCAGCTGCATCCTGATCAGCTCTTTCCGCTGATCGAGAAGTATAAGGAGCTTTATCCTTTTAAAGAAGTCGTTCCGATTTCCGCGCTGCAGGGCAATAATGTGGAAACACTCCTCACGCAGATCAATGGCTATCTTCCTGAGGGTCCCCAATACTATCCGGCGGACCAGGTTACCGACCATCCTGAACGGTTTATCATTTCAGAACTGGTCAGAGAAAAGGTTCTTCATCTCACACGTGAGGAGATCCCCCATTCTGTTGCCGTAGTGATCGATGCGATCGAGCGGAGAGAAGAAAATGGATCTGTCTATGTGGCGGCAACAGTCATCGTAGAACGCGATTCGCAAAAAGGCATCGTCATCGGCAAGCAGGGCAAGATGCTCAAGGAAGTGGGGCAGCGTGCCCGGGTGGATATCGAGGCACTTCTCGGTTCCAAGGTATTCCTGGAGCTTTGGGTGAAGGTTCAAAAGGACTGGCGCAATAAAATGAACCAGTTAAGAGATTACGGCTTCAGAGAAGATGAGTATTAAACCGCAGGCACAAATTAGCAATTTTTGTTTAACATGATAAGAAGGGGTCAGGGTCATCCTAACGGTAAGAAAACAGGATCAGGCTTTTCATGTCTTAAAAGATGAGAGGTGGGGTAACATGAAGGATTTTACCTGGAAAGTGTTTTACCAGACAGGTAATATTGACACGTATCTTCTTTTTAAGGAAATGGAAAAGGAGCATGCAGATGGGCCCGATATGCTTGATGAGGAGCGTTCCAGTCCTGATTTTCCGGTAATGTGAGGTCTCTGGCCCTTCTGAATGGAGAGAATCGATGTGCTCCAAAAATGTGAAGGCATTATTATCAGGTCCTCCAGTTATGGAGAAACCAATAAAATCGTCACGATTTATACAAGAGAGCTGGGCAAGGTCGGAGTCATGGCTAGAGGTGCGAAAAAACCAAACAGCCGCTTATCCGCTATGACCCAGCTTTTTACTTACGGCACTTTTTTATTCCATAAGTCTTCCGGTCTCGGAGGACTGCAGCAGGCGGAAACGATCGCTTCGATGCGTTCCATCCGCGAAGATTTATTTAAGACCGCATACGCTTCCTATATGGCAGAGCTTTTGGACAAGGGAACCGAAAACCTTCAGCGCAATCCTTTCCTGTTCGAACTTTTCCTCCAGCTTTTTCAGCATTTGGACGAGGGGCGTGACCCGGATATCCTTTTGAGAATGTTCGAACTTAAAATGCTCCCGGTGCTTGGCCTGACACCGCATTTGAACGGCTGTGCCAATTGCGGCAGCACAGATGGCACCTTTCACTTTTCAGTAAGAGAAGCAGGCTTTCTCTGTCACCGCTGTTTTGAAATGGACCCCTACAGGCTCGTCATTTCACAGGGAGCCGTCAGGATCATCCGGCTGCTCTATTTCTTTGAACTGGAGAGGCTCGGGGAAATTTCGGTAAAGGATGCGACGAAGCAGGAGCTGAAGATTGTGCTGGACAGCTACTATCAGGAATATTCAGGGCTGTATTTAAAGTCGAAGCGGTTCCTTGACCAGATGGATCATCTGCGCGGACAAATTTAATCGGTTTGTTGACATCCCCGCTTTTTTTCATTATGATTCGTATATAAAATGGAATGGTAGTCATGCGTAGAAGGAAAGAAGTAGCAGCAATGGTTTGCGTAAAGCGAATCCGGGACGGTGGGAGCCGGATCGCAGCCAGCTGTGAAAGGCATTCCGGAGCATGTTTTTTAAAAGAGGGGATTCCTTACAGGGACTCCCAAGTAGGGTGGAACCGCGGGTAGCTCTCGTCCCTATGTCATCGCAGTATATGGCATAGGAACGGGAGCTTTTTCGTATCCTTGCCGGACTTTATCCAGATGGAGGAGATACAATGAATATCCAAAATATGATTTTGACGCTGCAAAAGCACTGGTCAGATCAAGGGTGTATCCTTATGCAGGCTTATGATACGGAAAAAGGAGCGGGTACAATGAGCCCGTATACTTTTTTAAGAGCAATCGGTCCTGAGCCTTGGAATGTGGCATATGTAGAGCCTTCCAGACGCCCTGCTGACGGACGTTACGGGGAGAACCCGAACCGTTTGTACCAGCACCATCAGTTCCAGGTTATCATGAAGCCTTCACCTGATAATATTCAGGAACTATACTTGGACTCTCTTAAAGCACTGGGGATCGACCCGTTAAAGCATGATATCCGCTTTGTGGAAGATAACTGGGAAAATCCGTCGCTTGGCTGTGCGGGACTTGGCTGGGAGGTATGGCTGGATGGAATGGAAATCACCCAGTTCACGTATTTTCAGCAGGTAGGCGGACTGGAGTGCAAGCCGGTATCAGTGGAAATTACATACGGGATAGAGAGGCTTGCTTCCTATATCCAGGACAAAGAAAATGTATTCGATCTTGAATGGACGGACGGCTTTACCGTAAGAGATATTTTCGGAATGCCGGAATATGAGCACTCCAAATATACGTTTGAAACATCAGACCAGGATATGCTCTTCAATCTTTTTGCTGTATATGAAAAAGAAGCGCATCGTCAAATGGATCAGGGCCTGGTTCATCCGGCGTATGATTATGTGCTGAAATGCTCCCATACATTCAATCTCCTTGATGCAAGAGGAGCGATTTCCGTCACAGAACGGACAGGGTATATCGGAAGGGTAAGAAATCTCGCCAGAAAGGTAGCCAGAACCTTCTATGATGAGCGGGAAAAGCTTGGCTTTCCAATGGTAAAAGAACAGGATGGTGATTCTGCATGAGCAAGCGTGACTTGTTGCTGGAAATTAGACTGGAAGAACTCCCGGCCCGGTTTGTAACAGATGCCATGAATCAGCTTGGGGACAAAACAGATAAATGGCTGAAAGAGCAGAACATTCCTTTTGGAGAAATACAGCTGTTTTCTACTCCGCGCAGATTAGCCATTCTTGTATCGGATTTGGCTGAAAAGCAGGAAGATGTGTCTGAAGAAGCAAAAGGACCTGCAAAAAAGATTGCACAGGATGGAGAAGGCAATTGGAGCAAAGCAGCTCTCGGATTCTGCAGAGGGCAGGGAGCATCGCCTGAGGACATCTATTTTAAAGAAATCAACGGCATCGAATACGTCCATGTGATGAAGCATGTAAAAGGACAGCCTGCCATGGATTTGCTAAAAAATCTGGACAAAGTGCTGCTCAGCTTAACTTTTCCAAAAAACATGAGATGGGGCAGCCTGGATATCCGGTACGCAAGGCCGGTTAAATCAATTCTCGCCCTTTTCGGTTCGGAAATCATCCCGTTCAGCATTGCAGGAGTTCAAAGCGGCAATTCAACAAGCGGCCACCGTTTCCTCGGAAGCGAGTCTTTTACCGTTGAAGAACCAGACTTGTATAAAACATTGCTGAGACAGCAGTTTGTCATTGCTGATCCAGCGGAACGGAAACAGATGATACGGGAACAGCTGGCTGATCTCGCTCGGGAAAATGAGTGGGTCATACCAGTGGACGAAACGCTTCTTGAAGAAGTCAATAACCTGGTAGAATATCCGACAGCCCTTTTCGGACAGTATGAAGAGGAATACCTGACATTGCCTGAGGAAGTTTTAGTCACAACCATGAAAGAGCATCAGCGCTATTTTCCGGTGAAAGACCAAAACGGCATGCTTCTTGCAAAGTTTATCACGGTACGGAACGGCAACAGCGACCACATTGAACAGGTGGCCCGGGGTAACGAGAAAGTGCTTCGTGCAAGGCTGTCCGACGCCGCGTTCTTTTACCGGGAGGACCATAAGCTTCAGATCGGGGAAGCACTGGAGAAGCTGGAGAAGATTGTGTTTCATGAAGAGCTTGGCTCTCTCGGAGATAAAGTCCGCAGAGTGACCGCTTTAACGGATGCGCTGACAGCCCGGCTTGAGCTGAGCGGTACAGTCCGTGAAGATGCGAGAAGAGCAGCTGAAATCAGCAAGTTTGACCTCGTTTCACATATGGTTTACGAGTTTCCTGAACTGCAGGGAGTCATGGGTGAAAAATATGCAAAATTGCTTGGTGAGAGGGAAACCGTCGCAGCCGCTGTAAATGAACATTACAGCCCGAGGCATTCAGAAGACCCGGTGCCTGCATCCGAAGCAGGAGCGGCCGTTGCCCTGGCCGATAAGCTTGATACCATTTGTTCATTCTTTTCAATCGGCATGATCCCTACCGGTTCACAGGATCCTTATGCACTGAGAAGGCAGGCGAGCGGCATCGTTCAGATTCTTCTGGCTTATGATTGGGAAATACCGCTTCCTGAGCTTTTTCAGCTCGGACTTGCAAATCGGGGCGCAGACACCGGAAAATGGATAGAAGATTTAACAGGATTTTTCAAGATGAGAGCGAAATATGTAATGGATGAAAAACAAATCCGCTATGATCTGGTGGATGCTGTTCTTCGGTCCTCACAGATTGAAATCACATCCATGATCAAGCGTGCCGTCATCCTATCAGAGCAGACCGCTTCCAACGGCTTCAAAGAAACCATCGAAGCTCTCTCAAGGGTGCTCAATATCGCAGGCAAAGCCGGTGAAACAGCACAGGTGTCTCCTGAACTTTTTGAAAACAGCCATGAAAGAGAGCTGCATCAAAAAGCGGAGGCGGTCATCAGCGAGTATTATGAAGCGGCGGACAAAGCAGACTACAAAACGGCATTCGCGGGGCTGAAAAGTCTGACTCCTGAAATTACAGCTTACTTTGAGCACACGATGATTATGGCAGATGACGAGAACGTAAAAGCGAACCGTCTTGCACAGATGAAACAGCTTGCAGATGTGATCCGGTCTTTTGCAGATATGAACTCCATCAATGTTAAATAAAGCTTCACACGCTCTGGATCCCGCTCTACGGGGTCCAAAGCTTTATAATGGCATATGGGAAGACTTTTTTTTCCCTTCGTTTCATATATAATGAAGATAGACAGGTCAAGTACATAATTGAAAGAGATTGCCGGAATTGGTGGTGAGTGATATCGAACTGAACAAGCGGCAGGAGACCATCCTTCAAATTGTGAAGGAAAACGGCCCGATTACGGGTGAGAACATAGCGGATCAGCTCCATTTGACACGGGCTACCTTGAGGCCTGACCTCGCGATCCTGACCATGTCCGGTTACTTGGAAGCGAGGCCGAGGGTCGGTTATTTCTATACGGGCAAAACCGGAAACCAGCTGCTCAGCGATAAGCTGAAGAAACTGCAGGTGAAAGAGTTCCAATCCATCCCGGTAGTCGTGAATGAAAATGTATCGGTTTATGATGCAATTGTGACAATGTTTCTTGAAGACGTAGGAACATTATTCGTCGTGGATAAAGATTCCATCCTGGTCGGGGTGCTCTCGCGGAAGGATCTATTGAGGGCAAGCATCGGAAAACAGGAGCTTGCTTCCATCCCGGTTAACATTATCATGACGAGAATGCCGAATATTACGGTCTGCAGGAATGAAGATTTTATCATGGACGTGGCAAAGTCCCTTATCGAAAAACAAATCGATGCACTCCCGATTATCAGGGATACGGACAAGGGATTTGAAGTGACTGGGAGAATCACAAAAACCAATATGACAAAAATTCTGATGAGGCTTGCAGAAAACGATATTATATAGCAGAGGGAAACGGGGGAGCGGCATGAACAACCGAGTCATTTACGTAGTTTCAGATTCAGTCGGGGAAACGGCAGAACTGGTTGTCAAAGCGGCCATCAGCCAGTTTAATGGCTATGCTGCGGGGACAATGATCAAGCGCATTCCTTACGTGGAGGACAAAACCACGCTCGAGGAGGTTGTCTCCTATGCTCAAATGGATGGTGCCATTATATGCTTTACCCTGGTGGTGCCGGAACTGAGGAACTACCTGATCCAGCTTGCTGCTGTCCGGAAAGTGCCGGTCCATGACATTATCGGACCGCTGATCGATAAAATGGAGACCTCCTATGGAATCCAGGCGAAATATGAACCTGGCAGGGTGCGCAAGCTTGATGAAGATTATTTTAAGAAGGTCGAAGCCATCGAGTTTGCCGTTAAATATGATGATGGCCGTGATCCGCGGGGGCTGCTGAAGGCGGATATCATTTTGATCGGTGTTTCAAGAACATCCAAAACGCCTCTATCCCAATACTTGGCACACAAACGCTTCAAAGTGGCAAATGTACCGATTGTCCCTGAGGTGGAACCGCCCGAGGAGCTCTTCAAAATCCCGGCGAAAAAGTGCATCGGGCTCCGGATCAGCGCAGAAAAGCTGAACAATATAAGAAGAGAACGGCTCAAGTCTCTCGGTCTTAATGATCAGGCCATTTATGCGAACATCAACCGGATCAATGAAGAGATTGCATACTTCGATAAAGTGGTCGAGCGAATCGGCTGCAGCGTGATTGATGTTTCCAACAAAGCAGTGGAGGAAACGGCGAACATCATTCAGACCATCATGAGCAAGTAAGCCCTGGCTAAAGACGGGCCTGTATAAATGAACCTCTTGTAGTAAAATAAACACGAAAAAGCGCCCAGCTGATCAATCAGCCGGGCTTTCCTGTGGAAGAATATTCACGGTGAAATGTTTTCAGGAATACAAACAAAACCGTAGAAAAATGAAAGACTTTGTATTATAATAAAAATTTGTGATAAAATTACACTTTTTAGGTTTAGACTTTTAGGCGGTAGAATAAACTATTTACTAGTATCTGTCAAGAGAACAAGGAGTAAATCATTCGACAAACGGTTTGGGAACTGGCGGTTTCAGAACATAATCGGGCGCTAAGCAATATTCCTGAACATTGATTCCTGCTTGAAAGAAGGAATTGTATGGAGGGATGGAGAATAGAGAAAAATGCCGAAAATAAGCTGAAAATATTCGTCGATGCAGATGCTTGTCCCGTTAAGGATGAAATTTTGTCAGCAGCTGATTCCTTCGGAGCTGAGCCTGTGTTTGTAGCTTCGTACAATCACATGACAACGGCGGCCAGGGGAGAAACCTGGGTATACGTGGACACAGATAAAGAATCGGCTGATTTATATATCGTCAACCATTCGAAGAAGGGTGATGTGGTGGTTACCCAGGATATCGGATTAGCCGGCCTTCTTCTCAAAAAAGGTGTTATCGTTTTATCCACAAGGGGTAAACACTATACAGACGAAAATATTGAGACGGCATTGCAATACCGGTATTTATCGGCAAAGGGACGCAGAGAAGGGATCTATTCAAAAGGGCCGAAAGCATTTTCCAAGGATGACCGGAGAATGTTTATGGAATCTCTGGAAAACATTCTGTCGAATCTTGCAGGATTCCCTCGGTAAGTCTCGAATACTTCAAATACGGGGATGTTACAATGGCACAGCGGATTCCTGAGGAAGCTGTAGAAAAAATACAGCAGTCAGTCGATATTGTCGATGTAATTGGAGAATATGTCCAGTTAAAAAAGCAGGGGCGCAACTATTTTGGCCTGTGTCCTTTCCATGGTGAAAACACACCGTCTTTCTCTGTTTCGGCTGACAAGCAGATTTTTCACTGTTTCGGGTGCAAAGCGGGTGGCAATGTTTTTTCTTTTCTGATGCAGATAGAGGGCTGCGAATTTGTAGAGGCGGTCCGCCTTCTTTCAGAGAAGGAGGGGATAGCCCTTCCTGAGCTTCCTGCCCCTTCACAGGGCAGCCATGAAGCAAAAGATGACGATGCAGCTGCAATGCTTGAGGCCCACGAGCTATTAAAGAAATTTTATCATCATTTGCTCGTGAACACAAAAGAAGGCCAGGATGCACTCGATTATCTGTTAAAGCGGGGATTCACGAAAGAGTCGATCGAACAGTTTGAAATCGGGTACTCGCTTAATTCTTGGAATTTTGCAGTGAAATTTCTTGCCAACAGGGGATTCAGTCTTCCGCTTATGGAAGAAGCCGGTCTGCTTGTGAAAAAGAATGACGGCTCGGATTTTCTTGACCGTTTCAGAAACAGAATCATGTTTCCGATCCTTGACCACCATGGAAACACCATAGCCTTTTCAGGCCGGGTGATGACTGATGAACAGCCAAAATATTTAAACAGCCCGGAAACAAAGCTTTTTAATAAAAGTAAAGTTCTCTACAACTTTTCAAAAGCCCGGCTGCATATCCGGAAGCATCATCAGGCAGTGCTCCTTGAAGGCTTTGCGGATGTGATCTCTGCATCTTTGGCAGGGGTTCAGCATTCAGTGGCCGCAATGGGAACGGCTCTGACAGGGGAGCAGGCTAAGGTTTTAAAAAGGAACAGTGCAGAGGTGATCCTTTGCTACGATTCGGATAAGGCCGGCATGGATGCTGTTCTCAGGTCGGCAAAGACACTCTCGCAGGCCGGTGCAGAAGTAAAAGTAGCCATGATTCCCGATGGCTTGGACCCTGATGACTACATTCAGCGCTTTGGAGCTGAGAAGTTTCAGCATGATGTAATAGGGGCAAGTGTCTCGGTCATGACGTTTAAAATGCACTATTTCAAAAAAGGCAGGAATCTTCAAAATGAAGCAGACCGGCTGGAGTACATAGAGCAGATCCTTAAAGAGATTGCAGCACTGAAGAACTCTCTTGAACAGGAGATCTATGTTAAGCAGCTGGCGCGCGAATATGCTCTTGGCCTCGACGTTCTGAAAGAAAGGCTGAGTGAGCTTTCCAGGACAATGGAGCCTCAGAAAGAGCAGAGAGAGCAGACTCAGACCCCAAGAGAAGTGGCGCCTGCAGCAAGAAAGCGGAAAAAACTGCTTCCGGCCTACCATAATGCAGAGCGGATGCTGCTCGCCCACATGCTGAAAAGCAGGGACGCCGCCCAAAAAGTGCTGGATGTGCTCGGGCTTCAGTTTAACATCGAAGAGCACAGAGTAATCGCTGCGCATCTCTATGCTTTTTATGAAGAAAGCTCTGAAGAGAAGATCAGTTCTTTTATTCAGAAGCTTCCCGGAAAAGAGCTGATGTCAGCTGTTTCCGATCTGGCCATGCTTCAGGTGAGTGATGAGCCCACCTCTGCTGAAATTCAGGATTATATCAGGCAGATTTTAAATTATCCAAAAATGGCAGATCTACAGCAGAAGGAAGCTGAAAAGAATGAAGCGGAAAGGCAGAGGGACTTCGTCCGGGCTGCCCGAATCGGTATGGAAATCGTACAGATGAAACGCTCATTTAAAACGCAATGAATGACCATCCATTACTAATGGAGTTCATCTATAGAATGTTAAGGCGGACTATAGCCGCCAGAGTTTGGAAGGAGGGGATCCTATGGCTGACAAACAAACCCATGACACAGAACTGACGCTGGACCAAGTTAAGGATCAGCTTACGGAGATTGGGAAAAAGCGCGGTTCTTTGACATACGAGGAAATAGCCGAACGGATGTCAAGCTTTGAAATGGAATCAGACCAGATGGATGAGTATTATGAATTTCTTGGTGAACAGGGCGTCGAGCTTCAAGGTGAAAACGGTGAAGCGGAAGACCCTAATATACAGGAACTGGCAAAGGAAGAGGAATTCGACCTTAATGACTTGAGCGTCCCTCCAGGGGTTAAGATCAATGATCCGGTTCGTATGTATCTGAAAGAAATCGGCCGCGTGGACTTGCTTTCCGCTAATGAAGAAATCGAGCTGGCCAAACGGATTGAAGAAGGCGATGAAGAAGCGAAACGCCGGCTTGCTGAAGCGAACCTCCGCCTTGTTGTCAGCATCGCCAAGCGCTATGTAGGGCGCGGCATGCTGTTCCTGGACTTGATCCAGGAAGGAAACATGGGCTTAATGAAGGCCGTCGAGAAATTTGACTACCGCAAAGGATATAAATTCAGTACGTACGCCACATGGTGGATCCGTCAGGCCATTACCCGTGCAATTGCGGATCAGGCCAGAACCATCCGGATTCCGGTTCATATGGTGGAAACGATCAACAAGCTCATCCGTGTTCAAAGACAGCTTCTTCAGGATCTTGGCCGCGAACCTTCTCCGGAAGAAATCGCTGAGGATATGGACCTGACTCCTGAAAAGGTACGGGAGATTCTCAAGATTGCCCAGGAGCCTGTTTCACTGGAAACTCCAATCGGAGAAGAAGATGACTCCCATCTTGGAGATTTCATTGAAGATCAGGACGCTACTTCTCCTTCCGAGCATGCTGCGTATGAGCTGCTTAAGGAACAGCTGGAAGACGTGCTGGACACTCTTACTGACCGAGAAGAAA
Organism: Metabacillus mangrovi; assembly: GCF_009711125.1. Classification (GTDB taxonomy): domain Bacteria; phylum Bacillota; class Bacilli; order Bacillales; family Bacillaceae; genus Metabacillus_B; species Metabacillus_B mangrovi. The sequence continues at coordinate 646,721 of NZ_WMIB01000001.1, read as the reverse complement.
ATGTTCTGCGCCTGCGATTCGGCCTTGATGACGGACGGACACGGACACTTGAAGAAGTAGGAAAAGTGTTTGGTGTTACACGGGAACGGATCCGTCAGATTGAAGCGAAAGCTTTAAGGAAACTTCGTCATCCGAGCAGAAGCAAAAGGCTCAAGGATTTTCTGGAATAGACCCGAAAGACGGCTACCCCGTCTTTCTTTTTTTTGACAAAGAATAAAGCGCTTACTTTTTTATTTATGTTTACCGGCAGTCCCCGTCTTATTACAATAAAGGTAACACACAGACAGAATGGCAGGTAGACAGCAGATGAGAACTGAAAAAAAGAAAATCATTATTGATGAGATTACCCACTGGAAGGAGAATAAGCTGCTTCCGGAAACGTATTGCAACTTTTTGCTCGCTCTCTATACCGGAGGGGATACGGACCGCCCTGCCGGAAAAAAGAACATCCCGCTCACCATGTGGCTCGTGCTTGCAATCCTGATTTCTTCCCTCTACATATATTTTACTGAAATGAAACCGCTATTGCAAATGGCTCTGCTGGGTGCCGCGGCTCTCTTTCTTGCTCCAGTGATCATAAAATCAAGAAAAAACGGGATGTTTCAGCTTCCTGCAGGCAGTTTGTTTTTGATCCTTCTTCTCCTGACATTAACCGGAATCGATGCATGTAAGGTGCCCGGGACTGCAGCTTATCCTGCCGCTATCGCGATTCACAGCGCAGTGTGGATCGCCTTCTCCCTTCGTTTTAAGATACGCTCTATGCTCGCTGCCGGGGTGGCAGGTCTCATTCTTGCAGCAGCCTCTTTCTTATTTTAATAAAAGGTTCTGCATTTTTAAAATGTTGTGAAAACAGTTTTTTCCTTTTATAATATGAATGTAAGCGTGTTCAAATTCAGGGGGGATTGGATTGAATTTTGACTTAACGGCAGAACAAAGGATGATCCTTAAGACGATCAGGGAGTTCTCGGAAGCTGAGGTAGCACCGGGAGCAGAAAAAAGGGATAAAACGAAAGAGTTTCCGGAAGAAATTTTCAAACAGCTTGGAGATATGGGGATGCTCGGGCTGCCGTTTCCGGAAGAATACGGGGGAGCAGGAGCAGATACAGTAAGCTTCGCGATTGTAACGGAAGAGCTGAGCAGGGCATGTGCTTCTACCGGGATTACGTATTCAGCGCATATTTCGCTCGGCGGGGCTCCGCTGCACTTATTCGGGACAGAAGAGCAGAAGCAAATGTATCTCACTAAAATATGTACCGGAGAATCGCTTGGCGCCTTTGGCCTGACAGAGCCGAATGCCGGCTCGGATGCAGGAGGGACAGCTACGGAGGCTGTTGAAAAAGACGGGACCTTCCTAATCAACGGAAGTAAATGCTTTATCACGAATGCCTCCTACGCAAAATTTCTTGCTTTGACGGCGATTACCGGACGGGAAGCCGGACAAAAGGAAATCAGTGCGATTATCGTTCCGACAGATGCAAAAGGTTTCACGATTGTAGATAATTATGAAAAGATGGGGCTGAACGCTTCGAATACAACCGAACTGATATTGGAGAATGTGGAGGTGCCCGCTGAAAACCTTCTCGGTGAAAAGGGCAGAGGCTTTAAACAGTTCCTGATCACCCTAGACGGGGGAAGGATCGGCATCGGAGCGATGGCGGTCGGTGTGGCACAGGCCGCTTACGAAAAAGCATTGAACTATGCGAGAGAAAGAAGGCAGTTTAGCAAAAGCCTTTCTTCCTTTCAGGCCATTCAATTTAAGCTCGCAGACATGGCAATGAAAATAGAACTTGCCCGAAACATGGTATACAAAGCTGCCTGGCTGAAGGATCAGGGCAAACCTTTTACGAAAGAAGCATCTATGTGCAAGCTGTATGCTTCTGAAATCAGTTCAGAGGTGACGAATCAGGCGATACAGATTCACGGAGGCTACGGGTATATGAAAGATTATCACGTAGAACGGTTTTTACGGGATGCAAAGCTGCTGGAAATCGGAGAAGGAACGAGCGAAGTGCAGCGGATGGTCATCGCCAGGCAAATCGGCTGCTGACCGCCGTTTTCCAATTTATCACGAAAATGGGTAAATTAGCTTTTCCTTCCCGGCATTTTAAAGTAAAATGAAAGCAGTTTACGTGTATATGCTACATACAGAGAAGAAGTCTGGGAGGAGAAAACATGAAACGGAATCCGCTTATACCTTTTGCACTGATCGCTGTTTTCGGTATTGGACTCATGTTCTTTTTTTCGATAAAAGGGATTGGGGACGGCAAAGAATTAGCCGGCGGCGGAAAAGAAGAACCAAAAACAGAAGACATCTCGGCACTTTCCCCTGAAGAGATCTATAAAGGGAAATGCATTTCCTGCCACGGGGAAAATTATGAAGGCGGTGCAGGACCGAAGCTCGCAGGCACATCCTTGAGCGTGGACGAAATCAAAGAAAAAATCAAGAACGGCGGCGGCGGAATGCCTGCTAATCTTGTACCGGACGAAAAAAAGCTCGAAGAAATGGCGAAATGGGTCTCTGAGCTGAAGTAACAGGACCTGCTGAATAAATCCCCCGGAATGCATGCTCCTCGCATCCGGGGGTTTTCTTTTTCCTCAAGTCCCGCTATTGAGCAAGCGGGTTGGATAACAGGAGATTCCATACGGGTGCTGGAATACCAGGTTAAAAGAACAGAATTTAAATCTTGATTCACAATTGGACATGACTATACGGTTCAACTAAAATAGGGGAAGAACTACAGAAAAGTTGGAGTGACGTCATGAATGAATTGAAATTATCTAAACGATTGAGCAAGGTTGCCGAATACATACCGGAAGGATCCATCCTGGCTGATATAGGATCAGACCATGCCTATCTGCCTTGCTATGCTGTCATTAAAGGCAAGGCAAAGAACGCAATTGCCGGGGAGGTTGTGGAAGGGCCATACCGGTCTGCATTGTCTCAGGTGAAAAGATCGGGTCTTGATGACCGGATTGCTGTCCGTAAAGGGGACGGCCTGGCTGTCCTGGAGACTGACGAGGCTACCTGTATTACGATAGCGGGCATGGGGGGAGGCCTCATCGCCAAGATCCTCGAGAACGGCAAAGATAAGCTCGGTGCTGCCCGGAGGCTCATCCTGCAGCCGAATGTCAATGCGGATCTGATTAGAATCTGGCTGATCAATAACGGCTGGGAATTGAAAGCTGAAGAGATCCTCGAAGAAGACCGGAAAATATACGAAATTCTGACAGCAGAAAAAGGGGAGCCCCTGAAACCCTATGATGGAGCTGACAAGGATGCCGGCATCTTGTTCGGCCCTTTCCTGATGAAAGAAAAGAATGACGTTTTTATACAAAAGTGGGAACACGAAAAAGAACATTGGGAGCGGATAGCCGCACAAATCAGCCGCGGAATCCAGACAGAAGAAACAGCTGCCAGAAAAGCGGACATGCTTGCACAGATCAAAAGGGCTGAGGAGGTACTTTCATGAGCAAAATACCGAATGGGTTTGAGGTAATCGAACTTTTTGAAAGCTTTTCGCCAAGAAAATACGCAGTGGAAGGGGATAAAGTCGGACTGCAGATCGGCACCTTGAATAAACAGGTTGAGGTTGTGATGACTGCCCTGGATGTAACAGATGCAGTAGTGGAAGAAGCCATTGCTATGAACGCCGATCTGATCATCGCCCACCATCCGCCAATCTTCAGGCCTTTAAAAGCGCTCAGAACAGACCAGCCGGCAGGAAGACTCCTTGAAAAATGCATCAAGAACGATATAGCCATATATGCAGCCCATACAAACCTTGATGTTGCAGAAGGCGGAGTCAATGATTTGCTGGCAAGGGCTTTAAACCTTCAGAACACAAAAGTGCTTTCTCCAACCTATGAAGAAAAACTGAAGAAGCTCGCCGTATATGTGCCGGCAGAGCACGCAGAAGCAGTGAGGGAAGCGGTTGGTGGTGCAGGGGCCGGCAAGATCGGAAAGTACAGCCACTGCTCTTTCTCTTCCGAGGGAAGGGGTACGTTTCTCCCGCTGGAAGGATCATCCCCGTTTATCGGAGATCCAGGCAGGCTGGAAAGGGCTGAAGAGGTAAAGCTGGAAACGGTGTTCCCCGCTTCGATTGAGAAGAAGGTCCTCACTGCAATGCTGAAAGCCCATCCTTATGAAGAGGCAGCGTATGATGTATATGAGCTTGACCAGAAGGGGCTTGAAATGGGCCTTGGAAGGATTGGCAGCCTCGAGAGGGAAATGACTCTCGGAGAATTCAGCGATGTAGTGAAAAAAGCATTTGATGTTGATTCTGTAAGGGTGGTAGGGGATCTTCATGCCAAAGTAAAGACATGCGCCGTGCTTGGCGGAGATGGAAACAAGTATTGGATGGATGCCAAATTCAGCGGTGCGGATGTCTTTGTAACCGGCGATATCTATTACCATACCGCACATGATGCCATGATGGCGGGACTTCACATGATTGACCCCGGCCATAACATTGAAAAAGTCATGAAGCAGGGGGTTACAGATCTGCTGCTCTCCCTTTGCGAGGAAAAGAAGTTTGAAGTGAGCATTGTGCCTTCCGTGATCGATACAGATCCATTTACGTTTATGTAGGGGTAAAAGAAAAACCGGAGTGCTTTTATACAAGCATCCCGGTTTTTTTGCAGCCTTTTATTTTTTCGCAGTGCGGACCTTCGGAAGAATCTTGTTTAAAGGGACCGCATGGATGACTTCCCATACTTTGCTTTCGTCATCCTCGTATTTTTCCAGGAATTGAATGACTTCCTTCGTAATCGGAGTAGGGGTAGAAGCGCCTGCAGTAATAGCCACCCGTTTGACTCCCTTGAGCCACTCAAGCTTGAGCTCGGAAAGGTTGGAAATCCGGTAAGCCGGTGTTCCGGCAATCTGCTCGGATACTTGTGCCAGTCTGTTGGAATTGTTGCTCTTAGGGTCTCCGACAACAATCGTAAGATCGGCATCTTTTGCCTGCTCGGCTACCGCTTCCTGGCGGACTTGTGTAGCGAGACAGATTTCCTGATGAAATTCCACATGCGGGAACTTCTCTTTCACTTTTTCCATAATGTCATAGACATCCCACTGGCTCATTGTCGTCTGGTTGGTCACTATGATTTTGTCGGATTGGATGTCCAGTGCGTCAGCGTCTTCAACCGTTTCAATTAGATGAACGATATCAGGCGCTACACCGACGGCACCTTCTGGTTCTGGATGCCCTTTTTTTCCGATGTAGATTACCTGGTAGTCTTTTGCCTTCATGTCACGGATCAAGTCATGGGTTCTTGTTACATCAGGACACGTAGCATCTATGCTGACAAGCCCTTTTTCCTCGGCGATCCTTCTTACTTCAGGAGAGACGCCGTGGGCGGTGAAAATAACGGTTCCTTCATTGACTTTCTCCATGATTTCCAGACGGTTCGTCCCGTCCAGGGTGATGATTCCTTCTTCTTCAAAAGCATCGGTTACATGTTTATTATGAACGATCATTCCCAGTATATAGATCGGTCTTGGCAGTGTTTTATCCATGGCGGCGTTTTTTGCTATGACCATTGCATCGACTACACCATAGCAATAGCCGCGCGGAGCAATTTTAATAACATCCATGTATCTTCCTCCTAAAGGATGATCAGGCGTAAAAATGAAAAAAGCCGGCAGCCGGCCTTTCTCTCCTAACCTTCTATCATTATAGCGAAACAGGAGGAAGAATACAAAACTCTTATTTATAGCAGGTGCTGTTTTCTGCAATTGCCGGCTAAATGTATAATCTCGGTCTGGATGCTCCTGAGCTGTAGGCCGGACGTGTCCCGGCTGTCTCCGTTTCCTGCTCGCTGTCATTGTCTTCAACAGGGGAGGATCTGCGGGAAGGGCGGTTCTGAGGAGCGGAAGCGGTCTCCTCTGCAGGTTCAGCCGTTCCGGATTCGTCCGCTGATTCTTCTCCGTCCTCATCGCTTGAATTCATCTGGCTGAATAGTTTAATCATGGCCGGAAGGTTCCTTACGAGAGGTCCATACTGCTGAACCACTGGGGTTACCTGCTGGGCTACGCCCAAAACCTTTTGTACGTTGCCGAGCATTCCGGTGATATTGGCAGGGGTGGCCAGCCCCTGGATTCCCTGCTGTGCTGCACCGGCTATGTTCCCTGCACCGCCTGAAGAGGGAAGAAACCTCGCCAGCAGTCCTTTAATCCCTCCGCCGGCTCCCTGTGCGCCTGCAAACTGACCCCCGAAACCGGGAGCGCCGTTAAAGCCTCCCTGACCTGGAAAACTTCCGCCTGAAAACAGTCCTCTGCCGCCGGCTCCCTGTCCGTTAAAAGGCTGGCCGCCTGCAAAAGGAGCTCTTGCCGGAAGCTGTCTGCCGCCGGAAAACGGTCCCTGAGAGAAGCCTCTGCCCTGTATGCCGCCTGGCGGCAATGGTCCTTGTGGAAACATGTCTGTACCCCTTTCTGTCATATCTGCCTCTTACAGGTTATGCAAAAGCGGAAAAAAGGTTTTCAATTTAGGCAGACATCTGCAGGATGCCTCCTTTTAGGGCTGTTGGTGTTTTAAGGTGTTTTCGTATATAATGTGATAATGGTTAAACCTGTCCTGGTCCAGGAGAGGAAGGCAGATTATTAAGGGAGTTTTAGATAAAATGGAAAGATTTGAAAAACTGGAGCTGAAACCGTTTCTTATAGAAGCTGTGAAAGAGCTTGGGTTTAAAAACCCGACTGAAATACAGGAAAGAATTATCCCGTCCGTTCTCAAAGGTGAGAGTGTAATCGGACAATCGCAGACAGGTACAGGAAAAACGCATGCTTACCTGCTGCCGCTTCTCAACAGCATCGATCCTGATTCGCAAAATGTTCAGGTAGTGATCACATCGCCTACCAGAGAGCTTGCCAATCAGATTTATAAAGAAGCACTTAAACTGATCAGTCATCATGATCAGGAAATACAGGCGAGATGCTTTACAGGGGGAACGGACAAGCAGCGTTCGATCGACAAGCTGAAGCAGCAGCCTCAAATCGTTATTGGCACACCGGGAAGAATTCATGACCTTCTTAAGGAAAATGCCCTTTTCGTTCATCAGACCAAATCATTCGTTGTAGATGAAGCGGATATGATTCTTGACATGGGATTCCTTGAAGATGTAGACCGGATTGCCGGCGGGATGCCTGAGAAGCTTCAAATGCTCGTCTTCTCCGCGACGATCCCTGAAAAACTGAAGCCGTTCCTGAAGAAATATATGGCAAATCCGAAATTCACGCATGTTGCTCCGAAGCAGGCTGCAGCGGAGAAGATTCAGCATGTGCTCGTACCGGTCAAACACCGCAATAAAAAGAAGCTGATCCATGATATGCTTCTTTCCTATAACCCGTATCTGGCCATCGTTTTTGCGAACACGAAAAAAATGGCAGATGAAGTAGCCGATTCTCTCTCTGAACAGGGATTAAAAGTAGGAAGAATCCATGGAGGCTTGCCGCCGCGTGAACGGAAAAAAGTGATGAAGCAGATTAATGACCTTGAGTTCCAGTACGTCGTGGCCACAGATCTGGCTGCGCGCGGCATCGATATTGAGGGTGTAAGCCATATCATCAACTATGAACTTCCGCAGGATCTGGATTTCTATATCCACCGGGTTGGACGAACTGCACGAGCAGGCTACTCCGGCATTGCGGCAACCGTATATGAGGCTTCTGATGAGGATGCTCTTGCTAAGCTTGAAAAAATGGGGATCACTTTTGTCAACAAAGATCTTTCCGGAACAGAATGGAAGGAAGCGGAGGACCGTCACCGCAGAAAGAACAGACAGAAAACAGATCGTGAGGCAGAAGAGCGGGCCAAAGCAGGAATCCGCAAGCCGAAAAAGGTCAAGCCTGGGTATAAGAGAAAAATGAAGTGGGAAATGGATAAAGTGAAAAAGAAACAGCGCCGCATTAAGCGGAGAGAGAAGTAGGAGAGGGTTTTATGCTTAGAATCGGTTCCCATGTATCGATGAGCGGGAAGCATATGCTTTTGGCAGCCAGCCAGGAAGCGGCTTCATATGGAGCTAATACCTTTATGGTGTATACAGGCGCTCCTCAGAACACGCGGCGCAAAAGCATAGAGGATCTGAATATAGAAGCGGGACTTGCACATATGCAGGAAAACGGAATCGAAAATATTATCGTCCATGCACCGTATATTATTAACATCGGAAACTCCGTCAACCCGAACACGTTTGAGCTGGGGGTTACTTTTCTCAGGTCTGAGATCGAGAGAACAGCTGCCCTTGGTGCAAAACAGATTGTCCTTCATCCAGGCGCTCATGTAGGGGCAGGGACGGATGAGGGAATCAGGAAAATCGTTGAAGGTCTGAATGAAGTGCTGGAAAAAGATCAGCCGGTTCAAATTGCACTGGAAACGATGGCAGGAAAGGGATCGGAAATCGGTTCAAACTTTGAGGAGCTGGCGCGTATTATCGAAGGAGTCAAGTACAGCGAGCATCTATCCGTCTGCTTCGACACATGCCATACTCATGACGCCGGCTACGATTTGATTAATAATTTTGACGGTGTCCTCGAGGAGTTCGATCGGATTGTCGGACTTGACAGGCTGAAGGTGCTCCACATGAACGACAGCAAAAATCCAATCGGTGCAAGGAAAGACCGACACGAAAATTTCGGCTTCGGCCATATCGGGTTTGATGCCTTATTATCCATCGTTCACCACCCGGCTCTGGAAAATGTGCCGAAAATTCTTGAGACTCCTTATGTCGGAGAAGATAAAAAGAACAAAAAACCTCCGTATAAATTTGAAATCGAAATGATTCGTTCCAAGCAATTTGATGAGGATGTTCTTAACAAAATCGTTAACCAGCAGAACCTGTAAAAATGAAAAGCCCCCGAATGCCTGGCAGGCATGCCGGGGGTTTCAATCGTTTTGTTCAAATAAACGGTTCAGCATACCCCAAACTTTACATAAATGAGCAAGGACCTGTTATAGAGTGAGGTCCGGCATCATATGCTATTTAACAAACTGTTTAAAGAGCTGGTCCACCTGCTGGGCTGTAGCGGGTGAAGTAATGGCTGCGATGGAAGCAAGCAGTCTTCTTCTTTCCGCTTCATCAAAGATATTGACGTTTTTGCCTTTCATAAGCGAAACAATCTGTGAGGCCTGTGCCGGGTTAATCGCAAGCTGGTTTTGCTTCGCAAGCTTTAGCAGGTCATCAGCTGAAATGGAATTCACTTTTTGGTTAATAATTTTTTGAAATAAAATCATGCGTCAATCCTCCTCTCACCTCAATGTATGGCTTACAGCCCAAATGGTGCGCGGTTCAGGAAGCAGCACCGCTGTTTTTGACAAGGGATACCATATACATATGGGTTTTGGAGCATTTCATGATTAAAAATCAACTGCTGAAGGAGAGGACAATGGGAAAAAGACAGCACAGGAAAGAACGAATCGGAAGGACCATTTACCGTTTTATCATGATTTTAATAGGAGCTGGACTTGCAGCTTCCGCAATCGAACTGTTTTTGATACCAAATAGTATCATTGATGGCGGGATTATCGGCATATCACTGATTCTTGACCACCTGGCACCGCCCGAAATTGCTCTGATCAGGTTTGGTACACTCGTTGTCGTATTGAATCTTCCTTTTTTGTATTCAGGATACAAGCATATAGGAAAAACCTTTATGATTTCTTCCATCTTCGGGGTAGTGGCTCTTGCAGTGATTGAGGAGTCGCTTCATCATGTTAAACCGTTTACCTCCGAGCCGATTCTGGCCGCTGTTTTTGGCGGTCTCCTGCTCGGCCTTGGGGTCGGACTGGTTATCCGTAATGGAGGAACGCTTGACGGAACGGAAATTCTCGGCATTCTGATGACGAAGCGGCTTCCGTTCTCGGTTGGAGAGTTTGTCATGTTCATCAACATTTTCATTTTCGCGTGGGCAGCCTTCGTATTTGGTCCGGAACAGGCCATGTATTCAGTAATGGCTTACTACATCGCGTTCAAAACAATCGACACAGTCATTCAGGGACTGGACGAAACGAAGGCCGTGATCATCGTAACCGACCATTATGAAGAGGTATCGGATGCCATTCTTCACCGTCTGGGCCGCGGTACAACAAAGCTCAAGGGGAAGGGCGGATATTCAGATGCAGAGACCGAGGTCATTTATGCGGTTGTGACCAGGCTCGAAGTCACCAAGCTGAAATCCATCATCCAGGAAATCGATGAAACGGCCTTTATCACCATTATGAACACCCAGGAAACACAGGGCGCGAGATTTAAATCCGCTATTCATTAAGCTTTACATTTACAAAGAACCCTTGTATAATTTCAACGTTATCTAAAATGGCTGTAGACTGACAGCCATTTTATTTTTGTTATGCAAATCGGAATGATTCTTACCCTTGACTTTTTTACAAGAGGTGAAAGGCAATGAAACCAATTATTGAAATAGAAAACCTTTCGTATTCATATGAACGCACACCAGTGCTTGATCAAATCAACCTGACCGTCCGCGAGGGAGCCTTTATCGGGCTCGTAGGCCCGAACGGTTCGGGAAAAACCACTCTTTTGAAGTGCATTCTGGGCCTGCTGAAACCCCAGAGCGGCTCAATCAAGCTGTTTGGAAAAGAGGCGGCCAAGTTCAAGAACCGCCATGAAATCGGGTTTGTTTCCCAAAAAGCGAACAGCTTTAATACCGGTTTTCCGGCATCTGTTTTTGAAGTTGTCGCCAGCGGACTGACAAGTAAGCTCGGTCTTTTTAAACGGATGAACGGGGAAGACCGCCTGAAGGTGGAAAAGGCAATCGAGGCAGTCGGTTTAAGCGATTTATCCGGAAGGAATATCGGGGGGCTTTCCGGGGGCCAGCAGCAGCGTACCTTTATCGCCCGCGCGCTTGTCAGTGATCCGAAACTGCTGATCTTGGATGAGCCGACAGTAGGTGTGGATTCAGCATCAGTGGAAAGTTTTTACCGGATGCTTAAGGACCTGAATACAAGGCTTGGCATCACCCTGATTCTGGTCACCCATGATATCGGAACCGTTTCAGATACAGTCACCGAGGTGGCCTGCCTGAACAAAACCCTGCACTTCCACGGTTCTCCTGCTGCTTTTGATGAATTGGACAACCTTTCTGAATTCTACGGGCATCCAGTGCATGTACTGACCCACGACCATCACGGGGAGGCACATCATCATGATTAGTCCTTTTTTCGAATACGAATTTTTACAGAACGCTTTATTTTCAGGTCTGCTCATCGGCTTGATCGCTCCGCTGCTTGGAGTCTATATCGTAGTCCGCAGGCTGTCGCTCATCGCTGATGCGTTGAGTCACGTGACCCTCGCAGGGATTGCCGCGAGCCTGTTCCTCGAAAAAAAAATGGGGATTTTTGCAGGCGTTAACCCGCTTTATATGGGGATGGCTTTTTCGGTTACCGGATCCTTGATGATCGAACGGCTACGCAGTCTCTACAAGCATTACCAGGAGTTGGCCATCCCGATCATTTTGTCCGGAGGCATCGGGATCGGGGCCATTTTCATTTCACTTGCGGATGGGTTCAACAAGGACTTGCTTGACTACCTGTTCGGCAGCGTATCGGTTGTTACCCGTTCAGACTTCTACCTGGTAGCGGGCATTTCCGCGTTTGTCATCTTGGTCGTCACGGTGCTTTATAAAGAGCTGTTCGTGCTTTCTTTTGATGAAGAGCATGCGAAAGCTTCCGGCATCCGTGCAAAATGGATTCATTTGATTTTTATTCTGACAGTGGCCTTAGTCATTGCAGCTTCAATGAGGATTGTCGGCATTTTGCTCGTGTCTTCTCTCATGACCTTGCCTGTGGCGGCAAGCATAAAGCTTGCCAGGGGCTTTAAGCAGGCCATCCTTTTAGCCGTGATTTTTGGGGAATTGTCTGTTATGATAGGGTTAATTCTTGCTTATCATTTAGATCTTGCTCCGGGAGGAACGATAGTGGTGCTCAACATACTCACACTGGCACTTGCGATCCTGGCAGGCAGGTTTAAAAGGGGATATGTACAATGAAGTTAGAGCAGGCACTTCAAATGCTAAAGGAATCAGGATACAAATATACAAACAAGCGGGAGGAAATGCTCTCGTTCTTTGAGAAAAGCAATAAATATCAGACCGCCAAAGATGTACTCGAAAGTATGAAGCCTGATTATCCGGGTCTCAGCTTTGATACGATCTACCGGAATCTGTCTTTGTTTGCAGAGCTGGGGATATTGGAAACGACGGAACTATCCGGTGAGAAGCAGTTCAGGTTTACATGCAACCATTCGCATCACCATCACCATTTCATCTGTATGGAATGCGGGAAAACAAAAGAGCTTCATTCTTGTCCGATGGAAAAGCTGAAGGATGATCTCGCAGGGTATGATGTGAGCGGCCATAAGTTTGAAATTTACGGGAAATGTCCAGAATGCTGAAAACAGAAAGAGCTGCCGGTGCACCGGCAGCTCTTTTTATCCGTTCTTCTCGATTTCACTGCGTCTGATCCATTCCTCGGCCTCATACCAGCTGTTGACCCTGACTACACGCGAAGGGACAGGATCCTGGTTATACGGTGTATTAAACAGAATCACCGGAATCTGGAATGTTTCACTGATGATGCAGGCGTTATCATGTTTATCTTCAAAAAAGACGTCCACCTGATGTTTCCGGACGGCTTCAAGTTTGTCGTGGGAACCGACCAGCTCGATGCTGTGATAGGACACTTCATTCTTTTTGAACCAGCTCAGCGTTGTATCGTAAAGGTGGAGGCCTCGTGCACTGATAAAAATCAGCTGGTGCTTCTCCTTCCATCTGCCGAGGATTTCTTTTGCTCCTTTTGTAACGGGGGCTTCGCCATAGATGACCGGTTCAAATTCATCCATCCACCGGTCCAGCTCCTCATAGCTTACTTCAAGGGCTTTTGTCAGATCATAGTCCTTAATATCATCAAGGGTGATTTGTTTTTTAAACGACTTATTCAGATAAGGCACAAACGTTTCCGGCGGGGTAATCGTCCCGTCGATATCAATTCCTAAACGCAGCATTGCAGACACTCCTTTTTAATTCTTTCCCCAGTTTATCACAATCCCCTTCATAAACTGCAATGAATAATTGCCGGCGGACACTGCATACTAAAGAATGCTCCTTATACTTGAAAGTGAGGGGAAAGGAATGGCAGATGAAAGACGATTTGAAGATCACGGATATATGACCAATTCCGATCAGGTGAATGGTTTAAATAACCGCAGTGAATTGGACCGTGAATATAAGGAAGAATCAGCAACTGAAATCGCACCTCCCGTACAATCATACCGTGAAGAAGAACGGTACGAAGATGGAGACCGCGATGGGGCTGCTGAAGGCAGAACAACGGGTTACATTGCGATTGCTCTATCTGTAATCTCCCTGTTCCTGCTTCCGGTTATTCTCGGAGCGGCAGGTTTGATCGTGGGCTTTGTCGCAAGAAGAAAAGGCGCTAAAACGCTTGGATCATGGGCAATCGGGATTGGAGCAGTATCGCTGATCCTTGGCCTGTTTGTAACTCCGTTCTTTTAATTGAAAAACCGGGCACATCTAATGTGCCCGGTTTTTTTATGCCTGTATTTTGTTTTTTTCAGCTTCTTCTTTTTCAGCGGCTTCTTTCGCATAATGTGCTTCAGCCAGCTTGTCGATTTCCTTTTTCAGTTCTTCGACCATGGTGGCCTCAGGCACTTTGCGCACAATTTGCCCTTTCATGAACAGCAGGCCTTCTTTTCTGGCTCCTGCAATCCCGATGTCCGCTTCCCTTGCTTCACCCGGACCGTTTACCGCGCATCCGAGCACCGCCACTTTAATCGGAGCTTTGATGGTGGAGATGTATTCCTCGACCTCGTTTGCGATGCTGATCAAATCGATTTCAATCCGTCCGCAAGTAGGGCAGGAGATCAGTGTAGCGGCATTGGAAGCGAGCCCGTATGATTTCAGGAGCTCTCTTGCCACTTTGATTTCTTCTACCGGATCGGCACTCAAAGAAATACGCAGTGTGTTCCCGATTCCTTTATGAAGGATTGCGCCGAGTCCTGCTGCACTTTTAACCGTACCGGCGAAAAGGGTGCCTGACTCAGTGATGCCGAGATGGAGCGGGTAATCAAATGCCTTAGCCGCTTTCTCATAGGCTTCAATGGCAAGATTTACATCAGATGCCTTCATGGATACGATAATATCGTGAAAATCGAGATCCTCAAGAATTTTAATGTGATGAAGGGCGCTTTCCACCATCCCATCAGCTGTAGGATATCCATACTTTTCGAGAATTCTTTTTTCAAGTGAACCTGCGTTGACGCCAATCCGGATCGGGATGCCTTTTGCCTTGGCAGCATTCACGACCGCCTCGACCTTTTCCTTGCGCCCGATGTTGCCAGGGTTAATCCGTATTTTATCTGCTCCGCCTTCAATCGCTTTGAGGGCGAGTTTATAATCAAAATGAATATCAACGACAAGAGGGATGTTGATCCGCTTCTTAATTTCTGCGATGGCATCCGCTGCGCGCTCATCAGGACATGCTACCCGTACAACCTGGCAGCCTGCTTCTTCAAGACGGTTTATCTCTGCAACCGTTGCTTCTACGTCATGTGTTTTAGTTGTTGTCATGCTTTGTATAATCAGCTCGTTGCTTCCGCCAATTGTTAAATTGCCGACTTTAACGGGACGAGTCTTTGTACGATGTGTGATTTCTCCCACGAGTGGATCGCTCCTTATTCATATAGGTTTTATATCCGGTGGAATGTCTTTTCCTATCACATTGTATCAGTGATTCAGAGGAATTGACAAGGAAATCGAACAGCCGGCTACTCATATAAAGGAAATTTATAGGTTTGTCCTATCCGGATGCTGCTTGCCTCGGCACCGGGATTCAGACGTTCAAAATCTTCTGCTGCTTCTTCAAGCGGCACTGGAATGGAATGCTGGTTCACCCGGTTGATCAGCATCAGTACAGATTCCCCGCTTTGAACTGTCAATTCTTTATAGGTCTTTTCAGTCTCCTCAGGGCCGGGGGCACTGGCATATACAGCGTCACGGGCAGGAGCAGGCAGCGTGCCTGCACTCAGATCGTAATAAATGATATAGGAGATCAATGCGATCGAGCAAAGCAGAATAAGTCTTTTCAACGTGTTCTCATCCCTTTAGCGGTATTTGCTAAAAGATATGCTTGTCCATCTTGACTTATACCGGTTTTACGGGATTCAGACAGAGGCTTGCTCTAAAAAGGTGCGGCATCCGGGAACTGAGGCACAGGTGAAAAAGAGCTTATAAGGGCTGAAAGGCTGAGTGGAAAGCGAGGGGAAGATAGAAATATGAGTAAAAAGTCTTTAGTTTCGACAGAGTTCAGCAAAAATTAATGGATAATTTACATTATCTTAACATTTTTCTGGGATAATTTAAGTATAGTTCTAAAATAGATTGCAAAAGGAGAAATATTCCCTCATGAAGAAAGCGCTGCTTAAGCACATATCTGCTTTTTCCCTGCCTTCAAAGGAAACCATTCTGGCGCCCCTCAAAAAAGTTCCGTTTAAAGGAAATGGACTCAGCCTCCGGTTCAGGATTATTGCACTTGTTCTTTTTATATTAGTTACTTCCGTATTATCAGTCGGGATCACCTCTTATCAGAAAGCGAAGCACACAACCATTTCGATTATTGAAAACAGGCTGGAGCGCGAGGTAAATACGACAAATGAAATCGCTTCGAATTTAATGTTCGCTTACGTTGGGGATGAAGAGGGATTTTTAAAACGTTTTGAAAAGAGTGTTCTTCCGAAACAGTCAAGCCAGCTCGTACAGGATGGGCTGAATGCAGATTTCTACCTCCTCACCGACAGCAGTGCAGAAATGCTCGAAGGTACCGGAGAGCCTCTCAAATTTGAAGAGCTGCAGAAGCTTGCATCGAAAGAAAAGCAAACTGTCATCCATGAAAAGGTTGCCGGTACAGATTATACATTTTCCATTATGGAAATCCAGGAATTGAAGGGCATCCTAATGATCGCTGTAGAAACAGAGAGCTATCTCGAGCCAATTTATTCACTTGCTGTTTTCACTGCATGGACGGTAGCGATCAGTATAGCGGCAGCGACGCTGATTATTGTTTTCTTTGTAAGAGGGCTTACAAACCCTTTATCTGAGCTGAGAACTGTAATGAAAGAAGTCAGAGAAGGAAACCTTTCAGCAGGGCGCGAGATCAAAACCGAAATCCCGGAGATCAAATCTCTGATCACAAGCTTTAATCAAATGATTGCACAAATGCGGCTTATGCTGAGCAATATGAATTCCACTACAGTCAATTTATCTGAGACCGGAACGGAGCTGACAGCTTCTTCTGCTGATGTGCTGGAGCAAAACAAGCAGCTCGTTGAAGCGATCAAGGTCGTAAAACTGGGTGCAGAACAGACTGCTAAAACGTCTGAAACGAATGTGTCAGCCTTTAATCAGATGAAAAGCGAAATAAATACGGCACTTACGAGCATGGAATATTTGTTCAAAAGCGCTGATGGTATGAACAGCTCAGCCGGTAAAGGCGAGAGCAAAATATCCGGGCTTATCAAGGAAATACATGCTTTCGGGTCGGAGTTTGAAAAAATGAACGAAACAATCCGCAGTGTGAAAAACCATTCCGGTACGATTACTAATGTTGTCGCTTTGATCCAGATGATTTCAGAACAGACAAAACTTCTTGCGCTGAACGCAGCGATTGAAGCGGCGAGAGCCGGAGAGGCAGGCAAGGGTTTTGCTGTTGTGGCTGATGAAGTGCGAAAACTTGCAGATCAGTCATCAAAAGCTGCAGAGGAAATAAGAGGCACCATCTTAATGATGGAAAATATTTCGAACAAAGCTGCAGACGAGTTCAGCAATCTTCATGGCAGCCTTAAATCTCATTTAAGTGCAGCAGAAGAATCCAGATTCTCCTTTGATCATTTAATGCAAGAAATGACAGGGGTTAATGGGAAACTGAAGGAAATGAAAGAAAATATGCGAGCCCTGCATGAGAGTCTGCCGGGGATGGAGCAGTCTGCAGAAAACTTCGTATCTGTTTCTCAGGAAACACTTGCGAGCGCAGAGCAGATGCTTGCATCTTCAGAAGAACAGATGATTCAGATCAATCACACGCATGAAATCGGCAGCAAGCTGACCATTCTTTCCGGTGAACTTTCCGATTTATCAAGAAGATTTCACACAGCAAGCTGATCGAACAATCATGAACGAAAAAGCCGGGGCGGCTTCCGCTCCGGCTTTTCCTTTTCTATTTTTTAAGATCTATTAAACTTGGTTGTTGATTGCAGCTGGCAGGCGTTCGCTCATCCAGGGGCGGGCGGTGAGCCTCCTCGCCGCTGCGCGACTGCGGGGTCTCACCTGTCCCGCTGCTCTCAGCTCGGAGTCTCACGCCTTTCGCTCCAATCAACAGGTGTGAAAAATCAACATTATGCTTTAACAAAGCCATTTTTTAAACGATCACTTCCGGCTCTTTTTTTGAGGGGACTTCCTTTACAGCAAGATAGAGGATCACGACGTGTACAAACCATAACACAAGGCCCTGACTGGGAACGGATGCCTGGAGGGCACTCATCACCGTGAAAAATATGGTCGCAAGCGTTACGGCATACGCGGCCATAACCCATGATTGCTTAAAGGATATTTTCTTTCTCAGCATATTGCGGATAATCAAGCCAAGCAGAGCAAGAACCGTGACCTCCACAAATTTTGAAAAAGAGGAAATCAGATAGAGAATAAAGACAAATCCGCCAATAAATGCTGCCTGCAGGTCACCAGCCTGCTGAGCGAGGCTTACGAGCTGATCCTTATTCACAGCAATGTCTCCTGCTCCGCTGTACGGAAGAACCTGTGAAATCCCGTTTGTAGCAAACACAAATTCATCCTTTAAAATTCCGATTGCATTTTGTTTTTGCTCGATCTCATTCCGGGTGAATGTACCGGTAGGGTCGAGGACTAAGATGATATCACCTTGTTTCATTTCAACAGGCTTATCTGTTTCTGCCGTCAGCTGTCCGTTTTGAATCGTAAAATCAGGAAGGCTGGTGCTTGCCTTTTCTGCCGCTGCAATTCCGCCGGAAATAACGATGGAGCCATAGACAGAGGCAGGAACAATGGAAAGAAGGCAAAGCAGAAAGACATACAAGATGGATTTTCCGATTCCCTGAAACCGGAAGGATGCAATATCTCTTGGTGAGTATAGACTTTTTATAAACTGTTTGAATAGATTCAAGCTTTTCACTTCCCTTATATGTTCAATCCAACTCATATTTTACCTGCATGGCGGGCGGGAAACAAGTGGAGGCTTTCTGTGGGGGCAATGTAAAAAAATTAATAATACGAAGAAAATCCTTTACATGAAATATACAATTGCTTAATAATTGACTTGGTTAACGCATTAAAGAATGATGGGTGGAGGGAAAGAAAGCATGGATTTTAATCTCCAGCAGGTAATATTTGAGTTTCTTGGAGGCTTGGGGATTTTTTTATTTGCAATCAAATACATGGGTGAAGGACTTCAGCGTGCTGCAGGGAGCAGGCTCAGAGATATGCTCGACCGCTTTACAAGCAATCCTTTTCTCGCTGTTTTAACGGGTACGGCAGTAGCTGTTCTTATCCAGTCCAGCAGCGGAACAACCGTCATCGCTGTTGGTCTGGTCAGCGCCGGCTTTCTGCAGCTGAAGCAGGCAATCGGTGTCGTAATGGGTGCCAACATAGGCACAACGGTCACCGCATTCGTGATCGGTATCCCTGTCTCTGAATACTCGCTTCCGATTTTGGCAGCCGGGTCGCTCCTTCTGTTTTTTGTGAAAAACAAAACCATTCATCATACCGGACAGGTCGTTTTCGGTTTTGGTGCTTTATTTTTTGGACTCGAATTAATGGGAAAAGGAATCCGTCCGCTAGGGGAGCTTGAATTTTTCCAGGAACTTACCTTAAGCTTCAGCGCCAATCCGCTGCTCGGTGTTCTTGCAGGTACTCTGCTGACCGGCCTCGTCCAGAGCTCAAGCGCCACAATCGGCATTTTGCAGGAATTGTACGGTCAAAACCTTGTCAATCTTCAGGCGGCTCTGCCAATTATGTTCGGAGATAATATCGGGACAACGATTACGGCGGTACTCGCCTCGATTGGAGCTTCCTTAACAGCACGGAGAACCGCTTTGGCACATGTGATTTTCAATCTGGCTGGAACGTCGATCTTTCTCGTTGTCCTGCCGCTCTTTACAGTTTTCATTCAATCTTTGGAATCCAATCTCAGCCTGAATCCGGCAATGACGATTGCTTTCGCCCACGGATCGTTTAATATTACCAACGCACTTATTCAGCTTCCATTTATCGGAGCGCTTGCCTGGGCTGCAAGCAAGATCATTCCTGGGGAAGAGTCAGGGGTCGAATACCGGACAAAACGGCTTGATCCGATGTTTATTGAACAATCGGTTTCCATCGCCCTCGGACAGGCGAAGGAGGAAGTATTGAGAATGGGCCGCTTTTCTGTACAGGGGTTGAAGGAAGCGGATCTATATTTAAAGACGAACCAGCAGAAAAATGCAAGCAATGCTTTACAGATTGAAGAAGCTTTAAACAATCTCGACAGAAAAATAACGGATTACCTCATCCTTATATCCAGGAACGAGTTAAACGAAGGGGAGTCAGCTGAGCATTCTGTTTTAATTGATACAGTTAGGGATATAGAAAGAGTAGGGGATCATTTCGAGAACATCATCGAGCTTGTTGATTATAAGCTGACGAATAAAGTGAAGATATCAGAGGAAGCCCTGACTGACTTAGAAGAAATGTTTACACTTACTTTAACCACTCTTGAAAATGCCGTACAGTCGCTGGATGACAGGGATATTGGCCTTGCCAACCGTGTACTGGAAGCAGAGGAGAAAATTGACCGGATGGAGAGAGCTTTGAGAAAACAGCATGTTCTCAGAATGAACAGCGGCGAATGCAATGCACAGGCTGGAATGGTCTTTGTTGACATCATCAGCAACTTAGAAAGGATCGGCGACCACTGTGTAAATGTGGCCGAAGCCGTTCTCGGATACAGGAAGTAGATTACGAACCGGTATCTTTAGCTATACTACCTAATAAACGCAAGCCAAAAAAGCTGATCTGGCAATGGAGGAATGAAATGGACTTCTTATATTGGACGCTCATTATTGCAGCTTTTATCATCGCTTTTGCCGGGCTGATCTATCCGGTTATCCCAAGTGTCGTTTTTATCGTAGGAGGATTTCTGCTTTACGGCTTTTTCTACGGCTTCGGCTCTTTTGGCTATACCTTCTGGATGATAGAAGGGATTTTCGTCGCGGTATTGTTTGCAGCCGACTATGTAACGAACTTAATGGGTATTAAAAGGGTAGGCGGAAGCAGAGCGGCTATATGGGGAAGCACGATCGGCCTGCTCGTAGGACCGTTTGCTATACCGATTGCGGGAATTCTGATCGGCCCGTTTATCGGAGCTGTTATTGCGGAACTGATCGTCCATAAAAAGGACCTTAAAACATCCGTAAAGGTAGGGCTCGGCTCTCTAATCGGCTTTATCTCAGGGGTTTTTGCAAAAAGCATCATCCAGCTGATCATGATTGGATACTTTTTATACGCAGTTCTTTGACAGGCCGGTAATGGCAACGGTATCAAAGCCCAATCATATTCGTTGAAACATTCAGCTTAATTTGGTACGCTGAATCCAGAAAGCAGAAGGCTTGAGCCTGATGCTTGGGATACATACCTATTTAAGGAGGAGATTTGAAAATGGCTTACGAACTTCCGCAGCTGCCTTATGCTTATGATGCACTGGAGCCTCATATCGATAAGGAAACAATGAACATTCACCACACGAAACATCACAATACGTATGTAACAAACGTAAATGCAGCACTTGAAGGACATGAAGATCTTGCAGGAAAAAGCATTGAAGATCTGATCTCCAACCTTGATGCCGTTCCTGAAGAAAAAAGAACAGCGGTGCGCAATAATGGCGGAGGCCATGCGAACCATTCCCTTTTCTGGCAGATCCTTACACCAAATGGCAGCGGGGAGCCTGCAGGAGCACTTGCAGATGCAATCAGCAGCAAATTCGGCAGCCTGGATGCCTTTAAAGAAGAATTTGCTAAAGCTGCTACAACGCGTTTTGGCTCCGGCTGGGCATGGCTTGTCGTTAACAATGGTGAGCTTGAAGTAACAAGCACTCCGAACCAGGATTCCCCTCTTATGGAAGGCAAGACACCTGTTCTTGGCCTTGACGTATGGGAGCATGCCTACTACCTGAACTACCAAAACCGCCGTCCTGACTACATCAGTTCTTTCTGGAACGTTGTAAACTGGGATGAGGTTTCCAAACGGTACGAAGCAGCAAAATAAGATGCTTGGGAAGCAGGGGCGCAGATCCCTGCTTCTTTTTTGTTTTTTCCTTCCTTTCATACATATCTCCTTTCGCTCGTGCCACACTAGTACGAGACAGAAAGGAAGTTTTGCCATGCCTAAACTGCAAAAGCTGATTGGCGGCGTCGAAATGAACAAAGATCTTCTTTTGCTGCTTACAATCGGCGGTCTTTACTCCTTAAGCATTGCGCTTTCCAACTCCTTCGTTAATGTTTTTTTGTGGAAGCAGACCGGAGATTTTGCTGACCTCGGAATGTATAATTTAGCAATCGCTGTTATGCAGCCTCTAACCTTTATCCTGGCAGGAAGATGGGCTAAAAAGGTGGACCGGGTCATCGTGCTGCGATTAGGGGTCATGTTCCTGGCCTTGTTTTATATTCTCGTGCTTGTTATCGGGGATCAGGCGAACCGCTACCTGATCCTGATGGGGGTCCTGCTTGGGATTGGCTACGGCTTTTACTGGCTCGCCTTCAATGTATTGACCTTTGAGATAACCGAACCGGAAACGAGAGATTTTTTTAACGGGTTTCTTGGTATTCTGACTTCCGCAGCCGGAATGATTGGTCCGATAGCGGCTGGGCTTGTTATTTCTTTTTTGGCAGGAAACAGCGGGTACCGGGTAGTGTTCACCATCTCTCTCATCCTGTTTGCCTGTGCGGTTGCAATGAGTCTTCTTCTGAAAAGAAGACCGTCACACGGGCAGTATTTAATCCGGGAGATCTTTTTAGAGCGCCGGAATAACCAAAACTGGAAGCTAATCACCGGAGCGCATTTTTTTCAGGGCTTAAGAGAAGGGACCTTCATATTTGTAATTGGTGTATTTGTCTTCATCGCAACCGGAAGTGAGCTTGCCCTCGGCACCTTTGGGATGGTGAACTCCGCAGTTGCATTTATTGCCTATTACGCTGCGTCACGGATCATCACAAAAAAAATCAGGAAAAGAGCCATATTATATGGCGGGCTCCTGCTGTATTCCTCGCTTTTCCTTATCCTGATCAAACTTACTTATCAGAATTTGCTCCTGTATGCGGTCTGCATTGCCATAGCCTACCCGATGCTTCTCGTCCCTTATGCGTCCATAACGTATGATGTAATTGGCAGGGCATGGAATGCGGCAAAAGCCCGAGTTGAGTATATGGTTGTTAAAGAATTGTTCCTTAATGCCGGCAGGGTGGTATCCATCCTCGGGTTTATCATCGTGGTCACGAAGATGAACATGGAAACGGCATTGCCTGTATTTCTAGCCGTTATCGGAGCTGGACATACCGTCATCTATCTTTTTGTCCGGAAAATGGAGCTTCCTGACCATGTGCAGGCCAACCTGGAAGAGAACAGCCATACTTTGCAGGCTGACCCTTCACTGAAAGACGGGGAAAATGGGACTTAACCGCAATCCTTACAATTTTGTAACAAAAAAGTGCGCGACTAGAAATGTCCGTAAAAAAGGAATACAATAAATGAGCACCCTCCTTGATGGGTGCTCTTCTATTTTATGAAAAAGGTGCAAAAAAGGTGGGATCCAATGACTAACGGAAACAGGAGAAGACGAAAAAAATACCTCCCGTTCAGATTGAATGCGTTGTTTTTAGTTGTATTTCTCATTTTCTGCGGAATCGTTCTCAGACTTGGAATTGTCCAGATTGTATATGGCCAGGATTATCAAAAGGAACTGGACCGGAAAGAGGAAACGGATATCAGTTCAACTGTTCCGCGCGGGAAAATATATGACCGCAATTACAGTGCCCTAGTAGATAATGAACCGCTTAATGCTATTACATATACGAGATCATCCGCTGCAAGCCATGAAGACAGACTTGAGATCGCAAAGAAGCTTGCCGGCATGATTGAGCAAAAAACGGATAAAGTGACAGAGCGGGATATGAAGGATTACTGGCTGATTACCCGGCCTGAGGAAGCTGAAAAGAAAATAACAGATCAGGACAGGCAAAAGGTCCAGGATGGAGAAATTCCAGAGGGGCAGCTGTATGATCTTCAGCTCAGCCGCATTACGAAAGAAGACCTTTCTTCTATATCAAAAGAAGAGCTGGAGATCCTCGCAATCAAAAGACAAATGGATGCCGGGTATACGATGACCCCGCAGATTATTAAAAACAAAGAGGTCACACCGAAGGAAGTAGCCGTAGTCAGTGAGCATCTGGAGGATCTTCCCGGCGTCGACATCACGGCTGACTGGGACCGTAAGTACCCATACGGCACGATGCTCAGGACGATGATTGGCAATATCTCTTCTCCGGAGCAGGGGATCCCAAGGGAATTGCGTGATACATTCCTTGCAAAGGGATACAGCCTTAATGACCGCGTCGGCACGAGCTACCTGGAGATGGAGTACGAGGAAGTCCTTCAAGGAGAAAAAGCGAGAGCAAAGAATATTACGGACCGTGAAGGAAACATTCTTGATACAGAAGTCATTTCCGAAGGGAAAAGCGGGAAGGACTTAATTTTGACTGTGGATATTGAGCTGCAGAAGGAAGTCGAAAAAATCATCGAGGAAGAGCTGAAGGCTGCGAAACAGGAATCAGGAACAGCGATGCTCGACCGGGCGTTCGTCGTGATGATGGACCCGAGTAATGGGGAAGTTCTATCAATGGCGGGAAAACAGATCATTAAAGAGGGCAGCGGTGCCCGTAAGATGAAGGATTTTTCACTCGGTGCCATGACATCCTCCTATACGATGGGATCTGCTGTTAAGGGCGCAACCGTTCTGGCCGGTTATGAGTCAGGTGCCATTAAACCTGGAACGGTGCTTTTGGATGAACCATTATATATCGCCGGTTCCAATCCGAAAAAGTCCTATCAGACAATGGGTTCCATTAATGATACCGAAGCACTGAAGCGCTCCTCCAATGTGTACATGTTTAAAACGGCAATTGAAATGGCCGGCGGGAAGTATAAGAAAAACGGTGCTCTTCCATTGGATACCGGAACGTTCAGTGTGATGCGCAACTATTACAGCCAATTTGGCCTCGGAGTGCCTACAGGAATTGATCTTCCGAACGAAGCTGCAGGCTATAAAGGCACCTCTGTCACGCCCGGGCTTCTTTTAGACCTGTCCATCGGCCAATATGATACGTATACCCCGCTGCAGCTCGCCCAGTATGTTTCCACGATTGCGAACGGGGGCTACAGGATGAAGCCGCAGATGGTGAGGGAGATCAGGGAGCCGGCACCGGGAGAAGGACTCGGACCGGTAACGAAGTCTTCTGAGCCGCAGATTTTGAATAAGCTTACGATGAACCAGGGCAATATTGAAAGAGTGCAGGAAGGCTTCAGGCAGGTTATGCAGGAAAAAGGAGGTACCGGTTATTCGTACTTCATGGGAGCCGACTACAGCCCGGCGGGAAAAACCGGGACAGCACAGGCTTTTTACGATGGACCGGATAAAAATAAGTTTCTATCTCCGACCTATAACCTGACAATGGTGGGGTATGCACCGCACGATCAGCCCGAGGTAGCCTTTTCAGTTGTTGTTCCATGGGCGTATGATAAGAGCTCAAATGCCAATTCGATCAACAAGGTGATCAGCAGGAGAATTATGGATAAGTACTTTGAACTAAAATCCAAACATGAAAAAGAGAACCTTGAGGAAAAGAATATCGAAAAAATTGAGGAAAAAGCAGTATCTGCTGAAGCAGGATAATTTTCTGCATAATCATCAGGCACTTTCGGCATAATAAAAGCACTCCATCGAGAGTGCTCTTTTTTTGAGAAAAATTGGAGTTTACCTTCTAAAAAACGACAAAAAGCATCACGTATTTACAAAACCTTAACAATTGGTTAAAACCAAGTTAATAGTCTAACGGTATTCTTATTCACGTAGGACAAAAACACCACATATAGGGGGAAAAGAAATAATGAAAAGCTTGAAATTTGCAGCCGTGTCCATCATGGCATCTTCATTCCTTGCACTTGCTGCTTGCGGCGGCGGAGAAAACTCCAACGGAAACAACAACAGTGAGCCTAAAACGGAAGAGCAAGGCGAAAAGAAACTTTCCGGCGAAATCATGATCGATGGATCTTCTACAGTAGGTCCTATCGGTGAAGTAGTAGCTGAAGAATTTAATGCAGAACACCCTGATGTACAAGCTCCTATCGGTGTTTCCGGTACAGGCGGCGGTTTCGAGCGTTTCGCAGCTGGTGAGACTGACATTTCACAAGCATCTCGTCCAATCAAAGACGAAGAGAAAGAAGCTCTTGAAAAAGCAGGCATCGAGTTCACTGAATTTAAAGTTGCAAATGACGGTCTTTCTGTAGTAGTTAATAAAGAAAATGACTGGGTTAAAGAAATGACAGTTGACCAGCTTCAGCAAATGTGGTCTGACGGCGGAGCGAAAATGTGGTCCGACATTGATCCATCATGGCCGAAAGAAGAAATCAAATTCTATTCCCCTGGAACTGATTCCGGTACTTACGATTACTTCACAGAAGCAATTCTTGAAGCCAATGATAAAGAAAACGAAATGACGAAAGCTGCAACACTTTCCGAGGATGACAACGTTCTTGTAAAGGGTGTTCAAAACGATAAAAATGCAATCGGCTACTTCGGATATGCATACTACGTAAACAACAAAGATTCTTTCAAAGTTGTTCCTGTTGTAAATGAAGAAGGTAAAGCAGTTGAGCCAAGTGACGCAACAGTTGAAGACGGTTCTTACAACCCGCTTTCCCGCCCATTGTATATCTATGTGAAAAATGATTCTATGAAAGAAAAAGAAGAAGTAAAAGAATTTGTTCGCTTCTATCTTGAAAATGCAAGTGCAATGGCTCCAGAAGCTGGATATGTAAGCCTTCCACAAGACGAAACAGATGCTGCAATGAAAGCATTCGAAGAAGCTACTAAATAATAGCTGAAACAATCTAATAGGTGAGAAGCAGACCCTGCTTCTCATCTTCCTATGTATAGGGAAAGGGGTTTTCAAAATGGCTTTAGCAAACGGCCAGTCTGTAAGAGATTTGATAAAAAAGAAAAAATCCAAAAACAGTGCTGGGAATTTTATTGAAAAAGCAGTTCCGTATTTTCTTTTGTTTACCGCGATTGTTTCTGTACTCACTACATTGGGTATTTTATACACGTTAATCGTGGAAACATTTATCTTTTTTTCACAGGTCCCGATCGGTGAATTTTTCACGAAGACTGAATGGCTCCCGTTTGCAGGAGATCCAGTCTATGGAATTTTAACTTTGATCGCTGGGACGCTTCTGGTCACGGTTATCGCTGTCATCGTGGCAGTGCCGATCGGCCTTGGAGCAGCCATATATTTGAGTGAATATGCTTCCGACCGGGTTAGAAGAATCGTAAAGCCCATCCTGGAAATCCTCGCTGGAATTCCAACAATTGTTTACGGGTTTTTCGCTTTAACATTTGTAACTCCTCTTTTGCAGCAGGCAATTCCGAAATTAAGCTTCTTCAATGCGTTAAGTCCAGGAATTGTAGTCGGGATTATGATCATTCCGATGATCGCATCCCTGTCAGATGATGCGATGAGTTCAGTGCCGAATTCCATCCGCGAAGGAGCCCTGGCGATGGGAGCTACAAAATTCGAAGTGGCAATCAAGATTATTCTTCCTGCCGCTGTTTCCGGAGTTGTTGCTTCATTCGTTCTTGGCATATCGCGTGCGATTGGAGAAACCATGATCGTAACACTTGCAGGTGGGTCCAACCCGAACTTCACCTTTAACCCGACTGAAACGATTCAGACAATGACTGCTTACATCGTTCAGGCGAGCACAGGTGATGCAGGGTACGGTACTACGATTTATTACAGCATTTATGCTGTGGGAATGACACTGTTTGTGTTTACTCTGATCATGAACGTTCTTGCACAGTACATCTCACGCCGCTTCAGAGAGGAGTATTAATATGAAGTTAATCGACCAGTCACTGGTAGTTAAGAAAATGGGCGGCCGTCTAGCGAAAAATCAGGTTTTTAAAGGGATTTATCTGGCTGCGACCCTCTTTTCACTGGTAGTATTAGCAATTCTAATGTTCCGGATATTCACTCAAGGATATGCTTACCTTTCATGGGATTTTTTGCAGAATTTCACATCTTATGTAGCTTCCAGAGCTGGAATTAAGGCTGCATTCTTTGGTACGATATGGGTAATGGCAGTAACGATACCGGTATCCCTCATTTTGGGAGTGGGAACTGCTATTTACCTGGAGGAATATGCAAAGAAAAACCGATTCACTACGTTCATTCAAATGAATATTTCCAATCTTGCCGGCGTACCTTCCATTGTTTTCGGCTTGTTGGGACTCACAATTTTCGTCCGGTTCTTTGACCTTGGCAGAAGTATCCTTGCCGGAGGATTTACCATGGCGCTGCTAATCCTGCCTGTCATTGTCGTAGCTTCCCAGGAAGCGATCCGCTCTGTCCCGGGACAGCTTAGAGAAGCATCGTTCGGTATGGGCGCTACAAAATGGCAGACGATCTACAGGATCGTTCTTCCGACTGCTGTGCCCGGAATTTTGACGGGGAGTATCCTCGCATTTTCCCGTGCAGTGGGAGAGACTGCTCCACTTCTTGTTGTAGGAGCGTTTGCAGCTGTCCGCTATCTGCCGGATGATCTATTCAGCACGTTTACCGTTATGCCGATTCAAATTTACCAGTGGGCAGCGCGTCCACAGGAAGATTTCCAGACTCTTGCTGCAGCAGGCATCATCATTCTGTTCATCATTCTGATTGTTATGAACTCGATTGCTGTCCTGATCCGGAATAAATTTTCAAAAAGATATTAATTTGGTTCAAAGATGAAGGAGGATTTCGCCATGGAAGTCAAAACAGTCGTTAAAGATGAAAAAACAATGAGAAACAATAAGCCTGCGGATGCGGCTATAGATAAAAGCATCGTTTATAAAACAGATAACCTCAATCTCTGGTACGGCAATAACCAGGCGTTAAAAAACATTGACCTTGATGTGTATGAGAACGAAGTGACTGCGATTATCGGACCGTCAGGCTGCGGTAAATCCACATACATCAAAACTCTAAACCGTATGGTGGAGCTTGTGCCGATCGTTCGCACATCCGGTAAAATCCTCTACCGCGGACAGAACATTTTTGAAAAAACGTATCGTGTAGAAGAACTTAGAACACAGGTAGGGATGGTTTTCCAAAAACCAAACCCATTCCCTAAATCCATCTATGACAACGTAGCATACGGACCGAGAATTCACGGAATCCGTGACAAGAAGACGCTCGATCAAATCGTAGAGCAAAGTTTAAAAGGCGCGGCCATCTGGGATGAAGTTAAAGACCGCCTTAAAGAAAATGCATACGGACTTTCAGGTGGACAGCAGCAGCGTCTATGCATCGCGCGCTGCCTTGCAATCGAGCCGGATGTTATTTTGATGGATGAACCAACTTCTGCCCTGGATCCTATTTCCACACTTAAGGTGGAAGAGCTTGTTCAGGAGCTGAAACAAAATTACAGCATTGTTATCGTAACCCATAATATGCAGCAGGCTGCACGTATTTCTGACCGCACCGCTTTCTTCTTAAACGGAGAAGTAATCGAGTATTCCAACACGAACAAGCTATTCTCTACGCCTGATGATAAGCGTACAGAAGATTACATTACCGGCCGTTTTGGCTGATATAAAGAGCCGTGCACAAAGCACGGCTTTTCCAATTCCGTTTTATTCATGCATTTTCAGGCGAGCAGTAGTACAATATAGGAAATGTGAACAAATCAGGAGGGGATTTACATGGCAGTAAGAGAACAATTTGACTTTGATTTAAACACCTTAAGGCAGAAGCTGATCGAGATGGGGAGCTTGACTGAAATCGCCCTTTCTAAATCCATAGATGCTCTTGAGAATCAAAACATTGAAAAAGCACTGGAAATTATGGAAGAGGACGAGACTGTTGATCAGCTGGATGAAGAAATCAATGATTTATCGATTCTTCTGATCGCAAAACAGCAGCCCGTTGCAACGGACTTAAGAAGAATAATGGTAGCCATCAAAATCTCCAATGAGATGGAGAGAATGGCGGATTTCGCCGTGAATATCGCAAAGTCAGCTATACGGATCGGAGATGATCCTCTCATAAAGCCTATAGAGACGATTAAGAGGATGCACGCGATTGCCAGCGAGATGCTCTCGCTTTCCATTAAAGCATTTAATGAAGAAGATGTTGTACTGGCGAAAAAAGTAGCGGATATGGATGACCAGGTCGATGACCTTTACGGGCAGACCATCCGTGAACTCCTTGAACTTACCCAGACCAGCAGGGATTCCATGCCTCAAATCACGCAGCTATTATTTGTAAGCCGCTATCTTGAAAGGTTTGCGGATCACGCGACTAATATATCCGAGAATATTTTCTACTTGGTTAAAGGAAGGCACTACGATTTAAATAATTAAAGAGAACAGAACCGATCCGGTTTCCTGCAGATGAGAATGCAGGAAGAATTCATTGTTCTCCAATACAAGTGCGAGACCTGCTGCGGCAGAATCACAGCAGAACGCTTTTAGAGGCTCTAAGTATTGTATAAAGACAAAACCCCCGAATCGGATTCGGGGGTTTTGCTGTTGGACGCATGCTTCATGGTCTTTATTTAACGAGCAATTTTGCTGCTTCCTCGTTCGTACGCCCTGTGGGAAGCTTGAAGTTCCCCTGGCGGATTTTAGTATGGAGGCCGGCGTCAATTAAGTATTTAGAAAAGTCTTCAGATGATTGAATGACCTGTCCTTCTTCTAATTGGTCGGCAATTGCATCAATGCTCATCCCGTCATGAATGAAAATCCGGTAAAACTCCTGTTCAGGGGTTTTATTTTGATCTTTGGAAGGGGTTGGATTTTGCGGTTTTTTCTGGGTGCTGAAGGCTTCTTTTGTCTTGATGAGCGATTCATAGTCCTTTCGCTGAATGGACACTTTCCCTTCGCTTGCAAGATACGTGTTCACTTGCTTTTCGGTCAGATCAGCTGATTCCGCCTTTTCATCCGGGGTAAGAAAATAAGTGATCGATAGAATGGCCGTAGCAGAAATGATCCCGGCAGAGAAAGCCTGTATGCTTTTCCGGCTCATGTCAGTACCCTCTCATTCCGTTTAATAATGGCCTGTACCTGTTTTTCAGTAATATTTTCTGATCTGGCAATCCCATCAACCGTCATCCCGTGCTGATATTTTGCCAAAACCTTCTTTTCAATATAGGAATCGAGCTGCTCCTCATGAGAGAGGGACTGAATGTCATTCTGCAGGATTTCTTCCTCCAGCACTTTGACTTTCTTTTTCAGCTTGTAAATTTCCTGCATGGCTGAAAGCTGGAGCTGATCCAAGTCTTTTTCGATCTCCTGAACCTTATCCTTTTTCGTGAATGAATAGACCAGCAGGGCGATCGCTGCAGCCAGCAATACCACGATGACAATTTCCATTAGTCTTCACCTTCTATCAAAGTTTTCACTTATCATTTATATCATAGTTTGTCGAATTTTTTAATGGTTTTTATCGAAATCTGCAAAAAACGATGATATTGAGAAAGAGAATGGAGTTTGCGGTTGCCGGCTGATCCGATATGAATTATAGTAAAGGAAAATAACGAATTGAGGACATCCGTTGACAAAGCATACTGCAGACTGGCTGACAGTTGAACGTCATTCTTCCAGGCTTCTTGCCCGATGGAACATATCTTCCATCACGCAGGAGGCTGCATCCATTTTAATGCAGGAGGATTATGAAAGCCTTTACAAAATAATTCGGTTCAAGTCTTTCGGCTGCCGTGCACAGAAACTGCTTGAAACGGATTATCCCGTTTATTCCTCCTCCGGAGATATGGCCATTCCCATTAAAAGCGGTGTTGATCCGCTGCAGCTGCAGCTCCTGATCTTTAACTCTTCCAATATGAAATTGCATGTTGCCGAATCTTCCGGAACCGATCAGAACCTATTTAATGAAGGAATTCTTCCTGCTTATTTCAGTCATTTTGCTGCTTACACTGATTATGGAGACGAACCAACCTCATGAACCAGTGCTCATCTAAAATTCTCATGCTGACAACCGAATACCCTCCGCACGTGTGGGGAGGGATTGGGACCCATGTTTTTCATCTGACGAACGAACTTGCTCACCATGGTATCACCGGAACGGTTTTAACCCTGCCGTATAAAGAAGGTGACTGCCAGGGCTCCCCCGGTTTTACGATCGCCCGCCCGCTAAGTCCTGACCCTGCTTATTTCAGCAGCACATATGAATGGATCATAAACGTGAATTTGGCTTGGATCCGCTATTTAACTGCCCTGCAAGGCGGCTTTCAGGCTGTACATGCTCATGACTGGCTTACAGCGGGAGCCGCTCTTTATGTGCAAAACAGCATCGGACTTCCTCTCATTGCCACCATTCATTCACTCGAAACCGGCAGGAAAAGAAAATTAAAGACCCATTCAGAAAAATTGATTCATTCAATGGAGAAGAAATTGATTGAGAAAGCAGACAGTCTGATCGTCTGCAGTGATTATATGAAGCAGGAGCTGCTCACGCTTGGAGCAGAAGCCAGGAAAATTACCGTTATCCCCAACGGTGTTTCTCCTTTTCTGAGCCGTGCCGTCGCGCCTGCTCTTCAAGCTCCCTATCTTATGGCGATGGGCAGGTTTGTACCGGAAAAAGGGTTTCAGGACCTATTGAAGGCTTTTGCACGAATGAAACACAAATTGCCGGGATACAAGCTTGTTTTAGCAGGCGAAGGTCCATGCAAACCCCTGTATCAAAAACTGGCGGAGGACTTGAAAATTCAGGATGATGTCATCTTTCCCGGTTTTATGAAAGGGGAAGCGTTGAATAGATATATACATCATGCAGCGATAACCTGTGTGCCAAGCACATATGAGCCATTCGGGATAGCGGCACTGGAATTCATGGCAGCAGGTAAGCCGATGGTCGTTTCAGACGCCGGAGGGCTCCCTGAGGCTGCTGAAGACGGGAAGACAGGGCTTATTTATAAAAGAGGGGAAGTGGAGCAGCTTGCTTCGGCAATCCTGACTCTTGCTTATGATCAGAAAAAGGCAGCAGCACTTGGAACGGGGGCCCGGGCAGCTTCTGAGGCATTCAGCTGGATGGGGGTCGCACAAAAGACATCCGATTTATATAAACGATTACTGCACTCTTGGTGAAAGGCAGGGGTTTTTTATATGAAGGCAGTCATTCTGGCCGGCGGTTTTGGTTCGCGGCTGCAGCCGCTCACGTCGATAAGACCGAAGCCGATGGTTCCGCTGCTTAATAAGCCAGTTCTGGAATACACCATTGAGCATCTTAAAAGACATGGCATGACCGAACTGATTCTGGCGCTATGCTGGAAGAGCAGCATCATTGAACGGCATTTTGGAGACGGCTCCGCGTATGGCGTACGGATTTCGTATGTCCGGGAAAAGGAGCCGCTTGGCACGGCCGGATGCCTGAAGGCGGCAGAGCCGCTGCTTCAGGACACCTTTTTAGTAATAAGCGGAGATACGGTAAGCAGTTTTGACCTCGCGGAAGGAACGGCCGCTCATAAAAAGTCCGGATGCATGGCGACCATTTTTGCAGCAAGCAAGAGCCAGACCGGTGAATACGGCACCCTGATCGCAGATGGTTCCGGTAAAGTCATGGAGTTCCTGGAGAAGCCTCATAAGACAGAGGTGTACAGCGAATCCATTAATTCAGGACTATATGTGTTTGAGCCTGAAATTCTTGAATACATAGACAGCCGGGAACCCCAGGATATCAGCAGGGACGTGCTGCCTAAGCTCCTGAAGAGAGGAGTGAACATGCATCAAGCTGCCGGCTACTGGTCAGACATCGGGTCACACGGAGAATACCGTTCTGCCCAGTTCGATATGCTGGATGGGGTGAAACTGATTTCACCTGACTGGGCTCTGAATGGCACCGGAGAGAAACCGGTCTGTATCGAAGAAGGCTGCTTCATCGAGCAGGGAGCCATACTCGAAGGCCCGCTCCTGATCGGGAGTGGAACAGTGGTTGAAAAAGGGAGCAGGATTGGCCCTTATGCCATCATTGGGGCAGGGTCTCATATCGAATCGGATGCTGTCATCCGCCATTCTATTTTATGGGACCTCCAGCAAATCCGGTCAGGTGCCGTAATAGAAGGGGCGGTCATTGCCAGCAGATGTGATATCTATCCGTACAGTGAGCTGAAAATGGGATCTGTTCTTGGTGAAAACGTCATTCTGGAAGGAGAGAATATCGTGCAGAACCAGGTTAAGATATGGCCCGGTCAAGTGATCGGAAAAGCGGTTCAAGTGGAAGACTCGTTCTGCGGGCGCTATTTTGCAGAAGAAGCCCTCTTTATGAAAAGGGGAAGAATCGAGCTTTCTCCTGCATATGGAGGAAGCGTTCAGTCTGCTAAGGCCGCGCAGGCGTTTGCGGCAGCCTGCGGGAAAACGGGCATCCTCTGCGGAACGGATGGAAATACCCAATCCAGTCTGTTAGCAGCCATTTTCACAGAAAGCTTAAGATCGTTCGGTTGCCCGGTCATGATCGAGAAGACGCCTGTCTCT
The DNA here is from genome assembly GCF_009711125.1 of Metabacillus mangrovi. Taxonomy (GTDB): domain Bacteria; phylum Bacillota; class Bacilli; order Bacillales; family Bacillaceae; genus Metabacillus_B; species Metabacillus_B mangrovi. Next base: position 612,831 of record NZ_WMIB01000001.1, on the reverse strand, counting down.
CCTTCTGGCCTCCGCAATGGCTGCTGCAATCTGAACAAAATGGGCTTATACTTTCTGCAGGACAATGAGACCGTCTTCCTTCACCTCTTCGATGCATCAGGACAAATCATTTCTTCTGAAATAGAGAGATCAATCGAAACGCATTTTCAGCAGGCGACGATGGCTGTGTCCTCTTCGGCAGGGACGAAAACAAAAATTACCGGTCTGGAGAAGGAATTAGCGGCAGTGCTTTCCGGCTGCCATGCGAATGGACTGAATATAGGGATTGAGCTTGATGAGCTTGCGAGCCGGTTTCATAAAATAATTCTGGAAAAATCAGGATTTCGCACTTTTGTTCATACCCCTGCTCAGCAGTTCATAACGGACCAGGATTTTACATTCCGGCTGAATGAAAAAGAACAGACGCTGGAGCTTGCCGGCAGCCAGGGGATGCTGCCCCTCACCGGTACAGTCTTACGTGAGGTCATGCAGGTGGACGCCGGAACTGATACACCGATCCAGCTCTTGTACGCCCTTCTCCAAAAAATGAAGACATGTCCTCACACAGCAGAACAGCTGAACCTTTACTCGAAAGCCGTCTGCAAATTTATTTCCTGCAAAGCTGGGTTTGAAGGAAGGCTGCTCGGACAGATCATTTTAGAAGAGGAGTATGAGAATGTCCATCTGGCAGAAGGGGTCAACATCAGGCACGGGGAAAGCAGCTGGACACGGATTGCAGCAAGCCGGGAGGATGCCATGCTTACCGTGATCACCGTAGACCGTCAGCCTGAAGTAGCAGAGAAAATGAATACGGTTTACTCAAATAAAATAAACACCTTTAAAAGTGAAAAATAGAGTGGCTTTTTCAGAATATCAGTGGTATGATGTTAAAGTCTGATTACATTTAATGATTGAACAGTTTGGAGGGATAAACATGCGTGTGAATATTACACTTGCTTGCACTGACTGTGGTGAGCGTAACTATATCTCTAAAAAGAATAAACGTAACAACCCGGACCGTATGGAGCTTAAAAAATATTGCTCCAGAGATAAAAAAATGACAGTGCACCGCGAAACAAAGTAAGCAGCAGGGAATTCATTTCCTGCTGTTTTTTTCATGTTTTTTAGCTGTGAATACTGTAAACATTACATATATAATAGAAGCAGTACAAGTAAAAGCGGTGAAGAGAATGAATAAAGCAGCATTGCGCGCGAGGATGAAAATCAGGCTTCAGCAAATGAGTGAAGCAGAGTTTCGTAAGGAAACAGCTGAAATACAGGAGTTGTTTTTGCAGTCGGATAGTTGGAAAAATTCACGTACGATTGGTTTGACCATCTCGCAAAATAGGGAAGCAGATACGAAGAGACTGATTGAAGAAGCGTGGAGGCAGGGAAAAGGCGTTGCGGTTCCGAAATGTTATCCGGCAGACCGGAGCATGGAATTCCGCCTTCTGACATCCTATGGACAGCTTGAGACCGTCTACAGCGGTCTGAAAGAACCGGTCATCAGTGAGACACTGCCGGCAGGGAAATCATCAATCGATGTAATGGCCGTACCGGGCATCTGCTTTGATCCGCGAGGATACCGGATCGGCTATGGCGGAGGCTATTACGATCGCTATTTATCTGATTTTAAAGGAGAAACCGTCTCGCTGGCATTTTCCTTTCAGATCCTTCCGCTGATCCCGGCTGAACGATATGATGTCCCTGTCCGGCGAATTATAACGGAAAATGAGGTGCTTCAGTGCCGTGAGTAATCCGATTCATCTTTTGGGACTTCTGCTGATCGGCCTGGTTGCCATTGCAGGCTGGAGAATTAAATCGCTGACGTTAAGCGGTGCAGCAGCAGCCTGTTTCACTGGAATTCTAATCTATATGGGGTATGGCTTTAAAGGTTTGTTTTTGCTTGGTGCTTTTTTTGCAAGCTCGAGTCTACTCAGCAAATACAAACGGAACCGTAAAAAAGTGCTGGATGAAATGCTTGAAAAAGGAGACCGCAGGGACTCCGTGCAAGTGCTGGCGAACGGGGGAATCTCTTCTGTTGCCGGCTTGCTTTTCTGGCTGACCGGCTCTGATATATGGACCGCTGTTTTTTGCACATCGATTGCTGCGGCCAATTCAGACACCTGGGCGTCTGAAATCGGGACCCTCAGCAAGCGTTCTCCACGGATGCTTTTGACCATGAAAAAAGCGGCAAGAGGCACTTCCGGGGCTGTATCTCTGCAAGGGACGGCGGCAGCAGCTGCCGGAGCGGCGTTTATCGCCTGTTTATCCGTCCCGCTTTTCCGTCTCGACCCGTTGTGGGGAATTCTCATCGGCCTGATCGGCTTTGGGGGAAATCTCGCAGATACCATTCTCGGAGGCTCTCTGCAGGTGAAATACAAATGTCCGGTCTGCGGCAGCATAACCGAGAAGAAAACCCATTGCGGTGTGAAAGGAAGCGTCGTCCAAGGTTATTCGTTTTTTAATAATGACCTGGTCAATGCCCTTTCAATCGGAATCGCCGCTGCTCTGTCAGCTGCCTTGTTTATTTTATTTTAAGAGCACTTATTTTTCCTGCAAGGCATAGAAATCCCGGCAATGGCAAACAGTATGAGCAGGAGGGATGAAAATGAACCGTCTGATCGGTTACCTGCTTGCGCTGTTTGTCGGGTATCTGCTCTATCAATTTAGATACCGTTTGCTGAATCTGATTCTGGGGAGCCCTGCCATTCGATCTTATTTTATCCGGCTCTCATTAAAAGTTCCTTTCATCAGGAACAAATTTCTTCATAAGGCTTTTTTCTGAAAAAAAGCAGATCAAGGGAATAGTGTACAGGCATTCAAAAGAGATCCGCGGTCCTGCAGCCGGGATCTTTTTTTCGTTTGGCGAAGCTGGTCAGGCCGGATCAGGGGTGAGGGTTTCAGAGAGAATGAGCTTCTGCATTCCATGCTCCAGTCAGGATTCCGGGAAATCAAGCATCATTGCTTTTTCTTTGCCTTCCGGTCTTGCTATAATAGCCATATCGAATAGAGGCTGGAGAGGTTGCTATGGGTTTAGAACAGGATCTGTTTTTCTGGAATACAGTCGGTCAGCTGATTGATCAGAAGTTTCGCGTGATTACCATGTCAGATGATCAGCAGGAAATTTGGCTTGAGAGTGCAGGAAGAGCAAGCTTCCCGCTTGTGCGCCTTGTCAGAACGGATGCTGACTGGGGAAACAGGCTGGGCCAGGATATTGAACGGACAGCCGCTGTTTTTGAAGAAATCAGGCGGAATAATGAAAGAAAATCACTTAGCGTACTGAATCTGTACTTTAGTACAGAAGCGCCGGTGGATGAATGGGAGCATATCTTTTCCGAACCTTATTCATTCGGGAAAACGGTACTGAAAAATGAACTGATACACGGCGGCAACCGGTCCGAAAAGCTTCAGGCAGCTGAGGACATGCTGTCTGTCCGGCTAGACCGCGCTGCACCTCCCATCAGGGATTATCACGAACTCCAGGCTTATCAGGCAGAAATCATGGAGAAAGAAAAAACAAAAATGAACGAGGAAAAGAAACTATTTGAGTACGGAAAACCAAAATTAACTAAAATTTTCCTGACTGTTCAAATTGTTGTCTTTTTGATGATGGAGCTTGCGGGCGGGAGCCAGAACAATGTGACCCTTCTTAATTTCGGGGCAAAATACAATCCCTCTATTATCGAAGGGGAATGGTGGAGGCTGATCACCCCGATGTTCCTTCATATCGGATTTCTCCACCTGGCGATGAATTCTGTTGCACTGTACTTCATCGGAGAAGCAGTCGAGAAGATGTTCGGCTCTTTCCGCTTTCTCCTGATTTACTTTTTCGCAGGCGCCATGGGGACGCTCGCAAGCTTCGCCTTCAGCCCGGCCATTTCTGCAGGCGCTTCTGGAGCCATATTTGGCTGTTTCGGCGCTCTTCTCTACCTTGGGGCTGTTCAGCGTGAACTGTTCCTCAGAACGATCGGCCCGAACATTCTGGTCGTTATAGGAATCAATCTCGCTCTTGGTTTTGCCATTCCGAATATCGATAATGCAGGTCATATTGGAGGGCTGATCGGCGGGGCCGCCGCCGCATTTGCCGTCCAGCTGCCATCCCGGCCAAAATCAGGGTGGCAGGCTGCCGCTGCCGCCGGAGGAATCGGACTTGCTGTTCTGCTGGCAGCAATCGGCTTCACAAGGTGGCAGTAAGGGGAAACAGCTGCTGATAGGAGCGGCTGTTTTTTTCTTGACTGGGGCAACATTCTCAGATACCTTATATATGAATGCAGTTTCATGATTAATGAGGTGAAGGTTTGAAAACGGTTTACGAAGTCCGTCAGCTTTTAAAGAAGTACGGGACAATTATATATATAGGAGACCGGGTGTCAGATCTGGAACTCATGGAAGAAGAGGTCCGTCAGCTATATGAGATGAAGCTGATCGAAGCGAGGGAATTTCAGCTCGCCATCCTGATCTTGAGACAGGAGATGCAGCTGGAGAAGGAAAAGGGATAACACTGTAAGGGAAAGTGCAAGCGGTTTCCTTATCTACTACATAGAATAAAGGACTGAATCAGATGAGTGAAAAATGGCTGGTTGGCGTAGATCTAGGCGGTACAACAATTAAAATGGCGTTCGTCTCCCTTTATGGAGAAATCATTGCCAATTGGGAAATACCAACAGATAAAACGGGGAAAAATATCACCCTCGACATTGCAAAAGCAATCGATGCGAAGCTTGCAGAGCTCGGGGAAACTAAGCCTAAGCTTGCAGGAATCGGGATGGGGGCGCCAGGACCGGTTGATCTTGCTTCCGGTCTCGTTTACCAAACGGTTAATCTTGGCTGGGTAAACTATCCGCTTAAAGATCATCTTGAAGTGGAAACCGGACTTCCGGCGGTCATTGATAATGATGCCAATATCGCTGCGATCGGAGAAATGTGGAAAGGCGCCGGAGACGGAGCGAAGGATGTCATCCTGGTCACACTCGGAACCGGAGTAGGCGGCGGCCTGATCTCCAACGGTGAAGTGATCCACGGCGTTAACGGTGCCGGAGGGGAGATTGGCCATATCACCTCGATCCCGGAAGGCGGAGCACCATGCAACTGCGGCAAAAGGGGCTGTATTGAGACGATTGCGTCAGCTACGGGCATCGTGCGCATCGCAATGGAAAAATTGAATGCTTCAAAGGATGAAAGCATCCTTCGGAATATATTGGCTGATTCCGGCTTCATCACTTCAAAAGACGTATTCGAATCCGCATCAAAAGGCGATGCCATCTCCCAGGAAGTGGTGGAGTTCGTGACCATGCATCTTGGTCTTGCTCTTTCCAGTGTTGCAAACGGCTTAAATCCGGAAAAAATCGTCATTGGCGGCGGTGTTTCAAAAGCAGGAGAATACTTGCGTGTCAATGTGGAGAAATATTTCAGAAAGTATGCTTTCCCGAGAGTAGCCGAAGCTGCAGGTATCGAAATCGCCACTTTGGGGAACGACGCCGGAGTTATTGGCGGAGCATGGTTAGCAAAAACGCTGCTTACGGATTATTAATGAGAGCGAGTTTACCTGTGCATACTTAAAAGGAGCCTTAAACAAGGCTCCTTTTTTGCTGTTCAGGAGAGGATATAGGAGCCAGTGGCACCTCAAAATGGATAAAGCGTTTACAAAAGTTCCGCTTCATCCACAGGCAGACAGCGGCACATTCTGTAATGGAATAAAAAAATTTTTAACAGCCTGTAATAATCCTCTGGTTTGTCCTTGCGGCATAAGGGGTAAGGATTACAGTCAAAATATAATTCTATCATTGTAATGTAATGCAAGTATTAAAAGGATTGATTTTTTGTAAACGAAGTATTAAGATATGATTTAGCTTACAATAAAATTGCTTACACAAAATGGGAAAAACATATAGTAATGCGCTGTTCTGCCGAACGAGGAGGTAAAGGAATGCGTAAAAACTCAATATCAAAAATTTCTTTTTTACTCATAGCTACATTGCTGATGTGGCTCAAAACGTACATTGTCTATAAAACTAGCTTTGACATTAAAATTGAAAACTGGAAACAGGAGTTTATCCTGTTCATTAATCCGCTAAGCTTCCTGCTCTTTATTTATGGAATCGGATTGTTTATGAAAGAGAAAAACCGGAACCGGTTTGTTTTCATTACAAGTATCGTGCTGACAGGAGTCCTTCTTGCCAACATGGTATTTTACCGTTTCTTTAACGATTTCCTGACGATACCGGTTTTATTCCAGTCAAGCAACATGGGGGACCTGGGGAGCAGTGTCTCGTCCCTGTTTCAGCCGGTTGACGTGCTGCTGTTCGTGGATCTGGTCATCCTGTTCTGGCTTCTCCGCAAGCCGGCATTCCGCACGGACATCCGTGCTACAAGGAAAGAACGCTCAGCTTACTATCTGTTAGTCGCAGCTGTTTTCTTCTTTAACCTTGGGCTCGCTGAAACAGAACGTCCGCAGCTTTTGACTCGTTCTTTTGACCGGGAAATGCTCGTCAAAAACATCAGTGTGTACAACTTCCATGTCTATGATGGAGTCATTCAGTCCAAAACATCTGCACAGCGTGCGATGGCGGACAGTACAAACCTTACAGAAATCGAAAATTACGTAAAAGCCAATAAGAAAGAACCGAACCAGGAGATGAAGGGAATAGCTGAAGGCAGAAATGTCATCATGGTTTCTCTGGAGTCGACCCAGAATTTTGTCCTGAACGGGGCAGAGCTGAACGGCCAGGAAATCTCTCCTTATCTGAATGATTTGGCTGATAAAAGCTACAACTTCACCAATGTATACCACCAGACAGGACAAGGAAAGACATCCGATGCCGAGTTCTTAACAGACAATTCCCTGTATCCTCTCGGACGCGGAGCCGTATTCTTTACGAATCCTGACAACAAGTTTAATGCAACACCTGAAATCCTGAAGGAAAAAGGCTATACATCAGCGGTCTTCCACGCGAACAATAAATCATTCTGGAACCGTGATCTCGTTTACAATGCATTCGGCTATGACCATTTCTATGATGTAGACAGCTATAAAGTAACACCTGAGACTTCAGTTGGATGGGGATTGAAGGACAAGGAATTCTTTGAACAGACGGCAAGTCTGATGAAAGAGCTGCCACAGCCCTTCTATTCCAAATCCATTACACTCACTAATCATTTCCCGTTTGAGCTGAGTGAAGACGACCAGACGATAGATAAGTTTGATTCCAACAGCAAAACGCTCAACAATTACTTTACGACCGTAAAGTATCAGGATGACGCAGTTAAGCAATTTATTGAAAGCCTGAAAAAAGAAGGACTGTATGAGAATTCCATCATCGTCTTCTATGGCGACCACTACGGAATCTCTGAAAACCATAATGAAGCAATGGCCAAATATCTTGGTAAAGAAGTGACGCCATTTGAATCACAGCAGCTCCAGCGCGTACCGTTTATCGTTCATATTCCGGGTGTGACCGACAAGAATCCGAAAGAGATCGATACGGTCGGCGGACAGATCGATATTCGCCCGACTGTTATGAACCTGCTCGGTGTAGACTCAAAAGACAAGGTTGAATTCGGAAACGACTTGTTCTCTAAAGACCGTCTGCCATTCACCGTTATGCGTGATGGAAGCTTTGTCACTGACAAGTATGTGTACACCGGCAACGTTTGTTACGATAAGAGCACCGGCCAGCCTATCGAAGATAAAACAGCGTGCGAGCCGTATATAGCGAAAGCGAAAAAAGAGCTCGATTACTCAGATAAAATCATTTACAGTGACTTACTGAGGTTCTACAACAAAGAAGATCAGAATGAGAAACAGGAAAATAAATAATTCCTTAGTAAGCTCCGGCCAGCATGCCGGAGCTTTTTTTCTGCAGAGAAGAAAAACCTTCTTTCATCTGGGTACCATTCATAAAATAGTGGTCAGAGAGGAGGAGAAACATGAAAGTTATGCTAACAAAAACCATGACGGCAATAGAGCTCGGGTCTCATTTCAGCATACCAGCGGCATTGGTTGAGCAGTCCAATCCAGCTTTGTGTGCACCATACCAAAAAGGAACCGAAGTCCAAATACCTGGTTATGAGTGGAGGGAGGGGGCATCTTCAGCGGAGTCCCCTTGCATGCCGACGATTGAAGGGAAAGGGGCCAAGTATGAGGCGTGCAAAGTAAATGAAACAATTGACTCCCGTCAAATCCGGTATCACTCACAGGCATTTTACCGCGATGTAGAAAAAATCATTCAAAAGTACCCATTTATTCATGCGCATATAATTGGAAAAACCGTCATGGATCAGCCTATAATAGAACTGACAACAGGAATCGGAAAAAGAAAAGTTCATATGAATGCCAGTTTCCACGCTAATGAGTGGATTACTTCTGCTCTTCTGATGGATTGGCTTGAACAATTTGCAGCAGATCTCATACACGGAAACGAACGCTTCGGCCACTCTCCCCTAAAGCTTTTTACGGAAAATTCCCTTTCGATCGTCCCTATGGTCAATCCGGATGGGGTAGACCTCGTATTGAACGGACTTCCGGATGACAGCAGCTATCACAGCAAAATTCTCCAAATCAATCACGATTCCTTAAATTTTACTCAATGGAAAGCGAATCTGCTGGGTGTAGATCTAAACAATCAGTTTCCCGCTCTTTGGGAAATTGAAAAGGAAAGAAAGATTCCGAAATGCCCGGCGCCAAGGGACTATCCAGGTGACTACCCGCTATCTGAGCCTGAATCCATTGCAATGGCTGACCTGGCAGAACGGAAACAATTTGACCGTCTCCTATGTTTTCATACCCAGGGAGAAGAAATCTATTGGGGGTATTTAAACAATGAACCGGAAGAGTCCGGACTGATCGTGAAAGAATTCTGCATTCTGAGCGGCTATGCCGAATTTCGCAACATAGACAGTCACGCCGGCTACCGGGACTGGTTCATGTACACACAAAAAAAAGCCGGGTTTACAATTGAACTCGGAATAGGAGAAAACCCGCTTCCGCTCGATCAATATGAAAGCATCAGGAAAAAAGGAGAAGGAATTTTCCAGGCCGCCCTTTATATGTGAGTGGAAAGAAAAAAATGAAGAAGGGTGAAGGGTATAATGGGCAGCAAACGTTTACTGGCAGCAGCACTGTTCATGCTGCTGATTTCTACAGCTGCAGGCTGTATCTCTCCTTCCGGACCAAAACCTTTAGACGGGAGCGCACCAGCCGGCGAAAAAGATAAGGAGACCAAATCTGAGGAGCGACGGATCATCCCGTATAAGGCTGATGAAACCACCTTTCAGATGACAGGAGGGTGGCTGAGCGGTGATACAGTGGCATTAGCCGAATACAGCGGCGGAGATACGGTTATCAGCTCCTACGGCATTTACACAGGGGAGAAAAAGGAGCTTGCAAAGGTAAACATGGCTGTCACCCATTTTGAAACATCAGCTGACGGGAAATACCTGCTATTACAGGGCAGTACTTCTTCCCGCCACATTGACCTGTTAATGATGGAAGTGAGCGGTGAAGTGAGGTTTGAGCACGAATTCACCTCACATGATCTTTCCTTCGCCTGGAACCGGCAAAACCCGGACCGTTTATTTGTTACAGCTTTTAAAGAGGACTGGTCATTTCATCCTTCCGTGTTCTATCCGCTCAGCGGAGGGGAAATGACCGGACCGATCGATTCACCGTTTGCAGAATGGAATGGAGAGCACACTCTTCTTTATACCGCAGAGGTTCAACAGCCTGACGGAAGCCTTCTTTACGAATATGATATCCGTACTAAAAAAACAAAGCTTGCAGATGAACAGGTTATCGCGCTCTTTCCTGGAGAGAGCGCCCTTGTTACACTTAAGTCCAAAGACGGCAGCGATTACTATTCAGCATCCCTGAACGGCAAAGAATCTGTTTATCCTGCAGCTCTGGCTGACCAAGAAGGGGTCCCTGAAATCCCTTATGCCGAGGCTGCAGGACAGACGTTCTTGACCTACGAATACAGGGATACACGCAATCTCGTTTCGTATTCGTTAACTGATGGGCAGAAAAGAACTGTATTGGAAGACGTGCAGAATGCCCCTCTTCAGTTTTCGCCGGACGGCTCCCTGGTGTTATATGGATATCAGCAGGAAACCATCATCGATCTTCAATCCGGCAGTCTCAAAAGCCTGATCGTCTTCTGATATGATATACTGGGAGAAAAAGAAGGGAAGATCACCATGGCGATAGCGGATGTAACCATTATACCAATCGGCACATCAAGTCCAAGCGTCAGTGCCCATGTGGCGGGAATTCAAAGGATACTGGAGGAATACAGATCCGGAGGGAAAATCGAGTATCAGCTGACACCGATGAACACACTGATCGAAGGAGAGCTTCAAGATTTGTTTGAAGTCATTCAGGCGATACACGAAGCTCCGTTTCAAGAGGGAATATCCAGAGTAGCGACAAATATCAGGATTGATGACCGCCGTGATAAAAAAACCACTCTTCAAGGCAAACTGGAAAGTGTCAGAAGACATTTGGATACATAAAAAAAGCAGCTGGCCTCTATGGGCCAGCTGTTTTATACGTGGTGCGTCGGATAGCCATGATGCCAGATTGTCATAACGGTAAACCATCCAAATACACCAATCGTTGCCACACAAAAAGCGATTCCAAGCAGGCTCTTTTCTTTAAATGCACGCAGTAAGCCATACACGGCTAAAATCGAAATCAAAGAAAAAATAATGACTAATCCCATCGTTCATCCCCCTTGCCATCTCTCCTGGAAAAAAATGAAACAAGATCTCTCCATAATTTTAAACGTTTTCAAAAGCGATGTCGAGTGAAAATTCTGTGATTGAGCCATGCTGATTGAAACTTCCGCCATTTTGCTTAATAATAAGGAAAACAGTATTTATTCTAAAGAGGTGTTACGATGAAATGGGAGAGAATTCCACTGGGACCGCTGCAGACAAATTGCTATGTATTGAGCAGCAAAGAGAAGGAATGTATTGTATTTGATCCGGGCAGTGAAGGGGCAAAGCTGAACGCGCTGATCCAATCACGGGGACTAAAGCCGCTTGCAGTCCTGCTTACACATGCTCATTTTGACCATATCGGGGCGGTTGATGAAGTAAGGGAACGATGGAACATCCCTGTATATGTACATAAAAAAGAAAAAGACTGGCTGGCTTCCCCTGAACTGAACGGCTCTCACTACTTCCAGGCCGGACCGATCCATGCGGGGCCGGCTGATGAATACATCGAGACCGGCAAGCCGCTGACAATCGGACCGTTCACGCTTCGCGTATCCCATACTCCGGGGCATTCTCCCGGAAGCGTCTCCTTTTATCATGAGGAGACGAGAGCGGTATTCAGCGGGGATGTCCTGTTTAAGGAAGGAATTGGACGGACCGATCTCCCGGGCGGAGATCATCAGCTGCTGCTGAAAAGCATCCATGATCATCTGCTGGAACTTCCTGAGGACACGCTGGTACTATCCGGTCATGGCCCGGAAACAACCATTCAGGACGAAATGGACCATAATCCGTTCCTGAACGGTTTTTAAAGGATGAAGCACTTCATTGTGCAGGAATTGAGAAGAAACGGAGGAAGCATACCGTTTTCAGCGTATATGGAGCTTAGCCTGTACCATCCGGAGCACGGCTATTACATGTCGGATAAGCCGAAAATCGGGAGGAACGGAGATTTTTATACAGCCAGTTCCATCTCTGATGTATACGGGACTCTCATGGGCAGGTGGTTTGCTGACCTTTGCGAATCGCGTCAGACCGAGCCTCTATTCTGCGAAGCCGGCGGCGGGACAGGTGCCTTCCTCGCTGCCTTTTTAAAGGAGTGGGAAGCTCGTTCGCCGCAAACTTTCCATTCTGGAAAAGTCTATTGCATCGAAAAAAGCCCCTTTCACCAAGAAAAGCTGCGGCCTTTGGGGGTTACCCTCCTGTCAGATCTATCTGAGCTTCCAGACGGTTTCCCGGGAGTGTTTTTCTCGAATGAGTGGTTTGATGCCATGCCGGTCCGGCTCATAAAAAGAGTAGACGGCAGTCTGTATGAGGCTTGGGTTGGAGAGAAGGATGGCAGTCTTGAATTTATTTATAAAAAATGCGGGGAAGCAGAGAAGTATTATACATGGGCAGGAAATGCTGTACAGGAAGGCTGCACTGCTGAAATACCGGACGGGATGCTGCAAACGCTTAGTGAGCTGAACGATAAGCTCGGGGAAGCAACCGTTGTTACGGCCGATTACGGGCTGTTTCCGGAACAGCTTCAGGAACGGAGAAGCGGGACGATCAGGGGCTTCAGACAGCATCAGCTCATAGCCGATCCGCTCGCATATCCGTTTGAAATGGACCTCACGTACGATATTCCGCTCGAGGCGTATCGGAAGGCAGCGGCTGAATACGGATGGGTGGAACGATTTATAGGGAAGCAGACACCGTTTTTCTGGGAAAATGGGTTGCCCACTCTCCTGCAGGATGACTCCAGCCCTGATCCATTCTCAAAGGCTGCCCGGAGGAACCGGGCGGTCCGCTCCCTTCTTGTACATGATGGGATCAGCAGTTCATTCCATTTTTTGATCCATAAAAAAAGAGGCTGAAGTTCAGCCTCTTTTTTGTATGGAAAGCGTTAGTGGCCGCCCTGGCCCGGAACCATCATAAATGTCGTCCAATACGTAAATCCGACGAAAAAGACGGTTAAATAAGCTCCGAAAATATAAATATACATCCGTTCAGATAATTTAAGATAAGACAAAAAGACAAAAAATACCGTCTGGGCAAAAAACAGCAGTGACATTTCCTTCATATCCCCCAAGTAAAACATGACAGCAAAAATTCCTGTCCAAAAGCCGAGCACACGAAACATCCGGTCCATATGCGATTCCTCCCTTACCCCTCTGGTCCATCCACTTTTATTATAAAGGACGTTTCCTTTCTATGTAAATAAGCGTTTACATTTTGTGCAGGATTTTTAGCTGCTGCGGCTTTTTTTACACTGAAAATTCCTGATGCATATTAGTGTACAAATCCTGTACAAGTAATGTACAATACAAATACAGATATAAAAGCCCCGGTAAGTTTATATATAGGCCTTTGAAAACACTTGAGGAGGAACGTAAAATGAGCGACCTAACTTTTTTCACTTATCCAAGCTGTACATCCTGCAGGAAGACAAAGCACTGGCTGAAAGCAAATGAAGTTGACTTCGAAGAAAGGCACTTATTCCGTGAAACTCCCAATGAAGAAGAATTGAAAAAAATTCTTCAGCTTACAACAGAGGGCATTGACGAAATTTTAGCCACCAGAAGCCAGACCTTTAAAGAATTAAATTTAGATGTAGAAGAAATGACCTTGTCTTCTCTACTGAAGCTGCTGTCAGATGAACCGAAGCTGCTCCGCAGGCCGATCCTGACAGACGGAAAGAAGCTGGTCGTCGGCTACAATCCGCAGGCGCTGAGCAAGCTCGCAAAAAATAACCACCTTCATATGTCCGTCTCTTGAAGAAGGATCACCCGGTCAGGGTGATTTTTTTGTATAAAGGAAAACGAAAGATTTAAGGGAATGGATCACTTTTTTTAGAAAAATTTGGTTTAGTTTTAAGAAAAGCGTGGTATGTTCTTTATAAAGAAATATCTGTGCGATTAAACTAAAGGGGGAGATTCGATGGCGATGTATAAGTTTTTTCTGGAAGGAATCAATACACGAACCATTCCAGTGAATTATGAAGAACCTGTATACGTTACAAATACCTCCAGTATTATCGATGCCACAAAGGCATTTGCAAAAGAAAGCAAATTACATTATGCAGGATATGATCTGCTGAGCAGAGGCTACCGGATCTATTATGAAAAAACGGCCCTTTTAAAACGTAAAAAGAAAACATATATTTATTTTGTTACAGAATGAAATAGTCTATTTTAAACCGTTTCTGAGCGAAAACGGTTTTTTTTATGCAAAAGACTGTTAAAAAAGGATTTTCCCGGTTTCAAAACCGCTGTATCACAAAGTGACGGATCGCAAATAAATGACTATACTTTTCTCAGATACATGAAAGGAGGCGGAACACCTGCGCGATATAATTGTCCTTTGCACAGAATTGGTCAGCCGGGCAATAGAGCTTCATGCATCCGATGTCCACATTGTCCCGAAGGAAGCACATACAGAGGTGCTGTACAGAATTGATGATGAGCTGCTGCAGCAGCAGAGACTGACGAAGGAAGAGTCTCACCGGCTGATCTCGTACTTGAAGTTTGAAGCTTCCATGGACATCGGAGAACGCAGAAAACCCCAAAGCGGGGCAGTCACAGTTTCAATAGAAGATAAACAAATCCCAATCCGTCTCTCCACATTGCCAACCATTTTTGAAGAAAGCCTCGTCATCCGTATTCTCTCCTTCGAGAAACTGCCGCAAGCCTCCCGCATCTCCTTATTCCCATCTGCGACCAAAAAACTGCTTTCCTTTTTTTATCACTCACACGGCCTTATGATTTTTACAGGACCGACGGGATCGGGTAAAACAACGACGTTATACGCGCTGCTCGATTATGCGAAAAAGCACTTCAACCGGAGCATTATCACACTTGAGGATCCGGTGGAAACGAAGAATCAGGAAATGATGCAGGTACAGGTGAATGAAAAGGCAGGAATCACCTACGCGGCCGGACTGCGGGCCATTTTGAGGCATGATCCGGATATTATTATGGTCGGGGAAATCCGCGACGCAGAAACGGCCAAAATTGCGATACGGGCTTCACTGACCGGCCATCTTGTCCTTAGCACGATGCACACGAGAAACGCAAAGGGAGCCCTTTACAGACTGCTCGAATTCGGCGTTCCACAGGCTGAGATGGAGCAGACGCTGATTGCGGTTTCCGCCCAGAGACTTGTCGAACTAAAATGCCCGTTCTGTACAGGAAAATGCTCTCCATACTGTAAAAAAACAAGAAAAGAGAGAAAAGCGGCCGTATTTGAACTTCTTTATGGGAAAAATCTGTCCAGAGCATTTGAAGAGGCGAGGGGTGCTGAAGAGGCAGTTGTGTACCCGGCCTTGAAGGATGTCATTAAAAAGGGGATAGCACTTGGGTACCTCCCGCAGTCAGCCTATCACCGCTGGGTATTTCTGAATGAAGAATAAATGGGGGGGCAAGCAGCAATTTCAATTTATCTCAAGGCTGAACGGACTGATTGAAAAAGGCTATTCACTGGATGAGGCGATCCGCTTCCTCTCTTTTCAGGAGAGCCGTTCCAGGCAGAATGACCTCCGCTTTTGTCTCGAGGAACTAAAAAATGGCAAACCTTTATTTCAAGTGCTTCACCACCTCGGTTTCCATAAGGATGCCGTATCCTATTTGTTTTTTGCCGAACGGCATGGCGATCTTGCTTTCTCGCTTAAGGAAAGCTCAGAACTGCTTCAGCGTAAGCAGGAACAGTTCAGGAAGATCAGCTCTATGCTCCGTTATCCAGCCATCCTGATCCTCATTATGATCGGAGTCCTGTACATCGTTCAGGTGGTGATCGCTCCTCAATTTCTATCCGTCTATGAATCCATGAATATGGAGCCCTCTTTATTCAATATAATCCTGCTGCAGTGCTTTCGCGTTCTGTCCTTTTGTGCAGCAGCTGTCCCGTGCGCTGCTGCTCTTCTTTTCCTGTACTATTATTTCCGCTTCAGAAAGAAGAACCCCTCTACTCAAATGGCAGTTCTGGTAAAGATTCCTCTGTTAAAAGAAACATGCACCCTCTTTAACAGCTACTATATCAGCCTTCAGCTGAGCAATCTTTTAAAGGCCGGACTCTCTTACTATGAAACCCTTCTTATTTTTAAAGAACAAAGCCTGCACCCGTTCTTTAGCGAAGAGGCAGACAGGATGATCGGCAGGCTGAAAAACGGGGAACGCTTTGATCAGCTTTTCCGTCAGCCTCATTATGACGGCCAGCTTTCTGAAATCGTCTCTTACGGGCAAAAAAACGGCATGCTGTACAGGGAACTGTATACTTACAGCCAATTCACACTGACCCGGATGGAAGCGAAGCTGTCAGCCGCAGCCGCAGTCCTTCAGCCTGCTGTATTCAGTGCGGTCGGACTCATCGTCCTGCTCGTTTATCTTTCGATGATTCTCCCGATGTATCAGATGATCAATCAAATATAGGAGGAATACAGGTTGAATAATGAAAAAGGATTCACACTCATTGAAATGCTCATCGTCCTGCTCGTCATCACCATACTCCTGCTCGTTACCATTCCCAATATCGCAGCTCACAGCTCAAACATCCAGGACAAAGGGTGCGAAGGGCTGAAGAATATGATTTCTGCACAGGCGGAAGCATACCGGATGAACACAGGAGAGGCCCCGACGATTGAAAAGCTGGTATCTGCCAAATATATTACGAAAAGCACGTGTCCGGATGGAACGGCTGTAACGCTGGATACTGATTGAGCAGCCGTTTGAACCTTCTTCTTAAGAATAAAGAGCACGGTTTTACACTGATCGAGACTCTCCTTGTTCTGTGTATTTTCACCGTACTTTCCGTTACAGCCCTGATCCAATTCAGGCCTGTTCAGGACGAACTGGCTGCCGGACAGTTTTTTGAACAGTTTCAAAAAGATCTGCTGTATGCCCAGCAGCACGCGGTCGCTTCAAGGATTCCCTGTATCCTATCATTAAATGAAGATCAGACAGGCTATCAGATCCTGCTCGGCCGTTCTTCATTAGAAAACAGCACCCTTCTTGATCGCAAGCTTCCCATGGGGATGAAGATTATGCACGGCACACTCAGCATGAGAACGACGTTTCATGCAAACGGCAATATTTCAGAAAGCGGGACATTGAAAGTTTCCGTCAATCAGGATACGTACCTTGTGCGGTTTTATTTGGGGAAGGGGCGGTTTGTTGTTAAAAAACTGTAAAGGCTTTTCTGTGTTTGAATCAGTGGCTGCCTTTTCCATCTGGTGTATGGCTGTTTTAACGCTGCTGCCCGGTATCGTACACATTCTGCAGGAAAGGGAAAATTCCAGAATGGAGATTCAGTTCATTAAAACGCTTCAGCTAAAGGTGCAGGAGAGAACACAGGACGAAGGATTGAATAGAAAGGAAAAAGGAGAGGAAGGGGGGATCCGTTATGAAATCCGGCATCTTGCAGGCGAATCTTGCATTCACTGGGAAACGAAGCAGGGAGCTGAAAAGGAATTCTGCTTTCAGGTTCACTGATAGCAGGGGTTTTTCTTTCTTGAATATGCTTTTTTCTCTCGGAATTTTCACGTTAATCGTTTCCTCTC
Organism: Metabacillus mangrovi; assembly: GCF_009711125.1. Classification (GTDB taxonomy): domain Bacteria; phylum Bacillota; class Bacilli; order Bacillales; family Bacillaceae; genus Metabacillus_B; species Metabacillus_B mangrovi. The sequence goes on along the minus strand of NZ_WMIB01000001.1, from coordinate 595,601 downwards.
TGTTCCCGCTTCTCCTGTTCTTTTTTAAATCGGTCGAAGGCTCGCGGGATATCAGCAGCCTGGAGTGGGAATTTTTCAGCGAGCAGGCGATGATTGAATTAAGGGCTGCGGAAAACCCATCCGTCTCTATGGACAAGCTGGACTTCACAGACCGCTTAGGACAAAGAGTCACCTATCAGAAATACGGGAATCTTGTACGCAGGCAGGTGAACCGGACAGGGCATGAGATCATCCTTACAAATACTGCTCAATTTCAGGTCATCGTTGATCAGGAAAAGATTGCAATGAACATTATGAGTGAAGCAGGAAAAATACGCAGTCTGACTGTAAGGTCGATCTATGAAAAATGAAAAAGGATTTATCTACCCTTTTACAGTCATGATCATTTTGCTGCTGCTGATGACATCGATTCACCTCACGAACATGCTTGCGGCTGAAAAAAAGTTTTACGAGGACACGAAACGCTTTTACCTGCTTCAGCATCTGCTCTATACGGGGGCAAAGCATTCGCTTGCCATGGCTGGCACAGGAGCGGATGGAGGCTCCCATCTAAAAGACCGGTTCGGTACCATATCGTGGACGATTGCTCCTCTCACTGAAGAGAGGAAGCGGGTCACTCTGCAGCTCACATATGGGAACGGCACCATATATCATGCATCCTATGAATACGATCTGCGTCTCCGGCAGGCATCGGACTGGAACGAATGGTAGACTCACGCCGCCCCTTCAAGTATGATAGAAACCAGCATAAAGACGGAGTGATTACGATGAAGAATATAATTCTTACAGGCTTTATGGGGGCCGGGAAAACAACAGCAGGTGCAGCGCTCGGGGGAAAACTGCAGCTGCCCGTATACGACACGGATCATCTGATCGAAAATGAGCACGGACTTACCATCAGGGAAATCTTCCAATCACATGGAGAGCAGCTCTTCAGAGAAATGGAAACGCAGCTGCTTGGCAGACTCCCATCAGAACCAGCAGTCATCACGACGGGCGGCGGCATTGTGATGAGAGCGGAAAACCGGGAGCTTTTAAAAAGAGCGGGCACCGTTTTCTTTCTGTCCTGTCCTTTTGATGAAATTTACGAAAGGCTGAAAGAGGACAGCACCCGGCCGCTTCTTTATGAAAAAACGAAAGAAGAAATCAGACAGCTATACGAAAGCAGAATTCCCTTTTACCGGGACGGATCCATCGAAATCGATACGTCCGGCAAAACGCCTGAAGAAGTGGCTGACTGCATCATCTCCAGTCTAGGCTGAAGCATTTCTGTCCATACTGTTAGCATGGACAGGAGGGGCGAACATGTCATCCAATGATTATGTAAAATACTTAACCCAGCAGGTCGTAAAATACATGGACACTCCTAAAGAGGAGAGAGAGCAGCAAAAGGAACTGAAAAAGTCCGCCAAGACTCCGTTTTGGAGCCGCTGGTTCGGAGTGCTGCCTGTGTCGATGCTGCTTTTGATGAGAAAGAAAAGGAAGAAATGAGCCGCAGAGGAATCTGCGGTTTTTTTAATTTGTAAAATTACTATATCTAGCATTTCCTTCACTTTAGGCCGGTATCGTATTAATAAGATTTTAGAGAACAACCGATCTATTATTTTCAGTAAGAAACTCCCTCACTTCATCAGGAGTGAGGCCTAATGCCTTTGCTTCCAATAATAGATGGATCCATTCTTCTGCCGATCCGTTGCTTTGATTACTCATCTTTCCGTCCCTCCTGAGCTTCTTTCCATTTAATAAATTTCATGTAATCCTGAAAAGTTTCAAATTCTTCTTTGCTCAAACCGTCCTGAAAGGCTTTTTCAATGAGTGATTTCCACTCTTCATCAAGGTCCTGTACAGCTTCTTCCGGCTGCAGAAGCTCATTGACTTCAATCTTCAATGTTTCGGATATTTTGGTCAAAAACTGCAAGCTGGGATTTTTCTGAACGTTTCGTTCTATGTAGCTCAAATAGGATTTAGAAACACCCGCCATTTCAGCGAGCTCACTCAGTGAAAATCCCTTGCTCCTTCTTATTTCGCGTATTCTTTTCCCGACTTCTCCCATGGAATGGCTCCTTTGTCTGCTGCTAACGAATTACGTTCATTATATAAAACAAAACGTTCTTAATAAAATGACATAATTGTTAGGAAACGGGAGATAATTCGAGAAAACGAACGATGCTGTTCTTTAAAATGAAAAAATAGGCATTTTTCGAGGTTTTTCAATGGATTCTGCCTGATATATAATTCAAGTAAGATATCCTTTATTGAGAACGAGTGGTGCAGTACCTGATGAAACGATCCTGGAAAAAATATCTGATTCGGCCATTATGGGGAGCAGCCATTTTGTTCTATGTACTTCTTCTCGGCAACACTCACCAATTCCTTCCTTTGCAGCTGAAGAATGTTCTATCTGGGTCAATGGAACCGGAATTCTCTGCGGGGTCCATGATTTTGATCAAAAGAACCACCATGAGAGATAAATTTCAACCAGGAGATGTCATCACATTCAGGGCGGATGAGAACATCCTAATCACTCACCGCATTGAAAAGCTGCTTGACCGTGAAACGTATCTGACCAAAGGGGATGCAAATAACGGTGCTGATTCTGAGCCTGTCAATAAGGAGCAGATCATCGGGAGGTACTCAGGTCTTTCCATCCCATTCGCGGGTTATCTCTTTATGTCCATCCAATCCAGCATCAGGCCTATTATTCTATTCATTCCCGGTCTCTTTCTTTTGTATCTTTCTTCCCGGCTCTTATTTTCAAAAAAAGAAATCATCAAGCAGGATTGATTCTTATCTTGACAGCTGCTGAATTGGACAAGCTTCCAAGCTGCAGCCTAAAGAAAAGTTCAATATAAATCTATTATTATAGGGGGCAACAAAAATGGGCGTTAAAAAGAAACTTGGTTTGGGTCTTGCATCAGCAGCACTGGGTCTGTCACTTGTCGGCGGGGGTACATATGCATATTTCAGTGATAAAGAAGTGTCTGAATCATCTTTTGCCGCTGGAACACTTGATCTGGAGCTTAATCCTGAAACTGTGATTGACGTTCCTAATATCAAACCTGGAGATACTATGGATCGTGCTTTTAAACTTGTTAATAAAGGCTCAATAAACATCAAGAAAATCAAGTTACTTTCTGATTATTCAGTAGAAAATATGGGAGATGCAGCAAACACTGAAGATTTAGGTGAATACATCCGCGTTAATTTCCTTTTCAATGCTGATAAATTGAATGATGTGGTTTACAGCACTACATTGAGCAAGATGAAAGAAATGGATCCAAATGTACTAGGGAAGAATGTTTTCACTCCTTTAATGGAAAGAAAAGGTCTTAAGGCTGGAACAACGGATGATATGATTGTTCAGTTTGAATTCATTGATAATGGAGAGGACCAAAACCAATTTCAAGGAGACAAGCTAAAATTAAATTGGTCTTTCGAAGCCTTCCAAGGAAAAGACGAAGAAAAATAAATGGCTCTGTAAGGAAGACAGGGTTCCTGTCTTCCTTTAATGCCTCTACCAATAGATGATTGGGGCGCAGTATAGATGAAAAATAAGATCGTACTGAAAACAGCTGTACTGTTTTATGCACTTCTGCTTCTTTTATCCTTCTCCAGTTCATCTACAGAGGCCTATTTCAACGTTCAGCAGGATCAGAACATTGGGATTCAAGCTGGGTCCTGGTGGGATGAAAGCCGTTTAGCTTTTACCGATTTTCCAGAGCAGAAAGATTTAACGAACTGCCATCCGCTTCAGCTTCAATTCCCAATTGAAAACCAGGGGTTTACCATGGCTGGTACGACTTCATACCGCATTTACCTCGATGGAGCGGTTGCTGAAGAAGGGACTCTTGGAATTGTCAGGGAGAATCAGTCATCGGCTATTGCCTTTACGGCAAATGAGCCCGGAATCTACACGGCTGAGATTGATCAGCGGCCAGGATTTGGGTGGAAGGACGAAGCTGTAACCAGCATTCGCAGCAAAGATGTAAGCGTAGCAAAGTGTCCGCCTCCTCCAGCTGAAAAAGAGAATACGGAAAAAACGGTGGATGAAAAGACAGAAGTACCTGATCAGCAGGAACCAGCGGAAGCAAATCCTTCTGAGCCGGAAGCTGAGACTGAGCTGGAAATTCCCGTAAAGGGAAAGGATGATGTCTCATCTGAACAGGATCAGGAAGAGCCTGCAGATGAAACGAGGGAGGAGAGGTAAAGTGAGAATCGTATGGAAACTGCTCAGCCAGACCTTGTCACTGTTGCTGTTTATTCTTCTTCTCGCCATGGTTGTGCTTGTGATTTCGTCCAAGGCATCAGGCGGGGCACCGGAGTTCTTCGGCTATCAGCTCAAAACCGTCCTTTCCGGATCAATGGAGCCTGGCATCAAAACAGGATCCATTATTGCGGTAAAGACGGGCGGGAATATGAAACGTTTTGAGCCAGGCGATGTGATTACCTTTAAGATGAATGAAACCGATCTTGCGACGCATAGAGTTGTAGAGAAAAGGACAAGCGGTGAGGCCGTAATTTATACGACAAAAGGGGATCACAATAAGAACGCTGACAGCGAACCGGTTCTTGCTGAGAATGTTACCGCACAGTTTACTGGTTTTACAGTCCCGTATATCGGCTATGGTATTGAATATGCTAAGTCTAAAGAAGGGAATGCCCTGCTGTTTATTGTGCCGGGTCTGATGCTGATCGCCTACTCCGGCATTGTGATTTGGAGGGCGCTGTCAAGGCTTGAGGAACCGGATGAAGCAAAGGACTTAGCGTAACTACCTGCATCCGAAGGGACTGCTGCTCAATGAAAACAGCCTTTATCTATCTTGCTGCTGTAAATGCCCTGGATATGCTGATTACGCTTGCCGGGCTGGAGCTTGGGCTGATCAAGGAAGCCAATCCGCTCATGAGGGGAATTTACGAATACAGTCCCGTTGCATTTATCGGTGTGAAGCTTATGTTTTCCATCATCCTGCTGAGCATGGTCATGGTGTTGCCTTTAAAGACAACTAAGGTTCTAAAAGGAGTAACCTATACAGCCTGTCTTCTCTATACAGCGGTCCTGTTTATGCATTCCGCCTGGGTATTACAAGTGACTTTTTAGGAGAGATGATGATGTATAAAAAGGTTTGTCCGCGTTGTGCCAAATCCTCTTACAGCAGCTGCCGTTCAGGGGAATGGATCTGTCCCGTCTGTTCGAATGACTTGACCTTTCAGCGTGTTCTGTTCGAAAGTGCCCAGACGAAAGTGACGCGTCTGGATCCATATAAGAACCGAAATGAATCCGCTGTTGAATCCGTTTACTCCATATATGCCTAATCCGAACCTGGATATCCAGGTTTTTATTTATTTTGGCATAGTTCATGCGGGTGTCCATTGAACCGGACTGAAAGTAACAGCCTGATGGCATGCAGCTGCGAAAAGCCTGATTTACCACTATTTTAATATTCAGGAAAAAGAATGATCACCTGAAAATGCTTCCTTTGGAGGTGCTGATTTATTGGCATAAAGAACCTTTTGCATCCTCCCGGTGACTGCTAAACTGAAATAGGCAAGAAGGAAGATTTTAAGAACTTATACATATTCAGTTATTTCAGACACCGGTTTCCTCCTTTCTACGCATTTTTGTCGGAATATTTACACAATTGGTTGAGCTTCTCTGTAAGCAGGGAAATCACATACACAGAAAATCAGGAGGAATGTAAAATGGGAATCAAGACAAAATTAGGGCTTGGAATTGGATCGGCAGTATTGGGATTATCGCTTGTAGGCGGCGGAACGTATGCGTATTTCAATGATAAGGCTGAAGCATCCAGTTCATTTGCAGCTGGTACACTTGATTTAAATGCGGTTCCAACTGAAGTGGTGAATGTGAAAGATATGGCGCCGGGCGACTGGATGACACGCACCTTTAAGCTTCAAAATGATGGCACGGTGGACATTAAAAAGGTCTTGCTGACAACGGACTATACAGTCGTGAATAAAGAAGGCGAGCCTGTTAACACAGAAGATCTTGGCAGTCATATAAAAGTAAACTTCTTATTTAACGCGGACAAGCTGAATGATGTCATCTATTCTACGACGCTTGAAGAATTGAAGGATATGGATCCTAACGCAGTGGCAAGCAACGTGTTCACTCCGCTTTTTGAGAACAAAAAGGGATTAAAAGCAGGGACTACAGATGATATGGTCGTTCAATTTGAATTTGTAGATAATGGCGAAGATCAAAATCAATTCCAGGGTGATTCTCTGCAGCTGAAGTGGACATTTGATGGCCGCCAGGGTAAAGGCCAAGAGCTATAATCGGGAGGGGATGGGAAATTCCCATCCTTCTCTTTTTTTGAATATCGATTTTCTGATCAGACTTGGAGGAGGGAGCGGAGCACGATGAAGCTGACGAACACACGAGTTTGCATAACGGGCTTCACAGCAGCGGTTCTGCTTGGTACGGTCCTGACATTCTCCCCGGTAAAAGCCTATTTTAACAAAACAGCCGAACAGGAAATGGGTATTCAAATGGGCACATGGTGGGACGGGAGCAGGCTTGCTTTCACAGAACTGAATCAGAATGGAGAAGATTCCTGTGATCCGGTCACTCTCACCTTTCCTATCGAGAACAGCGGATTCGAGATGATCGATTCGACCACGTTCCAGGTTTTCAAGGATGGGGAAAGGGTGGAAAAAGGGACCCTTGAGAAAATAGCGGAGCATGGAAAAGAAAAGGTTTCCATCACTGTAAAAGCACCGGGAACGTACCATGCGGAAGCCGACCAGCGGCCAGGATATGAAGGAAGCAGCACACCTGTAAAAACAGTGAGCGAAAAAGCGGTCATCGCTGAATGTCCGGGGCCAGAAGAAGAACAGCACGAGAATGCGCCGGCTACTGATCAAGAACTACAGAATTCCAGAGAGGCAGAGAACGAGCCGGCTGCTGATAAAGAAGCAAAGAATCATAATGGAGAGGCAGAGAACAAGACGGACGGAGCCTCTGAAACTCTAACGGAAGAGGCGTCGGAGGACAAGGTTGTGGAAGCAGAGAAACAGCATAAAGAAGATTCAGGCGAAGTGGAGAAAGAAGGATGAAGTTGATAAGCAGGGGTCTGACCGTTGTTTTATTTATTTTGATGATCGGGCTCGCACTTGCTGTCTTTTCATCTAAAGCTTCAGGGGGAGAGCCTCAAATTTTCGGGTATCAGCTGAAAACGGTTCTCTCCGGTTCGATGGAGCCTGGTATTATGACGGGTTCCGTGATTGCTGTAAAGTTGGGAGGCGACATGACCCGTTTTGAAAAAGGGGACGTTATTACGTTCTGGATGGACGAGTATGATTTAGCCACTCATAGAATTACAGGGAAAAGCGAGAGCGGGGGTCAAACCATCTACCGGACAAAAGGCGATAATAATGAATGGGAGGATGCTGCTCCTGTATCGGCTGAAAATATAGTCGCCCAATATACCGGGTTTACAGTCCCGTACGCAGGCTACATCAGCCAGTTTTCGCGGACGAAGGAAGGCGGGGCTTTGACGGCGATTCTGCCAGGCATCTTTTTATTGATTTATTCAATTTCTGCAATCTGGCAGGCCATTTTAAAGATTGAAGAAAAACAAAAGCAGAAACCGTTGAAGGATCTGGCTGAATAGGGTGAATCAAGATGAAAAAAAGGCTTGGACAGTGTCCAGGCCTTTTATTTTTTCGGCTGATTGATGCGCCATTTATTAAATTCCAGAAATTCTTTAAATTGATCTTTTGTGATGCCTGAATCCATTGCTTCTTTGACGAGTGAAGCCCAGTCCTGATCAAGCTGGTTTGCGTAGGCTTCCTCTGAGTTTCCATTAAGCAGGGTGTTGACAGAGATGCCAAGAACGGATGAAACCTTCTCCAGAAACTGAACGGATGGATTGGATTGAAGATTCCGTTCGATCGAACTTAGATAGGATTTTGCAACGCCTGCCCGGTCTGCTAGTTCTGATAGTGAAAGATTTTTTTCTTTGCGATATTTGCGTATGCGTTCTCCGATCATAACATCACCTTCCCACGCTTATTATAGCATATAGCGAAGGGGTGTTTTCGGTAAATCGAACGGAATCGACAAATTTTTTTCGACAGCTGGCCATCAGTTCTCAGTAGTTGCGTTCTGAAGGAAATGCCGGATGTCTTCTGTGCTGATCCCCATATCAAGAGCCGTAAGAATTAGTTCTTTCCATTCCAAATCCATCTCTTCTTTTACTAAAAGCTTTTCCATCCCTTTCTCCTCCTAAAATACTTATGTATTTCAGGCAGTCCGGCGATCATCACTGCATCCCTGCAGCCTAAGACCCGTAACTTTGCGCCGCTGCCTTTCGACAGGTTTGCCTTTGTCTGTTCCAGCCATCCCATTTTTGCTTGCGACTAATTCTAAAGTCATAATAAAGAGGAGCAACCTTTGCCCTATGATTATAAAATGAATTTTAGATAAATGGTGCTGAATTGTGTCGAATAGCAAAAATAAATTAAATAAATTGATTTTTCTGCCGATAAAATTAAAATATACTGTTTGGATTCAGGTAAAAAAGACCCCCATTATTTACATTTATATGAATGGACGGTTCGTATAATTCTCTTAGTGCTTCCTTTTCCAGTTCGTAAACCTCGGGCTTTTCCTCCATATCTTCATAAAAATGCTGGAGAAGCATAAGATCGGCATTCCAGCGCTGCCTCGCTTCTTCAGCCCATGTGTGATCTTCTTCTGAAATTTTCTCTTCTATATAGAGGCGGATCCTCTGCATCCCGCTTTTCGGAAGAATGATGGGGGAGAGGGTAAACCGCATGTCGGGTATTTTCGGGGAGAGCATGAGCCGGTTGAGCCTGCCTTGAAAATTTTCGACGATTGCTCCGCTTATAAGGTGCAGGCCGATTGAATGGACAGTGTCCTTTTTCATATCACATTGGCAGGAAACAGTCAGGTTCAGTGCAAGCCAAGGGTGCAGTGGCTGCTGGGCCTCACCGTTCTGAGCGAATGACATCTCATACATCCGTGCGAAAGAGCCAAGCTTCCGGGCTGAATCAAAAATCTGATGCAGCCTCGGGGAACCAAAGTGGATAAATTCCGGTTTCTCCTCATCGGTCACAGCTTCTTTATTCGTGAGCAGTGTCAGCTTTGCCGGATTGGGCACACCGCCTGTTTTTTCGAGATAGTGCCAGTAAAACGGACGGTTCATAAGCTCTTTGTCCATATCAATTGTCAGCTGCACGGCAAGGGCCCCTGGTGCGGAATTCGTGACAGGGCATTGATTCGCTTGGAAAAAGCGCTGCAGCAGCGTATGGATTTCCTGCTGTTTCATACTGCATTCCTCCTAAAGAATATCTCCGGCTGCTTTTTGTTCATCTGCTTCCTGTTTTCCGTAATCAAGAATCGATGTAAGGTTTTCCATTTTAATCTTCATCTCCCCATCAGATGCGGAGTGGAACAAAATATCCTGCAGGTGGTCCTCGAAATTGGTGATCTCCATCCTTGTCAGAATTTCATCGAGCTGGCCGATTACCTTTTCAAACAGATCGATTTTTTCATAGAGAAGCTTTAAAATATGCTCCTCGACCGTGTTTTTTACAGTCAAATTGTAAATGTGAACGTCTCTTTCCTGACCCAGTCTGTGGATACGTCCGATCCGCTGCTCAAGCCGCATCGGGTTCCATGGAAGATCATAGTTGATGATCCGGTTGCAAAATTGCAGGTTAATCCCTTCGCCGCCAGCTTCTGTTGCGATTAAAACCTGAATTCTCCCTTTAAACAAGTCTTTCATCCAATCCTTTTTCCCCCGTTTAAAGCCGCCCCTGAACGGAACAGAAGAAATCCCGTGCTGCTTGAGAAACCATTGCAGGTAGAGCTGAGTGGCTCTGTACTCTGTAAAAATAATGACCTTGTCATCGATTTCCTGTATAAGCTCCAGCACCTTTTCTGCTTTGCTGTTCTGCTCAACCATGTCAACTGAAGCAAGCAGCTGCCGGATAACAGGGACCGGGATCGGTGAGCCTTCTTCCTCCGGGCGGTTCAGCATCTTTTGAAGGGTCATATATACCGCCTCCCGGCTGCTGCACGCCTCCCGCTGAAGGGTCATGATGGAAAACGTATTGACACCTCCGGGCAGGGCTGATTTTAGAGAGGAAACCCCGTCATACAGCTGCTGCTCCGATGGTGAGAATACAATCGGCACGGTTTCGACGATCCGCTTCGGCCAGTCGATCCCTGTATCCCCGCGCCGGTTGCGAAGCATCACTTTGTTGATCAGCTCTTTTAAATGCTCGTGGTATTCAACGGACCGGTTTTTGGCAGAGAACACTTCCGTAAAATACGCTTCATTTCCGAGATGGCCCGGCTTTAAGAGCGAAACGAGGTTAAAGATCTCTTCAATTCTGTTTTGAATAGGGGTGGCGGTGAGCAGCAGACAGTACTTTTTCTTTAAATTTAAAACGAATTCGTAGTTTTTGGTTTTGCTGTTTTTCAGTTTGTGAGCTTCATCGATAATCACCAGGTCGTATTGCTGATTTAATACGATTTCCCGGTGCGGACTGCGTTTCGCCGTATCTATAGAAGAAACGACTACATCACATTGCTCCCACACATAGCTTTTGCGCTGTTCGATGGCCGGAATATAAAATTTCTGGTTCAGTTCACGGGCCCATTGGGAGACGAGGGAGGCAGGAACGAGGATCAGTACTTTTTTTACAAGTCCGCGAATCATGTACTCTTTTAAGATCAATCCTGCTTCGATCGTTTTACCGAGGCCCACTTCATCTGCTAAAATCGCCTTTCCATTCATTTTTTCCACGACATTCCGGGCCACTTCAAGCTGGTGGGGAAGCGGCTGGAATTCCGGCAGGTGCTTTGGTGCCTGCAGTCCTTCAAAATCAGGAATCGCCGTCTGCTGCTGAATTTCATAGGAAAGCTTATAAAGCTCCCAGTTGGCCCACGGTCCGTCTGAATCAAGCCTCTGCAGCAGTTCGTCATTCCATTCCTGATGATACGTGATGGGAACATTAAAATTTGCAAACCTTTTCAATGGAATTCACCGGCTTTCTATATTGTTCACTTTTAGAAGAGAGAATGTTCTTTTTATGTATGAAATAATTGATAATCAAGTAAAAGACGAATGATTAATGTGTTTTGGAAGCGATTATTAAGAAAAAATAGGATTGCTCAACGAACGTGATGGTGGTACGATGTAAAGTAGTTAGAAAGTTTACAAAATGCTTCATATTCTGTCATTCCTGCTCCTATGTCCATGTCCGTTCACGGGAATCAGGCTGACTACTAGTTTACCCATGATTTGGAATTATATGTGCGGATGATTGCAAGGGGAGAGACTGCAGCGGCGAAGCCGTATGCAGCGCCGAAGGAGCAAACAACTGTGAATCTCTCAGGCAAAAAGACTCTTGCAGGACGCAGCTCTGGAGAGAGTTTACTTGAACGTAAACCGCCAAAGGGGAAAGCCCTGTTCAGACAGGGTAAACTTTCAGGTGCCAAGGACAGAGTCCACTAAAGATTTTTGGTGGAGTCTGTCTTTTTGTATTGAATTCAGGGAGGAATGCACATGTCAGAGCTAAAACGAACACCTCTTTTCAGCCTCTATAAAGAGTATGGCGGGAAAACGATTGATTTCGGCGGATGGGAGCTCCCTGTCCAGTTTTCTTCTATTAAAGAAGAGCATGAAGCGGTTCGGACAAGAGCCGGCCTTTTCGATGTTTCCCATATGGGGGAAGTTTCGGTAAAAGGAAAAGACAGCCTTGCGTTTCTGCAGAAGCTGCTGACCAATGACCCGGCCTCCCTTAAAGACGGCGCGGCCCAGTATACGGCGATGTGCTATGAGGATGGCGGTACAGTCGATGATCTGCTTGTCTACAAACTGGCTGAAAATGAATATATGGCTGTGATCAATGCTTCAAATATTGAAAAAGATCTTGACTGGATGAGGCAGCATGCCCAGGGAGAGACAGAGATTAAAAATCTTTCGGAAGAAACCGCGCTGCTTGCCATCCAGGGTCCTCTTGCGCAGGAGATTCTTCAGAAGCTGACCGATGAAAGTCTGGATGAAATCAAGTTTTTTAAATTCAAGAACCACGTGACAATCGCCGGTGCGAGTGTGCTTGTTTCCAGAACCGGCTATACAGGTGAAGATGGCTTTGAGCTCTATTGCCGTGCAGAGGATGCAGGGGACTTGTGGAGTGCAATTCTGTCAGCTGGAAAAGAAGAAGGCATCCTTCCCTGCGGACTCGGAGCACGGGATACGCTTCGCTTTGAAGCGTGCCTGCCGCTGTATGGGCAGGAGCTATCAAAGGATATCAGTCCGATTGAAGCAGGAATCGGCTTTGCCGTGAAAACGAAATCAGAGCGCACCTTCAATGGGAGAGAAGCGCTCGTTCAGCAAAGGGAGAACGGTTCTCCAAGAAAGCTTGCGGGGCTTGAAATGATCGATAAAGGAATCCCGAGACACGGCTATCCGGTTTATCAGGATGGAATCCGGATCGGCGAAGTGACGACAGGAACCCAGTCTCCTACACTGAAAAAGAACATCGGCCTTGCGCTGATCGGAACGGAGTACAGTGAGCCGGGTAACGAAGTAACCGTGGAGATCAGGGGCAAGCAGCTGAAAGCCCGTGTCGTACAAACTCCGTTTTATAAACGTCCGAAAGCATAAGAGAGAGGGGAAAAGCAAATGAATCACCGCTACCTGCCAATGACGGAACAAGACCAGAAGGAAATGCTGAGCGTAATCGGCGCTGCTTCGATCGATGAGCTTTTTCAGGATATACCTGAGAAGGTGCGTTTTGACCGGGAATACAGCATCAAGCCTGCAAAATCCGAGACCAGCCTGTTAAAAGAACTCAGCAGCCTCGCTGCAAAAAATAAAGATATGCGCCAGAACGCTTCCTTCCTCGGCGCTGGCGTTTATGACCACTACATGCCGGTCATCGTGGACCATGTAATTTCCCGGTCAGAGTTTTATACCGCCTACACGCCTTATCAGCCGGAGATCTCACAAGGGGAACTGCAGGCTATATTTGAATTCCAGACGATGATCTGCGAGCTGACCGGAATGGATGTAGCCAATTCATCCATGTATGATGGGGGCACAGCTCTGGCAGAAGCCGCGATGCTTGCTGCCGGGCAGACGAAGAGAAAGAAAGTCCTCGTTTCAGAAGCGGTGAATCCTGAATCAAAGGACGTTCTGAAAACCTATGCGAAGGGTCAATACATTGAAGTCGTCGAGATTCCTGCTTCTTCTGGGGTTACAGATCTCAAAGCGCTTGAAGAAGAATTGGGAGACGATGTAGCAGCCGTTATCGTGCAGTATCCAAATTTTAACGGCCAGGTGGAGCCGCTCGCAGAGATTGAACCGCTTGCACATACAGGCAAAAGCATGATGATCGTATCCTCTAATCCGCTCGCTCTCGGCATCTTAACGCCTCCAGGCGAATTCGGTGCTGATATTGTAACCGGCGATGCCCAGGTATTTGGAATTCCGGCTGCTTTTGGCGGACCGCACTGCGGCTATTTCGCCGTCACGAATAAATTAATGAGAAAAGTGCCGGGCCGTCTGGTGGGCCAGACTGTCGATGAAAACGGCAAAAGAGGCTTTGTTTTAACCCTGCAGGCAAGAGAGCAGCATATCCGCCGCGATAAAGCAACGTCCAACATCTGCTCCAACCAGGCACTCAACGCGCTGGCGGCTTCCGTTGCGATGACCGCGCTCGGGAAGAACGGGGTAAGGGAAATGGCCGTGCAAAATCTTCAAAAAGCGAACTATGCCAAGAGACGTTTCCAGGAGGCGGGAATGGAGATCGCTTTTACCGGACCGATTTTTAATGAATTTGCCGTGAAGCTGAATGAGCCGGTAAAGAAAGTGAATGCCCGTTTGATCAATAAGGGCATTATCGGCGGGTATGATTTGGGTCTCGTTAAGCCTGAGCTTGCCAATACCATGCTAGTCGCAGTCACGGAGCTTCGGACGAAAGAGGAAATCGACCAGCTTGTTGAAGAATTGGGGGATCGCCATGAATAATCAGGATCAAGCACTCATTTTTGAACTGACAAAGCCGGGGCGCACAGGCTACAGCCTTCCGGATATGGAAGTACCGGAAGCGGCTCTTGAGGACCTGCTTCCCGAGAGCTACATCCGGAAAACGGAACCCGGTCTGCCGGAAGTATCCGAGCTCGATATCATGCGCCATTATACGGCTCTTTCCAAGCGGAATCACGGGGTGGACTCCGGCTTTTATCCGCTCGGCTCCTGCACCATGAAATACAATCCGAAAATTAACGAAAATGTGGCCCGGCTTGCGGGGCTTGCCCACATCCATCCGCTTCAGGAAGAAGAAACCGTTCAGGGAGCGATGGAGCTATTGTTCGATCTTCAGGAGCATTTGAAAGAGATCACCGGAATGGAGGAAGTGACGCTTCAGCCGGCTGCCGGGGCACACGGAGAATGGACGGGGCTCATGATGATCCGCGCGTTCCATGAAGCGAACGGGGATACAGAGCGCACGAAGGTCATCGTACCGGATTCCGCCCATGGTACGAATCCCGCTTCCGCTACAGTGGCAGGCTTTGAAACCGTCACGGTCAAATCAGACGAAACGGGCCTCGTCGACCTGGAGGATTTAAAAAGAGTTGTCGGCCGCGATACCGCTGCCTTGATGCTGACAAATCCGAATACGCTCGGTCTGTTTGAAGAAAATATCCTGGAGATGGCAGCGATTGTCCACGAAGCGGGCGGAAAGCTTTATTATGACGGAGCTAATTTGAATGCTGTATTAAGCAAAGCAAGACCGGGGGATATGGGCTTTGATGTCGTCCACCTGAACCTGCACAAAACCTTTACCGGCCCTCATGGCGGCGGCGGTCCCGGATCAGGTCCGGTCGGTGTTAAAAAAGACCTGATCAAGTACCTGCCAAAACCGGTGCTCGTGAAAGAAGGAGACCGGTATACGTTCGATTATAACCGCCCGGATGCCATCGGCAGGGTGAAGCCGTTTTACGGGAACTTCGGAATCAACGTCCGCGCCTATACCTATATCCGCACGATGGGGCCGGACGGCTTAAAGGCTGTGACGGAATATGCGGTGCTGAACGCCAACTATATGATGAGAAGGCTTGCCCCTTATTACGATCTGCCGTTTGACAGGCACTGCAAGCATGAATTTGTTCTTTCCGGAAAGCGCCAGAAGAAGCTCGGCGTCCGGACGCTGGACATCGCTAAGCGCCTGCTTGACTTCGGCTACCACCCGCCGACGATCTATTTCCCATTGAATGTAGAGGAATGCATCATGATCGAGCCGACGGAAACGGAATCGAAGGAAACACTGGATGCTTTCATCGATGCAATGATCCAGATTGCAAAAGAGGCGGAAGACAACCCGGAAATCGTCCAGGAGGCTCCTCATACAACAGTCATCAAAAGGCTGGATGAGGCACTCGCTGCGAGAAAACCGGTATTGCGGTATGAAAAGAAAGAGCCAGTAACGAACTAAGCAGAAGAGGCCGTTCCCGGTTGGCGGGAACGGCCTTTTGCTGTGTGATGAGGGGGTTTGTTCGTGTGCAGTGCAGTTCAGAACAGAACAGTCAGGCTATAAGTCGGGTGTCGCGGAATTTGCCGAACCGGGTCGAATAATCGATATAAAATGATTATCGTAGATAAAATAGATATTTCGAAGATATCTGATTAAAATCGAAGATAAATAATTATTTTCGAAGATATACCGAAAGTTTCGAAGATAAAGTTTGTTAGATGCGGTCAGCTGCTGTACAGAAAGCCGTTGAACCGCCTATTTAGATGCTAAAACCTTGCCTGTAATGAGTTCATCAGTATAAACAGCAATGGTTTGTCGTTGTAATCACCTATTTATCCATATTTCCGCTGATGCTCCTTTTTAAGCTTTAAGTAGTCCTCGTCTGCTCTGACAATTTTCCACTTCTCCTCAAAGATCGAGGCCGATTCTGCCTTTTCCTTGTCGATTTTCCTTTCGTTTACTTCTCCGTCTTTTCCATATTTTTTGCCGCCTTTGTAATTGGCGTATCTTCTTGCTCTCGTATATCCCATCTGCAGGAATTTCCGCGCCATATCCATCCCCGGAAAGTCACCGTTTTCTTTGTATTCCAGGTACATGCTGTAGATTTTCTCTGATGACTCCTTTGCTATCTCCGGAGTTTTGAACCTCCAATGCGGCAGGATTTCTCCTTTATAGGGCTCCACCATTAATACACCCTGCTCGCCGCGTCCTACTCTATATTGCTCAGGATTCTTCCTGAAGTCGATTGAATCAAAATCTGCTTTATAGTCAAATGCCATCTGCAAGCCGCCTCCTTACCAGGCATTTTTCCCTCAGCCCATGAGAGGGTAAACACAAAAAACCGTCTGCAGCGAATGCAGACGGTTGTGGCTTATTTCTTTTTGATTTTGCCTGTCCAGGTGCGGAAGCCGCCCTTTAATGTATAGAGCTCAGTGTAGCCTTTCTTTTTCAGCTGC
Source organism: Metabacillus mangrovi (assembly GCF_009711125.1). GTDB lineage: Bacteria > Bacillota > Bacilli > Bacillales > Bacillaceae > Metabacillus_B > Metabacillus_B mangrovi. The sequence continues at coordinate 579,108 of NZ_WMIB01000001.1, read as the reverse complement.
TGTGCAGCACGGCCGCTTCTGGATGTGTTCTGGCAATATAGATAAACAGGCTGATCCTGGCGGATTTCTTTGTAGCGGTGGCGAAGCTGGGTAAGGGGGATGTTGCGCGCACCCCATATATGTCCGCCGTCGAATTCGTTCGGCTCTCTGACATCAATAAGCTGAGCCTTCCGGTAGCCTGCGCGGAATTCTTCCTCCGTGAGCGTTTTTAGTATTTTGCGCTGGTAGAAAAACGTGAAAAGGGTGTAGGCGATGATCCCTGCTAGAATCACGATCAGTAAAATCCATTCCAATGAAACTCGACTCCTTATAAAGTAATAGCACATTTAAGCGATACCATTAATTATATAAGAGGCTGTCCTGATTGTCACTTGAAATAAGGTTTAATTTGTTTTCATCTTCTGCCTGATTTGATAGACTGATAAAGTATCTTTTTAGACTTAACGGCTGAAAGAGGGAAATGTATGGAAAAAGAGAAATGGCGGTTTATCGACTCCGGCAGCTGCTCACCTTCCTATAACATGGCGTTGGATGAGGCGTTACTGGACTGGCACAGTGAAGGGAAGATTCCGCCGGTCATCCGTTTTTACGGCTGGGATCCTGCCACTCTGTCTATCGGCTATTTTCAGAAAGCAGAAAAAGAGATCGACTTTGAGGAAGTCCGTCGGCACGGGCTCGGTTTTGTAAGAAGGCCGACCGGGGGCAGAGGTGTGCTGCACGACCAGGAGCTTACATACAGCGTGATTGTTTCAGAAGAGCATCCCGAGATGCCGAATACAGTCACCGAGGCATACAGGGTTATTTCAGAAGGGATTCTGGAAGGGTTCCGCAACCTCGGTCTGGATGCTTATTTTGCGATTCCGAGAACGGAAGAGGAAAAGCAGGGGCTGAAAAACCCGCGTTCCTCCGTATGCTTTGATGCACCATCGTGGTATGAACTTGTCGTTGAAGGAAGAAAAGTAGCAGGAAGTGCCCAGACCCGGCAAAAGGGAGTCATTTTACAGCATGGATCGATCCTTCTGGATTTAGATGAGGATAAGCTTTTTGATCTGTTCAAGTATCCGAGTGAGCGGGTCAAGGAACGGATGAGGCGGAATTTCAGCAGCAAGGCCGTTTCAGCCAATGCTCTGCGTGAGGCCCCTGTATCGATGGAAGAGGCACGCACGGCTTTTAAACAGGGATTTGAGACCGGGCTGAACATTGATTTAGTACCGTATGAGCTTACCCCGGAAGAAGAGGATTACGTCCAGGCTCTTTCCGAAAGCAAATACGACACCCCTGAATGGAATTATAAGCGTTGACGATGCGGAAGGCGGCCGAAAGCCGCTTTTTCAATTTGTATGTAAAAATTACCTGATGTTTTAAAGGAACATCAGTTCTATACTAAATAAAAGAATTTATTTGCCTTGAAAGAAAAAAATAGAATTTTTTCCTTAATTTATCAGTGGTTGTTTTTATGTCGATTTTTGCAACTGACAAATTCATCTGTTTTAAATGCGCTATGGAGAGAAAGCTTTTATTTTCTCCCTTTCCCTCAAGTTTTTAGATTGTTTTCTATTTGACAAATGGGGGAATAAAGATTCTGTAATCAACATCTAGTATTGTTCTTAATAAAATAATACCTATATGTTGATTTATAGGTCTCATCTATGATATTTTTACTAAGTACTATTGAAAGAGGAGTTGTTATGATGCCCGCTTCGCTAAAAGAAAAAATGATGCTGGACGTGGAAAAGCTGAACAAGGACATTTCCCTGTTTCCTCAGGTTCATCCTGTAACAGAGGATATGCATATGACGCATAAAGGGGTATCCCGCCTCGTTATGCTGGACCGCTATACATTTAAGGATACGGAAAAAGTCACATTATCCTCCGGCGATTTTGTCGTGCTTACAATTAAAGAAGATCCGAAATTTCCTGCCCGCGGACTAGGGTACATACAAGAAATTGACTGGAATACGAAAACCGCTGCTGTGCTCGTTGACGAAGAATACCGCCATTCTCTGGACAAGCCTGAAGAAATCGAGACCGGCTTGATCGTGCGTTCGCTTGACGTAATCGAAAAGCCGCTGGAAGTGTACTATGAGCAAATCGCGAAACGAAATGCGACCGGACTGGCATCTGTAGAACAGACGGAAGAAAAGCGCCAGGAATGGTTTGAAAGATTTTATCATGAACTGGTGACGATGAATTTTGTTCCGGCAGGCCGCGTTTTATATGGAGCAGGTGCAGGTACGGATGTGACCTATTTTAACTGCTACGTCATGCCGTTTATTCAGGACTCCCGAGAAGGGATTTCAGAGCACCGCAAACAGGTAATGGAGATCATGAGCAGGGGCGGCGGTGTCGGTTCAAACGGATCCACGCTGCGTCCGCGCAATACCCTTGCGCGCGGCGTAAACGGAAAATCTTCAGGATCTGTCTCCTGGCTTGATGATATCGCGAAGCTGACACACCTGGTTGAGCAGGGGGGTTCCCGCAGAGGGGCACAAATGATCATGCTGGCGGACTGGCATCCGGATATCGTGGAATTCATTATTTCCAAGATGCAGAATCCGCGCATCCTGCGCTATCTCATTGAAAATACCAGCGATGAGTCTATTAAAAGGGCTGCTCGGGAAAAGCTGAAGTTTACTCCTTTCACTCAGTCAGAACAGGACATGTACCAGGGGATCGTCAATTATAAAACCATCCCGGGTACGGGGGGATTCCCTGAAAAAGTCATCAAAGATGCTGAAATGAAGCTGAAAACAGGCGGGCATTATAGTGTACACAACTCCGAATTTCTTACAGGGGCAAACATCTCTATTTGCCTGACGGATGATTTTATGAATGCTGTGGATCAGGATCTGGATTATGATCTGAGATTCCCGGATGTTGAGGGCTACAGCAAGGAAGACATGAAAGCTTATAATGAAGAATGGCATAAATCCGGTGATGTGCGTGAGTGGGAAGCAAAAGGCTACAAAGTGCGCACGTACCGCAAAATCAAAGCAAAAGAGCTTTGGAATTTGATTAATGTCTGTGCAACGTATTCTGCAGAGCCCGGAATTTTCTTCATCGATAATGCGAACGATATGACAAACGCCCAAGCATACGGACAGAAGGTTGTTGCAACCAATCCGTGCGGTGAGCAGCCGCTCGCGCCATACTCTGTCTGCAACCTGGCGGCCGTGAATCTGGCGGAAATGGCCGATAAAACAACGAAGACCGTTGATTTCGAAAAGCTGCGCCGCACAGTCGAAACCGGTGTGAGAATGCAGGATAACGTCATCGATGCAACACCGTATTTTCTTGCTGAGAACAAAAAGCAGGCACTTGGCGAGCGCCGTGTAGGGCTTGGAGTTATGGGCCTTCACGACTTGCTGATCTACTGTGAAACAGAGTACGGAACAGAAGAAGGAAACGCACTGACGGATCGTGTATTCGAAACGATTGCTGCGACAGCCTACCGCGCTTCTGTGGAGCTTGCTAAAGAAAAAGGAAGCTTCCCGTTCCTTACAGGCACTGAGGAAGAGACAGCAGAACTGCGCAGAAGGTTCACGGAAACCGGATATATGAAAAAAATGCCGGAAGACATCCGTGAAGATATCCTGAAATACGGAATCCGCAACTCACACTTGCTGACGGTTGCCCCGACCGGTTCTACTGGAACGATGGCGGGAGTTTCAACAGGCCTGGAGCCATATTTCTCCTTCTCCTACTTCAGAAGCGGAAGGCTCGGCAAATTTATTGAAGTGAAAGCAGATATCGTTCAGGAGTACCTGGACCAAAACCCGGATGCGGATCCGGAAAACCTGCCTCACTGGTTTATTTCTGCAATGGAACTGTCCCCTGAAGCACATGCGGATGCGCAATGCGTCATTCAGCGCTGGATCGACAGCTCCATCAGTAAAACAGTTAACGCTCCTAAAGGCTACACGGTTAAACAGGTAGAGGGAGTGTACGAACGCTTGTATAAAGGCGGAGCAAAAGGCGGAACGGTCTATGTCGACGGAAGCCGTGACTCACAGGTCCTTACGCTTAAAGCCGAAGAAAATACTTTCGAAGAGGAAGCGGAAGAAATTCCTCAGCAAAAAGGCAAGGTCGTCCTTGTCGACACGATCAACGCATTGCGCTCAACCGATGTGACCATCGGAAATGAAGTCGGCAACACATGCCCGGTCTGCCGTGAAGGCACAGTCGAAGACCTAGGCGGCTGCAACACATGCACGAGCTGCGGTGCACAGCTGAAGTGCGGTCTGTAATATAGAAGGAAACTGCCGGATCCATACTGCATCCGGCAGTTTTTTTTTGCTGTTCTGGCCTTTGTCCGGCAACAGCACATATTTCAATATGAAGCATAAAGTAATCAGCCTGCGGACATTGCAGGATGCAGGTCAGAAGGGGGGGCCTGCGTTCAGCATGGCTGGAAGCTTATGCCGGGATCTACTACCATTCACCTAAAAACCCTGGCATGACGGGAAGTAACCTTGTCACAGCCTTCAATAAAGTGTAAACTAGTTTATTGAAAGAATGAACGGTACGCAATGGAGGGACTTATAGATATGCCAACACCCAGCATGGAGGATTACATCGAACAAATTTATAACCTGATCGAAGAAAAAGGATACGCCAGAGTTTCAGATATTGCAGAAGCATTGGGTGTCCACCCCTCCTCAGTAACAAAAATGGTCCAGAAGCTGGATAAAGATGAATATCTTGTTTATGAAAAATACAGAGGTCTTATCCTGACACCGAAAGGAAAAAAAATCGGCAAGCGGCTCGTCTACCGCCATGAGCTTCTCGAACAGTTCATGAGAATCATTGGCGTGGAGGAAGACATCATCTACAATGATGTAGAAGGAATTGAGCATCATCTCAGCTGGAACGCCATCGACCGGATCGGCGATCTTGTCCAGTACTTTGAAGAAGACAGCAAACGGTCTGAAGAATTAAAAACCGTACAGAAGCGCAACGAAACCGATCCAGTATAAGCCATGCAACCGCCGGGGATTCCATTTGAGGAAGAACCGGCTTATTTTATTTTAGATCGTTTGTGTGGACGGGGAGTTCCGGCATCTGGTTCGGCACGTAACCTCGCTGTTTTGGCACGTAAAAAGAGTTTGGCACGTAACCACTATATTCCGGCACGAAACTGCCGAAGACCGGCACGTAAACCACCCGGTTCGGCACATAACGCCGCGGTTTTAGCACATAAAATGAAATATACTGAAAAACCCGGCTTAAATGGTAAACACGGCAGTTTCAAAAGGGGACAGCGTTCAATAGGATAAACCATAGATCATATAGAGGGGGAGATCTGTGTATATTGACGGGGTTTTTTCAGGCGGGGGGATCAAGGGGCTTGCGATGGCGGGGGCGTGCCAGGCGATTGAAAAAAGGGGCCTTCGTTTTGCCCGGCTTGCGGGGACGAGTGCCGGTTCGATTGTTGCGGCTTTTATTGCAGCGGGGTATACGGGTGATGAGATCGTTGATTTGCTGGAAGAGTTGGATTTGAAGGATCTGATGGATGAGCGGATTTCGTTTTTTCCGCTGCGGTTCCTTAAATGGATATCGATTTATTGGAGTCTTGGACTTTACAAGGGGCAGAAGCTCGAAAACTGGATTGCAGCGAAGCTTAAAGCGAAGGGGATTACGACGTTTGGAGATCTTCCTCCAGGAACCCTTAAGATCATCGCGTCTGATTTAACGAATGGAAAAATCCTTGTTCTCCCGGATGATCTTCCATCTTACGGGATTGTTCCGGAGCATTTTTCTATAGCCAGGGCAGTTCGGATGAGCAGCAGTCTTCCGTACTTTTTTGAGCCGGTCAAGCTTACTTCCAATAAGGGAAACTGCATAATCGTGGACGGCGGGGTGCTGAGCAATTTCCCTATTTGGGTGTATGGTTCAGAGCCTTTTCCCGTGCGGCCTGTGCTGGGGATCAAATTGACTCCGAATGAGCAGGAGAGACCGACAAACCGGATAACGAATGCGATTGAACTGTATGGGGCATTGTTCGAGACGATGAAGGATGCACATGATGCCCGGCACATTGCGAGTAAATATGAAAAAAACATTGTTTTTCTGCCGGTAGATCATATCCTCACGACGGAGTTTGATCTGACGGAAGAAAAAAAGCTAGCTCTCATTGAGCTAGGCAGAAGGACGACGGAACAGTTTCTCCGTCAGTGGGCCTATTAATATAGGGCCCTGTTTTTCTTTTTTCCCTTTTTCCCTTCGATTACGGTCAGGTGACTTGAACTTTTTTTCTTGAAAGGCTTCGTTTTGGCATACTTTTTGATGGGTGTAACCGTTTTGGAAGGCGAGCGGGGCTGGGGCTTTTCCTGCGCGGCCCGTTTCGTTTGTTTAACCGCTTTGGAATAAGAGCTGTAATCAGACCCCATCCGTTTTTTCATAAAATAACGGAACACCAGAAAGATAATGGCAATGGTAATGGCGATGACTGCTGCCTGCTGGAGCAGGGCAGCGGGATTCGTAATCATGGCCGTGACCAGATACAAGCCTGCTAAGGCCACCATAGCAATAAAAAACCAATTTGATCCGCGTTTCATGAAACCGCCTCCCTGTTATTTTAAAGCCGTCAAACGATCTGCTCTTCTGTATCCCGGGTTTCTTTTTGCATCCTGAGCAGTTCCTGAAAGCTCTCAATGGCAACCTCTGCCTGCCTGTCATCCGGTTCCTTTGTAGTCAGCAGCTGCAGCCACAGCCCCGGTATGCCAAGCATTTTAAGGACCGGTACATTTCTCAGGGCGTTTGTAAGCTGAAGAACCTCAAAGCTGATGCCGAGAACTGCCGGTATGAGAGCGATCCGGTTCAGAACCCGTGCCCAAAGCGGATCGGTCGGAACCGCCATGTAGACGAACACGCCTACGATGACCGTGAATAGAATAAAGCTGCTTCCGCACCGGTAATGAAGCCTAGACTGCTTCTGCACATTTTCTACAGTAAGAGGCAGCCCGTTTTCATAGCAGTTGATGACCTTGTGTTCGGCTCCGTGATATTGAAATACTCGTTTGATGAGTGGAGTTAATGAGATAAAGTAAATGTAGGCCAGAAGAAGGATCAGTTTAAAAGCTCCTTCAACGAGAACCTGTGCGAGATCCGTTTTGAAAATAAACCGGGTCGATTCAGCCAGGAAGACCGGAATAAGTGTGAAGATGAATTTGCCGAACAGGAAAGAAAGCACGCCTGCTGCAGCAACTCCAAGCACCATGGTCAGCCGTGATTCTTTTTTCTCGGAAGCGGCCTTTTCATCATCCTTTGGATCTGTTTCGTAACGGTCCGCGGAGAAGTTCAAGTGCTTTGTGCCGTTGGCGCTTGCTTCGAGAATCGCTACAATGCCTCTAAGAAAGGGAATCTTTTTGATCTTGGATAGTACCGGATTTGCTTTGCGGGGAAGATGGAAAAATTCAATGGACTGGTCCGTTCGCCGGACTGCCGTCACGTAATGATTCCTGCCCCCGAACATAACGCCTTCAACCACTGCCTGCCCGCCGTAAGCAGGCTTTTTCTCTGTAGACATTGCACACCAACCTGTTCTGTTCATGGTCACTTTTGACAGATAAGCCATCGAAAAGTGTTATGATTCTATTTTACCTAAAAAATAGGCAAACTGGTAGGCTGTTCTTTCAAGTTTGGCATATTATTATCGAATCCTCTTTATAAAGACAGTATACCCATCCATTTTTTTCTTACACATCATTTATCCTTTGTCATTGCCTGTTGGAATAACGGGCATACTGTGGACGAGGTGAGTGAATCATGGAAAATCAAACCACGGGAAAAGGACAGGATCTTGCGCCCGCTTCCATTCTGGGAAGAGTCGCACTTTGCGGGTTTGCCGGGGGTCTCTTCTGGTCGGCCATGGGTTTTATTGCTTTTTATTTTAAGTTAACGGAAATCAGCCCGAATATGATCCTGCAGCCGGTGTCTGCCGGAGGCTGGAAGGATGGAATGTGGGGCAGTGCGGCCAGCTTGCTTATCATCAGCTTCCTGTCCATTGGAGCAGCGTTTGTGTATTATGCTTTGTTAAAGAAATTCCACTCCATCTGGGCGGGGATCCTTTACGGTATCGGACTTTGGGCTGCGGTTTTCTTTCTGGCAGTTCCTCTGTTCCCTGTATTGAAAAGTGCTGCGGAACTGAGTTCTGACACCACTGTAACCGTTCTTTGCCTGTACATTCTTTATGGAACATTTATCGGATATTCTATATCGTATGATTACCAGGAAATTATGAAAGAAGTAAAATCGAAAAATTCCAAATCATTAGAGGAAAACAGCTGATTATGGTAAAATAAACAAGCATTTAGCCATGAATCGGACGGGAGAGAGCAAAATGAAGCAATACCTGGTCCTGAACGGACCTAATTTGAACCGGCTCGGCAAACGTGAACCGGATATATATGGAAGCAAAACACTGACCGACCTGGAAAGAGAACTGCTGCAGTTCGGGGAGGAGGCGGAAATCGGTGTCTCCTGTTTTCAGTCCAATCATGAAGGAGACCTGATTGACGCTCTACATGAGGCGGAAGAGCAGTATGCAGGGATTGTGCTGAACCCGGGTGCCTTTACCCATTACAGCTATGCGATCCGCGATGCTGTTGCAGGAATTTCCATCCCGGTTATGGAAGTACATATATCAAATGTCTATGCAAGAGAGGAATTCCGCCATCATTCCGTTATTGCACCGGTTGCGGCCGGACAGATTTCCGGAGCGGGATTTTTCGGGTACAGGCTCGCTTTGCTTGCATTGGTAAATCAGACAGGGGGAAGCAAACATGCTTGAAAAATTAAGAAATTCTTTCAGTGAAACAGGAATTCAGGCGATGCTTATTACAAGCGAATACAACCGCCGCTACATAACCGGCTTTACAGGATCCGCAGGCGTTGCGCTCGTTTCAGATACAAAAGCCATCTTTATAACAGATTTCCGCTACACCGAACAGGCTGCTAAGCAGGCGGGAGGCTTTGAAATCGTTCAGCACTCTGGTCCGATTATGAAAGAAGCTGCAGAACAGGTCAAGAAACTCGGCATAACGAAGCTTGGGTTTGAGCAGGATCATCTGACATTCAGCCAGCACAGGCAATATGCAGAGGCGATGGCAGGTACGGAGCTTATTCCGGTATCGGGCGCTGTTGAAAAATTGCGCTTGATTAAGTCTCCGGCAGAGATTAAGATATTAAAGGAAGCGGCAGGGATTGCTGATGCCGCCTATGCCCACATTCTTCATTTTGTCCGTCCGGGCCTGAAGGAGATTGATGTGGCGAACGAGCTGGAGTTCTTTATGCGCAAAAACGGCGCTGCCTCCTCTTCCTTCGATATTATTGTAGCTTCAGGATACCGCTCTGCTCTGCCGCATGGTACAGCAAGCGAAAAAGTGATTGAGAGCGGGGATTTTATTACCCTTGATTTCGGAGCGTATTACAAAGGATATTGCTCAGATATTACGAGAACGTTCGCGGCAGGAGAGCCCTCCGATAAAATGAAAGAGATTTACTCCATTGTCCTTGAAGCGCAGCTTCGTGCCATGAATGGAATCAAAGCAGGCATGACCGGCAGGGAAGCCGATGCACTGACCCGCGATTTGATAACGGAAAAAGGATATGGAGATCATTTTGGACATTCCACAGGACATGGCCTCGGACTTGAAGTGCATGAAGGTCCTGCGCTGTCCCACCGTTCGGATACAGTTCTTGAGCCTGGGATGGTCGTGACAGTGGAACCGGGCATTTACCTCGCAGGCATCGGCGGAGTGAGGATCGAGGATGATACGGTGGTCACAGAAGACGGCAATGAATCGCTGACTTCTTCTCCGAAGGAACTGATTATCCTGTAAGAAATACGGGAAACCAGTAAAGACAGACCGAAATCCGGCTTGGTTGAAAAAAGCGCAACCGCTTTTTACATAAGCTATCCGGGAAAGAAACCGGAGGCAAACGATTTTTAGGAGGAACACATTCATGATTTCAGTAAACGATTTTAGAACAGGATTAACGATAGAGGTGGACAATAGCATCTGGCGTGTTATTGATTTCCAGCACGTAAAACCGGGAAAAGGAGCGGCTTTTGTCCGCTCGAAGCTGCGTAACCTGCGAACAGGTGCGATCCAGGAGAAAACCTTTCGTGCAGGTGAAAAAGTTGCTAAAGCACAGATTGACACGAAAAGAATGCAGTACCTGTACGCGAATGGCGATATGCACGTATTCATGGATAACGAATCGTATGAGCAAATCGAACTTCCGGGAGGATCCATCGAATATGAGCTGAAATTCCTGAAAGAAAATATGGAAGTTCAGATTATGATGTATCAGACTGAAACGCTCGGCGTTGAGCTGCCGAACACAGTTGAGCTTAAAGTGACGGAAACAGAGCCGGGAATCAAGGGAGATACAGCTTCAGGAGGCACAAAGCCGGCTACTCTTGAAACAGGCCTTACAGTTAACGTTCCTTTCTTTATTAATGAAGGGGATGTTCTCATCATCAACACAAGTGAATCTGCTTATATTTCAAGAGCTTAAGCAGATTAATGGCAGAAGTCTCTCCCTAGGGAGAGGCTTCTTTTTTGTTCCATCAGAAAGTCTCCAGATTCCTTCTTTTCTATTTTCCAGACAAGCTGCATACGTTTTACAAGTGGGATCCAGAAAAGGGAGGAATAAAATTGAAGAATTGGTGGAACGGGCTCGATCAGACGGTGCTTGCTATGGCAGGACTCCGCTTTTTGTCTGCGAGCATTGAGCTGACGGCAGCCATATGCATGCTGCTGATGAACGATGTGAAAAAAGCGATTGCCATAAATTCAGTGCTCGCGATTGTCGGACCGGCTATTTTTATCGGAACAATGACCATCGGTATTTTTCAGATCGCCGGGGAAATCTCTTACGGGAAAATGGTTTTTATCGCTTTGGGTGTGGTTTTCATTCTTGTCGGGATCTACAAATAGTGAATGGTCTAAAGTGTCCAAGCCTGCATACATTTTTAGAGAAAGCAGGAACAAGGGGGCACTGTCAGTGGAAGAAATTATGAGAATCCTGCCAGAGAAAATCCGGTCACACTTGCAGAAGCTGGACCTCTGTCAGCAGGAGCAGCTGGAAGAAATCCGGATCCGCCTGTTTCGGCCGGTGGAGGTCATTTTCAGCGGCCATCACCTGTTTTTGCCTTATGCTGCTTCCCCCGAAGATGGACAAGTGCTCATGAATGAAATCAGCGGTTTTTCCATCTACGCCTTGGAAGAGGAACTTCGGCGCGGATATGTAACGATTTCCGGCGGTCACAGAGTAGGTCTCGCTGGAAAAGTCATCACAGCTGGAGGAAAGGTTAAAATGATCCGGGATGTGACCTCCTTTAATATACGGGTTGCCAGGCAGAAAATCGGGGCTGCCGATCAGCTGATCCCTTTTTTGTATACGGACCGCTGGCTGAACACACTGGTGGCAGGGCCGCCTCAGTCAGGCAAAACGACCATGCTGCGCGACATGGCAAGGATCATCAGCAGCGGCTCAGAAAATCAGGGCAGCTTGAAAGTTGGGATTGTGGACGAAAGATCTGAAATCGCAGGCTCTGTTAACGGAGTTCCGCAGCACACGTTCGGACACCGGCTGGATGTACTTGATTCCTGTCCGAAGGCGGAAGGGATGATGATGATGATTCGTTCGCTGAGCCCTGATGTAATGGTGGCGGATGAAATCGGTTCTGCCGAAGACTGTCGGGCGATTATGGAGGCGATCCATGCGGGGGTACGGATCATGGTTTCCGTCCATGGCTTCAGTGCTGCAGATGCAGCCAGGCGTCCAGCGCTCGCACCTCTTTTCCGTTCACATGTTTTTGAGCGGATCATTGAACTGGACAGGGAGAGAGGTAAGCGGGTATTCCGCATTTTGGACGGGTCATTTAAACCGGTTGCCGAGGAGGGATTGCTTTGGTCAAGCTGATTGGCGCTGCCATGATTTTACTTGCATCCACGTGGATCGGTTTTGAGATTGCCGGCAGGTTTGGCAGCAGGACAAGGCTGCTCAGAGAAATGAAGGTCGCCCTTCAATCACTTGAGGCTGAGATCGTCTTCAGCCAGAAACCGCTGAAATCAGCAGCAGACGACCTGTCAAATCAGCTCGGTAAACCGCTGTCCCTCTTTTTTTCCCGGTTTTCAACGATTTTGACAAGCGGCGGCGGGGATACGAAGGCAGCTTGGTCTGAGAGTCTGGAGCAGCTCGCTGCAGCCAGTACGCTTAAAAAGGGAGAACTTGAAGTGATGAGGCAATTTGGCGAAACGCTCGGACGCCATGATCTCATCTCCCAGCAAAAGCATATCAAGCTTGCGATGGTTCATCTGGAAAGGGAAGAAGCAGAGGCTCAGGATAACCAGAGCCGCTACGAGAAAATGATTAAAAGTCTTGGATTTCTCAGCGGTCTGCTGCTTGTGATCGTACTGCTGTAAAGCGGGGAAGGAGCTTACGAATGGGCGTTGATATTAACATCATCTTTCAAATTGCAGGGATTGGAATTGTTGTCGCGTTTCTTCATACCATTCTTGATCAGATGGGGAAAAAAGAATACGCGCAATGGGTCACGCTGCTTGGCTTCATTTACATCCTGTTCATGGTTGCTTCGATAGTAGACGATCTGTTTAAAAAGATTAAAGCTGTTTTTCTGTTTCAAGGGTAAGAGCGATGCAGATTATCCAGATTGTCGGACTCGGTCTTGTTGCCACCTTTCTTGCCCTCGTTGTTAAGGAGCAGAAGCCAACGTTTGCTTTTCTGCTAGTTGTATTCACAGGCTGTGTGATTTTCCTCTATCTGGTCGATCAAGTGTATGAGATCATCCGGATGATTGAAAAGATTGCACTGAATGCACAGGTTAACCTGATCTATGTGGAAACGATTATGAAAATTATCGGCATTGCCTATATCGCAGAATTTGGCGCACAGCTTACAAAGGATGCCGGTCAGGGAGCGATTGCTTCCAAAATCGAGCTGGGAGGAAAAATCCTGATTCTGACCATGGCGATTCCGATCTTGACTGTGATTATTGAAACAGTCATCGGAATGATTCCGGAATTTTAATGGAAAGGGGGGAGCGCATGAGAAGGCTCGCGGCCCTGGTTCTCGTTTTCCTTATTTTTTTTCCGCAAAGTGTACAAGCCCAGGAAGGACCGGAGGGAAGTGAAGCCCCTGTGGAGGAGAAGGCGGATCTTGCCGGCAGTCCGGATCAGGAGACTCCTGTTTCACAGGAAGAGCTTCTCTCCACCCAGGCGGACAAGCTTGACCTGGAGAGAGTCAAATCCTTTTGGGACGAGCTTCTCGTTCAATATGGCGGATTTTTGCCCGAGAGCCAGAAAGGAACACTGTATGATTTTATTACCGGCCAAAAGCATTTCAGTCTGACGGATTGGATGCTGGCCCTGTTAAAGTATTTATTTCATGAAATCCTCGCGAACGGAAAGCTTTTAGGCACGCTGATCCTGCTGACCATCTTCAGCATGCTGCTCCAGCTCCTTCAAAACGCCTTCCAGCAGAGTACGGTCAGTAAAGTAGCTTATGCCCTTGTTTATATGGTTCTGATGATACTCGCTTTAAACAGCTTTCACATAGCGATTCAATATACAAATGAAGCCATCCAGTCCATGACAGGTTTTATCATGGCCCTTCTTCCGCTGCTGCTCGCCCTGATGGCTTCTTCAGGGGGACTTGTCTCCGCCGCTTTTTTCCATCCTGTGATCCTTTTCCTCATGAATACGAGCGGAGTTCTGATTCAGCACATCGTCCTGCCTCTTTTGTTCCTGTCCGCACTTCTCAGCATTGTCAGTACGCTGACCGACCAATACAAGGTTACTCAGCTCGCCCAGCTGTTAAGGCAGGCGGGGATCGGCCTGCTTGGGACCTTTCTGACCATCTTCCTCGGAGTGATTTCCGTACAGGGGGCGACAGCAGCGGTATCTGACGGGATCACTTTACGGACGGCGAAGTTTTTAACAGGGAACTTTATTCCCGTTCTCGGGCGGATGTTTACGGATGCAACTGACACGGTGATCAGCGCGTCTGTTTTACTCAAAAATACGGTGGGGATAGCGGGTGTTGCGATTTTGCTTGCCATTGCTGCATTTCCGGCGCTGAAGGTGCTCTCCCTTGCCTTTATTTATAAATTTGCCGCCGCCATCCTCCAGCCCGTGGGCGGCGGCATCGTTATAAAATGTCTGGATATCATCAGCAAAAGTGTGATTTATATATTTGCCGCCCTGGCGATTGTCTCATTTATGTTTTTTTTAAGCCTTACGGTGATTATTGCTGCAGGCAATTTGACTCTGATGGTCCGTTAGGAGGGAAACCATGTCATTTCTCACTGGATGGATAGCCAATATCCTGCTGTTTATCCTTTTAGCGATCGTGATTGATATGCTCCTGCCGAATTCCTCTATGCAAAAGTACGCCAAAATGGTGATCGGACTTATTCTGATCGTTATTATTCTGAATCCGGTCTTTCAGCTGTTTTCCGTGGACATCAATCAGCTGGTCCGGCAGTTTCAGCTTTCCTCAGGCTCCGGGGATGATGAAACAAAAAAAATGATCGAATCTCAGAAAAAAGAAATACAAGCTTCTCAGCGTGCATATATTTTAGAACAAATGGCTGTCCAAATGAAAAAGGATGCCGGGGAGGAACTCCTGAACCGGTATCAGCTTGAAATCCGGGATCTGGATGTTCAAATTCCGGACGAGCGGCAAACCATTAAAACCAGCAATGATATCCAGTCGGTACAAGTCGTGCTGACTCCGGCATATCCGGAAGAAGAGAAGGGGGAAGAAGCGATTGAAGCGATCGAGCCGATCCGAATCGATGCAGCGCAGGAAACCCCTTCCGCCGGGAACGGGGATACAGCGGATATCCGCGAGCGGGGACTGGCCATGCTGCTTGCTCAGAAATGGGATCTCGATCAGGCTCAAATCCTGATCACAGTGGAAGGAGGGGAGGATTCCGGATCATGACAGAAAAAAACACTCTATTGAACAAAGTGAAGAAGCTCTTTGGGCAGCATAGCGGACAGTCAAAGCTTAACCCTAAAACGCTGCTGCTTCTGCTCGCTGCAGGTATCGCTTTTATGCTGCTGAGCAACCTGGCAGGACCGGGAACGGAAGAAGGGACAGTGCCGGCAGTAACCGCTTCAGACGCTGTGAAACCGGAGGGGGCAGAAGTTTTCAAGCCTTCAGCGGAAAACGAAAAAGATGTGATCGCAGCATATGAGCAGGAGTATGAGAGCCAGCTGAAAGAAGCGCTGGAGGTGATCAGCGGAATTGATGATGTTTCTGTTGTGGTGAACGTGGATGCAACCTCCATGAAAATCCTGGAGAAAAACCGGAATAGCCAAAGCCAGACAACGAATGAAACAGACCGGGACGGCGGGGAACGGAAAGTGGACGATGTGACGAACGATGAGCAGGTTGTCATCATTAAACAAGGCGATAAGGAAACACCGATCGTCCTTCAATATACGAAGCCGGCAATCAGGGGTGTTCTCGTTGTAGCCAAAGGGGCGGACAACGTTCAAATAAAGAAAATAATCGTGGACTCTGTAACAAGAGTGCTTGGAGTTGAAAGCTTTAAAGTTGCAGTAGCTCCGAAAAAAATAAAGGAGGCTTCATAAAATGATGCTGAAAAAACAAACTGTCTGGCTGCTTACCATGCTGAGCTTGGTAGTCGTACTTTCCGTCTATTACATTACTTCGCCTGAGGGCGGAACAGGGAATGAGATGGCGGCAGATCAAAAACAGGAAGAAAAGGCAAAGGAAACAGCTAAAGTGAGTGACGGGACAGAGGAAGAGGCGGCCAAAAAAGAGGGCAAGGAAGCGAAATCAGCCTCCGGTGAAGACGGAACTGTGGTCAACACGGTTGAAAGTGATGAACTGTTCACCTCACTCAGGATGGAACTTGAAGATCAGCGGAGCGAAATGAAAAGCCAGCTTCAGGGAATTGTAGCAAGCCAGGAAGCTTCTGCGGAAGAAAAAAGCAAAGCGTATGAGCAGATGAAAGAGCTTGCAGATACAGCAGGAAAGGAAGCAATTCTTGAAACGCTGATCAAATCGGAAGACTATGATGATGCCCTTGTCCGGGTGGAAGATAATAAAGTATTGATTACGGTTAAAGCGAAAGAGCACAGTGCGGCAAATGCCAATGATATCATCATGCTGGTCAGGAGTGAAATTGCCGGCATGGAAGATGTAGCCGTATCGTTTGAACCAGCTAAATAGCAGTCTCTAAGCCTGCAAGAGCCAATTGGCTCCTGCAGGTTTTTTTTCGCCGGTTCCGGCTTGTATGCGTTTCCAAAGACTCCGGTTTTGTCTATAATAGGAGTTACGTAGCAAGAAGAGGAATCATCCAAAAGTTGCATGGCGTAATATAATGAGTTGAATTAAGCTTGCATAGTATCGTAATATATATCTGAGACTTAGCATTAGTACTAGATGATAATACAGTACATTGATGATCAAGCAACTATTAAATAAGGGGTGCCGCTATATGTTGAAAATCCAGGAGATTCGGGAACTGATTAAGCTGATTGACCAATCTTCAATTGATGAATTTACATACGAAAACGAAGGAGCAAAGCTTTTATTGAAAAAATCTGCGCCTGAAGCAGTTATCAGCCACAGTGTACAGGCTGCTGCTGAAGCACCTTCCCATGCGGCTGCCCAGGCTCCGCAGGCTCCAAGTGCGCCTCAGCAGGACCAGGCTAAGCATGAAGAAGTGCAGCAAAGTGAAACAAAGCAGGACGAAAACCTGGTTAAGATCACTTCACCAATGGTTGGAACATTCTACGCGGCTTCATCACCTGAAACAGGAAACTATGTGGAAATCGGATCGAAAGTAAAGAACGATTCAGTAGTCTGCATTGTGGAAGCGATGAAGCTGTTTAATGAAATCGAAGCAGAGACTAAAGGAGAAATCGTGGAAATTCTGGCGGAAAACGGTCAGCTTGTGGAATACGGCCAGCCTCTGTTCCTCGTAAAGCCTGAATAAGGAGCGAACTGTTATGATCAAGAAATTACTCATTGCGAACCGGGGAGAAATTGCTGTTCGAATCATTCGGGCATGCAAAGAGCTTGAAATTGAAACTGTTGCTGTATTTTCTGAAGCTGACAGGGAAGCCCTGCACGTTCAACTGGCGGATGAAGCCTATTGCATCGGACCGACATCTTCTAAAGACAGCTACTTGAATTTCACCAATATCATCAGTGTTGCGAATTTAACAGGTACGGATGCTATCCACCCTGGGTATGGCTTCCTCGCTGAGAATGCCGATTTTGCTGAGCTGTGCAGAGAATGCAGCATTACGTTTGTCGGGCCGAGCCCGGAGGCAATCAGCAAAATGGGAACAAAGGACGTTGCACGGGAAACGATGCGCGAGGCGAACGTTCCAATCGTACCTGGTTCAAAAGGAATCATAAATAATATCGAAGAAGCGGTTTCTTTAGCAGAGGAAATCGGGTATCCGGTAATTATAAAGGCAACTGCAGGCGGCGGCGGAAAAGGGATCAGGGTCGCAAGAACCGAACAGGATCTTGAAAAAGGAATCCGCATCACCCAGCAGGAAGCAGAAACTGCCTTCGGCAATCCCGGTGTTTATATTGAGAAGTACATAGAGGATTTCCGCCACGTGGAGATTCAGGTAATGGCCGATTCTCACGGCAATACCATTCATCTTGGAGAGCGGGACTGCACCATTCAAAGAAGGCTGCAAAAACTCGTGGAAGAATCACCTTCACCTGCTCTTGACCCGGATATCCGGGAGAAAATGGGGATGGCCGCGGTCCGGGCAGCTGAAGCAGTCGGCTATACGGGTGCCGGAACGGTCGAATTCATTTTCGATTATAACGAGAAGAAGTTTTACTTTATGGAAATGAACACAAGGATTCAAGTGGAGCATCCGGTTACGGAAATGGTAACCGGGACCGACCTCATCAAGGAACAGATCAAGGTTGCTTCAGGGGAAACGCTAAGCCTGAAACAGGAGGAAGTTGAATTTAAAGGCTGGTCGATCGAATGCCGGATCAACGCAGAAAATCCCGCCAAGAATTTCATGCCTTCTGCCGGGAAAATTGAGATGTATCTGCCGCCGGGCGGCCTTGGCGTCCGGGTCGATTCTGCTGCCTACCCGGGCTATACGATTCCACCCTATTATGACTCCATGATAGCGAAACTGATCACATATGGGGATACGAGGGAAGAAGCCATCGCCCGGATGAAAAGAGCCTTGAATGAATTTGTGATCGAAGGGGTTTCCACGACCATCCCGTTCCATCTGAAGCTGATGGATCACGAAACCTTTAAAAGCGGAAGCTTCAACACAAAGTTCTTGGAGCTGCATCCTGTAATGGAATCCTAAAATTCTTGGAGGTGCTGGTATATGAAGGAAAACCGATTGCTTGAAATGAACCAGGAAGACAGTACACTTGGAAAAGTTGAAATCGCACCGGAAGTAATCGAAGTAATCGCCGGTATTGCCGCTTCAGAAGTTGACGGAGTAGGGAATATGAGAGGGAACTTCGCTTCCGGAGTGGCTGAGCGCCTGGGCAAGAAAAACCATGGCAAAGGGGTCAAAGTGGACTTGTCTGAAGATGGAATTTCCATTGACATCTACTGCACGATGGCATTCGGAGTGTCCATTCCGAGTGTGGCGCAGTCCATCCAGGATAATATCCGCCAGGCTCTTTTAACGATGACAGCCCTCGATATTACTGAAATCAACGTTCATGTTGTCGGGATTTTATTTGACATCAAATCGCCTGAAGTGGAAATCGATCAGGAAATGTAAGCAGTAAAGGGGCATCACAATCGATTCCCCCATAGAGCTGCCGCAGGAAACCCGGGAAAGCTGCCTGAGCTTTCCCGGGTTTTGTTGTTTTCAAGGCGTAAGCTGGGTCTCTGACCCGGTGCCCCCGGATTGGGGTCAGATTTAACAAGAGGGTGTATAATGGTGCTTGCTTGAAGGCAGCCTTAAGGCCAATTACGAATGTTAATGAATATTCTTTCTTTTTTATTCGGATATTGAAAGCGGCGGAGTATTTTCAGAGTGATTAAGGAACAAAATTATGTTATGATTTGGCTAGACATGGACATGGATACAATGAAACTAAAAGGAAATTAAAGGAGTAAGAGAGAATGAACAGAAGAGCAGCCAGGGAAAAAGCATTGCAGGCCCTATTTCAAATTGATGTCAGCCAGATTGAAACAGAGGATGCGCTGCAGCATGCTTTTGATGAAGAAGAAGTGGATTCGTTTGCAAGAGGGCTGGTAACAGGTACAATCAATCATCTGGAAGAAATCGACGAACTGATCAAGCCTCACTTAGTAAAATGGAAGCTTGAGCGGCTGGCAAATGTAGACCGGGGAATCCTGCGCCTTGCTTCATATGAGATGAAGTACGAAAAAGAGATTCCGGTTTCTGTTTCGATTGATGAAGCGATTGAGCTTGCAAAGGCTTTCGGGGACGACCATTCGAGCCGTTTTGTAAATGGGGTACTTTCTAACATCAAGAAAGACATCGAAACCATTTAAACTGTTTGGAGGAATGCATTGTGACGGCAGAAATCATAAGCGGTACTGAGATTGCGAAGCAGACAAGGGCAAGGCTTGCAGAAGAAGTAAAAGAACTGAAAGAAAAAGGGGTTCATCCGGGACTTGTCATTATTCTTGTCGGGGACAGCCCTGCTTCCCTCTCCTACATAAAAGGCAAACAAAAAGCGTCGGAAGAAATCGGTGTCCATTTTAAGCTGGAACGTTTTCCGGAATCCATGACAGAGGAAGAACTGCTGAAAGTCATCGGCTCCTACAACGAAAATCCGGTTTTTCATGGAATTCTTGTTCAGCTGCCTTTACCTGCGCAGATCAGCGAGACAGCTGTCATCGAGAAGATCTCCCCGGAGAAGGATGTAGACGGATTCCATCCGGTGAACCTGGGCAGAATGCTGACAGGCCAAAAAGCTTTCCTGTCTTGTACGCCTGCAGGCATATTGGAAATGCTTCGTATCAAAGGAATCGATCCCTCAGGCAAGCATGCAGTTGTTGTCGGACGCAGCAACATCGTGGGCAAACCGGCAGGACAGCTTCTGCTAAGGGAGAACGCCACAGTCACGTATTGCCATTCTAAGACCGGGAACCTATCTGAAATCACAAAACAGGCAGACATTCTCATTGCTGCAGCGGGGAAAGAGAACCTGATTACCGGGAAGGATATTAAACCCGGAGCGGTTGTAATCGATGTAGGCATGAACCGGAACAGCCAAGGAAAACTGTGCGGGGATGTTGCTTTTGATGAAGCGATGGAGGTTGCTTCTTTCCTGACGCCTGTGCCGGGCGGGGTAGGGCCTATGACGATCACCATGCTTGCGCAGAACACAGTGGAGGCAGCAAGGAATACCCTGCTAGAGACGGGCTCCCAAAGCTAAGGAAAGGAGGAGCGCGGGTTTTGAGTGAAATTAAACATGTTACGGTCACAGCACTGACAAAGTACATAAAACGGAAGTTTGACGTGGATCCCCATCTTACTGACATCTGGGTAAAAGGTGAGCTGTCCAATGTCAAACTGCATTCAAGAGGCCACCTTTATTTTACTCTGAAAGATGAGCAGTCCAGAATTCTTGGAGTCATGTTTGCCTCCCAGAATAAAGGGATGAAGTTCCGCCCGGAGAACGGGATGAAGGTTCTTTTAAGAGGCGAAATCAGTGTATATGAACAAAGCGGCCAGTATCAGATTTATGCAAAGGAAATGCAGCCTGATGGAATTGGCAGCCTTTACCTTGCCTATGAGGAGCTGAAGAAAAACCTTCAGAAGGAAGGCCTTTTTGACGACCGTCATAAAAAACCGGTTCCGGCTTTTCCGCAGACCATCGGGGTGGTGACGTCCCCGACAGGTGCTGCAGTGCGGGATATCCTCATTACGATAAAGCGCAGATATCCACTGGCAAAAGTCATTATTTTCCCGGCCTTGGTTCAGGGGATGAATGCCGGCCAATCTGTTGCGTCATCCATTAAAAAGGCGAACAGCCACGGGTCCATAGACACACTGATTGTTGGAAGAGGCGGCGGTTCAATCGAGGAGCTCTGGGCTTTTAATGAAGAGGCAGTCGCGAGGGCTATTTTTGATTCAGATATACCAGTCATATCGGCTGTCGGCCATGAAACAGACTATACGATTGCAGACTTTGCAGCGGATCTCAGAGCGCCTACACCGACCGGGGCCGCGGAGCTTGCCGTTCCGCACTTTGCGGATTTGCTTGAAAAAACAGCTGAGCGGAAGGGCCGTATTTTACGCTCCATGCAGGAAAAGCTGACAAAAGATAAAGAACGGCTTAAAGGGTATGAACGTTCATATGCTTTCCGTTATCCGAAACAGCTTTATGAACAGAAGGAGCAAATGCTTGATCAGCTTCTTGAAAGTCTGCGGAAGGAAATGAAACGGACCCTTGAAGCAAAGAAAGAACATTTCCAAACGAAAGCAAGGCGGCTTGAACGGGTGCATCCTCGTGCGCAGGCAAAGGCAGCCGTTCAGAGGTACGAACAGGTCCAAAAAAGCCTTAAACGGGAGATGGGACAGGTTCTGTCAGTTAAACAACGAGAATTTTCCCATTCCCTTGAAAAGCTGAACGCCTTGAATCCCCTGAAAATCATGGAGCGGGGATACAGCCTCGTGTACAAAGAAGAGGAGCTTGTAAAAACGATCGGCGACGCAGCTCCAGGAGACGAACTGAGGGTCCGGCTGCAGGACGGTGCCCTTATTTGCGAAGTCAGAGAGAAGGTGGAGATGGATCATGAGCAGTAAGAAGACCGCGGAGAATGAATTGACATTTGAAGAGGCAATGGGAAAGCTTGACGAGATTGTCGGAAAGCTTGAACAGGGAGATGTTCCTCTTGAACAGGCCATCGGGTTTTTCCAGGAAGGCATGAAGCTCTCCAAGCTTTGCCATGATAAGCTGCAGAGAGTAGAAAAGCAAATGGACTACATCCTGGGTGAAAACGGAGAGCTTGAGCCATTTACCGTTCAGGAGGAAGAATAAGTTGACCGAAACATTCCAGGATTTTATGAACTCAAGAAAAAAACAGGTCGAAGCAGAGCTGCCCCGCTGCATCGAAAACCTTCATGCTCCTGAAGCGCTGAAGGAATCCATGCTCTACTCACTCAATGCGGGAGGAAAGCGGCTCAGGCCGATTCTCGTGCTGGCTTGCCTGAAGGCATTCGGGAAGGACGAAGCATTAGGTCTGCCGGCTGCTTGTGCAGTAGAAATGATTCATACGTATTCGCTGATCCATGATGACCTTCCATGCATGGATGATGATGATTTGCGCAGAGGAAAACCGACCAACCACAAAGTGTTCGGTGAAGCCATGGCGGTCCTTGCCGGTGACGGTCTGCTGACCCACAGCTTCCAGGCCATTCTGTCCCAGAATTCCATTACAGCTGAGCAAAAGCTCCTCCTGATCGAAGAGTTGGTGAATGCATCCGGAGCTGAAGGAATGGCTGGCGGACAGGCTGCTGACATGGAGGGGGAAGGGAAGGATTTGACCCTTTCTGAACTGGAATACATCCATATACATAAGACCGGAAAGCTATTAACATACAGCCTGGTGGCCGGTGCGATTTTAGCGGAAGCCAGTGAAGATGCAATTGACAGCATGAGGGAGTTCGGGCAGCATATCGGTCTGGCGTTCCAGATCAGAGATGATATTTTAGACATAGAAGGCAACCAGGAAAAAATCGGAAAGCCTGTAGGTTCTGATACGGCCAACGGAAAAACAACCTATCCGTCGCTTCTGACTGCAGAAGGGGCAAAGGATAAGCTTGTTTCGCATATTGAAGCGGCTAAAGCAAAGCTTCAGGAGATGCAGCTGAGCCACTCCTTCCTGTATGACCTGACCGACCTGATTGCGCTTAGAGAATCCTGAAGAATAGGAAAAAGAGCCTGAATTAATTTTTTGTGCTATAATATCCTAAATAAAAAAGGTTGTTTAGGGATATACAATGCTCTTTAACAGCCGTTAACACTTTTGTGCTAGCGGTTTTTCTTTATTCGGCGGATCAGCTGCAGTGTAATGACCGGCTGCAGGCGTCCTTCTGAAGAAGTACCGGCATTTTATTGAAATAGTACGGGACCCTGTTATAATGAGTCAGGCTCCTTAAACATTTTCATTCCGGTAAAAGTAGTTTAACATGGAGAATATAGGATAAAGGGTAAAATACACACTAATTCAGAAACTACCGAAAGTGAGTGATCCATATGGATCTTGAAACAATTAAAAATCCACGGTTCCTTAAAAAGCTTTCAAACAAAGAACTTGAGCAGCTCAGTGCGGATATACGGAAGTTCCTCATCGAAAAACTGGCAGCGACCGGCGGGCATATCGGTCCAAACCTCGGGGTTGTGGAGTTAACGGTTGCCCTTCACAAAGTTTTTGACAGCCCTAAGGATAAGTTCTTATGGGATGTCGGGCACCAATCTTACGTTCACAAGATTCTTACAGGCCGTGCGGGGGAATTTGACACACTCAGAAAATACAAGGGATTGTGCGGTTTTCCGAAAAGAAGTGAAAGTGAGCATGATGTGTGGGAGACCGGACACAGCTCAACCTCTCTATCCGGTGCGATGGGGATGGTGATCGCCAGGGATCTGAAAAAAACCGATGAGACCATCATCCCGATCATCGGAGACGGAGCCCTTACAGGCGGAATGGCGCTTGAGGCTCTCAATCATATCGGCCATGAACAAAAAGATATGATCGTGATCTTAAATGATAATGAGATGTCCATCGCACCGAACGTCGGAGCCCTTCATTCCGTCCTTGGGCGGCTGCGTACTGCAGGCAAATACCAATGGGTGAAAGACGAACTGGAGATGCTTCTCAAGAAAATTCCTGCAGTAGGAGGCGCACTGGCCTCAACAGCAGAACGGGTCAAAGACAGCCTGAAATATCTGCTTGTATCCGGCGTCTTTTTCGAAGAGCTTGGGTTTACCTATCTTGGACCGATCGATGGGCACAGCTATGAAGACCTTCTTGAGAATCTCCGCTATGCGAAGAAGACGAAAGGTCCGGTTCTCATGCACGTCATCACGAAAAAAGGAAAAGGCTATTCTCCGGCTGAAGACGATAAATTAGGCAACTGGCACGGGACTCCGGCTTATAAGATTGATACAGGTGATTTTGTGAAGCCGGTCATTTCAGCCCCTTCATGGAGCGGACTTGTCAGTGAAACGGTCCGCAAAATCGCAAGAGAGGACAGTAGGGTCGTCGCTGTAACACCGGCGATGCCTGTCGGCTCCAAATTGCTCGGTTTTGCAGAAGAATTTCCTGACAGAATGTTTGATGTGGGAATCGCCGAACAGCATGCCACTACAATGGCAGCAGGGCTCGCGGCTCAGAATATGAAGCCGTTCCTCGCCATCTATTCAACCTTCCTTCAAAGAGCATACGACCAGGTCGTCCATGATGTATGCCGCCAAAACCTGAATGTTTTCTTCGGGATCGACCGTGCAGGTCTGGTAGGGGCTGACGGAGAAACACACCAGGGCGTATTTGATATCGCCTTCATGAGGCACCTTCCGAACATGGTGATGATGATGCCGAAGGATGAGAATGAAGGACAGCACATGGTCAATACGGCACTGAAGTATGATGGCGGACCGATTGCCATGCGGTATCCGCGCGGAAACGGTCTTGGAGTTGAGATGGATGAGGAATTGAAGCAGATCCCGATCGGCTCATGGGAAGTGCTGAAGGAAGGCAGCGACGCAGCTATCCTGACCTTCGGAACGACGATCGGCATGGCCATGGAAGCGGCAGCACTCCTTGAAAAACAGAACATTTCTGTTAAGGTGGTAAATGCCCGCTTTATCAAGCCGATGGATGAGAGCATGCTTGAAGAACTATTCATGAAGAATATCCCGATCCTGACCATCGAAGAAGCTGTCCTGCAGGGAGGCTTTGGAAGTGCAGTGATGGAATTTGCGCACGACCGCAGATACCACCACAGTGTGATTGAAAGAATGGGAATACCTGATACCTTCATCGAGCATGGCAGTGTGACAAAGCTTCTTGAAGAAATCGGCATGACGGTTGAACAAACCGTTGCCGCTATTAAACGAATGACACCAATAAAAGAAAAAAGGGCATAATAAATGAGCAAAAAAGAAAGATTGGACGTACTCCTCGTTGAAAAAGGGTTAGTGGAGACGAGGGAAAAAGCGAAGCGGGCTGTAATGGCCGGCCTCGTCTATGCAAATGAAATGAGACTGGATAAGCCCGGCGAGAAGGTAGACCGTGATCTCCCGCTTGTCCTGAAAGGCAATGTCCTCCCCTATGTAAGCAGGGGAGGACTTAAGCTGGAAAAAGCGCTGAAGGAATTCGATGTGTCAGCTGAAGGCAAAATCATGATTGATATCGGCTCCTCTACAGGCGGATTTACCGACTGCGCCCTGCAGAACGGCGCGTTGAAATCATATGCTGTGGATGTAGGCTACAACCAGCTTGCATGGAAGCTCAGACAGGATCCAAGAGTTGTGGTAATGGAACGAACGAACTTCCGGTATGCAGAGCCT
The DNA here is from genome assembly GCF_009711125.1 of Metabacillus mangrovi. Lineage (GTDB taxonomy): Bacteria > Bacillota > Bacilli > Bacillales > Bacillaceae > Metabacillus_B > Metabacillus_B mangrovi. The sequence continues at coordinate 553,530 of NZ_WMIB01000001.1, read as the reverse complement.
GCGGACTTTAATGAAGGACTGCCGGAGCTTGCGACCATCGATGTTTCCTTTATTTCACTGAAACTGATCCTTCCGGCGCTGAAAAAAATTCTCGTGCCCGGCGGTGATTGCCTGGCCCTTGTCAAGCCGCAATTTGAAGCGGGGAGAGACCAGGTAGGCAAAAAAGGCATTGTGCGCGATCCGAAAGTCCATGAAACCGTATTGGAGGAAATGATCGGGTTTGCATTAAAAGAAGGCTTTGACTGCAAAGATCTATCCTTCTCTCCGATCACGGGCGGTGACGGCAACATTGAATTTCTTCTTCATCTCCAGTGGACAGGAAGCGAAGAGGCAGGCCGCCTGCTTCTCCCGATTCAGCCAGCGGAAGCAGTCAAGACTGCCCATGCAGCGCTGAAATCCAAAGTCCGCACCGAAACGGAATGAAACCTTTGCGGTTCATTCCGTTTTTTACATAGCAGGCTACAAAAAAATGTACTTTTGAAAGGCTTTCCTATAACATGGAGGGTATAAACATGATGGGTATTAAGACAGTAAGGGGTGCCGCATGAACAAAGGGCAAAGACATATTAAAATCAGGGAAATCATTACACAGGATGAAATCGAAACGCAGGATGATCTGGTCGATCAGCTCAAAAACGCCGGCTATAACGTGACGCAGGCTACAGTCTCCCGGGACATAAAAGAGCTTCACCTTGTAAAGGTCCCGATGATTGACGGCCGCTACAAATACAGCCTTCCGGCGGATCAGCGCTTTAATCCGCTCGCGAAATTAAAGCGTGCACTGATTGATGCTTTCGTTAAGGTGGATTCTGCAGGACATATGATTGTAATGAAAACACTTCCCGGAAACGCCAATGCGATTGGGGCACTGATTGATAATCTGGACTGGGACGACATCCTGGGAACCATCTGCGGAGACGACACGATTTTGATCATCTGCAGATCTCCTGAAGTGACCGAGGAGATTACAAACCGCTTTCTTGAAATGCTCTGACTACAGAACTGATAAGCTGAGGTGAATTCTGTCTTGCTAGCGGAATTATCCATTAAAAACTTTGCGATTATAGAAGCGATTACAGTATCTTTTGAAAAAGGCCTGACCGTCTTGACCGGTGAAACCGGTGCCGGTAAATCAATCATCATTGATGCCATCCACCTTTTGGCGGGCGGCCGGGGTTCCTCTGAATTTGTACGCTATGGGGAATCAAAGGCGGAGCTTGAAGGACTTTTTCTTTTGGAAAACAACCGGCACCCCTGTCTTGAGCGGTGCGAAGAGTTCGGTATTGACGCGAGCGACGGGATGGTTGTTTTGCGGAGGGATATTTCCTCGAATGGAAAAAGCATCTGCCGCGTTAACGGCAAGCTTGTGACGATTGCTGTTCTGCGGGAAGTGGGAAGAATGCTGATCGACATTCATGGCCAGCATGACAATCAGGAGCTTATGGATGAAGAACATCATCAGTTTCTGCTCGATCAGTACGGCGCTTCTAAAACAGTACCTGCCCTTGAGGCATACCGTGAGCTGTATGGGAAGTACTCTGCCCTCCGGAAGAAGATCCGCCAGCTTTCAGACAATGAACAGGAGATCGCCCACAGGCTCGATCTTATTCAGTTTCAGCTTAATGAAATTGAAGAGGCCGGACTTGAGCCTGATGAAGATCTAAAGCTTCAGGAGGAACGAAAGGAAATCTCTAATTTCGAAAAAATATTTGAAGCGCTGCAGAATGCCTACAACGCTTTGAACGGGGAACAGAGAGGACTTGACTGGACAGGCCATGCGATGAGCAGCCTCGAGGATGTAGCCTCCATAAACGAGACCCTGAAGACGATGTCAGAGAATGCCTCGAACAGCTTTTATATTCTGGAGGACCTGTCCTTTCAGCTCAGATCCCAGCTGGATGAACTCGAGTACGATCCGGAACGGCTGAACTTCATTGAAGGCAGGCTGAACGAAATCAGCCATCTGAAAAGGAAATATGGCAGTACCGTCGAAGAGATCCTCACGTATTCAGCAAAAATTGAAGAAGAGATCGAGACCCTTACGAATAGGGAAAGCCATGTTCATAATATGAAGTCAGAACTGGCATCCCTGTTTAAAGACATGAAAATTGAAGCTGAAAACGTGACAGCAGTGAGAAAACAGGCTGCCAAAAAGCTTTCCTCTGATATTCACCGCGAGCTGAAAGAATTGTATATGGACAAGTCCTCGTTCGATGTTGTTTTCGGGAGAAGACAAGGATCAAAAGACGATCCGGAACTTGATGGAGAAAAAGTAAAATTCACATCCGACGGCGCGGACCTGATTGAATTTTACATCTCGACCAACCCTGGAGAGCCTTTAAAGCCTCTATCCAGAACAGCGTCGGGCGGAGAGCTGTCCCGTATTATGCTCGCTTTAAAAAGCATCTTCTCAAGGCATCAGGGAGTTACCTCCATCATTTTTGATGAGGTGGATACGGGTGTGAGCGGAAGAGTCGCACAGTCCATTGCAGAAAAGATCTACCGCGTTTCAGTGGGATCGCAGGTTCTTTGCATCACACATCTCCCGCAGGTGGCTGCCATGGCGGATACCCATCTTTTTATTTCGAAGGACACGAAAAAAGGCAGGACGAAAACAAGCGTCAAACCCTTATCCGACGATGAAAAGATTAGGGAGATCGGCCGTATGATTGCAGGTGTTGAAGTAACCGATCTGACAAAGGAGCATGCGAAAGAACTCCTTTCCCTTGCGAGCTCATCCAAAAAATAACCCGATAAAACAACTGTAAACAGGAAGACACTCGCCAGGTGTTTTCCTGTTTTTTTGTTTTGGGCCAGAGAGTTATCGCTCCTCTTTAGCGGAACATCCGTCAGCTCATCAAGAGAGGGAGAAAAGAGCTTCTTTTTAAAAGGCTTTGTTAAAGGATAGTGTTAATTTTCACACCTGTTGATTGGAGCGAAAGGCGAGAGACTCCTGCGGGAGCAGCGGGACAGGTGAGACCCCGCAGTCGCGCAGCGGCGAGGAGGCTCACCGCCCGCCCCGCGGAAAGCGAACGCCTGCAGCGGAAATCAACAACCAAGTTTAACAGAGCTTTTTAAAAAAATATAATTCCCATCTATTCCTCATTTTAATCAACTTTTTCTCTTTCCGCGGGTTATAAACAAGCTCTCTAAAGGCAAAAGTAATGAATGTAGCCATTTCCCATTGGTGTGGGGAAGGAGCGAGGAGAGTGATGAAGTGGCATCGGAAAGAATAAGAAAAATAATTGGCAGTATTCTCCTTGTATCTTTATTAGCTATAGGTTTTCTCAAACCTGTAAAAGAATACATTCAGCTTCCTAAAAACGTGACGATTTTTCAATCCCAGACAGCTAACCTTGCTTCATCTATTCCTGTACAGGCATATGAAGCGGATTCACATAAAGAAGCGCTCGCCATTAAACAGACCGATTTTGATGTGGAAGTCTCAGGAAAACGAGCGGGTGAAACGGAGCTTGTTTTTGAATGGGGCGGAATTCCGGTCAAAAAGACAGAAGTGAACGTGCTTCCTGATTTAAAAGTGATTCCTGGAGGACAGTCCATCGGCGTGAAGCTGAATACACTCGGTGTACTCGTAGTCGGTCATCATCAAGTAAATACAGCAGAAGGCAAGCAGTCACCCGGCGAAAATGCAGGAGTTCAAGTCGGTGACATCATTACAGAAATAAACGGCAAGAAAATTGAAGAAATGAGCGATGTTACACCGTTTATCGAAGCATCAGGAAAGACGGGCAAGCCGCTTAGTCTCGTCCTTTTTAGAGACAATAAATCCCGCAAAACAAAGCTCTACCCTCTGAAGGATGCAGATGACAGGGCGTACCGGATCGGACTTTATATCCGTGATTCTGCAGCAGGCATCGGTACGATGACCTTTATCGAGCCGCAATCCAAAAAATACGGAGCCCTCGGGCACGTTATATCGGATATGGATACGAAAAAACCGATTGTCGTTCATGACGGCGAAGTGATGAGATCAACGGTCACATCGATTGAAAAAGGAAACAACGGAAACCCCGGTGAAAAAATTGCCCGGTTCTCAAGGGACAGGGTAATCGTTGGAGATATCACGAGAAACAGCCCGTTTGGCATCTTCGGACGCCTGAACCAGAACATGCCCAACGGAATTGCCGATAAGCCCCTGCCTGTCGCTTTATCCCATGAAGTCAAAGAAGGACCGGCTAAAATCCTTACCGTTGTGGAAGATGACAAAGTAGAGGAATTCGATGTAAAAGTGGTCAGCACCATCCCGCAGAAATTCCCCGCTACGAAAGGCTTAGTCATTAAAGTCACGGATCCCCGGCTTCTGGAGAAAACAGGAGGGATCGTGCAGGGCATGAGTGGCAGTCCGATTATCCAGAACGGGAAAGTCATCGGAGCCGTTACACACGTTTTCGTTAATGATCCAACATCAGGCTATGGAGTGCACATTGAATGGATGCTGAATGAAGCAGGAATCAACCTATACGAAGCAAAGAAACAGACCGCAAGCTGATTAGAGTGCCGGGAAGCTTATCCAAGCTTTCCGGTTTTTTATTTTGGATTCATGCAAATCTTACGTGCCGGCTGCCGTAATATAGCCGATGAACTAAATTTGTCCATGCTGGCTCTTAGATTAGCCGATGGATTTATTTTGGCCGTTGGCGGGACTAATTTGGCCATGAGTCCCTGTAATTTGTCCGCTGCAGCGAATAATTTGTCCGTGTTGGCCCTTAATTTAGCCTTATTTTAGCCGTTGCCCGGGCTAATTTGTCCGTGAGGCCCTGTAATTTGGCCGGTGCAGCGATTAATTTGTCCACGCTGGCCCTTAATTTAGCTGATGGACTTATATTGGCCGTTGCCCGGGCTAATTTGTCCGTAAGGCCCTGTAATTTGGCCGGTGCAGCGATTAATTTGTCCATGCTGGCCCATAATTTAGCCGAAGGACTTATTTTGTCCGTTGCCGGGACTAATTTGTCCGTAAGGCCCTGTAATTTGGCCGGTGAAGCGAATAATTTGTCCGTGTTGGCCTTTAATTTAGCCGATGGACTTATTTTAGCCGTTGCCGGGACTAATTTGTCCGTGAGGCCCTGTAATTTGGCCGGTGCAGCGAATAATTTGTCCGTGTTGGCCCTTAATTTAGCCGATGGACTTATTTTAGCCGTTGCCGGGACTAATTTGTCCGTGAGGCCCTGTAATTTGGCCGGTGCAGCGAATAATTTGTCCGTGCTGGCTCTTAATTTAGCCGTTGCCTGGTCTAATTTCACCAACATGCCCTGGAATTCAGTCACTGCAGCGATCACAGTGTTTCCAATTAAAAGGATATGGGAAAGGAACGAATGCAGCCCAAAAAGTGGAAAAGGAGTGGGGACATGAACAATGTGGCTGATGTCATAGCGGCAGGATTATTGATCCCGCTGATTGTTCTGACTGTGATGGATGGCGGCATTTATTTGATCCTGTTGTTGAGTGTATTATCGGTTTATGCCGTTATTCAGACGTTTCGCACGTACAAAAAGACCGGCAGTGTAGTTCGCACTGTCGTATCCGGCTTTGCAGCTGTCATTTTCAGTGCGGGTGCTTATTTGATGTACAGTCATCTGTTTTTTTAGTGAACGGGACCCTGCCGGAACCTTAAACAGAAATCTCTTCAAAGCATGCTGTTTTAGCAAGGTACTGTTGCCGTATGCCATCTTTTCCAAGGCTCGAATCCCAGTCGATGGTGACTTGCACAGGCGCTGGCACAACAATTTGATTTTCCCCTTTATTTATCCGTCTGGATTGGTTACAATATCCATAGAAAGATTTTTCGACATCATTATCTGAAAATTAAAAAGTCAAATTGCATATATAGTCGAAATTGTGAGTAAAATGCAGAAAAACAGAGATATATTTAAATTTCCGTTTTTTTTCTAAAAATAAGAGGGTTTTATTCACGATTGTCGAAAACTTCTTTTAGATGACCATCACTATTTTGGGAATTGAAGACTGGGGAGGAATAATGGTGAATAAAATCAAAGTGTGTATAGTGGATGATAACCGGGAATTGGTAGGACTTCTGGAAGAGTTTATTTCCGGACAGAATGACATGGAAGTGCAAGGTGTGGCTTATAATGGCCAGGAATGTCTGCAAATGCTGGAAGAAAAGAAGCCGGATGTGCTGGTTCTTGACATCATCATGCCGCACTTGGACGGGCTTGCCGTTTTGGAAAAGCTCAGAGACCTCAATCTGGAGAAACAGCCGAATGTAATCATGCTGACTGCTTTCGGCCAGGAAGACGTTACGAAAAAAGCGGTTGATCTAGGCGCGTCTTATTTCATCCTTAAGCCGTTTGACATGGAAAACCTTGCAAGCCACATCCGCCAGGTAAGCGGCAACGCAGCACCGGTCATGAAGCGTTCATCCAACTCCATCCTCAGCTCAAAACCTGAAAATAAAACACGCAATCTGGACGCGAACATTACTAGCATTATCCATGAGATTGGTGTACCTGCTCATATTAAAGGGTACCTTTACCTGCGTGAAGCTATTTCGATGGTCTACAACGATATCGAACTTTTAGGTTCCATCACGAAGGTTCTTTATCCGGATATCGCCAAAAAATACAATACCACTGCAAGCCGTGTAGAGCGGGCAATCCGCCATGCGATTGAAGTAGCATGGAGCCGCGGAAACATTGAATCCATCTCTTCCCTGTTCGGCTACACCGTAAGCATGACGAAAGCGAAGCCGACCAACTCCGAATTCATCGCGATGGTTGCCGATAAGCTTCGATTGGAGCATATGGCCAGCTGAATGGTATAGAAGAGTGAACGGTAGCCTGTCCCACTAAAAGGACAGGCTGCCGTTTTTTTTTGTTTAGTGAGCTGCCGCTGCACCTGATTTGCCGTTAAGGCACTCAGGCTTTTTTGCGAAACTGAGAAAATATTCCCAAGATAAATTACCTAAATTGCACAAATTCAAAATCAAATTTTGAAGTGCCGGATCTTTGCGATAGACATCCTGTCAGAAAGCCGCGTCATTATTTGAATTGTCATTTTGTTATTCTGCAAGGGGGACTTGACACCCGTTTTTATTACCCCTAAAAGTGGTATACACTAAAAAGGACGAATACCAGAAAGCAGGTGAAGGAATGACACTAATATTTGGACACCGCGGATCAGCTGGAACCATGCCGGAGAACACGATGATTTCTTTTCAGGAGGCCATAGATGCCGGTGCAGATGGAATCGAATTGGATGTGCATTTAACGAAGGATCATATTCCGGTCGTGATTCATGATGAAACACTTGACCGTACGACAAGCGGAACGGGCAATGTGAACAGCCAGCTGGCTGAAGAGCTTGTTTTACTGGATGCCAGTGCAGAGTTTCCGGAGTTTAAGGGCAAGGCGCCGATTCCGCTGCTGGAAGAAGTGCTGGAATGGGCTGCTTCCGGTGATTCCCGTTTTATTGTAAATATTGAATTGAAAAACAACATTATTGAATACAGCGGCTTGGAAGAGAAGGTTATTGCTTTAGTGAAAAAATTCGATCTGGATGAAAGAGTCATCCTTTCATCGTTCAATCATGGCAGCATGGTTCAGGCTTTAAAGATTGAACCGCGAATTGAGACGGCGCTTTTATACAGTGATGGGATTTATAAGCCAAACGATTACGCGCGCCGTGCCGGGGCAAAGGCTATTCATCCCCTGCTGCGGACAGTAAAGGATGAGCTGATCCGCCAATCGAGGGAAAGCAGCGTTTCTGTCAGACCCTTTACTGTTAACAGCGATGAGGATATGAAAAGGCTGATTGAATGGGAAACCTCTGCTTTCTTTACAGATTTTCCGGAAAAAGCAGTGCAAATCCGAAAAAGTTTATCCTGACAGCTTTCGGTGTCAACAGACGAAAAAAGCAGGCACTCCTTATTTAGGGATTGCCTGCTTTTCAGCGTTTAACGAATTTTTTCTGCACCTTGTTATGCTTCCTGTCGCGGTAGAAGATAAACCCGGCCACAAATCCGAGTCCCCCCAGGAAAAGAAGGAGCCCTATCAGAAACTGAAGGAGTAGAGAAGGGATGGGCGGCTGCAGAATGCCGAAAAAAAGATCTCTCATCAGTTTTATGCCGTAAGCAGCCATCACCCCAGGAATTAAAACGACGATCAGCGCTAGTATTCTGGACATTTTGTAACCCTTTCCATTCGCTTTGGATAAGTATATTTTTTGCTTTTAAAAAAGATTTGTCAAGGTGAAAATGTATGCTATGATGAATTTGTGCAATTTTTTGCAAATTCAATTGGGTACCTTGAAAAAATTTTCATGCTAAAAGGGGATGGGTATGCAAAACGTGCTGCTGATTGGAGCGGGTGAAGGCGGGACCGCTTTACTGAAAATGATCGTTGAAACGAAGATAATGGAAGCCGCCGCTGTTGCTGACTTGAATCAGCATGCACCGGGAATGGAATATGCCCGCAGCAAAGGAATTAAAACGGGATCAGATTGGAAACAGCTGCTGACAGATGAAATTGATGTCATCATTGAAGCGACCGGTGACCCTGATGTCCAGGAAGAGCTTGTGCGGATCAAACAGCAAAAGGTCATTCTTATCCCTTCTTCGGCTGCTCTCATCATTTCCCGGCTGATCGCTGAAAAAGAACAGCTGATCACCAGGCTGCGGGAACAAACCAATAAATATACGACCATTTTTGATGCAACCAATGATGGAATGATTGTGATTGATGACAATGAGAGCATTATTTTATTTAATAGAATGGCAGAAAATATGACAGGTTACATGAGAAATCACGTTCTCGGAAAGAAAATAAGAGAGGTGATTCCATCGACCAGGCTTCCGGAAGTGCTCTATAACCGGGAACCCGAGTTCAACCAGGAGCAGCTGCTAGAAAACGGGCTGAAAATTATAGCGACCAGAATCCCGATCCTGAACGAGGATGGAACGTTGAGGGGGGCGCTCTCCTTGTTTAAAGATATAACAGAAGCGAAGCAGCTCGCTGAGGAAATGACGAACTTGCGGGAAGTTCAGACGATGCTTACTGCAATTATCCAGTCTTCTGATGAAGCGATAACGGTCGTCGATGAGAAAGGCCGGGGCATTCTAGTCAATCCTGCGTATACGAGGATGACGGGGCTCGCGGAAAATGAAATTATCGGCCATCCTGCTACAGCGGATATATCCGAGGGGGAAAGCATGCATTTAAAAGTGCTCCAGACAAGGCGTCCTGTACGGGGAGTAAGGATGAAGGTCGGCAGCAGCAGCAAAGATGTGCTCGTGAATGTTGCTCCTGTCATTGTAGACGGCAAACTCAAAGGAAGTGTTGGAGTCATTCACGATGTATCAGAGATCAAAACGCTGACAGCTGAGCTGAACAGGGCCCGCCAGATCATACGGACACTGGAAGCGAAATATACCTTTCAGGATATTATAGGAGAGAGCGAGGAAATGAAGCTTGCCATCGAACAGGCGAAGCTTGGAGCACGAACACCGGCTACTGTGCTGCTCCGGGGGGAGTCGGGAACCGGGAAAGAGCTGTTCGCTCATGCTATACATAATGAAAGCGATCGAAAATACGGGAAATTTATCCGTGTGAACTGTGCGGCAATAGCCGAAAATCTGCTGGAGAGCGAGCTTTTCGGCTATGAAGATGGCGCTTTTTCCGGTGCAAGAAGGGGCGGAAAAAAAGGGTTTTTTGAAGAGGCGAATAACGGGAGCATCTTTCTGGATGAAATCGGAGAGCTTTCCCCGCATATGCAGGCGAAGCTTCTAAGAGTACTGCAGGAGAAGGAGATCGTCCGGGTTGGCGGGACAAAACCTGTGTCCATAAATGTCAGGGTCATCGCAGCCACTAACATTAAAATAGAAAAAGCCATGTCAGACGGCACGTTCAGAGAAGATCTGTATTACCGGCTGAACCGGTATCCGATCTCTATTCCGCCGCTTCGGCAGAGAAAAGGGGACATTGCGCCGCTCTGCAGCCATTTAATCCGCAAGATCAATCAGGATTACGGAAAAAGTATAGATGAAACAGACCCTGAGGCCGCGAAAGTTTTATATGAGCATGATTGGCCGGGCAACGTCAGGGAATTTGAGAACATCCTGGGGAGGGCGATGATTTTTATGCATCCTTCTGAGCGGGTGATCAAAAAAGAACACCTTCCTGATTTTGTAGCCCGAAAACGGCAGAAGCCTGAAGCGGATCACCAGCCGGCCTCAGCAGGAATGACGTTATCGGAGGCTGTGGAGAAAACGGAACAGGATGTCATCAAAGCGGCGCTTGCCGATTTCGGGTATAATCGGACGCAGACGGCAAAATTCCTCGGGATCAGTTTAAGAAGCTTGTACTATAAAATGGAAAAGTACAACATTGCAAATAGTAGCATGCAATAAATTGCAAGTGTGCAAAAAAATGCATAGTTCTTATTTGTACAAAGCTTGGTATCTCCGGCTTTTCGTGCTGGCACGCTTTTTGCTAGTAAGAAAACGGGCGCAGAATTTTCTAAAGAGGGTGAATCAAGCATGAAGTTACAAACAGTTCTTGAAAAAGCCGCCGGTTTGCAAAGAAAGAGAATAGCCGTTGCTTCGGCAGACGATTATGAAATTGCGGAGATGGTCCGGCAGGCAATGGAGTACGGCATCCATGATTTTCTGCTTATTGGAGACGAAGCCGGAATTTATCGCATTCTGGAGGAGAAAAAAATCAGCGGGAGCTCTCTTGAGATTGTTCATGCAGGTTCTCCTGCCGATGCCGCACGGATCGCCGTCCAGGCAGTCCATGCGAAAGAAGCGGATGTGTTAATGAAAGGAAGCCTGCCTACTGCAGTCCTGATGAAAGAAGTTCTGAATAAAGAGTATGGACTTCGGACGGGACAGATTTTGTCTCATGTAGCAGCTTTTGAAGTGCCCCTCTATGACCGCCTGATTTTTATTACAGACGTTGCGATGAATATCAATCCTGATCTTCAGCAGAAGGTTCAGATCACGGCGAATGCAGTCAGGGCCGCCAGTAAGCTCGGTGTCGACCTGCCTAAAGTCGCTCCGGTCGCTGCAGTAGAAATGGTGAATCCGTCTATGCAGGCTACTGTGGATGCGGCAAGCCTCACCCAGATGAACCGGAGGGGCCAGATAAAAGGATGCCTGATTGACGGACCGATGGCGCTGGATATCGCGGTCTCCACTGAAGCTGCCCGGCATAAAGGGATAGGCGGAGAGGTAGCCGGACAGGCTGATATCCTGCTGATGCCGAATATGGAAGCGGGCAACGTCTTCTATAAATCCCTCATTTATTTTGCAGGGGGCAAGGTTGGAGGAATAATTGCAGGGGCTTCCGCTCCAATTGTTTTAACGAGCAGGTCAGATTCGGCTGAAAGCAAGCTGTATTCGCTTGCCATGGCCATTTGCACAGCCTAACTAATACATAAACCAGGGAGGATAACACAATGGAACTTTTTAAATATATGGAGATGTATGACTACGAGCAGGTCGTATTCTGCCAGGATAAACAATCCGGACTAAAAGCGATTATTGCGATTCATGATACAACACTCGGACCGGCACTGGGCGGGACGCGCATGTGGACTTATGATTCAGAAGAAGCTGCAGTAGAAGATGCACTGCGCCTTGCACGGGGCATGACCTATAAAAATGCCGCAGCAGGCCTAAACCTCGGCGGAGGTAAAACAGTCATCATCGGAGACCCGAGAAAAGATAAAAATGAAGAAATGTTCCGTGCTTTCGGCCGTTACATTCAAGGATTGAACGGAAGATACATTACAGCAGAGGACGTTGGCACAACGGTTGCCGATATGGATATTATTCATGAGGAAACGAGTTTTGTAACCGGAATATCTCCAGCCTTCGGTTCTTCAGGGAATCCGTCACCTGTCACTGCTTTCGGTGTGTACAGAGGGATGAAGGCCGCAGCCAAAGAAGCTTTCGGAACAGACTCACTTGAAGGGAAAGTGATCGCTGTACAGGGAGTCGGGAACGTTGCCTTCAACCTGTGCCGTTATCTGAATGAAGAAGGCGCCCAGCTGATTGTCACGGATATCAACAAAGAAGCTGTTCAGCGGGCAGTGGAAGAATTCGGGGCAAAAGCGGTGGATCCAAACGAAATTTATAGTGTGGATTGTGATATTTATGCGCCATGTGCACTTGGGGCAACCATCAATGACGATACCATTCCGCAGCTGAAGGCACGTGTCATTGCCGGCGCAGCCAATAACCAGCTGAAGGAAACGCGTCATGGTGACACGATTCATGAAATGGGAATCGTGTATGCGCCTGATTACGTAATCAATGCAGGTGGAGTGATCAATGTCGCGGATGAGCTGTATGGCTACAACCGGGACCGGGCTCTGAAAAAAGTGGAAGGGATCTACAGCAACATTGAAAGCGTCGTTGAAATTGCGAAGCGCGACCGCATCCCGACTTATAAAGCAGCAGACCGTCTGGCAGAGGAAAGAATCGCCCGCATGAAGAACTCAAGAAGCCAGTTCCTGCAAAATGGACACCATATTTTAAGCCGCAGATAAGCAATTTACAACCTGGTTTAAGCAGAAACGGAGGATCTTCCTTTGCAAGACAAAGAATATCGGATATTAGTGATCAACCCAGGATCCACTTCGACCAAAATCGGCGTTTATGATTCCAGCCGGCCTATTTTTGAAAAAACAATCAGACACAGTACGGGAGAATTAAGCAGCTTTCCCACCATTATAAGCCAGCAGTCTTTTCGTAAAAAAACCATTCTCGAAGCGATGGATGAAGAAGGGGTCAACATCTCCAAGCTCTCTGCCGTATGCGGCAGAGGCGGACTGCTGAGGCCGATCGAGGGCGGAACGTACGAAGTGAACGGCCCGATGATCAAGGATCTTGAGCGGGGTTATGCCGGACAGCATGCTTCAAACCTCGGGGGAATCATCGCCAGGGAAATCGCTTCCGGCCTGAACATTCCGGCCTTTATAGTAGACCCGGTCGTTGTAGATGAAATGGAGCCGATCGCTAAAATTTCCGGAATGCCTTCGATCGAGCGGAAAAGCATCTTTCATGCATTGAATCAAAAAGCAATGGCAAGAAAGGCAGCCGGCCTCCATGGGAAGAAGTATGAAGAAATGAACTTGATCGTCACCCACATGGGCGGCGGGATCACAGTCGGCGTTCACAAAAACGGAAAAGTTACGGACGTTAATAACGGACTGCACGGTGACGGCCCATTCAGTCCGGAGCGTGCCGGAACCGTGCCTGCGGGTGATTTAATCGCGATGTGCTTCTCCGGTGACTTTTACCGTGAAGAGGTCATGAAAAAACTCGTCGGGCAGGGCGGAATGGTCGGATATCTCGGGACAAATGATGCTGTTAGAGCAGAAAAAATGATTGAAGCAGGAGATCAAAAGGCGAAACTGGTGATGGAAGCCATGGCTTATCAGGTAGGGAAAGAGATTGGAGCCGCCAGTGCAGTACTGAAAGGAAAGGTCGATGCGATCGTCCTGACCGGAGGACTCGCACACGGCAAAAGATTCACTTCCCTTATTTCAAGCCATGTTGACTGGATTGCAGACGTGCTGATCTTCCCGGGTGAAAATGAACTGCAGGCTTTGGCTGAAGGGGCGCTCCGCGTCCTGACAGGAGAGGAAACAGCAAAAGAATACCCGGGTGCCTTAAAAGCCGCTAAGATATTCGGATAGCAGGAGGGAGTTAGATCATGGCAACAGAATATGACCTCGTAATCGTCGGAGGGGGTACAGGCGGATATGTCGCAGCGATCCGTGCCTCTCAGCTTGGCTTGAAAACAGCCATCGTGGAAAAAGGAAACCTTGGCGGAACATGCCTTCATGCCGGCTGCATTCCAAGCAAAGCACTTTTAAGAAGTGCGGAAGTGTATGCCCAGGCTAAAAAATCAGAAGAGTTTGGGGTTACTGTCTCAGGCGTGGAGCTGAACTTCACGAAAGTGCAGGAGCGCAAACAGGGGATAGTGGATCAGCTGCATAAAGGGGTCCGGCATTTGATGAAGCAGGGAAAAATTGATGTGTACGAAGGACTTGGCAGAATTCTGGGTCCCTCCATCTTTTCCCCGATGCCTGGAACCATCTCAGTAGAAATGAATGATGGCACAGAGAATGAAATGCTCATTCCTAAAAATGTGATTGTCGCTACAGGCTCACGGCCACGCTCGCTTCCGGGATTGGAGCCTGACGGCGAGGCGGTCCTGACATCTGATCATGCGCTGAAACTTGAAGAGCTGCCGAAATCGATAATCATCGTCGGCGGTGGCGTGATCGGGATCGAATGGGCATCCATGCTCTCCGATTTTGGAGTTGCGGTTACGGTACTGGAATTCGCAGACCGGATTATCCCTTTGGAGGATGCTGAAATCTCCAAGGAAATGGAGCGTCTGATGAAGAAAAAAGGCGTTCAAGTCATTACCGGTGCAAAGGTGCTTCCTGAAACGCTGCAGAAGGGCAATGGGCTGTCAGTAGAAGCGGAGCTAAACGGTTCCCGCCAAACCTTTGAAGCGGAAAAAATGCTCGTATCTGTCGGGCGCCAGGCAAACGTTGAAGGGATAGGCCTTGAAAACACAGATATCGTGGTTGAAAAAGGTTTTATCAAAGTTAATGCGCACATGCAAACGAAGGAGTCCCATATTTATGCGATCGGTGATGTAAACGGAGGCCTTCAGCTCGCTCATGTTGCTTCCCATGAAGGGATCAAAGCAGTGGAGCACATTACAGGTCTGAACCCTGAGCCGATCGATTATTCCCTAGTTTCCAAATGCATCTATTCCACTCCGGAAGCAGCAAGTGTCGGACTGACGGAAGAAGAAGCGAAGAAAAACGGGCATGAAGTTAAGACCGGCAAGTTTTCGTTCCGGGCGATCGGCAAAGCGCTCGTGTTTGGGGAGTCGGATGGTTTTGTAAAAATTGTAGCCGACAAAAACACCGATGACATTCTCGGTGTCCATATGATCGGCCCGCATGTGACGGATATGATTTCCGAAGCGGGACTTGCCCGTGTCCTGGATGCAACCCCATGGGAGGTCGGAAGCACGATTCATCCGCACCCGACATTGTCTGAAGCAATAGGGGAAGCAGCTCTTGCTGTAGACGGCAATGCCATTCACAGCTGAACAAATAGGAGGGATTACAATGGCTGAAAATCGTCATGCCGCACTTGGGCTCTCTGATGAACAAGTGCTTGAAATGTATAAAACCATGGTTATGGCCAGAAAAATTGATGAACGGATGTGGCTGCTGAACCGTTCCGGGAAAATTCCGTTCGTGATTTCCTGTCAGGGACAGGAGGCCGCCCAAGTCGGTGCAGCCTTTGCCCTTGACCGCGAAAAGGACTACGTCCTTCCATACTACCGTGATATGGGAGTGGTCCTCACCTTTGGAATGACAGCAAAAGACTTGATGCTCTCCGGTTTTGCCAAAGCGGAAGACCCGAATTCAGGCGGCAGGCAGATGCCGGGCCATTTCGGACAGAAATCGAACCGGATCGTTACCGGCTCCTCTCCTGTTACAACGCAGGTTCCGCATGCAGTTGGAATCGCCCTTGCAGGCAGAATGGAGAAAAAAGACATCGTCACGTTTGTTACTTTTGGAGAAGGCTCTTCCAACCAGGGGGATTTTCACGAAGGAGCGAACTTCGCAGGCGTACATAAGCTTCCGGTCATCTTTATGTGTGAAAACAATAAATATGCCATCTCTGTCCCGTATGAAAAACAGGTAGCAGCCAAATATGTGTCTGACCGTGCCATCGGGTACGGCATGCCGGGCTTTACGATTGATGGCAATGATCCGCTTGAAGTGTATAAAGCAGTAAAAGAAGCGGCAGACCGCGGCCGCCGCGGCGAGGGTCCGACTCTTATCGAAACGATCTCCTACCGTCTGACGCCTCACTCCAGTGATGATGATGACCGGAGCTACAGAGAGCAGGAAGAAGTGGCGGAAGCGAAGAAAAACGATCCGAACGCAAAGTTCGCTGATTATTTAAAGGGCTGCGGCGTGCTGACGGAAGAAATCGACCAGACGATTCAAGCTGAAATCATGAAGACAATAAATGAAGCCACAGACTATGCCGAGAATGCTGCTTATGCAGATCCGGAGTCAGCGCTTAAGCATGTATATGCGGAGTAAGGAGGAGACAAAATGGCCGTTATATCTTATATAGATGCTGTTACGATGGCAATGCGCGAAGAAATGGAACGCGATGAGAAGGTCTTTGTATTAGGGGAAGATGTAGGAAAAAAAGGCGGCGTATTCAAAGCGACCTTCGGCTTGTACGATCAGTTCGGGGAAGAACGCGTCATTGACACACCGCTTGCCGAATCCGCGATTGCCGGAGTTGGAATCGGGGCGGCAATGTACGGGATGAGACCGATCGCTGAAATGCAGTTTGCCGATTTTATCATGCCAGCCGTGAACCAGATCGTATCGGAAGCAGCAAAAATCAGGTATCGTTCGAACAATGACTGGAGCTGTCCGATTGTCATCCGTGCACCATATGGCGGGGGAGTTCACGGTGCTCTGTACCACTCCCAGTCCGTTGAAGCTCTTTTTGCCAATACTCCCGGCCTGAAAATTGTGATGCCTTCTACTCCGTACGATGTAAAAGGTCTCTTAAAAGCAGCCATCCGGGATGAAGATCCGGTCCTCTTTTTCGAGCATAAACGGGCCTACCGTCTGATTAAAGGAGAAGTGCCGGCGGATGATTACGTTCTGCCGATCGGCAAGGCGGATGTGAAAAGAGAAGGGGAGGATATCACGGTCATCACTTACGGACTGTGCGTCCATTTTGCCCTGCAGGCCGCTGAGCGGCTTGCCCAGGACGGCATTTCCGTCCACATTCTCGATTTGCGGACCGTCTACCCGCTCGACAAAGAGGCGATTATGGAAGCTGCTTCAAAAACAGGCAAAGTCCTGCTTTTGACAGAGG
Organism: Metabacillus mangrovi; assembly: GCF_009711125.1. Taxonomy (GTDB): domain Bacteria; phylum Bacillota; class Bacilli; order Bacillales; family Bacillaceae; genus Metabacillus_B; species Metabacillus_B mangrovi. The sequence continues at coordinate 536,603 of NZ_WMIB01000001.1, read as the reverse complement.
ATAACAAAGAGGGCAGCATCATGAGTGAAGTGTCAGCCATTATCGCAGAAAACTGCCTGTTTGACCTTGATGCGCCTGTTATGAGACTTGCCGGGCCGGATGTGCCAGCCATGCCGTACGCTCCTACGATGGAAAAGTATTTTATGGTGAATCCGGATAAAGTGGAAGCGTCCATGAGAAAGCTTGCAGAATTTTAAGGCGAATCGATTAAAAAAGGAGTGCCGATAATGGGAATGGAACAAATGACCATGCCCCAGCTTGGGGAAAGTGTAACAGAAGGGACCATCAGCAAATGGCTCGTATCGGTCGGGGATCATGTAAACAAATACGATCCGATTGCTGAAGTGATGACGGATAAAGTAAATGCAGAAGTACCTTCTTCATTTACAGGCATCATTAAAGAACTCTCTGCCGAAGAGGGTGACACACTGGAAGTTGGCCAGGTGATCTGCAAGGTGGAAGTGGATGGCGGCGGTGCGCAAGAAACAGCAACGCCTCCTTCACAAGAAGAGCCGGCAGCAGGAGCGGGTACAGACCCGTCAGAAGCTGATTCTGACCAATCTGCCAAGAAACGGTACTCGCCAGCCGTCCTTCGCCTCGCCCAAGACAATGGAATTGATCTTGAGCAGGTAAACGGGTCGGGAGCCGGCGGCAGAATTACGAGAAAAGACCTGCAGCAGCTGATTGACAGCGGCTCTGCACCGAAGGCCGGATCAGAGACCAAAAAGGCAGCACAGCCGGAACCGGTTCAGGCCAAGCAGGAGCAGCCTGCCGCTCAGGAGCCTAAAAAGCAGCAAGCTGCCGCGCCATCTGCAACACCTGGAGATATTGAAATTCCACTCACGGGAGTGCGGAAAGCCATTGCTGCCAATATGCTGAGAAGCAAGCACGAAGCGCCGCATGCATGGACTATGGTCGAAGTGGATGTCACGAACCTGGTGGAATACAGGGGGTCCATAAAAGATGAGTTTAAGAAGAAAGAAGGCTTTAATTTGACCTTCTTCGCCTTCTTTGTAAAAGCTGTTTCCCAGGCCTTAAAGGAATTCCCGCAAATGAATTCCATGTGGGCGGGAGACAAGATCATTCAGAAAAAAGACATCAACCTTTCCATCGCCGTTGCCACGGACGACGCCTTGTTCGTACCGGTCATCAAGCAGGCGGATGAGAAAACCATCAAAGGCATCGCCCGGGAAATCACCGAGCTTGCCGGCAAAGTGCGGAGCGGCAAGCTGGGATCAGATGACATGAAGGGTGGAACATTCACGGTTAACAACACCGGCTCCTTCGGTTCGGTCCAATCGATGGGCATCATCAATTACCCGCAGGCAGCCATCCTGCAGGTCGAGTCTATCGTCAAACGTCCGGTCGTCATGAACAACGGCATGATCGCAGTCAGAGACATGGTCAACCTTTGTCTTTCCCTCGATCATCGCGTACTCGACGGGCTCGTTTGTGGCCGGTTCCTTGCACGCGTGAAAGAAATCCTTGAAAACATCTCAAAAGAGAATACATCCGTTTATTAAGAAAAAAGGAAGGCGCCGACGGCAGCCTTCCTTTTTTGTGTGAGAGAACTTCTTGTCTTGGATGATGAATTAGGCTGATGCGGCATCATTCCGGATGCCCTCTACTAGCTGGGTGCCGAATAGCTTCGCTAAATTGTCGAATAGCACTTTTATGCTGTCGAATTGCTCAACTATGATGTCGAATAACACATTTACACTGTCGAATTGATCAATTATAATGTCAAATAATGATTCTCCATCCAACCTCTGTCACACCTGCTGTACACCTCTCCAAACATCCTTATTTGTTTTCCGGCACTAAAAACTCCATATGTTGATTGAGTACGGTAATCTGTTCGGGTGTACCTGAGTACACTTCTCCGTCCGTGTCTGCCTTCATAGGATGGTCTGTTGTGATTTCGATTTGCTTTGCTGTGTAATGGAGCAGGTCTGAAGTGCTGTTGTCCCATTGGGAAGAATCCTTCATTGATAACAGCTCCCGGATTGCAGCAAGGTTTGTATCCTTTAAGATAAACAGGTCTGCTTTTCCGTCGTCCGGCAGAATCCCGGTATAAGGGAGGGAGTTTGTGCCGATAAACCCTCCGTTTGCGGCAACGACCATGACAGCTTTTCCTTCGTAATGATTGCTGTCAGCCTGTATCCGTACGTCGAATGGTTCCATTTTCTGCACGGTTCTGAAAGCACTTAAAAAATAGCTGATTTTACCGAGCATCGCTTTTTCTGTGTCTACTATATTTGTGGAGGTTTCGGTAATCAAGCCGATTCCCCAGAAATTGAGGAAGTAATGTTCATTTGTTTTCAGCACATCAATTTTTCTTTTCTGCCCGTTTGAGAGAGCTTGAACGGCATCTTTTAGATTGAGAGGGATGCCGAGCGTTCTGGCAAAATCATTGCATGTGCCTCCAGGGAGAATTCCGACTGCAGGCCTGCGTTCAAGGCCTGCCAGACCATTGATGCATTCATGGACCGTTCCATCTCCGCCAAGAATATAGACGGCATCCATCTCTTCGCCGTATTGCTCGCAGAACCGTTTGGCATCGTGCGGTTTTTCTGTCTGCAGGATGAGAAGCTGAGGATATGCGGCTGCAAGCGCCGGTGCCGTGATCTGCAGATTTTTTTCTGTGTTCTTTTGTCCTGCATGTCCGTTAATAATGAGCAATGATTTTTTCATGGCGATCGTCCTTTTTCTACAGATTCACTCTTCTTTTAGTATACCACCGGTCCTCTCTGCAAAAACCACAGCCCGGATTGATGGATGCAATCAGTTATAATACAATAAAGAAGGGGAAGGGACTTATTTTTTATACATAAATGTAAACGCATTCTTTAAGGGGGCCTAAACAGGGATGAGCAGGAATTCAAAGAAACAGCCGCCGTTTCAGGAGAGCACGGAAGAGGAATGGCTGAGTGCTGTTGAAAAAGCGCTTAAAGGAAAGACGGCAGATACACTGGCTGTAAAAACAATTGAAAACATTAAGCTGAAACCGCTTTATACAAAAAGTGATTCTATACATCGGTCAGACCCCGGCATCTTCCCTTATACGAGGGGATCAAAAGAAACCATTGCGATGTGGAAAGCTGCCCAGCCTCTGGACCGCTGCGCCACTGCCGAAGAGCTTGCCAATGCCATTTCTTCGGCAGCAGAAGAGGGATTAAACGCTTTTTCGCTGTCGTCCTTCACTGCGGTTCAGTCGAAGGAAGACTTCAAAACCCTCCTTTCAGCCATAAAGGAGAGCGGTCTGTATTTCTGGATGGATTTTGAAGCTGCCCCCCGCCTGATGCCGGAATTTGCGAAAGCTGCATCAGAACTTGGGGAAGGAGCTGCAGGCTGTGACCCTTATGATGCACTTATGCACGGAAGCATCAAACCGGATGATTTCCGGCAGGTTTTAAATTGGACAGCTGATTTCGCCGATGTTTGCGGAAACCGGAAATCCCTCCTCTTTAAAGGAGAACTGTTTCATGAGGCAGGGGCTAATGCGGTACAGGAGCTTGCTTTCACCTTTGCAAAGGCTGCAGATTACTTGAATTGGATCAAGTATAATGGCCGGTCGGTCCAGGACCATGCAGAGAAAGCGGCCTTCAGTTTCTCTTCAGGTTCAGATTTTTTTATGGAAATCGCGAAGCTAAGGGCGGCGAGGCTGCTCTGGAGCTCTGTTGCTTCTGCATTCGAAGCGGATAAGGAAGCGGGGAGATGTCTGATTCACACAAGTACCTCTTCATATAATAAGTCTTTGTTAGATCCTCATGTCAATCTGCTGCGCACCGCCACGGAGGCTTTTTCAGCAGTGATCGGCAACGCGGATGTGCTTTCGGTTCTGCCGCATGATGCGGAAAGTGGGGGATCAGCTTTTTCTGAACGGATCGCCCGAAACATTCACTATCTTTTAAGTGAAGAGAGTCTTTTATCGAAAGTGAATGATCCCGGAGGCGGCTCTTGGTATATCGAAAAGCTGACCCAGGAGCTTGCAGAGGCAGCCTGGAATAAAGTTCTGGATATCGAAAATGCAGGCGGTTTTGCTGCAGCCCTGGAGGATGGATATTTTCAAAACGAGCTGTCCGGAATGGCGGAAAGCAGGCAGAAAGAACTGAACCGGCAAACCGGCAAGATGATTGGTGTTAATTTTTACAGCAATCCGGAGGACCGGATCCAGCATCAGGTGCCAAAGCGAGCTCCAGGTGAATGGCCGGCATCGGAATTTCAGGAGATGGTCGCTGGTATACAGCCTGAAGGATATAGACAGAAAGGGAAACCTTTTTTTCATGCGGCCAGACTTGCGGAAGGATTTGAGAGATTAAGAGGCTTCGCGCAGGCATTCAAGGACCGGACCGGGTCGGTGCCGCAAGTCCAAATAATCACTTACGGACTGTTAAAGCAGTACAAACCGCGGCTGGATTTTCTGACAGGACTTCTGGCTTCTGGCGGTATAGACGGAAAGGTGATAGCGGATGATGCTGTCGATTTTCATGCTCCCATCTTTTTATGCGGAAGCGATGAAAGCTACCGGGCATATGCTGAACAAATTGGAGAGCTTGCCGGCCGGGCAGGCAGCGGTCTGTACGTCACGGGCAGGCAGCCAGCTGAGCATGTGTTCCCGGCCGAGGAACTGACAGCTGGAATGGACAGGTTTACTTTTTTAGAAAACCTGCAGCGGAAGATGGGGGTGCAGAGCTGATGGAACGAGTGAAACTGACACGTGCACATTTGCAGAAGGAGGCACCTGCCTCAGGCACAGCAGCGGAGGAAGTATTTCAAACGAACGAAAAGATTTCTTTGAAGCAATGGTACAGTAAGGATGACACAGCAGATCTTCAGGATTCTTACCCTGGCATCGCTCCTTTTTTAAGAGGACCTTATGCCACAATGTATGTGAACAGGCCATGGACAATCCGCCAGTATGCCGGTTTTTCCACTGCTGAGGAAAGCAACGCGTTTTACAGGCGGAATCTGGCGATGGGGCAAAAAGGGCTTTCGATCGCATTTGACCTGGCTACCCACCGCGGCTACGATTCGGACCACCCGAGAGTGGAGGGAGATGTCGGAAAAGCCGGTGTGGCCATTGATTCCATCCTCGATATGAAAATTCTTTTCGACGGGATCCCGCTCGATGAGATGAGTGTATCCATGACGATGAACGGCGCAGTGCTTCCAGTAATGGCCTTCTATATAGTGGCTGCAGAGGAGCAGGGAGTTCCGAAAGAGAAGCTTGCCGGAACGATTCAGAATGATATTTTGAAAGAATACATGGTGAGGAACACCTACATCTATCCTCCTGAAATGTCGATGCGAATCATCGGTGATATTTTTACATTTACATCCGAACACATGCCGAAATTTAACAGCATCAGCATCTCGGGCTACCATATGCAGGAGGCTGGGGCACCGAATGATATTGAGCTTGCCTATACACTCGCAGATGGGCTTGAATATGTGCGTGCGGGTCTGAAGGCAGGCCTTGATATCGACGCGTTCGCTCCGAGGCTGTCCTTTTTCTGGGCAATCGGCATGAACTATTTTATGGAAGTGGCAAAAATGAGGGCAGCGAGAAGAATGTGGGCTGAACTCATGAGTCCGTTCCAACCGAAAAACCCAAAATCACTCGCTCTCCGAACACATTCACAGACGTCAGGCTGGAGCCTGACCGAACAGGATCCATTCAATAATGTTGCCCGGACGTGCATCGAAGCCCATGCTGCTGCAATGGGCCACACTCAGTCCCTGCACACGAATGCTCTGGACGAAGCGATCGCCCTGCCGACTGATTTCAGTGCGAGAATCGCGAGAAATACTCAGCTCTACCTTCAAGAGGAAACGGGCATCTGCCGTGTGATCGATCCATGGGGAGGCTCCTATTATGTCGAGTCGCTGACAAATGACTTGATGGATCGGGCATGGGCTCTGATTGAAGAGGTTGAGGAGCTGGGCGGGATGGCAAAAGCGATCGAAACCGGTCTTCCGAAAATGAGAATCGAGGAAGCGGCGGCAAGAAGGCAGGCGAGGATCGATTCAGGCAAAGAGACGATCGTTGGTGTGAACCGGTTCAGGCTAGAGAAGGAAGACGAGCTCGATGTCCTCAATATTGACAATACAGAAGTACGAAAAAAGCAGATCGAGAGGCTTGAAAGGTTAAAAGCAGGCCGGGATGAAACACGATTGCAGGAATCACTGAATGCGATTACCGCGGCAGCGGAAACCGGAGAAGGGAACTTATTGGAGCTCGCTGTTGAGGCAGCCCGGAACAGAGCGACACTCGGGGAGATCTCTTATGCGGTGGAGCGGGTTGCAAAGAGGCATCAGGCTGTTATCCGCTCAGTAAGCGGTGTATACAGCTCTGAATATTCCAGCACGGAAGAGATTGAAGCAGTCAGAAAGGCCGCTGATGAATTTCAGGAGCATGAAGGACGGAGACCGCGGATCCTGATCGCCAAGATGGGGCAGGATGGCCATGACCGCGGAGCCAAAGTCATCGCCACTGCTTTTGCGGACCTGGGATTTGACGTGGATATCGGCCCGCTTTTCCAGACTCCTGCCGAAACAGCGGCACAGGCTGTGGAAAACGATGTGCATGTGGTCGGGATGAGTTCGCTTGCCGCCGGCCATAAGACGCTTCTTCCCAAGCTTAAAGCGGAGCTTGCCAAGCTTGGACGTGAGGATATCCTGATCATTATCGGGGGCGTTATTCCATACGGAGACTATGAATTTTTAAAAGAAAACGGAGCGGCAGCGATTTTCGGGCCCGGCACGGTGATTCCGGCTGCAGCCATGAAGGTCCTTGACAAACTTTATGACGTTCTCGGATATGAGGACGTGAAGGAAGAGATATGAAGAAGAGGAAAGCAGATCCGGTCCCGATCGATGCGGATTTTCTTGCAGCAGGAATCCTCAACGGGGACAGGAAGACGCTCGCCCAGGCGATCACGCTTGTGGAAAGCGGGGCGAAAAGGCATTTTGATGCAGCACAGCTTCTCCTCGAAAAGGTCATTACTAAGCGTACTCCGTCTGTCCGAATTGGCATAACGGGTGTTCCCGGAGCAGGAAAAAGCACGTTTATCGACACCTTTGGCATGTTCTTATGCAGCAGGGGCCATAAAGTAGCGGTTCTCGCTGTCGACCCGACAAGCCATGTTTCCAAAGGCAGCATTCTCGGAGACAAGACGAGAATGGAAAGGCTCTCTGTTCATCCCTCTGCCTTTATCCGCCCTACTCCCTCAAGCGGTACACTCGGCGGTGTCAGCAGGAAGACAAGAGAAACGATGCTGCTATGCGAGGCGGCGGGATTCGATGTGATTCTGATCGAAACGATGGGGGTCGGACAAGGGGAATTTCTCGTCCGCGGGATGGTGGATTTCTTTCTGCTCCTCGTTCTTACAGGAGCAGGGGACGAGCTCCAGACGATGAAAAAGGGGATCATGGAGCTACCCGATTTAGTGGTCGTGAATAAAGCGGACGGCGATAACCTGCCCGCAGCCAGGAAGGCGGTGCAGGAATACAATACGATGCTTCATTTTCTGAAGCCTTATACGGAGGGCTGGACAACGAAAGCAGCTGCTGCGAGCGCTCTGCAGGAAACAGGGATCGAAGAAATCTGGTCATCCGTCGCGGCATTCCGGAATCACACGAAAGAATCCGGTCTTTTCGAATCAAGGAGACGCCTCCAGCACAAGGAATGGCTGCACGAGAGCATAAAAACCGAACTGCTGCATGCGTTTTATGAAAATCCGGAGGTGGACCGGCAGCTGAAGAAAGCAGAGCAGGATATAGCTGAAGAAAGAGCGCCGGTTTCAGCTCTCGTCAAAGAGCTGGTCGACACCTTTCTTAATAACAAAAACTGAAACGGCCTGTTTGCCGAAACCGTGCCAAGATTGGTAAAATAAGAATAGCACCACTGAATACCGGGATGCGATCCGGTCAAAGGAGAGAATGATATGAACATAGATTTTAACTTATTCATGAATGACGTCGTTCGCCAGGCGAGGCAGGAGATCACGTCTGCCGGCTATACGGAGCTTACAACACCTGAACAGGTAGAAGAAACGTTCAAGCAGGAAGGCACTACGCTTGTAATGGTTAATTCCGTCTGCGGATGTGCAGGCGGCATCGCAAGACCCGCTGCGGCCCACTCTGTGCACTACGACAAACGTCCTGACCGTCTCGTAACTGTATTTGCCGGACAGGATAAAGAGGCGACAGCAAGAGCTCGTGAATTTTTCACCGGCTATCCGCCGTCCTCCCCATCTTTTGCCCTGATCAAAGACGGACAGCTGGCCGCGATGGTCGAGCGCCATGAAATTGAAGGTCACGAGCCGATGGCCGTTGTGAGCAAATTGCAGGACGCTTTTGAAAAGCACTGCGAAGAATTATAAGGAAGTATGCATATTTATTATCAAACGGACTCCCTGGCAGGGGGTCTTTTTTTATGTTTAACACCTTGAGTAAAGCATTCTCTAAGAATAATAAATTATTAACAAAAATTATTTTTACTAGTTTTATTGCATAAATATAAGATTGTGTTAAAATACAGGATATCGCATATTTATTAGTTAAAAAGTTCTTGATAAATTATGAATAATAGGACATAATTTTATTAAATTTAGAATATTTTTAACTTTACAAAATTATAGGGGGAAATAAAAAATGAAAAAATGGTTGTTGCTCGCGATCAGCTTGATGATGGTTTTTGCGCTGGCTGCCTGCGGTACGGCAGAAGAAGCATCCGGAGACGGAGAAAGCGGAAAAAAAGTATTAAAGATGGCAACATCAGCTGATTATCCGCCGTTTGAGTACAAAGACACAGCGAAAAGTGATGAAATCATTGGTTTTGACGTAGACCTTGCCAAGGCACTCGGCGAAAAGCTGGGGTATGAAGTACAGGTACAGGACATGGATTTCAATGGACTGATCGCTGCACTGCAGGGTAAACAGGTAGACATGGTCATGGCAGGCATGACCCCGACTGCAGAACGGAAAAAGAACGTTGATTTTACAGACATTTACTACACAGCGAAGCACATGATTGTATCTCCTAAAGGAAGCGGGATCAAAACCGTTGAAGACCTGAAAGGCAAAAAGCTTGGCGTTCAGCTTGGTTCCATCCAGGAGGGCGAAGCGGAGAAAATTGCCGAGGAAGTAGATGTTACGGTTGAAAACCGCAACCGGATTCCCGAGCTTGTACAGGAACTTAAAACAAAGCGTCTCGATGCAGCCATCATTGAAGATACCGTTGCAAAAGGCTACTTCGAAAAGGATAAGGAGCTTGAAGGCTTCACTCTGGATACAAGCGAGGAAGAAGCAGGTTCTGCCATCGCGTTTCAAAAGGGAAGCAAGTACACAGAAGAATTTAACAAAGCACTGAATGAGATGAAGGAAAACGGGGAACTTGAAAAGCTTGTTGTGAAATGGTTTGAAAAAGAAACGGCTTCAAAATAATATCCGGAACGTTCAACTGTGATTAGTTGAACGTTTCTTATGAAATCCAGAAAGGAGCTGCGCTATGAATATTGACTTCGGGGCAATATCCGGTTCGATCCCCTATATCATCGGGGGACTTGAAGTAACATTAAAACTCGTATCCATGTCCGCGCTGCTCGGTTTTATCTGGGCGATCATTCTTGCCCTTTTTAAAATAAGCCCGATCAGGCCGCTGAACTGGTTAGCTGACTTTTACACCTCCATTTTCAGGGGAACCCCGCTCGTACTCCAGCTTCTCCTGATTTACTATGGCCTGCCGCAGTTTATCGGACCCATCGATCCGTATTGGGCCGGTGTTGCCGCCTTCACCCTTAATTCAGGGGCTTACATATCAGAAGTCATCCGTGCAGGAATCATGGCGGTGGATAAAGGACAGCGGGAAGCTTCCATGGCGCTCGGAGTGCCATACAATCAGATGATGAAAGACATCATCCTTCCGCAGGCATTCAAGAATATTCTGCCTGCTTTAATGAATGAATTTATTACTTTGACGAAAGAATCTGCCATTGTTACGGTCATTGCCCTTCAGGATGTTATGAGGAGGGCCTACCAGGTGGGAGGCGATACGTACCGGTTTTTCGAACCGATTCTCGTTGCAGGTTTGATCTATTACATCCTGGTCATGATTCTTACATTGGCCGGCAAGTTTGTTGAAAGGAGACTGAGACAAAGTGATTAAAGTGGACAAGCTGCATAAATCATTCGGAAAAAATGAAGTACTGCATGATATTTCCGTTTCCATTGGGAAGGGGGACGTAGTGGCGGTCATCGGACCTTCCGGGTCAGGGAAATCCACTTTCTTAAGATGTCTCAATTTCCTTGAGGTGCCGACTAGCGGAGAGATTGAAATCGGCGGCCAGAGTGTAAATCGAAAAGCAAACATCAATAAAATCCGCCAGAATCTCGGGATGGTCTTTCAGCATTTTCATTTATTCCCTCATAAAACCGTTCTGCAGAATCTGACGTATGCCCCGATGACCATTAAAAAAATACCTAAAAAAGAGGCAGAAGAAAAAGCGATGGAACTTCTCGGGAAAGTAGGCTTGAGTGAAAAAGCACATGAATATCCGAGCCGCTTGTCCGGCGGACAGAAGCAGAGGGTGGCCATTGCAAGGGCGCTGGCGATGAATCCGCAAGTCATGCTGTTTGATGAACCGACCTCTGCCCTGGATCCTGAAATGGTAAAAGAAGTGCTGGATGTTATGAAGGACCTCGCGCATACAGGGATGACGATGATCATCGTGACCCATGAAATGGGGTTTGCGAAAGAGGTGGCGGACAGGGTTCTTTTCCTGGATGGAGGTTCACTTGTAGAAGACGCTGCTCCCTCCGAATTTTTTGTAGATCCTAAAACGGAAAGAGCCCGAAATTTCCTGAGTAAGGTTCTTTAATAAGTGTGCCCGTGTTTCTAAATGAGACCGGGCTTTTCCTTTGGATTTCAGCAGAGTTAGGGTAAAATAAAGGTACAAAGTCATTAGGAGTTTTTGCATGAGACCATTCCGGATCGGATACAGAACAATCAAAACGGCGCTGGGTACAGCGGCCGCTATTAGTCTTGCCCAGCTTTTCGGGCTTGAGAACTTCCCCTCTGCCGGCATTATTGCCATCCTCTGCATTCAGGTAACAAAGAAAAAGTCACTTCAGAGCTCATGGTCGCGATTTCTGGCCTGCTCCATTGCCATCCTTTTCTCAACCGTATTCTTTGAGTTGCTTGGCTACACTCCGCTCGTCATCGGACTTATGCTTCTTTTATTTATTCCGTCCGCTGTGGTGGCACGGGCGAACGAAGGAATCGTAACAAGCTCTGTTATTATTCTTCACCTGTATGCATCAGGAAATATTACCATTCCGCTCATTTTAAATGAATTCGCATTACTCGCGACCGGGATCGGTGTTGCGCTTATTATGAATCTTTATATGCCAAGTGCTGACAGGCGGCTCGAAACGTTCCGGAAAAAAATAGAGGAGCAATTCGCTGCGATCTTCAGGCAAATGGAGCACTATTTGCTTCAGGGAGACAATGAATGGGACGGGAAAGAAATCACTGAGACCGCAAGCCTGCTGCATGAAGCGAAAACCCTTGCTTTACGGGATGTAGAAAATCATTTTCTCCGAAATGAAAACCTGTATTACCACTATTTCAGAATGAGGGAAAAGCAATTCGAACTGATTGAGCGCCTGCTTCCGCTGATCTCAAATTTGTCTGTTACATTGGATCAAGGCAAAATGATCGCAGACTTTATCAGGGATCTGAGAGAGCATATTCACCCGGGAAACACCGCCCATACGTTTTTGAGAAGACTCCATGAGATGAAGGAGTCCTTTCAGGATATGCCGCTTCCCCAGACGAGAGAGGAATTTGAAACGAGAGCTTCCCTGCTGCACCTGGTGAGGGAGCTTGAGCAGTACCTTGTTTTGAAAAGCTATTTTAAAGGTCTTAAATAAGGATGAAGCACCTCTTTTTACTTCATACTAAAAGTAAAAAGGGGTGCTTACCTTTGCTTAAATGGCTGCTGATTTTCCCGCTGTTTATTTCACCAGTCTGGCCGCTCGGGCAACATGCTGTTCCTGGAGAACCTTATTTGATCATCAACAAGCAGACAAATGAAATGGCATTTATTGATGACGGTGCGATTCAGAGCATTTACCGTGTGGCCAGCGGAAGCACTGCTGCCCTGACACCGGAAGGGGAGTTCTCGATCGTTGTAAAGGCGGTCGATCCGTATTACAGGAAAAAAAACATACCGGGGGGAGATCCTGAAAATCCACTCGGTCCGCGCTGGATTGGATTTGATGCACAAGGAACAGATGGCAGAACGTACGGAATACACGGGACAAACAGAGAATCTTCAATAGGCGGTTTCGTTACACAGGGGTGTGTGAGGATGCATAATGAGGAAGTCATTGAGCTTTATTCAAAGGTGCCTGTTGGCACAAAAGTATGGATCACCGTCAGCAGCCAGTCATTTGAGACACTTGCCAGAGAAAAAGGCGCTGTTCTGCAAACACCTGCTAAATCCAATGGGTTCCTCTATAATAACTAGTAAGAAACCCGGATCACTCAATAGAGCAATCCGGGTTTTTCTTTTAGGCAGCATCTGCCTGCATATTCATTATTTGAATGTTAAAAACCTATAAATGTAATTCCGGCAAGCAGCGTAGTCAGCAGCATGACGCCAAGCATAACATAGACGACAATTTTCTGAACTTTTTTGTTGGACATTTCATTCACTCCCGAAGCTTCAATGGCTTTATTTTAACCTGAACGATCATCCCGTACAAGCCTAAATGGATGAAGAGTTTGCTCGAATAAGAAGGAAACGGGGCGGATTTTGGAGAATGTATGTTAGTGTATCCGTTTACAGCATAGGGGAGATGAAGCATGATTAACAAAGTTGACCACATTGGGATCGCGGTCCGTTCCATCAGCCAGTCGCTGCCTTTTTACAGGGATGTGCTGGGAATGGAACTCATTAGAGAAGAAAATGTACCGTCACAGCTCGTCAAGGTTGCTTTTCTGGACGCGGGGAATCAGAAAATTGAGCTGCTGGAGCCATCGTCTCCTGAAAGCCCGGTTGCCCGGTTTTTGGAGAAAAGAGGCGAGGGCATCCATCATATTGCCTATCGTGTTCAAAATCTGGAAGAACGGATCGCCGATTTGAAATCAAAGGATATCACGATGATTGACGAGGTGCCGAGGATCGGGGCCGGCGGTGCTTCCATTGCTTTTCTTCATCCGAAATCAACTGGAGGAACATTGACTGAGCTTTGTGAAAAAAAGGGGAATGATAAGCGATGAACATGGATATTTACGATAAAATCAATGAACTTTATGACCGGCGCCGGGAGATCGAACTCGGCGGAGGAGATGAAAAAATAGACAAACAGCATGAGAAAGGCAAGCTGACAGCGAGAGAGAGGATCGATCTGCTTGTGGATGAAGGCTCGTTTGTTGAGCTGAACGCTTTTATCGAGCACCGCTGCAATGACTTTGGCTTGCAGGGAAAAAAGGGACCTGGAGATGGGGTCGTTACAGGCTATGCGAAAATACACGGACGTCCGATCTATTTATTTTCACAGGATTTTACAGTTTTTGGCGGAGCGCTTGGGGAAATGCATGCAAAAAAAATTGCCGCTGTCATGGATCTTGCAGCTGAAAACGGAACCCCGTTCATCGGGCTGAATGACTCCGGTGGTGCGAGGATCCAGGAGGGTGTGGTATCATTAGATGGCTATGGCCATATCTTTTACCGGAACAGCATCTATTCAGGCGTTATCCCGCAAATATCGGTGGTCCTTGGACCTTGTGCAGGCGGAGCGGTATACTCCCCGGCGATTACCGATTTTGTTTTCATGGTCGAAAAGACAAGCCAGATGTTTATTACGGGACCAAAAGTGATTGAAACGGTTACCGGCGAAAAAATCAGCTCCGAGGATCTCGGAGGCGCGCACGTACATAATACAGTCAGCGGGAACGCACACTTTTCAGGAAGCACCGAACAGGAAGTACTTGAGCAGGTGCGGCTGCTGCTCAGCTATCTGCCGCAGAATAATGAAGAAAAGCCCCCCGGCAAAGAGGCTCCGGAAGAGAGTGACTACAGACCGGATCTGACCGACTTGATCCCGTTTGACGCGATACGGCCTTACGATGTAAGAACGGTGATCGAGAACATCATGGACAAGGACTCTTTTATGGAGGTCCATCAGGGCTTTGCTAAAAATATGGTAGTCGGCTTTGCCAGAATGAAGGGACAGACTGTCGGCCTCGTATGCAACCAGCCGAAGTATATGGCAGGCGGACTGGATATTGATTCTTCAGACAAAGCAGCCCGATTCATCCGTTTTTGCGATTCCTTCAACATCCCGATCATCACGTTTGAGGACGTAACAGGATTCTTTCCGGGAGTGAAACAGGAGCACGGAGGCATTATCCGTCACGGGGCGAAGATTCTCTACGCCTATTCGGAAGCGGTCGTCCCGAAGATCACAGTGATTTTGAGGAAGGCCTACGGGGGGGCATACGTAGCCCTGAACAGCAAATCAATCGGTGCAGATCTTGTGTACGCCTGGCCGAATGCTGAAATTGCGGTTATGGGTCCTCAAGGTGCTGCCAACATTATTTTTGCAAGAGATATACAGAACAGCAGCGATCCGGAAGCCGAGAGAGCAAAAAAAATCGAGGAATACAGAGAAAAGTTTGCCAATCCTTATGTAGCAGCAAGCCAGGGCATGGTCGATGATGTCATCGACCCGCGGGAAACAAGGATTAAGCTCATCCAGGCCCTCGATATGCTGTCAGGCAAGAAAGTAAAGCGCCCATATAAAAAGCACGGGAACATCCCGCTTTAATTGAAATTGGAGGGACCATCATGGTTAATCAAGACAGATTAGTAGAAGAATTTTTGGAATTGGTTCAAGTGGATTCAGAAACGAAATTCGAAGCAGAAATCGCAAAGGTCCTGAAGGGGAAATTCACGTCCCTTGGCGTCAGCGTGACGGAAGATGATTCAGCAGGCACGACTGGTCATGGAGCAGGAAACCTGATCTGCACCCTTGAAGCAACGAAAGATGGCGTGGATCCAATCTATTTTACTTCCCATATGGATACAGTCGTTCCCGGAAAAGGGATCAAACCGTCCATTGAGGATGGCTACATCGTTACGGATGGAACAACGATTCTTGGAGCCGATGATAAAGCAGGGCTCGCTGCCATGTTCGAAGCCATCCGCATCCTGAAAGAAAAAGAAATCCCACACGGAAAAATCGAATTCATCATCACGGCTGGAGAGGAATCAGGACTTGTCGGAGCGAAAGCGCTCAACCCGGAAAGCATGACAGCGAAATACGGCTATGCCCTGGACAGCGATGGCAAAGTAGGCGATATCATCGTTGCCGCTCCGACTCAGGCGAAAGTAAAAGCGATCATCAAAGGCAAAACAGCGCATGCCGGCGTGGCTCCTGAGAAAGGTGTATCTGCCATCACAATCGCAGCGAAAGCCATTTCCAAAATGCCGCTCGGCCGCCTGGATAAAGAAACAACTGCCAACATCGGACGTTTTGAAGGAGGCACACAGACGAACATCGTGTGCGACCACGTAGAGATTTTGGCTGAGGCGCGGTCTCTCGTTCCTGAAAAAATGGAAGCACAGACGGCTAAAATGAAGGCTGCATTCGAAGAAGCAGCAGCAGAACTTGGAGGAAAAGCAGAGGTCGACATTCAAGTCATGTACCCTGGCTTTAAATTCTCCGACGGTGATCACGTAGTGGAAGTGGCAAAGCGGGCAGCTGCTGCCATCGGCCGCGAAAGCCGCCTGCTGACTAGTGGAGGCGGAAGTGACGCCAATGTCATCGCGGGCAACGGAGTACCAACCGTAAACCTCGCCGTTGGCTACGAAGAAATCCATACAACCAATGAGAGAATGCCTGTGGAAGAGCTTGTGAAAACAGCCGAAATGGTCGTAGCTGTTATTCAGGAAGCAGCGAAATAATGGTTGAGAAGACAGTGCCTGAGGTGCACTGTCTTTTTCGTTACTGCGGATGAAGGGGGGCCTGCGGGGATTGGGCAGGCGAGCAAAATTTGTCGAAAGATCGATATATAGAAAGTTTGACCGATATATCCATTTTTTGACCGATAAGTGGGCGGGATTGACCGATATATTGAAGTTTCGACCGATAAGTGGGCTGGGTTGACCGATATATGCGCGACACGCCTATCGCTTTGTTCAAAATTGTGGAATAAGCCTGGCTCCGCAGGCCCTTTCATAAAATTCGATCGGTCCTGCTTGCCCGATTACTGCAAATTCATAGCCGAAATGCTTCATTTCAAGTAAACATGTATAGAGCATGTCCTTTCCGATTGACTTGAACCGGGAGTCCGCTGCTGTACCCATTGGACCAAAAAGCCCTTTTCTACCCCGGACAATATCGTAGCATGCAAACCCGGTTAGTGTCCCGTTATGCTCAGCTATATAAATGGGAAGATTCGTATTTTCTTTATCCAAATCGCTAAGAATACGAAGCCATCGCTCCCCAAACTCCCTTAAAATGAACGCCTTTATAGCAGGTACATCCTTATAAATCGCTCTTCTAATGTCTGTGCGTGCGTATTGAAAATCCTTCAGTCGATCTAAATGTACGATTAAATCCCTTGGAACACAGGCGATATTCATCAGTTCACGGACCGTTTCAGTGCCAAGAAAAGCAGCTATCGCCTCTTCTTGAAAGAGACAACTGAGCAGATGACCTTCATTAATCAGCTGCTGATTGTATTTTTGCATTTGCTTTTCTGCTTCTTTAAAAACAGATTCGGTCGATTTAGAGCAATTTATTCCATCGATTATCATAACAGATTCGTTTTGTAAGGCAGGTACATGATCAAAGAGGTCCTGTTTGAATTGATCTCCAAATTTCACATGCAGGCATAGATGAATCTCTCCGCAAACGCTGTTTGCCTCATCAAATATGCCTGCCAGTAAATGATGAGGATAAACGATCGGTGACATTTCGGCTGCTAAAGTAATGACTTTCCTCATTCTCGGTGTGAAATTCATCTGATTTTCTCCCCTTGAATCCCCTCACTCCCAATCTGAAACCCTTCAAAATACCTCCCGCCAAACGGCTTCAGGATCTGATCGGCGAGCTGGATCAGCTGTTCAGCGTTCCCGTCTTTGTTAAACGAGGTCAGAGATTCGTAAAGTTTAGCAGCGAAGTGCGGGTCGCAGTTTTTAAGAGTCCGGTATTTCCACTTGCCTGCACCAAGCCACTGGCCGTTTGTTCTCATGTAAAACTCGTAGAGAAGATCGGTGAGGGTATGTACGATAAACAGTGATTCTTCTTTTGAATCTGAATCTGTCAAATCTGCTAATGCGTCGGAGATAAAATACCGTTTCAGCTGCTTCTCTTTGTCAGCCCACTCATCAGGACCTTTTAACAGATCTTCTTCTGCTGCTTTTTTTACAGACCCTGCAAGGCCCTCATCTTTAATGATACGTCCTTCAAAAATCATCCTTTGCATACTCGGTATCGCGCGTCTTCTGTCTGAAAGGAAAATCTTTTGATAAGAGAGGGGACCGTGGGCGAACAATTCCACAGGCCAACCTTGATAATAAAAAGATTTTCTAAAAGAGTTCTTGATTTTCTTATGAATGATGACGATATCTAAATCAGAGGATGGCTTTGCTGCTCCGCGTCCTGCACTTCCCGCAAGGAAGGCGGCTTCACAGTCAGGGTAGTGTTCGGCAATAAAAGAAATGGACGTTTCGATTGGGTCAGGTCGTTTCATGGATTTCCTCCTTAGTTTATGTATGCAAAAGAACACTTTGCGGAGCTTTTATTCCATAGTATGATAAAAATGATGATAATTGGAAGGGGCAGCATGCACAATGAAAGCCATAATTTTTCAAATACAGGAAGAAGACTTCGGGATTCCGATAGAGGACGTGCGATCCATAGAGAAAATTGCAGGGATGAAGCAGATTCCCAACACTCCGGATTACGCAGCGGGTGTGATGCTCATCCGCGGCGAGCTGATCCCCATCCTGGATGTTACAAAGCTTTTTGGAAGAGAGGAAAAGCTGAATCTGGAGCAGGCAAAAGTGATTGCCGTCCAGACAGAGGAGATAGCAGCAGGCCTGCTTGTTAAAGATGCAAAGGAAATCGCCGACATTGAAAAGGACCAGATAAAACCGCTTCCGGCAGGAACGGGTGCTGCCGACAAGTGGTTTTCTTCCATTGCCATGATGGACAGCCGGCTCATTACTATGGTGAACCCAACGGCGTTACTGGGTTCACTGGATGACTTAGCAGATATTCAGGAAGAAATGAAAAAGTTAATCGAAAACGAAAAGGAAGAAGCATCCGTGTAACCGGGTGCTTTTTTCCATACCGGAGGACCTCATGCCTGAACATGAGCCTGTAAGTAATGGAATGCGCGTTCGCATGTTATAATAAAAGGAACGAATCTTCTGGGAAGTGAACGGAATGCAAGTAGAAGGGAAGAAAGGCAGGATCATCTTTCATATCGATATGAACAGCTTTTATGCTTCTGTGGAAATGGCGTATGACCCAAGCCTCAAGGGAAAGCCGGTCGCGATTGCAGGGAACGCGGCTGAACGCAAAGGGATTATTGTGACCTGCTCTTATGAAGCAAGAAAGTATGGGGTTAAAACGACCATGCAAATCTGGCAGGCAAGGAGACTGTGCCCGGATCTGATCGTCCGGACACCGAATTTCGACCGATACCGGGAATCTTCCAGAGCCATGTTTGATGTGCTGAGGGATTATACGCCGCTTGTGGAGCCTGTCAGCATCGATGAAGGATATATGGATATTACGGATTATACGAACGGGGCCAATCCGATTGAACTGGCACACTCTCTCCAGTCCAGGCTCATGGAAGAACTGATGCTGCCCTCAAGCATCGGAATTGCTCCTAATAAATTTCTTGCTAAGATGGCGTCTAATATGAAAAAGCCGATGGGGATTACAGTGCTTAGAAAAAGAGAGCTGGACAGAACGCTTTGGCCGCTGCCGATTGGAGAAATGCACGGTGTCGGAGAGAAGACCGCAGATAAACTTCATTCGATCGGCATTCAAACCATCCATGATCTCATTTTGACAGAAGAAGGAAAATTGAAAGAGCTGTTGGGGATCAATGGGGAACGGCTAAAGAAGCGGGCAGCAGGCATCGATGACCGGCCGGTTGATCCGGAGTCTATTCATGAGTTTAAAAGCATCGGGAACTCTTCGACTCTTCCGCAGGATTCATCAAATCCGCGAGAGCTGGATAAACTGATAAAGAAGCTGTCGGAGTCCGTCAGCAGACGAATGCACCGTAAGAATGTGCTCGCTTCCAAGCTTTCGGTCATGATCCGCTATGGAAACCGGCAGACGTATACGAGGACTTCCAAGCTCGATAACCCTGTATCCAGTGCAGGCGATATAGAAGAGCAGGCAAAAAGAATTTTTTACAAACATTGGACTGGAGATCCTATCAGGCTGCTGGGCATTACCGGCCTGGATTTAATGGAGAAAGAAGAAGCGGTTAAGCAGCTGAATCTGTTTTCCTATGAAGAGGATGCAAAAGAAGAGCCGATCTGGAACGTTATGGACAAGCTGAACGGGAAATTCGGCAAGCACACGGTAAGACGGGGGCTGAAAGGGAAAACTGAAGAAGATCATTCAAGCGGGACGAGCTTTAATAAGGATTTTCTGCAGGACCGGGACAAATAGCTCGTGAGCCAGGCCGCTTCGCTTGAAACAAGCTCTCCAAATGTGATATTTTCAAGAATGTAATCAAACGTACAGGAAAGGACGTTTTGACATGTCAAAACAGCAAATTGGTGTTATCGGTCTTGCCGTAATGGGCAAAAACCTTGCAATGAATATCGAAAGCCGCGGATACTCCGTGTCCGTCTATAACCGTTCTTCCGATAAAACAGAGGATTTTCTTTCTGAATCAGAAGGCAAAAATGTAAAAGGTACATACAGCATTGAAGAATTCGTAACTTCTCTTGAAACACCGAGAAAAATTCTTTTAATGGTCAAAGCAGGTCCAGCTACAGACGCAACAATTGAAACGCTTCTTCCTTACCTCGATAAAGGGGACATCCTGATCGACGGCGGGAATACGTTTTTCAAGGATACACAGCGCCGCAACTCTGAGCTTGCAGAAAGCGGCATCCACTTCATCGGCACAGGTGTGTCCGGCGGAGAAGAGGGTGCGTTAAAAGGACCGTCCATCATGCCGGGCGGACAAAAGGAAGCTCACGAGCTTGTTAAACCGATTCTGGAAGCTATTTCTGCAAAAGTTGACGGAGAGCCATGTACAACGTACATCGGGCCGGATGGCGCCGGGCATTACGTGAAGATGGTTCATAACGGGATTGAATACGGGGACATGCAGCTTATTTCTGAAGCATATTTCCTCTTGAAAAATGTCCTCGGACTCTCTGCAGAAGAATTCCATGAAGTGTTCGCGGACTGGAACAAAGGCGAGCTTGACAGTTACCTGATCGAGATTACCGCTGACATCTTCACGAAAAAAGATGACGACACCGGCAAACCGCTAGTAGACGTTATTTTGGATACAGCCGGTCAAAAGGGTACAGGCAAATGGACAAGCAGCAATGCACTTGACCTCGGCGTACCGCTTCCAATCATCACAGAATCCGTTTTCTCCCGCTTCATTTCTGCAATGAAGGACGAGCGTGTGAAAGCGAGCAAGGTTCTGTCCGGTCCGGATGCCGGTGCTTATACCGGAGACAAGCAAGAATTGATTGAGGCAGTCCGCCAGGCTCTTTATATGAGTAAAATCTGTTCATATGCACAAGGTTTTGCTCAAATGAAAGCCGCTTCTGAAGAATACGGCTGGGATCTGAAGTATGGCGAAATCGCCATGATTTTCAGAGGAGGCTGCATCATCCGCGCGGCATTCCTTCAAAAAATCAAGGAAGCCTTTGATGGAGATGCAAACCTTTCAAACCTTCTGCTCGATCCTTACTTTAAAGAAATCGTTCAGAAATATCAGGTTTCACTTCGTAAAATTCTATCTGTAGCCATCGAGCGCGGCGTTGCAGTCCCTGGCTTCTCAAGTGCACTCGCTTACTTTGATAGCTACCGCTCTGAAGTTCTGCCTGCAAACCTGATCCAGGCGCAGCGCGATTACTTCGGTGCTCACACGTACCAGCGTCTTGATAAAGAAGGAATCTTCCATACAGAATGGATGAGCAAGTAAATCTATAAAGAATTAGAATAAACCTGGAATGCCCCCCGGCATTCCAGGTTTTTTATATTGAGGATTTTGGAACGAAACGGGAGTGGCGTGGCACGAGAACTCCTTCGGCCGGCACGAAACCGATCTGTTTTGGCACGTAAAAACAGTATGGCACGAAGAGATGGGGTTTCGGCACGTAACTGGAGAGGGCCGGCACGAAAACTCCTTGGATCGGCACGAAACCGGTCTGTGTCGGCACGTAAAAACAGTATGGCACGAAGAGATGGGGTTTCGGCACGTAACTGGAGAGGGCGGCACGAAAACTCCTTGGATCGGCACGAAACCGGTCTGTGTTGGCACGTAAAAACAGAATAGCACGTAAAGATGGATTTTCGGCACGTAACTGGAGCGTGCCGGCACGAAAACTCCTTCGATCGGCACAAAACCGGTCTGCCTTGGCACGTAAAAGAGAATAGCGCAAAACTTCCCCGCATCGGCTCATTTAATGCTCAAAGTGCTTTAGAGTTCTAAAGAAATATTTACACTTTTCTGTATGTTTGAAGGAGCGGGATTTGAGGAAGTATAAGAAAACATCATCCATCAAAAGATACAGTTAAAGTAGGAGACGATCATCATGACAGGAATTTTATTAGCATTAATCCCTGCTGTTACGTGGGGAAGTTTAGTATTAATCAGTGTGAAGCTCGGCGGAGACGCGAAAAGCCAGACCCTTGGCATTACCATGGGAGCCTTGCTGTTTGCAGCAGTTACGTATTTCATTACACTCCCGTCCATTTCAGCTCTGGCATGGGGGATCGGCATCATTTCCGGTGTAATGTGGACCATCGGACAGTTCGGGCAGTTAACGAGCGTTAAATACATAGGGGTCGCGAAAACGGTACCCATCTCGACCGGACTGCAGCTGATGGGCACGACTCTGTTTGGGGTTTTGCTGTTTAAAGAGTGGGATACGGGAACAGCTGTTACGATCGGCTCGATTGCTGTTGCTTCCATTATTATTGGAGTCATCTTGACGTCGGTCGGCCAGAAAGCGAAAGATGAAGAGGATAAAAAACATCTGAAAAAAGGGCTGTTTATCCTGTTAGTTTCATCGCTTGGATACATCGGGTATGTGGTCGTTATCCGTTATTTCGAAATAGATGGCTGGTCGGCGATTCTTCCGCAGGGGATCGGGATGGCAGCGGGTGCTCTCATTTTGACCCTGAAAAGCAAGCCGTTTAATAAATATGCCCTGCGCAATACTCTGACAGGAATCTGGTGGTCTGCAGGGAACCTTGGTTTGCTGCTGTCACTTCCGCTTATTGGAGTGGCAACCAGCTTTTCGCTTTCTCAGACAGGAATCGTGATTTCAACTTTGGGAGGATTGTTCCTTCTAAAAGAAAAGACGGCTAAAAAACAGATTATCTTCGTCATCATCGGATGTCTTTTAATCATTGCAGGCGGGGTCCTGCTTGGATATACAAAACGATAAAAGGAGTGCATGAGAAATGTTTAAAGACCTTGAAGGGAAAGTCGTGGTCGTCACCGGTGCAAGCTCAGGTCTCGGCCGTGCCATAGCAAAGCGATTTGGAGAAGAAAAGGCGAAGGTTGTCGTGAATTATTATAAAAACGAAGGCAAATCCGACGAACTGATTAAAGAAATTAAAGAGGCCGGCGGAGAAGCGATCAAGGTTCAGGGTGATGTTTCAAAAGAAGAGGATGTTAAAAGGCTCGTGCAGACAGCGATCGATGAATTCGGCACACTGGACGTGATGGTCAACAATGCCGGCATCCAAAACGAGGTGCCGACTGAGGAGCTTTCCGTCGAGGAGTGGAATAAAGTGATTTCCACTAATTTGACCGGTATTTTCACAGGCAGCAGAGAGGCCATTAAATACATGCTGGAGCATGATATAAAGGGCAGTATTATCAATATGTCTTCCGTGCACCAGATTATCCCGTGGCCCCATTTTGCCCATTATGCTGCGTCTAAGGGCGGCATCAAGATGCTGAGTGAAACCCTTGCATTGGAATACGCTCCTCACGGAATCCGCGTAAACTGTCTGGCGCCTGGTGCAATCAATACGCCAATCAACAAAGAAAAATTCAGTGATCCCGAAGCGAAAGAAGAAGTACTGAAAATGATTCCGATGAAAAAAATCGGTGAACCTGAAGAAGTGGCAGCTGCAGCTGTCTGGCTCGCATCTAAGGAAGCAAGCTATGTAACCGGCACAACGCTGTATATTGACGGCGGTATGACGAACTACCCAAGTTTTCAAGCCGGAAAGGGCTGACACTTGTTATAAAAAAATCGGCTCCGGTTCAGTAACCGGGGCCGATTTTTATTGTTTAGTGAAGTTTTTCCAAAGATGTCGCAGAGGGTAGGGTTTATTCAGCCTTCAGACCTTCAAACAAAAGAATTCTTGCGGGAGCTGCATCCTTGCCAAGAATCTTAAGAGGTGCTGCGACCATGAAGTAGCTGCCTTCTGACACTTCTTTCAAGCGCAGCCCTTCAATGATAATGACTTCGTGCTTGAAAAGTGTTTTATGAGTGGGATGACCTTCCTGGCTTCTTTCTACTCCAAGAGCGTCGATTCCGACCCCTCTTATTCCAATCTCACTGAGGTGCTTTGCTGCACATTCCGCTACAAAAATGAATTCAAAATTGAATGCATCTTCAAGGGAGTTCTTTGTCTTAAAAAGAACGAAGTCGCCTTTTTGAATATCAAAACCTTCGATATCTTCCTTCCGGATCCGATCTTCTACATTTGTCAGGTCAAAAACTTTTGCTTCACCGACCAGATCGTCAAGTGCGATCGCTTCCATCGTATCTCCCTCCACGATCATATGGAGAGGGGAGTCAACATGTGTGCCTGTGTGGAGGTCCATTGCAATCCTTGTTTCAGTTACGTAGCCATTGGTTGACGTATTGAGAACCGGCTGTTTTTCCTCTTTGTTTTTGTAAACGGGCATTCCTTCAAAAATCGGTGCGGATACGTCATACATCTTCATAATTGGATTTCCCCCTTATTTTGGTAAAGCGCCCTGCAAGGCAGGACGCTGGTTAAGTCTTTATTCCGTATCTGTTACAGGCCACCAGTGGAAGCCGTCCTTTGCAAGAAGCTCATCTGATGCATCAGGTCCCATCGTGCCGGACTGATAGTTAGGGAACGCTGCAGGGACGCTTGACCAAGCTTTTGCAATCGTATCAACATAGCTCCAAGTGAGTGCGACTTCATCCCAATGGGTAAAGTTCGTGGCGTCGCCGCGGAGGCAATCATCAATCAGCTTTTCATATGCTTCAGGTGTGTTGATCCCGTCAATGCAATTGTTGTTGTAATCCAGCTTGATCGGCGCTGCATAGGAACGCTCACTCGTTTTCTTCGCATTCAGGTGAAGGGTGATCCCCTCATCCGGCTGAATGTTGATTACAAGCAGATTCGGATGCATGCTCTGACCGTTATTATAGTAAAGGTTCATCGGGATGTCCTTGAACTGCACGACAATCTTTGTTGATTTTGCCGGCATACGCTTCCCGGTTCTGATGTAAATAGGAGTTCCCGCCCAGCGGAAGTTATCAATTGTCAGTTTTCCGGCCACGAACGTTTCGGTATTGGATTGCGGGTCTACATTGTTTTCTTCTCTGTAGCCGGCCACATCTTCGTTCCGGATGCTGCCTTTTCCGTATTGTCCGCGGACAAAATAGTCAGAAACCTCATTTTCTTTAAGAGGCCTTAAGGCACGCAGGACTTTTACCTTTTCACTGCGGATCTCCTCATCGGTCAGTTTAATCGGCGGTTCCATAGCCAGCAGCGCAACCATTTGAAGAATATGATTTTGAACCATATCCTTTAGTGCGCCGGAAGATTCGTAATACCGTCCGCGGTCTTCCACACCAAGCCACTCGCTAGAAGTGATCTGGATATTTGCGATATAGCGGTTGTTCCAAAGCGGTTCGAAAATGGCATTCGCGAAACGAATGACTTCGATATTCTGAACCATCGCTTTGCCGAGATAATGGTCAATCCGGTAGATTTGATCTTCTGAGAAAGCAGCCCGGATTTCGTCATTCAGTTTCTGTGCACTCGGAAGATCCGTTCCGAATGGTTTTTCAATCACAAGCCTGCTCCAGCCTTCAGTAGAGGTTAGACCTTCATTTTTAAGATTGATGGCGATTGTCCCGAAAAATTCAGGGGCCATTGCCATGTAAAACATCCGGTTGCCCGGGATTTCATATGTATGGTCAAGCTCTTCAAGCAAGCCTTTCAATTCCTGGTAAGAACCGGGATTGGTGACATCAAAAGGGTGATAGTGGAAATGAGAAAGGAATTCTTCTGTATCCCCATGATCCGGTACAGCATTTTCAATTGAAGTATTCACGTTTTGGCGGAATTCTTCATTCGTCCATGGTCTGCGGCCAACACCTACTACAGCAAACTCCCTGCCGATCCGATTATTTTGAAGAAGCTGGTAAATAGAGGGGTACAGCTTCCGTTTTGCCAAATCCCCGGTAGCTCCGAATATAACAATGACTGCTTTTGGATGATGTTCAGTGTTCACAATTAAGACCTCACTTTTCATATAATCAAGGGCCATTTCCCTGGTTGTCTGCTGATTTCAGCTTAGTAAGAGATGCTCTAACAAAAAAGGTCCCGTACAGGTTCTTAATTTTAAAGCTTCCGCAGGCGTAAAGCAAACATTTGAACCAATTTCCATTCTTTAGTATAAGCGTATAATCGAAAAACATTTATCCATTTCCAATCCGTTCAGCCGGGATCATGTTTGAGATCGGCGGTGCATCTTTCGTTCATTTCAGGTATTCTATAGAAAAGAATCGCATACAGGAGGATTTTTAAGGTGAACGTATTATTTTTAGGAACCGGGGCCGGTGTTCCGTCCAAACAGCGGAATGTGTCATCCGTGGCACTGGAGCTGCTCAGTGAAAGAGGGGCGGTTTGGCTGTTTGACTGCGGGGAGGGTACACAGCATCAAATCCTTCACACGACTCTTAAACCGGGGAAAATTGAAAAGATTTTTATCACCCACCTTCACGGTGATCATATCTTCGGCCTTCCCGGTCTTTTGGGGAGCCGTTCCTTTCAGGGCGCCGGAGATCCTCTGACAATCTACGGCCCAAAAGGATTAGCGGACTTTATCAAGGCTGCGCTCGCCTGCAGCAAAACGCATCTGCGATACCCGATCCATGTGGTTGAAGGGGAAGGCGGAATGGTTTTTGAAGACGAGCAGTTCAGAGTCGAAGCGCTGCTGCTCGAACATGGGCTACCGAGCTATGGATACAGAGTGGTGGAAAAAGACAAGCCTGGAACACTTATGGCCTCAGAGCTCAAAGCTGCAGGGGTAAAACCGGGCCCCGACTATCAAAAGCTGAAAGAGGGAGGAACTGTCTTTCTGGAAGACGGTACCATGATTAAAGGCTCGGATTACATAGGGCCTCCTAAGAAAGGAAAGATCATTGCGATTGCAGGCGATACAAGGAGCTGCCCGGCTCTTGAGGAGCTGGCTGAGAATGCGGACCTTCTTATACATGAAGCCACCTTCGCGCAGGAGGACAGGGAGCTGGCTTATGAATATTATCATTCAACAACTGAAGAAGCTGCGCTGCTTGCAAAAAAGAGCCATGTAAAGCAACTTGTCCTGACTCACATCAGTGCTCGATATCAGGGGGAGCAGATCGGCAGGCTTCTGGAAGAGGCGTGCAGGATTTTCCAAAACACGCGGATTGCCGAAGATTTGCTGCGAATTGAAATAGAAGGATTGACGGAAGAAGAATGAAACGGTAAAATAATTAAAAATCGTAACAGTTACGATTTACAAGGAGGATTATAGATGCGAGTAAACATTACATTGGCCTGCACAGAAACAGGAGACCGAAATTACATCACGAAAAAGAATAAAAGAAACAATCCAGACCGGATTGAATTAAAGAAATACTGTCCGCGTTTAAAGCGGGTTACCCTGCACCGCGAAACAAAATAATTTGATGAGAGGCCATGCCCGCACAAGGGCATGGCCTCTTTTTTATTTTTACGTACAAGTATCCATACCAAATCCGCAAACGTGCTTATGATGTAGTATCCTATGAAAATGTTTGAAAGGAGAGCCGTTTGTGGAAAATTTTATTGATTTGGCTGTACCTTATGCTGTCAAAGTGCAAAAGGAAGAAAACATACCCGCTTCGATGCTGCTGGCACAATCCATACTTGAAACGGGCTGGGGAGAAAGCTTCCTGGCAAAGAATGCTTTGAATTTATTCGGTATAAAAGGCTCTTATAAGGGACAATCCGTTACCATCAGAACCATTGAATTCGTGGATGGGGAAGAAGTCGTCGTTTCTTCTGCATTTAAAAGGTATCCGACATGGTATGAATCCTTCAAGGATCTCGTCGAATTTTATAAGCGGGGGACGAGGTATGCACCTATTTTCGGACAAGAGGACTACAAAGAAGCCTGTTACGCCCTTCAAAGGGCAGGCTATGCAACAGATCCGAGATACGCGGAGAAACTGATTGGCATCATTGAGCGCTACGGGCTTCAGAAGTACGACGAAATGACCGAGCCTCCTTTTCCGGTTACACCTGTAAGCAATCCCTATCCGGGAGCACTTATCAAAAAGGGCTCTAAAGGGAATCCTGTTCTTCAAGTGCAGAAGCAGCTGAATAAGCAGAAATTCAAACTTATTGAAGACGGAATTTTCGGCCTTAAAACGGAGAGAAGTGTCCGGACGTTTCAGCAGATGAAAGGCCTGATTGCGGATGGAGTTGTAGGTCCCAGGACGTGGAGTGAGCTTTTTAAAGCATAATATCGGTTAAGAAAGCACTGGCGCTGCTGGTGTTTTTTTATTGAAACAAAAAAACCCCTGTACCAAGAGGTACAAGGGCGCCATCAGACAAATACGGTATTTAAAAGAAGCTCGAACACATCAGTGGTGAGTCCTATTGGGGCGCCCGCCGAGAAGCCGACAGGATAGTTCGGATCGGACGTGTCGCCCGCACCTCCCCATGGAAGGGCGATATTCAGCAGGTTGTTGAATAACTTGATCTGTTCAAACCTCGGGACATTTGTTCCGCCGAAATTATAATCGAGATAAACCGCGAAGTTATTCGGCGATTCATTTGTGATTTTGTTATTTTGGATTTTGATTAAATCAACCTCAGTAAAGTCAATTGGCAGGAAGATGATTGAGCTGGAATCGATGGAGAGGTCTTTGACCGGATTTACAACAGTGTTTGAATCAATCAGGATAGATGCGTCATTAAAAGGTGTGTTGAATAAAGCAAATTGGGAGAAGCCGGTATCAATATTATTCCGGATAATAATAGAGCCGCTGGAGGTTGGAGTCCCTTCGAATGTCAGTGTGCCGCGGGCAAACGTTCCGCCCTGAAAAGTGTTCCCGGCGATTAGGGTCTGACCGCTTACTCCCTGGAATTGAATGGAGTTGCGGGATCCAGATAAAGTGGAACCAGGGTTAACAATCGTATTGTCTAAAAGTGATAGATTATCGGCATTGATAAAGGCATTTCGCCGACCGCCCTGAAGGAAGGAGCTGCTGATGGTGATATTTGAATAAAAATCGTTTGGAAAAGCCTGCAACGGAATGTTGATCAGAGAATTGTTGCTCCCTGTTGACGGAGTCGGTGCTGTGATATTCAATGCATCAAGTGTAACGGAATCTGCGGAGATAACCACACTTGGAACGTCACCTAAATCCGGGAATACAATGTTGGCTGTATTCTTGGCGATTCCCTTGATCGTCAATGATTTGTTGATGACTAACTGGGCAACCTGATTGTAGGTTCCAGGGAAAACGATGATCACATCACCAGGATTTGCCCCGGTTATGGCTGTTGGGATATCGGCAAAAAACTGATTCTGTGATTCGTTGTAAATCGTATTCGTGATCAGGGTAACATTTTGGCCAAAAGTAATAAATTCAAAGGATTGGCTCGAATTGAATTGAATTTGAGCGCCAGGTGCTGTACTCACGAGGGTAACCGCTCTCGTACGGGTTGCAGCAGGGAAGCCGGAAATATCATAAACTCCCGGAGAAAGATTGATAATATCAAATGTGTTATCGTTCAGGGCGGTGTTTAGCTCAGCTGCTGTCGTAACTGTTGTACTCGTTCTTGTATTCAGAAGTTCAATATATACAGAAGCCGTAATGCTGTTCTCCGTCACATCCGGTATGGTTTGCAAAGCGACAGGAGTACCCGTCAGGTTTTCGATCGTCAGATCTGTGGGTCCTGTGATGCTGACAATAGCCTGCCCTGTATTTTGCTGATCTGTACTGCCGGAACCATAATTTCCGCCAACCACCTGAGTGGTGCCGTTCAGGAACAGGCCGAATTGATTTGCCTCTGCTCCGGAAACAGAGAACGTGACTTCATAATCTCCCGGATTCGTCAGTGAAATGGCGGCTTCACCAATTCCGTGGCCAATGCTGCCCCTGATCGTGCCGTTCGTATTAAAGGTGATTGCTTCTGCAGATTGAACAAGCTGATTGGTCGTATTGTAAATATAGGCGTACTCCGCGATGTTGGATCCGCCCGTAGGTCCTGTGATGCCAACACCCGTAGGTCCAGTAGTACCCGTAGCCCCAGCCGGTCCGGTCGGTCCAGTAACGCCAGTGGCTCCAGTTTCGCCAGCGCCAGTCGGTCCAGTAGTCCCCGTAGCCCCAGCTGGTCCGGTCGGTCCAGTAATTCCGGTCGCTCCAGTTTCGCCAGCGCCAGTCGGTCCAGTAGTCCCCGTAGCCCCAGCCGGTCCGGTCGGTCCAGTAACGCCGGTCGCTCCAGTTTCGCCAGCACCGGTCGTACCCGTTGTACCCGTAGCGCCAGCTGGTCCCGTAACACCGGTCGCTCCTGTCTCGCCAGCGCCAGTCGGTCCTGTAGTACCTGTAGCCCCAGCCGGTCCGGTCGGTCCAGTAATACCGGTCGCTCCTGTCTCGCCAGCGCCAGTCGGTCCAGTGGAACCTGTAGCGCCAGCCTGTCCGGTCGCTCCAGTGGCTCCAGCGCCAGTCGGTCCAGTGGAACCTGTAGCGCCAGCCTGTCCGGTAGGTCCAGTAATACCGGTCGCTCCAGTGGCTCCAGCGCCAGTCGGTCCAGTGGAACCCGTCGCGCCAGCCGGTCCAGTTGGTCCGGTAAGGCCAGTTGCCCCAGTCTCGCCAGCGCCAGTCGGTCCAGTGGAACCCGTCGCGCCAGCCGGTCCGGTAGGTCCAGTAACACCGGTAGACCCGGTCGCGCCAGTGCTGCCTTCATTCCCGACAAGTTCATCAGTTACGAGCCGGTGGGCTGTGACCAGCTGTCCAGCTGCATTTTTACCCCAAACAGAAATCTCCGTAGTGGCTTCTCCCGGTCCAGTGACTGTGAATACGAATTCGAAGCCGTCCAGGTTGGCAAAATACGTTCTCGTAATGACTTCATTCGGACTAAGAGATAATAGTTCTTGAACGTATAAGGTCCTGACTCCATTCAGAAAATATCCCTCTACCAATACCGTTGATGCGTCCGCTGCACTTTCGTTGGCAATTTTGACAGTTACCTGTGTGCTCGGACGTACGCCATTGACCGGACTGTTTTCAATGGGCCCGGTTCTTAAAATAGCCATACTTAATAAGTTCCTCCAATCTTCAGCAGCAAATTCTAACTCCATATCTGCTGCAGGAAAGAGTAAAATGCACCATAGTATATTCAACAGGTTTGAGACGGCTTGGTCATCTGCTTTGCAAAGCAGAAGAAAAATGAAAAAAGGCTCTCTATTACAAATAAAAAGCCTTGAAATCCTCTATACATCCCTTATTTTTAAAATTTAATACACGCCTATTCCAGAAGGCTTACCTCCAACAGGGATGGTTGCTGTAACGGTATTAAGGATCCCATCAATTACTGAAACAGTGGAACTCACATAGTTTGAGACATAAACCCCGTTTGTAAGAAGGTCCACTCCGACTCCCGTCGGAAATTGCCCGACTGGTATTGTAGCAGTGACAGAGTCTGAACCGTCTTGAATAACAGATACAGTTCCGCTGCCTTCATTAGCTACATATACTCGGCCTGTATAACTGTTCACACCAATCCCTAATGGATTAAACCCCACTGGTACAACAGTTTTGACAGTGTTGGAGAAACCGCTAATTATAGTGACAGTGCTAATTATTGTGCTGACCCCATAATTAGAAACGTAAACTTGGTTGTTTAAAAAGTTTACTTCAACATCTCTTGGCTGTGCTCCGACCGGGATTGTCGCGATTACAGTATTGGGATTTCCATTAATTACGGAGAGACTGTTGCTTCCTGAATTTGCGACGTAAATCCGGTTAGTTACGGTATTTACACCTACACCTTCCGGTAAAACACCGACCGGGATTACGGTTCTGACTGTTTCTGTAGATCCGTCAATTACGGTAACATTGTTACTTCCTCTATTTGCAACGTAAATGAGATTGGTCGTTGTATTAACTGCTATCCCCTCAGGATTCGCTCCTGTTGGAATCCGGTTTATAACCGTATTGGCTGTTCCATCAATAACCGCAACTGAATTGTCTCCTGTATTGGTTACATAGATGCGATTCGTATAGGGATTTACAGCTATAAATCTCGGCTCTATCCCGACTCTTATCCGAGTAATAATGCTTCCGCTGTTTCCATCTATCACAGTTACATCGTTACTTCCTGTGTCTGCGGTGTAGATGCGATTAAGGGAAGGAGGAAATATAGAACCCGGAGCTCCGGTCGCACCTGTCACCCCGATCTGTCCGGTACTACCGGTTGGGCCAGTAGATCCGGTTGCTCCAGCCCCCGTCGCTCCGGTCGGTCCAGTGGTCCCGGCAGGTCCGGCTGCGCCTGTTGTTCCTTCACCAGTTGCTCCCGTTGGTCCAGTAGCACCAGTAGTCCCAGGTGTTCCGGCCGAGCCCGTTGGTCCGGTCAATCCGACCGGTCCCGTTGTGCCGGTAGCTCCAGTTGCTCCCGTTGTCCCGACACCAGGTGGTCCGGTAGCCCCGGCAGGCCCGGTGGCTCCTGTCTCGCCAAGGACTTCAATTAAGGTCCCTGCCAACTCACCTGATACGAGACGATGGGCTGTAACCAGCTCTCCCGCTGAATTTTTCCCCCAGACAGAGAGGTTTGTTTGACTTTCTCCGGCTCCATTTACAGTAAATACAAACTCGAAGCCATTAACGTTAGCAAAGTACGTTCTTGTGACTACAGTATTTGGATGAATGAAGAGAAGCTCCTGAACATATAAAGATCGTGCTCCATTCAGAGCATAACCCTCGATTAGAACACTGGAAGCACCAGTTGAACTTTCGTTGCCAATCTTTACGGTCACTAGTGTACTGGGGCGGATTCCATTAACCGGGTTATTTTCTATAGGCCCAGTTCTTAAAATAGCCATCTTTTTTTCCCTCCTCAATGAAAAAGCAGCAGATTCAAGGTAAAACCTGCTGAAGCTTAAAGTAAAATGCACCATATTCTATTCGGACAACCATCAAAAGGCTTGGTCAAGTGCTCTTCTTTTAAAGAGGAAACGAAAAAAAGGCCTCCCTCAGAGGGAAGCCTTCCGTTTTATTTCCACCCGCGTTCATATTGAACGGGCGGTTCAATGGATGTTCCAAGCTGGCTCGCTGCGGTCCGCGGCCAGTACGGATCACGGAGCAGTTCGCGGGCGACAAAGATCAAATCGGCACGTTCACTTCTCAGAATTTCTTCTGCTTGAAGCCCGTGCGTGATCATTCCGACTGCACCAGTGGCAATACCGGCTTCGCGGCGGATTTTATCTGCGAAAGGAACCTGATAGCCGGGGTAGACCGGAATATCAGCAGGGACGAGTGCGCCTGAGCTGACATCGATCAGATCGACACCCTGTTCCTTCATCCATTTTGCAAAAAGGACATGGTCATCCGGGGTGAGTCCTTCTGGATGATAGTCGGTAGCAGACACTCTTACGAAAAGAGGGCCGGACCATTCTGTTTTTACCGCGTCGATTACTTCTTTCAGGAAACGGTATCTGTTTTCAGCAGACCCGCCGTATTCATCATCACGGTGATTGGAGAGCGGGGACAAAAATTGATTGATGAGATAGCCATGGGCTCCGTGAATCTCAATGATGTCAAAACCGGCTTCTCTTGAACGGCGTGCTCCGTCCCGGAAAGCCTGAATCGTTTCCTGAATTTTTTCAATCGTCATCGCGACTGGTCTTTTGGAATTATCGTTAAAAGCTAAAGCTGAGGAAGAAGCGATTTCTTCTTCAAGAACAGCTTTACGGCCGGCGTGGGCGAGCTGGATAGCGGCAGCAGAACCGTAGCTTTTGATTTCTTTTACAAGTCTCGCAAGCTCAGGGGTATGCTCATCACTCCAGATGCCAAGATCCTGTGGAGAGATGCGGCCCTGAGGCGTTACAGCGGATGCCTCCAGCATAATCAGTCCGGTCTGGCCTGCAGCCCGGCTGATATAGTGCGTAAAATGGAAAGGTGTCAGCTTTCCATCTTCATCCATGCTGGAATACATGCACATGGGAGACATGACAATCCGGTTTTTTAATTCCACATCTTTTATGCGATACGGTTCAAATAACTTTCGATTCAAGATTTTCGCCTCCAGAAACTAATTTCAAAAGTAGTATACCAGCGGGTTCTGCCTTCGTCACATCATTTGCATTTGGAGATTTTCTGACAGGGAATATTGAAACTTTCTGACGATTCTATACAATGGAGTCAGAAGGACGGTGGGAATCATTGAATACAAATTGGCAGACAAAAAAAGAGCTGACAGATCTGCTTTCAAAGCTTGTGGAATTTGAGAGCATCACAGGCTCGCCAGGAGAAGCGGCATTTCCCGAATATATACAGTATGTACTGAACCAGACAGATTATTTTAAAGAACATCCTGAGTATCTGTCTCTTCATCCGATCAGTGATGGGAGACGCTTTTTAACTGCTTTTGTTAAAGGGAATTCAAATAAAACCCTTGTCCTCCTGAGCCATTTTGACACGGTGGATGTCAGAGATTATGGAGAGCTCAGGCATCTTGCCTTCCGTCCCCATGAGCTGACGGATCTGCTGCAGGAGAAGAAAGAATGGCTGCCGGATCAGGCTAAGCAGGACCTGGAAAGCGGCGACTGGCTGTTCGGCAGGGGAACGATGGACATGAAAGCGGGGCTCGCTGTACAAATCGGCCTTCTTTCCAAAGCGATGGAGGAAACGTTTGACGGAAACCTCCTGCTGCTTGCCGTTCCGGACGAAGAAGCAAATTCGGAAGGGATGCTTGGCGCTGTTCATGTCCTCAGTGATCTGAAAAAGAGCTACGGGCTTGAGTACACGGCGTGTATAAATTGCGAACCGATGTTTACAAAGTATCCGAACGATCCGGATTACTACTTATATACGGGGTCCATAGGAAAGGTTCTTGCAGGGTTTCTTTGCTACGGAAAAGAAACGCATGTCGGCGAGCCTTTCTCCGGACTCAACGCCAATTTAATGGTTTCCAAACTGAATGAACAGCTAGAGCTGAACGGAGAATTCTGTGAAATCGCAGAAGGCGAAGTGACCCCTCCGCCAACCAGTCTGTATCAAAAAGACTTGAAGGAAGAGTACTCTGTACAGATTCCTCATATCTCAGTATCGCTCTTTAACGTATTGACGATGCAGCGCCCGATCAGCAGCCTGCATCAACTGCTCCTTAACTCGGCAAAAGCCGCTGCCAAGGAGGCGGAAAATCATTACATAAAACGGGCTGAATCTTTTTCGGAAAAAGTTCCCTATATTCCCGAGCCTTTTTCCATTAATGTACTGAGTTTTGAAGAGCTGTTCAAACTGGCTGTGGAAAAAGCAGGAGAACAGGAAGTAGAACGAAGAATTGCCAATCTCGAAACGGAGGCTGCAGGGGATACAGATGGAAGGCAGCATTCCATCCGCATCGCAGCAGAGCTTGCAGGCCTATGCAAAGAACAGGCTCCGATGATTGTCCTGTTTTACGGACCGCCCTTTTACCCGGCTGTTTCATCAAATGAAGATCCGCTGATCCGCCATATCGCAAATCACGTATCCGGCCTGGCCATGGACAAGCACGGAATCAGTTTAAAAAGACAAGTTTACTTTCAAGGACTGTCCGATCTCAGCTTCCTGCAGCTCAACGATTCAAAAGAATCGCTCGCAAAACTGACGGAAAGCATGCCGGTCTACAACAGGGGCTATTCACTACCCGCTAAAGAAATTAAGGAGCTCAACATGCCGGTCATCAATATCGGACCGATGGGACGGGACGCTCATCAGTGGACAGAGCGTCTCTTCCTGCCGTACTCCTTTGAGCAGCTCCCGGAATTGCTCGAATCCGCTGTCAAAGAATTCTTTAAATACGGAGTCGGGACGGAATAAGCGGTGCAACGGCCAGATAATTCGGATCGGCCAAATAAAAGGGTGGGACGGACAAAATGTAGCGCGAGACGGCCAGGTTAACAGAGAGAACGGCCAGAAATAGCGGTGCAACGGCCAGATGAATCGGATCGGCCAAATAAAAGGGTGGAACGGACAAAAATGAGCGCGAGACGGCCAGATTAAGAGAGAGAACGGCCAGAAAAAGCGGTGCAACGGCCAGATTAACCGGAACGGCCAAATAAAAGGTCGGAACGGACAAAATGCAGCGCGTTTCGGCCAAATTAAGAGAGAGAACGGCCAGAAAAAGCGGTGCAATGGCCAGATTAATCGGATCGGCCAAATAAAAGGGCGGGACGGACAAAATGTAATGCGAGACGGCCAGGTTAACAGAGAGAACGGACAGAAAAAGCGGTGCAACGGCCAGATAAATCGGATCGGCCAAATAAAAGGGTGGAACGGACAAAATTGAGAATTTGACGGCCAAATTAACAGAGAGAACGGACAGAAAAAGGGATGCATCGGACAAAAAAGGGGAATTGCCTTGGCGATTCCCCTTTTGCTTTTATCCCCAAAAAATAGCAACTTCCTCTATTCAACTGCAGAAAAAGGAAATAAAATGGAGGGAGGGGGTGCTGTTTAGTGAAGGCGATTGTTGTGGAGGAGTTTGGCGGTTCAGACAAGATGAAGTACATAGATTGGGAGACACCGGATCCGGGGCCTGGGGAAGTGCTGATTCAGGTGGAGAAAACGAGTGTGAATTTTGCTGATATTAAAGGGAGATACGGTAAAAAGGGCGGGAAGGTGCCGTATGTTCCCGGACTGGACCTGGCCGGAACGGTCATCGGGTCCGGCGAGGGTGTGACGAAGTTTTTTCCGGGCCAGCGGGTGGTTGCGTTTCCTTCTAAGGGTTCGTATGCACAATTTGCTGTAGCGGATGAGCGGCTCGTTTTTGCCATCCCTGACAATATGGATTGGAGTGCGGCTGCTGCATTTCCGGTTGTTTCTTTTACCGCGTATCAGCTTCTTGCTGATGTCGGGCGGGTGCAGCCCGGGGAATCTGTATTGATTCATGCGGCAGCCGGCGGCATTGGGACGACAGCCATCCAGCTTGCAAAAGCAATGGGTGCAGGGCAGGTGATCGGGACAGTCGGAAAGGTGGATAAAATTCCGGCTGCTTACCGGGCAGGAGCAGATTACGTGATCTGCCTTGAAAGCGAAGATTTTCCTCCTGCTGTGCTGGATGCAACGGAAGGAGAGGGAGCGGACGTGATCCTTGATTCCATTTCCGGTGCGGTGGCCGAGCAGAGCTTAACCTGTCTCGCTCCTTACGGCCGGCTCGTTCACTTTGGCAATGCCGGAGGGGAAGCGGGAAGCTTCCAGACAGCCGATCTGCATTCCAGCTGCCGTGCTGTTCTTGGCTTCAGTTTTGGTACGACCAGGAAAAAACGGCCGCATCTGCTGGAGAAAACCGCGGAGCATGTGTTTTCTTTGTATGAAAAAGGTCTGCTGAACATTGAGATAGGCGGCAGGTATCCTTTAGAACAGGCTGCAGAGGCACATGATCTGGTGGAAAGCCGGATGAGTACCGGAAAAGTTTTATTAGACGTAAATCATTGAGAAAGGCAGGCCGCGGCCTGCCTTTTATGCTTTGCGGACTTTTTCCATAGCCGCCTGTCCGCCAGACTGCATTTCCCTGGATCGTTCGGCTGCCCGCTTTACACAGGCGATGATGGCTTCGCTGAACTGGAAATCCTTCAGCTTTTCAAGACCTGCTTCTGTCGTACCGCCGGGGCTTGTCACGTCTTTCCGCAGCTGTCCGGCTTGTTTCTCCGATTGCATCAGCATTTCAGATGCTCCGGCGAGGGTCTGCAGAATCAGGCTTTTGGCTATTTCCTGATCAAGGCCGACTTCAGCGGCAGCTTCTTCCATCGCTTCGATAAAGTAATACACATAGGCAGGTCCGCTTCCGGACAGGGCGGTTACCGCATCAAGCTGGTCCTCTTCCACCACGGCCACCATTCCGATTGTCTCAAACAGATGCTTTGCCATTTTTACCTGGTGCATCGTGGCCTCACCGCTAGCTGAAATGGCGGTCGCGGACATGCGGATTGCGGCTGATGTGTTGGGCATCGCCCGGATGACCGGCGCTTTTTTCCCGAGCAGGTGCTGGATCGTTTCAATCGTCACACCGGCGAGGACGGAAAGGATCAGCTGTTTTTTTACATATGGGCGGAGTGTGAGGACGGCTTCCTCCACATCCTTCGGCTTCATGGCTAGAATCAGGATTTCGGACCGGTCTGCCAGTTCTTTTTTGTCTTCTGTGACTGTCACATGATAGTGCTCCTGCAAATACATCAGTTTGCTGCGGTCGCTCCTGTTGCATACCGCGATCTGCTCTGGACGGACAACATTCCCGTTTATCAAACCTGAAATCAGCGCTTCTGCCATCGAACCTGCACCAATGACCCCGATTTTCATTCCTTTCTCCTCCTTTTCAAAATAAAAAACCCTTCCATCCTCTACATTCGTAAGGACGGAAGGGTTTTCCGCGGTACCACCTTTGTTGGCGCAAACAGTCTGCACCCAGCTCAACTCGCCTGTAACGCGGGCCGCGTTTAGGTTTTCCTAACTGGCTGGCAGGGTAGGTTCGATCCGCAAGAGGGCTGCACAGTCTTTCAGCCGGTGAACTGTGCTCTCTTTTGCCATTAGCGGATGTACTGGTCCTGGTCATCGCCGGGTTCCGATATCTTGTATTATTTGTACTCCATTATGCAAGCGTGGACAAGCGTAAGTCAATAGGCAAAGAAAAAAACTTTTACTGAATTATTTGAATATAATGACAAACGGAAACTTGAGAGGTAAACTAGGTCTATACATATACAATTTTTCTTAGAAATGCTCTGTAAAAGCACCGTGCGAATCTTTTACACCTGCTGATCGCAGTAGAAAGGTGTTAAAGAGGTGCGGAACAAAGCAGTGCAGCGGGAAGCTGGCTCACTGCCCGCACAAGAATCAAGAGAATACCTCCAAGCTGCAATCAGCAGTCAAGTACAATCAAACTTATAGAAAAATAGTAAATGAGGCGATAAGATGAACCCATCCATTCAGCAGCTGCAGATCCCTACTCCGTTTCCGGTCGGGGATATAAATGTATATTTGTATAAAGGAGAGTCATTGACGTTAATCGATGCAGGGCCGAAAACCGAAGAAGCTTTGGCTGCATTGAAACATCAGCTTAAAGAAACAGGCTATGAGCTGGAAGAGATTGAACAGGTCATCATCACCCATCATCATCCGGACCACGTCGGGCTGCTCGATGAGCTGCAGGGAGCCCGGGTGATCGGCCATCCTTATAATGAACGGTGGATTTCACGCGATCCGCTGTTTATTGAAGAACAGAAACAGTTTTTTCAGAAGCTTTTGCTGGAGACAGGAGTGGATCCGGTGTTCTTGAAATACATTAAAAACCTGGAGCGGAACCTGGTTTACTCCTGTACAGCCTCACTCGATCAGACGCTGACAGAAGGGGATGCGGTTCCGGGAATGGAGGGCTACCGGGTCCTTTATACCCCGGGCCATGCCCAATCTCACATTGCGTTGTACAACGAAGTAGAAGGGTCATTGTTTGGGGGCGATGTCCTGCTGAAAAAAATCTCTGCCAACCCTCTCCTGGAGCCGCCGATGTCCGGAACAGAGCGGCCCAAGCCGCAGCTTCAGTTCAATCAGACTTTTGAAAAACTGCACAATCTGCCGCTCTCGCGCATTTTTGCCGGCCATGGAGAAATGATCGATTCGCCTCATGAACTCATCCGCTACAGACAGAAGAGGCAGGCGGACAGGGCTGAAGAGGTGCGGAAGATGCTGGAGCGCAAGGATATGACGGCCTTCCAGGTGTGTTCAGAGCTTTTTCCGACCGTTTTCCATAAAGAATTGATGCTCACCATGTCTGAGACGATCGCACAATTGGATTATCTGGAGAACCTGGGTAAAATAACATCAGACGGGTCTATTGAAAACCGCATGTATTCTGCTTAGGATGGTGGCTTATGAAACTGAAAAATAAAGTGGTGTATATTACGGGGGCTTCAGGAGGCATCGGCGAAGCGATGGCCAGAAAGACAGCCGCAGCCGGCGCCTCAGTCGTGCTGCTTGCGAGGCGGGAGGAAAAGCTGAAAACGCTGGCAGCAGAACTAAGGGACACGTATGGGACAGAAGCGCTTTATTCGGTGCTGGATGTGTCAGACACAGGGGCAATCGAACCGGTCTTCCGGGAGCTGCTCGCAAAAACAGGACGGATCGATGTTCTGATCAATAATGCTGGATTCGGAGTTTTTAAGACGGTCGAGGATTCTGCACTTAAGGAAATGGAAAAAATGTTTAAAGTGAACGTTTTCGGTTTGATCGGCTGCACGAAAGCGGTGCTGCCGGCGATGAGAGCACAGGGGAGCGGCCATGTGATCAATATTGCCTCCCAGGCTGGGAAAATCGCAACACCAAAATCGAGCCTGTATTCGGCCACGAAACATGCGGTGCTGGGTTTTTCAAACAGCCTCCGCATGGAATGCAAGGGGACCGGGATTCAGGTAACGACGGTCAACCCAGGCCCGATCCGGACCGATTTTTTTGATACAGCGGACGAGAGCGGGGAGTATACGAAAAATGTGGAGCGGTGGATGCTTACCCCGGAATTTGTTGCTGAAAAAGTTGTCCAGTCCATCGTGCATTACAAAAGGGAGATCAACCTGCCCCGCTGGATGAATGCCGGAAGCACTGTTTATCAGCTTGCGCCGGGGCTCATTGAAAAGCTGGCTGGAAATGCCTTTAATAAGAAGTGAAAAATCCGGATTCTGTCCGGATTTTTTTGTGGGTTTTTTTAGGCGGAAATCCGGAAATTTGCTGGATACGGGGTTTTTTTCCTCAATGAAAATTCAGTCTTCTGTTCTATTTATAAAAGATATAGAGAAGAGTAGACTTTACCACAAACGGAATGAACGTTCATTCCGCACGAGGAGGAATTCGGGTGGCGTTTGCTGCTACAGGCAAAAAGAAGCAAATCCTGCAGGCAGCGCTCGCGCTGTTTGCAGAGCGGGGATTTGATGCAGCCTCAGTTCCTGCCATCGCAGAAAAAGCAGGTGTAGGTTCAGGTACGATCTACCGTTATTTCGAAAACAAAGAGATGCTTGGAAATGTCCTTTTTCAGCAATGTCTGGAGCAATTTGAACAGTCTGTGCATGAAAAGACTCCAGAAAAAAAGGATGGTCCGCGCGGCCGGTTTAGAAATTTTTTCTATGGAATGGTTTCCTTTACAAACAACCATGAGCATGCTCTATGCTACATCCGGAATCATTTCCATGCCCATTTTTTAACGGAGGACAGCCATGCCCAATTTACGAAGTCACTTTCGGGTATTTATGATTTTTTTGAGAATGGAAAAAAGGAAAAGTTTATCCGGAATCTTCCCTCTGAAGGCTTGATTGCGATTTTGTTCGGGGCTTTCCTGGAGCTTCACAGGCTGATCCGTGCCGGCCAGCTTGAAGAAACACCGGAGCTGCTTAAAGGAATCGAAGAATGCTGCTGGGATGCAGTCCGCATCCATCATTAAAACGGAAAGAAGGAATACAGAATGAAGACGATGAGCAAAATTCCAAGCCCTGAGCTTAACGGAGAATCGAAATATTTACCGCTTCTCAGTCCGGAAAAGCCCGTTCAGTCACTGATGAAATTGGCTAAAGAAATGGGGCCTGTATTCAAGCTTGAAAACCCTTCCCGGTCCACGGTTTATCTTTCTTGCAGGGAATTAACAGCCGAAGTTTCAGATGAATCCCGGTTTGATAAAAGCATCAGCCAGGCGCTGAAAAACGTCCGGGCCTTTTCGGGAGATGGCCTGTTTACGAGCTGGACAGATGAGCCGAACTGGAAGAAAGCGCACAATATCCTTCTGCCGAGCTTCAGCCAGAAGGCGATGAAGGGCTACCACCATATGATGGCGGATATCGCCTCCCAGCTTGTTCTGAAATGGGAACGTCTCAACGCCGGGGATTCTGTCGATGTGTCAGAGGATATGACGCGGCTAACCCTTGATACGATCGGGCTGTGCGGATTTAATTTCCGGTTTAACAGCTATTACCGCGAGAACTTTCACCCGTTTATCAAAAGCATGTCCGGCGCTCTCGGCGAAGCCATGAACAAGCTTCAGAGAACCGAAACAGACGAAAGCTTTCTGCAGCAAAAAGAGGAGCAGTACCAAAAAAACATTCAGGATATGTTCAGCCTTGTTGACCAGCTTATCGCAGAGCGCAAGGAGCAGCATGAAGAAGAATGGGCCGATGATCTGCTCTCCCACATGCTGAGGAGCAAGGATCCTGAGACAGGGGAAGGGCTCAGCGATGAGAACATCCGCTTCCAGATCATTACCTTTCTGATTGCCGGGCATGAAACGACAAGCGGTCTTCTCTCCTTTACCTTTTATTATTTGCTGAAAAATCCTGAGATCCTAAAAAAAGCGCAGGAAGAGGCAGACCGTGTTCTTCCCGATGCGGTGCCTGAGTATAAAGAGGTCAAAAAGCTGAAATACATTCAGATGATCCTCAACGAAACGCTCAGACTCTGGCCGACTGCCCCGGCTTTCTCCCTGTATGCCAAGCAAGACGAAGTACTGGGCGGCCGGTATAGGATTGGCAAAGGGGAAGAAGTAACCGTCCTGCTGCCGGCTTTGCACCGGGATCCTTCTGTATGGGGGGCCGATGCTGAAGAATTCAAGCCGGAGCGCTTTGAGGATATGAGCAGCATCCCCGCTCATGCCTTCAAGCCGTTCGGCAACGGCCAGCGTGCGTGCATCGGGCAGCAGTTCGCCCTTCATGAAGCTATTCTTGTCATGGGGCTGCTGCTGAAGCATTTTGATTTTACGGATCATACAAATTATGAACTCGACGTGAAAGAAGCGCTTACTCTCAAGCCAAATCAGTTTACGATGAAGGTGAAATCGCGGAAAAAATGGATGGGATCCGCTGCCCGGCCGGAAGAGGCTGTGCGAAAAGAGAAGCCGGCACCTTCCAGGGCTCCAAAAAAGGACGCCCATCAGACACCGCTTCTTGTTTTATACGGATCCAATATGGGAACAGCCGAAGGACTGGCGGAAGAGTTTGCCGATGAGGGGATAAGCCTCGGATTTAGAGCGGAAACTGCACCGCTTGATGAATATGCGGGGAAATTGCCCCAAGAAGGAGCTGTGGTGATTTTCTCCTCCTCCTATAACGGCAATCCGCCTGATAACGCCCGGGGGTTTATCGATTGGCTGGAGCAGGCTGATCCAGAAGAACTGGCGGGAGTATCTTATACCGTTTTTGGCTGCGGGGACCGGAACTGGGCAAGCACGTATCAGCGGATTCCGCATGTAATCGATGAAACCATGCACTCCAAGGGTGCAATCCGCTTTGTCGGAAGAGGCGAAGGGGATGCCGACGCCGATTTTGAAGGGAGTTTTGACGCATGGAACGAGGCATTCTGGCCTGCTGCTGCCTCCCATTTTAACGTAGAACTTCCCGAAGAAGAACACGGGACAGGAAGCAGCCTTTCAGTGACCATCGTTAAAAATGAACCGGCTGCACCGCTTGCAAAAGCACATCAGGCGTTCAAGGCAGAGGTGGCAGCCTCCAGAGAGCTTCAGTCCGCTGCAAGCGGCCGCAGTACGCGCCATGTGGAGCTGCTTCTGCCGGAAGGCACCAGCTATAAAGAAGGCGGCCACATTGGTGTGTTTCCTAAAAACAGCCGTGTGCTCGTCAACAGAGTGCTCCGCCGTCTTCAGCTGTCCGGTGATGAACAAATGGTGCTCGAAAGTGAAGGTTCAAAGCATTCTCATCTGCCACAGGGGCAGCCGGTAAGGGTCATTGACGTGCTTTCTGATGCGGTTGAGCTGCAGGAGCCAGTCACCCGCGCCCAGC
This sequence comes from Metabacillus mangrovi, assembly GCF_009711125.1. Lineage (GTDB taxonomy): Bacteria > Bacillota > Bacilli > Bacillales > Bacillaceae > Metabacillus_B > Metabacillus_B mangrovi. Next base: position 493,075 of record NZ_WMIB01000001.1, on the reverse strand, counting down.
TGAAGGTCCTGGCAGAGGTCAACGTCTGCCCTCCCCACAGGATGGAGCTTGAGGCGATGCTTGAAAGATACCAGTATGAAATCCTTCCAAAGCGCATCACGATGCTTGAGCTGCTGGAAAAGTATATGGCTTGTGAGCTTTCTTTCAGCCGCTTTCTGAGTCTGCTGCCTGCACTTAAGCCGCGCTATTATTCGATCTCAAGCTCTCCGCTGTTATCCCCGCGGAAAGCGAGCCTGACCGTGAGTGTACTGAAGGATCCGGCCTGGAGCGGAGCGGGAGAATACAATGGCGTCGCTTCCGGCTATCTTGCACAGGTGAAGCCCGGGGATGAAGTTCTCTGCTTTGTCGGGGAGCCGCAAGGAGCATTCGAACGGCCGGAGAATCCGGAAACCCCGCTCATCATGGTAGGCCCGGGGACCGGGATCGCCCCGTTCAGAGGATTCCTGCAAGGACGCCGAGCTATAAAAGAAGAGGGTGCACAGCTCGGTGAAGCGTATCTCTACTTCGGCTGCAGGGAACGCCTTCATGATTATCTGTATGAAGAGGAACTTCTTGAAGCAGAACGGCTAGATCTGATTACACTCCGCACCGCTTTTTCACGACAAGAGGGCAAGGCCAAAACCTATGTGCAGCATATGATCAGAGAGGATGCCTCCGCGCTGCTTTCTCTCCTTGAAAAGGGCGGACACCTGTACATCTGCGGAGACGGCAGCCAGATGGCACCGGATGTCGAAGCTGCCATTAAAGAAAGCTATCAGTCTGAAAAACAGGCCTCTGCAGTGGAAGCAGACGCTTGGCTCCGCCGCCTTGAGAAAGAGGGCCGCTTCGCAAAGGATGTCTGGGCGGGGAAATAGGGGCGGACAGAAGCTGACTGGAAGGCTTATTCGCTAAAATGTGGAAAATAGGTTGGTCCGGAAGAACATTTTATTTTAAAATAAACAGGAGGTTAATAGGGATAAGGAGATCATTTGAGTGAAGTATTTTATAGACGATGACACGTGGGATCCAGCGGGTTACAGACAAGAGCTGCAAAAACTTTTACCAAGATTCAATAAAGAGACGGCGATTTTTTTAAAAACAAATTCCTTTCATGATGGCAAGGTGATTTCCTTAACTGTTCTCAATCAGGAGAACGGCAAAACAAAAGACCCCACCTCCATCAATATGGTTGTTGAGCAATACCAAGAAGGCGGCATTTATGAAATTCAATGGGTCAATGTCCGTAAATTCTTAATGGATTATGACATCACCAGAAATGTCTATGCAAACAAACCAAAGGAAATTGTTTTTGGCGGCAGAAGAGGATTGGACGAGTGGGGCTATGATGAAATTCTGCCGTTGAGTAAAAAGAAAGTACAGCATGAAATTTTTTTATTCTCACAAACGAAAATCATCATCCATTGTTCAACGATTAAAATCAGGAAAATAAAGGCCTAGAAAATTAATAAAACCCTCCGGATTGCATTTAGGAGGGTTTTTCAGCCTGATGGACAGATCATCCGTCCAAGTGCAGCGGGAGTTTCCGAATCGGGCGATGCAGGTCGGAACAATGCCAGTAAGCCGTCCGCCTGTTCCTGATGAAAACTGCCTGCATAAAACTCCGGTCCTGTTCCGATTTTCGCAGAATGTCCAAGCCATCCGCCGGTATTTTCATAAAATAGGGACTAGGACATTCAATACGAAAGAGGGAATGCATATGGACCATCTTAAGCCGATTCCCCGGGTAGAGCTGAAAAACGGGGATGCGCAGGGACCGCTCAACAATCCGGACGGTCTGGTTCAGTCGCTTTTAAAGGTGTCAAAGCATGCCGGTCCGATTTTTCAGTTTGACAGGCCCCGGAATGCGGCCATCTTTCTATCAAGCCACAGGCTCGTTTCCGAGATTTGTGATGAAAACAGGTTTGATAAAAGTGTAAGTCCCGCCCTGCAGAATCTAAGGCCATTTTCAGGAGACGGGCTTTTTACGAGCTGGACACATGAACCGAACTGGAAAAAGGCGCATCATATTCTTTTGCCGGCTTTCAGTCTAAAAGCTATGAAAAACTATCATTCCATGATGAGTGATATTGCCGGCCAGCTCGTTCAGAAGTGGGAGAGGCTGAATGCCGGCGAGACAGTTGATGTTTCAGAGGACATGACAAGACTGACTCTGGATACAATCGGGTTATGCGGATTTGGGTATCGCTTCAACAGTTTTTACAGGACAGGCTTTCACCCGTTTATTGACAGTATGAATGCTGTGCTCACCGAGGCGATGGCCCGTCTCGTCAGGCCCCGTAAAAATGAGAAGGGCAGCAGGGAACAGGAGGCGGAGTTCGGTGCGCACATTCAGTCGATGTTCAATCTCGTGGACCGGCTGATTCAGGACCGAAAGCAGCTGGAACAAAAGGAATGGCCGGATGATCTTCTCTCCCACATGCTGAAAAGTAAGGACCCTGAAACAGGTGAGCGTCTCGATGATGAGAACATCCGCTATCAAATCATGACCTTTTTAATAGCCGGTCACGAGACGACAGGGGGGATGCTGTCCTTCGCTCTTTATCTTCTTTGCAAAAACCGCCGCAGTCTCAAGGCAGCGCGGGAAGAGGCAGACCGTATACTGACGTCGCGGGTTCCGTCTTTCCAGGAAGTGAAAAAACTAAAATACATCCCGATGGTTCTTTTTGAGACACTCCGTCTGTGGCCGACTGTGCCGGTGATCTCCCTCTACGCAAAGGAAAGCGAAATAGTAGGGGGAGAGTACGCCATCAGGGAAGGGCAGGAATTAACCGTCCTTCTGCCTCACCTGCACCGGGACCGGACAGTGTGGGGAGAGAAGGCAGAAGAATTTATCCCTGAGCGTTTCGAGGATATGACGGCTATTCCACCGCATGCTTTCAAGCCATTTGGCAATGGGCAGCGGGCCTGCATCGGCCAGCAGTTTGCCCTCCATGAGGCGGCGATGGCCCTCAGTCTGCTGCTCAAGTATTTTGATTTTGAGCATTTTCCGGATTACGAGCTGAAGATCAAGGAAACGCTCAGCTGGAAGCCTTACGGATTTAAGATGAAAGTGAAACCAAGGCGGAAATGGACCGCTTCCCCGGACGTCCCGCCTCAATCTGATACCGCTCAGCCTGAGCCTGCCGAAGCTGCAGAAAAAGGCCATCACACTCCTCTTTTAATCTTATATGGGTCCAATATGGGTACCTCCGAAGAGCTGGCGCTGCGCCTTGCCGAAAAGGGATCAGCGCTCGGGTATACCGCAAAAGCAGCGCCACTCGACGCATACTCTGGCGGGCTTCCCCGGGAAGGGGCCGTTCTTCTGCTTTCTTCCACCTACAACGGAGCGCCGCCAGACAACGCTAAGACATTTGTTAAGTGGCTTGAGGAGACGAACGAGAGCCTGCAGGGGGTTCGATTTGCTGTATTCGGATGCGGAGACCGGACCTGGTCGGCCACCTTCCAGCGGATTCCGGCTCTGATTGACAAGAAGATGTCCGAAAAAGGGGCCGAGCAAATCTGCAGACTTGGGGCAGGGGATGCCGACGAGGATTTGCTGGGCAGCTTTGAGCAATGGGAGGAAGAGATGTGGCGCGCCCTGGCCGTCAGCTATTCCCTCGATTGGGAGCCGGCAGAGATGGAAGCATCTGTGGAGATGGAATTTGCAGCCGCCGCTCCGCTGAGCCGCCTTGCTGAGAAATACCGGGCATTTCCGGCCGAAACCGCTGTGAACCGCGAATTGCATCAGGCAGGAAGCCCGCGCAGCACCCGGCACCTTGAGCTGCTTCTCCCGCCCGGAGTTTCCTTCCGGGAAGGGGGTCACATCGGAATTTTCCCTCAAAACCGCCCGGAATTGATTGACCGTGTTCTGAGCCGTTTCCGGCTGACAGGGAACGAGCGTGTAATTTTTAAAGGGAAATCAAGCCACCTTCCACTTAACGAACCGATTGAAATCCGCAGGCTCCTTGCGGATTATCCTGAATTGCAGGAACCGGCCGCAAAGTCTCACCTCCTGACAGCAATCCGCTATACGGAGTGTCCTCCCCATCGGATCGAACTGGAAAAAAAGCTGCAGAACTATGAGGAAGAAGTTGTAAAGAAGCGGGTTTCCCTTCTGGAAATCCTGGAAGCGTATAACGCTTGCGAGCTGCCTTTCGAACGGTTCTTCCGGATGCTCCCGCCTCTCAAGCCCCGCTTTTATTCCATCGCCAGCTCCCCTGAAGCGGACCCGGGGAGAATCAGTCTGACAGTCAGGGTAGTAAAGGAAAAGGCGTGGAACGGCAGCGGATTCTATGAAGGGACTGCCTCCCATTACCTGGCCGGCCTGCAGCCTGGCGATCCTGTCGCCTGCTTCATAAAAGAACAAGGCTTTCAAAAACCGGAAGACCCGTCTCTTCCCTTAATCATGGTCGCAGGCGGATCAGGTATTGCCCCTTTTCTTGGATTTCTGCAGGGAAGAAGCATCCTGCAGAAAAAAGGGGTTCAGCTTGGAGAGGCACACTTGTTTTTCGGCTGCAGGAGCCTAGAGGAATTTCTTTATAAGGAGAAACTCGAAGAAGCAGAGCGGAACGGACTTGTCACCCTGTACCCGGCGTTATCCCGCGAGCCAGGCAAAGACCGGGTCTATGTTCAGGATGTACTCAAGCAGCATGCCGCTAAAATCATCCGTCTGCTCGACGAGGATGCAAGCTGCCTGTATATATGCGGCAGACGGGGAATGAGCATTGCTGCAGAACAGGCACTTTTGGACAGCTGCCGGAACGTAAAAAGCGCAGCCCCGGAAGAAGCCGCTGCCTGGCTTGAGGCCTTAGTAAACCAGGGCCGCTATTCAAAAGACGTATGGGGATAAAAAAAGCAGCTCTAAACGGGCTGCTTTCTTATGCTTGAAATGAGCAGAAAACCAAAGCCTGCCCCATATAAAGCCACGTACGAACCACCCGGAAAGAAAGGCGGAACCGGCAGGAGATTCCCTCCTGACAGAAACTGAAGATTCACAAACAAAGCATACAAAAGAGGCAGTCCAAAGAAAATCAACCTCATCCACTGTATCCTCCAGCGTCCCTCCCGCCAAAAATCCAAAACGAGATCCGGCACCGCAAAAAGCATACCCAAAGCTACTGGAAAAAGACCCTGAAATGCAAGCAAAGTCCGTAAATCATAAATTTCCTTTCCCTCCTCCTGCAGCCTCAACTCAAACATGCTTCCTTCAAACAGCAGCCAGATGCCAAGCAAAAGGAAAGCCAAATAAAGAATACCCTGCCTCACCCAAACGTTCATCAAACTCCACCCCTTTTTAACAGTATATTCCAACCAGTGGCGTTTTTCATACAGGATTTTTGGGCAGCTTGTGTTTATTTAAGAAGGTGGGGCGGGGTTGGCTGCTGTGCGGGATGGATAGGAAAAACGTGCGGCCGGTACTGGCAGTTATCGGTTTCAGGGATAAATGCCTCGTTTTATATGAATAAAAGGCTTTTGAGGCTGAAACGGTGGTGAATGCCCATAGCGTCTCCTGAGATCGGTTCGTACGGGATCGGTCTCCAGAGCCGCTATTTGGGCTGGAAAAGCGGTTTTCGGCAAGTATCGGTCTCCAGGGCCGTTATTTATGGAATTTGGGGCGAAAACAGGATCATTTTACAAAAATAGCGTCTCCTGAGACCGAAACGATGGAAAATGCCCCGTCTCATATGAGATAGCGTCTCCTGAGACCGAAACGATGGAAAATGCCCTGTCTCATATGAGATAGCGTCTTTTGAGACCGGTTTGTGCGGGATCGGTCTCCAGAGCCGCTATTTGTGTTGGAAAAGCGGTTTTCGGCAGGTATCGGTCTCCAGAGCCGTTATTTATGGAATTTGGGGCGAAAACAGGTTCATTTTACAAAAATAGCGTCTTCTGAGACCGAAACGATGGAAAATGCCCCGTCTCATATGAGATAGCGTCTCCTGAGACCGGTTCGTGCGTGATCGGTCTCCAGAGCCGCTATTTGTGCTGGAAAGGTGGTTTTCGGAAGTTATCGGTCTCCAGGGCCGTTATTTATGGAATTTAGGGCGAAAAAGGATCATTTTACAAAAATAGCGTCTTCTGAGACCGAAACGATGGAAAATGCCCCGTCTCATATGAGATAGCGTCTCCTGATACCGGTTCGTACGGGATCGGTCTCCAGAGCCGTTATTTGTGGGTTTTGGGGCGAAAACAGGCTCATTTTACAAAAATAGCGTCTTCTGAGACCGAAACGATGGAAAATACCCCGTCTCATATGAGATAGCGTCTCCTGAGACCGGTTCGTGCGGGATCGGTCTCCACAGCCGCTATTTGTGCTGGAAAGGAGGTTTTCGGCAGGTATCGGTCTCGCAGATATAACGGGCTCCAGAGCCGTGCTGAGCTGCTTGGCCAATTCTCCTCGATTCAAAGTAATCCCATATGCCCAAAAAAGAATTTTCAAAGAGGAAACGATTTCCTGAAGCCTGCTGTCATGCATTTTTTCACACTTCGCCAAAAACTACCATTGAATACGAACGTTTATTCGATTATGATTAGCGGTATAATAGGACTACGAACATATATTCTTAGCGGAGGGGTAAGGAATGGATTATGACCAGCTTCCCAAAAAGAAGATTCTCTGTATTGATATGAAAAGTTTTTATGCGAGCTGTGCGGCGGTCCTGATGGGGCTTGATCCACATACGTGCTACCTCGCTGTCGTCGGGGACACCGAACGGCAGGGAAGTGTGGTACTGGCCGCATCTCCCCGGTTAAAAAAGGATTTTAACATTAAAACAGGATCAAGAAAATTTGAAATTCCGGATGATCCCCGGATCCACGTGGTAAACCCGAAAATGGCGCTGTTTATCCGCATTTCCACTGAACTTTCCAAGATGTTTCACCGCTATGTGCCAAGAGAAGCCATTCATATTTACAGTGTTGACGAAAGTTTTATCCAGGTCGATGGAGTGGAGCACCTGTGGGGCGACGCCCATACAATCGCCTGGAAGATTAAAAATGAGATGGAGCGTGAATTTCAGCTGCCGTGTGCGATTGGAATCGGGCCGAATATGCTTTTGTCCAAGGTGTGCCTTGATATTGATGCGAAGAAGACAGGTGTAGCCGAGTGGACGTATGACGATGTAGAGGAAAAGCTGTGGAGCCTGAAGCCTTTGAGCCAGATGTGGGGCATTGGCGGCAGGATGGAAAAGAACCTGAACCGGATGGGCATTTTCAGTATCGGACAGCTGGCCGCGTATCCGCTTGAGAGGCTGGAGAAAAAATTCGGCATCATGGGCAACCAGCTTTACTACCATGCATGGGGCGTCGATCTGTCAGACATCGGCGAACCGATTATGCAGGGGCAGATCAGCTTTGGCAAAAGCCAGATTTTAATGCGTGATTACACGGATCCTGAAGAAGTGAAGCATGTCATCCTGGAAATGTGCGAGGAGGTGGCGAGAAGGGCGCGCCACCACTACAGGGCCGGACGGACGATCAGCTTCGGGGTCGGCTACAGCAAGGATGAGCTTGGCGGCGGCTTTTACCGGTCGCGGACGATGGAAGAGCCGACGAACATTACGATGGACCTTTACCGCACATGCCTTGAGCTGTTTGAGGAGTTTTATGAAGGAAGAACCGTCCGGAAGATTTCCATCGCCCTCTCCAATATTGAAGAAGATGCAGAAAGCCAGCTGAATCTGTTTCAGCCGGACCGGGAGAAGCACCGGACTCTTGGATATGTGATGGATTCGATCCGGAGCAAATATGGCTCTGATTCGCTTCTCAGAGCGGTTTCCTATACAAAAGCGGGAACGGCGAAGCACCGGGCGACACTCGTCGGCGGGCATAAAGCATAAGGAAGGAGGGGAGCGGAGTGATACGCGACCGCGGCAATATCAAGTGGACCTCGATGATGCTGCCGGAGCATGTGAAGCTGCTGCGGCAATGGAAAGAGGAAGAGCGCTATACGGTGAAGCCGGAGGTGGATGACCAGCAGCTGGAGGAGTTCAACGAGATCATCTGCCAGGCGATGGAAGACAACCAGCTGCTGCAGTTTACCGTGCATGAGCATGAGCAGCTCATTCTTCACACAGGGCGGATCCACTTTTTTGACCAGATCCAGCAGGCGCTGAGAATTGTAGACGAAGCAGGAAAACGGAAGATGATTCCGCTCACCCGGGTCGTTAAAATCAAACTGCACGGGGATTGACGAAAAAAGACCAACTGGAGAGAATCCAATTGGTCTTTTCCTTATTTTTCAAAAAGGCCGATATTTAAAAAGGATTCTTCAGCTGAAGCATTTCCTTCTGCGTCGATCTCCACTTCTTCACCTGGCTGCAGAGAGAGTGCGAGAACGCCAAGCAGGCTTTTCGCATCGATGACCCAATGCGCTTTTTTGATCAGAATTCTTTCTTCAAACTGATTGGCTGTGTGAACAAGCTGGCTTGCCGAATCCGCAAATACAGGCTTTAGTACGCGAACCTTCATTTTCCCATCCCCCTGATCAAATTAGTCCAATTCTTTTTCAGCACGTACGCACGAATCAAATGTTCCCTTATGGGTTGCATCGCAATACGGCATTTTCTTTGACTGGCCGCACCGGCAAAGGGAAAAGGCAGGCTTGGCAGGATACACATTGCCATCCGCGTCGACCAGCTCTACATCACCGGTGACACGAAAAGGGCCGTTATCCAGTATTTTAATTTGCACTTTAGACATCGCAAGTCCTCCTTTCCCGGAAAAAAGATACTCTAATGGTAATCGGAACGGGCTGAAAAAGCAACGGCCTTGCGGCTTTAATCAGGCGCCGCGGCAAAGTTTATGGTACACTGTCCATACATCATCCAAAAGAAGGTGCAGAGTATGAAATTTACATTTACCCAACGGGCCATCGACCGGATCGCCCCAGTGCTTGACGGACATCCGGACGCACATCTGAAACTGAAATATGATACAGAGGGCTGCGGCTGTGTAGTATCCGGTGTTGCAGCACTATGGATTGTAAGGGAAACCGAAGAGGATGACATAGAGGTGAACACGAACTATAAGCCGGTTCTTCTGGAAAAGACGAAGCTCGTCTTTCTTGATGAAGAGATGACGGTTGATTTCCTGGAATCCGCCAATACGTTCGCGCTGAAAAGCCCTTCACAGATGCTCAATCCGCGTATGAGTTTAACGGTTAAGTGAGGACAAGAATGTGAAAAAAGACAAATTTCAATCCATGAAAAACATTGCCCAGGATAAAACGTGGGTATCGTTTTTAAACAACAATCATCCATACAGCCTGATGCACTGGTCCATCGGCGGAATCCATGACGAACAGAAAAACGTCTGGCTCCTGCAGGACGAAATGACGTTCCAGGCCCAGGAATTCCCGACGATCGATGACGCGATCAGCTGGATGCGGGAGAACATGGAAGATGTAACGGACGTGTTGTGAAAAAGGAGGCGCAGTGGCGCCTCCTTTTTCATTTCAGCAAATAATCCAGAACTTCAGGGAAACGGGACCTGAAGCTGGAATAATGATGAATGCCGTCTGGAATAATGGAGAAGCGCTGATTTTGAACTTTTCCATCAAGTTTTTGAAAAATGCGCTTATTGGATTCCAAAAAGCTTTCACGGATGCGAATGTCGGGGTTTTCATTGGTTCCGCAGTCCAAATAAAGCCGTTCCATACCGGATAAATCTGCCGATTCAATGAGATTCTCAAGCTCCTCCTGATTCCGGTAAAATCCGGAAGACAGGCCGGCAGCTCTCTTGAAAATGTCCGGGTAACGGCAAGCTGCATACACCGTGAATGATCCGCCTAAAGAAATCCCGGCCATGTAACTGCGCTCTGAATCAGTCCGGTAAAGACGGTCCAAGGCGGGCTTCAGTTCATTCACGATAAAATCGAGATAAGCTTCTCCCTTGCCGCCGGCAGAGCTCGGCTGCCCCAGCACCTCTGCACAAAAATGCCCGCACTTCCATGGACAAAGCTCATGGATCCGTTCTTCTCCTGCCGTATTCAAATCAATAGCAGCGACAATCAATCCATACTCATTGCGATCAAGGAATTCTTCGAGGTTTAAAGAAACACCTCCTCCAACAGCTGTAGAATCCGAAAAGACATTCTGCCCGTCGTGCACATATAAAACCGGATATGATTTTTCAGAACGGGCATAGGCGGGGGGAAGATAGACACGGATCATCCGGTTCTGCCCGAACATCTTCATTGGGAATAGATCGATCATTGAGTTTTCCTTCTTTCCTTAAAATGGGAATAGATGATTTGAACAAATCAGATTGAAGCTCTCCGAAGCAGCCCGTAAGAGAACACAGGAAGCAGCAGACTGATGATAAAGATGCCTACAGCAGTGGTGTTCAGGTTGCCTGCCAAGTAGCTAAAGAACGGAACCCACCATTGAAAATAAGTGAAGAGCAGACTTAGGACGGTCAGCAGAAGCACGAGAACAGAGAAGAAAACGTACATACCGTTTTTTCCAAAACGCTGGAATAGGCTCGCGATCAGCAGTCCGAACATAAAGTTAAAGAGTAATAGAATGAAAAAGATCCAAAATTGCCAGAATGGGTTTTGGCTGAACGCATCAAGAAGGCTGAAGAAGTGAATGCCTGCGCCAAATCCTCCTGTTATGTTTTCCAGAAAGGAAAAGAGAGTAAGCAAAACAGCAGTCAATATGCTTGTGAGAAGAAAAATGGAAAGGGTTCCTTTAAAGTAGTCTTTTCTGCGCAGGCTCAAGTCGAGAGCGAACGGAAAGGTTTGGGCAGGGATGACGATGCCGGACACAAACATGAATACAAAGATTGTCATGATCCCCCCAGTATAAAACCCCTCTTTGACGATATACGCAACGAAGAGGTTGATAAGCAGACTTGACAGAGTGATAATCCATGGCAGATACAGCAGAGTAAGGACATACCTGAGGTGAATTTTCATTACGGCAGCAGTGGGGTTCATCGCGCGTTTTCCTCCTTTGTTTCTGCAGAAGCGGTCGTTAAATGGATGATCAGCTGCTGAAGAGACACGGGCGCAAGTTCCAGTCCAGCTTGGGCTGCTTCCTGTTTTTCTTCCAGGCTCAGGCTGCCCATCACCGTTACGGAAACAAATCCGCCTATTGCTTCATGCTTCAGGATCTCTCTTCCGTGTGTGAAAGCTGCGGCTTTTGCGGCAGGTCCGACAATCGTAAAGGCTTTGCCGCGAATGGCATCTGCCTCTTGGTTCATGATCAGTTTTCCCTGGTCAATGACAAGGACGTGCTCGAGGATTTTACTGACTTCATCAATCAAGTGTGTCGACAGGATGATCGTGCGGGGATGGCTGCTGTAGTCTTCGATCAGGCGGTCATAAAAGATGTTTCTCGCTACTGCATCAAGCCCAAGGTAAGGTTCATCAAAAATCGTCAGCGGCGCTCTGCTGGCAAGGCCGATAATGATGCCGGCGGCAGAAAGCATCCCGCGGGAAAGTTTTTTCATCTTGCGGTTGAGCGGGAGATTAAAGTCTTTAATTAATGTGTCGGCATATTCCTGATCCCAGTTCGGAAACGCAGAAGAGCAAATATCAAATAAATCAGCGATGTTGAACGTATCGGGGTACTTCTGGCTTTCTTTAATAAAACAGATCTGGCTGAGGACACTTCGGTTTTCAAAGGGATCCTCCCCGAAGATCCGTACGTCTCCGCTTGAAGGGAAGATCCGTGAGGTGATCATATTCATGACCGTCGTTTTACCGGCCCCGTTCCTTCCGAGAAGGCCGTAAATTTTATTCGGCTCTAATGAAAAATCGATTCCTGCGACGGCTGTGTTCTTTCCATAGGATTTCGTAAGCCCGTTTACTTCTGCTATACGGTTCATCGTTTATTGGCCCCTTTTTGAATCATTTCATTCAGCTGGTCAGCTGTGATGCCGATTTTCTCCGCTTCGTGAAGCATGGTTTTAATATATTGCTCGAAGAACTGTTCTCTTCTTTTTTCCATCAGCTTTTCAAGAGCCCCAGAAGCAACAAACATGCCGACACCCCTTTTTTTATATAAAATGCCTTGATCGACCAGAAGATTGACTCCTTTCCCGGCAGTAGCCGGATTGATTTGGTAAAAGGCTGCGAACTGATTGGTGGAGGGAACCTGCGATTCTTCAGGCAGACCGCCTTCGATGATGTCATTTTCGATTCTTTCTGCGATTTGTACATAGATGGGCCGGCTGTCATCGATCAATTGAATGATGCCCCCTTCCTTAGTTTGTTGGTTAATTACTTATGCAACTAACTATATGACTCGTGGTAAAGAATGTCAATGGGTAAAAAGAAAATAGGCGTTCGAAAATTATTGAATTATAAATTCAGAAAATATAGAATATAGATAAAGGGGGATGGAGATATGGAATACATTTTGGAAACTGGAAAAAAAAGAGGGACGTACACGGCACAAATCCGCCAGTCCCTGCTATGGGAAGCTGCGTTGGGGATTGCAGCTGTGACCAATTCACGGCTGATCGGCACGCTTGAGAAAAAGGATTGGAAGCACCTCAAAAAAGGGATGCCGGAAAGGTTGTTAAAGGAGCTCGACACGATTGAAAAGAACAATACATGGAAAGCGCTCCTTCAGCTGCTGCACGAAAAAAATGCTGAAACGCTGGACGAATTTACAGCGTACCTGACAGAACTGCCTGATGAGGAGCTGCTCTATGTAAGTCTGCCGTATCTCGGAGAAGAGCTGCAGAATAAAAGACGGGCCGCAGCAGCGGGGGAGAAAGCGGCGATGGACGAGCTGATTGCAAAATCAGGATGGAATCCTTTTTATCCGGACTATATCAGGCACATCTGTACAGAAGACCCGGAAGTGCTGAAAAGTCATCTGGCTGCTGTAATGGCAGGCTGGCATCAGGCTGTTATTGAGCCTGAACAGGAAAGCCTGTCAGCTATTTTAAAGAGAGATGCTTCGGCCAAACAGTCCATGTGCACGAAGATGGAGCCCGAGCCGTTCATCGAGTGGGCGACCGGCGGCATCCGCTATCAGCCAGAGCCCGGTGTGCATACGGTGCTGCTCATCCCGCATCTTACATACAGGCCGTGGAATATAGAAGCCGATCTGGAAGGGACGAAGGTGTTTTATTATCCGGCGGCGAATGACAGCATCCATCCGGAGGATCCGTATATGCCGAGTGCATCGCTCGTCCAAAAGCATAAAGCGCTGGGAGATGAGGTCAGGCTGAAGCTTGTAAAAATGCTGGCTGCAAAAGACTGGACGCTGCAGGACATGGCAGAGGAGCTCGGCATTGGCAAGACGACCCTTCACCATCATTTAAAAACACTGAAGGCTGCACGAATCGCCGGGAACACCGGATCAAACTATTATTTGAACCGCGGCGCGCTTGATGTGCTTCCGGAAGAGCTGAAGCATTTTTTGGATGGGGGGCTGTAATCGATGGGGGAACGGGCTGTAATCGAGGCTAAAGATCTTCCGGTACTTAAGAAAAACCAGGCTGCCCATAAAATATTGGCCGGTAATTCGATTTCTTTTATCGGCGATCAAATCTATGTGATCGCAATTCCACTTCTCGTGCTGTCGCTCACCGGCTCTCCGCTGTATATGGGAGCGGCCGCGGCCGCTGAAAGGCTTCCGGTGCTGCTGCAGCCAGCGGCAGGCGTACTCGCGGACCGGATCGAGCGCAGGAGGATCCTGTTGCTGTGTGATTTGGGAAGAGCCGCGGTGACAGGTCTGCTTGGCGTGCTTTCTGTGTTCGGGCTGTTGGAGCTGTGGATGCTGTTTCTCGGCGCTTTTTTAACCGGCTGTATGAGCCAGCTTTACCAGACCGCCCAGTTTGCCTACATCCCGGGTCTTGTCCGGAAGGAAGACCTTCCTGCTGTCAATTCGGTGAATTCGGCGATCATGAACTCCGCCTCGCTGATGGCACCTGCAACAGGAGGCTTAATTATCAGTCTGTATTCCCCGGCAGCCGGACTGCTGATCAACAGTGCCAGTTTTTTCTTGGCTTTTTTAGCCGTATGGAGCATTTCTGTCCGTTCTATTCCAGCGGCGAGGAAAAAGCAATCTTTTTGGAAGGACGCTGCAGAAGGCTTTGTTTTCGTAGTTCGGAACGGGCCTATTTTATATACGAATCTCGCACTGCTGCTGTCAGTGACAGGAACGACTCTGTTTCTGACCATTCTTATTTTTCATTTGAAGGCGGAGAACGGATTGGCAGTAAGGGAAATCGGCTTGATTCTTTCATGCGGAGGAGCAGGGGCTATAGGGGGTTCTTTGCTTGCAGGTGTATTAAAAAAACGGTTTTCCTATCGAAACCTTCTGTTTGGATCCTGTTTAACAGGAGGACTGAGCATTGTTTTGCTTGGTTTAGCGGAGGATTTTGTTTGGCTGCTGGTCCTCAATACAATAGGAACAGCGGCCGCAGCCATCATGAACCCCTGTATCGCCGCAATCCGCCAGCAGGTCACGCCGGATGAGCTAATGGGAAGAGTGCAGGCGACGAGCCGGCTGATGACTTGGGCGCTCATGCCTGCATCGGCGTTTATGGCAGGCATCCTGGCGGAAACGGCCGGTACATCCGCTGTCATTATGGCAGGAGGCTGTTTTTCAATCCTCGGTTCGTTTTTTTACTTGAAAATAAAAGGAGTTTAAAAAGGGGGACTTGCCGTGTTTTAGAATGACTCTGTTACAGATTATTGTTGATTTTATAATCAGGAGGGACTGCGGAGGTCCCTTCTAAACTATTACAATGGGTATTTCTCTAAGGAAATCGTCAAAACTTTTAACTCATCAATTTCCACACTAGACCACTGTTTTCTGTCGATCGCCCTGATTACCTTTTGGGAGACAGAAAGTAAAGAATCCCTAATTTGTTGAATAGAAAATACGCCTGAAAAATGAACTTTACCTTTTTGTAAGCCATCCTCAAAAAATAAAAGTTCTACTTGTCTTTCATTCATCTTTTTGGCTAAGACAATTGGTGTACCGTCCATAAAATCAAATTCATAGGTTCTGCCAACTTCAGATACAATAATCCCTTTACACGATTTAATCCACCAAGACAGGATTATCAAAATAAAATCCGACCAATCTTGGTCTGGAAAGTACCTATGATAATCAATCATAAAATATATATTTCCAGTAATGTTTGTTCTGTTTTCTAATGTATCTGTATCAACTTCAATCAAAATATCCTGCGACAAACCATCCACTCCCTTAATTAATGGTCATAACTTGATAATCTAAGGCTATCATAAGCCGCTTCAGTCGGGAACAAACGGCTATCAATCATCATTTTGCTTACCGTTATAGAATCATTATGGAATCCGATGACATCCAGGAAATGAAACCAACTTAAATAATGGTCGAGGTTTTTGTTGCCACACCATTAAAGCGGTCTACTCATCCTTTCAGACAGCTATGGTAGTGATTAGAATTTTGGATAGGCTAAAGCCCTTTGACTCGTTCCTTCCTATCTGATTTGAAGGATTGAAGGGAACTTCTTTGTCAGAACTCGATACTTAAAGTAAAATAAGAGTATTCCAATCAATAAGGTGTGGTTACATGAAGTCGATCCCAAAGCCGCTTGTTTTAGCGAACCAATGGGTTATCGTGCTATCGGTGCTGAGTTCATGGCTGACCGGATGGGGATGGATCTTGCTTGTTCCTCTCATCGCCGGGATGACGGGGCTTTTGTTCCGATTTAATCCGGTCATGAAAATAGCCGGCCTGTTTTTATCCAAACCTTACTCTCAATATCAGCCTGAAGATTTTGATCAGCAGCAGTTTAACCAGAAAATTGCGGTAATCTGCCTGCTTCTGGGCTTCATCGGTTTTGTACTGAAATGGCAGATTCTCAACTTTGTCTTTACTGCCATGGTATTTCTGGCTGCGTTTATTGCGATCCTCGGATTTTGCATCGGATGCTATATCCGTTTTCAATGGCAGCAGTACCAGCACCGGAGAAATACCGGACAGATCTAAATGGAAAAAGGGCTGCATGTGCTGAGAAGCATCGTGCAGCCCTCCTTTATTTCACTGCATGCCCAGCTTCTTCAAAACGATCCGCTCCCAAACCCGCCACGGAAGCACTCTTTTTAAAGCAGCCGTCATTTTCACTCCTCTTCCGATCGGGTACCTGAGTTTATGAAGCTTATCTTTTTCACATAAATGAACAAGAAGCCTTGCCACTTCCTGCGGGTCACCATGCTGTTGGCTGCTGCGGTTCAGTTCATTCTCGATCGCTTGCATATAGTCCGAGTAGGGGGATTCCTCAAGAAAGGATACCTTGCGGCCGGTTGTCCATATACCTGTGGAAAAAGAGCCCGGCTCAATCAAGGCGACGTCTATTCCGAACGGATTCAGTTCGAGGCGGAGGCTTTCGCTGTAGCCTTCGAGAGCATGTTTGGAGGATACATAAGGGGAGAGGCCGGGGAAACCGATCAGTCCGCTGATGCTGCTCATGTTAAG
This sequence comes from Metabacillus mangrovi, assembly GCF_009711125.1. Classification (GTDB taxonomy): domain Bacteria; phylum Bacillota; class Bacilli; order Bacillales; family Bacillaceae; genus Metabacillus_B; species Metabacillus_B mangrovi. Next base: position 476,663 of record NZ_WMIB01000001.1, on the reverse strand, counting down.
GATTTTGCCGCTTTTTTGTTTTCTCATAAAAGGGAGGACGGTATCTGTAACCGCCAGCACTCCGAAAAAATTGGTTTCAAACTGCTCGCGGAAACCATCTGCTGTCACTTCTTCAGCAAATCCGCCATAGGCGAAGCCGGCATTGTTGATTAATGCATCAATCCGGTCATGCTCTGTAAGAATGGCCGAAAGCGCAGCAACAGAAGGGGAGGAGGTGACATCGAGATGGATGAGCTGAATATTCCCGGCGCTTTCCCCGGCAGCAGACAGGAGCGCTTCTCCTTTGACGGGGTTTCTTACAGCAGCAAGAACGCGGTGTCCTCTTTCCGCGAGCGCCAGCGCTGCCAGTTTTCCGAATCCGCTAGATGAACCTGTAATCAGAATGGTCTTTTTTTGCATAATGCCCTCCAGAAATACGAATATGTCCAGAATAGCACAAAAACGAAAAGGACAGCGCTTGAACGCTGTCCTTTGCCATCTGCTTAATCATGTAGAACTTTTTCCATCAGGTCTCTTGTTTTCGGTCCGTAAATGCCGTCATCTGCAAGCTCTGGGAAACGCTTTTGAAAAGCAAGAACTGCAGCCTTGGTTTTCGGTCCGTACACTCCATCTGCCGAGAGGGAGGCGCCTAATTCATTAAGTGCGACTTGAACCGTTTTTACATCGTTCCCCTTGTTTCCAAGCTTCAGCACTTTGTCCGGCAGAACAATATTGATATCATACGTAAGGGTCTTATGAGTAACAGGTCCGTAAATCCCGTCTGCTGTCAGTCCTTTTGATTTTTGATAGGTCATTACCGACTTTTTTGTAGCAGGCCCATAAATGCCGTCTGCTGTCAGATTGGCTCCAATTACCCGGTTTAAGGAATGCTGGATAAACTCTACATTTTTGCCTCTGTCGCCTTCTTTGTAGAATCCGGAAGGAGGAAGTTCAAATGTGTATAGCGGCTTTGCTGATGCGCTTTCTCCGTGAGGCATATACCCGGCTAAAACGGCTGCGGCGAATGCAGATGCTGTTACCTTTTTCCATGTTTTCATTTTAAATTTCTCCCCTTTGTTCAAGTCTCACTTGTTTAACGCACCCGCCTCCTTTTTTGTTGCAGCTTTATTCAAAAACACAAAAAAAGGCGGCCGGAACAGCTGGCCGCCTTAACGTTTCTCTTTATATGCCTCTTGTTTTTCAGCAAGTCCGATCTCCTCTAGAAACTCATCCAGCACCCGCTCGTATTCCGCGCGGTTTTCTGTAAAGGACATCGCATGGTCGCCGTTTTCTGCAAAGTAGATTTTTTTCGGGCCCGTTTTTTTCTCAAACAGCTGCCTTGATGAATCAGCAGGAATATAGGCGTCCTTTTTGCTGTGGATAAAGAGTAAAGGCTTTTTGATCTGATCAACGACAGCAATCGGAGATACATCTCTTAATGAGTATCCGTCACGCCATTTCAGAAACGGGCGGGCAACTGGCATCACGAAGAACCCAGGGAGACGGTAGTCCACTTTCAGCCTGTAGAGAAGCTGATCTTCCAGGCTGTGAAAAGGACAGTCGGCCACATAAAAATCAGCTCCGTCTTCAAGCATTCCTGCATATAGCAGCATCGTGACCGATCCCATGGATTCCCCATGGATGCCAAGGGTGATGTCCTGTCCGTATTTTTCCTTCAGCCAATGAACAGCGGAACGGAGATCATATTTTTCGTAGTGGCCGTAGCTCGTCGTTTTGCCTCCGGATTCCCCGTGGCGCCGGTGATCGTAGATCAGGACGTTGAAGCCTCTATTCAAAAACAGATTCATGTACTTTACTGAATTGTAGCGGTTCACGGTGACGCCGTGGCAGATGATCACAAATTTCCGGTTCTCATAAGGAGCAACAAGATATCCCTTCACATCATAGCCGTATTCGGACGGAATCGTGACCTCGAGCTTCTCGAGTTCATCAAAATCCTTCTGGATAAAATGGCCGTCCAGCGTTTCGCGCTCCAGTATTTCTTCATCGGTCCGTTTTTTTATGTACATCATCATATTCGTGAAAAAGAGGCCGACCGCAAGAATATAGGAAAAAGTTAAGGCAAGTCCAACCCAGATTTTCTTCAACTGCGATTCCTCCCATCGTATTCTGTTTCTATTGTATATGCCGCTGCAGCGAAAGGAAAGGGAGGAGGCTATAGATACAGTCTACGGCCTGATTCAATCCTTCTCCTCTGATAGTGCCCCGCTGCTGCTTCATCTAAAAAGGAATCAACGATCTGCGTGTATTCCCGGCGGTTCTCCGTATAGCTCATCGCATGTCCGGTATTACCGGGCAGGTAAATCTGCTTTGAACCCTTCTTGCGGTTATAAAGATTCTCGGAACAGGAGAAGGGAATCGTTTCATCCTGTCTGCCGTGAATAAAAAGGACCGGTTTTTTTATTTTGCTGACGGCGCGGACCGGAGAGACTTCTTTCATCCAGTATCCGCCGCGAAGCTTCAGGAACAGGCTTGCAATAGGCATGAACGGCCATCTCGGGAATTTTTTCATTTCATTGTTCATGCGCCAGACGAGCAGCTCTTCCAGGTCTTCGAACGGGCAGTCCGCTATGTAAAAATCCGCTCCGTCTTCAACGGCACCTGCATACAGCAGCATAGAGGCTGCACCGAGCGATTCACCGTGGATTCCCAAGGTAATGTCCCGGCCGTATTCTCTTTTGAGCCAGTGGACGGCAGACTGCAAGTCATATTTTTCATAGTATCCAAAACTCGTTGATTTCCCTCCGGACTTTCCATGGCGGCGGTGGTCATAAACGAGTACATTGTAGCCGAGCTCCAGGAAGAGATTCATATATTTAATGGAACTGTACGTGTTCATTGTGACACCGTGTGAGACAATCACAAACCGCTCCCTGTTGTTCCCTGAGAATGCGATGAATCCGTTAAGAGTGTATCCGAACCTGGAAGGGATGCTGACCTCCCGTTTGTCCAATGCTTCGAACTCCTCTTTGTTGAAGTGGCCGTTCTTCGTTTCTTTCTCAATGATTTCCTCATCCGTTTTCAGCCTGGAGTACATGAGGAACTGGCTGAATGCAAAGCCGCTTGCTGCTGCAGCGGAAAGTACAGCGCCAAGTCCGATCGTCCGTTTTTTCATAAGCCGTTCCTCCCTTCACCTAGTTGAATCATATTCTACCGGTGCAGGAAGAATGAGAAAAATAATCCGCTCATGCGATGTGCTTATAACTGTGCCGCTTTTGCTTTCCACAATGCGTATTGCTTGCTCGCCGGGGGCTTTTCAAGATGGGTTTCAATATCACGGACAGCCTCCAGTACTTTTTCAAGAGACAGCCCCGTTTCAATCTTCATCATCTCCAACATGTACAAAACATCCTCCGTTGCGACATTGCCGGTCGCGCCGGGAGCAAACGGGCATCCTCCAAGACCGCCTGCAGAGGTATCAAACCGGTCGACGCCCGCCTGAAGGGCTGCAAATACATTAGCAAGTCCCATTCCCCTCGTGTCATGAAAATGAGCGGTAATGAGTGTCTCCGGAAACGTATGCTTCAATTTCGAAAAAAGGGAATACACCTCGTGCGGATTTGCCATTCCGATTGTATCGGCCACACTTAAGTCATCTGCTCCCGCCAGTACAAAGCGCCTGCAGATTTCCATGACATCCTCTTCTGCCATTTTTCCTTCATAGGGGCAGTAAAAAGCAGTCGAGATGCAGACGCGTACAAACAGACCCCTGTCCTTCATTTTCGTTACAAGAGGAAGAATGGACTGCATGCTTTCCTCTGTCGTCCGGTTAATGTTTTTCTGGTTAAACGCCGTGCTGACACCGACAAAAAAAGCGGCGGCTCCGCATCCGCAATCGAGAGCATTGAAAAGTCCCTTTTCATTTGGGGTGAGAACGATGTTTCTGAGGGCGGGGGAGGCATGGCGGACGACCTCTGCGGCATCAGCCATTTGCGGGACCCATTTTGGGGAGACGAAAGACGCAATCTCCATTTCTGTGAACCCTGCTTCTCCAAGCATTTTAATGAATGCAAGTTTCACATCCGTTGGCAGGACATTCTTCTCGTTTTGAAGGCCGTCTCTCGGGCCGACCTCGATTAACACTGCTTTTTCCGGGAAATTCATATGACCTCCGCCTTTCTAATTGTAAGGGTTTACATATTGCTATTTTAGTAGGAAAATAAAAGGGAATGCAAACGCTTTATTCAGCGTGGACGAATTTTTCAAAGGGGATGGAGTCAGAATGAATGCAAATGAAATCGTAATCGTAAGCGCGGCCAGAACCGCAATGGGGAGCTTTGGGGGATCATTGAAGGGCGTTTCGGCGCCGGAGCTCGGAGGGATTGTGATAAAGGAAGTGCTCCAGCGGGCGGGAGTTCGGCCTGAGCAGGTTGGTGAAGTGATCATGGGCAATGTCCTGCAGGCAGGAGTGGGCCAGAATCCGGCGAGGCAGGCGGCAATGAAAGCTGGTCTGCCGGCAGAAATCCCGTCCATGACCATCAACAAAGTATGCGGATCCGGTCTCAAAGCCGTCCATTTGGCGTTCCAGGCAATCGCTGCCGGGGAGGCGGATATTGTAGTAGCCGGCGGGATGGAAAACATGAGCCAGGCACCTTATTTGATGAAGGGGGCGAGGGACGGTTTCCGAATGGGCGATCAGAAGCTGGTCGACAGCTTAACTTCTGATGGTCTGACCTGTGTTTTCAATAACTACCATATGGGCGTAACAGCAGAAAATCTGGCTGAGCAATACAGCATTTCGAGAGAAGCTCAGGATCAATACGCAGCGGAAAGCCAGTCAAGAGCAATCCGGGCGATAAAAGAAGGGACATTCCAAGAGGAGATCGTTCCGGTTTCCGTTCCGCAGCGCAAAGGGGATCCAGTCCTGTTTAAAACGGATGAATTTCCAAGAGAAGGGACAACGGCAGAATCCCTTGGGAAACTGCGCCCCGCCTTCAAAAAAGACGGCACTGTAACAGCCGGAAACGCTTCAGGCATCAATGACGGAGCTGCTGCAGTAGTAGTCATGAGCAGGAAGAAGGCAGAGGAGCTTGGCATCAAGCCGCTCGTAAAGATCACAGCGAATGGAAACGCGGGTGTAGACCCGTCCATCATGGGGATCGGTCCTGTTAAAGCAGTGCAAAAAGCACTCAGCCGTGCAAACCTTGAGCTCTCGGATATCGATCTGATCGAGGCGAATGAAGCTTTTGCAGCCCAGACGCTCGCAGTGGGAGAAGAGCTTTCATTTAACCGTGAAATCCTCAATGTGAACGGCGGGGCGATCGCACTGGGGCATCCGATCGGTGCGAGCGGGGCACGCATTCTGGTGACGCTGATTCATGAAATGAAAAGAAGAGATTCGCAGAAAGGCCTTGCCACATTGTGCATCGGCGGCGGCCAGGGCGTTGCGACCATTGTAGAGAATATCAGATAAGGAGGCAGACAAATGAAACCGGTATACAGTTCTTATGAAAAAGCAGTGGAAGATATACAGGACGGGGCTGTTTTGATGGTAGGCGGCTTCGGGTTGTGCGGCATTCCGGAGAATCTGATTATGGCTCTCGCTGAATCAGGAGTAAAGGACCTGACCGTGATCTCCAATAACTGCGGAGTGGATGACTGGGGTCTTGGGCTGCTTTTGCGAAATAAACAAATCAAAAAGATGATCAGCTCCTATGTAGGGGAAAACAAAGAATTTGAACGGCAGGTGCTGGCAGGGGAGCTTGAGGTCGAGCTGACTCCGCAGGGTACGCTTGCTGAGAAAATCAGGGCCGGCGGAGCAGGCATCCCGGCATTTTTTACTCCGGCAGGATACGGAACGCAGGTGGCAGAAGGAAAAGAAACGAGAACCTTTAACGGGAAAGAGTACGTCCTGGAAGAAGCGCTGACAGCTGATTTCAGTCTTGTGCGAGCCTTTAAGGCTGACAAAATGGGAAACCTGATGTACCGGAAAACAGCCCGGAACTTTAATCCGATGATCGCAGCAGCCGGCCGCGTTACCATTGCTGAGACCGAAGAATTACTGGAAACGGGAAGCATGGAACCTGACACGGTACATACGCCAGGCATCTATGTGCAGCGGCTGACAGTGGGGAAACAGCAAAAGAAAATCGAGCGTCTCACCGTAAAAAAAACAGGATAAGGGGGAAGCGGGATGATTGAAAACAAGGTGCTTGTGAGAGAGAAAATTGCCAGAAGAGCAGAACGGGAAATACAGGACGGCTACTATGTGAATCTTGGAATCGGCATGCCGACCCTTGTTGCTAATTATATTCAGGAGAATAAGCAGGTCGTTCTCCAGTCTGAGAACGGACTGCTTGGAATCGGACCTTACCCGTCTGAGGAAGAGGTGGACCCGGACCTGATCAATGCCGGAAAAGAGACTGTAACCGCGATTGCAGGCGCTTCGTATTTTGACAGTGCCGAGTCGTTTGCGATGATACGGGGAGGGCATGTAAACCTCGCCATTCTGGGTGGAATGGAGGTCTCAGAGACCGGGGATTTGGCGAACTGGATGATTCCCGGTAAAATGATTAAAGGGATGGGCGGAGCAATGGACCTTGTCCATGGAGCACGCCGGATCATCGTCATTATGGAGCACGTCAGCAAAAATGGTTCTCCGAAACTATTAAAAAACTGCTCACTCCCCTTGACAGGCAAAGGGGTCGTAAACCGGATTATTACAGACCGGGCAGTGCTTGATGTGACTGAGCTTGGTCTTAAGCTTGCAGAAGTGGCAAGCGGGTATACCGTTGAACAGATCATCGAATCGACTGAACCGGATCTGATAATTACAGAAGATGTTTTATTGGATGCTTATTGATTAGCTGAAGGCAGGACGGCAGGCTGCTGTTCTGCCTTTTTTATGGTAAAGGAGGGTCACGATGACAGGAAGAAAAGTCGAACTGTACAAGGATAAGGCTGTCATTCGCCTGCCGTGGATCAATGGCCTATTCGCCTTGAAATTTTCGCTGGAACTGCCGTATGAAACGATCGAGGAAGTGATCGTAACGCCTTTCACTCCTCCGCAATTTATGCTGCGGATGCCCGGCACTTCGATCGGCTATTTAAAAGAAGGAAGCTACAAATACAGAGGAGAGTGGTATTTCCTGTCCTTTGCACATCGTATTCCGCTTTTGAACATCCGGCTCCGGGGCCACGATAAATATACTCTTGCTGTCATTGAAGTGGAGAAGCCGACAGAAGCCGCTGCCGAAATCCGCAGGAAAATAAGAGAGTATGAGGAGGGGAAAACAGCAGAAAAAAGAGCGGATTAAGAAATCCGCCCCGCTGTAACAGGTTTATAGCAGGGACTCTGCCCCGTCGATATAAATTTCGGTTCCGGTTATGTGGGCCGACTGTTCGGAGGCGAGGAAATAAACAAGGTCCGCAACCTGTTCAGGCTGGCCTGAGCCCTCTGCAAGCGGCTGATTTCCTTCCGGGTATTCAACAGGGATTTCCACTTCCTGAAGGTTCTCCTGTTTCTTCGTCGTATCATCGATATTCGTATCGATGGCGCCAGGGCAGATGGCATTCACGCGGATCTTGAACTGTGCCAATTCAAGAGCGGCCATTTTCATGAAGGCGATCTGAGCGGCTTTCGTCGTACTGTACGCTGACATCCCGAAGTTTTTAAAAATGCGGTTTCCGTTGATTGAGCTCGTAATCACGATGCTGCCCCCGTTTTCCTTCAGCAGGGGAATGCTGTATTTGACGAACAGGAACGTGCTTCTCAAATTGGTCTTAATCGTATGATCCCAATCGGAAACCTCCATTTCCTCAAGTGATGAAAACACACCGTTCACACCTGCATTGTTAAAGATAACGTCCAGGTTTCCCCAGTGCTGGCGGATTTCTTCGATGGCTTCTTTGACCATTCCTTCATCTGACATATCCGTTTCTATGGCGATCGCTTCTCCGCCAAACTGATTGATTTCATCTCTTACTTCAACCGCGCGCTCTTTATCCATATCCAATATGCAGACGCGGATTCCTTCTTTGGCAAACTTCAGAGCCGCCGCCCTTCCAATACCGGATCCTCCTCCTGAAATCGCTGCAACCTTCGGATTTTTAACTGAACTGTTTGGCATGTTTTTATGTACCCCCATAAAGAATGATTTATCTATGGAATACCCTGACCGGAGCAAAGCGTAAACCAGCGAAAGATAAAAATCAGCTGTTCCTGTTTAAATCCTAATAAAGATGAAAACCCCCGGTGTGCCTGAAAGGCATTCCCGGAGGTTCAGTTGACTTACTCGCGATGCTGCTCATACTTTGCTTGTCTGGCTGAGCTCTGAAGATGTGCGAGCTCTTCTGGTGTGAGCGGTTCTGCTGCTGCCGCAGCTGCATTTTGCTTTAGCTGGGCTGATTTGCTGGCTCCCGGGATGACCGCTGCCACTGCCGGTGAAGCAAGGCAATATTGCAGAGCGGTCTCTGTATAGCTGTGTCCGGGGGCGGCTTGCTTCATTGCTTTGCGGAGTTCGGCAAGTTCAGCGAACGAATAGTCCAGATAGCCGTTTTCTTTAATGGATGAATCCGCCCTATCCAATTCTCGGTCAGACAGGATGCCTTTTGCGAGAGGGCCGCGGGCAATCACGCTTACCCCGTATTCCTGAATCAGCGGAAACCATTCCTCCGGTCTTCGGTCCGTTAAACTATACTGCATCATAATCGAAACGATCGAGGACTTCTCAAGATATTGCTTGATGACATTCGGTCTGATTGAAGAGATGCCATACTCGCGGATTAAGCCTTGCTTTTTCAGCTCCTCAAACGCTTCAATCGTCTCATCAATAGGATCCTCCATCGTGCCGCCGTGAAGCTGGTACAGGTCAATATAATCCGTTCCGAGACGGTGAAGGCTTTTCTTAACGGCTTCCTGGATATATGCCTTCGAAGGATCCCAGCTCCAGCCTTCCTTCCCATCTTCCCAGCGATTTCCCGCTTTCGTGGCAATAATAAGCTCTTGACGGCGGTTTTTTATCGCTCTGCCGACAAATTCCTCGTTTAATCCAAAATCGTAGAGATCGGCTGTATCAAAATAATTAATGCCAAGTTCGATTGCCTCATCAATGACCGATTTTGCATGACTTTCTTCTTTCCCGAGCGACATGCAGCCGAGCCCCATCTTGCTGACAACTAAATCGGATCGTCCAATCTGTCTTTTTTCCAACAGCTATCCCTCCTGTTCAACTATCCTGACAGTAGTATACAGCTGCAGAAAATGCAACTTTTACGAGTGGTCGATCCACTCTTTCACTGTTTTATATTTTTTTCCGTATTCTTTGAGCTTCATCCGGATCTCCCATGCTTTTCCTGTAAGTATAATTCCTTTTTCAAGCTTGTAAATTTTCATTGCTGCACCGTTCCTTTCGATAGAAGAAGGTTATGATAGAATGTATGAAGAGACGTACATTTTTAAGACAGGAGCTGGGATGCCATGGATCACTTAAAAGAGACGGAGCGCTCGTCGAAGCAGATATATGCCGGAAAAATCATTGATTTATATGTTCAGGAAGTCGAACTCCCAAATGGGAAAACTTCTATGCGCGAGGTGATTAAACATCCAGGCGCGGTTGCTGTCATCGCACTGACGAAAGATGGGAAGCTGCTGCTCGTGGAACAGTTCAGAAAGGCACTCGAGCGGACGCTCGCCGAGATTCCGGCAGGCAAGCTTGAACCGGGAGAAGAGCCCGAAACGACAGCAGTGAGAGAACTTGAAGAGGAAACAGGCTATACAGCAAAAAGTATCAGCCATCTTGTATCGTTCTATACATCGCCGGGTTTTGCAGATGAGTTGGTTCATTTGTACATAACGGAAGAATTGGAACCGCTGAAAACAGAAGCCCACCTGGATGAAGATGAATTTGTAGAGTTAATGGAAGTGACGCTTGAAGAAGCGGAGGGGATGCTTGCAAACGGACAGATTTATGATGCCAAAACAGCCTATGCCGTTCAGTATCTTCAGCTGAGGAGAGCCCTTCAAAATACATGATGGAGTGCTTTGCAGACCTGCATGTTCACATCGGTTCCACCAAATCAGGGAAACCGGTTAAAATCACCGCCTCCTGTAGCATGACCCTCTCCTCCATCCTCCAGGCATCGAGTGAAGAGAAGGGGATGGACATGATCGGCATCATTGACGCGCATGTTCCGGAGGTGCTGCTGGAAGCGCGGGAACTGATGCAGGCTGGAGAATGCGATGAACTGCCGGGCGGCGGGATCCGTTTTAAAAATACTGTCCTCATCCTCGGAACAGAGCTTGAAATCTATGATTCCAGCTGCTCGGGACCGATACACGTCCTCGCCTATTTTCCTTTTCTGGAAACGATGAAGGAGTTCTCGGACTGGATCTCGCAGTATATGAAAAATAATACCTTAAGCTCCCAGCGGGTTTATACTGACGGGAAGGCTTTTCAGAGAAAGGTGAAAGAGCTGGGGGGGATCTTTATCCCCGCACACATTTTTACACCCTTCAAAAGCCTTTACGGGAGGGGGGTAAAGAGATCTCTTTCCGAGGTTTTTGATCCGGCTATGATTGATGCCGTCGAGCTTGGGTTGAGTGCAGATACGGAAATGGCCTCGGTCATTTCTGAGCTTGAGGGCATCCCGTTTGTCACCAATTCGGATGCTCATTCCAATGCGAAAATTGCAAGGGAATATCAAAAACTGCGGATACAGGAGCCTTCATTTAAAGAGCTTGTGATGGCTTTGAAGAGAGAACATGGCAGGGAGATCACTGCCAATTACGGGCTGAACCCGCTGCTCGGCAAATACCATCACACCGTGTGCGCGGATTGCGGAACCGTCCTGGCAAGGCCGGACACTTTCTGCCATCATTGCCGTTCCGGGAAAATCATTAAGGGGGTAAGCGACAGGCTTCAAGAGCTAGCTGATTCAAAACCGATCGTTGAAGGAAGACCTCCGTACATTCATCAGGTGCCGCTCGAATTTATCCCTGGTGCCGGTCCGAAAACTCTGCTGAAGCTGAAAAATTATTTCGGAACGGAGATGGCGATTCTGCATCGGGTTCCAATAGAAGAAATCAGCAAAGTGATCCCGGAAAAGACCGCAGTACGGATTGGTCTGGCGAGAAGCGGCAGGCTTGCTGCGAAGGGCGGCGGGGGAGGCATCTACGGGAAAATCGATCAATAGGGATAATAGAATAGACAGAGCAAAGAGCCGCCTATGCGGCTCTTTTTGGCATATCGCTCTTTCATCTGCATACAATCTAGTAATTAGAGTCTGGGGGGACATGCTGATGAAAAAGCAGCCGGTGAAAACGTTCATTTCCAATCATATCAAGCAGCACTCTTCGATTTATTTATTTGTTTGTGTGCTGTTTATGATGGGCGTGATCTTTGGAGCAATCATTGTCAACAGCATGACATTTACACAGAAAGAGGATCTGTTTTTCTATCTCAGCCGGTTTTTTGGCCAGATTACGGACGGAAAAACGGCAGACCCAGGCGAAATGTTTCAACAGAGCTTTATGCACAATCTAAAATATCTGGGTCTGATCTGGATCCTTGGAATTTCCATAATCGGCCTTCCGGCAATCCTGGTTATGCTATTTTTAAAAGGAATGGTCGTAGGCTTTACGGTGGGGTTTCTTGTCAATCAAATGGAGTGGAACGGATTTTTGCTGTCATTCGTCTCTGTTCTGCCGCAGAACATTCTGATCATTCCGGCCTTCATCATTCTCAGTGCGGCAGCTGTCTCGTTTTCTCTCAAGCTCGCCATGCATCTTCTCAATAAAAAAAGAACCCTTTCCGATTCTCCTTTGCAGTCTTTTTCAAGGTACGCAGCCATTTTTGCAGGGATATTGATCTTGATCGCCGCTGCTTCCTGCCTGGAGGCGTACGCATCACCGCAGCTGATGAAGGCGGTCGTTCCGATTTTCAGTAAATGATAATCAATTCTACTTAATAATAATTCTAAAGATTTAATTATAATGATTTTAGTTGGAACCCTTGAACTCTTCTGCTATAATGAGTAAGGAAGAGCGAGGGAGGAAATCGTTCATGGAAAACCGAATTGACCGGATTAAAAAGCAGCTCCATTCTTCTAGCTATAAGCTCACGCCGCAGCGCGAAGCAACCGTTCGGGTTTTGCTCGAACATGAAGAAGACCACCTGAGTGCCGAAGATGTTTACCTCCTCGTTAAGGAAAAATCTCCGGAAATTGGCTTGGCTACGGTCTATAGGACGCTTGAATTGCTGACTGAACTGAAAATAATCGATAAAATAAATTTTGGAGACGGTGTATCCCGCTATGACTTGAGAAAAGAGGGTGCAGCCCATTTCCATCATCACTTAGTGTGTATTGAATGCGGTGCAGTAGCGGAAATAGAAGAGGATTTGCTCGAAGACGTTGAAGAGATTGTCGAGAGAGACTGGAAGTTTAAGATAAAAGACCACAGACTGACATTCCATGGCATCTGCGCAAAGTGCCAGGAGAAAGAAACAGACCAGGAGCAGGCATAAGCGCATACATAGACCCTTCATCCAATGAAGGGTCTTTTTCGTGATGGAATCCTGTATAAAACAGAGCAGCAGGGGCATATAATGTACTAGCCTAAAAGCCAGACATTGCCCGGAGGTACTTATGAAGCGCTATGTTCAAACCGGATTGGATATGATGAAAGTATTTGTCGTCTTTACCGGATTTACGATTCTCTTCTACTATGCTATTATTTGGATTAACTTAGAGTATCAGGACTACCATCGGTATGATCCTCCTGAAGGGTCAGCACTGAAGGTAACCAAGATGGTAGAAAACGAGCCCGATCAGTGGCTGAACCGTCTTATCTTCTTTTATTCAGATGGGGAGTAGAGGCATGTGAATGATCAGCTGAAAGATTTCACTCACTACATGATTGTAGAACGGGGTCTGTCACAAAACACGGTCGTATCTTATGAAAGAGATTTGAAAAATTATATCCGCTTTTTACAAGAGCAGGAACTCGACAGCCTGAACAAGGTTTCCAGAGCGAACATCATCCAATTTTTGAAAATGCTGAAAGACAGCAGCAAATCAAGCAAAACCATAGCCCGCCATGTTGCCTCAGTAAGAGCCTTTCATCAATTCCTGCTGCGCGAAAAGGCAGTTGACCAGGACCCTTCTGTACACATTGAAACACCGCAAATCGAACGGACCCTGCCTAAAGTGCTCTCCCTGCAGGAAGTGGAAAAGCTGATGGAAACACCGCTGATGAATTCTCCTTTCGGCTACCGTGACAGAGCGATGCTGGAGCTTCTTTATGCGACTGGAATCCGTGTAAGCGAAATGACAGAATTAAACTTGCCGGATGTCCATTTGGAAATGGGATTTATCCGCTGCCTTGGCAAGGGGAACAAGGAAAGAATTGTCCCGATTGGCAGAACGGCCGCCGCGGCGATCACCGATTACCTGGATAAAGGCAGGTCCAGGCTGCATAACAGAAAAGAAGCGACAGACGCCCTATTTCTGAATCACCACGGAAAAAGAATCACAAGGCAGGGATTCTGGAAAAATCTGAAAAAAATTGCCCTGGAAGCCGGAATTCAAAAGGAACTGACTCCTCATACATTAAGGCATTCCTTCGCTACTCATCTCCTGGAAAACGGAGCAGATCTGCGCGCCGTGCAGGAAATGCTCGGACATGCCGACATTTCAACAACCCAAATCTATACCCATGTGACGAAAACAAGATTGAAGGATGTCTATCAGCAATTTCATCCAAGAGCATAGCAGAGGCCGTTCCTTGAGGAGCGGCCTCTTATCTTTTATCCGCCGAAAATGTGTTTCCGGCTCCCCCTTTGGAGGAATACTTCAACTGTACGGGAAATTCGCTGGCAGATTGTTTGTAACCGGTTTATAATGAGGTTGTCAGACTTCTGACAGGATCGCTTCAAACGAAGTAATCCCGATTGATGAGGAGGGTTAGAATGAGCGAGCATACATATAAAAGGATATTTGTCATCGTTATGGATTCAGTCGGCATAGGGGAGGCCCCGGATGCTGCCGAATTTAACGACAAAGGGGCAGATACACTCGGGCATATTGCTGAAAAAATGAACGGACTGATGATGCCGAACATGTCCGAACTGGGCCTTGGCAATATCAAAAGCATAAAAGGAATCCCCGCGACCGAGCTTCCTAAAGGGTACTTCACAAAAATGCAGGAGGCTTCAAGCGGTAAAGATACGATGACCGGCCATTGGGAGATTATGGGCCTGAATATACAGGAGCCATTCCAGGTTTTCCCCGAAGGCTTTCCAAAGGAACTCATCGATCAGCTTGAAAAAGAAACAGGAAGAAAGGTAATTGGAAACAAGCCTGCTTCCGGTACAGAAATTTTAGAAGAGCTTGGAGAAGAGCATATCAAAACGGGTGCGCTCATTGTTTATACATCCGCTGATTCCGTTCTGCAGATCGCGGCCCATGAGGAAATTATCCCGATCGAAGAACTTTATGACATTTGCGAAAAAGCACGCAAAATGACGATGACTGAGCCGTATAAGCTCGGCAGGGTCATTGCGAGACCGTTTACCGGCGAAGCAGGAAATTGGATAAGAACGTCCAACCGCCATGATTATGCACTGAAGCCGTTCGGCCGGACCGTCATGGACGAATTGAAGGACAGCGGCTATGATGTGATCGCCATCGGGAAAATTTCTGATATTTACGACGGGGAAGGAATTACCGATTCCATCCGTACGAAATCGAACATGGACGGCATGGACCAGATTGTAAAAGTAATGGACCGTTCTTTTAACGGCATCAGCTTCTTAAACCTGGTTGATTTTGATGCGCTTTACGGACACCGCCGCAACGCAGAGGGATACGGACAGGCGCTTCAGGAATTCGATGCAAGACTCCCGGAAGTACTCAATAACCTGAGAACGGACGATCTGCTGATCATAACAGCCGACCACGGAAATGATCCCATTCACCACGGAACGGATCATACACGGGAGTATGTCCCTTTAATCGCCTTCAGCCCTAGGATGATCACAGGAAAAGAACTGCCGGTCAGAAAAACATTCGCAGATGTCGGAGCAACCATCGCAGACAATTTCAAGGTGAAAATGCCGGAGTACGGTACAAGCTTTTTACACGATATAAATGAGGAGGGCTGATGTTTCAATGAATGAAAATCACTACAGCCAGGCAGCCCGGTACATCCAGAATAAGATCGGAGAAGCGCCTGAAATCGGGCTGATTCTTGGCTCCGGTCTCGGGGTGCTGGCAGATGAAATAGAAAATGCTGTTAAGATGCCATATGAAGAAATTCCCGGATTTCCGGTTTCAACGGTTGAAGGGCACGCCGGTCAGCTGGTTTACGGAACGCTGAAAGGAGCCCGCGTTATCGCGATGCAGGGCAGGTTCCATTTTTATGAAGGCTATGATATGCAGAAGGTCGTCTTCCCGGTACGGGTGCTGCAGCAGATCGGAATCAAAACACTGATTGTCACAAATGCCGCCGGCGGAATCAATGAACAATTCCAGCCGGGTGATCTGATGCTCATCACGGATCATATAAACAACATGGGCACCAATCCGCTGATCGGACCGAATGAAGAACAGTTCGGTGTGCGCTTCCCGGATCTTTCCCAGGCCTACAGCCGCAAGCTGCTAGAGCTTGCCCGCGAAACAGCCGCTGAAATTGGCGTTCCTGTCAGGGAAGGCGTCTATGTGGCGAACACCGGTCCAGTTTATGAAACACCGGCTGAAATCCGCATGCTCCGGACATGGGGCGGAGACGCTGTCGGCATGTCCACTGTACCGGAAGTTGTAACCGCGAGACACGCCGGACTGGATGTCCTCGGCATCTCCTGCATCAGCAACATGGCAGCCGGAATCCTCGATCAGCCGCTTTCTCACGACGAAGTGATTGAGACGACGGAGAAGGTAAAATCAAGCTTCCTTAGTCTTGTAAAAGAGACCATAGCAAAAATAGCGAAGGCGGGTGCTGCATCATGAGAATGGTAGACATAATCCAGAAAAAGCGGGACGGTAAACTGCTCGCAAAGGAAGAAATCGAATTTGTGGTAAACGGCTATAAAAATGACAGCATTCCCGATTATCAAATGAGCTCCTTTTTAATGAGCGTCTTTTTCAAAGGGATGACGAAAGAAGAAGTGTCATGGCTGACCGACGCGATGGTCCATTCCGGTGAAACAGTTGATTTATCCGGGATCAAAGGCACGAAAGTAGATAAGCACTCAACAGGGGGCGTGGGCGATAAAATCAGCCTGATCGTCGGCCCGCTTGTAGCTTCCGTCGGCGTTCCTGTCGCTAAGATGTCCGGCCGGGGCCTCGGCCATACCGGCGGAACGATCGACAAGCTTGAAGCCGTGGAAGGCTTCAGTGTTGAGTTGACCGGCCAGCAATTTATCGATAACGTCAACAAACATGGCATTTCCATTATCGGCCAGTCCGGAGACCTGGTGCCGGCAGATAAGAAAATCTATGCACTGCGCGATGTGACAGCCACAGTTGATTCCATCCCGCTTATCGCCAGCAGCATTATGAGTAAGAAAATCGCAATGGGTGCCGATGCCATCGTTCTGGACGTAAAAACGGGCTCCGGAGCCTTTATGAAAACATTGGATCGCGCGAAAGACCTCGCTTCTACAATGGTGGAGATCGGCAGCCACTTAAACCGGAACACGATTGCTGTCATCACCGATATGAACCAGCCTTTAGGCTATGAAGTCGGCAACGCCAACGAAATGAAAGAAGTAGTGGAAGTGCTGAAAGGGAACGGATCTGAGGACCTTGTTGAAATCTCCATGGCGATTGCCACTCAAATGTCCATACTCGGCGGAATCTACCAAACCGAGGAGGAAGCACGGGAAGGCCTGAACCGCGCAATTGAATCAGGAGCCGCGCTCGAGAAGTTCAAAGAGTTCATTCAAACTCAAAACGGAGACGGCAGCCAGATTGAAGACGTCAGCAAGCTTCCGCAGGCGGAATATCACGTTGAAGCAAAAGCAGCACAATCCGGCTATATAAGCGACATCGATGCAGAAGACATTGGTGTGGCAGCTCTCCTTCTTGGAGCAGGAAGACAGACAAAAGAAGACAAAATTGACTACTCCGCCGGTGTTACGTTAAAGAAAAAGGCAGGAGACAAAGTGGAGGAAGGAGAAGTAATCGCCATTCTCCACACAAACAAAGAAGACACAAAGCAGGCGATGGATACCCTGCACGGCGCTTTCTCTTATGCAGAGCAGCAGCCTGAAAAACGGCCATACGTATACGAGATTATTTCGAAGTAAGTGGAGAACGGAGCCCAATGGCTCCGTTTTTTATATGCAGCGAACCGAATTACCGCCGTTTGAAAAAACTCATATCCGGTAAAATACAGAAGGAAAATGAAAAATACAGGAGGCGGTGGATTGGGTGAAAAACGGAATGGCACCGAACAGGTAACCGAATTTATGAACAGCCTTGAACACCTGCATAAAGCAGAAATAGAAGAAATTCGACTTATTTTAACTGCTGACAGCAAAATGACTGAGCAGATTAAGTGGAATGCCCCAAGCTTTTGCTATGAAGGTGAAGACCGGATTACGTTCAACCTTCACGAAAAAGGAGCGGTCCGGCTCATCTTTCACTGTGGTGCAAAGGGAAAAGACCGAAAGACGAAGGCTCCCCTGATTGAAGATCCAAGCGGTATATTAGAGTGGAAAACAGCTGACAGAGCGATGGTGAAATTTACGGATTTAAATGACGTGAAAGCAAAAGAAGAAAACCTTAGCGTGGTCATAGCAAAGTGGATCAAAGCTATTTAAACGCTTGGGGAAGGATTGAATAAATCCATTAACCGGCACCATTTTGACGCAATTCGCCTATATGCATTACCTTTCGGACACCTTGAAGGATTCTGCATGTTTTTCAAGAATACATGCAGTGATACAAACTAAGGAGGAGAAGTGATAATGGAAAATAGCCGGAAAGAAACCCTGTTAACGTTAAGAAATTACAGCTGGAAGAAAAACGGCTGGAACGCCTCCCTGTCCCAGGCACTGGAAAATGTAACCGCTGCCGATGCAGCCTGGAAGCCCCCGGGCGGAGGCAACACCATCTGGGAGACAGTAAACCACCTCAACTATTTCAACGCGCGCACCCTTGAAAAGCTGCTCGGCAAAACTCCGGATCACACTGTTGCCACAAATGAAGAAACGTTCGGTGCCGCCGGTTCCGTGAACGACGAAGAAAAATGGAAGTCAGCCGTTTCTAAAACAGAGCAACTCATGACCAGCCTCATTGAAACCATAGAAAAGCTATCCGAGGAAAATGTGGCAGAAGGGGAATGGGACATCCGGCTGCCCGAAATCATGATGCACGACGCCTACCATACCGGCCAAATTGTACTAATCCGCAAAATGCAAGGAAGCTGGCCGGCGCAGCGCGATTTTGAGTGAGGAGCTACACTGCATTCTGTGTATATGGTCTTCTAAGACCGAACACCGCAAAGACGTGCTGAAGTCACAGAAATAACGTCGTTTGAGACCGATAGCCGCAATACCGGTCTCCACGGCCGCTATTTTGCTAAAAAACCGTTTACATTATTAGTTTCGGTTTCAAATGCAGCTATTTTCGGATTAGCAGCACAAAACCGTCCGATTTCCCGCAAATAGCGTCTCCTGAGACCGAACATCGCAAAACAAAATAGCGTCTCCTGAGACCGATAGCCGAGATACCGGTCTCCAGGGCTATTGTTTTTTAAAGAAACCGCTTACACCGTTAGTTTCGGTCTCAGATGCAGCTATTTTCCGACCGGGAGCACAAAACCATCGGATTTCCTGTAAATAACGTCTCCTGAGACCGAACATCGCAAAAACGGCCTAAAATCATCAAAATAGCGTCTCCTGAGACCGATCGCGGGGGTACCAGTCTCCAGGGCCGCTATTTTTCTAAAAGACCGCTCTCACTGTTCCTTTTGGTCTCAGATGCAGCTATTTCCCGCTCAGCAGCACAAAACCGTCGGATTTCCCGCAAATAGCGTCTCCTGAGACCAAACACGGCAAAAACGGCCTAAAATCACCATAATAGCGTCTCCTGAGACCGATCGCCGTAATACCGGTCTCCACGGCCGCTATCAAAAAAAGCCAAATCCGCTCACATCCCTCGTTTCCTTCTTCTCCCAAAAACCCAATCTTTTCAACTCCCCCCAGCCCCATCAGCATCTCCAAATTGTGACTCTAACTCCCAATGCACAAACTCATCCCAATTCCACCTCCTGCTACCCATGTATAATCCCGCTGGAATTGGAAAAACTGGAGTGTATCTTATTTGGGAGGGTTTGGAAATGAAAAAAGTTTTTTCCATTCTTTTAACAGTTTGCTTTCTTTGCACGTTTGCTCAGGGAGCTTTAGCAAAAGAGAACCGCTTGGAATTGGCGCCGAATGCGAAGTCAGCTGTACTGATTGAGCGGGATACGGGCAAGATCCTTTATGAAAAGAACAGTGATGAGCAGCTTCCGCCTGCAAGCATGACAAAAATTATGACGATGATTTTGATTATGGATGCTTTTGATAAAGGGAAGCTGAAGCTGACGGATAAGGTCCGCACGAGTGAATATGCTGCTTCTATGGGGGGATCGCAGATTTTCCTAGAGCCGGGTGAAGAGATGACGGCTGATGAGATGCTGCGTGGTATTGCCATTGGTTCTGGTAATGATGCGTCAGTGGCGATGGCCGAGCATCTCGGGGGATCTGAGGATGGATTTGTAGAGCTGATGAATAAAAAAGCGCAGGAGCTGGGGCTGAAGAACACTCATTTTGAAAACACGACCGGACTTCCTGAGAAAGGCCATTACAGCACGGCACATGATATGGCGGTTATGGGGAAAGAGCTTCTGAAGTATGAGAGGATCACGAAGTATACCGGCAAATATGAAGATTATTTGAGAACGGATACCGAAAAGAAATTCTGGCTTGTAAACACGAACAGGCTTGTGAAGTTTTATCCGGGTGTGGATGGCGTGAAAACAGGATTTACAAATGAAGCAAAATACTGTCTGACTGCTACAGCTAAAAAAGGAAACATGAGGGTGATCGCTGTAGTCATGGGGGCTGAAACGCCGAAAGACCGGAACAATCAGGTGACGAAAATGCTGGACTATGCATTCAGCCAGTATGAAACGCACCCATTGTATAAGAGAAGCGAGGTCATCAGCAATCAAAAGGTAAGCAAGGGAAGCGATAAAAAAGTGAACCTTGTGACGTCTGAACCGATTTCCCTTTTAACCAAAAAAGGCGAGAGTACAAAAAATGTGACGAAAGAAGTCATCCCGAAGAAAAACCTGTCCGCGCCTCTGAAAAAGGGCGAGGTCCTTGGCATTCTGGTCATTAAGAAAGACGGAGAGGTTGTTGCGAAAAGTCCGCTTGCAGCGGAAAAGGATATTCAGGCCGCGGGCTGGTGGTCCCTTTTCAAGCGGGTCATGAGCGACTTTACAAAAGCTGGCTGATTGTGCCGAATGTCCACTAGTTTTGTCACTGTGCAGGAAAACGGAACCGGAAAACCGAAAGACTCATACAAGCAATGATCAAGGAGGAATGGCAGATGAGTCTATCGGTTGAACTGACCGTACGTGAATCCGTCCTTTGCATCCGTCTATCCGGTGAACTGGACCACCACAGCACAGATGAATTAAGGGCAAGAGTGAATGAAATCCTGGAAGAAGGCAAGGTCAAACATATTATATTGAACCTTGGAAATCTGATGTTTATGGATAGCTCCGGTCTTGGTGTGATCCTTGGGCGGTATAAGCAAATCAAGCAGCTTGGCGGAGAGATGGTGGTTTGCTCCATTTCCCCGGCCATTCAGCGTCTTTTCGATATGTCAGGTCTCTTTAAAATTGTCCGTCTTGCAGAAAACGAAGATGAGGCCCTTCAGACTTTGGGGGTGGCTTCCTGATGAAAAATCAGATGGAAATCCAGTTTTCCGCCCTTAGTCAGAACGAATCCTTCGCGAGAGTGACAGTTGCCGCTTTTATTGCCCAGCTTGATCCGACCCTGGACGAACTCACTGAGATTAAAACAGTGGTCTCTGAAGCGGTCACGAACGCGATCATTCACGGTTATAACAACGATCCTGATGGCATCGTTTACATCGCAGTGACCCTTGATGAAGATACTGTCTACTTGACTATCCGGGATGAAGGCATGGGGATTCATGATCTGGAAGAAGCGAGAACCCCTCTATTCACTACGAAACCGGAGCTTGAGCGTTCCGGGATGGGCTTTACCATCATGGAGAATTTTATGGATGATATTCACGTTGAATCAGCCCCTTCCCTTGGAACTGCGGTGAAATTGACAAAGCATTTATCTAAAAGCAAAGCTTTGGTTAATTAAGGAGACGAGCCATGGATGTGGAGGTTAAGAACGGCCAAAAGAACGTTCAGTTAAAAGACCACGAAGTGAAAGAGCTGATCTTAAAGAGCCAGCAGGGAGACCAGCTGGCAAGAGATACGATTGTGCAGCGCAACATGAGGCTCGTCTGGTCGGTTGTCCAAAGGTTTTTAAACCGGGGCTACGAACCGGATGATCTGTTTCAAATCGGATGCATCGGCCTTCTGAAGTCTGTGGATAAATTTGATTTATCCTATGATGTCCGGTTTTCGACCTACGCTGTACCCATGATTATCGGAGAGATCCAGCGGTTTATCCGGGATGATGGGACTGTGAAGGTGAGCAGATCGCTTAAAGAACTGGGGAACAAAATCAGAAGGGCTAAAGATGAATTGTCCAAAACCCTCGGGAAAGTGCCCACTGTTGCGGAAATTGCCAGCCACCTAGACATTTCACCTGAAGAGGTAGTTTTAGCGCAGGAAGCCGTAAGGGCTCCATCCTCCATACATGAAACGGTTTATGAAAATGACGGAGATCCGATTACCCTGCTCGACCAGATTGCCGATCATGCCGATTCCAAATGGTTTGATAAAATCGTGCTGAAGGAAGCGATCGAGGGCCTTGAGGAGAGGGAAAAGCTCATCGTCTATTTAAGATATTATAAGGACCACACTCAATCTGAAGTTGCCGAACGGCTTGGCATCTCGCAGGTTCAGGTGTCAAGACTTGAAAAGAAGATTCTTGGTCAGATGAAAAGTCTGATGGGCGGCTGACAAAAAAGCGAATCCAAATGGGTTCGCTTTTTCTGTTGTCTTAAATGGTAATAAGTGTATATCGGCTGCGTTTGCATGTTTAAAAGACGTCCTTAGCATACTACATATACACGTTAGTTTCATAATGGGATGTGAATGTATGTCTAAAACGGTTTACATAAGGCTGAGGCACCGAATTCAGTCCGTCCCGGAAACATCTCTTGTTTTAGCCGATCTTGCCCAGATTGCCGGGGCAGAAAACCATCCGGATCTAGGGAATCTCAAAATTCATGACGTGACCGCCAGTGACAGGACCGTAGTGGTCATTGATGTGATGGAGGTCATACGAAGGATTCAGCAGGTGATGCCCGGTGCAGAGATTCAGACCATCGGCCCTTCCCAGACAGTAGTGGAAATTGTGTATGAGAGAAAGAAAAGGAAGCTGGTCTACCTGGTTGCGGTCTGGTTTCTTCTGTTTATAGGTGCCGCCATGGCTATCATCAACTTTCATGAAGATGTCAGCATGCAGGCTGTCCACCAGAAGCTCTTTTATATGCTTACCGGCAAAAAAGACAGTGATCCGCTCCTGCTGCAGATTCCCTATTCGATTGGGCTTGGCTTGGGGATGATTCTGTTTTTCAATCACGTATTTAAAAAGCGGATCAATGAAGAGCCGAGCCCGCTTGAGGTTGAAATGTTCAAATATCAAATGGACCTTGATCAGTATGCCGCCATGAATGAAAACAAAGAGAGTGTGAAAAAACTGGATGATCATTAGCATCCTTTTCATTCTGTTTCTCGGTCTGGCATGGGGATTTGCTGTCGGGGCAGGGTTTGTTGCCTTTTTAGCGGTGCTTGGCATCATTCCCCGCCTCAGCCAGCTTACAAAGACGATGGCCTACATTCAGGGATACGAATGGAGTGTTGTGGCCGGTGCAGCAGCGGGCGGCTGGATGAGTTTGAGGAACACCGTTCTTCACCTTCCAAAAATCGCCGCTGTACCGATCGGGCTGATGGACGGAATGTTTATCGGCCTCCTGGCCGCTGCCCTGACAGAAGTGCTTAACGTGCTGCCCATTCTCGCAAAGCGCATCGGAATCGCTGAGCAAATCATTATCATGCTCATGGCCATTGTTTTAGGCAAGGTATGCGGATCGCTGTATCATTGGCTGGTCTTCGTCCATTTATAAAAGGAGGAAACACGGATGTCAAAGCTTAAGGATCAGTATTCAGATCAGATTAAAGCCTATCAGCCCAAACCGAATTATTTTTTAAACTGTTTAAAGGCCTTTGCAGTCGGCGGCCTGATTTGCGTCATCGGCCAGCTGATCAGCAACTTTTATATCAATGTGTTTGATTTTACAAAAGAATCGGCAGGCAACCCGACAGTAGCCACACTGATTCTCATTTCTGCCATTCTTACCGGAATCGGCATTTACGACCGGATCGGGCAATTTGCAGGTGCGGGTTCTGCTGTACCGGTCACCGGCTTTGCCAACTCGATGACCAGCGCTGCTCTGGAACATAAAAGCGAGGGGCTCGTTCTCGGTGTAGCGACCAATATGTTTAAGCTTGCCGGAAGCGTCATCGTCTTTGGTGCTGTTTCCGCTTACGTCGTAGGAATGATCCGCTTCTTCTTTAAGATGATGATGGGTTCATAAGGAGGGGAAAAAATGAAGCTTACTGGAAAACAAACATGGGTGTTCCATAACAATGTGTATGTAAAGTCGGCGGGAACGGCAGTTGGGCCAAAAGAGGCAAAAGGTCCGCTCGGCCCCCTTTTTGATGAAAAATACGATGATCTTCATTGCGGTGAAGATAACTGGGAGCTGGCAGAACGGAAGCTCATGGAAAAAGCCATTGCCCATTCATTAAACAAAGCAGGGCTGCAGGAAGACCAGATCGATTTCCTTCTGGCCGGGGATTTGCTTAATCAAAATGTTACATCCAACTATACCGCAAGGCACCTTGGCATCCCGTTTCTCTGTATGTTCGGGGCCTGCTCCACATCGATGGAAACAACCGCCCTCGGTTCCCTGCTGGTTGATGGCGGCTACGCCGGCAAGGTCATTGCCGCTACAAGCAGCCACAATGCAACAGCTGAACGTCAATTCCGGAATCCGACTGAATATGGCGGCCAGAAGCCCGGTACGGCTACATCCACTGTAACTGGATCAGGCGCTGTGCTCATCACGAATGAGCCGAGTGAAATCCGGATTACAGCAGCGACAATCGGTAAGGTTCAGGACTATGGGATCAAGGATGCCAACGATATGGGGTCTGCAATGGCACCGGCAGCGGCTGATACCATTCAGATTCATCTGGAAGATATGGGCCGGTCTCCGGAGGACTATGACATGATTGTAACCGGAGATTTGTCGGGTGTCGGCAGCCCGATCCTGATCGATCTTTTAAAGGAAGAAGGCATTCATATTGCTTCACAGCACCAGGATTGCGGGCTTCTGATTTACCGGCCGGACCAGGGGGTCTTTGCCGGAGGCAGCGGATGCGGATGTTCTGCAGTCGTCACTTACGGCCATCTGTTCAATGAACTGAAAGCCGGGAACTTAAACCGGATTCTCGTGGTCGCGACGGGAGCGCTGCTGAGCCCGACCATGATCCAGCAAAAAGAATCCATTCCGACGATTGCCCACGGTGTCGTCTTTGAAAGAACAGGAGGGGTGCACTGATGGAATATATTCTGGCCTTTGTATGCGGCGGACTGATTTGTGTGATCGGGCAGATTCTGCTGGATGTATTTAAACTCACCCCTGCCCATGTAATGAGTTCATTTGTCGTAACAGGTGCCATTCTGGATGGCTTTGGAATTTACGATAAATTTATCGAGTTTGCGGGTGCCGGTGCCACTGTGCCGATTACCTCATTCGGCCACTCCCTGCTGCACGGGGCGATGGAGCAGGCAGACGAGCATGGCTTTATCGGAATTGCGATCGGAATTTTCAACCTGACCTCAGCAGGTATTTCATCCGCCATCCTGTTTGCTTTTATCATCGCAGTTCTATTTAAACCGAAAGGATAAAAGCAAATGAAAAGAAAGGTCATACTGGTGACGGATGGGGATGTGTACGCTGCAAAAGCGGTGGCGTATACGGCTGAAAAAATCGGCGGACGCTGGATCTCCCAATCGCAGGGAAATCCGACAAAGCTGAGCGGAGCGGAGCTTGTCCGGCTGATCTTACAAACTCCGCATGATCCGGTATTTGTTTTATTCGATGATTGCGGAATGCCCGGTGAAGGTCCTGGTGAAAAAGCGATGCTTCATGTCGCGCGCCACCCTTCCATTGAAGTTCTGGGTGTTATCGCGGTCGCAGCTAAAACGAAGCAGCCGGACTGGGCAAAGGTTGACGTTTGCATCGACCGTGAAGGGCAGCTGACCGGTCATGGCGTCGATAAAGGCGGGGTAGAAGAGCTTGAGGATGGAAGAATTACCGGTGATACGGTATACAGCCTGGATCTGCTGGACGTGCCTGTCATCGTAGGAATCGGCGACATTGGAAAAATGGCCAGAAGAGATGATGCCAGAAACGGCGCGCCTATAACGATGAAAGCAGCAGAGATCATATTGGAAAGGAATGGAATGCATGTCGGCAAACGTAAAGAATGAATCCCCTATTTCACCAAAGCTTTACGAAAACGAAAAGTACTTCAAAGACCGTGTTGGGATGGGAACGAGTTTTGACCTCGGGGTTCGCAAATTTACGGTAATGGGCAAAGGGGTCCACCTTTATTATGTAACGGGCCTTTGCGATTCGCAGTATCTCATTTTAATCCTTTCTGCTCTCGCTGAAGTCAATGACAGCGGCCAGGACATAGACAAGTTTAAGGAAATTATCGAAAATCGTCTCGTCCACCAGCAGGTCATGAAAGTTATGACCATCCAAAAGGCGGTAACAGAGGTCCTATCGGGTCTCGTTGCCATCATGATGGAAGATGCAAACTACGCACTTGTCGTAGATGTAAGAAGCTATCCCGGACGCAATCCTGAAGAGCCGGATACGGAAAAAGTGGTGCGTGGAGCAAGAGACGGTTTCGTTGAGAACATCATAGTCAATACCGCTCTAATTCGCAGAAGGGTGCGAGATGAGCGTCTCCGCTATGAATTGATGAAAGTGGGGGAGCGGTCAAAGACCGATGTATGTGTAGCCTATATTGAAGACATAGCCAGCAAGGACTTAGTGGACTTGATCAAAAAGGAATTAAAGGAAATAAAGGTTGACGGAATTACAATGGGTGATAAAACAGTAGAAGAGTTTCTCGTCAAACAGGGGTTCAACCCGTTCCCGATGGTCCGCTATACCGAAAGAGCGGATGTTGCGGCCAATCACATTGTTGAAGGCCATGTCATCATTATTGTGGACACCTCACCAAGTGTCATTATCACCCCGACGACGCTGTTCCATCATGTACAGCACGCAGAAGAATACCGCCAGGCTCCTGCAATCGGAACCTTTCTGCGCTGGGTGCGTTTCCTTGGAATTCTGTCATCCACCTTTTTGCTCCCATTCTGGTTTTTGTTTATCCTTGAACCGTCTCTGCTGCCGAAAAGCCTCTCATTTATCGGTCCAAATGAACAGACGAATATTCCGGCTGTCGCACAGATCTTCCTAGCTGACTTCGGGATTGAATTTTTGAGAATGGCCGCGATACACACCCCGACAGCCCTTTCAACGGCGATGGGACTCATAGCCGCTGTACTGATCGGGCAGATTGCGATAGACGTAGGGCTGTTCGTCCCGGAAGTCATCCTTTATGTATCCATTGCAGCGATCGGCAGTTTTACAACGCCAAGCTATGAACTGAGTGTCGCGAACAAAATCGTCAGACTGCTGCTGCTTGCTGTTACAGCAATTTTCCATGTGAAGGGGTTTGTGATAGGCGTAACTGCTTTTATCCTTTACCTCGCTTCAACAAGAACACTTAACACTCCTTACCTGTGGCCGCTTCTGCCTTTTAATCCAGCAGCGTTCAAGCAGATTGTGATCCGGACATCTGTACCGGGAGCGAAACTGCGTCCGAGCATTGTCCACCCTCAGGACATTTTCCGGCAGCGTAAATAAAAATGATGATTGAAACCTGGCATTACTTGTGATAATGTATGTTTAATTATCCAAAGAAAGCAGTTAATAACCGCATGTTGTTGGCTGCTTTTTCTTATATCTCATGTGGCTGACAGACAGCTTGAGACTGCAGCTGCCAGGTTCAATGAATTACCTCAAAGCACACAGAAAGAGGGAATGTAACGTGTATCTCCATGGCACAAGCAGAATTAATCAGGCAGGACACCTCGAAATTGGCGGGGTGGACACAGCAGATATCGTCTCGCAATATGGCACACCGGTTTACGTATACGATGTAGAACTGATCCGTAAAAGAGCCCGGCAGTTTAAACAGGCTTTTCAAAATGAAAATGTAAAAGCCCAGGTTGCTTACGCGAGCAAAGCGTTTTCCTCAGTAGCCATGTTTCAGCTTGTTGAAGAGGAAGGCCTTTCACTGGATGTCGTATCCGCCGGTGAACTTTACACAGCTCTGAAAGCAGGATTTCCGCCTGAGAAAATTCATTTTCACGGAAACAATAAAAGCGAAGAAGAGCTGAAGCTTGCACTCGAAGCGGGAATTGGATGCATCGTCATTGACAACTTCTATGAAATCCATCTCATCTCTGGTATTGCAAAAGAAGCCAATCAGTCAGTACCGGTCCTCCTGCGCGTCACTCCGGGAGTAGAAGCCCACACCCACGATTACATAACAACAGGCCAGGAAGATTCCAAATTTGGCTTTGACCTGCAGAACGGCCAGATCGAGCGAGCAATCGAAATGGTGCTTGGAGATAAAGGCTTTCATCTGCTTGGTGTGCATTGCCACATCGGCTCCCAGATTTTTGACGGAGCCGGCTTTGTCCTCGCAGCAGAAAAAATCTTCAAGAAAATTAAAGAATGGAAAGAGTCATTCGGCTTCGTCCCGACAGTCGTCAATCTGGGCGGCGGATTCGGCATCCGCTACACTTCTGAAGACGAACCTCTTCATCCGGCTTCCTATGTGGAACAGATGATTCAGGCTGTCAAAACGCAATCGCAGCTGCTCGGAATCAATCTACCTGAAATTTGGATTGAGCCGGGCCGCTCACTGGTAGGGGATGCAGGAACAACCCTGTACACAATCGGTTCCCGCAAAGAAGTCCCGAACATCAGGGAATACATCGCCGTCGACGGCGGTATGAGCGACAACATCCGGCCGGCCCTCTATCAGGCTAAATACGAAGCGGCCCTCGCAAACCGGATGAACGATGCCTGCAACAAAGAAGTCTCCATTGCAGGGAAGTGCTGCGAAAGCGGAGATATGCTGCTTTGGGACATCGAACTTCCCGAAACAGCTGCAGGTGACATCCTCGCTGTATTCTGTACAGGTGCCTACGGATACTCCATGGCCAACAACTACAACCGCATCGCAAGACCGCCGGTCGTATTTGCAGAAAACGGAGAAGCGCAGCTCGTCATCAAAAGGGAAACATACGAAGATATGCTGAAACTGGATCTTCCGCTGAAAGCAAAAGTCAGATAACGGTAAACCCCCGAATCCTTGTGACTCGGGGGTTTTGATTTTTGTGGGGGAGCGGGTGATTTAGATCGGCAGGGACGGGGGGAGAATGGAAACGGCCTGGATTGGCACATAAAAGGGTCCAGCCGGCAAGAGAACATACTGGATCGGCACGTAAAAAAAGTTTGGCACGTAAATGCATCAGGCTGGCACGTAAAAGAAGGGTTCCGGCACGAAAAAGGGTCCAGCCGGCACGAGAACATACTGGATCGGCACGTAAAAAAAGTTTGGCACCTAAATGCATCAGGCTGGCACGTAAAAGAACGGTTCCGGCACATAAAAGCGTCCAGCCGGCACGAGAACGGACTGGATCGGCACGAAAAAAAAGTTTGGCACGTAAATGCATCAGGCTGGCACGTAAAAGAACGGTTCGGGCACGAAAAAGAGTTCAGCCGGCACGAGAACATACTGGATCGGCACGAAAAAAAAGTTTGGCACGTGAATGCATGAGGACGGCACGTAATAGAAGTGTTCCGGCACATAAAAGCGTCCAGCCGGCACGAGAACGGACTGGATCGGCACGTAAAAAAAGTTTGGCACGTGAATGCATGAGGACGGCACGTAAAAGAACGGTTCCGGCACATAAAAGCGTCCAGCCGGCACGAGAACGGACTGGATCGGCACGTAAAAAAAGTTTGGCACGTAAATGCATCAGGCTGGCATGTAAAAGAAGGGTTCGGGCACGAAAAAGAGTTCAGCCGGCACGAGAACGGACTGGATCGGCACGTGAAAAAAGTTTGGCACGTGAATGCATGAGGACGGCACGTAATAGAAGTGTTTCGGCACGAAAAAGGGTCCAGCCGGCACGAAAACGGACTGGATTGGCACGTAAAAGGTCCACCTCTAAAACGACTTCAGAGAAAATTATACCGGCTGTCCTTTTTAACGGATCCTTAGGACAAAAAAACCCCCGAATCACAACAATTCGGGGGCAGCAATCTGTTTGATTAATTATTTAAGGCCTGCAGCATTCTGTCCGCCGCCGTTAAATAGAGAAACGATGGCATTCCAGATGGCCGCAAAAAATTGGATGACTTGATCAATAAAGTTCTGGCCTTCTTCAGATTCGATAAATTTCGTGATTTTTTCTTTTGCCTGGTCCAGCTGCTGGCTTACCTGATTCCAGTCAATGTTTGCGTCTTTCATTTTGTTGAACAGGGAAATCAGGCTGTTGATTTCTTCCTCGGTAAGGGTGATTCCCAGCTCTTTTGCAGCGTTTTCGATCATCGTTCTCAGTTCTTCATCGTTCGCCGGCACTCCGTTTTGGGCAACTTGTTCCTTAACTTTCGCCATCAGTGCTGCAGCGTTTTCCTCTCCGTGCTTTTGGCCGAGTTCAGAAGTGGTAACAAGCTCTTCGTTTGCCACCTGCTTCACGTCTTCCGGTATAACTTGATCGGAGCTGACTTCATAGGCTTTGATCAAACCGGTCAATGCTGCTGTTCCGGAAACTTCAAACGGTGCTGTAACCTGGACGGTCGCATCTTTAACACCTGCTGTCATTAAGGCGTTCAAATACATTTCATCTGTGATGGCCGTAATGTTTTTGGTTTGGACCTCAAGGCCGGAACCGGACTTTTCAATCGTAATGGATGAGGAGGATAAGGCTTTTGTTCCAATCTGGCTTTTCGGAATATATTGGCCAAGATATTTGTGTTCTTCCTCGTTTGATACCGTAACCGTCTGTGCATTTTCAGGTGCATTCAAATCCTGCAAAACGGTTTCTTTCTGCTGTGGAGTTAAGTTTTCTCCGAGTGTTACGATAACATCACCGACTGCTGCGTCTGCCAGTCCAATCTGGGGAATGGCAATCATGCACGCTGCAATCATCGCGGCAACTGCTTTCTTCAAGTGAATACCCTCCTTTAAAGGTGACAAATCTCGCGGGCCACCACACCATTATAGCCGCTTTTTTATAAGTGTCATAGCATAAATTATGCCAAATGACCGGATGCGGGGGAAAAACCGCACCTTAAAACTGTTAGACGGCAGAGGACGGAGGAAAGTTTCGCAGACATTATGTAAAAAGCAACACAATCATAAAGGTGCTTCTTTTTAACGAATGAAGGCAGATATGGTATAATGGTGTGAATTTGAATTAAAGGAGATGCTTACAATGGCTAAAAAAGGATACATACTTATGAAAAACGGAGAAAAAATCGAATTTGATCTTTTCCCGAACGAAGCTCCGAACACAGTTGCGAACTTTGAAAAGCTTGCAAACGAAGGCTTCTATAACGGTGTTAACTTCCACCGCGTGATTCCGGGCTTCGTTTCACAAGGCGGAGATCCTACGGGAACCGGAGCGGGTGGTCCAGGCTACTCCATCGATTGCGAAACAGAAGGAAACCCTCACAGACATGAAGAAGGCAGCCTGTCTATGGCGCATGCCGGCAAAAACACAGGCGGCAGCCAGTTCTTCATCGTCCATGAGCCCCAGCCTCACTTGAACGGTGTTCACACTGTTTTCGGCATCGTTACATCCAACATTGCTGCAGCTAAAGCAATGAAAAACGGCGATGTTATGGAAAAAGTAGAAGTATTCGACGCATAATGCAGGAAAAACTGCCGGAAACCCGGCAGTTTTTTTATTTTAGACTGATTTTACTTGTATTGGACGGGGGGGCATGTGCACCCGCTATATTTGCGATAATCTCGATATATCAGCGAAATTCACCAGGATATTTGCGAAACCTCCCCGAGTATGAACAAACGCCTCAGGTATGGAAACTTCTCCGGTTATACGAATCCCTCCAACAAGCGTTTTCTCCCTCCATTCCCAAATTTTTATTATAGATAAAGTTTTCAGAATCCTCTTTAATAAAATAGCAGTCTATTGGATTGTGCAAAACATTATCTGGAGGGATTCATATGTTTAAGAAAGCCGTATCTGCTGCTCTGGCAATCAGTCTCATCGTGCCCGGCGCCGCTTCTGCTGCAAGTACATATACCGTCGTGAAGGGAGATACTCTTTGGAAGATCTCTGTTAAGACGAAGACAGGATTGTCTGAGATGATTCAGGCAAATCCTCAGCTGAAAAACCCTGACCGGATTGCGCCGGGCCAGAAAATCAACATTCCGGGCAATGCCGAGTCTGCTGCCGAACAGCAGGTTGTCCAGCTCGTAAATAAAGAGAGAGCAAAAGCAGGGGTAAAGCCTTTAGCTTCAGATTGGGAGCTTGCCAGAGTAGCAAAGTACAAGTCACAGGATATGCATGACAACCGGTATTTTGATCATAACAGTCCTGTATACGGCTCACCATTCAACATGATGAAAAATTTCGGGGTTACATATAAAACGGCCGGTGAAAACATCGCACAAGGCCAGAAAACACCAGAAGAAGTGATGAAAGCGTGGATGAACAGCCCGGGCCACCGCGCCAACATTCTTCAATCCTCCTATACGCATATCGGTGTCGGATATGTTAAGGATGGGAATTACTGGACCCAGCAGTTTATCAGCAAATAATAAAAAAGCTCCTCTGAGGAGCTTTTTTTTGCATGGTGAAAGAAAGGATTTAAAGGATAATAATCGATAAAATTGCAAAAATTCTTTTAAAAAGATAAAATGGGTTCAAGACAATTGCATAATATCCTTCGGGGCAGGGTGAAATTCCCTACCGGCGGTGATGGGATGATGCATCCCAAAGTCCGTGACCCGGTGGCAATTGCCAGCGGTGGATCCAGTGAAATTCTGGAGCCGACAGTTAAAGTCTGGATGGGAGAAGGATCGAACGTGCGTTTTCAGGCGGGTATTGCAAATTCGGAAAAACCGGGTTGCTGTACTCTTATTTGATATGCCTTCGTGACTTATCCAAGCTCCGGAAAATTCTCCGGGGCTTTTTTGTATTTTTGTCTATAAAGGAGGGGTGGAAGTGCAGGATCAGGACTATATGAAGCTTGCACTGGACCTCGCAAGCCAGGGAATCGGGCAGACTTCTCCTAATCCTCATGTGGGGGCAGTCGTTGTGAAGGATGGGAAGGTTGCGGGTGTTGGAGTCCATTTAAAAGCAGGGGAACCCCATGCAGAGGTTCACGCAATCCGGATGGCCGGTGCTGAGGCAAAAGGAGCGGATGTATTTGTAACGCTCGAGCCATGCAGCCATCACGGGAGAACGCCGCCATGTGCAGAGCTTTTAGTGGAAGCCGGAATCAAAAGAGCGGTGATCGCTGTGCTCGATCCAAATCCGCTTGTAGCAGGAAACGGAGCTGAGCGGTTGAGACAGGCGGGGATCGAGGTTGTGACAGGCTTGATGGAAGAGGAGGCAGCCGCATTAAACCGCTTTTTCTTCCATTTCATACAAACCGGCCTCCCGTACGTGACGTTAAAATCAGCTGCTACACTGGATGGCAAAACTGCTTCCAAAACGATGGACAGCAAATGGATAACAGGAGAGTCTGCCAGAAGAGATGTTCACCGTTTGCGGGAAACTCATGATGCCATCCTGGTTGGGGTCAATACAGTTCTCTATGATGATCCGAGTCTGACTTGCAGGCTGGATCATCCGAAAAAGCAGCCAATCCGGATCATTCTGGACAGGAGCCTGAGAACCCCACTGGATGCAAAAGTCGTACAGGATGGACTTGCTGATACGTGGATTGTAACTGAAGCCGATCCTGAAGGCGCACATGCTTCCGCTCTTAAGGAAAAAGGGGTAAGGCTGATCAGGATGGGATCCGGCAGGTCTCTTGCAGAAGTGCTTCAAGTACTCGGTACGAATGGGGTAACTTCCATCCTCGCTGAAGGAGGATCAGAGATTCATGGCTCTTTTATCAAAGAAGGCTGCTTTAATGAAATGGTTTTGTATCTTGCCCCAAAACTGCTCGGCGGAAGAGAAAGCCTGACTGTTGCCGGCGGACCGGGATTTTCATTGATGGAAGAAGCAACAGATTTGCGGTTCACGGGCAGTGAATGGCTCGGCAGTGATCTAAAGCTTACTGCAGTGCGGAAGGAGACCGGGTAGATGTTTACAGGACTTGTAGAAGAAATCGGTACAGTAGAAAGAATCGAATCATCCGGAAACATGATGGCTTATACGATAAAAGCTTCTGAGGTTCTCGAAGATGTGAAACTCGGGGACAGTATTTCAGTAAACGGAGTCTGCCTCACGGTGACCCGCTTTACCCGTACTCATTTTACTGTAGATGTGATGCCAGAGACCGTGAACGCATCCAGCATTAAAAACTGGAAACGCGGAACGCCGGTGAACCTTGAAAGAGCGATGGCGGCAGGCGGGCGGTTTGGCGGTCATATGGTGAGCGGCCACATAGACGGCACCGGCTCGATCAAATCCATTAAAAAGGATCAGAATGCCATATATTTTGATATCGTGACGGATCACACAATCACAGATACCCTTGTGAAGAAGGGCTCTATTGCAATCGATGGAATCAGCCTGACCATTTTCGGGCTCAATGACGGCTTCATCCAGGTTTCCATCATTCCCCACACCTTATCCCAGACTGTGCTTGGTTCGAAAAAGGCAGGAGATCTGGTGAACCTGGAATGCGATATGATCGGGAAATATGTTCGTAAATTTATGAAAGCCGGTGAAGCTCAGGGACAGGGTTCCGGAATGACCGAAGCGTTTCTTGAAATGAATGGTTTTAAATAAATGCTGATGTGACTGGAGGCTGATGGAATGTTTCATTCAATCGAAGAAGCACTTGAAGATTTGAAGCTTGGGAAACCGGTCATAGTAGTGGACGACGAAGACCGTGAAAATGAAGGGGATTTTATCGCGCTTGGAGAAAAGGCATCGCCTGAAGTCATCAACTTTATGGCTACTCACGGAAAGGGGCTCATCTGCACACCGATGACAGAGGAGCTTGCTGACAGGCTGAATCTGAAGCCGATGGTCGACCGCAATACAGATCCGCACGGAACGGCATTTACTGTGAGTGTGGACTATAAGACGACGACAACCGGGATCAGCGCATATGAGCGCTCTGAAACGATACAGGCTTTTCTGGACCGGAATGCTGCTGCCCAGGATTTCAAGCGTCCCGGTCATGTGTTCCCGCTTGTGGCAAAAGAAGGCGGAGTTTTAAGAAGAGCCGGTCATACAGAAGCAGCGGTTGATCTTGCGAAGCTTTGCGGTTCCGAACCGGTCGGCGTAATTTGCGAGATCATGAGCGGGGATGGAACGATGGCCCGTCTGCCGGAACTGATTGAGCTTGCTGAAGCGATGGACTTGAAAATTATTTCCATCGAGGACTTGATCATGTACCGGAATCGCGCAGATAAGCTTGTACAAAGAGAAGTGGAAATCAAGCTCCCTACTGAATACGGGAACTTCAAAGCGATCGGGTATTCCAATCTGCTTGACGGCAAAGAGCATGTCGCTCTCGTGAAGGGTACGATTGACCCGGAAAGCCCGGTGCTTGTGAGAGTTCACTCTGAATGCCTGACCGGCGATGTATTCGGCTCCTGCCGATGTGACTGCGGCCCGCAGCTGCATGCCGCTCTGGCGCAGATTGAGGAAGAAGGAAGCGGGATTCTGCTGTATATGAGACAGGAAGGCAGAGGGATCGGCCTGCTGAATAAATTACGGGCCTATAAGCTTCAGGAAGAAGGCTACGATACGGTCGAAGCGAATGAAAAGCTCGGCTTCGGTGCAGATCTAAGAGACTACGGGATTGGCGCACAAATCCTGAAAGATCTGGGGCTGAAAGAGCTGCGCCTGCTTACAAATAACCCGAAAAAAATTAAGGGGCTGGAGGGTTACGGCCTGAAGATCGCGGACCGCGTTCCAATCCAGATGCCGCATCAAGACGAAAACGAAAAATACTTAAAAACGAAACATCAAAAGCTCGGGCACCTGCTTAACTTTTAAGGTGAAAAGATCCGGGACGGAAAACAGTATATCAAAACGGAGGCGGAAAAAATGACAAAAGTATATGAAGGCAATTTAGTCGCATCAGGGTTAAGAATTGGGATCGTAGTTGGCCGTTTTAATGAATTCATTACAAGCAAACTGCTTGGCGGCGCTCAGGATGCACTGAAAAGGCACGGTGCAGAGGAAGAAAATGTAGAAATCGCCTGGGTTCCGGGTGCGTTCGAGCTTCCGCTTATCGCGAAGAAAATGGCTGAATCCGGCAAGTATGATGCAGTCATCACACTCGGTACCGTGATCCGGGGGTCCACGACTCACTACGATTATGTATGCAGTGAAGCAGCTAAAGGGGTGGCCAACGCATCCGCTGCGACGGGCGTACCGGTTATTTTTGGGGTTCTGACGACAGAAACCATTGAACAGGCGATTGAGAGAGCAGGTACAAAAGCTGGAAACAAGGGCTGGGAGGCCGCTGTGTCCGCGATTGAAATGGCTAATCTTCTAAAGGCATTCGGCTAATTTGACCGAAAAGTGTTTAAAAAGCGGTGACTTCTGTTTATAATGTTATGTGGAGTCATTATTTATTCCGTATTGCTCTATTGCTCTAAACAGAGCCAATTCGCTAATTGAGGGGTACTTATGCTAATTCGCTTTAAGAAAAGCTTTGAGAAGATTGCGATGGGACTGCTTTCCTTTATGCCTGCAGAAAAAGAACTGAAAACTCTTCAGCAAACCATTAAAGCCTATGAAACAGAGAAAGACTGGCAGCTGTTTCTTTGGAAAGAAGAAGAGGATATTATCGGTGCACTCGGCGTTCTTCTGAAAGAGAATGAAGAAGTGGAAATTCAGCACGTGAGCGTGAACCCGTCTTACCGTCAACAGGGAATCGGAAAAAAGATGGTCTTTGCGTTAAAGGACATCTACAGTAATAAGACAATCATTCCGAACGAGCATACAGAATCATTTTTTGAAAAATGCCGGGAAACCGGCAGCTCACAATAAAGAAGCAGAGGATGCCATCCTCTGCTTTTTATGTATTCTTTTTCTTTGAAGCAAGCTGGCTCAGCCGTTCTTCGATGACCCCGCTCCGGTCGCGAAGCATATGGCGGTGAACGAGCTCGTGGTTTTGTAAATCACTGTCTGAGAGCCAGACCATGCCTTTTTCTTCCGCTCCGTTTTTGCAGGCATTCTCCAAGGCTTGATCGGCCAGCGGCAAATCCATGCTTTCATAAGGCTTTCCGGACCGGATATCCTGCAGGCGTTCAGACAGAACGGTGCTTAGCCGATTTTCATGCAGCCCTAATTTTCCAATCCGCCCGGGATTCCCGGTCATAAACTTTAAAGAACCTGCAAGGAGACGCTCTGCTCCTTTAAAGTTCCCCCGCCTCTGATGGTACAGGCTTACAGCGATCTGGATCAGACAGACCCAAACCGGATCCCGCTCTTCTGCCGGTGCTTCTTTCCAGTATTCCTCGAGAATTTCATGGCACTCAAAATAGTCACGGTCTCCGTGAAAATGGATCAGAAAATCAATATAAGGATCTGGATACATCTTTTCACACTCCAATGATCAGTTATTCAGATTGTATCACATCGCCTTTCAGGCCAAAAAGGAAATGCTGCTGTGCAGCGGAAAGGCTGTTTTAGCGCATTATGCCGATTGGAGCTTTGTTTAATCATCGTGCTGATTTTTTACACCTGCTGATTGGAGCGTTGAGCGAACATCAACAGCTAAGTTCGACAGAGGTCTTCTGAACAAGAGCCTTCATAAAAAAGAAAGCGCCCTGTATGGCGCTTTCCGGCTTTTCTTAGTAGAGCCAAGCTGCTCCGACAATAATCAGCAAAATGAAAAGTACAACGATCAGAGCAAAGCCTCCGCCGTATCCGAAACCACCATCACCCATTTGATTGCCCTCCTTCAAAATCATGCTGTTTTCATTCGTATCATATGTGCAACAGCCTCATTTGTCTGGGCATCCGCCCGGTTTCCGGAAAAAATCCTTCTGCCGGTGAGGCAAAATTGTATTGGACTCCCGTTCACATTGTTCTATACTAAAGGATAGCCCAGTTTAAAGAAGGATGTTGGTGAGTTTACGTTTGGAATATCAAGTGAAGATAGATGCATTTGAAGGTCCGCTTGACCTGCTTCTGCACTTAATTAACCGATTGGAAATTGACATATATGATATCCCGGTGTCCCAGATTACCGAGCAATACCTTTTGTATATTCATACAATGAAGGAACTGCAGCTCGATGTGGCATCAGAGTACCTTGTCATGGCAGCGACTCTGCTTTCCATCAAAAGCAAAATGCTGCTTCCGAAGCAGGAGGAAGAGCTTTTTGATGAGGAACTGAACCTGGAGCAGGAGGAAGATCCGCGTGATGAGCTGATGAGAAGGCTCATTGATTACCGCAGGTACAAAGAAGCGGCAGGAGAGCTGAAAACCCGTGAAGAAGAGAGGGCACTCGTGTATACAAAAGCGCCGAGTGATTTGAGTGAGTATGCACAGGAGCCTATGCCTGACAAAGCACCGCTCGATATTTCGGTTTACGATATGCTCAGCGCATTTCAGAAGGTAATGAGAAGAAAGAAGCTTCAAAAGCCGCTGCAGACAAAAATTGCCCGCCAGGAGATCCCGATTGAAAAGAGAATGAATGAAATATTGGCAGATCTGGCATCCCGGACCGGCCGCTGCAACTTTACGGATCTTTTTCCTGAAGCCTCAAAGGAATATCTCGTCGTTACATTCCTC
Source organism: Metabacillus mangrovi (assembly GCF_009711125.1). Taxonomy (GTDB): domain Bacteria; phylum Bacillota; class Bacilli; order Bacillales; family Bacillaceae; genus Metabacillus_B; species Metabacillus_B mangrovi. The sequence continues at coordinate 438,381 of NZ_WMIB01000001.1, read as the reverse complement.
GCCGTTCTGGAATTGATGAAATCACAGAAAATAACAATCCAGCAGGAAGGCAATTTTCAGGATTTATATATAACAGGGAGTGGAAAAAGCAATTGACAGAAATCATCAAGTGGAAGTCCATCACAGAAGCACTGCTGTTTGCTGCAGGCGACGAGGGGCTTTCTTTAAAGCAGCTCATGAATGCCCTGGAAGCCGAGGAACATACAGTCCGGTACATACTCAGTGACTTGGAAGCGGGCTACCAGCACCAGGACCGCGGAATTGTCATGACCGAGGTCGCAGGCGTTTACCAGCTGACTACTAAAAAAGAGCACGCCCCTTATCTCAAAAAACTGGTAGAATCACCGGGGAATCAATCCCTTTCACAGGCCGCCCTTGAAACACTGGCGATTATTGCCTACAGACAGCCTCTCACAAGGCTTGAAATTGAAGAAATAAGAGGCGTTAAAACCGAACGCCCGCTTCAGACCCTCGTCTCAAAAGCACTGATTAAAGAAGTCGGAAGAGCTGAAGGGACGGGAAGAGCGATTTTATATGGTACAACCGATGAGTTTTTGGAACATTTCGGTCTGAAATCTCTGGATGATCTGCCTCCGCTTCCGGATGGCGGTGAAGAGCCTGTCCAGGAGGAAGCGGATCTCTTTTTTGAAAAGTTCAGCCAGACAATAGAAGAAGCAAAATAAGAATCAAATTTTCTGAAAATATGGTACTATTAAATTGAAAGAACCTTCATAACGGGGAATACATACAGAGAATGTGCCGTATGAAAAGGGACGATGAAAACAAACTTAAACAAGAGCCGCCCTTCAAATGATTGCTCTGAGAGGAAGTGGATCAATTGGGTAATTCAATGGTGAAAGTACAAACCGAACAAACAGCCGAATTCTTGAGTTCGGCAGTAGCAGATCTGACTGTGTACCTGAATGCCGTTACCATTCAATCCATGCTTGAGGAAGAAGCGGGAGACCGGCAATTCTTCGAAGAACTGCTGAGCAACTTCCGCCGGCTTACCGTGTTTTGCGAGGAAGGCCTTGAAGCCTGCACCATCATCACACAAACCGAGCCGTTCAGAAAAGCCGCAGCGGAAAAAATTCTGTACAGAGTCTATCATCAGTGTGTAGAAGAATTTTTCCAGCCTAAACATGATGTCTGGTATGAGGACAGCCGTTCAGCCTACACGGGGAAGAACTCGATCAAATTCCGCCAGCAGGTGCCCGTTTCGGCGTCCAGTCTCGTAGCCAATCTGGAAAGCCGATTCCAGCAGATGAGGGAAGAATTGGAATATTATGAAACAGACTACAGGACGAAAATGATGCAGTCCAGATAAAAGAAATCCCTGCCGGTGCAGGGGTTTTTTTTTGTCCGATGGCTTCCGGCGCCGCCCTTAACCCGGCAGCTTATCCGTTCCTAATCCCTTTTTCTATCAAAGCGGATCGTGCTTTCCCTCTTCTTCAGCCTCTCAGTTCATACCAGTGGTTCTATTTTTTTGTTTGTAAGCAGGATTCTGTTTCCATTTTCCGATATAGCGCTCTGGCATATTTGATTTTGCCCGGCATACACTTGTACAAATATGGACAAGGGACGTGGAGGCGGATGAAAGCAATTAAAAGACTACTGGCAGCCGGAGTGATACTTGCCCTGCTGATCCCGGCAGCTGCAAAGGCCGAAGTTTCAAAGGAAGCAGCCGTCAGCGCGAAAAGTGCGATTTTAATAGAACAGTCGACCGGAAGGGTTTTGCTATCAAAGAATGAACATGAAAAATTAAGAATTGCGAGTATCACAAAGATCATGACGGCGATCCTGGCCATTGAATCAGGAAAGATGGATGAAGAAGTCACCGTAAGCTCACGGGCGGTCTACACAGAGGGGTCCTCCATCTACCTTCAGGCAGGAGAAAAAATCAAGCTGCGGGAGCTCGTCTATGGCCTGATGCTCCGCTCCGGAAATGATGCTGCTGTAGCGATTGCCGAGCATGTAGGCGGGAGTCTTGAAGGCTTCGTAATAAAGATGAACCAAAAAGCGGAAGAAATCGGGATGAGCGGGACAGAGTTTGCCAACCCGCACGGATTAGATGATCACGAAAATCATTATTCTACTGCCTACGATATGGCGCACCTCATGAAGTATGCGATGCATAATGATGAATTTAAAGAGATATCCGGTACAGAGGTACATAAATCGCCCAATCCTTCTGAGAAGTGGGACCGCGTCTGGAAGAATAAGAATAAACTTCTGACTGCGCTGTATCCCTACTGTACTGGCGGAAAAACAGGCTACACAAAAAGAGCGAAAAGAACACTTGTTACAACAGCATCCAGGGACGGTCTGGATTTGATCGCGGTAACAATCAATGCCGGAGATGATTGGAACGATCACATTGGAATGTATAACTATGGGTTTGATCATTATGATTTGTTTAAAATAAAGCCTAAGGGAGAGTTAAGCTCTCTCGGGGATCCTTTTTACAAAGGCAAAGCATTTATTCAAAGGGATGTATTTTATCCTCTGACAGAAGACGAGAAAAATTCCCTGAAAACAGAAGTTACTCTTCAAAAGCCGCTAAAGAGCTGGAAGGATGCCAAAAAAATTCCGCAAGTCGTCGGGCAGCTGAAGGTATTTGCAGCTGAAGAGCAGATTCTGGACGTTCCGGTTTATTATGAAAACGGGAATGTAAAAAAGCCGCAAGCGTCCATTTGGGATTCACTAAGAAAAATGTTTTTTGCTCTGTCTGGAGCAAATACAGATGGTTAATTACATCTGGGTGGCAATGATCGTGATCGGCATTGTATTCGCCTTATTCAACGGCACAATCGATCAGGTGAATGCTGCGATATTTAAAGGGGCAAAGGATGCGGTTACGATCTCGTTCGGTTTGATCAGCGTGCTCGTTTTCTGGCTCGGGCTGATGAAGATCGCCGAAAAAGCAGGATTGCTTGAAGCTCTCGGAAAGCTGTGCCGGCCTGCTGTGAAGAGAATCTTCCCAGAAGTGCCGCCGGATCACCCTGCAATGGGGTACATCCTCTCGAATACGATGGCCAACCTCTTCGGACTCGGGAATGCAGCAACGCCTCTTGGAATTAAAGCGATGGAGGAGCTGAAAAAACTGAACGGGGGAAAGGATTCGGCCAGCCGGTCCATGATTACCTTTTTGGCCGTCAACACCTCAAGCATCACCCTCATTCCAACAACAGTCATTGCAGTCAGGATCTCCTACGGATCATCAAACCCGGCCGATATTGTCATGCCTACGCTGATCGCGACCATCATCTCTGCTATAGGGGCATTGCTGATTGACAGATGGTTTTATTATAGAAGAAAGCGGAAGGGTGAAGCCTGATGGAGTGGATCAGTCTCTTGTCGCTCTGGCTAATTCCTCTGATCATTGCCCTGATTCTCATAGCGGGCACAGTCAGGAAAGTTCAGACTTATGAAGCCTTTGTGGAAGGGGGGAAGGAGGGGATCGAGATTTCGTTCTCCATCATTCCTTACCTTGTAGGAATGCTTGTAGCCATCACCATTTTCAGGGCTTCGGGCGCAATGGAATTCCTTCTGGATATGCTTAAGCCTGCTCTTTCGTTAATCGGCGTTCCCTCCGATATCGTACCGCTTGCTTTTATCCGGCCGATTTCCGGTACAGCGGCCCTCGGGCTGACCACTGATTTGATCGCCAGCAACGGCCCTGACTCGTTTATAGGAAGGCTTGCTGCCGTGATGCAGGGAAGTACAGATACGACCCTCTATATCCTGACCGTCTACTTTGGCGCTGTCGGGATCAGGAAAATGGGAGATGCACTAAAAGTCGGCCTGCTTGCGGACCTGATCGGAGTAGCAGCATCCATTGTCGTCGTTTCGATCCTATTTTCATAAACCACTGCCGAAAACCTGTCTGCACAGGTTTTCTTTTTTGCAAGCTTGTTTAATGGGATGGAAACAAGTAAGATGTACAAAGAGGTGAAGAGCATGGAACGATTGCAAAAAGTAATTGCGCACGCAGGCATTGCCTCCAGAAGGAATGCCGAGCAGCTGATTTTAGATGGAAGAGTAACAGTAAATGGAAAAACCGTGAGAGAACTCGGGGTAAAAGTATCCGGAAATGACAAGGTTGAAGTAAACGGGGTTCCTTTAGAGAAGGAAGTACCGGTTTATCTTTTATTATATAAGCCAAGAGGTGTCATATCTGCAGCACAGGATGATAAAAACAGAAAAACAGTCAGAGACTTCTTCCCGGAATTTAAGGAGCGCATCTATCCTGTCGGAAGGCTGGACTATGATACATCCGGATTGATTCTGATGACAAATGACGGCGAATTCGCCAACCTGCTGATGCACCCAAAATACGAAATTAACAAAACGTATGTTGCAAAAGTAAAGGGCATCCCGCACAAGGGCATTCTGCGCACACTGGAAAAAGGTGTGAAGCTCGAGGACGGCACGACAGCACCTGCAAAAGCAAAACTGCTGTCCCTTGATAAAAAGAAAAACACAAGCATCGTAGAACTGACCATCCATGAAGGCCGGAACCGCCAGGTAAGACGCATGTTTGAAGCGATGGGCTATCCGGTCCTGAAGCTGAAAAGAGAGACCTACGCTTTTCTTGATCTGAGAGGACTCGGCACCGGTGACTCCAGAGAGCTCAGCCCGCATGAAGTAAAACAGCTGCGGGCACTTGCGGAAACCGGTAAAGTAGGTTCCGAGAGGTACTAATTCATATAGCAGGAAAACAGAGAAACGCAGATGGCGTTTCTTTTTTTTGAAAAAATCCTCTGCAGTATTGAAGCTGGAGTTTATTTCCTGTATAACTAGCAAGGGAGGATTATTCTGGAAAAATTAAATGAGGTGCAGGAAATGAATGATATTCTTATCGGAATCATAATGGGACTAATTGAAGGACTTGCAGAATTTCTTCCTATTTCGTCAACAGGGCATCTTATTTTAACAGCTGAAATCATCGGCTTCAGCGAGGATCCCCGCGAACCGGTCTTTGAAGTGTTCATCCAGTTTGGGGCCATTCTGGCGATCGCTGTCCTTTATTGGCGGAGGCTGCTGTCTATGTTTAACCTGAAGCCCCTGATAAAAAAAGAAAAAAAGTTTAATGCTCTTCATGTTGTACTGGGGATTCTCCCTGCTGTAGCTGTTGGGGCGATTTTTTACGGCACCATTAAATCCATGTTTCACTGGAGCTATGTGGTGGCCGGACTGATTGCCGGTGCCGTATTGATGATCGCAGCAGAAAAACTGAAAAAGAAACCGAAAGCCACAACTTTGGATGAACTAACGTACAAACAGGCACTGACGATTGGGGTCTTCCAATGTCTGGCCGTATGGCCGGGGTTTTCAAGAGCCGGCTCCACCATCTCAGGCGGCCTTCTCGCAAGGGCCGATTATAAAACCGCCTCGGAATTTTCTTTTTTAATTGCCGTCCCGTTGATGGCTGGTGCAGCATCACTCGATCTGATCAAGAACCTGAATGTGCTGCAGGCGGCTGATATTCCATTGTTCGCCGCAGGCTTCGTGACCGCATTCGTCGTAGCGATGGCCGCGGTTCTTACCTTCTTAAACATCTTGAAAAAAGCGGGCTTGATTCCCTTCGCCATTTATAGAATTGTACTGGCAGGAGTTTTCTGGGTGTACATCATTCAGTAAGTTTAGCAAGTAGCTACAGACAAGCCTTCTTTTCTGCAAAAAATGACGAATGAAGGCGAATAATCGATAAACCTAAATTTTCGGAGATATATCCTATCTTTCGAAGATAAAATCTAAATTTCGAAAATAAAAAATTTTTTTCGAAGATAAATCATTCTTTTCGGAGATATAAAGCTGCTGGCATGCAAGCTATTGTAGTATACGAAGACTTTTCAATATTCATTGTTTCATAAATTTAAACTTTACTGATTTTATGTCTCTTTGGAGCCTGGAAAAGCCCCGTTTTATTTCTTTTTTTCTATTTATCGGCCTGCATGGTGCATGTCAGCTTTTAGCTGCGGCAGGACGCCGCGCCCTTAGCAGAACATCATTAAAATGCCTCTCGGTCGGAGGCCTGCACGATGCAGGTCAGTTCTGCGTTGCGACAGGACGTCGCGCCCTTAGCAGAACTTCCTTATCTGAGCCGCCTCCGCACTAGTTTTGTCCAGCTCCGGGCGCTATGCCGCAGGCCCATTTCACACACTCGGTCGAGGGCCCGCACGATGCAGGTCAGTTCTGCGTTGCGGCAGGACGCCGCGCCCTTAGCAGAACTTCCATTAAAAACCCCTCTCGGTCGGGTGCTCCAATGTGCCAGTCGGAGGCCCGCACGATGCGGGTCAGTTCTGTGTTGCGGCAGGATGCCGCGCCTTTAGCAGAACTTCTTTACTGGAAGCGCCCTCCGCTTTTCTCATCATCCGGCTCCGGCGGCTAGCTCTTCGGCCGCTTCGCTCTCTCGGTCGGGGCAAAAAGCGCCCCTCGGTCGAGAGCTCCACCGTCCTTCAGAGGCCTGCACGATGCAGGTCAGTACTGCGTTGCGACAGGACGTCGCGCCCTTAGCAGAACTTCCTTATCTGAGCCGTCTCCGCACTAGTTTTGTCCAGCTCCGGGCGCTATGCCGCAGGCCCATTTCACACCCTCGGTCGAGGGCCCGCACGATGCGGGTCAGTTCTGCGTTGCAGCAGGACGCCGCGCCCTTAGCAGAACTTCCATTAAAAACCCCTCTCGGTCGGGTGCTCCAATGTGCCAGTCGGCATGAGCGAGCGCCCTCTGCTTTTCTTTTTTTCACATAACCTTCAAATAAAAGATTTTGGGAGCGTTTTCGTAGTGATATAATAATAGGAAATAGATACATAGCAGGGGAGTTTATATGAGGAAAAGAAGGCGGCTTGTTTTGAGGAGCAGTATTCTTCTTGTGCTTGCGGCGGCACTGGCGTATACGCTCTATTCGAATTTTTTTGCGGACCGGGAGAGAGTGAAGGTAGGGAGTGCGGCTCCGGATTTTGTTTTGACGGATCTGAAGGGAGAACGGCTTCAGCTGTCAGAATTGAAAGGAAAGGGTGTACTGCTGAATTTTTGGGGAACATGGTGCGAGCCATGCAAGAAAGAAATGCCGTATATGGATAATCAATATTCCTACTATAAAGAGCAAGGCGTTGAAATTATTGCGGTGAACATTGCTGAGTCGGATATTGCGGTTTCAAGCTTTGCGAAGCAGTATGGACTATCGTTTCCGATCGGCATCGATAAGGACCGGCAGATTCTGGACCAATACGGGGTTAAGCCGCTTCCTACAACCTATCTGATCGACAGCAGCGGGAAGGTTACCGATATCGTGAAAGGGCAGCTGACTGAACGGAATATACGGGATATGATGGAATCAATTAAACCTTAGACAGGGAGTCATGCGCATGGAAGAAGTAAAATGCGAGTGCGGACACGTTAATCCTCCGGGAACCCTGCTTTGCGAATCGTGCGGCAAGCAGCTGGCGGAATATGAGAATCCGGTCACTCATTCAGGGCCCTTGCTGGATATGAGGTATGATGGAAGTGCCAGAAGATCACAGACGTATCAGAAAACGTGGGTCGATAAGGTCTGGAATTTTTTTTCGTCCGTAAAAGTGGGCATCTGGCTGATCGTTCTGGTGCTTGGAGCTTCAGCTGTAGGAACCATTTTTACACAGGTGGAGTATATACCGTCCAATGTGTTGCCTGAAGACTATTATCAGGATGAATTCGGGGTGCCGGGAGAGATTTATTACCAGCTTGGGTTTCATGACCTGTACGGGTCATGGTGGTATATTTCCCTCGTGGCCGCACTTGGGATCTCGCTTGTCGTAGCCAGTCTGGACAGGGTGGTTCCCCTCTACAGGGCTCTTAATGTGCAGGGCATTACGAAAAACACAGGATTTATGAAGCGCCAGCGCCTGTTCGGTGAGAGAGTGATGGAAAAAGACAGCAGCCTGGACACAGTGAAGCAGCGGCTCGAGAAAAAAAGATACAAAGTGTTTACAGAAGACGGCAATCTTTTCGCTGAAAAAGGGCGGTTTTCAAGATGGGGTCCTTACGTTAACCATGTCGGGCTGATTATTGTATTGATCGGTGCCATGCTGAGATTTGTGCCGGGGATGCATGTGGATGAGACGGTATGGCTGAAAGAGGGGCAGCTATCCGCCATACCGGGAACGGGCGGCGAATACTTTTTGAAAAACGAGAGATTCATCGTTGAATCGTATGAATCCGGCAGCGAAAAAGAAGTGTTTAAAGAGGCGATCAGTGAAGCCGGTGAAGGAAATGTGGCGAAAAATTTCCAGACGGATGTAGTCCTCTATCAGAGAAACGGTCAGTCCCTGCCTGGAGAAGAACCTGAACTGAAGGAAATAAAGCGTGATTCAATCAAGGTTAACCAGCCGCTTCACTTCGGGGCTTTCGGTGTGTATCAGAACAGTTATTCCACAGGTGCCATGAAAGAGCTGAAGTTTAATTTGCTCGTTAAAGAAACCGGTAAAACGATGGGTCCGATTACCGTCAACCTCGATGAGCCGGAAACGGAGTATGATTTGGGAGAAGGATATAACGTATCGATTTTAAGCTACCTGCCGGATTTTTATATGAATGAAGACGGCAGGCCTGATACGAAATCGCGGGCTCCCAACAACCCGGCATTTGTGTTCAATATGAAGTCGCCCGGCAACCCTGAAGGGGAAACGAGTTTTGTAGGAATTCAGATGAACCTGGAGCCGAATGGCGAGAACAAACTGGCTATGAAATTTGCAGGTGTTGAAACCGTCAGTCAGTCTCTCCTATCTGTGAAAAAAGATTTGACGCTGTGGATCCTTGCGCTCGGCGGATTGATTTTTATGATTGGTGTGTGCCAGGGAATGTACTGGAACCACAGAAGAATCTGGCTGAAACGGGAAAATGGCATGGTTTATATTGCTGCGCACACAAACAAGAACTGGTTTACTTTAAAGAAGGAAGTTGAGGATGCAGTTGAGGGAACATCCTTCCCGGCACCTTGGGATCAAAAAAATAGCGAGATGCAGACCGGAGGGGTAGGAGTTGGCGGAAATTAGCAGCGGGCTGCTTAATGCAGCTTTCATTTTGTATTTGGCAGCCGTTTTTTTATTCGGAGGATCCATCCCTGACAAGCGCCAGAAAACGGCTGGTCCGAACAGGTGGGCAAAATCTGCGGTAGCTGTGACAATCGCAGGGTTCACTGCACAGCTTGGCTTTTTCATAACACGCTGGATTGCTTCAGGACACGCGCCTGTCAGCAACATGTATGAGTTTACGACCTTTTTTGGAATGATGATGGTATTGGCATTTATCATTATTTATTTTATGTATAAAGTATCCATTATCGGGCTTTTTACACTGCCGGTCGTGCTTCTGATCATCGCTTATGGAAGTATGTTTCCAAGATATGTCACTCCGTTGATCCCTGCCCTGCAGAGTGAGTGGCTTTATATTCACGTGACAACCGCTGCGCTTGGGCAGGCGATTCTTGCAATCAGCTTTATTGCCGGGCTCGTATACCTTGTAAGGAATATTGACCAGTCCGAGCCTTCAAAAAAGACCTTCTGGCTTGAAGTGATCATGTTTGTCCTGATTTTAACGGTAGGATACATTCTTATTACGACCGGTTTCAGACTTGCAAACTTTGAGACGGAATTTTCCTGGGTGGATAAACGAGGAAAAGAAGCGTCCATGGTTTATCATCTGCCTGCTCTAGCGGGTCCGCATGATTGGAAGCTGATGACAGACGGAGCAATGAAACCGCTGTTCTCTCTGCCGGCTATTGTCGATGGAAGCAAGTTCAACACGGTGCTCTGGTCAGTTATATCTGGAACTATTCTGTATGTGCTGTTCCGTCTCATCGCACGGAAAAGAGTGGCGGCAGTCCTTCAGCCGCTTACTAAAAAGGTGAACCTGGATCTGACGGATGAAATCGGCTACCGGTCTGTGACGATCGGCTTTCCGATTTTTACGCTTGGTGCCCTGATTTTTGCCATGATATGGGCGCAGATTGCCTGGAACCGCTTTTGGGGTTGGGATCCCAAAGAGGTCTGGGCACTTATTACCTGGCTGTTTTATGCGGCATACCTCCATCTCCGACTCTCAAAAGGATGGCATGGCGAAAAATCCGCATGGCTCGCAGTCATCGGTTTTGCGATCATAATGTTCAACCTGATTTTTGTCAACATGGTCATCGCGGGTCTTCATTCTTATGCGTAGTTTAGTGTTAACATCATAATCATATATAAAAGGGGGCAGGGCTGGTACCGGCCTCTTTTCCTTTGGACACGCTGTTTATTGCAGAAGCGGCAAGTAAATTAGTATGATGGACGTATACATAACCGAACTTTTAACCAGGGAGGAATCGAAAATGGAAGAAATGGTAAACGGAAGAATTTTAATTGTGGATGATGAGGACCGGATCAGAAGACTTTTAAAAATGTATTTGGAGAGAGAAGGGTACACCACAGAAGAAGCGGAAAACGGGGATGAGGCCCTGGAGCTCGCTTTACTCAACGATTATGAAGTGATCCTGCTTGACTTGATGATGCCTGGCATCGATGGAGTGGAGGTCTGCCGGAGACTCCGCGAGAAGAAAGCAACGCCTGTTATCATGCTCACAGCTAAAGGGGAAGAAGCGAACAGGGTACAGGGATTCGAAGTCGGGACAGATGATTACATCATCAAGCCTTTCAGCCCGAGGGAAGTCGTTCTGAGGGTAAAGGCTTTGCTGCGCCGTTCTTCATCGACAAGCTTCCTGAAAACCGAAACGAAAGCTAAAAATGTGATCGTTTTTGCCCATTTGACAATCGATCATGATGCACACAGGGTGACAGCCGATGGAAAAGAGGTCAGTCTGACTCCTAAAGAATACGAGCTTCTGTACTTCCTGGCAAAAACGCCGGATAAAGTGTATGACCGGGAACAGCTGCTGAAGGAAGTATGGCAATATGAATTTTTTGGAGATTTGCGGACGGTGGATACACACGTGAAAAGACTTCGCGAAAAGCTGAATAAAGTTTCGCAGGAAGCAGCGAAAATGATCGTAACCGTGTGGGGAGTCGGGTATAAATTTGAGGTCGGCAATGAATGAAGCTTTGGCGGAGTGTAGTAGGCAAGCTCTGGGGAACCATCCTCCTGCTCGTAGCCTTTGTTTTGCTCGTATTGACCATCCTTTGGTTTGAATTTATCGAGAATTATCAAACCAACCAGACGGAGATCGAGCTGTCCCAATTCGCGGGTAAAATATCGAGCATCTTGAAAAACCATGAGGATGTAAAAGATTCACCTGCCCTCGCAAAATCAATTGCCCTTGAACTGTCGGATGAGGAAACAGGGATCATGATTGTAGATGAGAATGGGAAAACCTGGTATTCATCAGAAAAAGGAACTTCTAAACAGCCGTACATTTCTCTCGATACCATTAAGAAAGATCCGGAGCTTTCAAGAGTCCTTGAGGGATCAGGGGAAGCCATTAAAACGATAACAGCAGATGAGAATGCTGAGTTCGGGGAAGAAAAGGTTCTTCTGCAGGGAGTGCCTTACCGGCTCACTGAAGGAAAAAATGGAGCGGTGTTCGTCTCTAAATCTCTTTCCTCGATCAGGGAAGCCACTGGCAGCACAACCCGGTATACTTTTATCGGTGCAGCAGTCGGCTTGATTTTGACGACAGTGTTCGCATTCTTTCTTTCAACCCGCATTACCTATCCTTTGCGGAAAATGAGGGAGGCAGCTCTCGAACTCACTAAAGGAAAGTTTGATAAAAAAGTGCCGATTCTTACAGGTGATGAGATCGGGGAACTGGCAGCAGCCTTTAATCAGATGGGCAGACAGCTGAAATACAACATTAATGCGCTGAATCAGGAAAAAGAGCATTTGACCAGCATTTTGAGCAGTATGGCGGACGGTGTCATAACGCTTAACGTAGATGGAGCGATACTTGTGACCAATCCTCCTGCAGAACGTTTCCTGCAGGCCTGGTATTACGAAAAGGAGATGGAGATCAAGGCAGGAGAGGAGCTCCCTCCAGAAGCACAAGAGCTTTTCCGGAGAGTGGTCCATGCAGAGAAGGAACAGATTATCGAGCTGACCCTTCAGGGACGGACATGGGTGATGGTCATGAGTCCATTGTATGATCAGGATTATGTTCGGGGCGCCGTAGCGGTACTCCGGGATATGACCGAGGAACGGCGCCACGATAAGCTGAGAAAAGACTTTATCGCCAATGTTTCCCATGAACTCCGTACCCCTATCGCTCTCCTGCAGGGCTACAGTGAAGCGATCGTAGATGATATTGCCAGTACGGATGAAGAGAAAAAAGAGATTTCAAAGGTCATTTATGAAGAATCATTAAGGATGGGGAGGCTTGTAAACGAGCTTCTCGACTTGGCAAGGATGGAGGCCGGGCATACCACTTTGATGTATGAAGAGGTCCTTATTCCTGAACTGGCAGAAAAAATAGCCCGGAAGTTTCAGGGCATGGCCAGGGAAAAAGCGATCGAACTGAAAACGGACATCCGGCTCACGAAAGAATTCTTTTGGCTGGATCCGGATAAAGTTGAGCAGGTTTTAACGAATCTGGTTGACAATGCGATCCGGCACACCGGTGAAAACGGGACCGTCCTGCTTAAAGTCAGTCTGGCAGATGAAGGGCTCCGCATCGATGTACAGGACACGGGCCTTGGGATACCGGAGGAAGATCTGCCATTTGTTTTTGAGAGGTTTTACAAGGCCGACAAAGCAAGAACAAGGGGAAGATCGGGTACAGGCTTGGGCCTTGCCATTGCCAGGAATATTGTAGAAGCGCATCATGGTTCCATCACTGTGCACAGTAAAATGCATGAGGGGACCACATTCACAGTTTATCTGCCTGAAATGGAAAATAGAGAGGATGGGGAACAATGAATTTATATACGAGAACCGGTGATAAAGGCCAGACGAGCCTTATCGGTGGACGTGTGGACAAGGATGATATCAGGGTAGAAGCTTACGGCACCCTTGATGAACTCAATGCTGTAGTCGGGCAGGCGATGGCTTTGCTTCAAGGAGAACTGTATGAAGATCTTTTCAGGGAACTGGAAAAAATCCAGCATGAATTATTTGACTGCGGCGGAGATCTTGCGTCGGTGCTCAGTGCAGATAAGCGGAAGGATAAAACAAATGCGGGGATGGTGGAATTTCTTGAAGAGCGGATCGATGCTCATGTCAAAGAGGCTCCTCCGCTTGAACGGTTTATTCTTCCCGGCGGAACACAGGCTGCCGCTGCTATTCACCTGGCAAGAACGGTTGCCAGAAGAGCAGAACGCCGAATTGTGACCTTGAACAAGCATGAAGAGATCAATCTGCACGTTTTGAAGTACGTGAACCGGCTCTCAGATTATTTTTTTGCTGCTGCCCGCGTGATCAATTTCAGAGCCGGCATGAAAGATGTGGAATATGAAAGAAGTGCGATTGTTTTTGGGAGAAAAAATAAAGATTCGTAAATTTTTGTGAAAAAGGAAGGAAGCACCTTCCTTTTTTTTATGCACAAAAGGTATAATTTTAAACAGGCTGCCTCAATTTTTCCAGGACCTGTAACCTTTAATGCAATTATGCGACTAAAATGATGAACGGAGGGGTTTCCGTGGAAGAAGCCTTTCATAAAATATATGAAAAGTATCACCAGGACTTGTTTCAATTTCTATTTTATATGGTAAAAGACCGCGGACAGGCAGAGGATCTTGTACAGGAAGTCTACATTCGCGTCCTGAAATCCTATGATAAGTTCGAAGGCAGAAGCTCAGAAAAGACGTGGCTGTTTTCAATAGCCAGACATGTGGCGATCGATTGGTTCCGTAAACAGAAAACCATCCGCCAGCGGCTCGTCGAGCGGTTCGACTGGGATCAGAATCAGGTGAGAGACCATTCTCCTCTCCCGGATGAAATTGCACTGCAAAATGAGCAGATCCAATGGATTTATGAGGCCTTGGATGCCTGTACCATTGACCAGCGTACCGTTATTATTTTGCGATACATACAAGGTCTGTCGATCCAGGAAACTTCTGAAGCGCTTACATGGTCGGAGAGTAAAGTGAAAACCACCCAGCACCGGGCGATTAAAGCATTAAAAAAGAGCATGGCTCATCTCGGCGAGAAGGAGGGAGCAATCCATGAAAAAATCAGGGTTTAACGACAAACAGATCGAAGAAATGCTTTACAATCTTCCAGAAATTAAAGACAAACGCTCCCCGCAGGAAATCTTTAGAAAAATCCCGGCAGAGCGGCGGCGCCGGGCGAAGAGAATTTGGTTCGGTCCGGTCCTGGCAAGCGCTGCTGCTTTGTTTCTCCTTTTTCTCATGTTTCCCTTTCAGGCAGATAAGTCTGCTCCCTTAGCCGGGGGAGGGAGCGGCTCCGGGGGAGCCAAAGAAGAAAGCAGTGTGTCCAGTGAACAGGATTCCAGCCGGGAAGCGGATACGGAACAAACCGAACCCGGACCGGAGCGTAAAGAAGCAGAAGGTGCACCAGAAGGAAAAGCAGAAGATAAAGCAGAAGATAAAGCAGTACCTGATCAGCCGGCATCACCTGAAAGGAAAACGGAACAGCAGGAACCTCCCGCTCCTCCAGAAGTAAATGTCTCCTTTTTGGCAGCAGACACCGAACAGGAAAAAAACCGGTCACTCACTGTAGCCTACATGGATCAATCGGTCAACTACACGATCCCGGTCACGCTGATTTCCGGCAGTGAGCCTTTAAAGGCAGACCAGTATAATGAACTGATTGCTTCTTTCGATGAGAGTAAGCTCGGTTTAGTGAGCTTTTTGCAGGATACGGATATCCGTGCCTCAGAAAACAAAGAGGCTATTGAAATTCATATAGATGAGGGCAGAACCATCTCCACTTCTTCAGAGGCAATGTTTGCTGAAATCGTAAAAGAATCCTTTGGCGGAAAAGGATACAGCAAAGCCGATCTCTTTACAGGGGAAAAGCCGGAAATCGATCTCGGTCCGCTCGGCAGCGCTCGTTCGCTGGATTTACAGGCTTCCAACAAAAAAGCCATCTACAAATATGCGGCTGAAGGCTCCTCTGCTCCGCTTTTTGCAGAATCCAACGAATCCTATGAGACGTTTAAAGAGGCATACAGCAATATGACGAAAGATAAAAATGAAACGATGAAAACAGTCATGGCAGAGCAGGCTGCAGTTTCATCCATTGACGAACAGCAGAGTGAACTTATTCTTACTTTTACCGAAAATGAATTGGGAAACAATGAGCAGACGATATTTATGCTGGAAGCACTGCTGCTTACAGCTAAGGAATTTAATTACGAATCCGTCTCTTTTAAAGGGCTTAACCTGGAAAAGGTCGGAACAATGGATGTCACAAAGCCTGTTAAAGTACCTTACGGAGCGAATCCCGTCCAGGTGGAAGCAGAGGATACAGGGGAATAGCCTGAAAAATCTGCTTCTTCCATACACTCTTTCTCTTTAATATGGTAAAGTGTAGAAAAGGAGGAAGTGACATGCTGACGGATTATCATAACCACTTGGAACGCGGTACATTGACTCTGGAGTACCTGAAGCGTTTTACGGACGAAGCAAGACGGAAGAACATTGATCATTTTGGCATTTCTGAGCACGCGTATCATTTCTATCAGACAGCCGATATCCTGAGCAACCCCTGGGTGGAGGAAAGACGGTTTTATGATATGAAGGATTATACAGCTCTGTTCCAGAAGGCGTGGAGTGAAGGAATCGATGTAAAAATGTCGATTGAGATGGATTATACACCCGGAAAACACCGGGAAATGGAACAGTTTATTAAAAGCTATGATTTTGATTATGTGATTGGCTCGATTCATTGGGTGGAGGATTTCGGGATAGACTTAAAGGAATACATCCATGAATGGGACAAACGGGATCTGCATGATACATACACGAAATATTACGACCAGGTAGTTACGCTTGCGGAATCCAATCTGTTTGATATAATCGGGCACCTGGATCTTGTGAAAATTTTTAACTACATTCCTGAAGATGAAGAATTTCTGATGCAGCAATTTGAACGGGCTGCCGAGGCGCTCTCCCGGAGTAAAACATGCGTAGAAATCAGCACGGCCGGATTGCGTAAGCCGGTAAACAAACTGTATCCGGATGAAAGGCTGCTAAAGCTTTGCTTCGACAAGGGAGTACCGATCGTTCTGTCATCAGATGCGCATCAGCCGCAGGATGTAGGAGCGGATTATGACCAGGCAGTTGCCCTTGCGAAGAAGACCGGGTATGAAACGATCATGACGTTCTCGAAGGGTGAGAGGACGCCGGTGCCAATCGGATAAGCAGGGGATCCTGTACATAAAACGAAATCATTCAATAAAAAACAGGGAAACGCACACTGCGGCGTCTCCCTGTTTTTTTATTGCTGCTTTTGATTTACAATTCGATCGCTTTGATCGTGACGATTTCTTCAAGCCCCTTCAGGCTGGAGAGGGTGGTCTCTTCCAGCGGCTTATCAAAGGAGAGCATCATGATGGCCTCTCCGCCTTTTTCCTTGCGGCCCACCTGCATGGTGGCAATGTTCACTGCATGGTCTCCAAGGATTTTTCCGACATTTCCAATAACACCGGGAACATCCGTATGCTGGACGAACAGCAGATGGCCTGATGGATGAAAATCAATGGAAAAACCATTAATGGAGATGATTCGTTCACCGAAATGGGGAATGAACGTTCCTTTAATTTCAGATGAAGAATGCTCGCCGTTAATCGTGACCGTCATACTGCTGGAGTAGCCTGAATGGCGGTCCGATACTTTTTCAATAAATTGAATACCACGTTCCCTTGCCAATACACCGGCGTTCACTGTATTGATATTGATATCCATGCGCTGCTTGAGGAAAGAGGCGATCAGGCTTTTCGTGACATAAGACGTTTCGATTTCCGCCGCGCTTCCTTCATACTCAACCTCAATGCTCCGGATCGGTTCATTCATCAGCTGGGAAAGAAATGTTCCGATACGCTGGGCAAGTCCGTCATACGGCGCCACCTTCCGGTAAGCTTCCTCGGACATCGCCGGCAGGTTAATGGAGGTCGTCACCTGTTTTCCCTGTACAAACAGCAGTACTTCCTGAGATACCTGATAGGCTACATTCAGCTGTGCTTCCTTCGTTGACGCACCGAGGTGGGGGGTTGCAATGACCTGTTCAAACTCAAGCAGACGCGTATGCTCAGGTGGTTCTACTTCAAAAACATCGAGTGCGACCCCGCGTACATGGCCGTTCTCAAGATATGTACAAAGTGCCTCTTCATCGATGATTCCGCCCCGGGCGCAGTTTACGAGGTATACACCCTCTTTAGTCCTGCCGATTGTTTCGTGATTCAGAATGCCTTTCGTTTCTTTCGTGAGCGGGGTATGAACGGTAATGATATCTGCACTAGAAAGCAGTTCGTCCAAACTGTGTTTTTCAACTCCGATTTTTTCAGAGCGCTCCTTCGTCAAGAAGGGATCAAATACAGCCACTCTCATCCCGAAAGCTTTCGCGCGGCCAGCGAGTTCTGTACCAATTCTCCCCAGGCCGACGATTCCCAGTGTTTTACCGTACAGCTCACTGCCGACAAAGGCAGTGCGCTTCCATTCACGGTTTTTAACCGACATGTTCGCCTGCGGGATGTGGCGTACCAGTGAAGCAATCATTGCGAATGTGTGCTCTGCAGTGGATATTGTATTCCCGTCCGGGGCATTGATGACGATAATGCCTTTTCTCGTTGCCTGTTCCACATCAATATTATCAACCCCAACCCCGGCCCTCGCGATAATTTTAAGATTCGGCATCTGGTTCATGAGCTCTGCTGTCACTTTCGTGGCACTTCTTACAAAAAGAGCATCATATTGGGTGAGGTCTTCTTCTTCTGATGCCTTTTTCTGAACGATTTCAATGTTGTCTGCTTCCAATAATGGTTCTAGTCCATCTCTGCTGATTGGATCTGAAACAAGTATTTTAAACATTTGATCTCCTCCGGCCTATTGTTATTCGATAATTTATGATATTGAGAATAGTTTAACAATATGAATCAGTGCGGTAAAGTGTGAAAGCGGTTACTTTTATAAAAAAGTTGAAGAAGTGTCCTTCAAAACATTTTTCTATACAAACAGATTTAAACCCTATATAATTACTGGGAATACAAAATAAAATATGATCATTCTTCGGGGCAGGGTGAAATTCCCTACCGGCGGTGATGAGGTTTCATCCTCTAAGCCCGCGAGCCTGTAATGGGCAGGATCTGGTGCGAATCCAGAGCCGACAGTATAGTCTGGATGGGAGAAGATGGTGGCTCAGCGCTGAAAACTTCGGTTTACAGTGTCTATTCGGATTGCACATCGACTCCCTCTGCTTATTAAGCAGGGGGTTTTTTGCAGCCGTCAGCAGCCCTTCTTTTCAAGAGAGAGATCAGAAAAGGAGAGATTCAGCATGATTCAGAACAAATTGACTAGAACGGTCACAACAGCAGTATTGAGCAGTATGGCATTTTTGCTAATGCTTCTTGAGATTCCATATCCGGGAAGTGCATTTTTGAAAATTGATTTTAGTGATATCCCGGCACTTGCTGCTTTGATCCTGTTTGGACCGGGTGCAGCTCTTACAGTTGAAGCACTCAAAAATGTCCTGCATTATTTTCTTCAGGGCAGCGGAACAGGGGTGCCGATTGATCAGCTTTCCAACTTTATTGCGGCAGCGCTGCTGATCCTGCCTGCATGGTTTATTTATAAAAGAACACAGACTGTAAAGGGCCTCATGGCTGGCTTGGCAGCCGGAACGCTCAGCATGGCAGTTCTCATGTCTGTCTTCAACTATTTTGTTGCTCTTCCTGTATACACGTACCTGATGGGAATGCCGAAGATGAATGCTGCAGAAATTTATCAATTTATCGTGATTGGAATTCTGCCGTTTAACTTGATAAAAGGCTTCCTCATCTCTGCCGTGTTTACAATGGTTTATATAAGAATGAAAGCATGGTTTGACCAAAAATCCGTCCAGACCAGCTGATTATAGAAGAATGCAAAAAAATCCCCCCTGCATCTGGCAGGGGGGATTTTGCTGCAGTCTATTCGAATTTCAGGGCGTCGCCCTCGAACGGTTCATCTGCAATCTTAATGGAATCAGTAGGGCAGCCTTCATAGGCATCCATCATATCTTCTTCCAAGACTTCAGGAATTTCAACAATCCCCTGGTTCTCGTCCAAAGTTACAAACGCAATTCCTTCGTCATCATAATCATAAATATCCGGTGCAGCAGCTCCGCAGGCACCGCAAGCAATGCAAGTGTCTTTATCAACAATTGTGTATTTAGCCATAAATGAATACCTCCTGATCATTCTTAGGACGGCAGCGAATCGGCATCGGCTGCCCACCGCGATGGATGTGAAGTCCTTAACTTATACCTATTGTATAGATGTTGCATAAACTTTTCAATAACAAAAAACATTGAGAATCCTTATCACAACCGCGTTTTCTATATTTACGGTACCCTCCCCTGCAGGCTTTAAACATCCACGGACCGATTCATTTCTGCTAAAATAGTCAATAGATGACTGACTTTTTAAAAAGAGCTGGTGAGCGAGAGTGACTGTTACAGGATATTCATACATTACATTGCTGTGCCTGGATAAATTCAACGGAGAAAGATCTGTTTCCGCCGTGTATCATCTGCTTCGCGGCAAAAAAACTTCGCAGACTCTTCAGGATATGAATCTTTTCGGTGTGTCCTCCTTCTTTTCCCTTTTTCCGCATGTATCCCGGGAAACGATTGACACGGCCAGCCGCTATCTGGAAGACCATCAATGGATTAGAAGGGATTGCACACTTACGGAGCGGGGAAAAGCCATTCTCAAAGATGCGGCTTTACGGATGCCGGTCCCGGCCGGGCTGAACGGGTGGAAGTATGGAAGTGAGGCCCGGTCTGCATGGAGCAGGCTTTCCCTGCTTGTGCAGACGGTTACCCACTTGGTCACCAGCAGCTCAAGATTCATGCCTGTAACATCTGATGAAGATACACAGCAATGGGTCAAGGGGATGCTGTCCAAACTGCGCATGAGCAAACAGGATCTTTCCCGTCAGCTTTACAGGGAACTGGATCAATTTCTGTCCGCTTACGGGGACTCTGGTGCAGAACTTTTTGTTTACCGGCTCACTTCACCTGAACGGGCCGGCTTAACCTATGTTCAGCTCGGAGAAAAAAGGGGAATGGATCCGGTTTATACAGAGCTTTGCTTCTGGAGCATCGTCCATAGTCTCCTGAACGAGCTGGAACCGTCCCGATATCCGCTTCTATCGGGGCTTTCAGTCCGGGAATCCGGCTCGCTGCCCCTTACATTGACGGCTGAAAAGACCCGCAGGCTTTTAAAGCAGGGATTAGATAAGGAAACAGCAGGAAGAGTCCGGAATTTGAAAGGCAGTACAATCGAGGACCATATCGTAGAAATTGCCACACACGATCCGGAATTCGATTTTAAGCCCTACATTAGCGAGCAGGATCAAGCAGAAATTGCTCACGCTATAAGGGAAATCGATTCGCGGCAGC
The DNA here is from genome assembly GCF_009711125.1 of Metabacillus mangrovi. GTDB lineage: Bacteria > Bacillota > Bacilli > Bacillales > Bacillaceae > Metabacillus_B > Metabacillus_B mangrovi. The sequence continues at coordinate 417,855 of NZ_WMIB01000001.1, read as the reverse complement.
TTAAGAAGATCAAAGAGCATTTTGGCAGCAAATACTCTTATTTTCAAATCAGGCTGTGCATGGCATCAGTAAAGGAGTGACCGGGATGGAGCTTGAGCATGCCCTGAAAAAATATACAGGCTATACCTCCTTCCGTGAAGGACAGGAGGAAATTATCAGAGATCTTGTCTCAGGCAGGGATGTGGTTGCCATGCTTCCGACCGGTGGCGGAAAATCACTTTGCTATCAGCTGCCGGCGTACCTGCTAAAGGGAGCAGCTGTTATTATTTCTCCGCTGCTCGCACTGATGGAGGACCAGGTTGCCCAGCTGAAAATGAATGGAGAAAAAAATGTGATCGCCTTGAATAGCTTTCTTGATTACGAAGAAAAGCAAAAAGCGCTCAGCCGGCTCTCAGACTACAGGTTCATTTTCCTGTCGCCGGAAAGTTTGAACAGTGCGGCTGTGATCAAGGCTCTAAAGCAAATCCGTGTGGGGCTTTTGGCAGTTGATGAAGCCCATTGCATTTCTCAATGGGGGCACGATTTCCGGCCGGATTATTCCCTGATCGGAGAAGCCCGGCAAATGATGAATGAAGCCCCGTGTCTGGCATTAACTGCAACGGCAACGAGCGATGTAGTCAGCGATATAAAGGAATCGCTCCATATACCGGATGCAGCCCAACATTTGCATTCTGTGAACCGGCCAAATATCGCAATGTTTGTAAAAGAAGTTTCGGGGCTTGAGGAAAAACTCGGACAGCTGTCCTATTATGTCCGAAGTTTGAAGGGACCCGGTCTGATTTATTGTTCAGGGCGCCAGTGGACGGAGAAGCTGTCCGCTTTTCTTAAGGAGAAAGGGGTCAGCAGGACAGCCTACTACCATGGCGGAATGGAGAAGGAGCAGCGGATGCTGATTCAGCAGCAGTATTTAAACGGCCAGCTGGATCTTGTCTGCTGTACGAGCGCTTTTGGAATGGGAGTGAACAAACAGGATATCCGATATGTTATCCATTTCCACCTTGCGGCAAGGATGGACGCTTATCTTCAGGAAATCGGCAGAGCAGGCAGAGACGGAATGCCTGCCGCTGCGATCACCCTTTATGACCGCGAAGACATCCAGCTTCCCCTTTTTATGATTGAAAAGGAGTTTCCGGCAGAAGATGAGCTAAAGGCGTTTCTGTCAGCAGAGGAAGACAGCTTGTCGCCAAGGCTTGTAATAGAAGAGACGCATGAACGCTTTATTCTTCACCATCTGCGTTTTTTGGATGACTTGACCAGGGAAGAGAAAGAAGAAGCCATCCGCAGGAAAATAAACGAACGGCAGCAAAATAAGACCGAAAAATTAATGAATATGATAAAATGGTATTCGACAGATGTTTGCAAAAGAACCGGTATTTTGAATTATTTTGGAGAAGGAACACTCCGCCCCGACTTCGACAAATATTGCTGCAGCAGCTGCGGAGCAGATGAATCCTTTTATTTTGAAAGCAGCCATACAGACCAGCATAAGCACGATCAAGAAAATCATTGGAGAAGTGAGCTTGGAAGGATGTTTAAAGTGAGTGAACCGATTGTTCAAAAACCATGAACGCATCATCCACGCCATGACCGACAGGGAAATGGTCAGTCAGCTGTATATAACACAAGCCGTATTGGCAGTGCTCGGACTTCTCGGATCCTTCTTTTTCCTCGGAGGATGGCTTGTTCCTGCTGAAATGATGAACCCTTCCTGGGCTTCTGTAATCATCGGAATTTGTGCTGCAGCTGTTGTGATTCTTGCAGACAGGGCTGTGGAGAAAATCGCTCCTGACGGCTTATACGATGACGGGGGCATTAACGAAAAACTTTTCAGGAGCTGCACCATTCCACATATAGCGGCAATGACTGCCATGATCTCCATCGTGGAAGAGTGGCTTTTCAGGGGGGTCCTGCAGTCTGAATTTGGTCTTGCTGCTTCGGCGATCATTTTTTCAGTGCTGCATATCCGCTACTTGTCGAAACTGCTGCTGTTTATAATGGTCACGGCAATCAGCCTGTTCATCGGGATCCTGTTTGAATACACAGGAAGCCTTCTTGCTGCTGTGACGGCCCATTTTATCATTGACCTTTTCTTTGGGATCCAAATTCGATTAAAGTATGTAAGCAGAGGTGAATCCAAATCGCCATGAACAAACAAACAACTCCTCCGGATCATGCGGAAAAATCAAGACTTCAAAGGCGGGCTGAAAGAAAGGAAGCGGGCACTTACCCTTCCAGAAGCGAGATTCATAAGAACAAAAGGCAGGAAAAAGAAGACGGAAAGAAAATCAAGCTGAAATACCCGCTCATCAGCCTTCTGGCTCTTTGTTTTATCCTGCTCCCGATTTTTCTGCTGTCTTTTACTTACTATTATGGTAAAAACGGAACGACGCTGGATGATGGCCAGAAATTAAAAGATTACGAGTCGATCATTATCGATAACAACAGAGAAGACGAAATACAGCAGGAAGACCTTCCCCCGGAAGAATCATCATCTAATTCAGAGCAGGACACTAAAGGGGATTCCGCCGGCACCTCTTCAGAAGAAAAAGACGACGAGAACCGTATAGCAATGGAGCAGCAAAAACAAAAAGAAGAAACCCGCCGGCAGGAAGCTGAAGAGAAGAAGCTGAAGCAGCAGCAGGAGGAGAAGGAAGCTCAGCAGAAACTTGCGCAGGAGCAGAAAGAAGCTCAGCAAAAGCGTGAGGAACAGCAGAGAGAGGCGGAAAAGAAAGCTGCGGAAGAGCAAAAACCTGAATCAAAGCAAAAGCCAGATTCAGCTGCAAAAGTAGTGAAGCATATCGTCAAGCCTGAAGAAAACCTGTTCAGGATCTCATTAAAATATTATAAAAGCCGGGAAGGCGAAGCCATTATAAAAGAATACAATCATCTGCAGGAAAATGAGGTCTATACCGGACAAGTACTTGAAATCCCGCTCAGGCAGTGATAATCTTCGTTCAAGTGAACGGAGATTTTTTTAGCTTCCCGGCCTCATACCCTGTCTGCCTTGTGAATATGATTCAGCATAGGCTTTAGGACAGATGGGGGCGAGAATGAAATGGAAGAAACAATAAAGCTTCTGGAGCCGGTCACAGATGAGCCGACGAAGCGGATGCTTCAGGGACTTGTAGACAAGAAAAGAAAATTCGATGATCTGAAAAGAAAAGTCCTGCTGCTTCAGCTGGCCTCTTTCGGGTTGATGATCGGTTTTATGGTGTATTTTTATAATGCGGTTGTACTCACAAGCGGAAACAGTCTGCCTGCAGTACTTTCCCGTTTTGTCGATGAATCCCTTCATCTTTACTTCCTCACTGCGATTGCAGGAGCGTACGCAACGGCACTTTTTTTAAAAAAGAAGGAAGAAAAAGCAGAGAAGGAATTTCATACGCTTCGCTGTGAAGTGATCCGGAAAAGCGGAGAACTGTGGCCTCAGCCTTATCATTGGAAAAAAAGGATAGCCGTATTTCAAGTAATGAAAAGTGAGTTCGGCATTAATCTGTTTTATGAAAGCAAATGATAGCAAAGACAGGTGAAACGATGAAGATTGCAGCAGCAGCAGCTATAGCTGCATTGCTTTTTTTATGCTATATGTTTTGGGAGGCGCACAGGAACAGGCTTAGAAGGCTGAACCTCGAATATGCTGATTTTCCGGCAGAGCACGGAACCTTGACTATTCTTTTCATATCAGATATCCATAGGCGGAGCATTTCTGATAAACTGCTCAGAGGCTTGCCTCAAAAGCCTGACGTTATTTGCATCGGAGGGGATCTCACCGAAAAGGGGGTCCCGCTCGAAAGAACGAGGGATAACCTGAAAAAATTAGGCAAGATTGGACAAGTGGTGATGGTGTATGGAAACAATGACCCGGAGGCCGGTCTGCCAAATCTGGAGAGGATTCTGGCTGAAGAAAAAACTGTTCTGCTCAGAAACGAGTCTTACGAAGTTCCTTCCGCTTCCGGGAAAAGAATACATATCGCTGGAATCGACGAAATGAAGTTTGGGTGGGATCGTCTGGAGGCCTGCCTCAAGCAGCCGGCGGATTTCCGCATCGTTCTCTGCCACAATCCTGACATTCACCGGCAGCTGAATGAACAGTCCGATGTCCGTCTCGTTCTATCCGGGCACACACACGGCGGACAGATAAGGCTTTTCGGATTCGGATTATATGAAAAAGGCAAATTGCACCGGCGGGCCTTCGGTGATCAGCTGATCAGCAATGGATATGGGACAACCCAGCTCCCTTTGAGGCTCAATGCTCCGGCAGAAGCCCACTTCATAACCATCACAGGAAAGAAAAATCATTAACAATACTTATACAAAGTTTACACAAGGAGCCCGGTTGGATATAATTTAAAGGAAGAAGTGATGCTGAACAAGTGTCATTGTGCTGTGATGGAGGATTGACAATGCCAAATCCAGAAGAAGGTAAATACAATATTAAAGCCGTTTCAAAGATGCTTGGAATACAGCCTGGCACTTTGCGTGCATGGGAAAGGCGCTATCAGATGATCGCCCCTGTACGGAATGAATCCGGTCACCGTCTGTATACAGAAGACCATGTCCGTATCCTTAAATGGCTTATACAAAAAGTGAATAAGGGCTTTTCAATCAGTCAGGCGGTCAATCTCCTTGAAGATACCGGTCTTCCTGTACATGATGGAGTTCCTGAATTGGAAAAAGAAACGGACCGCTCAGCAGAATTGATGGATGATCTGCTGAAGGCACTGCTGTCATTTGATGAAAATCTTGCCCATGAATTGATGAACCGTGCATTCAGTCTTTATTCCATTGATAAAGTCATGATCGATATACTCGGCAAGGTGCTTATGAGGGTTGGAGATCTATGGGAGCAAGGAAAAATAACGACTGCCCATGAACACTTCGCAACATCATTTCTGCGCTCAAGAATAGGGATGATCCTTCATACCCTGCCGGTGAACGGGCTTCTTCCAAAAGTAATCGCGGTATGCGGTCCGGGGGAATGGCACGAGATGGGACTCCTCATTTTCACTCTTTTCCTGAGAAGAAGAGGCTTTGAAGTCATTTATTTAGGGTCAAGCATAGCGGAGAAGGACCTGTCCGTTGTCCTTGAGGAAGTAAAGCCTAAGTTCCTGTTCATGTCCTGTACGCTTCCGCAAAATGCAGACAGGACGTTCGCTGCTGTAGATGAGCTGCGAGGCCGGTTCCCGGATCTGCAGATCGGTCTTGGAGGGGGAGCCTTTCAGTTTATCGATGAAACGAAAAGGGCGGATTATACGGAAACCCTGCTCGGAGACTCCAATCATGAATGGGAAATGTGGCTGAAAACAAGGCTCGCTATGTAAAGGTGAATAAACTTGTCTATTTTTTGCTGCCGTTGTAAACTGTTAACAAAATAACGAACCATCTTACTTGTATATCATAGAATAATTACATGGTAAGGGTTTTACGGCAGGAGGGAAAGAGATGCGATTGGAGCGCCTTAATTACAACAAAATCAAAATATTTCTTACGATTGACGATCTGATGGATCGCGGTCTTACGAAGGAAGACCTGTGGAAGGATTCATTCAAGGTGCATCAGCTATTCAAGGATATGATGAATGAAGCAAGTCTTGAACTCGGCTTTGATGCTCACGGATCTCTTGCTGTGGAAGTGTTTTCTCTCCAGGCACAAGGGATGGTAGTTATTGTAACAAAAAGCACGGAAGAAGTGGAAGAAGAGGAAGAAGAATATGCGGATGATTACATTGAAATGCAGGTCAAACTGGACGAGAGCATAGATATCCTCTATGAGCTCCAATCCTTTGAAGACCTCATTCAATTATCAAAAGCATTGAACTTAATAGGACTTACCCAGGGAGCTGTTTATCACTATCAGGAGAGATATTTTCTGCATTTGGACGATTATGCACCGGCTGAGATTGAAACGGTTATCGCCGTCCTTGCTGAATATGGAAGCTCCACTACTTTAACACTCCACCGGCTGCAGGAATATGGCAAGCAGATTATGGCTGAAGAAGCCGTCCGCCAGCTGAATGACTATTTTCAATGATAAAAAGGGCTGTTCACACAGTCCGGTATATAGAATGGACCCCCGCGCATCAGGCCGGGGGTTTTTCAATTGCCTTCTAACCAGGTGGGCTGCCCAGGTGAATAGAAGCTCGCTGCCGCTGTATAGCAGTGTCCTGAACGACGGTGCCGTTCGTCAAGTCCTCCATAAAGAAGAGGTGGGTGCCGGCGGCGGAATCTTTACATTATCAGGGTGGAATTGGACAGAAAATTGCTTAAAATCAAAACATTTCACCATTTGGAGCCGCTTGCACAATGATGCCAAAAATTCCCCTCAAAACCGTCGATATCACTAGGCATAACAGTAGTGAAGGTGTATACTATTGTCTGAAAGGCCGTCTATATCAATTGATTGACACTAGGAGGTTTACTTATGGTAGCCGGGAAAAACACCGAGAGTAATCACGGAAAGCATGATGTCTTGAAATCGACCCAAACGGTGATACATAAAGCCCTGGAAAAGCTGGGCTATCCTGAAGAAGTTTATGAGTTGCTTAAAGAACCAATTCGAATGATGACAGTTAAAATTCCGGTCAAAATGGATGACGGATCCGTTAAAATTTTCACCGGCTACAGAGCGCAGCATAATGATGCGGTAGGACCGACGAAGGGCGGCATACGCTTCCACCCGAATGTTACAGAAACAGAAGTTAAAGCGCTTTCAATATGGATGAGTCTTAAGTGCGGGATTGTGGATCTTCCATACGGCGGCGGTAAGGGCGGGATCGTCTGCGATCCGCGTGACATGTCGTTCAGGGAGCTCGAGCGGCTCAGCCGGGGCTATGTCCGTGCAATCAGCCAGATTGTAGGGCCTACAAAAGATATTCCGGCTCCGGACGTGTTCACCAATTCACAGATTATGGCCTGGATGATGGATGAATACAGCAGGATCGATGAATTTAACTCCCCCGGGTTTATTACAGGAAAACCGCTCGTGCTTGGAGGATCCCACGGAAGGGAATCAGCAACAGCCAAAGGAGTGACCATCTGTATCCATGAAGCAGCCAAACGGAAGGGGATAGAGCTTCAGGGTGCGAGAGTGGTCGTTCAGGGGTTTGGAAATGCCGGAAGCTTCCTGTCAAAATTTATGCATGATGCCGGAGCGAAAGTGGTAGGCATCTCGGATGCGTATGGCGGACTGTATGATGCGAACGGACTTGACATCGATTATCTTCTGGATCGCAGAGACAGTTTTGGAACAGTCACGAAGCTGTTTAATGACACGATTACGAATCAGGAACTTCTTGAGCTCGACTGTGATATTCTTGTTCCTGCAGCGATTGAAAATCAGATTACAGAGGAAAACGCCCACAATATCAGAGCTTCCATTGTCGTGGAGGCAGCGAACGGCCCGACAACACTTGAAGCGACTCAGATATTGAATGACAGAGGCATTCTGCTCGTTCCGGATGTGCTCGCAAGTGCCGGAGGGGTTACGGTTTCCTATTTTGAATGGGTTCAGAACAATCAGGGCTATTACTGGACTGAGGAAGAAGTGGAAGAAAAGCTGGAAAAAGTAATGGTTAAGTCTTTCAACAGCATCTATGAAACTTCCCAGAACAGAAGAGTGGACATGAGGCTTGCCGCTTATATGGTCGGCGTACGCAAAACGGCTGAAGCAAGCAGGTTCAGAGGCTGGATTTAATTCATTGCAAGCAGACTGGAAATCTCCTATCATTAGATAGGAGATTTTTATATTCGGTTTGTAACGATTTTCTGAAGGAGATTGCCGCCCTGTTCAAAATGGACCAGCTGCCGTCATTTTAAGGGGACCAGCTGCCGCCATTTTAAGGGGACCAGCTTCAGCGGGCAGCAGACTGCATAATATTGGACGCACCACAGAAAATAAAGCACGGCTTTTAAAACATGTGCGGATCAATTGAAACAGGAGTGAAGGAAATGTCTAAAGAAGAAGTGATTATTGTTGGCGGCGGCCCGTGCGGCCTTGCCGCTGCCATAGCTCTTAAGAATACCGGCATCGATCCGCTGATCATTGAAAAAGGAAACATTGTAAATGCCATTTATCATTATCCAACCCACCAGACGTTTTTCAGTTCAAGTGAAAAGCTCGAGATCGGCGATGTTGCATTCATAACTGAAAACCGCAAACCTGTCAGGAATCAGGCTCTTGCTTATTACCGGTCTGTGGCAAAACGAAAAAACCTGCGCATCCGCTCTTTTGAAAAAGTCGGCAAGGTTACGAAGCAGGGTCCGGATTCCTTTACTGTAGAAACAGCCAAGGGGATCTATTCTACAGAGCGGGTCATTATCGCGACCGGCTACTATGATCATCCGAACTACATGGGCATTCCGGGAGAGGACCTTCCGAAAGTTTTCCATTATTTCAAAGAAGGCCACCCTTATTTTGACCAGGATGTAGCTGTGATCGGCGGCAAAAATTCAAGCGTAGATGCGGCGCTTGAACTTGTAAAGGCAGGGGCAAGGGTTACGGTGCTGTACAGGGGAACGGAGTATTCCAAAAGCGTGAAACCATGGATCCTGCCGGAATTTGATGCACTTGTGAGGAACGGAACCGTCACGATGGAATTTGGAGCGTGCGCATCAGCCATCACTGAAAAAGAGCTTCAATACACAGTCGGTGAAACAGTGAAGAAAATTCCGAATGATTTTGTGTTCGCGATGACCGGGTATCACCCGGATCACCGTTTTTTAAAGGAAATGGGCATTGAATCGGATCTAGAATCAGGAAGACCAATGTTTGATCCGCAGACAATGGAGACGAATGTTTCGGGCATCTATATTGCAGGGGTCATAGCTGCCGGAAACAATGCCAACGAAATCTTTATTGAAAACGGGAGATTTCATGGAGGGATGATTGCTGAGGCAATCCGGAAGGAGAAAAGTGAATGAAGAAAAAGGTATTGCTTTTAACAACAGGCGGAACGATTGCCAGTAAAGAAATCGCAGAGGGACTTCTTTCATCAGGTGAGCTGTCCGGGGAAGAGCTTGCGGCATTATGCAGGCTTCCTGAGGAAATTGAAGTGCGGGTCATCGATGTCATGAAGGTTCCAAGCATGCATATTACGGTGGAAAAAATGTGCAGTCTGAAAGAAGTGATCGAAAAGGAATTCCTTGATCCGGCGGTTTCCGGAATCGTGGTCACCCATGGTACGGACAGTCTCGAGGAGACCTCTTATTTTCTCGATTTAACGATTGAAGATAAACGGCCGGTCGTGATCACCGGCTCACAGAGAGCTCCGCATGATGTAGGGACAGATGTCTATTCCAATCTCAGAAATTCCATTTATGCAGCGGCCGATGATGCACTGGCTGAAGCAGGCGCTGTCGTGGTATTCAATGAAAGAATTTACTCTGCGAAATATGTCAAAAAGGTCCATGCATCCAATCTTCAGGGATTTGAGTCTTTTGGATATGGCTATATGGGGATCATCGATAATGATACAGTTTCGGTCTACCAGAAACCGATCAGACGGGATCAGCACCGATTATTGAATCCGGTTCCGCGTGTAGATCTGATTAAAACCCATACGGGACAGGACGGTTTGTTTATTGACGCCTCTGTACAGGCGGGTGCAAAAGGAATTGTTATCGAGGGAGTGGGACGCGGCCAGGTGGCGCCGTTGATGGTTCCTGCAATTGAAAGGGCGGTAAAAGCAGGTGTCACTATCGTAGTCACAACCAGCGCAGAGGAAGGGAAAGTGCATGCCACTTACAGCTATACAGGCAGTGCGGAGGATCTACAGCGGAAGGGTGTCCTTCTCGGCGGAGATTATGACAGCAAAAAAGCACGGATTAAACTCGCTGTTCTTCTCTCAAGCAAAGGGATGGCCAGCCAGGAGGATTTTGACCGGTTCTAAGCCTCAAGACCATGTTCAGAAACAGAATTTCATGTTACGATGAGAATGGATACTATTGACAAAAAGTGAAAAGAGGCATTATTCATGATCGCAGCCGTATCGGCAGGAATCGCTCCCGGGCTGGCCATACTATGCTATTTCTATTTAAAGGATCAGTTCGACACAGAGCCTGTTTATATGGTGTTAAGAGCCTTTATTTTCGGTATGATCCTTGTGTTTCCCCTTATGTTTATCCAATACATAATCGATGTGGAGAATTTGATTTCCAGCGAATTCCTCCGCGTCTTCTTTGCCTACGGTTTTCTGGAGGAATTCTTTAAATGGTTTATTTTCATTGTGGCCATCTATCCTCATGTCCATTTTGATGAGCACTACGATGGTATCGTATACGGAAGTGCCATTTCCCTTGGGTTTGCCACGCTTGAGAATATTCTGTTTCTTTTTGCGAATGGTCTTGAATTCGCTATAGGAAGAGCGGTGTTTCCGGTATCAAGTCATGCGATTTTCGGGATAATTATGGGGTATTATTTGGGCCGAAGCAAATTCACCGAAGATTCAAAGGATAAAAAAAGGTGGCTTATGCTCAGCCTTTTCATACCTGTCGTTCTCCATGGGGTGTATGATTACATCCTCTTCACCTATAAATACTGGCCGCTGATCATGCTGCCGTTTATGCTTGGCCTTTGGTGGTTCGCCCTTCATAAAGCTAAACAGGCGCGTCTTGCCAGATCCCTTTAATTGTCCGGATTTCCGGGCTTTTTTTTATTCTCTTACAATCCGCATGAATAAAATGCCATCCTCTACAAAAAATACAACTAGCAAAATTGATCCATAACTTAGGGAGGCAGCATCATGAAATTGAATCGAATGGCATGGATGGTACTTTTCTCAATTACCTTCATTTTCGCGGCCTTAGTTGCCGGTCCAAACCAGCCGGCCGCAAAAGCATTCACACAGCAGGTCATCCAGCGCGGAGCGATTGGTGATGATGTGATTGAATTGCAGGCCCGTCTTCAGTATATAGGGTATTACCACGGGAAAATTGATGGTGTGTACGGCTGGAGTACATACTGGGCAGTGAAGAATTTTCAATCTGACTACGGATTGGAAAATGTGGATGGGCTTGTCGGATTCACGACAAAGAAAAAGCTTGCCGGACAGTCTGATTTTAACGCCCGATTTGTTCACCTGCAGCTTGCAAAAGGAAAAGATTTTACCCATTACGGCGGAATGCCGCTCGAAAAGCAGACGGGACCGTCAAAGGAAAGACGCTCTAAAATGAGAACCGAATTTGAAAAGAAAGAACGTAAAACGGCCAAGGCCCCTGCAGGCGGAGAGAAAAAGCCGGAAGCCGGAGCCAAAAAGCCGGAAGGCGGTCAAAATCAAGCAGGCGGCGGAAAATCGAAGAATACAGCGGTTAATATGCCGGCCGGTTTTTCCCAAAATGATATTAAGCTGATGTCCAATGCGGTTTATGGGGAAGCGCGGGGAGAACCGTATATCGGCCAGGTAGCCGTGGCGGCTGTCATATTAAATCGGGTCGAGAGCCCTACTTTCCCTGATACGGCCTCAGGGGTCATTTTTGAACCGGGTGCCTTCACCGCTGTAGCGGATGGGCAGATCTGGCTGGAACCGAATGATCAGGCCAGAAAGGCAGTTCTCGATGCAATCAATGGCTGGGATCCATCGGAAAATGCTCAATATTACTTCAACCCTGATACGGCAACGAGCGGCTGGATCTGGGGAAGACCTCAAATCAAAAAAATCGGAAAGCATATTTTCTGCAACTAAAAGGGGGGGATAGCTTATGATACGAGTCATAATAATCGCATTTCTGGCCATAGGTGTTGCTGGAACCGGGTACTGGGGCTACAAAGAGCACCAGGAAAAAAATGCAGTGCTCATTCATGCGGAAAACAATTATCAGCGTGCTTTTCATGATCTTTCCTACCAGATGGATCAGCTGCATGACAAAATAGGAACAACTCTCGCGATGAATTCAAGAGAATCTCTATCTCCGGCACTTGCAGAGGTGTGGAGGATCACTTCGGAAGCTCATAATGATGTAGGACAGCTGCCGCTGACCCTTCTGCCATTTAATAAAACGGAGGAGTTCCTGGCAAGCATCGGAGACTTCAGCTACCGCGCAGCCATCAGAGACCTGGAAAACGAACCGCTTTCCAAGGATGAATATGCTTCTCTGCAGGCTCTTTATCAAAAATCAGAAGATATCCAGAATGAATTGAGGAACGTCCAGAGTATGGTCCTTGATAACAACCTGCGCTGGATGGATGTAGAACTTGCATTAGCTTCAGGAGAAAAACAGCAGGACAATACGATCGTAGATGGCTTCAAGACCGTTGAAAACAACGTCAGTGCTTATTCAGAAACCGATTTCGGTCCGAGCTTCACGTCCCTCAAGACTGAAAAGAAAGGCTTTGAACATCTGAAAGGCGAAGATATTACTCCGGAACAGGCGAAGCAAAAAGCGAAGGAGTTCGCTTCTACAGAAGTTGATAAGCTGAAGGTAACGAATAGCGGAAAAGGGGCAGGCTACGAATTTTACAGTGTAAGCATGTACGATAAAAAACATAAAGCCGAGCTCAATATGGATATTACCAAAAAGGGCGGCTACCCGATCTGGCTGATTCAAAGCCGGGATATTAAAGAAGCAAACATCAGTTTAAATGATGCATCCAATAATGCCGTATCTTTCTTGAAGGAGCATGGATTCGAAACCGAAGACTTGGTGCTGAGTGAAAGTGCCCAGTATGATCAGACTGGTGTTTTCTCTTATGTACCGAACGAAAACGGCATTCTCCTTTACCCGGATACGGTAAGAATCAAAGTGGCGATGGATGATGGGCAGATTGTCGGCTTCTCGGCAAAAGACTTCCTGGCAGCCCATCGAAAACGTGACATGCCGAAGCCTAAGCTGAAAGAAGAACAAGCCCGGGAAAAGATCAGCCGGAAAGTGATGATTCAGGAAAGCAGACTGGCATTGATCACGAATGAGCTTGGAGAAGAAGTCCTGTGCTACGAGTTCCTGGGAACAATCGAAGACGACACGTTCAGAATGTTTATCAATGCTGACAGCGGCATGGAAGAAAAAGTTGAAAAATTAAAAAATGCCGAACCGATTTTTAAGAAGATGTAACCGTGAAAAAGGGAAAGCCAGGGGCTTTTCCTTTTTCCTATTCCATGATTTAATTAGGAGTGGGAAATTATACAGAATAAGCAAATTGAAAGAGTGATGGCATGCTTATAATCGGGAGTACTCTTACACTTGAACCGCTGAATCAGCCGGGTGAACAATATAAATGCAGAATTGTTTCCATAGATGATGATACTTTTTCCATTGACTATCCCTTAAATGAGAAAACAGGGAAAACCGCTTTTTTTACTGATGGAATGCTTCTTTCCTGTCTGGCTTCAGGAGCAGATCAGAATCCATACCGGTTCGATACAGCCGTCATGGGAAGGAAAAAGGAGAATATCCCCGTTATCCTGCTTAAAAAACCGATGGAAAGGGATATTGTCAAGATCCAAAGAAGGCAGTACGTCCGCATTGAAACAGATGTGAATGTAGCTGTCCATTCACCCGGGGGATCATTTGAGCCTTTTGTCAGTGTAACATCAGACATAAGCGCCGGGGGAGCGGGAATTGTTCTGCCATATGGGCTGACCATCCCTGAGGGGGAAAAGCTCCTGGTCTGGATGGCACTGCCGATGCAGGACTCTGCCATTCAGTATGTAACAGTCGAGTCCGAATTGATCCGGATCCTTGAAGACTCTTCCGGAGTCCGTAAAGCAACCATTAAATTCACAGATGCAGCAGAAACAGCACAGCAGAAAATCGTCCGCTTTTGTTTCGATCAGCAGATTCTAAACAGGAAAAAAGAAGTGCCTGCTGAATAAGAAGCCCGATCCGCTGCCATACTTTTTAGTAGAGCCGGGCCATTTTCCGGAATGGTCTTCAAACGGTTTACTAAACAGGCAGGGAGCTGGCATTTATGAAACGGGCAGAAAAACTGGTATGGGGATTGATTATTTTTCATTTGGCTGTCCTCATTGCAGCACAGGCAGTCCTCCAGCATACAGGCATAAAGCCTTATCTTTCAAAAGCGATCCGCTATGAAGGGGTCAACAGGATGACAGTTCCTGAATGGCTGGAGACGTTCAAATAATCTTTCATGCAGGCTAAAAGCCTGTTCACTGCTGCGAACTGTATTCTAATCTATTACTCTCAGAAGGAGACAAACCATGAATAAAAGACTATCGGTAGCAATAGATGGACCTGCCGCAGCAGGCAAAAGCACCGTTGCAAAACAAGTAGCAAAGGAATTTTCTTATATTTATATTGATACGGGAGCGATGTACCGTGCTTTAACGCTAAAAGCCATCCAGTCAGGAGCAGACCCTGAAAATGAGAAGGATTTGATGGAACTGCTTCAGGAAATGGAAATTTCCCTCGTTCCTTCAGGTACGCAGCAGCTGGTACTCGTAAACGGTGAAGATGTCTCGGAAGCAATCCGCACAAGTGCGGTCACGGACCATGTATCAGCCGTATCCATGCATGGCAGGGTCCGTGCGGAAATGGTCAAAAGACAGCAGGAAATGGCCTCTTCAGGCGGGGTCGTAATGGACGGAAGGGATATTGGGACCCATGTACTCCCGCATGCAGATGTAAAGGTTTTTCTGCTCGCTTCAGTAGAAGAGCGTGCGAAAAGAAGACATGAGGAAAATCTCAGCCGTGGGTATGAATCTGATTTATCCCTCCTTGAAAAGGACATCGCAAGAAGAGATAAACTGGATTCTGAGAGGGAGATTTCTCCCCTTAGAAAAGCAGAGGATGCTGTAGAAATTGATACAACTTCCCTCTCGATCGAAGATGTAGTCGTCCGTATCAAACAATTGATGGAAGAAAGGCTCTGATAAAAATGTCATTATATAACTTTGGGAAAGGGCTGATCCTTACCCTTTTTAAACCCGTATACAGGATGAAAGTCCATGGAAAAGAAAATTTTCCGAAAACAGGCGCTGTCCTTCTCTGCAGCAATCATATTGATAATCTGGATCCTCCCATCGTGGGTGCATGCACACCGAGGAAGGTTCACTTCATGGCAAAGGAAGAGCTTTTTAAAATCCCGGTTTTAGGGAAAATCCTGGATAATGTAGGAGCTTTTCCCGTCAAACGGGGTCTAAGCGACCGCGAGGCACTCAGAAAAGGATTAAAGGTTTTGAAGGATGGAGAGGTTTTAGGATTGTTTCCGGAGGGAACAAGGAGTAAAGACGGCAAGCTTGGCAAGGGGCTTGCGGGTGCAGGCTTTTTCGCCCTCCGCTCAGATGCTGTCGTGATGCCGTGTGCGGTGATCGGACCGTATAAACCATTCAGGAGAGTGCATATTTATTTCGGCAAACCGCTGAATGTAAATGAATACCGGGAGAAGAAAGTCTCAGCGGATGAGATGACCCTGGTCATAATGAATCAAATTGGGGAATTGCTCGAAAAACATCGATAAATTACCCTTTTAACTTGACAAAAAGTAGCATTTATTAGAAGTTAGTATAAAGAGGGGTTTTCATTTCATTCATTAAAATTGAATGGAATACCATACATATTATCAAAGTTGCGCAGGTTTTGACCAAGGAGGTAAATGGAATGGTAGATGAAATGAACAATGGGGAAATGAATGACGTCGAAGTGAATGTACCTGAAGTAGGGGAAATTGTGAAGGGTACCGTAACAAAAGTGGAAGAAAAACAGGTGATCGTGGATCTTGAAAACTGCAAGCACACTGGGATCATCCCAATCAGTGAACTTTCCAGCCTTCATATCGAAAAGGCCACGGATGCTGTGAAGGAAAACGATGAACTGGAACTGAAGGTATCTAAAGTGGAAGATGAAGCCATCATTCTTTCCAAGCGTGCTGTCGATGCAGACAGAGCATGGGATGACCTTGAAAAGAAATATGAAGAAAAAAGCGTATTCGAAGCCGAAATCAAAGATGTGGTTAAAGGCGGACTTGTAGTAGATCTTGGTGTCCGCGGCTTTATTCCGGCTTCTTTAGTAGAAACACACTTTGTAGAGGATTTCTCCGATTATAAAGGAAAGACCCTCTCCTTAATGGTAGTGGAGCTTGACCGGGAGAAAAACCGTGTCATTCTCTCTCACAGAGCTGTTATTGAGAAGGAATCTACAGACCGTAAGCAGGAGCTGCTTGAATCTCTTCAGGCAGAACAGGTTCTTGAAGGAACAGTCCAGCGTCTGACCGATTTCGGAGCATTTGTGGACATCGGCGGTGTTGATGGACTGGTGCATATCTCCCAGCTCTCCCACACACATGTTGATAAACCGTCAGATGTAGTGGAAGAAGGCCAGAAGGTCTCTGTTAAAGTTCTGTCAGTGGACAGGGACAATGAACGAATCTCTCTATCTATTAAAGAAACACTCCCGGGACCTTGGTCCAGCATCTCTGAGAAGGTGAAAGCTGGAGATGTGAAAGAAGGAACTGTTAAAAGGCTTGTGAGCTTTGGAGCGTTTGTTGAAATTCTGCCTGGAGTAGAGGGACTTGTCCACATTTCGCAGATCTCAAACAAGCACATCGGCACACCTCAGGAAGTGCTTGATGAAGGGCAGCAGGTTCAGGTTAAGGTGCTTGATGTGAACGAAAACGAACAGCGCATCAGCCTGAGCATGAAAGAACTCGAAGAACCGAAGCAGAAAGCTGACGAGTCTGATTATAAAAATTATCAGCCTAAAGAGGAATCTTCCGGATTTTCTCTCGGTGATATGATTGGCGACCAGCTTAAAAAACTTAAATGATTTTGGTGATGAATGTTGAGCAGAGCGAAACGCAAACTTGATCATATCGATCACGCTTTGGCCACGGGCCAAAGCAGGGACAGCGGATTTGATGATATAGTCTTTGTACACAACAGTCTGCCGGATTCATCCGTTGAAGAAATCGATTATTCTTCTAAGATAGGCGAACTTTCAATAAGTTCGCCTATTTTCATCAACGCGATGACCGGAGGCGGAGGAAAGAAAACAGAAGAAATCAATGGCGCCCTTTCCGCTGCAGCGGCCCGATATGGGATGGCTGTCGCAGTTGGCTCGCAGATGGCAGCGGTCAAAGACCCGTCAGAACGTTCCACGTACGAAGTGGTCAGAAAGGTCAATCCGAAAGGGCTTATCTTTGCCAATCTCGGGAGTGAAGCGACTCCTGATCAGGCACAGCAGGCTGTGGATATGATTGAAGCAGATGCCATCCAGATTCACCTGAATGTGATCCAGGAGCTGGTTATGCCTGAAGGGGACCGGGATTTCACCGGGGCTCTCGGGCGCATTGAGCAGATCATCCGTAAAGTGGATGTGCCTGTTATCGTGAAAGAAACCGGCTTCGGAATGGATACACATACCGTGGCGAAGCTCGAAGGCATTGGGGTAACAGCCATTGACATCGGGGGATATGGCGGAACGAATTTTTCCAGGATAGAAAATGCCAGACGGAGCCGTACGCTTGATATGTTCAACTCCTGGGGTATTCCTTCTGCAGCTTCCATCGCAGAAGGCTGCAGTGGATCAGAGGCAGCAAGTATTTTAGGTTCCGGAGGGATTCAGAATGCACTCGATGCGGCGAAGGCAATCGCGCTTGGCGCTTCTGCTGCAGGTATGGCGGGCACCATCCTTTCTGCTTATACAGAAAAGGGAGAAGAGGGTCTCGAAGAAGAACTGAAAGCTCTCCACCTTGAACTCAAGTGGATCATGTGTGCGCTCGGAGCGGCGACGGTTACGGACCTTCAACAAGTGCCTCTCATCCTGTCCGGCCCGACTCATCACTGGCTCACTGAACGGGGAATATCGACTGCGCGGTACAGCCGCAGATCTTAGCCTTTCTTCCTGACAGGATGAATCTTCCTGTCAGGAAGAAGGTTTTTTTTATTTTTTGCTCTTTCTTCCTTCAAGTGCTGTAGCACCGTTGTTCTCTATGGACTGATCTCTGTCTGATTCTATCCGTCTGCTTGCTTTTAGTTTCTTTTCCTGTCTGTCTTTTCCCATCTTAACACCCTCCTTCCGATGGTTTAGTTTGTGCTTCCATTAAAAAATAAATCCTGCATCGCACCGGTGTTTAAAAATGACCGTCATCCACCATACTGCTAAAGAAAGGCGGAGAAGAGGATGGATGGTATCATTTTTTATTGGGTATGCTGGGCGCTTTGGATTTCCGCTGCCTTTTTCATGCGGAAATCATCTTTAAGAACACTTGTCTCATTTTATTTGCTGATTTTAATGATTTGTGCAGAATTCCATGCTGTATTGCCGATTGGTGAGGCGACAGGAGCCTTTTTTCTTTTATGGGCTGCAGGAATAGGGACGGCGGTATACAGCGGGAATCACCGCTCCTTCCGGTTCGTTTTGGCAGCGGGCGGGATCAGTGCGGGGTATGCCGGATTAAAGCTGATGCAGATGTTCGATCCGGTCTGGTTTGCATGGAGCCCTTTTTACATGCTGTTCATTGCCATTTTTGGAGCATCTTTTGCAGCCGGCAGGGATTATCGTTCGAAAATCTCCCTCTTTGTGCTGGGCAGCTGCTACGGAGAAATGCTTTATGAGTGGATTATTCTGCCGGTCTCCGGACAGGCACTCCTCGGCCGGACTGAATTTTTGGACTTTATGATGCTTGGCGCTGCAGGCTGCTGTCTAGGGAATGCTGCACTGCGTTTATCTAAGGCCGGCAGCCAGTCCCTTCCTAAACAGAAGGTGAAACAGAGCAGGATCGTATAAAGAAGAGCTCCGCAATGAATTGTTTATTCCGTTAAAAGCTGATATGATAAGTTTGGACACCCTTCTTACGGAAGGGTTTATTTCATGAGAATGCACGTGTATGAACAGATGATCAGCGGGCTTTCGCTTATTCATGGGCCCGAAGCGGACCGGGCGGGAGCCTGAATGAATGAATACATTTATAAATACAAGAAAAACAAGCCTATAGAAGCTGGCTTATATGCAGGATCGTGCTGAAAGGATGTAATTACAAATGGCAAAACCGGTAGTAGCGATCGTGGGGCGCCCCAACGTCGGGAAATCCACGATTTTTAACCGTATCGTAGGGGAAAGAGTCTCCATTGTAGAAGACCGCCCTGGAGTAACAAGAGACCGAATTTATAACACAGGTGAGTGGCTCAACTATGAGTTTAACATCATCGACACAGGCGGCATTGATATAGGAGATGAGCCTTTCCTCGCCCAAATCCGTCATCAGGCTGAGATTGCCATAGATGAAGCCGATGTGATCATCTTCATGACGAACGGAAGAGAAGGGGTTACGGCTGCTGATGAAGAAGTGGCCAAAATTCTTTACCGCACCAAAAAACCTGTCGTTCTGGCCGTGAACAAGATCGATAATCCGGATATGCGCGAAGCGATGTATGATTTTTATTCATTGGGCTTCGGCAATCCGTTCCCGATTTCGGGCTCACACGGCATCGGGCTCGGTGACATGCTGGATGATGTAGTTCAGCACTTTGCCGGCATCAGCCAGACGGATTATGATGAAGAAATCATTAAATTCAGTTTGATCGGCAGACCGAATGTCGGGAAATCCTCGCTTGTAAATGCCATGCTCGGAGAAGAACGTGTCATCGTCAGTGATATCGCCGGTACGACGAGAGATGCAGTAGATACAACTTTTAAGCATAACGGGCAGGAATACGTCATCATCGATACCGCGGGAATGCGCAAAAAAGGC
Source organism: Metabacillus mangrovi (assembly GCF_009711125.1). Lineage (GTDB taxonomy): Bacteria > Bacillota > Bacilli > Bacillales > Bacillaceae > Metabacillus_B > Metabacillus_B mangrovi. The sequence continues at coordinate 398,217 of NZ_WMIB01000001.1, read as the reverse complement.
AAAGTATATGAAACAACTGAAAAATACAGTGTTCTGCGTGCACTGAAAGCAATTGACCGCTCGGATGTGGTTTTGGTCGTCATCAATGGGGAAGAAGGAATCATCGAGCAGGACAAAAAAATTGCCGGCTATGCCCACGAAGCAGGCAAAGCAGTCATCATCGTCGTGAATAAGTGGGATGTTGTGGAAAAAGACGAAAAAACAATGAAGTTGTTCGAGCAGAACATCCGCGAGCACTTTTTGTTCCTTAGTTATGCACCTGTCGTCTTTTTATCTGCTAAAACAAAGAAAAGAATCCATACGCTTGTACCGGAAATCATTAAAGTAAGTGAAAACCATTCACAGCGCGTGCAGACAAATATCCTCAATGAAGTCATCATGGATGCTGTCGCGATGAACCCGACGCCATCAGACAAAGGGAAAAGGCTTAAAATTTTCTATGCTGCGCAGGTTGCTGTCAAACCGCCGGCTTTCGCAGTGTTCGTAAACGAACCGGAACTGATGCACTTTTCATATGAGCGGTTTTTGGAAAACAGGATCCGCGAAGCTTTCGGCTTTGAAGGGACACCGATTAAAATATTTGCCAGAGCCCGAAAATAAACCGGTTTTGAAATGGGGGATTACGGATGAAAAAGGCCGCAATTTTAGGTGCAGGAAGCTGGGGGACGGCCCTCGCTTTAGTGCTTGCAGATAATGGACATGATGTCAGGCTTTGGAGCCACCGGAAAAGCCTTGCGGATGAGATTAACGAGCGCAGGCAAAACAGCAAATACTTGCCGGATATCGGTCTTCCTGATGGCATCCGGGCTTTTCATCAGCTGAAGGAAGCTGCAGAGGATGCTGCTGTTCTTGTAGTGGCAGTTCCTTCTAAAGCAATCCGCGAAGTGATGGGAGAAGTCCGGAAGCATTTGAAAGAGCCGGTGACCGTTGTTCATGTGTGCAAAGGCATCGAGCCCGATTCTTTAAAAAGAGTATCCGAGATTCTCACTGAAGAAATGCCTGAGGAGCTGATGAAAGATCTCGTCGTTCTCTCAGGGCCGAGCCATGCCGAGGAAGTCAGTTTGAGGCACCCGACAACGGTAACTTCCTCTTCTCTGAACCCGGAAGCGGCTGAATATGTTCAGGAACTTTTTATGAACCAGCATTTCCGGGTGTACACAAACCCTGATATAATCGGGGTAGAAATGGGAGGAGCCCTGAAGAATGTCATTGCTCTTGCTGCTGGAATTACAGACGGCCTAGGTTACGGAGACAATGCAAAAGCAGCGCTCATTACCCGCGGTCTTGCTGAGATAGCAAGGCTCGGGAGTGCAATGGGAGGAAATCCCCTGACTTTTTCCGGCTTAACCGGAATCGGCGATTTAATTGTCACCTGCACAAGTGTCCATTCACGCAACTGGAGAGCCGGCAATCTGCTCGGAAAAGGCCATGAGCTCCAGGAAGTACTGGACAGCATGGGAATGGTGGTAGAAGGTGTCCGGACAGCAAAAGCGGCTCATCAGCTTGCTGAAAAATATGAGGTGAAAATGCCGATTGCAGAAGCATTGTACCAGGTGCTTTTCCATAACCAGCATCCGAAAACAGCGGTTGATTCCCTGATGGGCAGGGGCAGAACCCATGAAATGGAAGACCTTGTGAATATAATGGAAAACCGGCTGACGTAGTCATGCTTCCAAATGGGAGCTCCTCTCATAGGATATACAAAGGAGCACAAAGGCCATCCCCTTTATCTTTTCAAAATAGGCATTAAGGAAGGCCGCTGACTGATGGTAGACATAAAATAAACTGCAGCAATTTGCAGAGTTGTATTACTTGGCTGGGATCGATAGTCTTTTTGACTGCTGAAGCAAAGAAGCCCCCTCTTTGCTTCAGTTTAATCGCAGCTTTTTTTGGACAAGCCTATGTAACCGCTCACATCCTATATGGGAGGTAAACCGATGACCCCGGGACTTATCAAAATGTGGATTGCCCTTTCTTCGATCGCTTTCATGTTTATTGCCGTTTTATCCATTTACTTGAGCAGATACAAGATCAGGAACGGAGTGCTTAAGTTTATCGTTTCAGCCGCTGCCTATGTTTTTATGATTTCAGCCGGGTTACTGATGGTTTTCGTTGTATTCAGCGGACCGGTATCTAAATAGAGGTGAGAACAATGAAACAACTTGCCGGAGCAGGAATGGTGCTCCTGATTCTTCTCCTTAGCGGCTGCCTGTATCCGGAAGCGAAGCTGGCCCAGAATGCTATTCCCTATGATCAGCAGCTGGAGAGTGTTCAGGATGCAGTAGACAGGTTCAGAGAGGATTCAGGAGGACTGCTTCCGATAAAGAATAAAGACATGAACACACCGGTTTATGAAAAATACCCTGTAGATTTTTCAAAGCTGGTTCCATCCCTTCTCCCTGAGGCCCCGGGCACTGCCTACGAAAGCGGCGGGATTTATCAGTATGTGCTCATTAATGCTGAAAAGAAACCGGAAGTAAAGCTGATTGATCTGAGAACAGCCGAGAAAATAAGAGATCTCAGGATCAGGCTTACGGCCTACCTCGAGTCAAACCGGTATCCTCCATACAAAGAAGTCCTGCAGCCTGGGGTATTCACACTGGATTACGGGAAACTCGGGCTTAAGGACGCTCCTTCCGTTCAAAGCCCCTATACAGACCATCTGCTGCCGCTTCTGATCGGGAGCAGCGGGGAAATCTTTGTGGATTACCGGATTGATCTAAGCCTGAAACTGAAGGAAACGGGTGCGAAACCTGAAGAAGGTACGGATATCAGAACGCTTTTAACGGATGATTCTGTATTCGTTCCTGCTTTTTCAAAAGCATACACAGTAAATGAGAAAAACGAGCCTGTTTTTCTGAATGAATAAGTCATGAACCCTTCCTGTGAACCATAAACTTCATAGGAAGGGTTTTTTGCTGCAAGGAGCCGAATTCGGAGAAATGGGCTGAATGACATTTGGCCGGCGGCAGCCTTAAAAGCAATAAAATTTTTCCCTGGCAGTCATAAACAATTAGGACAACGTCATAGACATATAGTGTCCTTACTAATGTGAAAAAAATCGGGGTATCCCAATATAGGTGAACCGGGAGGGGATCGCTTGGAAAAGGTAGATATTTTTAAAGATATTGCAGAACGCACCGGCGGAGATATTTATCTGGGTGTTGTCGGAGCAGTGAGAACAGGCAAATCCACATTTATCAAGAAGTTTATGGAACTGGTGGTTCTTCCGAACATCGGCAGTGAGGCAGATAAAGCGCGTGCCCAGGATGAACTGCCTCAAAGTGCAGCAGGAAGAACGATCATGACAACAGAGCCTAAATTTGTACCGAACCAGGCTGTAAGCGTTCATGTGGAGGATGGTCTGGAAGTAAACATCCGCCTTGTCGATTGTGTAGGCTATACTGTGCCTGGTGCCAAAGGATATGAAGATGAAAATGGACCGAGAATGATTACAACTCCATGGTATGAAGAACCGATCCCATTCCATGAAGCCGCGGAAATCGGCACGCGGAAAGTGATTCAGGAGCATTCTACAATCGGTGTTGTAGTGACTACAGACGGAACCATCGGAGAAATTCCGAGAGCGGACTACATCGAAGCAGAAGAAAGAGTAATAGACGAGCTCAAAGAAGTCGGCAAACCGTTCATCATGGTAATCAACACTGTTCAGCCGTATCATCCTGATACAGAAAGGCTGAAGCAGCAGCTGAATGAAAAATACGATATTCCTGTCCTCGCAATGAGTGTCGAGAGCATGAGGGACAGCGATGTGATGAATGTGCTTAGGGAGGCACTATACGAATTCCCTGTACTTGAAGTGAATGTGAACCTGCCGAGCTGGGTGATGGTGCTCAGGGAAAATCACTGGCTCCGCGAAAGCTATCAGGAAGCTGTCAAAGACACGGTGAAGGACATTAAACGCTTAAGGGACGTAGATCGTGTAGTAGGATTCTTCAGCGAATATGAATTTATTGAACGGGCCAGTCTTGCAGGAATCGAAATGGGCCAGGGAATCGCCGAAATCGATTTGTATGCACCTGATTACCTGTATGATGATATTTTGAGAGAGGTTGTCGGGGTGGAGATCAGAGGAAAAGACCATCTCCTCCAGCTGATGCAGGATTTCGCTTATGCAAAAGCGGAATACGATCAGGTCTCCGATGCGCTCCGGATGGTAAAGCAGACGGGTTATGGAGTCGCAGCTCCTGCCTTATCGGACATGAGCCTCGATGAACCGGAAATCATCCGCCAAGGCTCAAGGTTCGGAGTGCGCCTGAAAGCGGTGGCCCCGTCCATCCATATGATCAAAGTGGATGTAGAATCCGAATTCTCTCCGATTATCGGAACGGAAAAGCAAAGCGAGGAGCTCGTCCGGTACTTGATGCAGGACTTCGAAGACGATCCGCTCTCTATCTGGAACTCTGATATCTTCGGCAGATCACTCAGCTCTATCGTGAGGGAGGGGATCCAGGCAAAGCTGTCGCTCATGCCTGAAAATGCCCGCTACAAGCTGAAAGAAACGCTGGAACGCATTATTAACGAAGGTTCCGGCGGGCTGATCGCCATTATTCTCTAACTGCATACAGGGACTGATTCACGGGAAAAGACAATTCCCGAACGGAATCGGTCCTTTTTTTGTTGTCACGTCCATGAACTGTAAGAGGCGTTCGAAGTAATATACTGAAAAACCATGCTGAGGCACCTGCCGGGTGGTGCGGAAATCGCCAAACATGGCCGGGAAGCATCACATATAAAGGAGGATGCACACGCTTCAGTAAGCTTAAATGAGAAGATAAGACGAACAGGATTGAATTTAGAGGAAAAACACTGCTGCATAAGCGTTTGAAGACAGTTTACATAATGGGGAAATAGGATCCAAAATGGAACATAAACGAGCCGAATCCCTTTAATATCAAGGATTTTTCATGATTATTTCTTGCTAAGGCATTTTAATTATGATAATCTACTAACAGCATTGAGAGAATAATTTCTCTTTAATGGTCAGATTTGCCTAAAATATGCGCTTTTCAAGCGGAAAATCATTGAATTCCTGATGTTTATCCGTTAAGATAAGCGTGTTACCAGTTAAAGCTTGATTTGACGTATATTTCAGGCGTTTTCTGTGAAGAAATGTAATAACAGTCCCGCTGTTATTGTACCCGCTCTTGGGAGGAGGTGAAAGGCATGAACAAAACAGAACTAATCAATGCAGTAGCTGAAGCTAGCGAACTTTCCAAAAAGGACGCTACTAAAGCAGTTGAGTCTGTATTCGATACAATCCTTGACGCATTGAAAGACGGCGATAAAGTACAGCTGATCGGATTCGGTAACTTCGAAGTGCGCGAGCGCGCTGCCCGTAAAGGACGCAATCCTCAAACAGGCGAAGAAATCGAAATCCCGGCAAGCAAAGTGCCTGCTTTCAAACCAGGTAAAGCTCTTAAAGATGCTGTTGCTGGCAAATAATTAGCTAAGATTTTTATTTGTGTATGGCATGAGCAAATACATACACGTTTCTTCACAGAAAGCCCCTTTTAAGGGGCTTTTCATTTGTACACGGAAAATGCTCTGCCGTACCGATTAAAAGAGCGCGAAAGGGTACTCGCTTTTGCTTTTAAAGTCAGGAATATGCTAGAATCTGAATCAAACGAACGTAATAATGGTGATGCAAGCAGGAGGCAGCAAAATGAGCGAAATCAATCAGGGCAAAATAGAAGAGGCAGTCAAACTTATTCTTGAGGCAATCGGTGAAGACCCGGAACGGGAAGGGCTTCTCGACACCCCAAAACGGGTTGCAAGAATGTATACAGAAATTTTTTCAGGACTGAACGAGGATCCGTCTGAACATTTTAAGACGATCTTTGGGGAAGACCATGAAGAACTGGTACTTATAAAAGACATTCCTTTTTACTCTATGTGTGAACACCATCTTGTTCCTTTTTACGGACACGCCCACGTGGCCTATATCCCGAAAGGCGGGAGAGTAACTGGACTCAGCAAGATGGCAAGAGCTGTTGAAGCGGTCGCGAAACGCCCGCAGCTGCAGGAACGGATTACCTCTACAGTGGCTGACAGCATCCTGGATACTCTCGATCCGCACGGTGTAATGGTCATAGTGGAAGCAGAACATATGTGCATGACCATGCGCGGCGTGAAAAAACCGGGTTCAAAAACCATCACTTCGGCTGTCAGAGGAGTTTTCCAGACAGATCAGGCTGCGAGAGCTGAAGTTTTATCCCTCATCCACAGCAGCTAATTATTAATTATAGACGGGTGGTCTAAAGCAGAATGAAAAATCCTGCAAACGATTTTGTTGTTATAAAAGCAATTGAAGACGGCGTTCATGTGATCGGGCTGACTCGCGGTTCTGATACGAGGTTTCATCATTCGGAGAAACTGGATAAGGGTGAGGTCATGATCGCCCAGTTCACTGAACACACGTCAGCGATAAAAGTCCGCGGGAATGCAAAAATCCTGACAAGCCACGGGGAAATGGAAAGCGATCCGCGCAAATAGGCATGAGGCGCAATGAAAAAGAGCGGGCATGAAACGTGCCCTTCTAAGCGCCGTATCCAATCAAGCAGGCAAATGCAAACAGCATATGATAAGAATATGGTATAATGAAACATGCCTGTTTTGGCTTTTATGTCTTTGCTAGCAGGTCGAATGGACGAACAAATGATTAGGGGACAAGGGTGATTTCTTTGCAGAACATCTATGAAACAATAGCGGATTTGAAAGATCGGCTTAATCTTAAGCTAAGCCATCCTTATTTGGCGAGGTATCTATCTTCTCCGGAAGTGGACGAGGATAAATTGCTTTTATTTTATGCGATTTTAGATGAAGCTCCTGTAACCGAAGAAGAAAAAAAGAATTATACGATTACAGCGATGCTTGTCCAAATCGCCCTTGATACCCATGATCACGTCACGACAGCTGAACATGTTGAAAAAGGTCAATTTTTCAAACGGCAGCTGACCGTGCTTGCCGGGGATTATTACAGCGGACTCTATTACTCTCTGCTGGCCGAAATGAATGATGTCAGCATGGTTCGAACGTTAGCAACGGCGATAAAAGAAATTAATGAGCACAAAATTAGGCTTTATGAGGCAGCAGAACTGAATTTGGAAGAAGCAGTCAAAAGCATGATTGTCATTGAGACTGCTCTTTCCCAGCATCTTTCCGATCATTTCGGAATTGATCTGTGGAAGGCGCTCTCAAAAAAATTCCTCTCATATAAAATACTGTCCGAGGAAAAGCTCAGGATGTTTTCCGGGAGCCCGGGAATTGGCAGCTATCCCGCGGGCAGGTCAGCCTTTCAGGATATGGAAGCCGTAAAGACAGATCTGATCAGGCGCTGCAACCACTATTTTGATGAGGCTGTCGCTCTGGTGGAGAGAAGCCTCGAAAGCTCCCATACGATGAAGGATGCCCTTTTAGGCAGACTGGAAAATATGAGGTTTAATGAAGACAGCTCAGTGAGCAAGCTTGCGGAAGAAGGGTTATAAATGGCACAGTCAAAGGAAGAACGCGTACACGGGGTATTTGAAAAAATATCCCCTCATTACGATAAGATGAATTCTGTCATCAGTTTTCAGCGGCATATCGCCTGGCGGAATGAAACGATGAAGAGAATGGATGTAAAACCCGGCAGCAGGGCCCTGGACGTATGCTGCGGCACAGCTGACTGGACGCTTGCGCTTGCAGAGGCAGCCGGACCCTCAGGGCATGCCACCGGTCTGGACTTCAGCCGGAACATGCTTTCAGCGGGAGAGGGGAAAGTAAAAAATTCAGGCTTCAAAAACATTGAGCTAATCCACGGGAACGCAATGGAGCTGCCATTTCCGGATGACAGCTTTGATTATGTGACCATCGGTTTCGGCTTAAGAAACGTGCCTGACTATCTGACCGTTCTGAAAGAAATGCAGCGGGTCGTCAAACCGGGCGGGAAGGTAGTCTGCCTGGAAACCTCACAGCCTGAGCTGCCAGTCTTCAGACAGCTGTATTTCCTATATTTCCGGTATGTTATGCCGGTGTTTGGAAAAATGTTTGCCAAAAGCTATAATGAGTACTCCTGGCTTCAAGAATCAGCAAGAGATTTCCCGGGAAGAAAAGAACTTGCAGAGCTGTTCATGGAAGCAGGCCTGGAAAACGTGGAAGTAAAACCGTTCACAGGCGGAGTGGCTGCCATGCATTTAGGCGTTAAACCTGTTAAATAATCACTTGATTGTTGGTGGATGAAATGAAATTTAAGAATTTATATACGTTTTTGAACAAAGATCTTGATGTTATTGAGCAGGAACTGCAGAACGTTGTACAATCCGACTATGAAATGCTGAGCGAGGCCGGACTGGACATGCTTCAGGCAGGGGGAAAACGGATCCGTCCGGTTTTTGTTCTGCTGTCGGGGATGTTTGGGGATTATGACATTCATAAAATCAAAAACGTGGCGGTCGCCCTGGAGATCATTCACATGGCAACGCTTGTTCACGATGATGTAATAGATGATGCTGAATTGAGGAGAGGCCGTCCTACAGTCAAAGCGAGATGGGACAACAGGATCGCCATGTACACAGGTGACTACCTTTTCGCTAAGTCACTCGAGCTGATGACAGAGCTCAAAGATCCGCTCGCCCATAAGATCCTCTCAAAAACGATAGTGGATGTAGTCATTGGCGAAATTGAGCAGCTGAAGGATAAATACCGATTTGAGCAATCCCTGAAGGATTATTTAACTCGTATTAAAAGGAAAACAGCCATTCTCATTGCCACCAGCTGCCAGCTTGGTGCGATCTCAGCGGGAACCGAGCCTGAGCTCCATAAAAAGCTGTACCGCTTCGGTTATTATGTAGGCATGTCTTTTCAGATCATCGATGATATACTCGATTTTACTTCCTCTGAGAAAGAACTTGGAAAGCCGGTAGGAAGCGATTTGCTGCAGGGCAACATCACCCTTCCTGTACTGATTGCCATGCAGGACAGCAGCCTGCGGAACCAGATTATCAAAATCGGGCCATCTACAGAGCCGGCTGATATACAGCCGCTGATCCGGGACATTAAAGCTTCCGGCGCCATTGAAAAATCATACGAAGTCAGCAACCGCTATCTGGAAAAAGCTTTTGCCCTGCTGGATGAAATGCCATCCAACAAAGCAAGAAGCACGATGCATTCCATCGCAAAATATATTGGAAAAAGAAAAATTTAATGCAATTCTCTGCTCCTGATTGAATATTCCCTTTAAAAATGGTACGCTCATGAAGGGGAAATGAAAACCCATACATAATTTGACGGGGTGGAGAATTGTATATGGAAAAGACTTTTTTGATGGTCAAACCTGACGGTGTCCAAAGACAGCTGATTGGGGAAATTCTGCAAAGATTTGAAAGAAAGGGCTTTCAATTAGCCGGTGCCAAATTGATGCAGATCTCTCCGGAGCTTGCCGAGCAGCACTACGGGGAACATAAGGGGAAAGGTTTTTATAGCGAGTTGGTCGAGTTTATTACTTCAGGACCGGTTTTCGCCATGGTATGGCAAGGGGAAAATGTCATCGAGACGTCCCGCCAGATGATGGGCAAAACCAATCCGAAAGAAGCTCTTCCTGGCACCATCAGAGGAGACTACGGAGTAATCGTTGGAAAAAACATCATTCACGGCTCAGATTCACCTGAAAGTGCTGAAAGGGAAATCAGCCTTTTCTTTAAGCAGGAAGAGCTGGTAGGCTACGAAAAATTAATGAACAGCTGCATTTACTGATTTCTGCCAGCCCCCGGGCTGGTTTTTTTTGTTGTTAACGCGTGTTTCTTTAGACGGAAGTGAGTAAGACTGGTAATACCTGTGGTTAGCGGGTTTGGAGGGGGATACGAGATCAGGGCTTCAGCTTTGGCTTGTTGATAGTACTCTGCGTGGCCGCTGCTTTGCTCTGACCCTCATTGCTTTAAAGCAGCGGGGGAACAAGCGGAAGCCGGCTCAGCCTATGGCAGGCAAGGGGTACAGCGTGAGGGGGACGGAGATTTAGTGCTTTAGCAGAAGTGGGGTCATTGCTCTGACCCCTTATGCTTTAAAGCGGCAGGGGAACAAGCAAAAGCAGCGTCAGCCTATGGCAGGTAAGCGGTGCAGCGTAAGGGGACGGAGGTTTAGTGCTTTAGCGGAAGTGGGGTCAGAGCACCGGTCCGCCCACGATCAGACCACACCTCCTCAACGATCAGACCACACCCAGCCCACGCCCGGTATCCCGCTTCCAAAATCCACATAGATCTGCTCCAATCCAAACCGCAAAAAACCGCTTGCCGCGACATCATGTTTTCCACCCGCATGTGCAGCATTTAAGCTATACTCATTGTAAAGAAATCTCAGAATAAAGCAGTAGGAGAAAAACATATGGATGAATATCAGCTTTTTGCCAAAAATATTTATGATCTGACGAAAATTGACCTTGCTTCATACAAGGAAGCACAAATGAAGAGGCGGCTTACCTCGCTCTATGAAAAAAGGGGCTTTCATTCCTTTTCTTCTTATTTTCAGGAGCTGAAGAAAAATGATTCCCTTTTGCTGGAGCTTCTTGACAGAATGACAATCAATGTCTCGGAGTTTTACCGGAACAGGAAGCGGTGGGAAGTGTTGGAGCAGCAGATCCTGCCCACCCTTTTGCTGGAAAAACCCGCATTGAAGATCTGGAGTGCAGCCTGTTCCACAGGAGAAGAGCCATATACCATTGCGATGATCCTGAAACATGCCGGGATCAGTTCAGCTGGAATTCTTGCGACCGATCTTGATGAAAATGTTTTGGCTAGAGCCAGACTCGGGCTGTATGGCGAGCGGTCGGTGAAGGAAGTTCCGGAAGGAGTGAAATCCCGATACTTTACGATCAGCAATGATTCCTATGAAGTGAAAGATGAAGTGAAAAAAATGGTTCAGTTCAGACAGCAAAATCTCTTATCAGACCGGTACGATAGCGGATTCGATCTAATCGTTTGCCGGAATGTGCTGATTTATTTTACAGAGGAAGCAAAAGAGGGAATCTATCACAAATTCAGCGGGGCTCTGCGAAAAGGGGGCATCCTGTTCGTCGGGAGCACAGAGCAGATTTTTCACCCTGAACGGTACGGACTGCAGTCGGAAGAACCTTTTTTCTACCGGAAGATGTAACACGTGCTACTCTTCGGCACTCAACTGTGGTATAGTGTAAAATAATCAAATACATACTTAAAAGCGTTAACGCGTTGAAGGGAGAGAAGGTCTGTGAGGTATTTAACATCGGGAGAATCGCACGGTCCTCAGCTGACGGCTATTCTGGAGGGGGTTCCAGCCGGTTTAAGCCTGACGGCAGAAGATATTAATGCTGATTTGGCAAGACGGCAAAAAGGGCACGGCAGAGGCCGCAGGATGCAGATTGAAAAAGACAGAGTGGAAATAGCGGGAGGCGTCCGGCACGGAAAGACGCTCGGTTCTCCGATCGCATTGATTGTGGAAAATAAAGATTGGAAGCATTGGACAAAGATCATGGGCGCAGAGCCGCTCGAGGATATGGAAGATTCAGAGGTAAAAAGACAAATCAGCAGGCCGAGACCGGGCCATGCGGATTTGAATGGAGCAATCAAATATGGCCACCGTGATATGAGGAATGTGCTTGAGCGCTCTTCGGCAAGGGAGACGACCGTCCGTGTGGCAGCAGGAGCTGTCGCGAAACGCATCCTGGCCGAGTGCGGCATCAAGATTGCCGGGCACGTACTCGAAATCGGCGGCATCCGCTCGGAGCATCCTTCTTTTGAAAGCGTTGATGAGCTGATCGGCAGGACGGAGGACTCTCCTGTGAGGTGCGCGGATGAGAAGGCGGCTGTGAAAATGATGGAAGCCATCGATGAGGCCAAAAAGAACGGGGACTCGATCGGAGGAATCGTCGAAGTGGTAGCAGAAGGCATGCCTCCGGGCGTCGGAAGCTATGTTCATTATGACAGAAAACTTGATGCGAAGATTGCGGGCGCCATCATGAGCATCAATGCATTTAAAGGTGCAGAAATCGGCATCGGCTTTGAGGCCGGCAGGTTATTCGGCAGCGAGGTGCATGATGAGATCGCCTGGGACCGGGAACGCGGCTATTACAGAAAAACAAACCGGCTCGGCGGTCTGGAAGGCGGGATGACGACTGGGATGCCGATTATCGCGCGCGGAGTGATGAAGCCGATTCCTACTCTGTACAAACCGCTGCAGAGCGTGGATATTGAAACGAAAGAACCGTTCTCTGCAAGCATCGAGCGGTCTGACAGCTGTGCTGTTCCTGCGGCAGCTGTCGTAGCAGAAGCCGTTGTGGCATGGGAGCTTGCAGCTGCGATTACGGAACAATTCGGTCAGGACAGAATAGACCAGATCAGGGAAAACGCAGAAAACATGCGGCAGCGTGCGAGGGAGTTTTAATGGAGCAGGTGGCAGTCAAAACGACTTCTTCCTCTTATAACGTATACATTGGACCTGTTTCTCTGGGGGCTGTCAAAGAATGTGCGGAAAATCCAAAAAAAATCCTCCTGATCTCAGACAAAACGGTCTATTCTCTTTACGGAGAGCAGGTGAAGACCCTGCTCGGGGAAATAGCTCCGGTTGAATGTCTCGTTGTTGAAAGCGGGGAAGAAGCAAAATCGTTTGAAGAATACTACAGAATCCTGACTTTTGCCCTCGAAAAGGAGCTTGACCGCAGCAGCATGATCGCTGCTCTCGGAGGGGGAGTGGTCGGGGATCTCGCCGGTTTTGCCGCTGCAACATTCATGCGGGGCATCCCGTTTATTCAAATTCCAACGACCCTTCTTGCCCATGACAGTGCAGTAGGGGGGAAAACAGGAATCAATCATCCTCTTGGCAAAAATATGATAGGCGCTTTTCACCAGCCTGCAGGGGTATTTTATGATCCTCAATACTTACAGACTCTTTCCGGCGGGGAAATACGTTCCGGAATGGCTGAAGTCATCAAGCATGCGATGATTGCAGATCCGCTCTTCCTGGAGTGGCTGCAATCCGATTCAAAAGCAGTGATGGCGCCTGATGGGCAGCAGCTTGCCTATATGATTAAAAAAGGGATCGAAATAAAGGCGCAAATCGTTTCTCAGGACGAGAAAGAGAAGGGCATTCGGGCTTATTTAAATTTCGGCCATACCTTGGGGCATGCGATTGAAGCGTATATGGGCTACGGCCGTATCACGCACGGTGACGCGGTCGCATCCGGGATGCTGTTCGCAGCATGGCTGAGCGAAAAGGTTCTCGGGGCAGATTTGAACTATACCCGCCTAAAAGAATGGTTTCATTCGTGCAGTTTTCCGCAGCCGCTTGTTCCTGAAATGAAAACAGAAGAATTTCTTCCTTTTATGCTGAAAGACAAAAAGGCCGGGGCCGGAAAGATAATCATGGTTCTTTTGGAGCGGATCGGAGCTCCGGTGCTGTATTCTTTCAGCCGGGAAGAGCTTCAGGCGCTGCTCGATCGTTACCGAAAGGAGGAGCTGAATTGATCAGAGGAATCAGGGGTGCTGCAACAGCAGAGAACAATTCAGAGGAAGCCATTTGGACTGCAGCGGAAGAGCTGTTCAGAAAGATGGCTGTTGAAAACAAGATTTCTCCGGAACAGGTGTCCAGTGTTATCATTACGGCTACACCTGATCTGAATGCGGCTTTTCCTGCCAAAGCACTCCGGGAGCTAAAAGGATGGACTCATGTGCCGGTTATGTGCATGTCTGAAATTGATGTGCCGGGTTCTCTCGAAAAGTGCATCAGAGTCATGATGCATACAGACACAGAAAAAGACCAGCAGGAAATCCGCCATATCTATTTGGGCGGTGCGGAAGTGCTGAGACCGGACCTGCAGAAGTCTCCAGGATTGACAGAGAAGTAAGAACATACTAAAATATTCAATAAGTTTAGAGAGTATTAGTTTAGAGCAAGAGCAGAGAAGAGTTTAGGGTAGCAGAGAATGTTAGAGCAGAGCTGAGGATGTACTTTCTTAAAAGAAACCGGACTTTTGCTGCCCAAAAATGCATATACGTGCATTTTTGGGCTGTTTTCGTTATACGCATGGGCCGGGCCCCCCTCACGCTCCTCCATTCGCCTTTTCTCAAAAAAAGGAGGAATACGAGATGAGCCAATCAGAATTCACCTCATTTCTGCAGCATGCAGAAGAACACAGGACCATTCCGGTCATCAAAACCTACAAGCTTGATACATTAACCCCCATACAATTGTTTAACGCCCTTAAAGACAAGGCGGTATATATATTGGAGAGCAGCGACCAGGAGTCGGATTGGTCCAATTTTTCCTTTATCGGTCTGAATCCGGTTTATACCATCAGAGAAAAAAACGATGTATTTACAGTGAAAGGAACAGACGGCAGCACCGTCTATTCAGAAAACAGTCTGTCCGGCATCTTCCGCTATCTGGACAGAAGCCTTCAGTTGAAGCAGCCGGATATCCCCATTCCTTTTAAAGGAGGTGCAGTGGGGTACATTGGCTATGATGCTGTCAGTCTCTTTGAAAAAGTGAAAAAGCACCCCGCCCGCCTTGAAGAAGAAACGATGTGCAGCCTGTTTATATGCCGCTCCTACCTGGCATTCGACCATGCAGCCAATCAGCTGTATTGCATCGAATATGCATTTTTAGACGGACGTGAAACAGAGCGGGAGCTGCTCGATTGCTATACGAAAGCCTGTGAGAGCATCAGCAGCCTGATTACGCAGGTGAACAGCAGCAGTCCGCTGAAGGATCTGTTTTTCGATTACAGCGGCCAGGGAACCGTTTCCTTTGATCGAGTGAATTCGAATATGAGCAAAGAGGCATTTTTAGAAAAGGTCGGCATCATCCAGGAATATATCGCGAGCGGCGATGTATTCCAGGCTGTTCTTTCCCAGCGTTTCAAGGTTCCGATCCGTTCAGGCGGGTTTGAGCTGTACCGTATACTGCGGAAGGTCAATCCCTCCCCGTACCTGTTTTATTTAAACTACGGTGACACAGAGATTGCCGGAAGCTCGCCTGAGAGGCTGATCCACGTTCAGAACGGCCATCTCGAAATCCATCCAATCGCCGGAACGCGCAGGAGAGGGAAAGACGAAGAAGAGGACCGCAGACTTGCAGCAGATCTTTTGGCAGATGAAAAAGAAAAAGCGGAGCATCTCATGCTTGTGGACCTTGCGAGAAATGATATTGGGCGAGTAGCAGACTATCATTCTGTTAAAACCGAGAATTACATGGAGCTTACCCGGTTCTCCCATGTCATGCACCTGCTTTCAAAAGTAACCGGCCGGCTGAGGGAGGATGTACATCCGGCTGATGCTCTCGCTGCCTCTTTCCCGGCAGGCACCGTTTCAGGTGCTCCAAAAGTCAGGGCGATGGAAATTCTCCGCGAGCTCGAACCGACTCCGAGAGATCAATATGCCGGCTGTATAGCCTATATCGGCTTTGATGGCAGCATCGATTCATGCATTGCCATCCGTACAGCGGTAATCAAAGATGGAATGGCTCATATACAGGCCGGAGCAGGAATCGTAGCAGATTCGGTTCCGGAAAACGAATGGGAAGAAACAAGGAGCAAAGCAAGTGCACTGATCAAGGCGATCGAAATGGCCAATGACCAATTCGGCAAGGAGGCGGAGTATGAAGGACATTCTATCAAAAGCCGTTGACGGGTACCTCTTTTCCGCAGAAGAAGCACAGGAAGCGATGATGGTCATTATGGAAGGCAGGGCGACTCCAAGCCAGATTGCAAGTTTCCTTTCCATTCTGAGGCTCCGCGGGGAAACCGTTGAGGAGATCATCGGCTTTACGAATGCAATGAAAGAGAAAATGCTGACAATAAAAGGCCTTGAGGATGCTGTGGATACTTGCGGTACCGGAGGTGATCATGCCTCAACCTTTAATATTTCAACTGCTGCAGCCATTGCTGCCTCCTCGCTTGGTGTCAAAATTGCGAAGCACGGAAACCGTTCCTTCACCTCCAAAAGCGGGAGCGCAGATGTACTTGAAGTACTGGGCATCCAGGCAGCCGATTCACCGGAACAGGCGGCCGAGGAAATCAGGAAAAACAGCATGGGGTTCCTTTTTGCCCCCCTCTATCATTCTTCCATGAAGCATGCTGTCAATCCGAGAAAAGAGATTGGTTTCAGGACAGTGTTTAATCTGCTCGGTCCTCTGGCAAATCCGGCTAGGGCGAAAAGGCAGGTAATCGGAGTGTTTTCGGAAAAATATGCAGAGCTCATGGCCGGTGCGCTTTCGGAAATGGGAACGGTTCATGCCCTCCTCGTTACAGGAGCAGATGGACTGGATGAAATTACAGTTACAGATGAGACAAATGTGATCGAAGTCAAAAGCGGTTCAATAAGCAAAACGGTCATTTCCCCGGAACAGTTCGGGATGAAACGCGGAGACCCCGATGCACTCAAAGCGGAAGGTCCAGAGCAGAGTGCTGAAATGATTCTCAAGGCGTTTCAGCATCAGGGGCCGCAAGAGGTAAGGGATATTATTGCTCTGAACGCCGGCGCCGCCCTTTACGCGGCAGGACGCTCAGAGGACCTGGCTGAAGGTGTGCACGCCGCAAAACAAGCCATCAGCAGCGGAGAGGCGATGCAGCAGCTGCAGAGGCTGCAGAAGAAAAAGGAGGAAAAATATGCTTGATCTAATACTTGCCCATAAAAAAGAGGAATTGATGAATTACCGGAAGCGCGAGCATCTAGGCCTTGAAAAACGCTCCTTTTTCCAAGCACTGAAAAATCCGAACCGGATCACCGGTCTGATTGCCGAAGTGAAGAAGGCATCCCCTTCAAAAGGGATCATCAAAGCGGATTTTTCTCCGGAAACGCATGCGCTGCAATATGAAAGAGGAAGAGCGGACTGCCTGTCTGTGCTGACAGACGAAAATTTTTTTCAGGGAAGAGCTGAATATTTGAGCTCCGTCAAAAGAGCGGCGGGTCTGCCGGTACTGAGAAAAGATTTTATTATTGATCACAGGCAGGTAGAGGAGTCGGATGCCATCGGGGCGGACGCGATCCTGCTGATTGGCGAAGCACTGGATGCTGTACTGCTTGCCGAATTGCATGCACATGCAGTGGAATCTGGAATGGACGTTCTGGTGGAAGTCCATTCTGTGCAGGTTTTAGAGGGCATCCTCAAACATGTCACACCAAAGCTTATCGGTGTAAACAACCGGGATTTAAGGACCTTTCAGACGAGTATCATGAGGGTGGAAGAATTCAGGGGACTTGTTCCCGAAGACTCGCTTCTTGTCAGTGAAAGCGGCATTCACACCCCTGAAGACATTGAAACGGTGAGGCGCTTCGGAGCGGACGCTGTACTGGTCGGTGAGGCGCTGATGAGAGAACAGGATCAGGAACAGGCCGTGCGCTCGCTTTTCGGTGAACATGCATGAACCGGCCGCTGCTGAAGTATTGCGGGAACAAAAGCAACCATGATTATCAGCTCTCCCTTGCTTCGGATGCGGATTATCTCGGTTTTATTTTTGCAGACAGCAAGAGGCGGGTAAAGCCTGAAGAAGTAAAACAATGGATCGATGAATATGGGAGGAAAGGCAAAAAGCTGACCGGAGTTTTTGTTCATCCTTCTCTTGAAGAAGCGGAAGAAGCTGCTTCCATGCTGAAGCTGGATGCCGTTCAGTTTCATGGAGAAGAGGATTCTGCACTCCTGGAAAAGTTCAGAAGCCGCAACGGTGCAGAGATCTGGAAAGCGATCCGCCATGAAGAAAGCGCACTTCAGAAAATGGAGGCTTATGCTCCGTTCACAGATGTGTTCCTGATCGACAGCAAAGTCGAAGGAGCATGGGGCGGGACGGGAACAGCCTTTGACTGGAGCCGGGCATCGGCCTATATACAGAAGGCAGAGGGGCTTGGAAAGATCTGTTTTATTGCCGGAGGCATCACTCCGGAGAATGCAGAGAGTTTGCTGCAGCAGTCGTCCCCCCATGGAATCGATCTGGCGAGCGGAATTGAAAGCAGCGGAAAAAAAGACAGAAACCTGATGAAAATACTTGAGGAGAAGGTGTCGCGATATGTATCCGGATATTAGAGGAAGATTTGGGGAGTTCGGAGGAAAGTTTGTTCCCGAAACGCTTATGGAGCCGCTTGAAGAACTGGAAGCAGCATACAGGGAAGCAGCAGCGGATCCTGAGTTTGAAAAAGAATACGTCAAGCTGCTGAAAAACTATTCCGGGAGACCGACGGCATTGACATATGCTTCAAATCTGACGGAGTCGATTGGCGGAGCATCGATTTATTTAAAACGGGAAGACCTGAATCATACAGGAGCCCATAAAATCAACAATGCGATCGGACAGGCGCTTCTTGCGAGGAGGATGGGCAAAACGAAGCTGATCGCTGAAACAGGCGCAGGACAGCATGGTGTGGCTGCTGCGACCGTGGCAGCTAAATTCGGAATGGAGTGCAAGGTTTTCATGGGGCATGAAGACGTGCAAAGACAGCAGCTGAATGTCTTCAGAATGGAATTGCTCGGGGCGGAAGTCATTCCGGTGCACTCGGGCAACAAAACCCTTAAAGATGCAACAAATGAGGCGATCCGCTATTGGGTTCAGCATTGCGAAGACCATTTTTACATGATCGGCTCTGTTGTCGGTCCTCATCCATATCCGATGATCGTGAGGGACTTCCAAAAAGTAATCGGGGAAGAAGCAAAAAAACAGTTTGAGGCCGTAACAGGCGGACTGCCAGATAAAATTGTAGCCTGCATTGGCGGAGGCAGCAATGCGATCGGAATGTTCCACCCTTTCCTTCAGGACGACGTAGAACTGATTGGTGTAGAGGCGGCAGGAAAAGGCATCGATACCCCGCTGCATGCAGCAACGATCACAAAAGGAACAACCGGAGTCATTCACGGTTCCCTAACCCGTCTCATACAGGATGAATATGGACAGATTATCGAGCCTTATTCGATTTCAGCAGGTCTGGATTATCCTGGTGTAGGTCCTGAGCATGCCCATCTCGCAGCCACAGGAAGGGTTAGATACCTTCATGCAACAGATGATGAGGCGCTTGAAGCCTTGCATCGGACTGCACGGGAAGAAGGACTGCTTGCTGCGATCGAATCGGCCCATGCCCTTGCCAAAGCTTTTGAGCTCGCGGCAGAGATGGATCAGGACCAATCCATTCTTGTCTGTCTGTCAGGCAGGGGAGATAAGGATGTTCATACCTTAATGAAAGCAATGAAAGGGGAAGTGGATCAGGATGAATTATTATCAGTCAATCAAGGAGCAGAGTAAAAAGCTGTTTATTCCGTTTATTACAGCGGGAGACCCATCCGCAGAGGCCACGGTCGGGCTCGCTTCAGCCCTCCAGAGTGCTGGAGCATCCGCAATTGAGCTTGGCATTCCTTATTCTGATCCGCTCGCGGACGGCCCTGTCATTCAAAGGGCGTCCGGCAGGGCTCTTGAGCGGGGAATGAACATCGTAAAGGCGATGGAACTCGTTCCGGAGATGAGGGAGAATGGAGTGGAAATTCCCATCATTCTGTTCACATATTACAATCCTGTGTTACAATTGGGAGAAGAAAACTTTTTCGCTTTAATGCGCGAAAATACGTTAAATGCCGTGCTGATTCCTGACCTTCCTTTTGAAGAAAGCGGGCACCTCAGGAAGCGCTGCAGAGAAGAGGGAATCCAGTTTATCTCGATGGTGGCTCCGACATCCAGTGTCAGGCTTGAAAAAATCGCAGCATCCTCTGAAGGGTTTTTATACTGTGTTTCCTCTCTCGGGGTTACAGGCGAACGAAAAGAATTCAGCGATGAAGTTTTCAGTTTCGTTAATGAGGTGAGAAATGCCTCGCCGATTCCAGTAGCCGTAGGGTTCGGAATTTCTTCAGGAGAGCAGGCAGCGGAAATGAATGAAGTATGCGACGGGGTTGTGGTCGGCAGTGCCATCATCAGAAAAGTGGAAGAACTGGGAAGTGAGCTTCTTTCCGAATCAGGCCGTCCTGAAGCACTGAGAAAAGTAGAACAATACGCACGTGCCTTTGTTTCTGAAAAAAGCCGGGAAGCAGTGAGCAGGCCAGGAAGATAAGCCTTCTGTTTTATTTGAATAGGGTTTCCGGCCGCACAAGCCGGTGCCCGTTTATTTTTCTAGGGATGCAATTCCTTCAATAAATGAATTACAGACAGATGTTCATACTGTTTAGGAGAGGTGTTAGAAATGGAAGTCAAAAGCCAGCTGCTTGATTTAAAGCCTTACCAGCCGGGAAAACCGATTGAAGAAGTGAAAAAGGAATTCGGGCTGGACCGGATTGTAAAGCTTGCTTCAAATGAGAATCCTTACGGCAGTTCTCCAAAAGTAAAGCAGGCAATCGAAGAAGAGATCAGCAGGCTCGCTCTATACCCCGATGGTTACAGTGCACAGCTTCGAACCGCTTTGTCAGCGAGGCTGGGAGTGGGGGAGGAACAGCTGATATTCGGAAATGGATCGGACGAAGTTGTCCAGATCATATGCCGTGCTTTCCTTGATGGTCTTTCCAATACAGTCATGGCTACTCCTACTTTCCCTCAATACCGCCACAATGCGGTCATTGAAAATGCGGAAATCCGCGAGGTGCCGCTCAAGGAAGGGAAGCATGATCTGGACGCGATGCTGAAGGCCATTGATGATTATACAAAAGTAGTGTGGGTGTGCAGTCCGAATAACCCAACGGGAACGTATGCGGGCCGGGAAGAGCTTGACCGGTTCTTAAAAGCAGTCCCTTCAGGTGTACTCGTTGTGCTGGATGAAGCGTACTATGAATATGTTACCGCGGAAGATTTCCCTGATACAATCGCATACCTGAATGCCTATCCGAATGTAATGATTCTCAGGACGTTTTCCAAGGCATACGGCCTCGCCTCTCTCCGCATCGGCTACGGAATCGGCGAAAAAAGCCTGATTCAGAGAATTGAACCTGCAAGAGAGCCTTTTAATACAAGCAGAATTGCGCAGGCTGCAGCACTGGCTGCCCTGGATGATCAGGAGTTTATCGGCTCCTGCCGCGAAAGAAACAAACAAGGGCTGGAGCAATACTACCGCTTTTGCAAAGAAATGAACCTGTCTTATTATCCTTCAGAAGGTAATTTCATCTTGATTGATTTTAATAAAGACGCGGATGTCCTGTTCAGGAAGCTTCTTGAAAAAGGATACATCGTACGCTCCGGAGCAGCACTGGGGTTCCCTTCGTCACTGCGGATCACCGTCGGTTCAGAGCAGGAGAACAATGAAATCATCAGCCTGTTAAAAACCATTCTGTAAAAAAACTGAAGCGTGACAGAAGGAAAATCAGATGCATCAAGAAGAGGATGTGCCATAATGAGAAACCGTGTTTGTTTTATCGGCTTGGGCCTCATAGGCGGGTCCCTTGCCATGGCTGTTAAAAAAGAACACCCTTCCATCTATGTGACCGGATACGATATCAATTCCGAAAATGCAGGGCTAGCTCTCACATTGGGGGTCATTGATGAGATTGCGGGCTCTGCTGCAGAGGGTGCCATAGGGGCGGACTGCATCATCCTCTCGGCTCCTGTTCAGCAAACCCTTCAATTGATGGAAGAGCTGTCCCGTCTCCCGTTGAAAAAAGGCGTGCTCATTACCGATGTGGGAAGCACAAAAGAAACGATCAGCCTGCACGCAAAGAAAATCTTTTCGGATGATGTAGTGTTTATCGGCGGACATCCCATGGCAGGCTCCCATAAATCAGGGGTATCGGCTGCAAAAGCCCATCTGTTCGAGAATGCGTTTTATGTCCTGTGCGGCGAGAAGGATGAGCAAGCTCTATACATAGAAGAATTAAAAAATCTTTTCGCGGGGACAAAAGCAAATTTTGTGGTGATGGACCCGAAAGAACATGATCTTGCCACGGGGGTAATCAGCCACTTCCCCCATATTATAGCTGCCGGCTTGGTTCATCAGGCTGTCAGGCATGAGGAAGAAAATCCGCTGACGAGAAGGCTCGCTGCCGGGGGATTCAGGGATATCACCCGAATTGCTTCGAGCAGCCCCGGGATGTGGAGGGATATTCTGCTGCAAAACAAAGATCATATGCTTCAGCTTTTTGAACGCTGGTTTGAAGAAATGCAGCGGATCCGCAATTATGTGGATACCGAAGACAGCCACGCCATCTACCGGTACTTCTCAGATGCAAAAGAATTCCGCGATGGTTTGCCTGCGAGACAGCAGGGAGCGATCCCTGCTTTTTACGACCTTTATATCGATGTTCCGGATTTCCCGGGGATCATTTCAGAAATAACCGGTTTTCTCGCCAAAGAACAGATCAGTATTACGAACATTCGAATCATTGAAACCAGGGAAGATGTGAATGGAGTATTACGGATCAGCTTCCAGAGGGAAGAAGACCGGATTCGGGCGAGAGACTGTATTGCCAAGTATACTTCTTATGAAACATTTTTCGGCTAGGAGGAAAAGAAATGAAGCTTCATTTTACAAGCGGCCTGCAGGGAGAAATCCGTGTTCCGGGCGATAAATCCATCTCGCATCGAGCTGTTATGTTCGGTTCAATCGCAGAAGGGCAGACAGTGGTCTCCAATTTTCTGAACGGTGCCGACTGTCTCAGCACGATTTCCTGTTTTCAGAAGATGGGTGTGGACATTGCCATCAACGGGACAGATGTTGAAGTGAATGGAAAAGGAATAGGCGGCCTCAAGGAGCCGGAAGAGGTGCTGGATGTCGGGAATTCCGGTACGACGGCCAGGCTCATCCTCGGCATTCTGTCTGGGACTGCTTTTCATTCCTGCCTCGCCGGTGATGAATCGATCGCTAAGCGCCCGATGAAGCGGGTAACAGATCCGCTAAGGGAAATGGGCGCGGCAATAGATGGCAGGGGCGGTGGAAATTACACACCGGTCTCCGTACGCGGGAGCCGGATGAGAGGGATCGATTTTACGTCCCATGTAGCCAGTGCCCAGGTGAAATCAGCCATCCTGCTTGCCGGACTTCATGCTGAAAATGAGTGGACGAGTGTGACGGAGCCTCATAAATCCAGGGATCATACAGAACGGATGCTGAAATCCTTTGGTGCCGAGGTTAAAGAGGAAGGACTGAAGGTTTCGATTAAAGGAGGCCAGCGCTTGAAGGGGACAACGGTTGCTGTTCCCGGTGACATCTCTTCGGCAGCCTTTTTCCTTGCCGCGGGAGCCATTATTCCAGGAAGCCGTATCCTGCTGAGAAACACTGGAATCAACCCTACGAGGGACGGCATTCTTGATGTATTGGAAAAAATGGGTGCATCCTTCCGTATCCTTCCGGTTGAATCTGCTTCATATGAGCCGGCAGCAGATCTGGAAATTGAAACGTCTTCCTTAAAAGGAACGGTCATTTCCGGAGAATTGATTCCGAAGCTGATAGATGAGATTCCTATTATCGCCCTTATGGCCACTCAGGCTGAAGGCGAAACCATTATTAAAGATGCTGAAGAACTCAAGGTTAAAGAAACGAACCGGATTGATACAGTCGTGCACGAACTGAAGAAGCTTGGCGCGGATATACGGGCGACAGAGGATGGAATGGTCATCACCGGGAAAAAACCGCTAAAAGGCGGAGCCGCGGTTTCAAGCCATGGGGATCACCGCATCGGCATGATGCTCGCAATTGCCTCCTGCCTGACTGAATCGCCTATCGATTTGGACCGTCCCGAGGCAATCAATGTATCGTATCCCCATTTCTTTGAAGACTTGCAGCGGCTGAGCAGCCGGTAAGAGAGCTTCTGTCTGAAAAAGGTAAGAGTCACCCCCGAAATGCTTCAAGCATCGGGGGTTTTACGTTTGAGCAGAAGAGGACCGCAACCGCAACAATCGCGGTACAGCGGCTTTTTCCACCATGCACACATAAATCGCTGTTTATTCGCATAGCTTGTCTATAACACTGCTGCACAGGGAGAAAAATAGCAAAAACTCTGAATGGTTTCACAGTTCAGTCAGAAAAAGCAAGTGTTTTCAACAGGAGATACAGCTGGTTTTATCCGATACGATTGGATCGCGACCGGTCCATCCGTTTTGAACAGGACCGATTCACAGCTGAATAAGCAGGTGTATTTTGCTGAATGATCAGAGGCTGAGTTCATCCAGTCTTGGTTACAGTGGCTGAAGGATGGTCTTTACTGCCAGAGTCACCGCAATCCCCGATGGAACTGCAAGACGTTCAAAGCGAAGGAGGACGTATATGGCGAAGCAAGCTTGTCATCCTTTTACTTCAGGTCCCTGCAGGACCATGCCTGACCTGCAAAGAAGGGCAATCGCAGCAGGAGCTGACGGAGTCTGCAATCTTTCCCATCTAAGCGATTCGGTTGAAACAGACCGGCATCTCGATTATGATAAGCTTATTCCAACCATTACATTTCACAGAGGAAGGGCTTTAAGGTGAGGCAGCGGGCAACCCGCAGCCTGCTGGCCCCGTCCTCTTATATAGAAAGGAACATGCTGTGTGGCTTTATCATTAGAAGAAACAATTGCCCTTGTAGAGAGCGGGGAAGCGGAGGAAGGTCTGAAGAGGCTGAAGGGCCTGGAGAATTCCCTCCATGATGAAGAGAAGTTCCTCCTTGCAGATAAGTATTACGAATGGGGTCTGCCTGATCAGGCACTGAGGCTCCTTGAAGATCTTCACCTTTTGTATCCCCATGAAACGGATATCTCCCTCCTGATGGCTGAGGCTTACATCGACCTGGAACAGGAAGATGAAGCAATTTCGATCCTGGAGTCCGTTCAGCCGGAAGATCAGGCATATGCCCAGGCTTTGCTCCTTCAAGCTGATCTGTATCAGCTGCAGGGTCTCCATGAAGTGGCGGAGAAAAAGCTGAAGGAGGCAAAAAAGATTCTTCCGCAAGAACCTTTGCTCGACTTTGCACTGGGAGAATTTTATTACCATTCAGGCGACGATAAGACGGCTATCCCCTATTATGAACGGGCGGCTGAAGCAGGTACAGCCTTTGCCGGTATTGATGTCCAGCAGAGGCTCGCGGATGCCTTGAGCGGAGTAGGTGAATTTGAGGCAGCACTGCCCTATTATGAAAAAACCGTAAAGGAGAAGGAAGATCTTCATTCCCTTTTCGGTTATGGGCTGGCTGCAATGAAAGCCGGCGAGAATAAGACAGCTGTCCTGCAGTTTGAAAAGCTGAAGGAGCTTGATCCTTCTTTTACTTCCGTCTATTTGCCGCTTGCAAAAGCGTATGAAGCAGAAGAGATGCTTGCAGAGAGCATGGAAACGGCACTTGCAGGGGTGCGCGAGGATGAGTTCAATAAAGATCTGTATCTCTTTGCGGGAAAAATTTCTCTGAAAAACCATCTTCCCGATCAGGCAGCTGATCTTCTTAGAGAGGCGGCAGCTATGGATCCGGGTCACGCAGAGGCTGTTATCACGCTGGCCAATATTTATCTTCAGCGGGGACAATATGAAGAAATCATTGACTGCCTGACGGAAGTCATGAAATTTGACGAAGAAGATCCCCAATACTTCTGGCTCCTCGGAAAGAGCTACAATGAAACGGAACAATATTCACTGGCATCAGACTATTATGAACGGGCATATAAATTCTATAAAGATGATACGGAGTTCCTCGAAGAATACGCACGTTTCCTCATAGAGGAAGGAAATCGCCCAAAAGCGATACAATTATGCAAGGAAATTCTGGTTATTGAGCCGGCTCATGTCGAAATTGAATCGTTATTGATGCAATTAGAAGATGAAATTAACAGGTAGGAAGGCAGGATTTTAATTTTGCCGTGTTGAAACTTTTATACAAGAAACGTTTTGCAGAGGAGGGAACTACAATGATGACCCCTGTTTCTGTCCATGAAAAAAAGGATTTTATCCGCTGGTTTTTGAATCATTATCAGCTGAAGCGGAGGGAGTGTGTCTGGATCCTCAACTACTTGATGAGCCATGATGCCTTGATGGAGCGGGTCCATTTTGTTGAACAGGCACAGTATTGCCCGCGCGGCATCATCATGTCCACTCACTGTGTAGAAGAGGTGCCTTTCCGCTTTTACAAAGAAAATGTGATGACGACCGATGCTGAAAAATCCTTCCACGATATCCGTCTGAACAGAGATGAAGAGCTGTATATTCAAATCAATTTCCGGTCCGCTTATCAGTCTCCGCAGTATGCAGCCGTTATGGAAACGAATCCGTTCATGCCAAAGCATCTCAACGGCAATGAGAAGGACCGTCTTATTGCGGAGCGCGTGATTGAAACCGCCCTTCAAACCTATCAAAAAGATAAACTTTTGAAAATGATTGATGAGGCACTTGACCGAAATGATAAGGCGGCATTTACCAGCCTGTCAAGCCAGCTGAACAGCTTAAAATGAGCGAAAAGCCCTCTCCATTCGAGGGCTTTTTTTCTTGTATTTTCTAAAGGTGGGATAATATTCTCAATTTTCTGCAAGAGATTGAATTTATCTCATTAACGTGTGAAAATAATATGGAAACGTTTGCAAGTGCAAACGTTTCCACAATTGAATAACAGGGGGAAAGTTATGAGAGGGCATATCAAAGGTGGCATATCCATTATTCTTGCTTTTGTTCTGCTGCTGACTTCTTTTAGCAGTGCGTCCGGAGCGTTGGCTTCAGGAAAATTGCAAGCGGTTGCATCAGATCAGGAATACAGCTACACCATCCATTATTACCGGAATGATGGCAAACCTGAAAACTGGGATCTATGGGTTTGGGAAGACGGAAAAGATGGAAGAGAAGCAGATTTCAGCGGATCAGCAAATGGTTTCGCGAAGGCTGAAGTTAAAGCTTCCTCCAATAAGCTGAACGTGATCGCCCGTCCAGGTGACTGGACTTCACAGGAAATGACCAGAACCATCACTGTGCCGGACGGCAAAAACACTGTGGAAGCCTGGATTGTGGAAGGGGATGCATCTGTCTATTACAGCAGAGGGGATGCGAATGTCGGAGAGCGGATCACATCGGCGATGATGGACTCCATGGACAGGATCACAGTGAGTACCTCTCATCCGTTAAAAGAGGAAGATGTAAGCGCTATTAAGCTGAAAGATTCTGCCGAAGATAAAGAAATACCGGCTGTCATAAAAAAAGTAAAGGATAATCAAGTCCTTATCCTGATCAATGATCCGGCATCGATAGACGTCCGGAACGCGTATACGGTTGAAAGTGCGCGGTATGGGAAAGGGAAGGTCACAGTCCGGAAAGCACTGGATGACCGGAAATTTTACTACGGCGGCACGGACCTGGGAGCCGTCTATACCCCCGCTGGCACATCTTTTAAAGTGTGGGCGCCTACAGCGCAGAAAATGAGCCTCGTGCTTTACGATGAGGCGGGTGAGTATAATGCTCAAGGAACCGTCCAGGATCACAGCGGCGGGGAAGAACAGGAAATGAAGAGAGCAGACAACGGAGTTTGGTCTGCTGAAGGCTCTGGAGACCTGCAGGGCAAGTTTTATATGTATAAAGCAGAATTCACGGACGGAACAGTCAATTATTCAGTTGATCCGTATGCAAAAGCAGTAAGTGCCAATGGCCAAAGATCAGCTGTTATCAGTTTGGATGGCACCGATCCTGAAGAGTGGAAGCCGATGGACAAGCCTGCCGTTTCGTCACCTGCGGATGCTTCTCTTTATGAGCTTCATGTCAGGGACTTCTCCATCAGTGATGATTCAGGTATTGAAAACAAAGGAAAATTCAAAGCTTTCACAGAAACGGGCACGAAAAACAGTGCGGGAGATCCGACTGGGATCGACCACTTGGATGAGCTTGGCATAAACTACGTCCATTTGCTGCCTTCCTATGATTTTAAAACAGTCAATGAACTGAAGGTCGATGACCCGGATGCAGCCGATCCGAAGTTTAACTGGGGCTATGATCCTCAGAACTTCAATGTTCCTGAAGGCTCTTATTCCACCAGCCCGGAAGAACCGGGTGTAAGGATCAAAGAATTCAAAGAGATGGTTCAGGCGATGCATAAAAAAGGAATCAGGGTTGTCATGGATGTCGTATACAACCACACATTTGAAATTGATAACGGACCGTTCAACAAACTTGTCCCGGGCTACTTTTACAGGACCAGTGAAAACGGCTCGTACACAAATGGAAGCGGAACAGGTAATGAAGTCGCTTCTGAGCGCCCGATGGTCCGGAAATACATCAAAGATTCCGTTAAGTACTGGGCGGAGGAATATGGTGTTGACGGATTCAGATTTGACCTGATGGGTCTGATTGATGTAAACACGATGGAACAGATTACGAAAGAATTGAAGGAGCAGGTTGATCCAACAATCCTCGTGTACGGTGAACCTTGGCAGGCTGGAGGATCTCCGCTCGCGGAAAGTCTTCAGACATTGAAAGGCTCACAGAAAGACAAAGGGTTCGCAGTGTTCAACGATAACATCCGCGGTGCGATCAAAGGCGGAAGTGATGATGCATCCAAAGGCTTTGCAACTGGAGAAAAAGGCCGCGAAGATGCGATCATCACAGGGGTGAAGGGCTCTTATACAGACTTTACAAATTCACCAGCTGAATCCATCAACTACGTAACAGCCCACGATAATCTCAATATGTGGGATAAAGTGATCAAAACGCAGGGACTGGGAGAAAAAGAAGGCTTTGTAAACATTAAAGACGGGAAGCTGCAGGGAGAAGATGCTGCTGCATTTAAATCGGTGGAAGAAGCAGTTGCAGCGGCTACACCGCATCATGCGGTCGATGTTAAAAACGAGCTTGAAAACGAAACGGTCAAACGTTCCTTGCTCGCAAACGGCATCGCCATCACAGCACAGGGGATCCCATTTATTCATGCGGGAGATGAAATGCTGAGAACGAAATATGGCGACCATAATTCGTATAAGAGCCCGGATGCTATCAATCAGATCGACTGGTCCGATGTCTCAGCATTCGATGAGGTCAATGATTACTATCAAGGGCTGTATGAACTGCGTAACGCGCATCCTGCCTTTAAAATGACGGCAAAGCAGGACGTCGAAAATCATCTGCAAGTCCTTCAGAAGCAGGATCAGCTCATCGCGTATCAGCTGAAAAACCATGCCAACGGAGACAAGTGGAAGAACATTATCGTCATCTATAATGCCGCTAATGAAACGAAAAAAGTAACCGTGCCGGCATCTGCTTCAACCTGGAAGACGGTAACAGACGGAAACCGTGCAGGAGTTAAAGTGCTGAACGAAATCAGCGGAACCGCTGTGGATGTTCAGCCGCTATCCATGATGGTCCTGTATGATGAAGAACGGACGGAAAAACCGGTTGCATCGTCCATCACACTGCCATCGGAAAATCTGTTCCTCGATGATCAGGAATCCCGGTTCATCCAGGCTTCTGTAAAAGATCAGTTCGGCGGACTGATGAAAGAACAGCCTGTAGAATGGACCAGCGGAGATGAATCTGTTGCAGCCATCGACCAAAGAGGAAAGATTACTGCGAAGAAGCCAGGCAAAACGACGGTAACGGCAAAGAGCGGACAAGCAAAGAAAACAATGAATGTAACGGTTGAGGACATCCAGCCTGCTTCGATTGAACTGCAAAGCAAAGATTTTGTTTACGAATCAGGCTCCATACAGATTCAGAGCACGGTAAAAGACCAGTTCGGCCAAAAGCTGACGGATGCTTCCATCGAATGGACTTCATCCAATCCAAAGGTCGCAGCTGTTTCTTCATCAGGGGAAGTCACCGGATTGAATACCGGTAAGGCTGTCATCACAGCTAAAGCAGGATCAGCTGTAGCCTCAAAGACAATAGAAGTGAAGAAATATGTTCAGAGATATGTAGAGTTTACGTACAAAAGAGGGGATGGCCAATATGATGGCTGGAACATCTGGACATGGCAGACCGGTGTGGAAGATGGAGAAAAGCGTTTCTCCAAAGTAACAGATGCCGGAGCAGTGGCCAGGTTCCCGATCGGCCCTGATACGAGCCGCATCGGATTCGTACTCAGGAAAGGAACCGACTGGGCTGAAAAAGATGCTTACGGCCAGGACCGCTATATTGAAGCCGATCTCGCCCAGTCTGTGACGAAAGTGACCGTTACAAGCGGCGTCGGTCCAATTGAAACAGTGCCGGCAGTTAAAGGCCCTGTTCTGAAAGATGGCAAGCTCACCTTCTATTACAGGGACCAGGAGCTTTATGAGCAGGGAACGCAGGAAAAGATTGAGAACGTATCAGTCAAGATAAACGGAACGTCTTACAAGATGGTATACGACAGCAAAAACCAATATTTCAGCTATACGATGGAGAACCTGAAAGAAGGAAACTATGAATATACGTTCCTCGTCACTAAAGACGGGCAGACATCCGAAGTAAGCGATCCGTATAATACCGATACCAATGGGAAATCGATTGTGAAATATGCTGTGCCGAAGATCGATGTAACGGCAGAAGCCTATCCTAAAAAAATATCATCGAGAGAAAATGCCGTCATCACTGTATCAGCTAAAGGAGACGGGGCAGAAACGGCAGAAATGAGCATTGATTTAAGAGCGCTGGGAGGTTCGGAGAAAACACCTGTTGATCCTGCGCTGAATGAGATTAGTGTAGCTGTTAAAGACAATGTGACAGCGGGTGTGAAGAAGCTTCCGATTACAGTGAAGGACCAGTACGGCAACACGCATAAAGGGATGGCACAGCTTGAAGTGAAGCCTGTTCAAGTGAAAGGATCCGGTAAGGATCAATTCGACTGGGATGAGGCGAGAATTTACTTTATGCTGACGGACAGGTTCTTTGATGGGGATTCATCAAACAACAACCCGAACAAAGAAAACTACGACCGGAACCATCCGGAAACGTATCACGGCGGAGATTTTGCCGGCATCACCAAAAAGCTCGACTATCTCGAGGATATGGGAATCAATACGATCTGGATCACTCCGATTGTCGATAATGTAGACTGGAACATCCGGACAGGAAAAGAGGGTCCGCAATATGCTTATCACGGGTATTGGGCGAAAGACTTTACAAAACTGGACGAGCATCTTGGTGATATGCAGGCGTTCCAGAAGCTGATTGACAAAGCGCACGACAAAGGCATGAAAATCATGGTCGATGTCGTATTGAACCATGGCGGCTACGGGCTGAAGGACGGCGGACAGCAATCCATCCGCAACTATCCGACAGTAGAAGATGCCCTCCGCTTCAAAGACATGTTCCGTGATGGAGGCACAGATGTCATCAAAGGAGAACTTGCAGGTCTGCCGGACTTTAAAACAGAAGATCCTGCTGTCAGAAATCAGCTGATCAAGTGGCAGACCGACTGGCTGAACAAAGCGAAAACAAAAAGAGGCGATACGATTGACTATTTCAGGGTCGATACAGTCAAGCATGTAGACAGCACAACGTGGAGCGCCTTCAAGAATGAACTGACAAAAATTAAACCGGACTTCAAACTGATCGGTGAAAATTACGGGGCGAGTGCTGACAATACCGGCGGCTACCTCGGCACAGGCCAGATGGACTCCCTTCTTGACTTCGG
The DNA here is from genome assembly GCF_009711125.1 of Metabacillus mangrovi. GTDB lineage: Bacteria > Bacillota > Bacilli > Bacillales > Bacillaceae > Metabacillus_B > Metabacillus_B mangrovi. The sequence continues at coordinate 366,765 of NZ_WMIB01000001.1, read as the reverse complement.
ATTCAAATCCGACGCGGCAGCGTTCATCAACGGAAACATTGAAGCAGCCGAAGCAAGTATGCAAAAACGGAACAGCATGCTGAACAACACCGCTACGCTCGGCCAGTTTTTGAGCAGCCATGATGAAGACGGCTTCCTCGTCTCCCGCGCTGGAGGAGACAAATCAAAGCAGAAGATTGCAGCGAGTCTGCAAATAACCGCTAAAGGCCAGCCGGTCATCTATTACGGGGAAGAACTCGGCCTTTCCGGCAAACACGGCGGTGATTTTGACAAAGGGGAATTTAACGAAAACCGCTATGATATGCCATGGGATCAGGTGAAAGGCAATGACCTTGCTGTCCATTATGCAAAGCTCCTTCAGACAAGAAAGCACTACTCGAAAGTTTTTGCAAAAGGAGACCGTAAAATGGTGGCAGGCGGAGATGAAGAAGGCTACCTCCTCTTCTCCAGAAAATATGAAAGCCAGGAGCTTTTAGTCGGCATCAATACAACAGATCAGCCGAAGCAGGTCACACTCCCATCTGATTCAAAAGTGAAAGATCTGTACAGCAATAAAGATTATCAAAAAGGCAAAGATGGAAAAGTGACTGTGACGATTCCGGCAAGAGCGGATGGAGGAACAGTAATTCTTACGAAATGGAAGCATTAAAAATTTTCTGAATACAATAAAAAAATGTAGTAAAATGAAGACAATAGGGCATGTCCTTATTGTCTTCTTTTAGGATAATAAGAGAAAGGGAGGTGAAATATCATGAAATGGGCTGCAAAGGATGCAACCGCTTTGGAAAAAGAAAAAGAATACATAGACACTGCGGTGATCCCGCTGATCCCTGCTGGCACCGGTCCTGATTTTCTGCAGACTGTGCAGCTTGGGGAATTTGCGCTGCTGCTTTCTGAAGAGCTCGAAAGAAGGCTGCGCGGCAGAGTGATGCTCAGTGTTCCATTTACATATCTGCATAAAGAAGAAGGCGTGGAAGAACGGCTGCTTCACTGGAAGGAAGACGCAGAGAGAGCAGTCCGGCATGTCTTTTTCCTGACTTCAGATCCCCGCTGGAAGACAGCGGCGGAGCTTCAGGACCGGCTCATCTGGATTCCGTCCATGCCGCTCCACACACTGGACCATGCTGTTGCCGAACAGCTTCTTGACAGTCATCTTGACCAAATTATGAACATTTTATTACAATTTTGGAACTGTAAATGAAAACCCTATCATTATACTTTTTTCCATATGTGGATGATATTGACCCTCTTGGCAGATTGATATATCATTAGAATGTCCTAGTACTATAAATTTTTACAGCCTTGCATCCAGACTTCATCTAAAGGGGATAGAAGGGGGAGGAAGATGAGCGAGAGAAAACACGGGGTATCGAGAAGGCAATTCCTCAACTATACGCTGACGGGAGTCGGCGGATTTATGGCTGCAGGAATGATTATGCCAATGGTCCGGTTTGCCCTTGACCCTGTTCTGCGTCCCGTAGCAGGCCAGGATATGGTTCAGGTGGTAAAGGTGGACGAAATTACGGCTGAGCCGAAGCGTTTTAATTTTAAAATCAAGCAGGTGGATGCCTGGTACAAGTCAGATGAACCGCGTTCAGCATGGGTATACAAAGATGAGAAGGGTGACATTGTAGCGCTCTCTCCTGTATGCAAGCATCTTGGCTGTACGGTAAGCTGGAACGGCGATCCGGAGAACAAAGACCAGTTTTTCTGTCCGTGCCATTACGGCCGTTATGAAAAAAACGGGAAAAACATTGCCGGAACACCGCCTCTCGCGCCGCTTGACATCTTCGAGCAGCAGGTCAAAGACGGGTATCTTTATCTCGGCAAAGCCAAGAAGAAAGGAGCTTAGCAGATGCTGAACAAAATTTATGACTGGGTGGATGAGCGTCTGGATATAACTCCTTTATGGCGGGATATTGCCGACCATGAAGTGCCCGAACACGTGAATCCGGCGCACCATTTTTCTGCTTTTGTCTACTGCTTCGGAGGCCTGACATTTTTCGTTACCGTTATTCAGGTGCTGTCAGGAATGTTTTTGACCATGTATTATGTTCCGGATATCAAGAATGCATGGGAATCGGTCTATTATCTTCAAAATGAAGTAGCTTTTGGCCAGATTGTCCGCGGAATGCATCACTGGGGAGCAAGCCTCGTCATCGTGATGATGTTCCTGCACACACTGCGTGTCTTTTTCCAGGGGGCCTACAAAAAGCCGAGGGAACTGAACTGGATCGTCGGAGTGCTGATCTTTTTCGTTATGCTCGGTCTCGGTTTCACGGGTTATTTGCTGCCCTGGGATATGAAAGCGCTTTTCGCGACGAAAGTAGGCTTGCAGATCGCAGAGGCGACCCCGCTGATTGGAACGCAGGTTAAAGTCCTCCTGTCGGGGCATCCCGATATTGTAGGGGCACAGACACTGACCCGTTTTTTTGCGATACATGTATTTTTCCTTCCGGCCGCCTTGTTCGGATTGATGGCAGCCCACTTCCTGATGATCAGGAAACAGGGGATTTCCGGACCGCTGTAAGGAGGCATGCTGCTCTATAACCGTCATTAAAAAAAGGAGGGGGATTCATGCATCGCGGGAAAGGCATGAAATTCGTCGGGGATTCACGTGTTCCTGCCGAAAGAAAACCGAACATTCCGAAAGATTATTCAGAGTACCCAGGTAAAACAGAAGCGTTCTGGCCCAATTTCCTGTTAAAGGAGTGGCTTGTCGGCTCGGTGTTTCTTATTGGGTTCCTATGCCTGACAGCTGCTCATCCATCACCGCTTGAGCGGATTGCCGATCCAACAGACACCGGCTACATCCCGCTGCCTGACTGGTATTTTCTATTTTTGTACCAGCTGCTGAAATACACATACGCGGCCGGACCCTATACTGTTCTTGGTGCAATCATCATGCCGGGCATCGCAGCAGGAGCCTTAATCCTCGTTCCGTTCCTAGACAGAGGGCCGGAGCGCCGTCCTGCCAAGAGGCCGGTCACGGTCGGTATGATGCTTCTCGCCACGGCAGCGATCATTTTCCTGACGTGGGAGTCCGTATCGACCCATGACTGGGAAAAAGCCGCCGAGCAGGGAAAAATCCAGGCGGAAGCAAAAATTGATACGAGTTCTGAAGGGTACAAAGTATTTCAGGAGCAAACGTGTGTATCCTGCCATGGAGATAATCTTCAGGGAGGGGCTGCGGGTCCTTCGCTTGTGGATAACGGTCTGAAGCCTGAGGAAATTGCGAAGATTGCCAAAGAGGGAAAAGGTTCGATGCCTGGGGGGATTTTCAAAGGAACAGACGAAGAGCTGAAGGTGCTTTCCGATTTTGTCTCCAAAGTTTCTTCGAAATAAACGAATCTAAATATGAAAAGCTGACAATCTGTCAGCTTTTTTATATGATATTAAGTGGTAAATTCACTTGAAATGGGCTGTGATGATGAAATTTATTCAATTTGCTTTAATCCAAAGACCGTTTTTATGGCTGCTTTTTGCAGTAAACCTCCTTGGAACGATTTACGGCTATTATTGGTATATGGGCCAGTTCGTTGTGACACCTGCGCATTTTTTGATTTTTGTGCCAGACAGTCCAACAGCAAGTCTTTTCTTTACGATCGTACTTTTCCTTTATTTGATAGGGAAACGGTCGGGCCTGATGGAGGTTCTCGCTGTCGTCACCCTTTTCAAATACGGTATCTGGGCGACTGTCATGAATCTGCTTGTCTTATTGACAACAGGCGATCTTGAGCCTGCTGGATACATGCTGATGGCTTCACATATGGCGATGGCCATCCAGGGGCTCCTGTACATACCATTCTACCGGTTTAAAATGAGCCACCTGATTATCGCTGCCATCTGGACGCTTCATAATGATGTAATTGACTATGTATTCGGACAGATGCCGATCTATTATTCCTTAATGGATTATATGCCGAATATCGGGTATTTTACGTTCTGGCTGAGCATTGCTTCTCTCGGCATTGCCTACTGGTTCGTGATTAAAGAGAAAAGAACGAGACTCGAGATTATTTAATCCGTGTCACTGACTGGTCTAATCTTGTCCTTCCCCACATATTTTTTACTAGATGATTGGTGGGGGGACAAACATGAAACGATGGACAGCGTGCATAGTGATCCTGCTTTTTCTCTTCTCGGGAAGCAAAGTAAAGGCAGAAGAGCCGCCGGACCGGTGGAAAAGTTTATCTGAAACCTCTTACAGTGCTTTTCAGCTTGCTAAGCAGGGACGCATAGAGGATTCCTTAAAAGTACTGAATTATTTCTCCAGGCAATTTCAGGACCAGGGAAGTAATTCGTCTGTATCAGGGCGGACAGTCCGCACCATTTCATCCGTCCATCAGAATGCGGTGGATGCACTGATGAACATGAACAGCGGCGAAGAAGATAAGGTGAGGGCCGTCACCCAGTTCCACATGGTAGTAGATGCTGCTTTTACAGAGAATGAACCGCTGTGGAGTTCAGCAGAACCAAGTATAATGGCAGCTTTTCAGAATATGAAAAAAGATGCAGCAGGCGAAGCGGCCGCGTTTGAGCAGGACTGGAATGAATTCCTCGGCTTTTACGAATTGATTTATCCATCGGTGTCCGTTGATGTGCCGCCTGATCAGATCCGGAAAGTAGACGCTCTCATTACCAGCGGGAAAAATCAATGGGTGGAGAGCGGTTCGGAAAAAGAGAAGGTCGAACATCTGACAGCCATGGAATCTGAATTTCAGCAGCTTTTTGACAGAGTAAAAAAAGACGAATCCGACCCATCGCTGATTTGGGTCATCATCTCAACAGGCGGAATCATCATCTCCACTCTCTTTTATGCGGGCTGGCGAAAGTTTAAAGGAGAAAAGCAGGGGGAGAGGGAAAGAGAGCAGTAAACAGGAGAGCAGCTGGGTGCTGCTCTTTTTGCTGTCCCGCAGGTTTAGGTGATCCGAAACGAAGCTTTTTGTAAATGTGTCGAAAATAAGATTGTGAAACTGTGAACAATTTGAGGAGAATTCGTGAAACGTATAGATTGATGCATGGCAGATGCGTATACTTCATCTACAATACACCTTCGAAATCGAAAAGGAGGAACCGCACTTGTTTGAATATGATCCGGTTTTATACAGCCGAATACTAACAGGACTAACGCTCGCCGTTCATACCATCTTCTCTACATTGGGAGTGGGTGTTCCGCTGTTGATTGCTCTCGCTGAGTGGATCGGCATTAAACGGAATGATGATCATTACCATTTGCTCGCCAAAAGATGGGCGAGGGGGTATATCATAACCGTTGCTGTAGGAGTCGTGACAGGAACCGCAATAGCGTTGCAGCTCAGCCTGCTGTGGCCTAAATTCATGCAGGTTGCCGGCCAGACGATCAGCTTGCCGCTGTTCCTTGAAACATTCGCTTTTTTCTTTGAGGCCATTTTTCTTGGAATCTACTTGTATACGTGGGACCGCTTTAAAAACAAAATGTACCACCTGCTGCTGCTGATTCCTGCTGCGCTCGGGGCCACAGCATCCGGCTTCTTCATTACGACGGTTAACTCATTTATGAACGCACCGCTCGGGTTTACTTATGAGAATGGAGTGCTGTCCAACATTAATCCGTTTGCAGCTATGTTTAATCCGGCTACACCCACTAAGGTGTCTCATGTATTATCATCAGCCTACCTGACCGCGGCTTTTGTGCTGGCTGCCATCTCTGCCGTAGCCCTGTTACGGGGAAGAAATCATGTTTACCATAAAAAAGCACTTCACCTTTCTATGACTGTCGCCTTTGTTTTTGCAGTAACGACTGCGCTTGTAGGTGATTTGTCAGGAAAATATTTAGCCAATTACCAGCCAGAAAAACTGGCTGCTGCTGAATGGCATTTTGAAACGGTGGAAGAGGCTTCCTTGATCCTTGGAGGAATTCTTGAGGAAGACGGTGAGATTAAATATGCCCTCGAAATTCCTTATGCGCTGAGCATACTGGCGCACGGAACACCGGATGCCGAGGTGACCGGACTTGAAGAGTTTCCTGAAGAAAACTGGCCGCCGCTTGTTGTCCACTATATGTTTGACACAATGGTCGGTATCGGGATGGCTCTTGCCCTGATTTCCTTCCTGTACCTTTTCTTCTACAAGAAAAAAAAGTGGAATCCTTATAATAAACCGCTCCTGATGATGATCGCAGCAGGAGGTCCGCTTGCCATGATTGCGATCGAAGCCGGCTGGTTTTTTGCGGAAGAGGGACGTCAGCCCTGGATTATCAGAGGGGTCATGAAAACGGCAGAAGGGGCAACCACCTCACAGAATGTGGACCTTATGCTCTATTTATTCGCTGCGCTCTATCTGATCCTGATTGTTTCCGCTGCTGCCGTATTAATCCGCACATTTAAAGGGAATCCGGCAGAAAAAGAACTTGAAAAAACAGGGCTCGACAGGAGGGATGGAGATGAGCTATGAGATCATCGGGATTACGGTGCTATGGACCTTTTTATACGGGTATGTCATTGTTGCATCCATTGATTTTGGCGCAGGTTTCTTCAGCTATTACGCATCGGTCACCGGTAAAGGAAATGTCGTTAAAAAAGTAATCAACCGGTATTTGTCTCCGGTGTGGGAGGTCACCAACGTCTTCCTGATCTTTTTCTATATCGGGCTTGTCGGTTTTTTCCCGGAGGTTTCCTTTTACTATGGAACAGCACTGCTTGTTCCTGGAAGCATAGCGGTGATTCTGCTGGCGATCCGTGGTTCTTACTATGCGTTTCATCATTACGGCAGCAAAGCACGCAGCTGGTATCAGCTGCTCTACGGCGCGACAGGCCTCCTCATCCCGGCATCTCTTTCTACCGTCTTTACCATTTCGGAGGGCGGCTATATAGAAGTGGCCGGACCGGACGTTTCCCTGAACTATAGTGCTTTGTTTACAAGCTCTTATTCGTGGGCGGTGATTCTTCTTGCAATCGTAAGTGTTCTCTACATTTCAGCTTGTTTTTTGACCTTTTATGCACACAAGGCAGGGGATCAGGAAGCGTATGCTGTGCTCCGGAAATATGCCCTTTCCTGGAGTGCTCCGACGATTCTTGCAAGTATTCTCGTTTTCTGGGCGATGAGTAGCCATAACTCTGTCCATTTTGAGAAAATGCTGGACCTCAGCTGGATGTTCGTGCTCTCCTTCCTCTTTTTCCTCGGAGCCGTTTATCTGATCTGGAAAAAGAAAAGACCGGGCATCTCATTCATTCTGGTCATGCTTCAGTTTGCATTTGCCTTTTACGGGTACGGAGCCGCGCATCTCCCCTATTTGCTCTATCCGTACCTGACCATTTATGGAAGCTTTACAAATGACACAATGGCCATCACGCTGATCATTGCATTCCTGGCAGGATTTTTCCTGCTTGTTCCATCGCTGTATCTGCTGATGAGATTATTCCTGTTCAATAACGACTATGTGCAGGGAAGAAAATAGGGAGGACTTGTCATGAACACGTTTTTAATCACGGCAGCACCAGTAATTCTGGTCATTTCGGCCATCGTCATCCTATTTGTATGGGGGGCAAAAGGGAAGTCCCCGCTAAACTAATTGTCAAGTGAGGAGATTCTCAATAAATGGAACAGCTGAGAAAGAGAGCTTTTGCTCATAAAAAATGGATGATTCCGCTGATTCTCTCATCTGTGTTTAATGGAGCCGTGCTGATCGGCCAGGCTTATTGCTTTGTATGGATCGTGAATGAAATCTTTTTGGAAAAAGGGGATTTTAAAACGGTTCTTCCGGTCTTCTTTATCCTGCTCGGCTTCCTGCTGTTTAGAGTCGTGACGCTTTTCAGCTCGAGGCGATCCGGTATAAAGCTCGGGACAGCTGTAAAGAAGGAAATACGCAGGGAGCTCGTTCAAACGTATGCAGATCATCCTCTGCAGGCATCGCTAAGCGGACAGACCGGGAAAAAAACCAGCATCCTTTTAGATGCGGTAGATGAAGTGGATCAGTACTACAGCTTTTATATTCCACAGGTGATTCAAACGGCGATTGTGCCGGTCTTCATTTTGGCAGCGGTGTTCTCACAGCACCTGTTTTCAGGTTTGCTGATGATGATCACTGCTCCGTTTTTCCCGATCTATATGATTGTGATCGGGCTGAAAACGCAAAAAAAAGCAGATAAGCAGATGGAAAAAATGACGGCCTTCTCCGGCCATTTTCTCGATGTCCTACAGGGACTTGTTACATTAAAGCTTATGGGTAAAGCAAAACAGCAGAAAGAGGCAATCCGCCAAAAAAGCTTTGCATTCCGTGATGCAACGATGGATGTTCTAAAAACGGCCTTTGCTTCTTCGCTCGCTTTGGAGTTTATCGCCATGCTCAGTGTAGGCCTCATCGCTTTTGAACTCGGTCTTCAGCTTGTCGTGTTTCAAAATGTTTCTTTTTTTGCTGCGTTTTTCATTTTGATTCTGGCCCCGGATTTTTATCTCGCTTTGCGGGATTTGGGCAGCGCGTTCCATGCAGGCCGGGGAAGCAGCGGAGCAGCATCTAAGATCAGTGAAGAATTGAATGCACGAGCGAGGCTCCAGGCTTGGGGAGAATCAGGATTATTAGACAGCAGCCCTCCTGAAATCAAGCTGGAACATGTTGATTTTGTGTACGAGAGCGGACCTTTCTCGCTGGAGGGGCTGAACCTCACCGTACACCCGCGTGAAAAGCTTGCTGTTATCGGTCCGAACGGCTCCGGAAAAACCACACTGCTCCGGCTGCTGTCCGGACTGATCGAGCCGTCCTCCGGAACGATTCACATAAACGGTAAGCCTAGAAACAGCTATCTGGAAAAAGAGTGGTTCTCAAAGCTCAGCTACATCTCCCAAAATCCGTACTTGTTTTCAGGTACGATCAGGGAGAACATCAGCCTTGGTGCTGAACATGACGTGACAGAGTCCGAACTGCACGCAGCAGCAGAAAAAGCAGGTCTTCTTGAGCTGGTTCAGTCCTTGGAATCCGGATTTGAAACGGAGATCGGAGAAGGGGGAAGAGGCTTATCAGGAGGCGAAAAACAGCGCATCGCTCTGGCAAGAGCCTTCATCAAAAAGCCGTCCATCATCCTCTTTGATGAACCGACTGTCGGATTGGATCTATCCACCGAGCAAATCCTGCAAGCATCGATCAAGGAATTGAGCCGTCACGCAAGCATGATTACAGTAGCTCACCGCCTCTATACGATCAAAGAGGCGGACACCATCGTCTATTTGGACAGCGGAAAAGTCCTGGCAGCCGGAACTCATCATCACCTTCTTAAAACGGTACCCGCTTACCGGAAAATGATGGATAACCAAAAGGGGGCGTTGGTCACTTGAAGGCTTTGATGATCGTCAGTCAAATGGTCATGAAAGAGAAAAAGGATGTCCTTTTATCAGCAGGTCTTGGAATAGCTGCTGCCTTGATTGGAATCTCCCTGTTTGGGGCGAGCGGGTATGTCATTTCAAAAGCCGCCCTTATTCCGCCCCTTTACACACTAACGATTATGCTCGCACTGCTTAAGGTATTTGGGATCGCCAGGGCCTTGGGCAAATATGCGGAACGGTATTATTCACACAGGGCGACCTTTACCATTCTAGGCAATCTCCGCAGCGGGTTTTTTGAAAAGCTTGAGCCGCTCCCGCCTTCTGTTTTAAAGCGCTGGAGAAGCGGGGATCTGCTTGCCCGGTTTGTAGGAGACGTTGAAAACCTGCAGAACTTCTTTTTAAGAGTCTTTTATCCGCCGCTCATCTTTTTCTTTGTCTTTACGGCTGTCATTTTCTTTACGGCTTTTTATTCTGTCTGGATCAGCTTGACATTGGGAATCGGAATGCTGATCACCGGCCTTGCCGCGCCTGCTTTTTTTGCCTGGCGCCAGCATAAGGCGAAGCAGTCGGTTCAGGCACAGAGGAATGAATTGTCAGCTGAAGCAGCGGAGTTCTTATATGGCTTCCGGGATCTTAAAATCCATCAAAAAGCCGAAACAAAAAAGCAGGATCTTCTTAAATTATCAGGCCTTGCCCTTGAGGAACAGGAAAGAAGACAGTCACTGGACAACGGCGGGCAAGCCGTAAATATGGCTGTATCCATGCTCGCTGTATGGTCCATCGCCATGATTGGTGCTTTTGAAGCTGCAAGCGGACAGCTGGACGGACTGTTTTTAGCGATGCTGATCATGATGGGGCTGAATGTGTTCGAGTATGCCTTCCCAATGGCAGCCCTCCCGGCTCATTTTGCGGATGCCCGCCGTTCAGCCATCCAGCTTCAATCCGTTGCGCAGGATAATGCCCATTCAGCAAAGGAGCCGGCCGAACCTTTTGCAGCGGATGCTGTGGAAATCATCATGGACGATGTGACCTTCGCCTATCCGGAGGACTTCAGAAATACATTGCATCATATCAGCCTGGAGTTGAAACTGGGATCGAGAACCGCGATTGTCGGTCCATCAGGGTCCGGAAAATCGACGATCCTTCAGATTCTCCTGAAGATGTACGAGCCTGAAAGCGGGTCACTGACCTGCAATCACCGTCCTTTTCAGTCCATTGATCAGGAAGACATCTGGCGCCTGGCCAACCCCGTCCTGCAGGAAAATCATTTTTTCTTTGGATCTATACGCGACAATCTGCTGCTTGCAAATGAGCATGCCACAGAAAAAATGATGGAACAGGCCTTGAAAGAAGCAGAGCTTAGCCAGTACAGCCTGGAGGACAAAGTTCTTGAAAAAGGGGAAAATTTATCAGGCGGCGAACGGCAGAAGCTTGCCCTAGCCCGCGCGTTTTTAAGGGAAGGACAGCTTTGGCTCCTGGATGAAGCCTTTTCTTCTATGGACCTGCTGACGGAAAAACGGCTGATGGAAAAAGTATTGGAGAAATCAGACGGAAAAACAGCTGTTTTCATCAGCCACAGGCTGGCTGGTCTGCAATCGATGGACCAAATCGTCGTGATGGAAGCGGGAAGGATAAAGGAAAAAGGAACTTATGAAGAGCTCATGAACAAAAAAGGGGACTTTTACAAGCTGAAGCAAGTTGAAGCAGCTGTTCTATCCTATTAATGATCCCTCGTGTACCGATTGGCTGAAAACCCTGGAAATGTGCTGCTGCGCATGCTTTCCGGGGTTTTCTTTTTCGCTGCTCGATGCCGGGAAAGAAGCGGAAAAGAAACACTCATTAAAAAAGGCACCTGTGCCGGAAGTCTTCAGGCACAGGTGCTTATAAGGGTCATCTTGCGATCGGGTTTTTCTCGCTGTCCAACGTAAATCCTTCTCCGAGCACATCATGGACATCGGTAACGGCTACGAATGCATGAGGATCGACGGAAGTGATAACTTGTTTGAGCATGACAATCTCTCTTTTATCAACGACGCAGTACAGGACATCCATCTCGTTTCCTGAGTAAGAGCCTTGCCCCTTGAGGATGGTTACACCGCGGTCCATCTCCTCGAGAATTTTTTTCGAAATCAGCAGGTTATCTCTGGAGATGATGGTTGCGCCTTTCGCCCCGTATGCCCCGTCCTGCAGGAAATCGATGACGCGGGCACCCACGAACACAGCAACAAGGGTATACATCGCCCTTTTCAGGTCAAGGTAGGTTAACAGTGAAAGTCCGATGACGCACACGTCAAAAAGAAACATGGTTTTTCCCATGCTGACCCCTTTGTATTTCTGCACGAGCCGTGCGATGATATCAACTCCGCCTGTAGTGCCGCCATACTTGAAGATAATTCCGAGTCCGACACCGATGAACACTCCGGCAAACAAGGATACGAGCAGCAAGTCGTTCTCCAGGTGAAGGGGGAACTGGTATTTCTGAAAAATCCAGAGGAACAAGGACAGACTCACAGTGCCGATTACGGTATAGATAAACGAAACCCGGCCGAGCAGTTTCCATCCCGCTGCGAACAGGGGAATATTCAGCACCAGGTTTGAGATCGAAGGATCGATGTTAAACTGGAAAAACAGCAGGAGGGTGATCCCCGTAAAACCGCCCTCTGCCAGTTCATTCTGCATATTAAAGTGGACGAGTCCAAATGCGAAGATAGCTGAACCGAGAAGGATAAACAAAATATTCTCAAATTTTAGACCGTACAATTGCAATCAGCTCCCAAATGGCTTATGTTGGCGTTAACATTATAGTTCAACCCGGAAGAAACAGCAAATCAAGGCGAAATGGCAAAGCAGATGGTATAATGTTGAACAGATTCATGGATTGATCTAAGGAAGCGGGGTTTATAGATGAAAGAAAAAAGCATGAAGGAGATCCAGAATGAAGTGGATCAATACATAGGCCAGTTTAAAGAAGGCTATTTCAGCCCGCTCGCCATGACGGCCAGACTGGCAGAGGAGCTCGGGGAGCTTGCCAGGGAAATCAATCACCGGTATGGTGAAAAACCGAAAAAATCATCCGAAGGTGATAAAGCGATTGAAGAAGAGCTAGGGGATGTCCTGTTTGTCCTTGTTTGTATGGCAAACTCGTTAAACATTGATCTAGCGCAGGCACATGACCTGGTCATGAACAAATTCACAGTACGGGATGCGAACCGCTGGACGAGAAAAGAGGAGAAGTAAAATGGAACAAATTAAAGTGGTCATCGCGGGGCCCCGCGGAAGAATGGGCAGAGAAGCCGTTAAACTTGCAGAAGAAACCCCTCATTTTACACTCGCCGGTGCACTCGACCGCAGGAACGGCGGAAGCAAACTGAGTGAAATCGGAGAAGGGTTCAGCAGTGAGGCTCGTATTTATGAAGACATTAAGGAATGTCTGTTTGAGACAAACCCGGACGTCCTCATTGATCTGACGACACCTGAAACCGGAATGTATCATGCGAAAACGGCTTTGGAAGCAGGAGTGAGACCGGTAGTGGGTACAACCGGATTTTCTGAAGAGGATCTGAAGGAGCTAAGGGAGCTGGCTGAAAGCCGGGGACTCGGTGCGATAATCGCCCCTAACTTCGCGGTGGGAGCCGTGCTGATGATGAAATTTTCACAGCTTGCCGCCAAATTTTTTCCTGACGTCGAGATTATTGAGCAGCACCATGACCGGAAGCTCGATGCTCCATCCGGAACAGGGTTGAAGACAGCTGAAATGATTTCGGAGATCAGAGAGGAAAAGCAGCAGGGCCATCCGGATGAAAAAGAAACCCTTGAAGGTGCAAGAGGTGCATCGTACAACGGGATCCGCATCCACAGCGTCAGGCTGCCAGGACTCGTTGCCCATCAGGAAGTGCTTTTCGGGGGAGAAGGCCAGACCCTTAAAATCAGGCATGATTCATATGACCGTAAATCCTTTATGTCAGGCGTCAGGCTGTCTGCCGAACAGGTAATGAAGATTGAGACGCTCGTTTACGGGCTGGAAAATATCATCGAATAGTGAGGGATACCAATGAAAATTGCACTGATCGCCCATGATAAAAAGAAGAATGATATCGTCCAGTTCTCCACTGCCTACAAAAGCATCCTTGAGGAGCATGAATTGTATGCAACTGGAACGACAGGTCTGCGTATTACGGAGGCGACCGGGCTTAAGATCACCAGATGCCAATCCGGCCCGCTCGGAGGAGATCAGGAAATCGGGGCGATGATTGCCCGCAATGAGATGGACACCGTTATTTTTTTCCGTGACCCTCTGACAGCACAGCCCCATGAACCGGATGTATCTGCCTTAATCCGTCTTTGCGACGTTTATGCGATTCCTCTCGCGACGAATATGGGAACAGCAGAAATCCTCATTCATGGTTTGGACCGGGGAGATCTGAAATGGAGGAAGGTGCTTCATCAGCGCCGGGAAGAGGAAGCGGATGAAGGAAGATAAACTGTTTATTCTCGCCTTTGGCGTCTATCCGGGCGATGCAGAAGCGGGAATGGGCGGCACGCTTGCCAAATACTCAAGCTTAGGAAAAGATACAGGGATTTGTGACCTGACAGAAGCAGAGCTGTCACCCGGTGTGTCAGTCGCAGAGAGGAAGAATCAGGCACGTTCAGCTGCTGAGATGCTCGGTGTGAAAAAAAGGGTTTTCCTTGATTTCCCGGACAGGGGTCTCTACATGGCAGCGTCCTACGTAGATCGTCTTGTCTCGGTCATCAGGAAATACCGGCCCGAGATCATCTGCATTCCGGCTAAAGAAAGAACAAAGCCCGATTTTGCATCCTGTGCGTCCTTAGTGAAAGAAGCTGTTCATTCTGCCGGGATCGACCGGTACAGAGACAGTCTGAATCTGCCCTCTCATTCCGTACGGCAACAGTTCAGCTATTTGGCAGCAGGTTTTCAGACTCCGGATTTTGTATTGGATATAACAGATTACACCGAGATAAAAAAAGCGGGCCTTGGGGCTTACGAAACAGATTCCAAGCTATACATAGAACATGCCCTTTTCAGGGAGCAGCATTATGGGTCCATGGTCCAGCGAGCATTTGGTGAAGGCTTCTTTAGCACAGATCCTATTTTGATTAATGAATTGCCAGGTGAGGAAAAATGAGAAAGAAGTTAAAAATCGGTATTACCTGCTATCCGTCCGTAGGCGGGTCAGGAGTAGTGGCAACAGAACTCGGAAAGCTTTTAGCAGAAAGAGGCCACGAAATTCATTTCATCACATCCAGTGTCCCTTTCCGGCTGAACAAAGTGTACAGCAATATTTATTTTCACGGTGTAGAAGTCAATCAGTATTCTGTATTCAAGCATCCCCCGTATGACCTCGCCCTCTCCAGCAAAATGGCTGAGGTAGCCCGGCGTGAGGACCTGGACTTGCTTCATGTCCATTACGCGATACCGCATGCGATTTGTGCTTTTTTAGCGAAGCAGATGACGGGCAGCCGTCTGAAATTCGTGACTACGCTGCATGGGACAGATATAACGGTTCTGGGCTCTGATCCATCGATGGCCCAGCTGATCCGCTTTGGGATAGAAGCTTCAGATCGCGTCACAGCTGTATCGAATGCGCTTGTCGAGCAGACTCACGAACTGATCGCACCCGACAAACATATCGAAACCGTTTACAATTTTATTGACGAGCGGATTTACTACAAAAAAGATGCTTCACGCCTGAAGGCAGCTTATAAGATCGAAGAACATGAAAAAGTGGTCATCCACGTTTCAAATTTCAGGAAGGTCAAGCGTGTCCAGGATGTGGTCCACACCTTCGCGCAGATCGCAGAGCAGATTCCTTCTAAACTTCTTCTGGTTGGAGACGGCCCGGAAATGTCTTCTGTATGCAGTCTAGTCGATGAACTTGGAATCAAGGATCAGGTTTTGCTCTTAGGGAAGCAGGAGAATCTGGATGAGCTGTATTCGATCAGTGATCTAAAGCTGCTGATGTCCGAGAAAGAGAGTTTTGGATTGGTCCTGCTTGAGGCGATGGCTTGCGGTGTTCCGTGCATCGGCACGGATGCAGGCGGGATTCCCGAGGTCATTTCCCATAATGAGAATGGTTACATTGTAGAAACGGGCAGCATCGGGGCCGCGGCTGCTCATGCCGTGAAACTTCTCGGCGATCCGGAGCTTCACAGACGTTTCTCAAAGCAGGCTGAGATCGCAGCCCAGGAACGATTCAAGAGAGACCAGATAGTCGAACAATATGAATCGATTTACTATGATCTGGTTCAGGGAGTCTGATGATATGGAAAAGGAATTTCTGCTGGCTATGCCGATAATAGAAGCCCTTGAGACGAGAGGATATGAGGCTTTTTTCGTTGGAGGGGCGGTGCGGGACAGACTGATCGGCAGGCCGATTCATGATGTGGACATTGCCACATCGGCTGCACCCGGGGACATACAAAAAGTGTTTCCAAAAACGATAGATGTCGGGGCCGAGCATGGAACCATTATCGTCATCCATTCCGGTCATCCTTATGAAGTCACAACCTTCCGGACGGAATCGGGTTATGCTGATCACCGCCGCCCGGACCGTGTAACGTTCGTGACCTCTCTTCTCGAAGATATGAAGAGGAGAGATTTTAAAATGAATGCCCTGGCAATGGACAAAAAGGGAAAGATCTATGATTACTTTAACGGCCGGGAGGATTTGCAGGCAGGGCTGATCTCAGCCGTCGGCAATCCGGCAGAAAGGTTTTCGGAGGATGCGCTCAGGATGCTGAGGGCCTTGAGGTTTTCAAGCCAGCTCGGATTTTCAGTATCGGAAGAAGCACTCTATGAAATTGAAAAGCTCGCGGGCTTAATGAAGGATATTTCCGCTGAACGCAAGCTTGCCGAAGTAGACAAGCTTTTACAGGGCAAAAATGTGAACGCTGCTCTTCGTTTGCTGATCCGGACAGGCCTTCACGAGTATTTGCCAGGTTTCGGTACCAGATCTGCAGGCCTGCATCGCTTTTCAGGCCGTTCTTTTGAGAAGCTTGAAGCAAACGAAAGGTGGGCTTTATTGCTGTACGATATAAGACCGGATGATCCTAAGGATTTCCTGAAGCACTGGAAAATGTCTGGAAGCCGGATCGCAGAGATTGCCGCGGTGTATCAGTATCTGCTCGCGAGGCTTGCCGGCAGCTGGACTGAAGAGCTGCTCTATGAAGCTGGCGGGAAAACAGTCATCAGTACGGAGAAAATCTGTTCAGAACAGCCGGAATGGTCAGCTGAACGTGATGCTGCAGACAGGTACAGGCAGCTGCCGATCTTCAGCAGAAAAGATCTGGCAGTCAATGGAAATGATCTCCTGCGTATTGCAGGCAAGCCTCCGGGGTCATGGGTTTCAGCACTGCTGGGCCGGATTGAAGCTGAGGTGCTCGCAGGAAGACTGCAAAACGATAGAGAAGAGATCGGGAGGTGGCTGGAAAATTGGAGCAGGAAAACCGAAACGTAAAGCAAAAGCTGCTGGAAGCATTTTCGGAGGCGGAGGATGATTTTGTATCCGGCCAGAAAATCAGTGAGCTGCTTGGCCTTTCAAGGACAGCTATATGGAAGCATATCGAAGGTCTTCGCAATGAAGGGTACGAAGTGGAAGCGGTAAGGAGGATGGGCTACAGGCTGATCAATAAGCCCTTATCGCTCAGTAAAGGAGAAATCCAGTCCGGATTGAATACACAATTTATTGGTCAGAGCATCTATTACGAAAAGTCGGTTCCTTCCACCCAGAAGATCGCGCACCGGCTCGCAGGGGAAGGCGCTGCCGACGGAACCGTTGTCATTGCAGATGAGCAGACAGAGGGAAGAGGGCGGCTTGCAAGAGTGTGGTACTCCCCCATTCATACCGGGATCTGGATGAGCTGCATCTTGAAGCCGAAAATCCCCATCAGCCAGACACCTCAGCTTACTTTGCTTGCGGCGGTTGCCATCGTCCAGGCAATCGAGGAGACGACAGGGATCTCCCCTTCCATCAAATGGCCGAACGACATTTTAATAAACGGCCGGAAAGCAGTGGGAATATTAACTGAATTGCAGGCAGAAGCGGATTCCGTCCATTCTGTGATTATTGGAACGGGAATCAACGTCAACCAGTCCCCCGAAGATTTCCCCGCAGGCATTCAGCAAATCGCGACGTCCTTAAAAATCGAAAAGGGGTCCGAGGTTTCGAGAGCCGTTCTCGTTCAGGCGATCCTCCGGAATCTTGAACAGCTGTACACTGCTTACCTGTCCTCGGGGTTCAGACCGGTCAAGCTGCTGTGGGAATCCTATGCTATCAGCCTTGGGAAAACAGTCATTGCAAGGACTCTTCAGGGCACCATCACAGGGAAGGCCATCGGCATTAACGATGAAGGCGTTCTCCTGCTGGAAACGATGAACGGAAGCATTGAGAAAATCTATTCTGCTGATATTGAGCTGCCTGAAAAGGAAAAATAATTGAAAAAATAAAACGGTTTGATATACTTAACTCGGGCAGTATCCCTTTTCATTGGAACTGCACCTGTAAAGCATGATCCATACATTTTATAAAGCGTCTGCCTTGATCCACAGGACTGGGACAGAGGAATGATCCGTGTGCGCGAAGTCTCCATTCCTTCTTTCCTGATGAAAGAAGGAATTTTTATATTTCGGATACCTTTGTTCCTCCAGATGAAGAGGAGGAAAAGAATGAAAAACAGAACCGATTTACAGAAAATGAAGCAGGAAGACCAGCCGGTTGCGATGATTACGGCCTATGACTATCCTTCTGCAAAGCAGGCAGAAGCAGCGGGAGCCGATATGATTCTGGTCGGTGATTCACTCGGAATGGTGGTATTGGGTTACGATTCCACCATCCCCGTTACGATGGAGGATATGATCCACCATACGAAAGCTGTAAAAAGAGGGGCTCCTGATACGTTCATTGTGACGGATATGCCGTTCATGAGCTATCACTCATCCAAGGCTGAAACGCTGAAAAACGCAGCCCGCCTCATGCAGGAAGCAGGCTGCCATGCCGTGAAGCTGGAAGGAGCAGGTGAAGTGACGGAAATGATCAGGGCCCTCACGGACAGCGGTGTGCCCGCCGTCGCCCACCTTGGACTTACTCCACAGTCAGTAGGCGTGCTTGGAGGCTATAAGGTTCAGGGGAAATCGAAAGAAGCTGCGGCAAAGCTGCTTCAGGACGCTATCGCATGCGAGAAGGCGGGCGCGGCTGTGCTGGTGCTCGAATGTGTGCCGAGGCAGCTGGCAGCTGTAATCCGGCAGGAACTTTACATCCCTGTTATCGGAATCGGGGCGGGTGCAGAAACGGATGGCCAGGTGCTTGTGTATCATGATATTACCGGATACGGAGTGAGCCGCGTTCCTAAATTCGTCAAGCAGTACGGCCAGGCAGATGCTGACATGGGGAAGGCATTATCCAGCTATGTTGATGAAGTGAAGAACCGGATTTTCCCGAGTGCAGAGCATACATTCACAATGAATGAAGAGCTGCTTGAAGGATTATATGGAGGATTGAGAAAGTGAAGACAGTCAATACCATATCAGAAGCAAGAGATGAAATAGCAGGGTGGAAGGAGGCCGGCCATTCAGTCGGATTCGTTCCTACCATGGGGTTCCTGCATGAGGGGCATCTGGAATTGATCCGGCACGCAGCGTCAGAAAACAGACGTACCGCAGTCAGTATTTTTGTTAATCCCACCCAATTCGGTCCGAATGAGGATTTCGAATCCTACCCGAGGGACCTTGAGCGGGATCTGGAGCTTGCAAAAGAAGCAGGCGCGGATCTTGTTTTTGCTCCGGCAGCTTCTGAAATGTACAGGGGAACTCCGGCGGTCACGATGAAAGCAGCTGCCAGGACAGATGTCCTCTGCGGTGAATCCAGGCCGGGCCATTTTGACGGAGTCGTAACCGTGCTGACGAAACTTTTCCATATCCTTCAGCCAGACCGGGCGTACTTCGGAAAAAAGGATGCCCAGCAGGTAGCCGTCGTAAAAGGACTGACGGATGAATTTTTCTTCCCGCTTGAAATCGTCCCGGTTGAGACGGTAAGGGAATCAGACGGCCTCGCGAAGAGTTCAAGGAATGTTTTCCTGACGGAGGACGAAAGGATGCAGGCACCGAAAATTTATAAAGCTCTGCAGGCTGGACAGCGTAATTATGAGGATGGATTCCATGCAGAATCAGCTAAGACTGAGATCCTGCGCCATCTTGCAGAAATCGAGGGCGGGGAAACGGATTATGCAGAAATTCTGCAATATCCTGAGCTCGTGCCTGTTACGGAACAAAGCCGTGAAATAATTGCTGCTGCTGCAGTGAAATTTTCCGGTGCAAGACTGATCGATAATATAATCTGGACAGTTAACAAAGGGGGAAACTAAATGTTCCGCACCATGATGAACGCTAAAATACACCGTGCCAGGGTAACTGAGGCAAACCTTAATTATGTAGGCAGCATTACCATTGATGAAGAGATTCTGGATGCTGTGGGGATGACAGCTAATGAAAAAGTCCAGATTGTGAATAATAACAATGGAGCAAGATTTGAAACGTACATTATTCCCGGCATGAGGGGATCCGGAGTCGTGTGTTTGAACGGAGCGGCAGCGAGACTCGTTCAGGAGGGGGATGTTGTCATAATTATTTCTTATGCCATTATTCCGGAAGAACGCGTCAGCACTCATACTCCTAAAGTCGCAATCATGGATGAAGAGAACCGTATAGTTGAAATGCTTGGCACAGAGCCCGCTTCAACAATCCGGATATAATCAGGCAGATGGCCGGTTTGGCAGGGAAACCGGCCATTTTCTATTCAACAGGAGTCTGATCGCTCTTGAATGGTGAAGTGCTTTCTTCATCAGCAGTGAAGGCGTTTTGTGCCGGAAAGTGTTACAATGTACTGGAATGGAAGCTGATTGAGGTGTCATAAATGGATGATCGCCGATACGTTGTATTGGATGTTGAAACAACTGGAAGTTCCCCTAAAAAGGGTGAAAAAATTATACAATTCGCGGCTGTTGTATGGGAGAACGGAAGAATTTCTGAGCGGTTCATGAGCTATGTGAATCCGCTTAAGCCCATACCGGCTTTTATAGAAGAGTTAACTGGAATAAGCACGGAAATGGTAGAGGGTGCCCCTGTCTTTTCTGACATTGCCGCTGATATCTGCCGTCTTCTGGATGGCGCCTCGTTCGTCGCGCACAACGTTCATTTTGACTTGTCTTACGTACAGGCGGAGCTGGAGCAGGCGGGGTATCCTCGCTTTATGGGATCCATTATGGATACTGTTGAGCTTTCCCGGCTGATGTTTCCGTCATTTGAGAGCTATAAGCTTTCTGAACTGTGCAGGGAGCTTGAAATTTTGCATGACCGGCCTCATCAGGCGGACAGTGACGCAGAGGCTACAGCAGAAATTTTTGGATTGATCCTCTCAAGGCTTGAGAAGCTGCCTCTGGTCACCCTTAAAAGCCTGAGGAAGCTCTCGGAGGCTTTTATCAGCGATCTCGATGAAGTGCTTGAGGAGATCATTGAAAGAAAAGGGGATTTTCCTTCGACCGCTTCCGGAAACAGAACCGAAGTCTTCGGTTCCCTGGCATTTTCCCCAGTCTTTACACGAAAGGAGGAGCCGCTTCCTGAAAAAGCAAGCCAGCCGGATTTCTCCGAACTTTTCTTGCGTATGGAGGAAAGCATATCAGGCTATGAAGAGCGTAACCACCAGCAGCAGCTGATGCTTTCGGTATATGAGGCGCTCGCAAACCGTGAGCACTTGCTGGCAGAAGCTCCAGCCGGCACCGGCAAATCGATCGGCCTGCTGATCCCCTCTTTGAAATACGCGCTTGAAACGGGGAAGGGGTTTATCTACAGCACACATACCGTTACGCTGCAAAATCAGCTGCTGGAAAAGGATCTCCCGCTTGCAGAAAAAATCCTCGGCAAAAGGATTAAAGCTGCGGTCCTTAAAGGCGAATCGCATTACATCTGTCCTCATAAATTTGAGCTGGCATTGATGGAGAAGGATGATAACTACGATTCCAACCTGACAAAATCCCAGCTCCTCATCTGGCTTCAGGAGACGGAAACGGGCGATGCAGATGAACTGAACATCCCGTCCGGCGGGAGAATGCTATGGGAGAGAATCCATCATGATCACCTATCCGCTCACCCGGATAACCCTTACCGGGACCGGTCGTTCTATCATCTCGCACGGAAAAAAGCGGAACAGAGCCAGGTGGTGATTGTCAATCATGCTCTTCTGCTGAATGATGCAGCGAATGGCCGGCAGCAGCTTCCGGATACAGAGGAGATCCTCATCGATGAGGCCCATCATCTGGAAAGAATCGCAGGCGACCAGTGGGGAGTGAGGCTGGAGTATGCATCGATCCATGCCTGGCTGCAGCGGATCGGCCATCTTTATTCGGATAATCTGCTCGCCGCGGCGGCCGGATGGTTTGAAAACAACAGTGAAAAAGGATACGATCTGTGCTTAGAGCTGGATGTGCTGCTCAAAGAATTCAGTGAAGAACTGGATGAATTTTTTACGGCCCTGCACTCTACAGTATTAAGAAAAAAGAAAACTTCCGGGAACTGGGTTTCCTACACAGTAGATGAATTAGTGCTTGAAGATCCATACTGGCAGGCGATCGGAGAACTCGCAGACAGGATCCGCTTTTACATACTCGACCTGACATCCATTATGAAAAAGCAAAAACAGCTTCTTTCCCATATGGAATTGCCGCTGAAGGTTCAGACCCGTATGAATGAATATTTCTCGATTGCCGAGAAGCTTCAAAAAGCGGGGGAAGCTGTGTCATTGCTGTTTTCAACCGGAGCTTCAGATACAGCAGGCTGGATTGAAGTGGAAGCGAAAGGTGCAAAAAATGCTGCTGCCCTATGCAGCAGGCCTGTTGCAATCGGGGAAATGCTTGCGGGCAGCCTTTTTGAAAAGCACAGGTCTGTCATCCTGGCTTCCGGCACACTTGCTGTCAATGGTTCTTTTGACTACTGTATAAGAGAACTTGGCCTTGCCGATTTTTATCCGAAGAAGCTGATCCTTCCGCAGGCATATGACTACAGGAAGCAGGCAAAGCTGTTTATCCCTTCCGATATTCCCGGAATCCGGGATGTGAGTCAGGAAAAATACACAGAAGCGGCTGCGGAAGGCATTGCTGAATTTGTCCGCACAGTAAAAGGGAAAGCCCTTGTTCTCTTTACATCCTTTGAGATGCTGAGAAGCACGCAGCAGCATTTGAAAGCAAATGAACAGCTCTCTGATTATACGGTACTCGGTCAGGGTTCAGGTGCAGGAGGAAAAGGAAAGCTGATTAAATCCTTCAGGCAGCTCGATAAAGCCCTGCTCCTCGGAACGAACAGCTTTTGGGAGGGCATTGACCTGCCTGGTGAGGAACTGGAAGCCATCATCATGGTGCGGCTTCCTTTCGCACCTCCCGATCAGCCCGTCAATTCAGCCAAAACAAAAAGGATCGAAAGAGAAGGGAAAAACGGATTTTACGATTTTTCTCTTCCTGAAGCCGTCCTTAAATACAGACAGGGCTTCGGCAGGCTGATCCGCTCGGGCCGCGACAGGGGTGTCCTCATGGTGATGGACCGCAGGATCCTGACGGCGCGCTACGGCCAATCCTTCCTGCAGGCAGTACCTGGTCTGGAAGTTCATTACAAGCCGGTTAAAGAACTGGCCGAAATTGCAGCAGACTGGCTGAAGAAATAAAAAACGGCTGAAGAGCTTGTCTTCAGCCGGAAAAATTGGTGTGGGTTCAGGAAGAAATTATTTTCACTGAATCGTACGGTTCTTGTTATAATGGAACCACCTGCAGAACGATCTGCACTGCTGTAATCTTATTGTGCCGCCAATAGGAAGACATATTAGTTACAATTTTTGTGGCGTACAGGAGGAAATTGTTATGGAAAGCAAAATTGAAATCCTTTCTACAGTAAAAGTGGAGCATTCAGATGATCTTTATAAAATCGTGGACTCCCTGAACAGAACATTAAAAAGGGAAAATCTGATGTTTGGCCTCGCGCTCGATGAGCAGGATCAAAGCAAGGCTGTATTCACGATTTACCGTACATAGCAGGAGTACATAATGAGTAAAAAATGGCTGATTATTCTGATCATCACCGCAGCTGGCGCCGGTATTGGCTGGTTTGTCACCTCAGCCGTACAGGCAGGCATTCATCGTACGGAAGACGGAAAAAAGGCGGCAGAAGCCGCAGTCCTGGACAGCGATTCACTCGTCTCGGCAGAAAAAACCACCGTGTTTAACGGTCCCACTGAAAACTCCAAGCCGGTATACGCGGTTTACGGAAGGAATGCGGGCGGCAAGGAAGCGGCTTCCCTCGTGAGGTCTGGCAGGCTGAAAGAGAAACCGGTAACGGTGATCCTGTCGGATATCATTTCAGAGAGCAGGGCTTCAAAGATCTCCAGGCAGGAATACTCCCCGAAAAAAATGATCAGTGTCAAACTCGGGCTGCTTCCGCAGAAAAATAAGCAAGTGCCTGTGTGGGAAGTGAAATACATCGACAGCTACAGCCGTTACACATATGATTATATTGATGCAAAATCAGGTACGATGTTAGCGCATATTGCAATTAAATAGGAGGAATTTTCCCGATGAAATTAGCGAAAAGAGCGGCATCCTTAACACCATCCACTACACTTGCCATTACGGCCAAAGCAAAGGAACTGAAGGCTGCGGGGCATGATGTGATCGGCCTCGGGGCTGGAGAACCGGACTATAACACCCCGGAAGCCATCATTAAAGCAGCGGAAGCATCCATGGAAAAGGGATACACAAAATACACGCCTTCAGGAGGCTTAAAAGAACTGAAGGATGCCATCATCGATAAATTTAAAGAAGATCAGGGGCTTTCGTATACGCCTGCAGAAGTAATTGTCTGCACGGGTGCAAAGCATGCCCTGTACACACTTTTTCAAGTGATCCTGGATGAAGGGGACGAAGTAATCGTTCCATCCCCATATTGGGTAAGCTATCCTGAACAAGTGAAGCTCGCCGGAGGCAAGCCGGTTATTATCGAAGGCAGCGAAGAAAAGCAATTCAAGATTACGCCTGAGCAGATCGCCCACGCCGCAAACGATCGCACGAAAGCGCTCATCCTTAATTCTCCAAGCAATCCGACCGGGATGATTTATACGGAGGAGGAACTGATCGCGATTGGTGAAACATGCATCAAGCATGATCTGCTGATTGTGTCAGACGAAATTTATGAAAAGCTTGTTTACGGGGAAGCGAAGCATTTTTCCATCGCACAGCTGTCAGCTGAACTGAAAGAACGCACCGTCGTGATCAACGGTGTCTCAAAGTCCCATTCCATGACGGGATGGAGAATCGGTTATGCTGCAGGGCCGAAAGAGATCATCAGCGCCATGACGAACCTCGCAAGCCACAGTACATCCAATCCGGCTTCTATGGCCCAGTACGGGGCAATCGAAGCTTACAGGGGATCTCAGGAGCCTGTTGAGGACATGCGCAAATCGTTTGAAAACAGACTGGATCAGACGCATGCGCTGCTTGAAAAAATACCGGGATTCCGATGCATCAAGCCGCAGGGAGCCTTTTACCTGTTCGCAAATGCAAGTGAAGCAGCTAGAGCTACCGGGCATGAATCAGTGGACGCGTTCGTTGAAGCGCTCCTTTCAGAAGAAAAAGTAGCGCTCGTCCCGGGATCAGGCTTCGGTTCTCCTGATCACGTACGTCTGTCCTACGCTACATCCCAGGATCAGTTAACAGAAGCGCTTGCCAGAATCAGCAGGTATATGGAGAACCATCAAGCATAAAAGGAGGGCGGTGTACGCGCCGCCCTTTTTTAATGGCAGCACCGTATTGACCTGCTCATCCTGCCGTTAGTATAATAAAAAACATACATATTCGGACAAGGGTCCGTGGAGGGAATTTTGAAGTGAAAACAACTATATCTCAAGTAAGCCAATATACAGGAAAAGAAGTCACGATCGGTGCCTGGATCGCCAATAAACGCTCCAGCGGCAAGATTGCTTTTTTGCAGCTCAGGGACGGAACAGGTTTTATGCAGGGAGTCGTAGTCAAGGCTGAAGTTTCCGAAGAAATTTTTCAAAAGGCAAAGTCTGTGACCCAGGAAACATCTGTATATGTTACTGGAATCATCCGGGAAGACGAGCGGTCTCCGTTCGGATTTGAAATGGGAGTCACGAATGTAGAAGTGATCCACGAAGCTGTGGATTATCCGATCACGCCTAAAGAGCACGGTACGGAGTTTCTGATGGACCACCGCCATCTATGGCTCAGATCCAAACGCCAGCACAGCGTGATGAAGATCCGGAATGAAATTATCCGGGCGACCTACGAATTTTTCAACAAAGAAGGATTTGCCAAAGTAGATCCTCCAATCCTTACCGGAAGTGCGCCTGAAGGCACATCCGAACTGTTCCATACAAAATATTTCGATGAAGATGCTTATCTGTCCCAAAGCGGACAGCTTTATATGGAGGCAGCTGCCATGGCACTCGGAAAGGTGTTTTCTTTTGGACCGACGTTCCGTGCCGAGAAATCCAAAACACGCCGCCATCTTATCGAATTCTGGATGATCGAACCGGAAATGGCTTTTTATGAATTTGAGGACAATCTGATCGTACAGGAAAACTATGTCTCCTTTATCGTTCAAAGCGTACTGGAAAACTGCCGCTTAGAGCTCGGCGTGCTGGGAAGAGATACAGAGAAGCTGGAGAAAATTAAAGCGCCGTTCCCGAGGATCACATACGATGAGGCTCTTAAAATGCTCCATGAAAAAGGCTTCGATGATATTAAATGGGGTGATGATTTCGGTGCGCCGCATGAAACCGCCATCGCTGAAAGCTTTGACATGCCGGTATTCATCACGCATTACCCTACATCGCTCAAGCCGTTTTATATGCAGCCTGCAAAAGACCGCGAGGATGTTGTGCTGTGTGCAGACCTGATTGCCCCTGAAGGGTACGGGGAAATTATCGGCGGATCAGAAAGAATCCATGACCAGGAGCTGCTGAAGCAGAGACTTGAAGAGCATGGTCTTGAAAATGAAGCATACAAATGGTACCTTGAACTTCGTAAATACGGCTCTGTTCCTCACTCAGGCTTCGGTTTGGGCCTTGAACGGACAGTAGCATGGATCAGCGGAGTGGAACATGTCCGCGAATCCATTCCGTTCCCAAGACTTCTTAATCGCTTATACCCATAATGCACAATGAAGCGAAGTCTCCATGATTGGAGACTTTTTTCAGCCAATGAAGGCCTTTATACATGCAGCCTGAGCGCTGTGAAAAAAAGAGAAAGGAGGGGGACTGCATGAAAAAAGAACAATTCATCTCTATGCAAATGGAAGGGTCAGTCAGCCTCCCCGCAGTTCTGCTCCTTAATTATCCGAAGCTTGGACTGCTTGAGCCTGAAATGATCCTTTTGCTTCAGGTTCAGCTGTTTATTCAGCAGGGAAATCCGTTTCCCACACCGGATGAACTGTCAGGCAGAATGTCATCTTCTTCTCCAGACTGCTCCATGATGCTGAGAGGATTGATTCAGCGCGGGTTCCTAAAGATCGAGGAGCAGGAGGTAGGGTATGAAAAGTATACCCTTGAACCGCTTTGGGATAAGCTCTTCCGCTTTTTAACGGTGCCTGAGCAGCAGGAATGCGAACCGGAAATTACGGATGAGAGCCTGTACACAGTATTCGAACAGGAATTCGGCAGGCCGCTATCCCCATTTGAATGTGAGACGCTTGGAATCTGGATGGACCAGGATCATCACGACCATGAAATTATTAAAGCTGCCTTAAGGGAATCCGTTATTTCTGGCAAGCTTAATTTCCGCTATATAGACCGCATCCTGTTTGAATGGAAACGCAAGGGGATAAAAACAATTGAACAGGCGAAACAAAGTTCAAGACAGTTCCGCTATGCGCAGGGAAAAAGCAAGCCGGCTGCTGATGCAGCAAGTGAACCTTATCAGCGCAAAGTTCCTTTCTATAACTGGCTTGAAAATTAGAAGGTAGGTTCTGGTATGCTGACTAAAACCCAAATAAGAAGAGCATTGGATCAAATGGGGGAGCTCTTTCCGGAGGCACACTGCGAGTTGGTTCATGAGAATCCTTTTGAGCTGGTAATTGCGGTTGCACTCTCCGCCCAATGTACGGACGCACTCGTCAACAGGGTGACAAAAAATCTGTTTCAAAAGTACAAGACACCAGAGGATTATCTCGCAGTGACGCTTGAGGAGCTTCAGGAAGACATCCGGTCTATCGGACTGTACCGGAATAAAGCAAAAAACATCCGCAATTTGTGTGCGCTTCTTCTGGAAGAGTACAACGGAGAGGTGCCCAAGGACCGCGATGAACTGGTGAAGCTTCCGGGTGTAGGCAGGAAAACAGCCAATGTCGTTGTTTCAGTTGCTTTTGGGATCCCTGCGATTGCAGTGGACACCCACGTCGAACGGGTCTCGAAAAGACTCGGATTCTGCAGATGGAAAGACTCTGTACTTGAGGTCGAGAAGACGCTGATGAAGAAAATCCCTGCAGAGGAATGGTCGGATACCCATCACCGGATGATTTTCTTCGGCCGTTACCACTGTAAAGCCCAGGCTCCAAAATGCGGCGAATGCCCGCTGTTTGATCTGTGCAGAGAGGGAAGCAAAAGAATGAAGAAGGGGCTCATCCAGTATGCCAAATGACGTTTTCAGCGTGCCCGATTCCTTTCAGCTTCCGGTTCTGCAGCCGCTGAACGTGTGGTATACAGATCTTAATAAAAAGCCGGAAGAAATCCTTCCTGACTTTCCTCTCCTATTTGACGTCCTGCAGTCTGAAAACAAATTCGTTTCCTACAGCCCCTGGAAGCATCACGAGCATACCGTCCCGCTTCTTTTCGGGTACTGCAGGGACGTGTCAGCGAGGCAGGAGGACAGATTCAGACAGGAGCGGGGAAAAGCCTCTCCTGAGCTGACGGGCCGCTTATTCTGCCTGTTTATCGCCTGCTTGCACTGGGCCGGCGGCCAGCCGGTATCCTCCCTTCAAAAAGAACCGCCAAATCTCGGCACCGAACCGCTCAATTTGCGGGAAAGGCTGGGCTATATAAAAGAAAATCCGCTTCAGTTTCATTCCTTTATTCAGCTGAACCAGCTCGTTACAGAGCTTGAAAAGCTCTATTTGAAAAAAATGGCCATGTCAAAATACAAGTAAAACCCCGCGAAGGCGGGGTTTTTTTGTGTGTTATGGAACGGATCTTGCAGGTCAGACACAGATTTCCTATAGCGGATAGTAGATAGCACAGTGCTGCATACGGAATACCAGCAAAGCAAAATTGCAAACATTCCCGCCCATCCTGGTTCACTTCGGCATGCCGGTACCCAGATGGGAAGCAGCTGTATCTAACTGCTGTATGGTTCTCCATCAGCCGTAAAAAAGAGACCAGCCGGATCTTGTCGCCGGCTGGTCTCTTTAAATCGTCTATTAATCGTCGTCTCCACCGTCATCATCTGATTCGCCTGTACCGCCGTTACCGCCAGTACCACCGGTTCCATCCTGGCCGGGAGGAGGGGTTCCGGGCTGTTCAGGCTGATCAGGCTGGCCGTCATCCTGGCCTCCGCCGCCTTGGCCTCCATCGTCCTGGCCGCCATCTCCGCCGTCAGCAGGAGGTTCGGTTGGAGGGGGTTCTTCTCCAGCAGGAGGTTCTTGTCCTTCATTTCCGCCCCCGTCTGCCGGAGGAGGCTCTTCCGGATTCTGTCCATCTTCTGCAGGAGGTTCTTGAGCTGCCGGTACTGTAATCGAAGCAGCGGCAGGCTCGCTTCTGGATCCATCACTGTCACTTACAGCTGTAACCAGGAATTGGTACGTTGATCCTGGCTGAGGGCCCGAAACAGAGAAGCTTGTTCCTTTTGTGCTCGTTGCCGTTTGGGAAGGACCGCCATCCTGTGATAGAGCGACTTCGAATGTAACGCCTTCCTGGCCATCCCAGGAAACATTAATTACATTGGAAGCCTGATCATAGTTGACCGATAAGCCGGAAGGTTTTTCAGCTGCCGGTTTTTCTTCCTCAGGTTCTTCCTCTTCCTCTGGCTGCTGGAATTGATTTGACTCCTCATTTGGCTCTGTTCCTTTAACGAAATACTCGGTTGTCTTTTTGCTTTCCGGAGTATATGGACCCGCTTTTACAGCCGGATCTGATCCTGTCAGTACTTCAACTTCTGAAACGCTTGCCGGCTTTTTAAATCTGGAATCATCAGAAGACGTTTTTGAGAGCACAGATTTGAAAATTTTCCTTGCCATATCGTCCTCTGTATCACTCAGCCCCTGATCTTTTCCAGTCCATACGGAAAGCGTGGCAGAAGGGGTATAGCCAACGAACCAGGAATCTTTTGAATTATTGGATGTACCTGATTTACCGGCGATATCCAGTCCGGGTACATTGGCTGCTGCACCGGTTCCGCCCGGTTCAAGCACATCTCTTAGCATGTCGGTAACCATAAATGCTGTGGAATCCTTCATAGCCGCCTTCGGTTCCGGTGCAAGATCCATCTTTGTACCATCCTGGTATTCAACGGATTTTACAACGTGCGGTTCTATGTAGAATCCTCCGTTGCCGAATGCGCTGTATGCACCGGCCATGTGCATGCTGGAGACATGGTCATAGCCGCCGATCGCGGATGATTCATAAAATTCTTCGCTCGGCATCCCGAGACCGAGAGCAAATTCCTTTGCTTTGTCCAGGCCTACTTCATTAAGCGTTTTAACAGCAGGCGTATTCATTGACTTCTTCAGGGCTTCACGGATTGAAACCTTTCCATAATACCTGTCACCGAAGTTTCTGAAAGACTTGCCGTTTGAATATTCATGCTTTTCATCAACAATCTGATGATGGGTTGACCATTTTAAGTATTCGACCGCCGGTCCGTAATCAAGCACGGGCTTAATCGTCGAACCCGGAGAACGTTTTGGCTGGATGGCGTAATTGAAATCAGCCTGCGGGCCACGTCCGCCGAGCGCCCTGATCTCACCAGTCTGGGTATTCGTCAAAGTCAAACCGGTCTGGAACTCCTCACTATCCGGAAGGTTGATCACTTCACCCGCCATGATGGAGTTTACATACTTTTGAGCATCAGGATCAATGCTCGTATAGATTTTCAGGCCGGCTGAACTGACTTCTACATCTGTCTTGCTTTTAATTTCGCTTGTGATTTTTTCAACAAATGCTTTATATGGATTGCTATCTTCCTTCGGTTTTACAAGGGCAGCGGTGACATCCACTTGTTTTGCCTGATCTGCTTCCTCTGAAGTAATGAAGCCGTGCTCAACCATGAGAGTAAGGACGGTATCGCGGCGATTTTTTGCCCGCTCCGGCTCCACCCTCGGGTTATAGTTGTTCGGAGCCTTGACCATTCCGGCAAGCATCGCTGCTTCATCAAGGGTGAGATCTTTTACTTCTTTTCCATAGAAATTTTCGGCTGCTTTTCCAATTCCGTATGTGTTGCCGGTGTAGTACAGCTTGTTCAGATACAGCTCCATAATTTCCTGCTTGCTGAATTTACGCTCAAGCTGGAAGGCGAGCCATACTTCCTGGACTTTCCGTTCAACCGACTTTTCGTTCGTCAGCAGGTAGTTTTTAATGACCTGCTGGCTGATGGTGCTGCCGCCCTGTGTCCCGAAGCCTTCTTTCAGGTTGGCGATAACGGCTCCGCCAAGTCTGATGAAGTCGACGCCGCTGTGCTCGTAGAAACGGGCATCCTCCGTAGCAAGAAAGGCGTTCTCAACGTTCTCAGGTATATCCTTATAAGGGACGTACGTTCTTTTTTCTTCTCCGCCGATCTCAAATATTTCGTTTCCGTCTTTATCATAAACTTTGGATGTGTAGATGGATTTCAGTTTTTCCTGGTCAAGAGAAGGGGATTTTGCCACCATCACACCAAATGCGACTCCTCCGGCGATCATGAGAATCACGCATGCCGCAAGAATGCCTACGGCGATTTTTTTCCACAGCGGGCCATTTTTACGGCCGCTTTTTTTTCTGGCTGGTTTAGAAGATCTTCTTCGCTCTTCACGACTTTGATATTTTTCTGACATTTGATCTCTACCTTTCGTTCTTAAACCATAATGCACTACTTAATTAGCTCTGTTAAACTTGGTTGTTGATTTCCGCTGCAGGCGTTCGCTCATCCAGGGGCGGGCGGTGAGCCTCCTCGCCGCTGCGCGACTGCGGGGTCTCACCTGTCCCGCTGCTCTCAGCTCGGAGTCTCACGCCTTTCGCTCCAATCAACAGGTGTGAAAAATCAACACGATGCTTTAACAAAGCCACTTAATTAAAAATAAAGTGCCTCGACTGCTTTGATGTAATCGATTCTCGGGTGCAATCCAATGGGAATCAAGGTTCCGCTGTCCTCTATTTCTGCTTTGGTGATGGACTTGCGCCCGCCGTCCTTCATCCGCTCCCAAAAGTGGATCAAGCGGCCGGCCGGCAATAAATAAATATGTCCGAACGCTGACAGGATCACAAAGCAGATTCCATCCTGTTCCAGGATCTGAGTCATATGGGCAATCTGATGTTCGTGGAAATTCTGCAGAGGAAATGAAGACGGGTTCTTCGTCTCCTTCGCTTCAAAATCCAAATACCTCCCTTTGTAGACACCGTTGTAATCGGTTGTTGATGACTGCTTGAAATAGGCCTCTTTGATGACGGCAGCGCTTCTGCGGGGGTAGTCCACCTGCACGATTTGAACCGGTGTAGGCTTTTTGTGGACGATGGCGATATTGCGGCTGCAATAAAACCGGTTCGTTTCATTTAAATCTTCCTCCAGGGTCATCCCCCGGTTGCTGTAGTTCGGATTGCTTTCTTTCTTTGCTGGTTTTCCTGTCTGATCTGCCGGTGTATATAGT
This sequence comes from Metabacillus mangrovi, assembly GCF_009711125.1. Lineage (GTDB taxonomy): Bacteria > Bacillota > Bacilli > Bacillales > Bacillaceae > Metabacillus_B > Metabacillus_B mangrovi. The sequence goes on along the minus strand of NZ_WMIB01000001.1, from coordinate 334,571 downwards.
TTACCGTTAGGATACCGAAAAGTCATATTTCCCCTCCCATGGCAAAGACTATATCCTATCATATCAGAAAATTGTTCCCTGTCATAAAAATAACCGCAATTTTTCTTTAGAACAGCATGGGGCAGAAAGAAGGTCAGATGATGAACACCTTTGAATCCGAAATCATACGCATTGTCAGCAGGAAGACAGAACGTGCGAACTACGATAACATATCCCGGACGAACGCATACCTTCAATACTACAGGAGAAACCCTGAAATTATGTGGTCTTTTTTGGCCAGCATGGTTTCCCGAAACGCCGGCTACAACATGACGGACCTTCATTCGCCATGCTTCGTCTCTGCCTTGAAAAGTGAGTTGAGAGACCAGCTTTTTATGGCGTATGAGGATGCGAACTGGCTGATTTTTTCTGATGCCTATCCACAGCTGCTTATATATGAAGAATCCAGGAAAACGGGGATCCCTCTGTTTAAGCTGCTTAGTGCCTGGCGTGTTTCCCCGTTTATGATTAAAGAATGGGAAGGCTTTTTTGCTGCACAGGATCAGGAAAGGCTGCTGACCTCTTTAATCATTAATGAGCAGCATCTGATTGACCGGCCTATACTCCGGCATCCGGTTTTCAGAAGAGCAGTCTTTACATCATTCGTATACAGGTTTCAGGATATGTTCCATTTTTCGACTGTTCTATTCCCCACTTTGAAAGGAGAACTGCACGGATATTCGGTATCGGGTTTTAAAAATAAGAATACACGGATTGAGCTGGGTAAAAAGCTTGGCAGGCTGCTGCTGAAAAGCAGGTGCTCCAGCGAATTTTACTTGTTTGCACGAGCCGTGCCGCACACAGGCGCAAGGTTTGACTACGAGCAATTCTTTCCGGATCGGAGAGTGCCGCAGACTCCGATTTTAAGGATGCTTTATCCTGCTGTCTGCCATCATATAGACGATTATAAACGGGATTGGTTTCATGGAGAGGATTTATCCCGCTACTACTTCAATGAAGAACAGGACGGCAGGAGTGAATTGACCGACTGGTTCCGCCGGAAGCGAAATCAGCTGCAGCTGTTCTCTACTTTAAAGGAATATGCCCGGGTACAAAAAAAGGCAGGGAAGTGATCCCTGCCGCAGCTTATACAGACGGACGGTTCGGTCCGTTCAATTTTTTATCGCCGGCAGCCGGTTTGGTCTGCGGCGCGTTTTGGCTTTGATCAGGCTTTTGTTTTTTCATTTTGCAAACACCTCCTGACTATAGTGTCTGCTGCAGAGCCATTTTCATTCCTTGTTGTCGAATCCGGAGAATTTACACTTTGTTTGCCGAAACGGTTCTAGTTTTGTCAATGAGGAAGGGAGCAGGCTGATTAAGGAGAATTCTTACTGCATGAAAGGAGATGGCCTCAATGGAAAAATTAATTGCCCGCGAGGAAATTGAAAACCTTTTGAAAGAAATTGAGAATGAAATGGACGAGCTCGAACAAAAGCTGGGGAAAACCGTTCAATTTGAAAAAGCCCAAAAGGAAGAACACCTTTTGGATCGCATAGACGAAACGCTGACTGCCGCTGCTGTGATTGAAAGGTCAATCCGCGTCCGTCAAGGCGCAAGCAGCTGGCAGGCTGAAAGCCCCCTCGCTTTAAATGCATCATTTTACTCCTGACGAGGTTCTGATACAATGAGCCCTAGAGGTGAATTCATTGGTAAAGGAATTGCAATTATCCCATAAACTGCTCGAGCTGAACCAGGAAGCAGCCCTTCGTTTTGAGAAAAGCAGGGAAGAAGAAGTGACGTATGATTTTTACCGGGATATTAAACCGGTTTTTGAACAAGGCTCCGCATTGGCGCATGAGTGGAAAGAACGTCTAACAGAAATGTTTAAAGAGGGCCGGCCGAAGTATATTCATGCATCGCAGCTTGAATCCGCTGTTGACAACCTTGAGCAGCAGCTGCTTCAGTCTTTTGATGCCAAAGCGAAGGCGCTTAGATTCAGAAATACGAAAGAGTCTGTTGACTATACGGTACAATCCGTCATTGAGTGGCTGGAGGAGAAAAGCTGAACACTTCCCCGGCCAATAAAAAAAGGCTGCCGGAACACCAGTGAAAACTGGCATTCCGGACAGCTTTTTTTATTTAATCTTTTACTGATTCAATAACAACGGGGCGGTCGCCTTCGCTTGCCACGGTTCCGATGGAATATTCGGCATGCTCGTTCATTTTCGCTTCAGCCGGTTTTCCGTAAGCAGGCGTTTCAGACTCATGGCCTTTTTTCTTGTGGTTGTAATGTGCTCCTCTTCCCATATCGACCCGCTCCTTTAAAATATGATTGTACAGGTACAAAAATCCTCCTCCTGAATAAACTGGTTATCAGCCCAATCAGTCCGGTATTATAAACCCGGCGTTCCGATAAACGATCAGGAGGTTTTCCAACATGTTTTATCCATACGGTGCCAATGAAACAGCGAGAACACCAAGATTTAAACAAAGACAAGCAGACAGGCAGGCATCCTGGGGACGCCAGGATGCAGCATTCCAGCAGCATGCCTACCCTTATGAAGCCTATCAGAACACAGTGCCTTATCAGCAGCAGACCCTGTATCAGTATCAGCCTGTAACACCGACTATTCCTTACATGCAGAACCTGGCTCAATTTACCCCCAATACTGCTTTTCAGCCCCAGCCTGGATACCAGCAGCAGCCGCCATATCCGTACCCCTATCCGAAAAACGGCCCTTTCCAGCCGCAGCAGTCAAACGGGATGCAAACGATGCTGTCACAGTTCAAAAAGCCGAACGGCCAGTATGACTACAACAAAATGATGGATACAGCCGGGCAGATGATGAGTGCAGTGAACCAGATGAGCTCACTTTTTAAAGGGGTGACCGGATTCCTTAAATAAAAGAATTCACGGGCGTTTTTTGTTTTCTGCCAGTTTGTTCATGACTTCACGGTAGGAGAGGCCGGAAGCAGCATTCAGCTTTTTCACTTCTTCTGCATCTGTATTGGAAAACGCTTTTAGCAGGGACTGCTTCTTCATCGGCTTTTCTCCTTTTTTTTCTCCGTCATTTCATCGGGAAGAGCTGCGCCGATTGAAGGGGAGGAGGATGGTTCTGCAATCACCCTGTCATTCAGCTGCTTAAAATCGGGCAGCTGTTTATTGTATGCTTTCATTGAATCCACCTCCAGCTATAGTATCCGCTTATTCAAAGAGGCCATACAAAAAAAGACACGGGACCCCGTGTCATTTTTTTGGTATCCGTATGATCAGCTTTCCATCATGCAGTGCAGTAAGCATCATCTGATCATTCACGTCAGCCGGGAGGAGTACAGACCTTGAAAAACGGCTGTAAGTGGTGCTTTGGATAGATTGTCTCCCGCTGTCTGCCCCGGAAAATACTTTATGATCCAACTCGATCGTTAACGTACGGCCGGTTATGTCGATATCCAGATCTTCCATTGAAGCGGCCGGAATGCTCGCTTCTACCAAAACTTCCTCTTCCAGTTCGCGCGTATGGATCTCCATATAGGGGAATTCTGCATTCTGTAAAAAAAGTTCTTCGAATTGCTTTAAAAAATGCTTGATCGGTGAAGATTGGAAAAACGCATCCACAACGTCTGAAAGCTCCCGGTTAAAGCCGCCTAAATCCGGGGTGCCGTTTTCATTTTTCTTCTTCATGGTCATCCATCCTTTTCTTCTGGGCTGCTATACACACTATGCTGTAAGAACAAAAAGGTTATTAATTGAAAAAAGTTCTCTCATTATGCTTTAATAATCCTGTACATACATGCAGCAGATGAGTTTAATACCATGTTTCCGGGGTATGTTGATAATGAATATTCCGGTAGGAGGAGTTACAGATGTTCAAAAAATTATTCGGTAAAAAAGAAGAGGCTCCTAAAGAAGAGTCTGTATTTGCGCCAATGAGTGGAGAGCTTGTCGCGCTTGAAGAAGTGCCTGATCCGGTCTTTTCCCAAAAAATGATGGGGGACGGAGCGGCCATCATTCCAGCTGACGGCAGAATCGTTGCTCCTGTTAATGGAGAGATCATCCAGCTTTTCCATACGAAGCATGCCATAGGAATCCGTTCAGAGACAGGCATGGAGCTTCTTGTCCACGTTGGTCTCGAGACAGTCGGCATGAATGGAGAGGGCTTTGAAGCCCATGTGAAAGAAGGAGACAAAGTGACGGCGGGAGATCTGCTGCTTACATGTGATCTTGACCTGATCAATGAGAAAGCCTCCAGCACCATTACCCCGATTGTGATCACAAACGGTGACATTCTTGAGTCCGTGGAAAAGATGGACGCAATGAAGGCTGAAGAGGGAAAAACAGAAATATTCAAAGTGAAGGCAAAGTAATCAAAATTGGAGCCCCTGCAATCGGGTGCTCTTTTTTATATCCGGCGGGCTTCACATTGTGCCGGCCCTTCCGCTCAGCAGCGGAATCCGGCATCAGGATGTACATGATAAAAAATTCTTTTAAAACGAACGTGTATTCGGTACAATAGCAGGAAAGAGGTGAGCGGAATGTTTCGGAAAAAATCGATGGACCAGCTTGTGGAATGGCTGAAAAACGATGAGGACTACAAGGATAAAATCGTACACTGGAGAACCATTGATCCGGTAAAAGCGAAAACAGCTGAAATGCCGGAGGATCTTCATCCAAAACTGTTGAGTGCTCTTGGAAGCAGGGGGATTTATGAGCTGTACACCCATCAGCGCACTGCCTATGAAGCTGCAGCCGGCGGCCGGAGCATAACGGCAGTAACTCCGACCGCCTCCGGAAAAACGCTCTGCTATAACCTGCCCGTTCTGCAGCAAATCTTAACGCAGCGTGACAGCAGAGCGCTTTATCTTTTTCCGACAAAAGCGCTCGCCCAGGATCAGAAAAGCGAACTGAATGATTTGATCCAGCTGATGGACGAACCGATTTATTCATATACGTATGATGGGGATACATCCCCGGCGATCCGGCAGGCAGTCAGGAAAGCGGGGCATATCGTCCTGACGAATCCGGATATGCTTCACTCGGCGATCCTCCCGCATCATACGAAATGGATCTCCCTGTTTGAAAATCTGAAATATATCGTAATCGATGAGCTTCATACTTACAGAGGAATTTTCGGGAGCCACGTAGCAAATGTCATCCGCAGGCTTTTAAGGATCTGCCGCTACTATGGAAGCAGCCCGGTGTTCATTTGCACTTCCGCAACCATCGCAAACCCGCAGGAGCTTGGAGAAAAGCTGACCGGCACCGCTATGCAGCTAGTAGATAACAATGGCGCTCCTTCAGGGAAAAAACATTTTGTCTTTTACAATCCTCCTATTGTGAACAAGGCGATGAACATCCGCAAGAGTGCGACACTCGAGGTTCGGGATCTGGCCGGCCATTTTTTGAGCAACGGTATTCAGACGATTGTATTTGCGAGAAGCAGAGTAAGAGTTGAAATCATCCTGACCTACCTTCAGGAGCTGATTAAACGGAAACTTGGCCCCAAGACGATCAGAGGATACAGAGGGGGTTATCTGCCCAAACAGAGGCGGGAGATCGAGAAAGGCTTGCGATCCGGTGAGATTATCGGGGTAGTCAGTACGAATGCACTCGAGCTTGGAGTCGATATCGGGCAGCTGCAAACCTGCATCATGACCGGATACCCTGGAACCATTGCCAGTGCATGGCAGCAGGCAGGAAGGGCAGGCAGAAGACACGGGGAAGCATTTATTGTCATGGTGGCAAGCTCGAACCCGCTTGATCAGTATATCATCCAGCACCCGGATTACTTCTTCAGCCAGAATCCGGAGACGGCTGTCATTGACCCGGACAACCTGATTGTTCTTGTCGATCACATTAAATGTGCTGCGTTTGAGCTGCCGTTCCGTGAAACGGATACATTCGGAGAAACGGACATCACCGAAATACTGGAGTATCTCGCAGAAGAACATGTTCTGGTCCGGAGCAGGGGCCAATTCCACTGGATGAATGCATCGTTTCCTGCACATAACATCTCTCTCCGGTCGGCCTCCCAGGAAAATGTCGTCATTATTGACCAGTCCGACATATCAGCTGTCAAAGTCATCGGTGAAATGGACCGTTTCAGCGCGATGACGCTGCTTCATGACGAAGCGATCTACCTTCATCAGGGCATTCAGTTTCAAGTGGAGTATCTTGACTGGGAAGAGAAAAAGGCGTTTGTCAGAGAGGTAAAAACCGATTACTATACAGATGCGAATTTAGCTGTGCATTTGAAGGTTCTTGAAACGGATCTGTCCCAGGATGCAGGCCATTATGAAGCGGGATTCGGCGATGCAGCTGTTCAGGCCATGGCGACAATCTTTAAAAAGATCAAATTCGACACGCATGAAAATATCGGATCCGGTCCGATCTCCCTGCCTGAGGAAATCCTTCATACGAACGCTTCCTGGCTCAGTCTTCATTTGGAAGACCGGGAATGGGGCGAGGAGCGGATTGAAGAGGCCCTGATGGGGGCTTCGAACGTTTTCCGCCACATTGCACCGCTGAAGGTAATGTGTGATCCATCGGATCTTCACGTTATTTCCCAGGTAAAGGCATCGCACAATGAGCTGCCTACAATCTTTTTATACGACAGATACCCGGGGGGCGTCGGGCTCTCGAAGTCCCTTTACACCCAGTTCCATGAGCTGATCGAAGAGAGCTTCCAGCTCATCGATGCCTGCCCTTGCGAGTACGGGTGTCCTTCCTGCATCGGCACAGACGGCAGCACCGATACCCAAAAAGAGGACACATTAAGTTTATTAAACGATTTGAGGGAAGATCATGTCTTTAAAAAACAAACTGAACCGTCTGAAAGACCACATCATTAAAGAAGAAAAGTCACAGCCTGTGATGGAAGAACGAAAAACTGCAGCAGGGAAGACCGCTTTAAAAGCCATACAGCATGGGGATGAATACTGTCTGCTTCGGGAAACATCCTATCCGCTCGATTATCAGCATGGCATCTATAACCTGGGGGAATGCATGGAAGTCATCAGCAGGTGGAACTCCTCCGGCCTGCAGCACCCCCTGACTGCAAAAGGACACAATCCAGGCGACCTTTTCTTTTTTGATACAGAAACAACCGGTCTCGGAGGAGGGGCGGGGAATATGATCTTCCTGCTCGGCCATGCTTCCTTTACAGATAAAGAAGTCGTTGTCCGCCAGCACCTTCTTCCGAAGCCCGGCCACGAAGTCGCTTTTTACAAAGATTTTTTGAAGTATGTGGATATTACAACCCTGGTCACGTACAATGGCAAATCTTTTGACTGGCCGCAGGTAAAGACGAGGCATACACTCATACGCGAGTTTTTGCCGGAGCTCCCCTCATTCGGACATTTCGATCTCTACCATGCATCACGCAGGTTGTGGAAGCACAAAGGGTTTGCCATGAAGCTTGCGAATGTGGAATCGGAAATTCTGGGCATCAACAGAGAAGATGATGTTCCGGGCTACCTCGCACCGATTATTTATCAGCACTACGTCCAGACCGGAGATGAATCCGTGCTGGAGGGAATACTGAAGCATAACGAACTGGACGTTCTTACCCTGATCACTCTTTACACCCATTTGTCCAGAAAACTCCTAGGAGTCGGGATGCAGTCAGAGGGTGATGATAAGGAAGAATATGAAGTGGCCAGATGGTATGAGTTGGCTGGAGAGCACGGAACGGCTTTTCAGGAATACGAAAGGATCGCCAAAGAAGGCACAGGCAGACTGCTGGATGCAAAGCATAAACTGGCTGCAGCGTTTAAGAAGAAAAAGGAATGGGATGAAGCCGTCCCGCTCTGGGAAGAGATTGCAGCAAAGGACAGGGGGAAACTCCGCCTTGATGCATACGTACAGCTAGCGATGTATTATGAGCATACTGTAAAAGACCTGGACAAAGCTCTCGAATATACCGGCTATCTTCTGCAGGCTGCAAAGGAATGTAAGCAGATGGGGGGACATGGATCGATGGAGTCTGTCCTGACTGAGGGAAATAAACGGAAAAACAGGCTGACCGGGAAATTATCGGTGAATTATTCCCCGGGCAAGCGCAGGAAATGAGAAAATCCGCCAAATTTTTAACGAAATTGTGACAATTTCAAACCTTTGTAAACAGGAATTGTAGAATTGTGATGAAGCATGTAAAATAGATGATTGTAAGCCAATTATTTATTAGGAGAATGCTTAAATGTACAAAGGTGTCCTGTATCTCTTCTTTATCGTAATTATTGCCACGGTCTATGTTTTTACAGCATTCAAAGAAACGTTTTACGCCTATCTTTAATTTGTACAGAAAAATAGGTGTTTGCAATAGTACAGGTACACTCCTTTTAGCATAACTTGTATGGAAAGCAAGATATATAACTAAAGGAGTGAACAAAATGTTTGGAAGAAGACCATATATGATGCCTCCAATTGTGCATCCTACCCAATGCTGTATGACAAACACTTGCTCAACAACTGTAGTACCTCATATTCACCCTCAGCACACCACTAATGTCAATCATCAGATGTACCAGCATCTTCACTACCATCCGCAAACGCAATCCGCAGTTAATGAGGTTTCCCACCAGCACTTCAATTGCGGCGGTCCGAGACCTTACTGAAAAGAGAGGAGCTGTTAGAGCAGCTCCTTTAATTATGGGCAGGTGAATGAGATGAAAACGGTAGCTGTAACCGGCTATAAGCCGCATGAACTGGGGATCTTTTCGAAAAACCATCCCGGTGTGCACTACATAAAAAAACTGCTTGAAAGAGAACTTAAAGTGCTTATTGATGAAGGACTCGAATGGGTCATCGTCAGCGGTCAGCAGGGAGTAGAGATGTGGGCGGCTGAAACGGTTCTTGAGCTGAAGGAAGAATATCCTGATCTGAAGCTTGCGGTCCTGACACCGTTTTTCCATCAGGAGGAAAAATGGAAAGATGCTGCGAAAGAGCAGTATGAGATGATCATGATGGAGGCGGATTTTGCAGAAAGCATCAGCAAGCGTCCCTATGAAAGTCCAAAGCAATTTTCAATGAAAAATCAGTTTATCATCCGGAAAACCGATGGGATGATTATGATCTACGATGAAGAGAAGCCGGGTTCGCCGAAATTTATGCTGGAAGCTGCCCGTAAAATGACACAGGAAAACGAATACTCCATTAGGCTCTTCTCTTTTTATGATTTGCAGAATATAGTGGAAGAGCTTCAGGAGTGAACGGTTTAAAAACCTTTTATAATGGGGAAATTGACAATTGGAAGGATTTCTGAAAAAATATAAAGTAACCATTTTTGATCGGGGTGAAAGAAATGCTTTCTGACAAAGTAAAGCTGACGGCCAAGGAAATACTGGAAAAAGAATTCAAAACATCTGTAAGAGGCTACAAACAGGAGGATGTTGATAAATACCTTGATTTTATTATCAAGGATTATGAAACGCTCCATCAGGAAATAGAGGAACTTCAGCAGGAAAATCTGCGCTTAAAAAAGCAGCTTGAAGAGGCCTATAAAAAACAGCCTTCCCAGACGAATACGACTAACTTTGATATTTTGAAGCGCTTGTCCAATCTGGAGAAGCATGTATTCGGAAGCAAGCTGTACGATTGATACATAAAAATAGGCCGAAAACGGCACTTGCTTTTGTGAATGAAATTTGCTATGATTTATATTGCTGTTAACAGCGGCTAACTAAATAATGACGTTCAGGTAATCGCTGCAGGCTTTAGGTCTGCAGAGGAAAGTCCATGCTCGCACGGTGCTGAGATGCCCGTAGTGTTCGTGCCTGGCGAATTCATAAGCCAGGGTGGTCCGGATTTCCGGGCTAACGGCGGGGAACGCGCCTAAGTCCTTATGGATATGGCGCCACTACTCTGAAAGTGCCACAGTGACGGAGTCCTGCAAGAAATTGCAGGAGTGGAACGAGGTAAACCCCTCGAGCGAGAAACCCAAATTATGGTAGGGGCATTTTCCCGGAGGAACTGAACGAAGGGAAAGACAGAGCCGTTCCCGGTTCTGTAGATAGATGATTGCCGCCTGAGTACGAGGTGACAGCCGCTTGCAGTACAAAGGAACAAAACATGGCTTATCGAACGTCGTTAGGTAAAAGTTACCGTGAATATGAATTAAACCTGGCTCTCCTTGTTGAAGGAGAGCTTTTTCGTTACAATATGTACGGGTACAGCTAACATCTGCCCGGCATCTACATAGAATGGAGAGCTGCAATGATGAAAGATTTGACATTAATCGCCACTTCAGCAATGGGGCTGGAATCGCTTGTGGCCAAAGAGGTCGGCGATCTTGGATATGAATACGAGACTGAAAACAGCAAAGTAACCTTTAAAGGCGATGCAAAAGCAATCGCCCGGTCAAACCTGTGGCTGAGGACGGCAGACCGCATAAAAATAAAAGTCGGAGAATTTAAGGCTGAAACGTTCGACGAGCTGTTCGAACAGACGAAAGCATTGAACTGGGGAGATTACATACCGGTGAATGCAGAATTTCCCGTGATCGGGAAATCAGTGAAGTCCAAGCTGTTCTCCGTTCCCGACTGCCAGAGTATTGTAAAAAAAGCGGTTGTAGAAAACATGAGAAAGCATCACCGTTTGCAGTCAGGCTGGTTTGAAGAGAACGGTCCGCTTTACAGGATTGAAGTGGCCATTCTTAAAGACGTCTGCACCCTGACCATCGATGCATCCGGGACAGGCCTACACCGCAGGGGATTCAGAATTGGGCAGGGGGAAGCACCGATTAAAGAAACGCTTGCTGCGGCCCTCATTATGCTGACAAACTGGAATGCCGATAAACCGTTCGCGGATCCTTTCTGCGGATCAGGAACCCTTCCGATTGAAGCAGCCCTGATCGGGCAGAACATTGCTCCCGGCTTTAACCGTGAATTTGCATCTGAAAAATGGGATTGGATCGGGAGAGAAGTCTGGAACGAAGCCCGGATGGAAGTCGAGGACCTGGCCCGTTATGATCAGAAGCTTGAGATCCAGGGAAGCGACATCGACCACCGGATGGTGGAGATTGCAAAAGAAAATGCTGAAGAAGCGGGACTGTCGGATTTTATCTCGTTTAAACAAATGCAGGTAAGGGATTTTACCTCTTCCCTGGAATATGGTGTGATCGCAGGGAACCCGCCATATGGGGAGCGGCTCGGCGATAAACCGGAAGTAGAGGAAATGTATAAAGAAATGGGCCGGGCATTTGAAAAACTGGACACCTGGTCTGTTTATATGCTTACTTCCCATCCGGATTTCGAGAAGTTTTACGGGAAAAAAGCAACCAAAAAACGTAAGCTTTTCAACGGGTTCATCCGAACGGATTATTATCAGTATTGGGGTCCGAGGCCGCCAAGAAAGGTATAAAAAACCATTGTCCGGCATACACTGCTTCTATCTGTGAAAAAAGGAGAGAAGCCATCCATGCTGGGCAATGATCAATTTCAATTAATATCAAAGGCGCTGAACCGGTCTTATGAGCAGCTCGCAGGCCAGCCTGAAGAGAGCATCGGTCTTCTATCCATCGGAACGGCGAGAGAGGATCTTCTGCAGGCCATCTCCCATGCCTCGGCTCTGGAAAAAAAGCTGCTGATTCAATCACTTTACGACCGATACTGAACCTGCATAGGAGGAACCACTCGGTTCCTCTTTTTATGTGCAGGATTCTTGCCGGATGATAGAGTCCGTGATAAAATTAAATTTCTGAATTTAAAAAGAGGAACGGTGTTAAATACATGACAACTGCTCGTTTGCCTTTCCCTATCTCTAAAGATGAAACATTCTATGAAGGTTTATCCAACTGGATTGGTGATGTTTTTTACGATATTCTTCCTGAAAAAGGTTTTGATTTAAGAGATGAACAAATTTTTATGGCTTTCCAGCTGGAAAGAGCCTTTAAGGAAAAGAAAACCATTTTTGCAGAAGCCGGCGTAGGGACAGGAAAAACACTTGTGTACCTGCTCTTTACGATTGCTTATGCACGTTATACCGGGAAGCCGGCGATTATCGCCTGTGCCGATGAAACCCTGATCGAACAGCTGGTCAAAGAGGAAGGCGATATCCGGAAAATTGCTGAGCACCTTGACTTGGCCGTGGATGCCAGACTGAGCAAATCACAGGATCAATATTTGTGTGTGAGGAAGCTTGAGCATGCAGTTCAGAGAGAAGATAACGAAAAATTTGATGACATTCACGAAGGACTGCCGGATTTCGTCCACAATCCTGCCGGACTGCAGAGATATACACCATACGGAGACCGGAAACAGTACCCGGAGGTTTCAGACGAAGAATGGACAAGGATTTCCTGGGATCCTTTTCAGGACTGCCAGTCATGTGAATTCAGACAGCGCTGCGGCCTCACTCTTTCAAGAGACTATTACCGTAAAGCTTCGGATCTCATTATCTGCTCCCATGATTTTTATATGGAACATATTTGGACTGCGGAATCGCGTAAGCGCGAAGGCCATCTTCCGCTTTTGCCTGAGCATAGCAGCGTTGTATTTGATGAAGGTCATCTTCTTGAATTCGCTGCTCAGAAAGCCTTAACTTACCGGGTAAGGAAAAGCAGTCTCGAAGCGAGCCTGGAACGCCTCCTCCAAAACGAGATCAGGGAGGAATTCGCGAACCTCGTAGAAGAGGCTCTCATGGTGAACGACCAATTTTTCAGCCTGCTTGAAGCGTCCTCTGTTAAAGTGCCGGATTCATTAAGAAACGACATCCAGAGTGGGGAAGCTTTAATGCAGAATGCAAGCAAGCTTCAATCTGCTCTCGAAAAAATCGGAGAGGCACTCGTCTTCGAAGGAGAGTTATACACCATAGACCCGTTCGAACTAAAAATAGCGGAAGAAATCCTTGAACAAATGGAATACTCAATCGGTCTATTCAATAAAGGAAACCACGCTGTATCCTGGACTGAGAGCCGCGACGGAGATCTGTGTCTCGTCATCATGCCGAGAACCGTTGAGGAGGTCCTGAAGGAGAAAGTGTTCAGCAGCGAAAAGCCGGTGATCTTTTCATCCGCCACCCTTTCAAGCGACAAGTCCTTCGAGTACATGGCAAGCAGTCTGGGAATCGGGGATTACTTATCGTTCTCTGTGGAATCGCCTTTTGATTACGAAGAACAGATGAAGCTCTTTATCTCGAATGGCAAGGAAGATGACGAGAAAGCAGAGCGGATCATCGAATCCATCAAACACAATGGCGGGAAAACACTGATACTTTTTCCTTCCCGCCAGGAAATGAACCGATTCAAAGCAGCTGCTGACCGTGAAGAGTTTCCATTCCCCGTTTATTATGAAGGGGAAAATGAAATCAGTGAGACGGTATCAAAATTCCAGCGGGAAATACCGTCTGTTCTTTGCAGCGTAAACTTATGGGAGGGTCTGGATGTGCCTGGAGAGTCTCTCTCCAACCTGATCATCTGGTCTCTGCCATACCCTCCCCAGGACCCAGTTTTTAATGCGAAGCGAAAATATACAGATGATCCTTACAAACAAGTCGATCTGCCATATATGATCCTAAGGCTCCGCCAGGGTCTGGGCCGTCTCATCCGGACAGGATCAGACGATGGCACAGCCACGATCTTTATTGATGCCGGCCAGCCGGAAGACACGCTGAGAGCCATCACAGGGATTCTCCCGATCGTACCATCTGAATAATCTTGATGAAGACCTGTCTTACCGGGGCTGCCAGCCTGTTGGGAAGACAGGCTTTTTTTTTGCTGCAGGCTGTATAAGCCGTTGACAGTAATAGCCCCCTTGGATACGATTATAGTTGGAATATTTCTGCAAATACAGAGGGGGATACATAATGATAAAGATCGAGACAGAAAAGCAGTTTTATGAACTGCTTCAAAAAATCCAAAGTTATCAGGAAGCTTTGAATGTCCTGTTTTGGGATTTACGCACCGGAGCGCCTAAAAAAGGGGTTGACCAGCGCTCAAAAACGATCGGGATCCTGTCAGCGGAAGAATTCAGGCTGAAAACATCAGATGAAATGAAGAGACTGCTTGATGAACTGAGCGCAACGCCGGATCTTTCCCCGAAAACAAGAGCTGCAGTTGAAGAATCCATTAAAGAATACAGCAAATACAAAAAAATCCCCGAGGCGGAGTATGCAGAATACGTCATGCTTCAGACAAAAGCGGAATCTGTATGGGAAACAGCTAAAGAAACGAATGATTTTCCGCTGTTCGCGCCTTATCTGGAACAGCTTGTGGAAACGAATAAAAAGTTTCTGGGCTATTGGGGCTATGAAGGCACACCTTACAATACGCTGCTCGGTTTCTATGAGCCGGGGATGACCGTCGATGTACTCGACCGCGTATTCGCTCAATTGCGGGAAAAAATTGTTCCTCTCGTCCAAAATATTTCAGCTGCCTCTAAACAGCCAAATGCAGATTTTATTTACGGGACCTTCCCGGCAGAGGAACAGAAGAAAGCAAGTGAATTTTTTCTGAAAGAGCTTGGCTATGATTTCTCAGCCGGACGCCTGGATGAAACGATCCATCCGTTCCAGATTTCGATCAACAGGAGCGATGTGAGGGTGACGACGAAATACGATGAGCAGGATTTCAGAACTGCTGTTTTCGGAACAATCCATGAATGCGGACATGCGCTTTATGAACAGAATATTTCAGAGGAGCTGGAAGGCACCCCTTTATGCAGCGGCACCTCATACGGCATTCACGAGTCACAGTCGCTTTTTTATGAAAACTTTATCGGCCGAAGCTTCGGATTTTGGAAGCGGTACTATGAAACGTTCAGAAGTTTTTCCCCGGAGCAGCTGCAATCGGTCTCTCTTGAAGACTTTTATTTTGCGATAAATGAATCGAAGCCGTCCCTGATCCGGATTGAAGCAGATGAGCTGACTTACTCGCTTCATATTATGATCCGTTATGAAATCGAGAAGGAGCTGTTTAACGGCAATCTGGCAGTAGCAGACCTCCCGGAAGTATGGAACAGGAAATATGAAGAATACCTTGGTGTTGTACCGCCCAATGATGCAAAAGGTGTGCTTCAGGACGTACACTGGGCAGGAGGCAGCTTCGGCTATTTCCCTTCCTACGCACTCGGCCTTCTGTACGGAGCGCAATTCAGAAATGCCATGCTGAAAGATCTGCCCGACCTTGAGGACCGCATTGAAAGAGGGGAACTCGGCAGCATCCTCTCCTGGCTGACCGAGAAAATCCATCAGCACGGAAAAACAAAAAAACCGCTTCAGCTTCTTCAGGAGGTAACAGGTGAAGAACTGAACGCGGACCATCTGATCACCTACCTTACTGAAAAATACAGCCGGCTTTATTCACTGAGTTAAGGATTGAAAACCGTCTTTTGTATAGACGGTTTTCTTTTTTTTGCGGGCAGTTCAAGGGTGTAATTGGGTGTGCGCAGCGCACTGTGCACTGACCCTACATGCTTTAAAGCAGCGGGGGAACAGGGAAGGGAGCTCCAATCCCGTTTGCAGCCTGCGGTTCCGGGGAGGGGGGACGGAGGTTTCGCACTTTAGCGAAAGTGGGGTCAGAGCTCAGCACTGACCCCACATGCTTTAAAGCAGCGGGGGAACAGGGAACGGAGCTCCAGTCCCGTGTGCAGCCTGAGCTACCGGCTAGGGGGGGCGGAGCTTTCGTGCATTAGCGAAAGTGGGGTCAGAGCAAAAAAACTTCCCAGCAATCCTCCACCCGTCTCAACATTCTAAAATCCGAACGATACCTGATATTCTTCTTTTTTTTGTTCGTAACTCTTCCGGACCGACAAATTTCGTGCTATAATCACAAGTACATTCAATGCACTCATATAATCGCAGGGATATGGCCTGCAAGTTTCTACCGGATTGCCGTAAACAATCTGACTATGAGTAAGCAGACGCACGGTAAAGCCCGGGAAACACCGGGCTTCTATAGGCATCGCTTACTTCATAGTAGGCGGTGCCTTTTTTTGCCCGGGCCGCCTCCATCTATGAGAGGAGAGTTTCACTATGAATCTTTTAAAAGAAAAAATCGTGAATGAAGGCAAGGTTTTAAACGATCATGTATTAAAAGTCGATTCCTTCCTTAACCATCAGATTGATCCGTTTCTGATGCAGGAAATCGGAAAAGAGTTTGCTGAGAGGTTCAGGGAGGCAGGGGTAACGAAGATCTTAACGCTCGAGTCCTCGGGTATTGCACCTTCAGTGATGGCCGGTCTGTATCTCGGTGTGCCGGTTGTATTCGCGCGGAAGAGGAAATCGCTGACGCTGAGTGAAAATTTGCTGACGGCTGGAGTATACTCGTTTACAAAACAGGAAGAAAATACAATCGCGGTTTCAGGAAGCCGCTTTACGAATAAGGATTGTGTATTGATCATTGATGATTTCCTTGCGAACGGGCAGGCAGCGAAAGGTCTTGTTCACCTGCTGGAACAGGCAGGTTCCCATCTTGCGGGGATTGGAATCGTGATTGAAAAGTCATTTCAGGATGGCGGCGGAGAACTTCGGCGGAAGGGGATCAGGGTGGAGTCTCTTACCCGGATCGATTCACTTTCAGGAGGAGCAGTCCTTTTTGCAGAGGAGGCGGAAGTATGAAGCTGACAGCTGGTAAAACCGCTTCACTGGCACTGCAGCATGTATTGGCCATGTACGCCGGCGCAATGATTGTTCCGCTCATCGTCGGCAGCTCGCTCGGCCTAAGCAGCTCTCAGCTTACTTATTTAGTCTCAATCGACATATTCATGTGCGGCATCGCCACGCTTTTGCAGGTTCTTTCAAACCGCTTTTTTGGGATTGGCCTTCCGATTGTGCTCGGCTGCACCTTTACAGCGGTCGGACCGATGATCGCTATTGGAAGCGAATATGGCATCGCCTCAGTTTATGGAGCGGTGATCGCTTCCGGATTATTCGTGCTTTTAGCTGCCGGCATTTTTGGAAGGATTGCAGCGTTTTTCCCACCGGTCGTAACCGGCTCTGTCGTAACGATAATCGGAATTACGCTGATTCCAGTGGCGATGGGAAATATAGCTGGAGGCGAAGGAAGCAGGGATTACGGCTCGATCGAGAATGTTTCGATCGCATTTGGAGTACTTCTGCTGATCATCCTGCTTTTCCGCTTCACGAAAGGATTTTTCCGTTCCATTTCCATTCTGATCGGGATTGCAGCGGGTACAGCGGTGTGTGCGTTTATGGGAATGGCAGATTTTAAGGCGGTAGAAGAAGCATCGTGGGTTTCAGGTGTAAAGCCCTTTTATTTTGGGGTTCCAGCCTTTGAGTGGGCGCCTATTCTCACAATGATTTTGGTAGCCATCGTAAGCATGATTGAATCAACAGGCGTTTATCTTGCAGTGGCAGATTTATGCGGCAGGAAAATAAATGAGAAAGATCTTGCGAAAGGATACCGTGCTGAAGGGATCGCTTATTTGCTGGGAGGCATCTTAAATGCTTTTCCTTACACAGCTTATTCCCAGAATGTCGGTCTTATCCAGCTCTCAGGCGTAAAGAAAAGAAAAGTCATTGCCGTTGCCGGTGTTATGCTTGCCCTGCTCGGCCTTGTTCCGAAAATTGCAGCATTCACGACGGTCATTCCCTCGCCGGTGCTCGGAGGGGCGATGACTGCGATGTTTGGTATGGTCATTGCTTATGGCGTAAAAATGCTCTCAAGAGTGGATTTCTCTTCTCAGGAAAACCTGCTGATCATCGCCTGCTCGATTGGAATCGGAACAGGCGTGACCGCTGTTCCTGATCTGTTTGCCAGCATGCCGGAAGCATTCAAAATTCTGACGAGCAATGGGATCGTAGCCGGAAGTACTGCAGCGATCCTGCTGAACCTGCTGCTGAATACGAAAGGAAGAGCGAAGAAAGAGAGCGCTCAGCAGGATTACCGCGCTCTCAAAGCAGAAGCATGATGGTTAAACTAGAGGAAAGCCGGCATTCATGCCGGCTTTTATCGTGCGGTTTAATTGTTGCACTTCCTACGCTGTTGGTTCCAGAAAGGAAACCTTCAGCATGCCGACGGGCTGCTCGGCGAATATTTTGGCTTTTGACTGCAGGCCTGTTACTCTCGGAGGGGTGATATCCATGGCCATTCCTTTTGAGGACAAAGAGGTGGCGACTTGCCCGGCTACCATGTTGGCAAATTCACCTATAAAAGAAGAAAGCATTTCTCCTTCAAGGTTCATTCCATAAAGGGCCACGCCCATCTCCTTAAACACTTCCTCATTTCCTTCAATAAGAAGTCTGCCTTCCACTTCACCAATTACACCGATTTCGACAGCGGTCAGTACAGAGAGGGGATGTTCCTTTTGAGAGGAACTGATGCCTGGGATCATCGTTTCGATTGATTCAAATGTACTAGAAACAATTAAATCATAAAAAGATCTTGTCATTATATAGTTCCTCCGGCTTATATTCATGATTATCATACCATAGAACAATCAAAAAGGAACGGTTTTTGTCGAATCGTGAATCATAAATTGTTTACATCCGGTACATGATAAGAAGAGCTAAGGAGTGAAGATCATGGAGCAGCAGTTCAAAACAAAAGATGGAAGAACAGCCGTCATCCGACCCGTGAAAATGGAAGATGCAGAGGGGATCATTCGGGCTGCTGCATCTATTGTGAAGTCCGGCATCTACATACAAAAAGAGAAGGTAAGAACCATCCAGGAAGAACAGGATCTCATAAAAGAACTGCAGGCTAAAGGACATATGTATGCCGTTGTTGATTTGGAAGGTGAGGTATCCGGAATCGCAAGGGTCCTTAGAGGCGAATTAAAGATGAAACAGCATATAGGCATATTCCGCACATGGCTCGCAGAAACAGCACAGGGGCAAGGAATCGGAAAAGAAGTGATGGCTTATACCCTGGAGTGGGGCAAGTCCCATCACCTTCTGAAGATTTGCCTGACCGTCTTCAAGAGCAACGAGAAAGCAGTTAAGCTTTACGAGAATTATGGATTCGTAATTGAAGGCGTCCAGAAGGATCAGGTTTATCTGAACGGGAAGTATGATGACGAAATTCATATGGCCTATTTTTTCAAATAATCCTGGTGTTGGGAAGGATGGCCGGCAGTGGCTTTAAAATTGACTTTGAGGATGTGAGAGCAGTGGGTTACATATTATCCTTCGGGGCTTCTGAACTTCCTTATCAAGTCAGTCAGGAAGCCGGAACAGAGTTTGCAGAGACATTATTTAAAGGGAGCTTCAAAGATCTCCCGAGGCTTCTCCGGGCATTCAGGAACGGGGAGATCGAGAAGAGAAATTTTGCTGAACCTCTTGACTGGTATAAAGATGACCACTCGTTTGGGGAAAAAAACAGACGGTATATAGAGCATGCGGCTGCCTTCGGGGCAGAAGCGGTACAAGCAGCGATGACAAATCCTGCGTACTTATCCGAACCATTTGATTTCCAAGCGATCGATGCGCTGTTCTTTGTATCCACCACAGGGCTTTCAACCCCGAGCATAGATGCTAAAATAATGAATCGTCTTCCTTTTAAAGAAACAACAAAACGAATTCCGATCTGGGGGCTTGGTTGTGCAGGCGGTGCTGCTGGTCTCTCAAGGGCAATGGATTACTGCAAAGCCTATCCGGAAGCGAATGTCCTGGTGCTGGCCGTGGAACTGTGCAGCCTTACCTTTCAAAAAGGGGATTTAACAAAAAGCAATCTGATCGGGACTTCACTGTTTGCTGATGGTGCGGCTTGTATGGTGATAGCTGGGGAAAAATCTTCCGCCCTGAAAAAATCAGCACTGCCTTACGTTCCTGTAATTACGGCATCCCGCTCGGTGCTTATGAAAAACTCAGAGGACGTAATGGGGTGGGATATAGAGGATGACGGTCTTCATGTCATCTTCTCGCGGGATATTCCTTCAATCATCAAAGAGTGGCTCGGTCCCAATGTGAGAGAGTTTCTGCAGGAGCAAAACATAGACTGTGAGGAAATCGGAATGTTTCTGGCCCATCCAGGGGGAAAAAAGGTGTTGGATGCTTACATTGAAACGCTCGATTTAGAGCATGAAGCCATTGCTCACAGCAGGGAGATCTTGAAAAGCTATGGGAACATGTCTTCTGTTACAGTGCTCTATGTTATAGGGAGGGCAATGAGTGAACGCTTCAGCAGCAGGCCGGCCAAATCGTTATCAGGAGCGCTCGGGCCTGGGTTCAGTGCGGAACTTCTGCTTTTGGACTGGGAGGAAACGATATGATCCCGATTCTGCTCATCACCATTCTCATCCTTCAAAGAATATCGGAGCTTGGATTAGCACGCAAAAATGAAAAAGTATCTAAGGGAAAAGGAGGAATCGAGTACGGGAAGAGCCATTATCCTTACATGGTATCCATGCATACCGCTTTTCTGCTGGCCCTGGCAGCGGAAGCCCTGTTCGTTTCTGAGGGGCTGTCACCCTATTGGATGATACTGGTTCCGCTTATTTTCCTGACCCAGTACGTCCGCTATTGGGCGATCCGCTCACTTGGCTCCTCATGGAACACAAAAATTATCCTTTTGCCGGAACATGATGTTACCGTAATAGGTCCTTACCGCTATTTCAGGCATCCGAACTATGCAGTGGTTGCAGCGGAAATCCTATTAATTCCCCTGCTGTTCCAGGCGTATATTACGGCCATTGTGTTTACTGTCCTTAATGCTGCCATGCTCACCGTCAGGATCAGAGCAGAGGAAAAAGCACTAAAAGAGCATTCAGATTATCTGAATGCATTCAGACTTCGGAAAAATCAGCTCAAACCTTAACAGAACTGCATTCGTGCAGTTTTTTGTTCTTTTTACAAAAGATTATGCCTATGTGCTTACTTTTTAGTAGAATAGAAGCAAAAGAACGCTAAAGGGGTATTTACATGGCAGTATATCAGCAGGAAACCGCAATAAGGCCGCTTATCGCGGTTCAATCGGAGATGAGCCGGCAGGGCGATGTACAAAGCGCAGCAAAACTGGATGATCTTATTTTGAAAGCAATGAATGGGGAAAAGCAGATTGCGTTTACAGGGCATTTTTCTGCAGGGAAGTCTACAATGATCAACACGATCATGGAAGAGGAAATCCTGCCTTCAAGTCCGATTCCAACGAGCGCGAACCTCGTCTATCTGAAAAATGGACCGAGCAGAATTATTTTGGAAACGCATTTCGGAGAAGAACTGGAAGCAGATCCCTCCATGGATCTTCACGAGCTGCAGCAGTATTGCCGCGAAGGAGATGAGATTGCAAGAATCCACATCTGGAAACCTTCGAAAATGATTCCTGATCAGGTGGCGTTGATCGATACACCGGGAATTGATTCCAATGATGCTTCTCACATGGAATCAACGGTCTCTGCTCTGCATGCTGCTGACTTTATTTTTTACGTGACCGATTATAACCACGTTCAGTCTGAAGGAACGGTTGAATTTATAAAGCGCCTGCTTGAAGACGGACAGGACACGGCCCTGATTGTGAACCAGATTGATAAGCATCAGGAATCCGAGCTGCCCTTTGCAGATTTTAAAGAAAGGATCGAAGAAAGCTTTGCTTCCATCGGACTGGGCGGGGACCGGATTTATTACACGAGCATGAGGGATCTCCTCCATCCGTATAACGAATTGTCCAAGGTGAAAAACATGGTTAAGGAGCAGCTGGAAAAAGCCTCTGCCGGAAGTGAGCTTGTACAGGCGGGTCTTGTCGTGCAGGAGCATCTGCGCTATCTCGCTAATCATGCCGGCCTTCGTCTTGATGACCGGACCCGTGTACAGGAGGCCAGAGACCACTTATTCAGCGCACTGACCGAGATGGAGTCTTCTGCGGAACTGGAACGGCTAAGGATCAGCGAAGCGATTACCGCGTTAAGGGCTGAAATTTCCAAAGTGCTTGAAAATGCCAATATTACGCCGTTTGAGCTTCGGGAGCTCGCCCGAAAGTATGCTGAAGGGAAGAAGCCCGGTTTCAAGGCGGGATTGTTCTCTTCAAAAAAGAAAACCGCCGATGAGATCGCCAAAAGGAGAGCAGAGCTCGGGAAAGAGCTGAAAAGTCTCGTCTCCTCTCAAATTGACTGGCATATCAAGGCCCTGTTTTCCAAGTGTGTAAAAGCAATAGGTCCAGCCCGTCCGGAGCTTGAGGAAAAGCTGTCCGCTTTTGAAACGGAAGGCATTGCGCTTGCGGCAGATGAAGCCCTGCAGGAAACGGGAGCAGCCCTTACACCGGAATTTGTGCTGAATTATACGAAAAGCATGTCCGAATTCATCAAGCACCGTGCGAAACAACAAGCGAAGGACCTGGTCGCTGAGATAGAGGAAGAAATACGGATTACGCAGGACCGGGATGGAACGCCGTCTCATGCCGATGCTCTTCGAAAAGAGCTGGATGAGACCGAGGAACGCCTTCTGCAGTATATCCGGCTTGAGGAGGCCCGGGAATACTTGATGAACGTATTGAGCGGAAAAGTGAAGGCAGAGGCAAAAGAGAACACATGGAAAAAAATGAAACGAGAGCGCAAACAGGCTGTTGCCGCCCCTGAGAAAAAAGCAGCCGCTGCCGTAGATGGTTCAATTGACCGGACTGAAGCAGCGGGTGAGTCCGTTAACACAGAAGCTGTCCTGAAGAAAGCGGTTGCGATGTCAGCTGCGATTGCCGGGATTAAAGGGCTCGATGGCAGGAGCAGGCTTATTCGCGAAAAAGCACGGCGCCTTGAAAAGAGGACGTTTACGATTGCCTTATTCGGAGCGTTCAGTGCCGGCAAGTCCTCTGCAGCGAACGCGCTTCTTGGAGGAAAAGTGCTGCCGTCCTCCCCTAATCCGACCACAGCAGCCATCAACAGGATCGTTCCGGTCACTGATGAGCATCCGCATGGAACGGTCCTGGTAAAAAGAAAAACGGTCCGGCAGGTGGAAAAAGAGCTGAAGGAAATCTGGCCGGAAGTCAACATTCTCTCAGGCGGCTATAAGGGCTTGCTGGAGGGAGTGCTCGGGGCACTGGAGACGGGGAAGGCTGATGCAAGGCAGCAGGCCCTTCTGACGGTGTACGCAGAAGGACTAGGGACGGCACAAGAAAATGAAGACCCGGTGATCCAGACCGGCCTCGATGACTTTGCACCTTTTGTTTCAGAGGAAAAGCTAGCGGTTCTTACAGAGGAGGCAGTCATCTATTACGACTGTCCTCTTACAAGAAAAGGGATTACGCTCGTGGACACGCCGGGAGCAGACTCTCTTCATAAAAGGCATACTCATGTCGCTTTTGAATTTATAAAAAAATCAGATGCATTACTGTATGTGACGTATTATAACCATCCGTTTTCAAAAGGCGACCGGGAGTTCATCCGCCAGCTGGGAAGAGTAAAGGACTCCTTCTCATTAGACAAAATGTTCTTTTTAATCAATGCTGTCGATCTTGCAAAAGATTCAGCAGAAGCAGCGCTCGTCAAACAGTATATCGCATCACAATTTCTAGAAGAGGGTGTCCGCAAGCCGAGGATGTACGGCATTTCCAGCCTGCATGAGCTTGCCGGAGTCCCGATGGCTGTTCCTTCCGAATTCGGGCTTTTTCAGCAGGACCTGTCCAGTTTTATTGAAAAAGATCTCATCCGGACTGCCGTTTCATCTCTGAAAGATGAGATGGCAGGCACAGTCCGCCAGATGGCTGATTATGCAGGTGAGATGAATAAAAGCAGTGAAGAGAAGCAGGCTGTCCTGCAGCGCAGGGAAAAAGAGCTGGATGAAGCGGATCGGTATTTGAAGCAGGAAGACAGGGAGCCGTTTGTCAGTAAGGTGAACCAGGAGATACAGGAGCAATTTTATTATTTGCTTCAGAGGCTCAGCCTTCAATTTTCTGATCTTTTCAAAGAACATTTCCATCCCGGCATTTTCAACCAGGACGGCAGTGCGAAACAAATTCTTTCTGAGCAGATGAATGAATTGCTGCAGGCAGTTGACCGGAGGCTGATTCAGGAGCTGCAGGCCATCTCGCTCCGCAGTGAAAATGCAGTACGCAAACAGTCTGAGGCGATCGGGGAGAGAATGGCTTTGAATCTTGGGTCGATCATGCAGCTGGAAGGGCTGACGCTGCCGGAATTTAAGGAGCTCGGTACTCCTCACACCGATCAGATCGTTTCAAGCACCTCCGGACATTTTCAGAAAGAGCTGAATCTTTTTACGGGCACAAAAGCCTTTTTTGAAAAAAATGAACGTGCCAAAATGAGTATGGCAATATGGGAAAAGCTGCAAAAAGAACTGGAAAACTCTCTGGCTGAAAAACAAGCCATGTTCGCAAGCGAATACAGGGAAGCGCTTCTGGCATCTGCAGATGGCATCTGCAGTAAATTCAGCCGGGATGCAGCAGCATATGTGGAAGGGCTTAAAGAGCTGTACAGCGACCGCCAATCAGCGGATGAACTGCAGGCAGCTCTAAAGCAATCTTATGAGTGGATGGAAGGACTATGAAGGCATACCGCTGCTGTGCGGCCTGCGTTCACTTCCGCTCCGCTAAAAACAGCTCCGGTGCCGGCATGATTTACACTTGCAGCCGGCTTGGCTACGAAACAAGGCCGGAATATTCGTTTCAGTGCTGGGAGCCTAAGGAGCAGGTGAAAAAATTGATGAAAAAAAGAGGAGAGGTATAAATGGAGGAAGTTCACAAAGCGATCAGCAGACATTCTCAAAATCAGAATGAAGATGTACAGCGTTTTATCATGCTTGATAACCGGAGAGAACAGGAGATCGAAAAGGCAGTGCTTCAGTGCGAAAACGGCGCACCGTTCTCTGTAGAAGAAATAAACCTCATTACAATAGAGCTAAATAAGCTGGCCGGGAAAGTAAACCTTTCGCTGAGAAAAACGGTGTCCCCACAGATGGTCAGGGAGTTTGTGGAAAGAAAGAATGAAAGTGCAAAGTTTCCTCATAGCGGGAGACAATAAAGCATAACACCTCTTGAAAGGGGGTTAGTGCTTTGGGCAAAACAAAAGCAGCCAACAGCAATGCAATGGCAAACAACAGCGCCAAAAAGAAAAATGGCTTTGAAAACGAATTCGCTTCTTATGCGGAAGCGGAAACAGCTAAATTGAACAGTTCTAAAAAACAAGACTGAATCCTTCCGGATTCAGTCTTTTCCATCTGTCTCCATTTTTCTCTAAAGCCTTTTATGATACCATGTAACAAGGTATGAAAAGGAGCGATCAGGATGGAAAGAAAAACAGATTTGCTGCTCGTAGATGGAATGGCGCTGCTTTTCAGAGCGTTTTTTGCGACATCTGTTTACGGCAATTTCATGATTAACAGCAAAGGGGTGCCGACAAATGCGGTAAGCGGTTTTATGAAGCATTTGCTCATGAGCATCGATGCCTTTAAGCCGCAGCAGGTCATCTGCTGCTGGGATATGGGAAGCAAAACCTTCCGCACAGAATCCTTCCAATCCTACAAAGCCAACCGCAATGAGCCGCCGGTAGAATTGCTGCCGCAATTTGAAATGGCGAAGGAGGCCACAGCTTCTCTTGGCATTCCAAACGTAGGCGTAGCCGGTTATGAAGCGGATGACTGCATTGGAACGATTGCATGCGGACATAAAAAGGACAAGAACATCACCATCCTTACAGGTGACCGTGATCTTCTGCAGCTTTTGGATGACCGGGTCAATGTCGTGCTCCTTCAAAAAGGAATGGGCCAGTATCTTATTTACACTGCCGAGCTTTTTCAGGAGGAAAAAGGGATCCATCCTTCCAAACTCATTGATGTGAAAGGATTGATGGGAGATTCCAGTGATAACTATCCGGGAGTCAGAGGAATTGGCGAAAAAACAGCCTACAAGCTGATTCAGGAGCACCTGTCCATCGACGGGATGCTTGAAAACCTTCATCTGCTTACTCCGGGGCAGCGGAAAAAAATCGAAGAGGATCTTGAAATGCTGCACCTTTCCCGCAGTCTTGCAGAGATTCACTGCAGTGTCCCTCTTGAATACGTACTGGAGGAAGCCGACCTGGAAATTGATCTGAAAGCTGCCCAAAAATGGCTGCTTGATACAGAGATCAGAGGAATAGACAGCCTCATTAAAAGAGCGGCTGAAAGAAGTGTGGGCTGAGAGAAGTGCATCCCCCGCTCCTGAATGGCTCCAGCCATTCAGGAGTTTTGTTTTTTGCTGGAATTTTGGCGGATTTTAGCGTAGAATTTTAACGTGCGGCCAGAAGATTCTGTAAAGGCGGGGAAATTGGTATGGCATTGAATCTCGGAGATTACCTGGACGATTTATACGGCAGGGGATTCAAGTTCGGGGATGAGACCATCGGTTTTATATACTTCGGCAAGACGTATACCGGAGCCGATGACAGACAGGTGATCGCAGCTATCGAAATGACATTGAAAATTCAGAAGTCATTCGAAGGATCTTTTTTTATGTCCCTGCTTGAAAGGTTCGTTGAAGGGAAAGTCAGATCCAAAGCACAGGCGCTTGAAAAAGTAAAATCCCTTCAGCTGTTATAGCATCTGTTAAGTCAGCATCTGCTGGCTGTTTTTTAATTCATGCGGATGCCGTCCTTCGCATAGCGGTCAGCCGGATTTTGCTTGGATGGAATCCATTTTATAAAAAATAAATCAAGCTGATCCATCAGCTGCTCTGCCTCTGATAACAGTCCGGCAAATTGCCGGTTCTTCACATAGCGGGTTTCTGCCGCTTTTTCTACAATCTGCGAATCGGTTTTAAAAGAAACAATGCGGTAGCCCTTGTCTATGCAAACTTTTAAACCGTATACAAGGGCATGAAACTCGGCTTCATGATTGGACATCGTGCCGAGAGGATAAGAAAAGGATTCAAAAATCCCGCTGCCTTTAATGACGATTCCGGCACCAGACGGCCCCGGGTCGCCCGCGCTTGCTCCGTCAATGAATACTTCGATCATAAAGCTTTCCCTCCGCTTGCAATATCGTGCAATTATAGCCTCTTACATGATAAAATATGAAAATGCAGCATGCAAAACCTCTTTTCAGTGTAGCATAGGAAGAGGTCACCGGTTAAGAAAGATGAACAGTAATCAGACGGCAGGGCCGGTAAAAATAAAATTCTTTAAGTATTTCGGGAGGGCCGGCAATGAAGGTTCGTTTACATTGGACATATGTTTCTCCGAAAAAACAGACACTCTCTTTTCAATCAGATGAATTGGATGCTTCAGCGGCTTTAAAAATTTCAGAGGATCTGGAGAAGACCGGCCGCACCAAAAGCATCGAATTTGAAGACACGAGGGGAGTCACCTGGACGAAGAAAGAGCTGGGCAGACTTCTTGAAGAAATGAAACATGAACCGTCAAGCATCACCGTTTTTTTTGACGGGAGCTTTGATAAAGATACAGGACAAAGCGGTACGGGAGCTGCTATCTACTACAGCCTTGGACACAGGAAGCACAGAGTCCGGATCAACCTGAAGCTCGATGGACTGGAAACGAGCAATGAAGCGGAATTTGCTGCTCTGCTGATGGCCGTCCGGCATTTGGAGGAGCTTGGCGCAAGGGGGCAGGAGCTGACCATTAAAGGTGACTCCCTTGTGGTTATAAACCAGATGTCAGGTGAATGGCCCGCCTATGAAGGACAGCATCAGACGTGGATATCCAGGATAGAAGACATCTTTTCAAGGCTCAGCCTGACTGCAAGCTATGAAGCAGTGCCCAGAAAAGAAAACAAAGAGGCCGATCAGCTGTCGAAGCAGGCGATACTGGGAACAGAGGTTTCGAGCAGCATTAAATTGGACTAATGGAGTGAAAGAACATGAACCGTAAACAGAAACTGGATGAAATCGGGGAACTGCTGGATACGTACTGCGTCGACTGCCTGCTGAAGCAGCATTTCCGCAAGGAACACGGGAAAACCTTTGCTCACTCCTTTTGCATCAGTCAATGCACCGTTGGCCTTAAGCTGAAGGAGATTGGGGAAAAATTAACGTAATACAGAAAGATCCCCGGAGAAGCTCCGGGGATCTTTCCTATTCTGGCCAGCTTTCTCAAGAACTGGAGTAGGTGCAAATTTCAATCAGCCTTTTCTTGCTTCATCAATCTGGTGCTGGCATTGATCCAGCAAAGCCTTTTGATTTTCAAGAAACTGCTGATCGACTCCGGTAATCTTTACTTGATCAAGCTGAGCCCGTGCGTCTTTAATGCATTTCTCTGCATCATTCAGCGCCTCCGGGTCCATACTCATCGTACTGGATCCCGTTATATTTTTAGAAGCCTCTACAGCAAGCTCCAGCTGCGCCAAGTCATTTAATCCGCTTCCATTATGATTCGTTTGGTCCATATCCTAGCACCTCCAACATGTAGGATGGAGCATTGTGTAAAAAAATATACGGAATTCGTGACTAAATGAGTGCAATTATTTCGATTTCCTGTTATATTCGTTATAACGGATAAAAATAGTTCATAAGACCGATATTTTGTAAAATGAAGGAATGACTTCAACTTACTTAGAAGGGAGCAAGTAAGGAGCGTGAAAAACAAACATCTGGAAGAACCGATCCGGCAGGCTTTCAATGAAATTTATCAGGATCTTGATAAGCTTGTTTACATTGCCAATCATGCGAATGTATTTAACCATCTTGAGATAACCAGGGTGGAGAGAAAGATTAAGCAAAATGTGAAAGCGATTGAATATTTAATGATAAACAGCAAATAAAAAAGAGACCGGATTACTCCGGTCTCTTCGCATCTATTGGTTGTTCATGTCTAATGTGGATTACAGTTTTGTTACGTTAGAAGCCTGTGGACCGCGGTTGCCTTCCACGATTTCAAAGGAAACTTCCTGGCCTTCTTCCAATGATTTAAAGCCGTCGCCCTGAATGGCTGTGAAGTGAACGAATACATCTTCTCCGCCCTCTACTTCAATAAATCCGAAACCTTTTTCGTTGTTGAACCATTTTACTTTGCCGTTTTGCATATTACATAATCCTCCTAATTTCTGTAGCGCAATGTCAGCGCTATAAAAAGTATTCATCACTATGCCAAAATGCTCGCCTTCCAGCAAAATCAGCCTAATGATGCTTTTAATATACATAAAATAAAAGGCAGAGTCAAGATGGTTTCCGCATTTTATGCAAAACTTTCTGAAAACTCTGCTCTGCTGGTAAAAGGGTATAGTTAAAGGTATTTCATCTGATACTAAAGAAAAATCAGAGCGCAAAGAAGGGGACATGAATGAAGGATCAGCAGCAGGATGAATCTTATATAGCGAACAAAGCAATTGAAAGAGATTTGGAAAATGAGTCAAAAGTCCATATTCATGGAATGTACAATGTCGAAGCTGCACCGCTTGTGATCAGTGAAGAGCCCAAGAAACCGGAATTATAAGACCGGTTCCGCGAAACCTGATAAAGAACAAAACAGCCTGCCGGATTTCATATCGGCGGGCTGTTCATTTTATGATTTGTTTATCTTTTCACAAAATAAAACAGGGATAAGCCTGCCGTTTAGAGAATGGGTAATGGAAAGGCGGGGAATGCGATTGGAAACGGAAAAAGTAAAATGGACGAAAGATGCTGAGCAGCTTTGGAATGAGAATTCAGCTGGCTGGCATGCACGCAGCAAAAACATGTGGGAGAGCGGCAGCCGCAAAGCAGTCATTCCTTTTTTTACAAAGCACGCTGAAGCAGGGAAAACTGTACTGGACATCGGGTGCGGCGACGGATACGGATCAAGAAAGCTCGCGGAGCTCGGATTTTCAGTAACGGGGATTGATTTCTCAAGAGATATGCTCTCCATTGCATCAAAAGAAAACGCTCACCCGAACGCTGTCTATCAATACGGGAATGCGGCTGATCTGCCCTTTCCAGATAATGCGGCAGACGCTGTTTTATCGATCAACTGTCTCGAGTGGGTGTCGAGTCCCAGACTTGCTGTACTGGAGATCCGGAGAATCGTTAAAGCGGGAGGTCTTGTATGCATCGCGATTCTCGGACCTGCAGCCGGGCCGAGGATCAACAGTTATCCGAGGCTTTATGACAAGCCGGCAGCTTGCAATACAATGATGCCCTGGGAATTTACGAAGCT
This sequence comes from Metabacillus mangrovi, assembly GCF_009711125.1. Lineage (GTDB taxonomy): Bacteria > Bacillota > Bacilli > Bacillales > Bacillaceae > Metabacillus_B > Metabacillus_B mangrovi. The sequence goes on along the minus strand of NZ_WMIB01000001.1, from coordinate 304,640 downwards.
TGCAGGAGAAGCTGAGTTGAAACTTTTGGATCAGCTTCCCGTATATAAAGAGGGAGTGGACGGGCACGTTGCAAACGAGCTGAGTGCAGAGCTTAAACAGGCACTGTCTTTTTTGACCTTATTTATGTTTAAAAATGAGAAGGAGATGGAGAAATGAACGAAAAGTATTCAATCAGTGAATTTATAGCCGGTACAAAGCAGTCTGACCGCAAGCAGGGTTTTTTTGAATTAGAGACTCCGAGGATGCTTGAAGTAAACCTGGATGGACAGGTATGGACGAAAACAGGGGCTATGATTGCTTACAACGGCAAAATAAAATTCGAGAGGGAAGGTGTACTGGAGCACGGTGTCGGGAAATTTTTAAAAAAAGCTTTCACGGGAGAGGGTACTTCCCTCATGAAAGCGAACGGAAGCGGCCAGCTGTATCTTGCCGACCAAGGGAAAAAAATTACGATACTTAGTCTGAATGACGAATCCATTACAGTGAACGGCAATGACCTCCTCGCTTTTGAACCGGGGATCGAATGGGATATCAGGCTGATGCGCAAGGTGGCTGGGATGCTTTCAGGAGGCTTGTTCAATATTCACCTATCCGGCAGGGGAATGATCGCGATCACCTCCCATTATGAACCGCTCACGTTATCCGTCAGACCGGGCCAGCCTGTTTATACAGATCCAAATGCCACGGTCGCATGGTCTGGGAGCCTTAAGCCTGAATTTGTTACAGATGTATCGCTTAAAACCTTTTTGGGGAGAAGCAGCGGCGAATCGATTCAGATGAAGTTTGAAGGAGAAGGGTTCGTTGTTGTACAGCCTTTTGAAGAAATTTATTTAAGCCAGCAGAGCTAAAGGAAAAACCGCGCCGGCCGGCGCGGTTTTTATTATTGGGAAGCAGCAGATTCGTTCATTTGCGGCGGCTGATCAAAAGTGTTCACACGATGAATCCAGCCAGTCTCTGAAGAAGAGATCTTCATTTTTTCATCCAGCTGTACCACTGCCATGAAAGGATAGTGGTTTTTTGTCCGGTAACGGACATCAAACCATCTTACTTCATATTTATTCTGCCTGCGGAAAGAACACGCATAAGCCATTTCCGCGTTGACGAGAAAATGCTGGACGTTCTCATCGAAGCGCGATGCTGTGATAGCAGGGTCGTCCATGGCCTGCTTGGAGAAGGAATGGACCCATTCGATCCTGCCGTGCCGGTATTCGCCGGTAATAAAATACTGATCAGATTCCGCACATACATTCCAGATCCCCCAGCGGATTGTGGGAATGGCTTTGACCTTTCTGTAGCCGGGAGAAATGCTGGAAGCGGCTTTGGCACGAACGCGGGCGGAAGCGGCCGCCCTGGCCGCCATATAGAGCAGCATCACCGAATAGACTGCTGCAAAGATAATGCCGGACGGAAGCCCTGAAGCCCATAAAATAAATCCCGCTGCATGCAGCAGCATGATAAAAGGGTCGAAAATATAAATGGCATCCAGCGTAATCCATTTGCCGGTAAAAGGCCTGCCCGCTTTCGTTCCATATGAATTAAAAAGATCTGTAAACACATGAATTAGCACGGCTGCCAAAGTCCAGCCAAACAGATGGGCAGCTGAAATCCCCTGGAAAAAAGGATAAATGCCTGCAGTCAGAAGAACTGCCCAGATAAACCAGAACGGAACGGAATGGGAGAGGTTTCTGTGATGCCTCAAATACGTGCCTTCACCCTTGGCAAGCTTGATTGCATAGTCAAAATCCGGTGCGTTCGATCCCAGAACCGTTCCTGCCATTATAGCCTGGGCAAGAGCCGGGTTTCCTGAAACAGCAGGATCCAGCGATGCCAGGCCTGCGAGTCCAAACCCCATTGCAATATGTGTGCTCGTGTCCATAGTTATCCTCCTGTGATGCGGTTAGATCCCCTTAGCATCCCGGAAGCCTTAAAAAGAAGGGCCAATCAATAATTGACCGAGCCCTTCATTTTTTTATTATTCTCTCTTTTAATGGCGACTGCTTCTTTTTGAATATCTTGCAGAATGACTTCTGCAGAATGAGGATGGTGCAGCTTTTTAATGTTATCACTCATATTGGAAAGAAGGTGGCCGTTTTTAAGCAGGTAATCCACGCTTTCCTGGATTTCTTCGTACTTATTGGCAACTACTGCAGCTCCGCTGTTCTCAAAGAAAATTGAGTTTTCTTTCTCCTGACCAGGAACCGGCTTGTATAAAATAACCGGAAGCCCGATCGCTGCGGCCTCACTCAGTGTAATTCCGCCGGGCTTAGTGATCATACAGTCGGAGATCCGGAACAGCTCATCAACTCGTTCAACGTAGCCGAGTGCCTTAATCTGGCTGCTGTATGCAGCGGCCAGCGGGTCGAGGCTTTCCTTCAGAAGCTGGTTTTTGCCGCAGACGACGACTGTCTGAAGGTTCTTGTATTGAAGAAATGACTGGCAAAGCTCGCGTACATTCTTCAATACTCCATGTGCCCCTGCCATTATCAGCAGTGTTTTCTTTTCAGGATCCAGTCCGTATTTAGTGAAGAGCTCACCATGGTCCAGCTTCTCTTCGAATTGGCGCCGGATCGGAATTCCGGTCACCTTCACTGCAGAAGGCTTGATTCCAAGGCGGACGATTTTTTCCTTCACATGCTGGTTTGCAACATAATACCGGTCAATGTTCTCGTGCACCCAGATTTTATGAAGGCAAAAGTCCGTGATGACATTAAACGTCGGGATGACCGTACCGGTCCTTCTTCTGTACTCCGGCACCACAATCATCGGGAATGTGTTGATAATGATGTCCGGGTCTTCCCTCAGAACGATTTCATGAAGCCTTTTATGTCCCATTTTATAATATAAGTTCATCATTCGCTTGTTGTACATTTTATCAACACCATAGTAAAACAGACGGTAGAACTGCTTTCCGATTGAGAAGCTTTTCAGATACAGGTACTGGGTTATTTCAGAAAAAACAGGGTGTGATTCGTTGTAAAGATCACAAACAATCACATCTTTAAGCCCCATGTCCCTGCAATGATTCACCAATGTGTTGGCAACCTGAACATGTCCGTTCCCATATTTGGCAGTCAATATCAAAACTTTTTGTTTGGATCTCAACATATTCACCTCAATCAAAGATAAAAACATCTGATGAAACTCTATAAAAACGATGCAGCTCTGTTTAATTTACTATATAGAGTAACATATACATATAAGACTATTATAAATGCAATGTAAAGACTTTGTTATTTCTTTTCTGAATTTCATTCCCTATCATTTTAACAAAATCAGGAATTCAGTGGTATACTTATTTTCATTTTACATTTAATTTCCATTTTACTTTTCCCATTGATACGGCGTTTCCTGATACACATAATAATTCAGCCAGTTTGAAAACAGGAGGCTGGCGTGGGATTTCCAGCGGAACAGCGGTCCGTTTTCCTGAAGCCCTCCTTTATAATAATTCAGCGGCTCGCCGATACGAAGCCCTTTTTCGAGGTCTCTCCGGTATTCCTCATCCAAAGTATAGGCATCATATTCAGGATGCCCTGTCAGAAAAATCCGTTTTCCGTCTCTGGACATCAGCAGACAAACACCGGCTTCTTCGGATTCCGAGAGGATGGCAAGCTCAGGATGGGCTGCAGCTTGTTCTTTTGATATATCTGTATGTCTCGAGTGCGGCACATAGAATTCATCATCAAACCCGCGGACAAGTTTTTCTGTCGGCAGGCTGACCGTGTGCGCAAAGATCCCGAAGCATTTTTCCGCGAGGGGAATCTTATCTACGCCGTAATGATGATAAAGGGCCGCTTGCGCCCCCCAGCATATGTGAAGGGTGGAGGTTACCCTTGTGCTGCTCCAGTCGAGAATTTTTTTGAGTTCATCCCAGTAGGATACTTCTTCAAACTGCAGCTGCTCAACTGGTGCACCGGTGATGATCATGCCGTCAAAACTGCGGTGTTTAATATGCTCAAAAGTCGTATAAAATTGTTCTAAGTGCTTCGGCTCAGTATTTTTGGATGTATGGCTTTTCATGTGCAGAAACGTGATATTCACCTGCAGCGGAGTGTTCCCGAGCAGTCTGAGGAGCTGTGTCTCCGTTTTTTCTTTCTGGGGCATCAGGTTCAGAATCAATATAGTAAGAGGGCGAATGTCCTGGGACGCTGCCCTGTTCTCATCCATTATAAAAATGTTTTCTTCTTCAAGAATCGCCTTAGCAGGCAAACTGGAAGGGATATTGATCGGCAAGACAAACACTCCATTCTGTTAAGGTAGACCGGCCGTATATTCTCCGGAGTTCAAGCGTGGAAATCCCTGAATCCGTCCGGCCAAGAAGAATATGGTACAATGGCCAATGATTGCTGCGGAATAACCGGACGGCGGAGCCAGATTCATTGACTGCTGGCTGGAGTCTTATGGATGGAAGCCGCGTATATCATTCTCTAAGAATGTTTTATTTATTAAACCGTGTAAAAACCGATACGATATACATAGGAAGAAAGCCAATCGGTTTGCAAATGCGGAACGAAAATTCACAGGTCCAGTGCAGGCGGAGTTCGGATGCACTTTTTAAAAAAAGGCTTTGTTAAAGCATAGTGTTGATTTTTCACACCTGTTGATTGGAGCGAAAGGCGTGAGACTGGGAGCTTAAGAGCAGCGGGACAGGTGAGACCCCGCAGTCGCGCAGCGGCGAGGAGGCTCACCGCCCGCCCCTGGATGAGCGAACGCCTGCTAGCTGCAATCAACAACCAAGTTTAACAGAGCTTAAAAAAGGACCCGGACCATTCAGGATCCCGTCTGTGTGTATGCAGATGCCGGGCTTACGGCCCTGTCTGCGGGAGTCTCAACTCGTATTATACGGCAAAATGTATATTTGCAGAACTTCAAAAAATGGAGATGGTCAGATGAGCGCCCTTGGAAAAAAGAAGCTTTCAGATATTGAAATCGCCCAGAATACCGTGATGGAAAAGATTACGGAAACCGCTTCCCGCGTTGGGATCCGGGAGGATGAACTGGAACTGTACGGTGCATATAAAGCGAAATTATCAGAATCCTTACTTAGCAGATTAAAAAAGAAAAAGGATGGAAAATTGATCCTTGTAACTTCCATTAATCCTACACCTGCCGGAGAAGGCAAGTCAACCGTCACAGCAGGGCTTGGACAGGCACTCAACAGGATCGGGAAGAGTGCCGTCATCGCTATGAGAGAGCCTTCACTCGGCCCGGTAATGGGGCTGAAAGGAGGAGCTGCAGGCGGAGGTTATTCGCAAGTCCTGCCGATGGAGGAAATCAATCTTCATTTTACCGGAGACCTTCACGCCATTACCGCAGCCAACAATGCACTGTCCGCATTCATCGATAATCATATCCATCAGGGAAACGAGCTGGGTCTGGATCCCGGGAGAATCGTGTGGAAGCGGGCACTCGATATCAATGACCGGTCATTGAGAAATGTAGTTACAGGCCTTGGGGGCCCTGCTAACGGCCATACAAGGGAAGACCAGTTCAGCATTACGGCTGCTTCTGAAATTATGGCAATCCTCTGCCTTGCTGAGGATATGGCAGATCTGAAAAAACGGCTCTCTGCCATCACCGTGGGCTATACATATGAAAAAAAGCCGGTGACAGTCGAAGAACTGGGGTATCAGGGCTCGCTCGCCCTGCTTTTAAAGGATGCCATGAAGCCCAACCTTGTCCAGACCATTGAACACACACCGGCTCTCGTGCATGGGGGTCCTTTTGCAAATATCGCCCATGGCTGCAACAGCCTTGCAGCAACGAAAGCAGCCCTGAAACTGGGAGATTATACAGTTACAGAAGCAGGGTTTGGAGCAGACCTCGGGGCAGAGAAATTCTTAAATATTAAATGTACAACAGGCGGGCTCGTTCCTTCTGCCGTTGTGATCGTTGCAACGATCCGGGCGCTCAAAATGCATGGCGGAGCAGGTTTGGACGATCTCGGGAAGCCTGATGCTTCCGCACTCCTGTCAGGCTGCAGCAATTTGCAGAAGCATATCGAGACAATCCGTGCTTTTGGACTTCCATACGCGGTAGCCATCAACCGTTTCAGCTCGGATTCAGAAGAGGAAATTCAGGTTCTGAAGGAATGGTGTGCGGAGAACAGCCATCCATGTGCCCTTGCAGAAGTATGGGAAAAAGGAGGAGAAGGAGGAGAAGAGCTTGCCCGTCTCACCGCAGAGCTTGCAGAGAAGCCATCCGCATTCACTCCGTTATATAAACCTGAAGACCCGGTAAAGAAAAAAATAGAAACCATTGCAGCTGCTGTATACGGAGCGGCCGGCACGATTTTTACCTCCAAAGCGCTAAAGCAGATAAAGGAGATCGAAGCCAATGGATGGGGTGAGCTGCCTGTGTGCATGGCGAAAACCCAGTATTCCCTGTCGGATGACCCGGCCAGAAGAGGGAGGCCGGAAGATTTTACAATCACGATCAGGGAACTGAAGCCTTCTACAGGAGCGGGCTTTATCGTTGCTCTGACAGGTGAAGTGATGACGATGCCGGGTCTTCCGAAAAAACCCGCGGCTCTGAACATGGACATCGATGAAGCAGGCCGGGCGAAGGGGCTGTTTTAATGTTTGATCCGACCGTTTTTGATAACCTGAAGGTCATTCTTGAAGGGCTTGTATATGATTTTGACCTTGACGGCCTGATTCATATCCGGAACCGGAGCGACACCGTGGATCTCGCGGATATGTCCAGAACGTGGAGTATCCGGATGTTGGAGAGGGGCAGGCCGGAAGGGGCCAGCGCAGGGATAAGTTTGTCGGTTGCTGCCGGAGAACTGGTGTCTGAGTGGTCCGGCAGGAAGACGGCTCCGGGATGCCGGCTGCTTGTGACGTTCTCTGTTTCTTCAAATGATGGGGACGCCGGACTGAGAAGGCTCAAAGCAATCCAGCCGGAATGGGAAGCAGAAACGGATTTTGGCATGAAAACCAGCTACGACCCATCCGCAAAGGAAATAGAGTTTGTAAATGAAATAACGTTCACCTTCAGGCATCTCATCACAGAGGACCATGCAGGAGATATGGAGGCATTTGTAGAATCTGTATACCGGACAATTGCCAGGATCAATAAAGGAGGAGAATCACTTTGAGCGTATATGAATTTCAGGCTGCAGATATAAAAGGAGTGCAGCAGCCACTCTCAGATTATGAAGGAAAAGTGCTGTTAGTCGTTAATACAGCCAGCAAATGCGGGTTTACCCCTCAATATAAAGGCTTGCAGGAGCTGTATGACCGCTATTCAGAGAAAGGGTTCGAAATTCTCGGATTTCCATGCGATCAGTTTATGAACCAGGAGCCGGGTACAGAGGATGAAATCGCTGCGTTTTGTGAAAGAAACTACGGCGTAGCGTTTCCGATGTTCTCCAAAATAAAAGTGAACGGCAAAGAAGCACATCCGCTGTTCAGCTATTTAACAACCGAGCTCCCCGGTATGCTTGGATCTGAAGGGGTAAAATGGAACTTTACCAAATTTCTCATCGCAAGGGACGGAAAGCCGTTCAAGCGTTTCGCACCGAACACAAATCCAAAGGAACTGGAAAAGGACATCGAGCAGCTGCTGAAACAGGGAAATCTTTAAAATACGCGGTCACAGGTGAAACAAGAACCTCCGGGATCAAATGTCCTATGAAAAATGAGAGGACCCGGAAGCTGTCATATAAGGTGAACCCCTTGCAAATGGAGGACCCGTGCGAATGAAAGGTCCTTCATTTGCGGTCAGGCGCTGTGCAGCAGCTTACCCAGTCTCCTTTAGATGTGGTCTCTCGAAGGCTGCTCGATCCGTATACATAAATCAGAGAAGCGTCAAACTTTCTTTATAGTGGAGGGAAAAAAGATTGAACGAGGAGATTGTGCTTGAGACGGCAGCTGAATTTGTAAAAAAACGTCTCGGAAACGAAGGATCCGGCCATGATTGGCTGCACATTGACAGGGTGAGAAGAACCGCGCGAATGCTTTCGGTCCGCACGGATGCCAATCTTTTTGTTGTCGAAATGGCCGCTCTGCTTCATGATCTTCCCGACCGCAAATTACGGACTGATATTAAGATGACAAAAACGGAAATTGAAGACTTTTTATCGGGACTTTCTATTAAAAAAGAAGCATGTTCCAGCATCATGCACATTATTGATACCATTTCTTTCAATGGCAGCGGGGCGAGCAGACCTGATTCTCTTGAAGGGCAGATCGTTCAGGATGCAGACCGGCTTGATGCAATCGGCGCAGTCGGCATCGCAAGAGCCTTTATTTATTCAGGGAGCATCGGCCAGCCAATGTACAGCATCAAGGAAGAGGAGGGCTCTGCCATCCGTCATTTTCATGAGAAACTCCTTAAATTGAAAGATTTGATGAATACGGAAGCAGGGAAGGCAGAGGCGGCAAAAAGACATCTTCTGCTGGAGAGCTACCTGAAAGCATTTTACAGTGAAATTGAGGGCGAAGGTCTGCAGAATGATTAACTTCCATGCACTATGTTAAACTGAATGAAAATTCCTGAGGAGGCGGAAGCGTGCTTAGCATTAAAACAATTGAACCAACGCCAAGTCCCAACACGATGAAGATTATCCTTACTGAGGAACTTCCGAAAGGGACAAGCAATAACTACAAAAAAGGGGAAGCGGACCATGCTCCAAATGTCATCCAGCAGATTCTTGAAGTTGATGGGGTCAAAGGCGTCTATCATGTAGCCGACTTTCTGGCCGTGGAGCGGAATGCAAAATATGACTGGAAAGAGATCCTTTCCCGTGTGAGAGAATGTTTTGGAGAAAATGCATCTGAAAGCAGCGCACTTGAACCGGCTGCTGAAGGATTCGGTGAAGTGAAGGCAGCTGTCCAGATGTTCAACGGAATTCCGATGCAGCTGAAGCTCTCGGACGGGAGCGAAGAAAAGCGATTCGCTCTTCCACAGCGTTTTCAGGACATGATCTTTAAAGTGCAGCAGCATGCTTCAAATGTAGTCCTTGACCGTGAATGGAAGGACCATGGTGTACGGTACGGGGACATGGACGAGATCGGGCGCGAGATCATAGAAGAGTTATCTGCCGCCTATAAAGACGAACGCCTGGCGCGGACGGCACAGGCGCTGATCAATAAAGAGGAGGGTGTGCAGCAGATCAGTCGGACTTCCTATAAGGTTCACCCTGAAATGCTGGATGAACCGGAATGGACAGCCAGGTACGCACACCTGGAGCAGATGAATCCTTCAATTGAAGATCTTGATGTTCTTGAGAAAGCCCTTAAAGATGAGAAAGCATCGATCCGCAGGCTGGCTGTTGTTTATCTGGGCATGATCGAGGATGAAGCTGTTCTGCCGCTGCTCTACCAAGCTCTTGAAGACAAATCGGTAACGGTGAGAAGAACAGCGGGAGATTGCCTGTCTGATATCGGCAATCCCCACGCCATCCCTGCCATGATCAAAGCGCTGAAGGATAAAAATAAGCTAGTCCGGTGGCGGGCGGCAATGTTTTTGTATGAGATCGGCGATGAGCGGGCGCTTCCTGCTTTGAAAGAAGCGGAAGAAGACCCGGAATTTGAAGTCAGTATGCAGGTCAAGCTTGCCGCAAGCCGCATCGAGGGCGGTGAAGAAGCAATGGGTTCGGTATGGAAACAGATGACAGAAAGCAGAAAACATACAGAATAATAGAGAGAGCGCACCCGCAGCCATTGGGTGCGCTTTCTTATTACAGAAAGAAAACATTCTATTAAAAATTTTAAGAATATTATTGCAATGGTTTATTTAAAGTTCTATAGTAGTACACAATCAATCGATTGCAGGAGGGAAAAAGATGAGCAAAGATTTGAGAATTAAAAGCAGGCATCTGAGTGAAGATGCAATCAGAGTACCGAACCGGGCCATGCTCCGCGCAGTCGGGTTTACGGATGAGGATTTTAAGAAGCCGATGATTGGTGTTGCCAGCACCTGGAGCGAGGTGACCCCGTGCAATATACATATTGATAAGCTGGCTGTCAAAGCAAAAGAGGGAGTCAGGGAAGCAGGCGGCGCAGGCATGATCTTTAACACCATAACCGTCTCAGACGGCATTTCGATGGGGACGTCAGGCATGCGCTATTCCCTGCCGAGCCGGGATGTAATCGCTGACTCCATTGAAACAGTGGTAGGCGCTGAGAATCTAGATGCCTATGTAGCAATCGGCGGCTGCGATAAAAACATGCCTGGCTGTCTCATTGCAATGGCGCGGTCAGAAGTCCCGTCCATATTTGTTTACGGGGGGACAATCAAACCGGGAAAACTGGACGGAAAGGACATCGATATCGTTTCTGCATTTGAGGGCGTCGGCCAATACAATAAAGGAGATATCGGAAGGGAAGATCTTCACAAGATCGAGTGCAACGCCTGCCCAGGTGCTGGTTCATGCGGCGGAATGTATACAGCCAACACGATGGCATCTGCCATTGAAGCACTTGGAATGAGCCTGCCTGGAAGTTCTTCCAACCCTGCTGAGTCAGAATTCAAGATGGATGATTGCTATAAAGCCGGAGAAGCAGTCCTGAAGCTGCTTGAAGCCGGAATTTATCCGAAAGATATCATGACAAAACCGGCATTCGAGAATGCGATAACGCTAGTTATGGCGCTTGGGGGATCCACAAATGCCATCCTCCATCTGCTCGCGATCGCCAATGCGATGGAAGTAGATGTGACGCTCGAAGATTTCGGGCGCATCCAGAAAAAAGTCCCGCACATCGCGGATTTGAAGCCGAGTGGTAAATATGTGATGCAGGACCTTCATGAAGCGGGCGGTGTTCCGGGCGTCATGAAACTTCTTCTTGAAAAAGGGTACTTGAACGGAGACTGCCTGACCGTTACCGGCAAGACCTTAGCAGAAAATCTGGAGGACCTTGAAGGGCTGCTTCCGGACCAGGATGTCATCGTACCGGTTGAAAAGCCGCTGCGCCATGATGGACCCCTTGTGGTCTTGAAAGGGAATCTGGCACCTGACGGAGCAGTTGCTAAGGTTTCAGGCTTAAAAGTGACGAACTTGACGGGTCCGGCAAAGGTTTTTGACAGTGAAGAGGACGCGACAGCAGCTGTTATGGAAGGTGAGATCACTGCAGGAGATGTCATCGTCATCCGCTATGAAGGTCCGAAAGGAGGACCGGGAATGCCTGAGATGCTCTCCTTATCCGGGATTCTTGTAGGAAAAGGTCTTGGGGAAACGGTAGCATTGCTGACAGACGGCCGCTTCTCCGGAGGGACTCACGGGCTTGTCGTGGGTCATATTGCTCCTGAAGCTCAGACTGGGGGACCGATTGCCTTGCTGAAAACGGGGGATCTTATAACAGTAGACAGTGAGAAAAGAGAGTTGACCATGCATGTCGAGGAAGCGGAATTGGCAGAGAGACGAGCGAAGTGGACAGCCCCGCAGCAAAGGTTAAGAGGGGTTCTCGGAAAATATGCCCGGACGGTCTCCTGTTCATCCAAAGGAGCCGTAACCGATTTGCCGGAACCTGCAAAAGAGCATGTAAAGCTGTAAACGTTGCAGTGCCGGTATATCTATAGTATTCTTGAAAAAAACGGGGCTGCTAAAACCCCCGATTGTTTCAGGAGGACTGCGATTATGTCAATGGCATATGAAGAATATATGCGGCAAATGGTGAAGCCGATGAGAGAAGAACTGACAAGAGCAGGTTTTAAAGAACTGCTTACTGATGAAGCGGTGGGAGAATATATGGAGCAGGCAGACGGCACAACACTCGTTGTCGTCAACTCCGTTTGCGGCTGTGCAGCTGGACTTGCAAGACCCGCAGCAACCCAGTCCGCTCTGAATGCCGAAAAAGCACCGGATCATCTCGTGACGGTTTTTGCCGGCCAGGATAAAGAAGCGACAGCAAAAATGCGCGGATATTTTGAAGGATACGAGCCTTCTTCTCCTTCCATGGCTTTGCTGAAAGGGAAAGAAGTCGTGCATTTCATACCAAGACATGAAATTGAAGGGTTTGAAATGGAAGAGATTATGGCAAATCTGGAGCATGCGTTTCAGAAGCACTGCTGAGAATCTTAACGGGATGGCACAGAGCCATCCCGATTTTTCTGTGAAGGGGTTTTCTTGAACGTGATCATCACAACAGTTATGAAAAACCAAAAAGCAGTGGAAGGGGCAGCGAGAGAGCTTGCAGCACAGCTGAACAGCCCCTTTTTGCTGCGCGACAGACAATCGGTTTCATCCATGCTTCAAAAGGGGGAGCCGGTTCTCATCATGGGGGTGGACCGGATGGAATTGTTTACTGATGAACAAGCGAGTCCGTTCTACTTCCATCCTAATTCTTCTATGTTTCGTGTAAAGCGCCTGCTCGCAGGGCAGTCAGACCCTTTTATTGCCGCGGCAGACCTGAAAGAAGGCAGTTCTCTTCTGGACTGCACAATGGGACTGGCGTCAGACAGCATCACTGCTGCCTTTGCAGCAGGGGAAGGCGGAAAAGTAACTGCCATTGAAGGAAGCAGGGAAATGGCATTAATTGTCAAGCATGGGCTGAAAAAATGGGACACAGGCATTGACGCTATGAACAGGGCTATGGCCAGAGTGGAAGTGCAGCATGCAGATCATCTAACGTACCTTAAGTCGTGTGGAGATGCCTCCTTTGATACCGTCTATTTTGACCCGATGTTCGAAGAAGCGGTCTCTTCTGAAGGAATAGAGCCTTTAAAAAAACTCGCCGTATACAGCGGTTTAACAGACGAAGTGATCGCAGAAGCCAGGCGCGTGGCTAAGGGCAGGGTCGTGTTAAAAGACCACTGGAAGAGCAGCCGCTTTGACCGGTGGGGATTCCAGCAAATCAAAAGACGTTCATCTTCCTTTCATTACGGCGTGTTGGAAACCGGAAATTAGGAAACAATACGTGTGGAGGTGATTTTCATGTCCAGCAAAAAAGCCAATCCGTCAAAATCCCAGCTCGGTTCTCCGGAAACAGAAGGCCAGGGAACCACAAACCGGGAAAACGGAAAACAGCAAAGCTCCGCTTCCCGCAAAGCGAAGAACATGTAACAAGCAAAAAAAGAGCCGGCTAGCCGGCTCTTTTTCCGTTTGATGGAAGGTTGAGTTTTTGAAAGCGAGCAGAAGTGAAGGGGGGAAGCGGCAGAAAGAGCATAGAGGTGAGAAGCACTGCCCGGATCGTTTCGCGCAGGAGCTGTTTCAGTCTATGAAGTAGGAATGCTGCAGCAAAATTGCTGATTTTATCAAGAGGGGTGCTTACTCTTTACGTGGAATTGCTGACTTACTCGGGAGAATTGCTGACTTACTCGGGGAAATTGCTGACTTTTTCAGGAGAATTGCTGACTTTTTCCGAGAATTGCTGACTTACTCGGGGGAATTGCTGACTTTTTCCGTGGAATTGCTGACTTACTCGGGAGAATTGCTGACTTACTCCAGAGAATTGCTGACTTTTTCCGGGAATTGCTGACTTACTCGGGGGAATTGCTGACTTACTCCGGGAATTGCTGACTTACTCGGGGGAATTGCTGACTTTTTCCGGGAATTGCTGACTTACTCAGGAGAATTGCTGACTTTTTCCGAGAATTGCTGACTTACTCGGGGGAATTGCTGACTTTCTCCGGGAATTGCTGACTTTTTCCGTGGAATTGCTGACTTACTCGGGAGAATTGCTGACTTACTCAGGAGAATTGCTGACTTTTTCCGAGAATTGCTGACTTAATCAGGAGAATTGCTGACTTTTTCCGAGAATTGCTGACTTACTCGGGAGAATTGCTGACTTACTCCGGGAATTGCTGACTTTCTCGGAGAATTGCTGACTTTTTCCGGGGAATTGCTGACCTTCTCTAAACATTCACTCTCTTCCGAACTGCAGTACCAGATCAGATACCAGACTTTGAATACGTGACGGCCGGTCCTGCCAGGATCGTGTCCGGCAGGACATAATCCTGCCGTTTGATTAGTCTGTTATCTCCATAACAATCATATAAACAAGAGTAAAAAAACTGGCTCCAATCAGCAGTGCTTCATACATGGATAAGCCCTCCCCTTTGCGTTCATATTTCCATTGTAATGGATTTTTTCCTTCTATTAAAGCGCTTTCTCTAAAATGTAGAGAGAAACGATGGGGGCTGTGCTAAAATGATAGTATAACAATCTGGGAGGGGAACCTCATTCATAAGTGGTTAAAAAAGACGCTTGTTGCATTGTTTTCGATCATTACTCTCGGAATGGTTGCCCCTCCGGCTTCCCTGCTTGCGGAGGAACGTACCAGGGAGATTCCGGAGACGGTTATTCCGGGTCCTGCATCATCTGGTGCTCAGGACGCTTTACCACATGATCTTGACTATTTTAAAGAAATGGCAAAAGGGCAGACCCAGCTGAAATTCGGCAGTAAAATCGGCCCGGTGATCGAGCAGGAGTTTGATTCGCTCATTTTACCGAAAATTGAGGAAACGATTGAAAAAGAACTGAAACCGGAAGAACTGCGGAATTTGATCATCACCGAAAAGCCGGGAACCGGCAGGAGTGAAAAGATCTTCCATATTTACAGCGGAGAAACGGGGAAGGATGTCATCCGTTTTCATGTCAGAACAGATCGCCCTCCTGGAGACGGATACTGGTTTAACTTTCATTACCATCTTGCCGGAGATTCCTTTGAGAAACACCATGAGCTTGGCAGGATTTACTGGGACCGCAACACACCTCCAGCATGGACTCATTAAGAAGGGACGGGCTGCTAATGGCTAAATATACAATGAAAGAAATGTCCAGAATTACAGTTAAGATGCTCGAGGACCGGGGGGTGCAGATCAGGGATATCGCTGATATTGTTTTCCGGCTTCAGGAACGGTACATACCTGCGCTCACTCTTGAAGATTGCATCTATAATGTGGAGCGTGTGCTGAGCAAAAGAGAAATCGTACATGCCGTGCTGACAGGTCTTGCGCTCGACGAACTGGCGGAGAAGAAGCTGCTGCCTCAGCCGCTGCAGCATCTCGTAGAAACAGATGAACCGCTGTACGGCATTGATGAAATTATTCCTTTGTCCATCGTGAATGTGTACGGCTCCATCGGCCTTACAAATTTCGGGTTCCTCGATAAAGAGAAGTTTGGAATTATCAAAGAGCTGGATGAGCACAAAGATGACAGGGTCAATACCTTTCTTGATGATATAGTGGCAGGTCTGGCAGCTGCTGCTGCAAGCAGGATGGCGCACAAAAGCCGTGATAAGGAAGAGGAGGACCAGTCGGAGCAAATGATTGGAAGCTGAAAATGTTTTTTGCTTAACAAGAGACTGACAGTCTAGTATAATAGGAAAAGTATGGTCGTAAAATAGGAGGTTTTGTCAGTCTTATGAATGAACTTTTTAATTCTTTTGTAAATACTTATGCCCAGTTTTTTGACTGGCAGCAATGGGGAGAAGTCCTTACAGACCCCACTTCATGGGGACTGATTTTGACTTTGGTGATCCTTGAAGGACTTTTATCGGCGGACAATGCACTTGTACTTGCTGTAATGGTCCGTCCGCTTCCGGAAGAACAGCGTAAAAAAGCGCTTTTCTACGGCTTGCTTGGAGCATATATCTTCCGGTTTATTGCAATCGGAGTGGGTGTATTCCTGATCAAAATCACTTGGGTGAAGCTGCTTGGAGCGGCATACCTTGCCTGGCTTGCCATCAAATACTTCATCGATAAGCGAAATGAGTCAGGCGGAGATGAAGCGGAAGATGCAGCCAAGCTGACAAAAGGAAGCATTTTCACCCGTCTGTTCGGACAGTTCTGGGGAACTGTAGCTGCCGTTGAGCTGATGGATATCGCATTTTCAGTTGACAGTGTCCTTGCTGCCTTCGGAATCAGTGAACAGGTCTGGGTCCTCCTGCTTGGAGGAATGCTCGGAATTCTGATGATGCGTGGTATTGCAGGGATCTTTGTTAAATTGATCGAGAAAGTGCCTGAGCTTGAATCAACTGCTTACATCCTCATTCTTTTAATCGCTTTAAAAATGGGTACAAGCGAATGGATTCATGTTCCGCACGAAGCTTTCTTTGCGGTAATTGTTTTAATGTTTGCAGGAACGTTTGCACTTCATAAAATCAAGATCAAACGCCAGGAGAAAACAAACTAAGAACCGGGATTTTTCCCGGTTCTTTTTTTAACGAAATAAAAAAATCAGCAAACCGATCAGGCCGGCGCTAAAAAGGCCGTCTGCTAACCAAAAGCGGTGATTCCCCATGTATTCGACGACTTTCTCCATTTCCTCCGGTGCAGGTCTCTTTCGCATGAAGTCACTTCCTCAGCAGTTTGATGAATACTATTCATCCTTCACGAATTTGATCCTCCCTATACGATAATATGTTAAAATGAAGAATCGAATGTTAGAAAAGGACGTGAATTTATGAAACAATATTTAGACCTCTGCAGGCATGTGCTTGAAAACGGGACGGCAAAAGAAGACCGGACAGGAACAGGGACGATCAGCACATTCGGCTATCAGATGCGCTTCGATCTTAATGAAGGTTTTCCGCTTGTCACGACGAAAAAACTGCATGTGAAATCCATTATCCACGAATTGCTCTGGTTCCTTAAAGGGGATACAAACATCGCATATCTGCAGGAAAACGGAGTGCGCATCTGGAATGAGTGGGCTGATGAGAACGGTGATCTCGGGCCGGTTTATGGAGCGCAATGGCGGTCCTGGGCTGGTGCAGGCGGAGAGACAATCGATCAGATTGCGGATGTAGTAAAACAGATCGGGGAGAACCCTGATTCCAGGAGACTGATTGTCAGCGCGTGGAATCCATCGGATATCCCAAACATGGCACTTCCTCCATGCCACTGTCTGTTTCAGTTTTATGTTTCAGAAGGAAAGCTTTCCTGCCAGCTGTATCAGCGTTCGGCAGATGTCTTCCTTGGAGTGCCCTTCAACATTGCATCGTATGCGCTCCTGACCATGATGATGGCTCAGGCTGCAGGGCTTAAATACGGGGATTTTGTCCACAGCTTTGGGGATGTACATATCTATCAGAATCATGTCGAACAGGTCAAGCTTCAGCTTACTAGAGAGCCAAACCCGCTTCCGAAGATGAAAATCAAGCCTGACGTATCTTCTGTTTTTGATTTTGTTTATGAGGATTTTATGCTTGAAGATTATGAGGCTCATCCCCATATTAAAGGAGCGGTCAGCGTATGATTTCGTTTGTGTTCGCCATGGATGATAAAAGAGCCATTGGAAAAAACAATGATCTGCCCTGGAAACTGCCGGCGGACCTCGCTCATTTTAAGAGGACGACGCTTGGAGGAACAGTTGTCATGGGCCGCAAAACATTTGAGTCAATGGGCAGTAAGCCGCTGCCGGGAAGGCGGAACGTGGTCGTCACAAGTAACCATGATTTCAAGGCGGAGGGCTGCGAGATTCTTCATACTGTTAAGGAAATTTCGCTTTTAGAGGAGGAAGGGGAGGAGCTTTTTATCATCGGCGGTGCAAAAATCTTTGAAGAGATGCTGCCGCATTGCACAAAAATGTATGTGACACTGATTCACCATACCTTTGGCGGGGATACATTTTTTCCTGAAATCAATGAGAACGAATGGGAGACTGTCTCCCGAGAACCCGGTATAAAAGATGAAAAAAACCCGTACAATTATGAATTTGCAGTATGGCAGCGGAAAACTTCTATATAAAAGACCACTTTAAAACCCCCGGAATATTCCGGGGGTTTTTGTGAAGCAGGTTAAAATGACTGCCTTGCACAACGTGCCTAAATAAACGGGACTTCAACTGCGTAAAACAGGATGCAGAAGAACATGCATGCACTCCCGCCGAGGACAAACACGTGCCAGATCGCATGGTGATACGGGATTTTCCTCCATACATAAAAGACAGATCCGGCTGTATATAAAATTCCGCCGACCAGCAGCAGCATAAACCCTTCAAACGAGAGGAACTCATAAAGCGGTTTAGCGGCAATGATAACGAGCCAGCCCATTAAGATGTAGAACAATGTAGACAAGACGACAAAGCGGTCGACGAAGAAAATCTTAAAGATGACGCCTGCTATGGCAAGGCTCCAGATGATGATCAGCATCGTCCAGCCGAAAGTCCCTCTTAAAGGGCCGAGAAGCAACGGTGTGTAGGTTCCGGCAATCAGGATGTAGATGGCTGAATGATCCAGGATGGCAAAGATGCGCTTCGCTTTTTTATGCTGTATCCCATGAAGGAGTGTCGAGAACAGGTAAAGCAGGATCATGGATGCTCCAAATATGGAGAAGCTGACGATGCTGATGGCATCGCCGTACCAAACGGCAAAAAGAATCAGGTAAATGAGAGCAGGAATGCTGAGCAGCACGCCTATTCCATGGGTAATCGCGTTTACAATCTCTTCTTTCAAAGTGAATTCCATAGGTAAGTCTCCTTTTAGCTGCTGGTCAGGTGGGATTTCAGGGACTGCAGAAAATCCATGCCTTCCAGGGTGATTTTAGTGCCTGCCCGGCCGCGGCCTTTTGTTACATATTGATGTTTCTCCAAGTAATCGAGTCTGTGCCGCACCTGCTGTGGTGTTAAAGGCACGGGACCGGTCTTGCTCAGTTCTGAGATGCTCCGCCTGCTGGCCGGTTCGCCATGATCGTTGGACTGATGAATCGCGTCAAGAATAAAGGCAAATTCTTTTTTATCCATCATTGTCAGCGGAGGCGGGGACGACTCTTTTTTCTTCGTCTTCTTGGCTCCCGTTCTCCCTGGAAGATCCTGAATCTGGATTGTTTTTCCGCCGGAAACGGCTGCCAGATAGGCTGCCATATTTTTTAACTCCCTAAGATTTCCTTCCCAGTCTTCTTTCATCAGTATGTCCATGACTTTGGCCTCTGCTTCGATGAGATAGCCGCTTTCTTGAAGAAACGCCTCCAGCAAAAGCGGAATATCAGATTTTCTTTCTCTCAAGGAAGGGATTCTCAGCGGGGCAGCGCTCAGCCGGTAATACAGGTCTGCCCGGAAGTCTCCACTTTTTACTTTTTCCTTCATGATGCTGCTTGATGAAGATATGAGGCGGATTTCAGGAAAGGATCCAGGCTCCGATTCCATACTTTGTATAGAGGCAAGCACTCTTGCTTGCAATTCAGAGGATAGTTCTCCTGTTTCCTCTAAGTACAATGTTCCGCCTGCCTCGGAAAAAATGCTTTGCTGGCTGTTTCTCTGGAACAGGCTGTGTATCTGCTCGGATGACAGGGTCCGGCAGTTTACAGCAATGAAGGGACCGGCGCCCCATTTAGAATGTGAATGGATCGCTCTTGCAAATGAGCGTTTGCCCGTGCCTGTTTCTCCTTCTATAAAGACAGGCAGGGTGACAGCAGACAGCTTGGCAGCCAATATTCTGGCTTCAGTCAGGAGCGGATGCAGACCAAGCAGTTCAGGAAAGGAATTTGGTTTCAATCCGCTCGAATCTGCTATATGTAAAGGTGCAGTCTTGTCTGATAGAATAGAAGGAGAAGAATGATTTTGAAAAGCTGCTGTTATTTCTTCAAAAACAGCAGGCTGTAATTGCAGCCGGGCTGTAATGGTCTTATTTGTCTGGGAGAGATGTGGCTCTACCTGCTGCTTTTCGATGACGGGGGACAGAATAACTGTCTGACCATCCAGTACCTGCGGAAGCCCCTCCTCAATGGAGTAGCTGTCTACATCCGCTTTTAACGGAAGATCAGCGATCATATCGTTTAAAACGTTCTTCATTTCTTTTGATTCAGTAATCAACATGACTTTCCCAGAATCCATAATCCATCGCCCCATTCTTTACTTAATTAAATTATAACACCCAATTGAAACTAATTAAACCCAATTGATGAAATTTATATTGCAGGAGGAGTCCAATGATTACGTTAATTGTTAACGGAGAAGTCTATGCACCTGATTATTTAGGAAAAAAAGATTTGATTATAGCTGGTGGTAAAATTGCTTACATAAAGGATCCGGGCATACAATTTCCTGAAGAATACGTAACCGAAAAAATTGATGCATCCGGCCAGCTTGTCATTCCCGGATTCATTGATTCGCATGTCCATATTATGGGGGGCGGCGGGGAAGGCAGCTACAGGACAAGGACTCCTGAGCTTGCGTTGAGCTCAAGCATTAAAGCGGGGGTCACGACCATTGTCGGTGTCATCGGAACAGATGGCACGACAAGAACGATGACTGCCCTCATCGCCAAAGCAAGGGGACTTGAGGAAGAGGGGATCACTTGCTACGCTCATACAGGAAGCTATCAAATTCCAGTCCGTACACTTACAGGAAAAATAGAAGATGACCTGATTCTGATTGACCGGATCATTGGCTGCGGGGAAATTGCCATCAGTGATCACCGGTCATCGCAGCCTACCTGGCAGGAGCTTGCTAAAGTAGCATCCGCTGCAAGGCTCGGCGGCATGCTTTCCGGAAAAGCGGGAATTGTGAATGTTCATTTGGGCGACGGCAAAGGAAAACTCGGGCTGATTGAAGAAGTGTGCCGGGAAACAGATATCCCGGTTAAAACCTTTCATCCGACACACATTAACAGGAATCCTGAGCTTTTTGAGGCAGGGATTGCTTTCGCTGCTAACGGAGGGTATGTGGATTTTACAACGAGCACCATTCCCCGCTTTCTCGAGGAGGGAGAGGTAAAATGCAGCAAGGGTTTAAAAATCATGCTCGAAAAAGGAGTGCCTGAGGAAAATATAACGTTTACCTCGGATGCCCAGGCAAGTCTCCCTGATTTTAATGATCTTGGTGAGCTGACCGGGCTGAAGATCGGCGATATTTCGTCTCTTTACAAGGAAGTGAGGGATGCGGTACTGGAGGAAGGCATTCCGCTTGAAACAGCGCTGAAGGTGATTACTTCCAACCCTGCAAATGTTCTCAAGCTTCATCAAAAAGGAAGGATTGCAGAAGGGCTGGATGCAGACATCGTGCTGGCGGATGCCGGTTCCCTGCAGCTTACAACTGTGATTGCGAAGGGGAAAACGATGATGAAAAACGGCGAGATGCTCGTAAAGGGCACTTTTGAAGAGTAGCATCCGCCAGCGGATTATTGGGTTCGCAAGCTTGGGGAGAGGGGCAGATCAGGAGTATCCTGGCACTCTGGTTACGGAAATCTGACCTGCCCGCATATTTCCCCGGCATACCGTTTTATTCAGCATTCAGATCCTGCAAGGCCTGCTTAAAGCTTTCAGGATCTTCAAATTCCTCAGGATCCCAGTTTTGGCGGATCCAATCGACCATTTCTTCTTTTGAATTAAAGCCTTTTCCGCTCGTATCAGCATTACGGACCATATAGCGGCTGCTGTCAGGATCAGATTCAATCAGGCATGGAATCGCACTGCTTTTGTTTTTGAGCAAATATTCCATAATAACCCTCCTCTTACCTCCATTTTTCCCCTTTTTCAGTTTTACAATCCCGAATTCCGGAATGTGACTTTAAATTTTGAATATTCGTGATATAATGGCAAATTAAATAGAGGTATAAGAAAGGAATTTTGCCATGAATTCATCCGCTGCTTCCAATCCTGCGTCATCAGTCAATGTGGAATCGATTCTGAAAGCCCACCATCTGCTGAAGGAAGTGGTCATCCATACACCGCTTCAGCTGAACCGCCAGCTTTCAGAGCAGTATCAGTGCAACGTTTACCTGAAGAGAGAAGATCTGCAGCTGGTCCGGTCTTTTAAAATCCGGGGAGCTTATAATAAAATGAAATCCCTCTCCAGGGAGGAACTTGATATTGGCATTGTCTGCGCAAGTGCCGGAAACCATGCACAGGGCGTCGCCTATTCCTGCAGTGCTCTGGGTGTGAAAGGGAAAATCTTTATGCCCACTACCACTCCGCGGCAGAAGGTCAGCCAGGTGGAAAAGTTTTCAAAGGGGTTTGCCGAGATCGTGCTCTATGGAGACACGTATGATGATTCGTATCATGAAGCAGTCAAATGCTGTGAAGAGGAAGGAAAATCATTCATCCATCCCTTTGATGATGAAGAGGTGATAGCGGGTCAGGGTACGGTAGCTGTCGAAATATTAAACGATGCAGATGTGAAAATAGACTATGTATTCGCAAGTCTCGGCGGAGGGGGGCTGATCTCAGGTGTCGGCACCTATTTCAGCGCCGTCTCGCCTGATACAAGAATAATGGCAGCAGAACCGGAGGGGGCAGCCTCTTTTACTGAAGCGCGGGCGGCAGGGGAAATTGTGACTCTATCATCGATAAGCAAGTTTGTAGATGGGGCTGCTGTAAAAAGAGTCGGAGAAAAGACATTCGGAATAGCTGAAAATTGCTGCCATGATACGGTATTGGTACCGGACGGAAAAGTATGTACATCGATTCTTGAACTGTACAATGAAAACGCCATTGTTGCCGAGCCCGCCGGCGCACTGCCGATTGCTGCACTCGACTTCTGCAGGGATGAGATCAAAGGCAAAAATGTCGTATGCATCATAAGCGGGGGGAACAACGATATCGGAAGAATGCAGGAGATCAAGGAAAGGTCGATGATCTACGAAGGGCTGCAGCATTACTTCCTCGTCGACTTTCCCCAGAGAGCAGGAGCTTTAAGGGAATTCCTGCATGATGTGCTGGGCGCCAGCGATGACATCACCCGGTTTGAGTATACAAAGAAAAATAATAAAGAAAACGGGCCGGCCCTCGTAGGAATTGAATTAAAGGATAAAGGAGATTATCCGCCGCTCATTTCCAGAATGGATGCCAAAGGCTTCCAGTACACAGAAGTCAACAAAGATGAACAGCTTTTTCACTTGCTTATCTAGTGAAAAACGTCTGAAAATTTTTATTGCTTTAGGCGTGTTTTGACAGACTTCGATAGCATTTTGCAGTATAATAGAGGAAACGGTTGAAAAAGAGGATTGATATTTTGCTATTCAAAAGCCTGGAGTTCAAACGGATGGATGGACAGAAGGTTAAGGTTATCGAGATTCCAGTCATGGTGAAAGACAACAGCTATACATTTTTGATTCAGGCGCGGCTTCAGGCATACCTGACCCGGCTAAACGCAGAGCCTGAACCGAAAAGTGTATACTCTTTCAGGGAATATCTCAGAAAAACTTTAAAATGGCCGGATTATGAAGCAATCTTTCAATCTGAAGTACTGCAGAATAATGCATAAGAGACCATTTTGGTCTCTTTTTTGCCGTCCGGGGAGGACAGGATCCTTCAGACGGCACATTTAGCAAGCTGTATCAAACCCGGACAAAATGTAAGGAATCAAGCATCAAGCTGCTGCTCAAGGCTCTCCGGGAATGGAGGCTTTTCACTTTTCTGTGAAAAGATTCAGAGGAATGTGGTGGATATTTTTCGGTTTTTATTGAAACCATGTGCACATTCTGTATAATACTTCTTAATGAGATAGATAGGGAAGTGACATTGTGAAGAAAATTGTAATTGTGACTGATTCAACGACAGATCTGGACCGAAAAGTGATTGAAGAATACGATATTAAAGTGATACCGCTGGCTATTCAAATAGACAGTGAGACATATATTGACCGGGTTGATATCACCCCGGAAGAGTTTTTGGAGAAAATGGCTGCAGCCAATGAGCTGCCTAAAAGTTCACAGCCTGCAGTAGGGAATTTTACTGAACTGTATTCATCCCTATTGAACGAAGCGGATGAAATCATCTCCATTCATATGACATCGGGAATGAGCGGAACCTATCAGACAGCCTGCAGTGCGGCTGAAATGACGGGCGGGAACATTACGGTTGTGGATTCCCAGTTCATTTCAAAGGCCCTCGGTTTTCAGGTGGTGGAAGCAGCCAGAATGGCGAAGGAAGGCTCTGGAAAAGAAGAAATCCTTGAGCGGATCCAAGCGATAAAAAACGCGACGAAGCTATTTGTAACAGTTGATACGCTTGAGAACCTGGTAAAGGGCGGAAGGATTGGAAGAGGCAAGGCAATGATCGGTTCACTGTTAAATATTAAACCGATTGCCAGCCTTCAGGATGGGGTTTATACTCCAGTAGCCAAAGTAAGAAGCCATTCGCAAATTGTTAAGTACCTGGCAAAGCAATTCGGGGACGACGTGAAAGGAAAAACAGCTAAGGCAATCGGTATCGCACACGCAGATGCACTGGAGCTTGCCAACAGTTTAAAAGAGGCAATCCTTCACATAAGCCCTGATCTGCCGGTTGATATTTCGTACACGACTCCAGTTGTTTCGACACATACAGGACCTGGTGCCATCGGTTTTATGTATTACGCTGAATAGATAAACGGGGAGCAGAGACGATGAGGATATGGAAAAGCCTGATGCTGCTTACTGCTGTTCTGTTCGTGATGGCAGGCTGTGGTTCTCAAGCTGCTGGCTATAAGCCAATCGCAACCGTACAGGAGTTCAAGTTTACTGACCAGGAGGGAAAGCCGTTCGGTCTTGAGGATTTGAAGGGTAAGGTGTGGGTCGCCAACTTCATCTTCACGAGCTGCACGACAGTCTGTCCGCCAATGACAGCTCATATGAAAAAACTTCAGACAATGGCAGATGACCAGGGGATCAAGCTTGAGATTGTTTCGTTCAGCGTGGACCCGGAAATCGATAATCCGGAAAAGCTCAAGCAGTTTGCGGGCCAGTTTGGCAGCTCTTTTGATAATTGGCATTTTCTGACCGGCTACAGCCAAAAAGAAATCGAAACTTTTTCATTAAACAGCTTCAAGACGTTAGTGAAAAAACCGGAATCAGAGGACCAGGTTATTCACGGCACTTCATTTTATGTAGTGGATAAAGAAGGGAAGGCAGTAAAGTCCTACAGCGGCATCGAGAATACTCCCTATAATGAGATTTTGAAAGATGTTCAGAGGCTGCAGGATTCATAATTCTGCACGCCTCTTTTCTTATGCATATTCATTGAAGAAAGGACCGGTAAATCGTTATTCTAGTAATAGAGATGTTGTACGATCGATAAAATAAGCAGAGGGAGGACAGTGCATATGAAAAAATGGTTCACAGTCTTTGCGGCAGCAGTCCTCCTGACAGGCTGCGGGCAATTTTCTCCGGAGCCGCAGGAGGCTGCCCCGAAAAAAGCAACGGTCAAGAAAACAGAAAAGCCGCTAAAAAAAGTACAGCTTGGTGAAGTAACGATCACCGGGATCGGGGATTCTCTGACAGCAGGAATCGGTGATGACTCGAAGAACGGCGGCTATGTAGGAGTAGTCAAAAGCAAAATATCGAACCTGAGGACTGCTGAGAGCGTTGCCGTCAACAATTATGCGGTGCACGGCAATGTAACGGACGATCTGCTCCATAAGCTTGGCAGGAAGGAAGTTCAGAATTCAATCAGCCAGTCTGATTATATTCTGCTTACGATTGGCGGAAATGACATCATGAAAGTGGTCAAAGATAATATCTTCGATCTGACGCTGCAGCCTTTTGAGAAAGAACAAAAGCAATACGAAAAAAAGATGGAAAAGATCCTTAAAAAAATTAGAGAATACAATCCGGACGCCAAAATTATCTATTCCGGCCTGTACAATCCCTTTAAATATGTTTTGCCTGAGCTTTCTGAAATCGATCTCGTTGTAGCCCAGTGGAACGGATCGGCAAAAAAACTGCTTCAGGAGGATCCAAATGCGGAGTTTGTGCCCGTCGCAGATCTGTATTCAGGCAAAAACGAAGGCTTGCTTTACAAAGATGCGTTTCATCCAAATACACAGGGGTATTCATTAATCGGAGAAAGAGTTTATGAAGCCATCTTGAATAAAAAGGGTTCCAGTTAGGAGGAGCGCCATGAAAAAATGGAAATGGGCATTCTTTGTTCTGCTGGCACTCAATGCAGCGGCAATCTCCATTGCCGCTGTTTTGATTTTTTCGCCAGGGGAAAAAAGAGTACCAACACAGGAAGATATTGAAGAAGGCAAAGCCGTTGCGCTCAACGTCGGAGCGAAAAAAGAAGCACTAAATGAGCTGATCGATCATTACTTGAGGAAAGAGGCCAATGCAGACGAGTACAACTATAAGGTGTTCTTGGATGATAAAGTATATTTCACAGGCGGAATCCGGGCATTTGGAAAGGATATCGACGCTAAGATCAGTTTTGAGCCGATTGTTAAGAAGGATGGGAACATGAAGCTGATCGTTGAAGATCTCTCGATTGGGAAATTGGATCTGCCAGTTTCATTTGTGCTCAACTACATTAATACATCCTATACACTCCCTGAATTTGTTCATATTGATGAAGGAAGCCAGTCGATCGATGTGGACTTAACAGAAATCGAGCTGGCAAACAACTACAGGGCGAAGGCTGACCGCTTCGATTTGAAAAATGACGAAATCCGTTTTGATTTGTTTATTCCCATAGAAAAATAGGTTCTTCTGGGTTGACGAATCAATAAAATTCCCTGATAATATGTACCTAAGAATGTAAATGTTTTATGACAGCTTTTACAATAGCTTAATAATAAGAGAGAAGCAGGCAGCGGGTTGGCTCCCAGTTGCAGTCATTAAAGGATGGAGGATGAATATGGATCAGAGAAAATACATATTAGGCAGTGTAGTTTTTCTTTTGGTTGGTCTCTATTTTGCAGGCATTGCCGGCATTCAGTTTATGGACGATAACATTGAGCAGAATATGGACATTGTTTTTACCAATATAGCTTACAGTGCACTGTTTTTCGGAGGAACAGTGTATCTGCTTCATCTGAAGGATGAAAAATCAAAAAGTGCAAATGAAAAATGAGAAGGTCAGAGACCTTCTCATTTTTATGTTCATGTGATGCTATGCAAGATGAAGGATTATACGGCCAGCAGAAAAAGGATGAAAAGGGATATACTGAATTTTTTCGAAAAACGCATGGCTGCTCCCCCTTAAGTATAAGAATGAATAAGTTCTTCACCCTGTATTTTATAGGAAATGAAGCGGGAATTGGCCGGATTCACGGATTTATAAAATAAAATTTACAAAATTTATATAGCCTTTACAAAATCACCCTACCGCAAGCACAGCATCCAGAGGAGGGTTCCCATTCGCTAATCCGACAGCAAAAATGGTATACGCTGTATCTGCCTTGAACTGTACTTTCGGAACGTTCAGCACAACTGTGTCCGTTCCGGCCACACGGACTTCCAGATCGATTTTTCCTGCAGGAACGGTAATGTATTTAGCGGATTTCATGAAAGGTATATTTGAGAAAAGGATGTCGCCGCCTTTAACAGCAACATCTACCGCTGGGGCATCAGGAGACAGATGAACAAATTTCGCTTTCGTTTCTCCTCCGGATACAAAAGGCCGGTCTACAATTGGAAGGAGCTTGAGGTTTGATACTGTCCCTGCTGCAGCTACGGTATAGGCGATGCCCGGCATCAGCAGAAAATTCTCGGAAAGGACAGGGGAACTTTGGTTTCCGGCAGGGTAAATATCCACGCGGTATTGGCCTCCGGGAATCTGAAGGTAATCGCTGATTTGCTTAAAGGACACATTGGACAGCACGAGTCTTCCGTTCAGATAAATGTCAACTGCAGGGGCATCAGGAGAGGCGTGAAGAACCCTTAAAAGCAGCATCCCCGGACTGATTTGTCCCTGCGGCTGGCTGGAGCCGGCCGCCCTTGTCTGCATGGCGGACTGGACAGCCTGAAGATGTTTCTGGTAGTACATGATGTGGGCTCTTGGATCCCGGTACTTATAATAACAGGCGTACAAATCATATACCATCGCCTGCCATAGTGCATTTTGATCGTACATATCATGTCACTCTCCCCGTTAATGTTTACATAATAAAATTATGCGTTTTGAAAAAAATACTCTCTACACCTATATGACGTTTAGATGGTTTTCATTAAGGAAAAATGACAAAGAAAGGAGTGATGAGATGAATCGTTATGAATTGACAGTGGAAGAACACAGTATTACATATACAGATGACGGGGTTGGGGATCCTGTCGTATTCATCCATGGTTTCACTGGAAGCGCTGATTACTGGAAGTATGTTTTGCCGGAGCTTGCAAAAAAGCACCGGGTACTTGCGGTAAACCTTAAAGGCCACGGAGGCTCAAGTACAGCAAAAGAGGAATATGGGGTAGAGGAAATGGCAGAAGACATCAAGCTTGTGCTGGATGATCTGGACATTCAGACCGCATCCGTTTTCGGTCATTCGCTCGGAGGCTATGTAACGCTTGCTTTTGCAGAAAAATACCCAGACCGGCTGAATTCCTTTGGACTGATTCATTCTACTGGATTTCCGGATGATGAGGAAGGGAAGCTTGCCAGGGAAGCAGCCATCCGGAAAATCGAAACAGAAGGCATCCACGGCTTTATCGACCAGCTCGTTCCGAAACTGTTTGCACCTGAAAACGGGAAAGCAGAGGAAGAAGACTTTACAAAGCAAATCGGTTACCATACTCCGCCAGCTGGGGCGACAGCCGCTCTTCAAGCCATGAAAGTGCGGCCTGACCGCAGAGCTGTGATCGATGCTTCGCACGTACCGGTTTTGCTTCTGGCAGGGGAAAAGGATCAGGTCGTTCCACCAGAAAAGACCTTTACATCGGAGGCCCCGCATATCCATTCAGCCGTTCTAAGTGATTCGGGCCATATGGGCATGCTTGAGCAGCCGGAGGAATTCAATCACATTCTAATAAATTTCCTGGAAAACATCGTTCATCCATCACCTCAAGAATAAAAAAATGCCGGGAGGAACCCGGCTTTTTTTATTTAATAGGATGACTTTCAGCAAATTTTATAAACGTGTGCTCGTCTTCAACGAGTCCGCATGATCCGCACTGTACACGTCTGGCAGAGCCCTTGTAGGGAAGATGAAACGGATCGAGTGATTCAGAGCTGTACTCTTCAAGCAGCTCTCCTGTCTGCGGATTCAGCTTCACTGCCTGGGCTTTCTGTTCAATGATATGATACCGGGACCGGTTCGTTTTGCAATTGGGGCACAGGTATGGAGAAGACATGGAAAACCTCCCTTTCTGAAAGTGATATGCACGTATATAACCGTAGTATTTCTGGATGTAAATGGTATTATTCATCGGGCAGAAAGGATAAGGTGGGGGATAGAAGTGAATGGAGCACAATAGAGGGGGGCAAAAAGATGTTTGAACGGTCATGCAAGGGATCGCACGGAACTTCAGACCCGCACATGAAAAAGCCTGCAGTTCAAGCTGCAGGCTTTCAGTTTATTTGCATCAGCTCATTGCTGGCATCGTGTTTTCTTCTTTAAGCTCTTCCAATTTACGCTGAACATCTTCTTCCGTGAGTCCATGTTCTTTCACATAGAGGTTCCTCGGATGAACCAGGCATTCTTCGGAGCAGCTGCGGTAATGTTTCTGCTCGTTTTCTTCAGAAGCAATGATTTGCTTGTTGCATACCGGGTTGGCGCAATTTGTATAGCGTTCACAAGGTTCACCTGTAAAATAATCTTTCCCGACAATGACGTGCTCTTTTTGATTTACAGGGACACTGATGCGCTCATCGAATACATAGCATTGTCCGTTCCAAAGCTCACCCTGCACTTCCGGATCTTTTCCGTACGTCACGATTCCTCCATGCAGCTGGGCTACATCCTCAAAGCCCTCTTTCAGCAGGAAACCGGAGAATTTTTCACAGCGGATTCCGCCTGTACAGTAGGTGAGGATTTTTTTGCCTTCTAGTAATTCTTTATTTTCACGGATCCAGTCCGGAATTTCACGGAATGCTTTAATATCAGGCTTAATGGCTCCCTGGAAGTGACCGAGGTCATATTCATAATCGTTACGGGCATCAAGAATGACCGTGTCTTCCTGCTGCATCGCTTCGAAAAATTCCTTCGGGCTGAAGTACTTCCCGGTAATCTCTTTCGGGTTCACATCATCTTCAAGACGAAGGGTGACCAGTTCACTGCGCGGACGAACGTGCATTTTCTTGAATGCATGGTGCTCTGCTTCATCGATCTTAAACACCATATCGGCGAATCGGGAGTCCTTCTTCATGGCCTCCATATACGCTTCCGTCTGTTCGAACGTTCCTGAGACCGTCCCGTTAATCCCTTCATTTGCGACAAGAATCCGGCCTTTCAGCTCAAGCTCTTTGCAAAATTTCAGATGGGATGCAGCGAACTCCACCGGGTCTTCAATCGTTACATAGTTGTAGTACAGCAATACTCTGAATGGTTTAGTTGACATGAATTATCACCTGTCTATTTATATTTGCAAGATATAAATGATCGAGGTCAGTTTATCTTAGCAACATAAAATGATACCTGATTGTGAAGCATTTTTCAAGTGTGATTTTACAATCAGGGTTATTTCTGAAATTGTGGGCGAATCTGCCTGCCTTCGAACGGCTCCTGAGACCATTCGGAGAAAAAAACACCGGTTACTGTGAAAATAACGTCCCTGGAGACCGAAGTGCACCGGATCGGTCCCAGAAGACGCTATTTCAGCCAAAAACCGTGTTTTTATCCTGTTTCGGTCCTGAGAGACGCTATTTCTAAAATTCGAGGCAAATCGGCTCTCTAATTTAGAGAATAAGGGCTCCTGAGACCATTCGGAGAAAAAAACACCGGTTACTGCGAAAATAGCGTCCCTGGAGACCGAACTATACCGTATCGGTCCCAGAAGACGCTATTTCAGCTAAAAACCATGTTATTATCCTGTTTCGGTCCTGAGAGACGCTATTTCTGAAATTCGAGGCAAAATTGCTCTCTAAGTTAGAGAATAACGGCCCCTGAGACCGTTCGGAGATAAAATCACCGGATTTTGTTAAAATAGCGTCCCTGGAGACCGATCGGTCCCAGAAGACGCTATTTCTGCAATAAACCGTGTTTTCGACGCTATCTCGAGAATCCAAAATACCCGAAATGCAAGCGGCTCTATTATTCAACTGCCGCTTTCTGCTTTTCTGTTTCTTGCTCAGCAGGGGCGTCGCTGTTGCTCGTGCGAAGCGGGATTTCCTTAAGGAAGAACGTCAGGATAAATCCAAGAAGAATGATACCCGCACAGATCAGGAAGATCCCGGACAAGCCGTTCTGCAGCGTCTCTTTCACACTGTCGATCAGCTTCGTAATGGCATCCTGGTATTGAGGGGGTACGGATGCCAGAACTTTATCCAGCTTGGCATGATCCATCAATGCCTGCGGGTTCATCAATCCCTGAACATTGTCAGCAGGCAGTCCTTCCGGAATCTCCGGACGCTCTGCACGATGCATACTGTTGTTCAAAACAAGCCCCATAATGGCGACTCCAATGGTTCCGCCTGTCTGCCTGAACAACTGGGAAGCAGCGGTAGCAACACCAAGGTGCTGATGGCTTACTGCATTTTGCACAGTCAGGGTGAAAATCGGGAAACTCATTCCGAGACCAGTTCCAACGATGATATTGTTGATAACAGCTATGGCAATGGATGTATCACTGTTCATCATCGAAAGGGAGAACATTCCGGCCGCCATAATGGCCAGACCCGTCAGTGCAAACACTTTATACTTGCCGGTCTTTGTGATGAACGAGCCGGTGATGCTGCTTGCCGCCACCATTGAAAGCGTCATCGGCATCATGATCAGCCCTGATACAGCAGCGGAAACGCCCATGACTCCCTGAATGAAAAAGGGGACATACATGACGGCACCAAACATTCCGACACCGAGAATGAATCCGGCAGCATTTGAAAGGGTAAAGATACGGTTTTTAAACAATTCCAGTGGCATAACCGGGCTTTTAACCTTTTTCTCAGCCCATATAAAGAGACCGAGACTGATCACGGTTAAAGCAAACAATCCGATGATTTGCACAGATCCCCAATCGTATGTGGTGCCAGCCCAAGTAAACGCGAGCAGCAGCGGTACGATGACTGCAGTCAGCAAAATAGAGCCGAGGTAATCGACAGATTCTGATTGTTTCTTTGGAGTACTTGGAAAAAGGGAAATGATGCATAAAAAGGCGACAATCCCAAACGGGAGGAAAACCCAAAACACCCATTGCCAGTTGGCATTATCTACAATCCATCCTCCAAAAGTCGGCCCGAATACACTGGCCAGACCGAACACTGAACTCAGAATGCCTTGCCAGCGCCCTCGTTCACGGGGAGAGAACAGGTCTCCGACGGCAGTAAAGGCAGTAGACATGATCATCCCTCCGCCAAAGCCCTGAATTCCTCTGAAAATAATCAGCTGAATCATACTCTGGGAAAACCCGGCCATCAACGATCCAGCCATAAATACACCGATTCCTATTAATATAAATGGTTTTCTTCCGTATATATCGGATAGCTTTCCAACGAGCACAGCTGTTATGCTTGACGTCAGCATGAAGATGGTAAACACCCAGCTGTAATATTCAAAGCCCCCAAGCTCGGCTACAATTTTCGGCAGTGCCGTTCCGACAATTGTCTGGTTCAGTGCAGCAAACAGCATGGCTGCCATAATGGCCACCATGATGGTCACTTTTTTGCGATGATCTAAATGTTCCATTTTTGTTTCCTCCCGCTTATTCATTTCTCTCGCTGTCCAATTTTTTAAAAAGCCCGACTAGCGTTTGAAGCTCTTCCTCATCCAGGCTTTCAAATCTCTGAAATAAGTAGTTTGTTTTCTTTTCGTCAAGTTCCTGAAGCTTATCTTGCCCTTTTTGGGTTATGGCGATGTTCAGCATGCGCCGGTCCGTTAGATCCCGCTTCCGCTCAATCAGCCTTTTTTCTACGAGTGAATCGGACATTGAAGTGATGTGGCTCGCTGAAACCTCAAGGATCCTGGAGAGCTCGGATGCTCTAAGCGGACCGTCACCCAACGCTTTGAGCATAAAAAATTCGTTTCTTGAGATTTCTTTTTCGAGGATGCTGTTCACACCCTGACGGAGCTGGCGGAATACTTTCCGCAGGAGCCCTTCCATTTCATAGAGCAACTCTTGTTTATGCCTCACGCTTCTTCAACCTGCTTTCTAAAAAAGTACTTCACTTACTGAACTATTAACCAGATTAAGTATTTTTCATGCGAAAGTCAAGAAAATAAATTGGCGGCTTTTCTAATAAGAGCCTATTTCTTTCGATTCGATGTACAGGTGTTATAATAGCGGTATGAATATAAAGTGAGGTGCTTACGGATGAAACAATATGAACAGGCAACATTTGCAGGAGGATGCTTCTGGTGCATGGTGCAGCCGTTTGATGAGATGCCGGGAATCGAAAGAGTCGTTTCAGGCTACACTGGAGGCACTGTAGAAAATCCCACTTATGAACAAGTATGCTCAAATCAGACAGGCCATTATGAGGCGGTGCAGATCACGTACGATCCGGAACTGTTTCCATATACAAAGCTGCTTGAGCTTTTCTGGCAGCAGATTGATCCGACCGATGCCGGCGGACAGTTTTTTGACAGGGGAGAGTCCTATCAAACCGCTGTTTTCTATCATAGTGAAGAGCAGCGGCTTCTTGCTGAACAATCAAAACAGGAGCTGGATGCCAGCGGTAAATTCAACAAGCCGGTTGTAACTGAAATTAAACCGGCAGCGCCGTTTTATCCTGCTGAGGAGTATCATCAGGATTATTACAAAAAAAATGCGTCCCACTATAACCGGTACAAAACCGGATCGGGCCGGGCGAAATTTATTGAGGACCACTGGGGGCAAAAAGATGAGAGAAAGGCTGATATTCTCAAGACGCTGACCCCGATGCAATATGAAGTCACCCAGAATAATGGGACGGAACCACCTTTCCGCAATGAATACTGGGATAACAAAGAACAGGGGATCTATGTAGACATCGTTTCAGGAAAACCGCTTTTCAGTTCAAATGACCAATACGATGCGGGCTGCGGATGGCCGAGCTTCACCAAGCCGATCGATGAGCAGGAAGTGGATGAAAAGATGGATTATACCCATGGCATGATCCGGACCGAAGTGCGGAGCAAGACGGCCGATTCCCATCTTGGACATGTTTTTAACGACGGACCGGGACCGGACGGGCTCAGGTACTGCATCAATTCCGCCGCCCTTAGATTCATTCCGAAGAGTGAACTGGATGAGCAGGGGTATGGCCGGTACAGCGTGCTGTTTGATTGATATAAAAAAGGAGTCCGTTTTTAGACGGGCTCCTTTTTCAATTAGGAGGGATTATACAATTTATTCCACAGCTGCGGACGGTATTTTGCTTCCAGCTGGTAAACTTCAGACATAATCTGAGGCTGGTATTTGCGCGTTCCGGCTTCACCGTGAGTCCGGAATTGGATGAGGACGTCATCAATATAATACAAGTCATATCCGGCGAGGATGAGGCGGAACCACATATCATAGTCGTGTGTGTACAGCCATTGCGGATCAAATAGACCCACATGGTCGAAGCATGTTTTCTTCATCACAATCGTGCACCCGTTCACTGGGTTTCCTTGCAGAAAGAACTGAGGAACCTCCTGTACATTCGGTGAGAAGCGGTGGCCGCACCACGGGACCAGAATTTGATTGTATTCATTAATATAATGATAGTTTCCAAAGCTGAAGGCAGCGCCCCTCGGCAGCATAAAGTCCATTTGCTTTTGAATTTTATCGGGCAGGAAGAAATCATCTGAACTCAGCCAGGCGATGTATTCCCCCTGTGCTGCCTGAATACCGGCGTTTAAAGCGGTAGCTGTTCCTCCGTTTTCTTTGCGGATGTACCGGATCCGGTGCATGTAAGGATGCAGTTTTTCAGTGTGGATGTAGGAACCGTCATCCACTACAATCACTTCGACATTCGGATACGTCTGGTTGATCGAGCTTTCAACTGCCTGCTGAACGTATGAGCAATTGTAAAAAGGAATGATGATGGATACCAATGGAGTCATAGTTGTTCTCCTTTTCTTCAGATTCTCCAATAAGGTATGTCTCATCTGCCCCCCTTGATAAGATATTTGTCCAGCTTTTACAA
The DNA here is from genome assembly GCF_009711125.1 of Metabacillus mangrovi. GTDB lineage: Bacteria > Bacillota > Bacilli > Bacillales > Bacillaceae > Metabacillus_B > Metabacillus_B mangrovi. The sequence continues at coordinate 269,863 of NZ_WMIB01000001.1, read as the reverse complement.
AAATCTGATAAAAGCGCATATTCCAATCCCTTTCCTGTTACATAGTTATGTAAAAGACAAAGCACGGGAAAGGACGAGGAAAATGAAAGTACTTTTTATGTATTACGTCCCAAGCGGCGGTGTGGAGACGCTTAACAGGCAGAGGGCAAAGGCCCTTACTGAAAGAGGTATCGAGTGCCATTTCCTCTACTACCGGCAGGAGAGGCCGCTGATCAACGATCACGGGACGCCGCTTTATATACAGGCTTCAGACTATGAAATCATGCAGACGATCCAGCAGCATCAATACGATGCGATTGTGGTCACTTCCGATTATACGATTCTTCCTAAGATCAGAAGCTGGGGCTATACAGGAAAGCTGATTTTTGAAATCCAGGGCCTCGGATCAATGGAAGCGGCCAGGAATACACTGACAATGGCGGCCCCCTATGTGACCCCCTATGCGAGCTGCATCCTAAGCTCTAAAACTCCTCATATCATGCAGCTTCTCCATGAACTTTACCCTTCTTTCCCGTTCCATTTTATCGATAACTGCTTTGATGCAGAACGGTTTACGTTCGTCAGCGGCCCGGCTCATGGGCGCCCGATTATCGGCTGGATCGGACGGATCGAGGACAACAAAAACTGGCGTGAATTCCTCCAGATTGCCCACCACCTGACACATGTCCACCAAGTAGATGCCGATTATTTCATGTTTGAGGACCACACCCTTTCCATTCCGGCAGAACGGGCAGAATTCGAGATGCTGAAGCCGGCGCTCGGCATTGAAAGCAGGCTTACCGTTCTCTCGAACATCCCAAATGAAGCGATGGCCGATTATTTTTCCAGAATGGGGGACTCAGGCGGATTTTTTTGCTCAACCTCAAAGGTAGAGGGGTTCGGCTATGCGATCGTTGAAGCGATGAGCTGCAGGTGTCCCGTGCTTTCTACTAATTCGGATGGCGTGCAGCGCTCCATCATTCATAACCAGACCGGCAAGTTTTACAGCCTGGGCGATATAAGCGGTGCCTGCATGGAGGGTCTGGAATTGCTGAACAACTCCGGATTAAGGGATCAGATCACGGCAGGAGCGCTTCATCACATAAAACATCATTTCAGCCGGCAGAAGTATGGTCAGGCATTTTTCTGTATTCTTACTCAGTAAAAACATTGACAGTGCTTGCTCTTTTCGTAATTCTTATAAAGAATTTACTAGATTGGGAGATTGTCTCAGTTTTTTTTTTCCTAAATGAATAATATGCGATATATGCGCTCTAAAAAGAGAGAGTATATAAAGAATGAATGCAGGGGGGAAAAAATTTGGGTTTGTTATCGACCGGTCCTATCGAGAACAGTCCGGTTGGCGGTGTCAGGCCGAGCCAACAGGTTACTGTAAAAATTGATAACCGGAATTCAGCAGATTCTTCGACTGTTCTAATTCAAGGGTATTTTCTGAACGGCACTAGAACTCTCTATGTATTAGAATTACTGAATATCAGTCCTGACCAGGTTATCACGAAAAATTATTTTGCTAACTTTGATTCGTTTGAATTTGTATTTACAACAGGAGGACCCGCTGAAAATGAAACCGAAGTATCCGTTTGGGGAAAGAATGCTGCAGGTGAGTTAGTAACAGCTCACAGGCTTGTATCGGATGAATTATTAGGAACTGATGCAGGTATTACCGGTGCAACCGGTGCTGCAGGAGCAACAGGTGCGACAGGAACAGCCGGGGCAACAGGGCCAACTGGAGCCGGAGAAACCGGGGCAACCGGAAATACCGGACCTACAGGAGCCACAGGTTCAACGGGAGCAACCGGACCGGCCGGAGCCGGAGAAACCGGGGCAACCGGAAATACGGGACCGACGGGAGCCACAGGTTCAACGGGCGCAACGGGACCGACTGGAGCTGGAGAAACCGGAGCAACCGGAAGTACAGGTTCAACAGGTGCGACTGGGGAGACTGGAGCGACCGGGCCGACAGGTGCAGGAGGAACGGGAGCAACCGGAAGTACGGGATCCACAGGAGCCACAGGTTCAACAGGGGCAACAGGGCCGACAGGTGCAGGAGAAACGGGAGCAACCGGAAGTACAGGTTCAACAGGTGCGACTGGAGCAACTGGAGCGACCGGGCCGACAGGTGCAGGAGAAACGGGAGTAACCGGAAATACAGGGGCAACAGGACCAACCGGCTCAACAGGATCTACAGGACCAACAGGGGCTACAGGTGAAATAGGAGCAACCGGATCAACAGGCAGCACGGGTGCTACAGGAGCGACCGGATCTGCAGGGGTTACCGGCCCGACAGGAGTATTTAATCCTAATGCTACTATTGTAAATGTAGGACCGGAAGTCAGCTCTCAATTCGCAGAACTCAGGACAGCTGAACGAACGCCTCTAATTGAGCTCACGTCCGTATATGGAATCTCGGTTCTGCGGGATGAAATTGCCACAACGGGTTCTGGTTCCGTAACAAATAATGGGACGGAGTATTTGCTCAATACAGCAGCCGGCCCGACAGACAGTGCAATACTTGACAGTGCAGAAAGAGGGAGATATGAATCCGGTTATGCAGGTGAAGCAGGGATAGGCATCCGTCTTCCAGCACCGCCGCAGGGAACCCAGGTGGCACGCTGGGGCTATTTTGACGACCAGAACGGATTCTTTTTTGGTACGAGCGGACCGATCGGTAATTTTGTTGGCATCAATAGGGATAATACAAATACAATTATTCCACAGGCGATCTGGAATGTAGACCCCCTCAATGGAACAGGTCCGAGCGGAGCCACATTGAACCTTGCGGACGGAAATATTTTTCAGATTGTATACACTTGGTACGGGTATGGGGTTATTGAATTTAGAGTTGTCCTTCCAAACCCTGTAACGCTTGCTCAGGAAGTCATAACTGTTCACCGTTTTACCCCAACTGCTCAAACAAGTGTAGCGGATCCGAATCTTCCTATACGTGCTCAAATTGCAAATGTCGGCACTGCCATTCCATTTAATTTGTTTGTAGGCGGAAGGCAATACAGCATTCTTGGAGAATATAATCCAGTTTTCCGCATTACTTCAGAGAGACGAACGGTGAATGTATCTGGGACAGCGCTGACCCCTCTTATTTCATTCCAGCGCAAGCCTGTTTTCCCGGCTGGATCTGGACGAGAAAACTCGGTTAGTGTGAGGCTGGAAGGGATCGACCTTGTCACCTCTGATGATATTTATTATCAAATTATACTGGACGGTACGGTTAATGGGACCTTTACCAACTTTCCTACTGCCACTACAAATATTCCAACGAACGAAACAGCGCTGCTTGTCAATAACACGCTGACGACGATCACAGGCGGTCAGGTCATTCTTCAGGGTCTCGCGGCAGGGGTTTCGGGTTCCAGCAGGGTACTCGCTTCAGCTCTCCTTTTGGATTTTGAACTTCCGGACAATTCAAATATTACACTCGCAGTAGCAAATCTCGTAAGCGGTACAAATCCTGTAACAGCTACGTTCAGAGTGACTGAAGAATGGTAAAGGTCTTTCTGCCCCATGTAAACTTGCTTATGAAATTTTTAAGGAAGGAGGATTTTTATGGCAGATATCATCATTAATAATGTAGGACCAGACGTCAGTTCCCAATTTAATGAACTGCTGGTTTCCAGAAAAACGCCAATTATCGAGCTGGTTTCAACATACGGCATTTCTGATCTGCGTGATATTGTGACCACCACCGGAACAGCAACTGTTACGAATAATGCAACAGAATATAATCTTACCACTGCAGCTGCTGCTGATCGGGCAGTACTGGATAGCGCAGAGAGAGGCAGATATGAACCGGGTTATGCATGTGAGAGCGGAATTGCCATAAGGCAGCCTGGAGCGCCAACAGCAAATCAGATTTCCCGGTGGGGGCTCTTTGACGATCAGAATGGAGCATTTTTTGGAAGCAGCAGTTCGGGAACTTTTGTAGGTATAAGGCGCGGAGGGGCAGACACCATCATTCCCCAAGCCTCATGGAATGTAGATCCGTTAGATGGGAGCGGACCTAGCGGGATAACACTTAACCTGGCAGATGGCAATATCTTTTTGATCGTTTTTACTTGGTATGGATATGGTGTTATCGAATTCAGGGTAGTCATTACTAACCCTGTAACTTTTGCGCAGGAAGTTGTAACTGTCAACCGTTTTTCTCCTTCCGGGCAAACGAGTTTTACTGATCCAAACCTTCCTTTGAGAGCTGAAATAGCAAATAACGGTACTGCTGCACCTTTTAGTCTTTTTGTAGGCGGCCGGCAGTATAGTATCATTGGCAAATTTGATCCTGTTTTTCGTAATACTTCCGAAAGAAGAACCGTTAATAACATTACCGCAAGCTTAACACCTGTTCTCTCTTTCACCAGAAAAGCAGTCTTTCCTGCAGGTTCGGGAAGACCCAATTCCGTACAAGTGCTTTTAGAGGCTGTAGAAATTGTTACAAACGTAGACCTGGCTTTTCAGGTTATCCTTGGGGCCACAGTCAATGGGGCGTTTGTCAATTTTCCTACGGCTACAACAAATATACCGACAAATGAGACAGCGTTACTGGTCAACTCCACCTCTACAACAATCTCAGGGGGAGAAGTCGTTTATCAGGGATTGGCTTCAGCTTCTTCATCCACATCTACCCGGGTGCTCACTACCGAACAGCTTCTGGATTTTGAACTGCCTGACAATGAAATAGTGACCTTGGCTGTAGCATCTGTAGGTGGACCAGGCACCAATTCGGTTACAGCGATTTTTAGAGTAACAGAGAACTGGTAAATAAAAAGGGCGTGCTCCGGCACGTCCTTTTGTAATGTCAGTGATATTTCTGCCACGTTATATCGCCAATCATAAAATTCCCCATCCCCCCGAGCGCTTTCAGATTATCCATCGGTTCTTGATAATGTGGCGCCAACTTGAGGCTTTTAAAAAAGCACTGCAGTGCGGAAGGAGCGTCTTGAAGCCGCGCTAAGCATTCACCTTTATAATTCTCTGTAATATGATCCCGGATGCTGCACTGGTCAAGCAACTGGAGGCCCTCCTTATATTTGGAGGCAAGCATCATGGATATGGCTTTGACAAAAAGGCTGGAATCCTGATCAGACACATATTCCTCTGCCGTTTTCATCCAGTTATCGGCATGAAGATGCATACCTCTGCCGTGCAAAAAGAGGGAGATGATGGCATAAGCACGGGATTTGCTCGAATTTTTGCTCCAATCCAGCTCCGGGATCAAAACCTCCAGCGGGTAGTCATCTAAAAACTTCTGCACGTGGGCAAAAACGGTCGCATACTGATTATGTCTCGCTGAATTATGGCTGTGTCTTCTATACAGGTACAGGGGCTCGGGGACATGAACAGAGTCCCATTTTTGGGTGATGCGCGACAGGATCTCATTGTCTTCCCCTATTTTCAGTTCAACATCGTACCGCACATTTTCAAAACATTCCTTCCTGGCCATCACAGTCCCGCCGCAGATCGGCGTGCCGATTTTGAAAAAATACCTGAGGGCGCGCTGTTTGTCCAGATTCCGGTTGCTGTAATATCCCGCGGGCTGGTCCTGCTCATCAATCAGCAGGACATCTGAGTGGACGAGTCCGACCGTTTCGGAGTGGAACTGCTGTCTGAGCTGTTGAAAGCGGGAAGGGACGGATACATCATCTGCATCCTGAAACACGATAAAGTATCCTTCTGCCAGATCGAGTGCTTTGTTTCTTGTTTTCGAGACACCGGCGTTTGCCTGTGTAACATATTTAATCCTTGGGTCACCAAAAGTTTGAATGACCGATTCGCTTTCATCCGTAGAACCATCGTTGATGATAAGCAGTTCAAAGTCCTTTTCAGTCTGGCAGAGGATGCTTTCAATACATGGCTTAAGAAATCGCGCTGCGTTAAAGACCGGCATAATGACACTGATCATAGGCGTGCGCTTCATCCTACAACAGCTCTCCCGCTGATCAGACCGTCTGCCAGCTGGCCAAAGTCAATGGCGGTTTTTTTCGCTTTGGCAAGCTCCACACATATAACCGAAGCTGAAATTCCAGCAGCAGCAAATGCGGCATCAAAGGAATAGCGGGAAGCTTCATCTATGGCCTTGTGAACATTCTCCAGACCTTCTACTCTAACGGTTCCGGCAATATTATGGAACCCAAGTCTTTCAAAGAATTCTTTTACCTCTCCCATGCGGTTTCCAATCAGCAATACTCTATGTTTTTTCAAGATTTCCGAATACGTACCAAGCTCATTCAGCTCAAGATTGATATTGGAATGAGTGAGGTTCATCTTTTTAAGCGGCCAATTGTGAAACTTCGCCAATCTAATAAAGAGTGACTGAAACACCGGAAGCCTTCTGACAGGGACGCCGAGATAATCGGTTTTGGTGATGTACTCAGTCAGCAGGTCCCTGTTGCGGTGGTCAGGAACCTTTACCCCGGCAAAATCAAGGAACTGAAAATAGGGGTCATTTTTCATCACCTGAGCCGGAATGAGATGGTCGTGGGCGAGAAATCCAAGCGGCCCGTCACCCATTCTTGTTATGGAACATCCGGTTCCCTCTTTAAGGGAGGTAAGGATTTGTTCTTTAACCTCGGCTCCTCTTCTTAGGTGAATCAAATCCTCCTTCAGACTTTCCGCCCCGGCTGCTATGATTTCTTCTGCAGAATAGGGAAGAAGCATGCTGTCTCCAACTTGTTTCTCTACAAGATACTCCCCGCCGGAATAATATGCATCATCTGTTATGTTGAGGTTGGGATAGCCCATCAGTGCCATTCTTTTAAGCTGGCTTTCTGTAAAATGATACATTTTTGAACCTCCCATACGATTGAAATAAACCCTGATATCCATCTTTACATACCTATTGCAGGCAGGCTTGGAATAATCATAGCCGGTGAAAAAAATTACAATTGGACAAACATGCATGGACAGGCGTTTAAGCGGGCTTGAACTTTATGAATAAGATGTATGGATTGAAATTTATGCTTTTTTGATCTGAACGCGAAAGCGGATAAGAAAAATGACAGGAGGTTGAACATGGCTGTTTTATCTACAGGTCCAATTGAAAACACTCCGGCTGGCGGAGTTAGGCCGGTGCAGCTTGTAACGGTAAAGATTGATAATCGGGATCCGGTGAACATATCTACTGTTCTAATTCAGGGATACATTTTGACAACCACAAGAACTCTTTATGTATTGGAACTTATACAGGTCCTTCCGAATCAGGTGCTGACTAAGAATTATTTCGCTGATTTTGATGAGTATCAATTTGTTTTTACGACGGGTGGGGCTGCTGAGACATCTACACAGATTTCAGTGTGGGGAAAAGACGCATCCGGAAACCTTGTCGCTTCCCAGCGCCTTGTATCTGATGAGATTTTGAATCAAACCATTTAAATCCGGGCTTCATGTATTTATTTAGGAGGGACTGCCGAAATGGCGCTTTTATCAACAGGACCGATTGAGAACAGCCCGGTTGGGGGTGTGAGGCCGAGTCAGCAGGTCACGGTGAAAATTGACAACCGTGATTCTGTCAATCCTTCCTCTGTTCTAATAAGGGGGTTCATCTTAAACGGAAGCAGGACCCTGTATGTGGAAGAATTGATCTCGGTTTCTCCAAATCAAGTCATCACCAAAAATTATTTTGCAAATTTCGATGGATTTGAATTTGTTTTTGAAACAGGGGACACAGCGGAGGAAAGTACAGAGGTGTCCGTATGGGGGAAAAATGCGGCCGGAGAACTTGTAACCGCCCATCGCCTTGTCTCTGACGAATTGCTCGGTTCAGAATTAGGAGTTACAGGGGCAACAGGTTCTACAGGTGCAGCCGGGGCAACCGGAGCAACAGGCCCGACCGGGGCTGGAGCCACCGGGGCGACAGGAAACACAGGACCAACAGGCGCTGCAGGTGCAACCGGAGCAACGGGTCCGACCGGAGCTGGAGAAACCGGTGCGACAGGGAGTACAGGATCAACAGGCGCAGCCGGAGCCACTGGAGCTACAGGACCGACCGGAGCTGGTGAAACCGGAGCGACTGGAAGCACTGGAGAGACCGGAGCAACGGGAGCCACTGGAGCTACAGGACCGACCGGAGCTGGAGAAACCGGAGCGACTGGAAGCACAGGAGAGACCGGAGCAACGGGATCCACCGGGGTAACGGGTCCGACTGGAGCTGGGGCAACAGGGGCAACGGGAAGCACTGGAGCAACGGGAGCCACCGGGGCAACGGGTCCTACAGGAGCCGGGGCAACCGGGGCAACGGGAAGCACAGGAGAGACCGGAGCAACGGGAGCAACGGGAAGCACAGGAGCAACGGGAGCAGCCGGGGTGACCGGAAGTGCTGGAGCGACCGGAGCAGCCGGAGCAACGGGAAGCACAGGAGCAACAGGAGCAACAGGAGCAACGGGAAGCACAGGAGCAACAGGAGCCACAGGAGCCACAGGCCCAACCGGAGCTGGGACAGCGGGAGTAACTGGCCCGACAGGACCCACTGGAACTCAGCCGCAGCTGGCATTCGTTAATACCGCGGGAGCAATCGCGATCTTTCCTCCCCTTGGAATAGAAGTCGTTGTTGCCCAGGTTATCACCTCCGTTGCCGCAGGACAGAGAATTAAAGTGGATTATGCATTGGCAGTAGAAGAAAATGCGAACGCCAATAACACGTTCTCCGTAACTTTTCTTTTATACAGAGACAACCAGCTTATTTCAACAAGAACGCTGAACAGAACACTGGCAAGCGCCGGTATCCAGCGGTTCGATATAGCAGACACATTCGTAGATGTTCCGATTGTGGCGAATGCGGCGGCGGTTTATCAGGTCAGGACGAACGTTACGCAAGCGAACAACGTTAATGGCGCCTCAGCTGTTAATAGAAATTTAAATTTGATCAAGTTTTAATGGACCTGTCTGTATAGTTACTTAGCAAATTTATAGATTTTTGAGGAGGAGACACATGGCTATTTTATCAACTGGTCCTATCGAAAACAGCCCGGCTGGAGGGAGCAGACCTACTCAGACGGTAACAGTGAAAATTGATAACTCGAGTGGAACGGACTCTTCTACCATCCTGATTCAGGGTTATCAGTTAAACGGCACCAGAACTCTATACGTTAGTGAACTGCTGGCTATCGCGCCAAACCAGGTTATTACCAAAAACTATTTTGCAGATGTAAACGCATTTGAATTTGTTTTTACAACCGGAGATGCCGCGGCATCGGCAACAGAGATCTCTGTATGGGGCAAAAATGCTTCTGGTCAGCTCGTTGCAGCACACCGTCTCGTTTTTGATGAATTGAGCAGCTCAGGTAATGACGGCGGGGGCATTCCTTTTGTCAGCAATCAGACAAATACAACTTTAATTATCCCTCTGATCACACCGCAAACGGTTCTGACAGCACCCCCAATTACCAAAACATCAGAAGAAGAGAGTCTTATCATTAATGCTTTCGCTGATATAGAGGTAACATCTACCGCTGAGACCTCAACAGAACCAGGCTATACGATTATTTTTGATTTACTGAGAGACACTGAAATCGTTACTACTGTCACAATCACGAAAGAATTTGCCTTTCCTTTCGATTTAACGAGGTCATTTTCAGAATACCCAAGCATATCTTGGTTCGATGATGTCCCCCCGGGCACGTACACCTACAGTCTACTGGTTACGGTAACCGGAGTTGAGCTGTTAGAAGCGGTAGTGCAGAGCCGTTCGATCATCGTCAGCAAATTTTAAGAGAACAAGATAGGGCTGTCCGCTGAGGTGCTGTAAGCAAAACCAATCCAGTTAAACCCCCGGAATGCTCTAGAGCTTCCGGGGTTTAGTTTTTAAGATGGCATGAATTTTGATCCCGCTGATTGAAGCGGAAAGTGCTTGAATCCGGTCATAAAGAAGCGGGACGGGCGCGAAGAGAGGAGAAGTGCACTGCCACCTCAGGTTGAGTATTCCAGATCAGCTAATCTAATTAAAAAGTAAAGAAATTTAACAAATTGATATGTTTTGGACAGCCTGTTTTTGGTTTGTTTTCAACTGGATATGACAGAAATACAAGCAGATTTCCTTTAGTTTAATAAAATGTACTGAGTGTAAGTATACCTGCACTCAGCTGGCGTAGAAAGGAGAAAAAAATGGCACAATTTTCTACAGGGCCTGTAGATAACCAATCGGGGGCATTGGGGAGGATTGCCCAGTTTCTTACAGTTAAGGCGGTTAACCGGGATGCTGTAAACAGCGGAACCCTATTAGTTGAAGGATATAGTATCGGCGGTTCACGGACGCTTTATGTTCAGGAACTGGTATCTATAAGCCCCAATCAAGTTTTAACAAGAAACTACTTTGCTGATGTGGATACGTATGAGTTTTTGCTGACAGCAGGAGGCACGGCTGAACCGGAAATGGAAGTGTCACTATGGGGGAAAGATTCGTCAGGGAACATTGTTTCTTCCCAGCGTCTTGTATTTGAAGAGTTTGAAGAAAATTCTTAAATGGAGGGTAAAACTGAATGGCGATTTTATCAACCGGACCGATTGAAAATAATCCGGTAGGCGGGGTCAGACCCACCCAGCTTGTAACTGTCAAAATTGACAACAATAGTTCGACGGATTCATCGTCTATCCTAATACGCGGCTACGTGCTAAATGGATCCAGAACACTGTATGTAGAAGAACTGATCAGCATCAATCCGAACCAGGCTGTAACCCGAAACTACTTTGCCAATCTGGATGCGTTCGAATATGTGTTTACTACTGGCGGAACGGCTGAAGAAGAGACTGAGGTTTCCGTTTGGGGCAAAAATGCATCAGGGCAGATCGTAACGGCCCATCGTTTAGTGTTTGAAGAATTAAGAGGGGATGAAAGAGGCAGAACTGGCCCGACCGGTCCAACCGGTGCCAGGGGAGCAACAGGGGCAACTGGTCCTACAGGGGCAGGTGCTACCGGGGCCACAGGTGCTGCTGGAGCAACAGGAGCAACCGGGCAGACAGGTGCCGCTGGAACAACCGGTTCTGCAGGCGCAACAGGTGCAACAGGAGCAGCCGGAGCAACCGGGCAGACAGGTGCCGCTGGAGCGACCGGTGCAACAGGAGCAGTCGGAGCAACCGGAGATGCGGGTGCAACTGGACCAACAGGAGCAGGAGTAACCGGAGCGACCGGTCCGACTGGGGCAACAGGAGATGCGGGAGCAACCGGCCCTACTGGAACAACTGGACCAACAGGAGCAGGAGAAACAGGACCCACCGGAGCAGCTGGAGCAACGGGAGCAACCGGGGAAGCGGGAGCAACCGGCCCTACTGGAGCAACTGGACCAACAGGAGCAACCGGGGAAGCGGGAGCAACGGGTGCGACTGGAACAGCGGGAGCAACCGGGGAAGCGGGAGCAACGGGTGCGACTGGAACAGCTGGAGCAACCGGGGAAGCGGGAGCAACGGGTGCGACTGGAACAGCGGGAGCAACCGGGGAAACGGGAGCAACAGGGGCAACCGGAGAAGCGGGAGCAACGGGTGCGACTGGAACAGCGGGAGCAACCGGGGAAACGGGAGCAACAGGTGTGACTGGAACAGCGGGAGCAACCGGGGAAACGGGAGCAACGGGTGCGACTGGAACAGCGGGAGCAACCGGGGAAACAGGTCCAACGGGTCCTACTGGATTCGGAGCAACAGGAGCAACTGGTGAGACCGGTCCAACGGGTCCGGCAGGTCCAACGGGGCCAGGAGTAGGAGAAACAGGCGCTACCGGTCCGACAGGTGCTACCGGTCCAACCGGCCCAACGGGTCCAACAGGTTTCGGAGCAACAGGGGCAACAGGTGAAACGGGTCCAACAGGAGCTACAGGAGCAGCAGGTGTAACCGGTCCGACTGGCCCTAATAACGTGCCGTTTGTAAACAACCAGAGTGGAGTTGCTGTCGCTGTTCCTTTAGCTACGCCGACTACTGTTCTTACAAATGGCCCGGTTACTACTGATAATGAGGACGATGATTTAATCATTACTACTATGTGTGATGTTGTAATCGTAACAGATGCTGTGACACTCACTCCAAGCTACAATATCACGATGACACTCTTCAGGGATGTCACTCCTATCGCCACTGTTACTGAAACAAAAAATTTCGAGTTTACTACAGCTGCAGCACGTACGTTTAGTGACGTACCGAATATTGTTTGGTTCGATGATGTTGGAGTGGGTACCTTTGTGTACAGCATTCAGATAAATATTACCGGAAACGGTCTGGCAAGTGCACAAGCTGAAACAAGATCAATTGTTGTTTCTGTCTACTAAGTCTCTTTCCAGATCAGTCAATAAAAAGGCCCTCTATCGTTTACGGACGACAGAAGGCTTTTTTTTCAGAACAGTAATAAGAACTAGGCAGGTAACGGTTTTATAAGAAACGAGAAAAGTCAATGATTTTGCCTATTCCTAGCCGCTTGAACGAGCATATGTTAGAGGGAATGCACAGAGAGGAGCGTTTTGCGCGGAGTTTTCAGCAGGTCAGGAGGCTAATGGAAAGTGAAAATTGCAACCATACTTGGCACACGGCCGGAAATCATCCGCCTGAGCCGGATCATACCGAAGCTCGATCAGCTAGCCCAAAAGCATATTGTCATTCACACCGGGCAGAACTTTACAAGAGAATTGAGCGGCGTTTTCTTCCAATCATTAAAGATCAGGCAGCCGGATTATCAGCTGTTTCATAAGCAATTATCCTTCGGTGAGCAGCTGTCAGAGATGTTCAGCAGCCTCGAAGGCATTCTGGAAAAAGAAAAACCGGACCGGATTCTCGTTTTAGGAGATACGAACAGCGGACTTTCTTCCATTCTTGCAGAGAGGATGAACATCCCGGTCTTCCATATGGAGGCAGGGAACAGATGCTACGATCTCGCTGTTCCGGAAGAGAAAAACCGCAAAATCATTGATGCGGCATCGACCTGCAACCTGCCATATACGGCTCAAAGCCGTGAGAATCTGCTTAGAGAAGGGTGCCATACAAAAGATATCCATGTCATCGGCAACCCGATTAAGGAAGTGCTGGACTATTACCGGAAGGACATTTCAAACAGCGGCATCTTAAAAGAGCTCGGTTTGAAACAGAAGGATTACCTTCTGGCCACCATTCACCGGTCAGAAAATGTAGATCAGCAGGAGCATCTGCAGGAAATTTTTGAAGGCTTGAATCTTACTGCAGAAAGCCAGAATAAAAGACTGATCTGCAGCATCCATCCCCGGACAAAATCCCGGCTTGATCAAGCGGGAATCAAGCTTCATCCCCTCGTAGAATTCTACAAGCCTTTTTCCTTCTTTGATTTCGTCCATCTTGAACAGCGGGCAGCGTGTGTCCTGACAGACAGCGGAACCGTACAGGAGGAGTGCTGCTTGTTCCATGTTCCTGCCGTCACCGTCCGGAAGACGACCGAGCGGCCGGAGACGATTGCCTGCGGAAGCAATATTTTATCCGGCATCAATAAAGACAGGATTGCCGATTGCACGAAATACATGATGTCGCTGCCGCCGGATTGGGAAGTGCCGGCAGAATACTTGCGTGTGAATGTATCCGATACCGTAATCAAAATACTTTTGGGAGGCCATTAACGTGTTTAACAACCAGACCATCTTAGTGACAGGCGGTACAGGCTCCTGGGGCTATGAACTAGTCAGGCAGCTTCTGGAGTTCAAGCCGAAGGAAATCAGGATTTTTTCGAGAAACGAATCAAGCCAATTTACGATGGGGCAGGAATTTAAAGAAGACAGCTGCCTGAAATTTTTAATTGGCGACATCAGAGACCGTGAAGCGATGGCTGAAGCTGCCAAAGGAACCGATTATATTTTCCATCTGGCCGCTCTTAAGCACGTTCCGGTTTGTGAGGCACAGCCGCTAGAAGCATTGAAAACGAATGTCCACGGGACACAGAACGTGATTGATGCAGCAATCGCCAATAACGTACGCTCCGTCGTTTACATTTCTACAGACAAAGCTTCCGATCCGTCCAACTTTTACGGATTCTCAAAAGCCATGGGAGAAAGGCTGATCATTCACGCCAATACGCTTGGAACAGCAACAAAGTTTGTCTGCATCAGGGGCGGAAACGTTCTTGGCACGAACGGCAGTGTCATCCACGTGTTCAAAAAACAGATGGCGGAAACGAACAAAGTCGGAATTACTGACTTGAAAATGACCCGTTTTTTCCTGACGCTTCAAGATGCCATTAAGCTGGTCTTCAAAGCTGTTAAAGACAGCGTTGGCGGAGAGATCTTCGTCATGAAGATGCCGACCTGTAAAATTGTGGATCTTGCCGAAGTGCTGATCGAAGAGAGCGGGAAGAAAAATGTGAAAATTGAAACGACCGGGGTAAGGCCGGGAGAAAAAATCCATGAGCTGCTGCTTTCGAATTATGAATGCTCCTACTCCATCATTTATGACGATGAGTATTATGTCATTCTTCCATCTATTTTTATAGAAGGTGTTAAAGAACGGTACGCTGGCTATGAACCTGTAAAACTGGAAAATTACGATTCCAGTGATAACCTGATGTCCAAATCCGAGATCAAGGCGATGCTGCGGAGGGGCGGTTTTCTGTAAATGAACATTCTCGTGCTTGGCGGCGCCGGAATGGCAGGGCACGTCATAAAAGATTACTTCGGGAGCATACCGGCCTTCCGGGTAACCTACACAACAAGAGATTGGACCGATACGAAGGGCATCTATTTAAACATCAGCAACGCTCATGCTATTGAAGAAATCATTGTAGCCATTAAACCTGACCTGGTGATCAATTGTATTGGCCTTTTAAACAGCGCGGCTGAAGAGCAGCCGCTCGCTGCGCTGCAGGCAAACAGCATTTTGCCGCATCAGCTCGTTAAGCTGTTGAACCGTCAGGGTGGAAAGCTGATCCATATCAGCACAGACTGCGTTTTTTCGGGGAAGAAAGGAAATTACAGTGAACAGGACACACCTGACGGAACCTCCTTTTATGCCCAGTCTAAAAGACTTGGAGAGATCTATGACGAGCCGCACTTGACGATCCGGACGTCAATTATCGGCCCTGAACGAAAAGCAAATGGTATCGGCCTGTTCTCCTGGTTTATGAAACAGCACGGAGAAATTAAAGGATATGAGCAGGTTTTCTGGAACGGGGTCACAACACTTGAGCTTGCGAAAGCGATACACAGGCTTGCAGAGGCGGATGCATCCGGTCTGTATCATTTATGCAATCCCTCCAGGATATCGAAATACAGTCTGCTGAAGCTTTTTCAGGAAACGTTTAATAAGGAGGATGTCACCATTCTGCCGGACAGCGAAATCGTGCTTGACCGGACGATTGTTAAGACAAGGACAGATATGCATTATGATGTTCCATCCTACGAAACGATGCTGAAAGAGCTTAAACACTGGATGGACAGACAATGAACCGCATCCTGATCACCGGTGCGAGCGGGTTTACCGGAATCCATGCCTGCCGCTATTTCTCTCAGAAAGGCTATGATGTGACCGGGACATCCAGAAGCATTCCGGATAAGCCGGCTGTACGCTGGATACCGTCTGATCTCCGGGATAAAGAAGCCGTCTTCCAGATGATCAGCGATACAAAGCCTGACCGTATCCTTCATTTGGCGGGAATGAGCCATGCCGGGAAGTCGTGGGGAGACCCCGCTGGTACAATCGAAGCGAATGTGCTGCCGGCTTTATACCTTCTGGAGGCTGTCAGGAAGATGGTTCCCAGCTGCAGGCTCCTGATTACAGGGTCTGCATTGGAGGCGGATCCAAAAGCCCCACCGCACCCCTATAGTCTGAGTAAAACGCTCCAAACCCTTTCCGCACTTGGATTTTCTTCCCTTTACAACTTGCATGTGGTTATTGCCAAGCCATCCAACCTGATTGGTCCGGGTCATTCACAGGGAGTCTGCAGTACTTTTGCCCGAAAAATTGCAGAGGCAGCAGGGCAGTCCGGTGCCGCTGATCTGCACCTGCCAAATCCCCGCGCAAAACGGGATTTTATAGATGTAAGAGATGCCGCTGCAGCCTATGAGATTCTTTTGGAAAACGGAACAGCAGGCACAGTGTACGACGTTTGCTCGGGTGTGCACCGTACCATTCTGGAAATAGCAGAAACATATAAGCAAATCCTTCCGGATGCGGTCCGTATCGAAGCAGCTTCCCAGGGACAAAGGGATGCAAGCATCCCCGGCAGCCCCGCCTTTTTAATGAAGCTTGGATGGAAGCCCGCCTATTCGTTCACAGATTCTCTGAAGGATACATTGGCTTTTTATACGAACACCTGATAATCAGGTGTTTTTTCATGCCCCTGAATCTCCGCTTCTGTCCGTGAGCAATAAACCCATATTGTATTCCAGCGGGTAAAAAAGGGTGTCATCCAATGATGCCAATCCATATCTTATAAGCAGCAGGATTAGAGGGATGAACTGCATGACGGGAGCTGAAAAAATGAAAATACTGCTGGCCACTTATTGGGCCATTCCCCATCTCGGAGGGGTGTGGAATTACATGGTTCAGACAAAAGGATACCTGGAAGCGCTCGGCCACGAGGTGGATCTGCTCGGATACGGGGCGGACAATACGTACATTCACATGGTCAATCAGGACAGAAAGATAAAAAAAGAAGATTTGCTGCCGCTCGTTGCTGCACGGGTAAGCAAACAGGAATACCCGGAAATTTATGAAAACTCCCTGGTGGAATATACGGAAATCCACCGGTATTGCTTTGAGCTCGGAGCTGCGTATCTTGGTCTGGACGGCTATGACATCATTCATACACAGGATGTGCTGGCTGCAACGTGCATCGAACGGGTGAAGCCCGCTGAAACCCCTTTAGTTGCCACTTTGCACGGCTCGGTTGCCCATGAAATCCGCCGCCAGCTGAAGACGATTCATAAGTCGCCGAATGCTTATATTGCAAAAGAATACTACGATGCGCTGGAACGCATGGGAGGGCAAAGTGCTGATAAGACAGTAGTCGCCAACAACTGGCTGAAAGACATTTTAATGGATGAATTCGGTGTGGCTGAAGAGCAGCTGGAAGTGATGCATTACGGTTATATCATGCCTCCGTACGACTACAGCAAGATGAATGATCCGGTCGAAAAACCAAAGGGGAAAAAAGTCATCTTATATTCAGGCAGGCTGGTGGAGCTCAAGGGTGTAAACTACCTGCTGGAAGCGCTCGCCCTGATGAAAGAGACGAATCAGGACTGGGTCTGCTGGATTGCGGGAGACGGAGAGCAAAAGCCGGAGCTTTCCATTGAAACGAGGGTCCTTGGCTTAAGGGATGATGTGAAATTTCTTGGGATCCGCGATGATTTGCCATTGCTCCTTGAGCAGGCTGATGTTTTCGTTCTTCCAAGCTTAATCGAGAATCAGCCGCTGTCCGTCATTGAAGCACAGCTTATGGGAAAAGCGATTGCTGTAAGTGAAACCGGGGGTCTGCCTGAAATGGTGCAGGATGGAGTAACAGGACTCCTCTTTCCGCCGGAAAATGCTGAAAAAATGGCAGAGGTGCTGCTTACCCTGATCGATTGCGATGATTTGAGAGAACGTCTTGGGAAAGCAGCGAGAGATTGGGGAAGGATCCACTGGGATCTTGGTTCAGGGGTTAGAAAGCTCATCAATTTATACGGGCATGTAATGAACAAGTAAAAGGAGGTAATACAAACGTGGAAAAAAAAGGATCAGGGCTGTACGATCGCCAGCTTAGAATTAAGGCTTTGCTGAATTCCATGGCCGCATCTAAATCCGCTGGAAAAGCCGGCGGAGTCCATACAAACATGGAAAGTCTGATGACTCTTTTAAAGGAAAAAGCAGAAATGGGAAATCCCGTTCTGGAAAAAGAGCACAGCGGGAACGTTGCCCCTCTCAATCTGACAGAACCAGTCCAGGACGAAGTCCCTGTCAATCTTGATGGGATGAAACAAGAAACCTTCAGTGCTGTAAAAGAAATGCCGAATGCCAGCCAATTATTCTGGGACGCAATCAACAGAAGGTTTGCCGGAATTGTGGAAACCCCTGTGCAAGACAAGGGAGTGCTTGCCGGCCTTATAGGAACAGGACCATTTGCCGCCAACCCGGAAATCTGGTCAAGGCTTGAGACGGCATTGCCGGACACGTATACACTCCCGAATCCAAAAACGGTTGAAGCTTTAAAGAATATCGTTCAATCCGGCGAATAGAAGGGAAGATTTGATGGAGAAGGCAGTAGTAACAGGGGGATCCGGGTTTATCGGGTCCCATCTTGCGGAAAGCCTGGCGGAGCTCGGGATTGAGGTTCATATCCTCGATCTGAAACCCGCTCCGACCGGAGCGCCCGGTAATGAAAATGTGTTTGTTCATATAACGGATATATGCAGCAGGGAAGCGTATGAAACAGTCAAAAAAATCCGTCCGTCCTTTCTTTTCCACCTTGCGGCACAGGCGGACGTCGGTCTTTCGGTAAAAGATCCCCTTTATGATGAGAAAGTGAACCTGCATGGGACGATTAACATGCTCGAAGCGTGCAAGGAAACAGGTGCGAAAATGATTTTTGCCTCAACGGCTGCTGTATACGGATCCCTTTCAGAAGATGTGCTGAAAGAGACCGATCCTGCAGATCCGACCTCTCCCTATGGCCTCTCCAAGCTTTCCGCAGAATCCTACATGATGCTGTACAGAAAACTCTTTAACGTGCCATGCACCATCCTGAGATATGCAAATGTTTATGGTCCAAGGCAGCTTCCGAAAGGAGACGGCGGGGTCGTTGCGGTCTTTTTGAAAAGCATGGCAGATAAGGGCTTCGTAGATGTACATGGCGATGGCGAGCAGACACGCGATTTTATTTTTGTTAAAGACGTTGCCGCGGCAAATGTGGCAGTGATGCACAAAGGTGACGGTGAAATTTTTCACATCAGCACCGGCAGGACCCATTCGATCAATCAGCTGATCCATGAAATGAAAAGGCATCATTCGGCTGCAGTCAGTGTGAACTATTCAGCCGAACGCACCGGCGATATCCGCCACAGCTGCCTGGATAATGCAAAAGCTCTCAGCTTCCTGAACTGGAAGCCTGCGTACTCCTTCGAGAGAGGGCTTGCTGAAACGTATCACTATTATAAAAGTCACTCAGAGAGCTGAGTTCAAAAAAATTTAAAAATGGAGGATCAGGAAATATGAATCTGGAAAGCATCAAAGGTTCCTATGACGCGATTATCAGTCTGGGAGATCTTTGCCTCGGTTCCATACAGCTGAAAAAAAACAATTTAAGAAATTTTTCCGGTGTGCTGGACTGGATGGCTTCGCCTTTTCTGAAAGATGTGAGCCGCCTTGTAAAAAACAAGTTTATCGGTTTTTTTGACGAAGAAAACCTGCGGATCATCGGCTATGCAGGAGATGATGTAATCTGTGTGGCAGATGATGGCTATAATTTCGTGTCCAATCATGACTTTTATGTAAAGGACGGAAATACCCTCACCTCTCTCGCCTCCTATCCGCAGGTCCGGGAGAAATTTGACCGCCGCATCGAGAGAACGCTTGAAAAAATGGAAAACGGAGAACGGCTGCTGTTCGTGCGGACTGAAGGAAGTCAGGAAGAAGCGGCTGAACTCGAGAAGGTGCTGTCCAAGAGAGTGGCCAATGACTTCTGCATCCTCCTCATCAACCATACCGCCGTTCAAGAGGTCACTCCAATCGACTGGGGTCTGGAAAAAACATGCGTGCTCGAATTTCCCGATACGGAAAAATGGAACAGCAATGATCACTTGTGGCAGGAAGTCCTAAGCGGCATCACCATTAAAGGCGATGCACTGGACGACTACTTTGAATAGATGATGGGAAAAAGCACAGCGGAGAGAGGGATAAGCGATGCCCGGGAAAAAGAAATTCGGAAAATATCTCGTTGTTAAACTGGCTGAGCATGTGTCCAAAATGGAGGGGTATGACCTATCGTTCAGTTCTGTTTTATACAGTCAAAAGGAGAGGGATCACATGTATAACGGAATGCCCGAGAAGAAAAAACACTGCTGCTGCAAAGAATGCAGCTGTAAGGAACACTGCATGAAAGACGGCTGCTGCAAGGAGCACGCGTGGAAGGAAGATCATTGCAAATGCAGGAAGCATCAGTGGAAGGAAGATTCCTGCACATGCGGGAAGCATGCGTGGAAGGAAGATCACTGCACGTACGGGAAGCATTCGTGGCAGGAAGATTACTGCACATGCGGGAAGCATTCGTGGAAAGAAGAAATCCGGTGCTGCAAAGAGCATTACGGCCGCGAAACGCATAACGCATACCTTCCAAAATACGGCAGTTCCGGGTATCCGGTCCACTGTACGAAAGGAATCAAGGAAGAACTGGAAAGGCTGACAGGGCGCACCGTTCTCCTCGGAACGACGGGAGGAGCCATCATCGGCATTGTCGGCCGTCTGACACATGACACGGTCTCGCTAAATCCAATTCCTGGCTTTTTCCCCGCAACCGTTTCCCTCTGTGATATCAGCATTATCTCGGAGCAGTTTGCCGGGCCTCCATCCACAGCAGTCAGCGAAACATTTGCTGTAAATAAAATTTAACCAGGTTAATGGCTGTGAAAAATTAGGCATTCACACAAACGAAACAACCCTCATGCTGCATAGGCTATGATTGACTACAGCAAATGGAGGGATTTTACATGTACGGTTACCATGGTTACGCTGGACACGGCCGCTGCGGCGGATATGGAAGCGGATTTGTACTAATTGTTGTTCTGTTTATCCTTTTGATTATCGTTGGAGCAGCTTACATCGGCTGCTGACAAAACAAAGAGAGCCCGCAGAGGCTCTTTTTTATGCCCTCTTTAAACACGAACATTAAAATTAAATTTATTAATAATAGTTCGTTTTATGGTTGACGGAAGCGGTTTACTTTGATATATTTGCCAAGGGTTATTGAAAAACAACTATCGGAGGGGTTCCCTTGAAACGCATATATGATGTGATCATCGTAGGAGCAGGGCCGGCAGGCATCTTTGCTTCATATGAACTAAACAATCTTCTGCCGGAGGCAAAGATCCTGCTGATCGACAAAGGTCACGACATTTATCGGAGGAATTGTCCGATTCTTCAGAAAAAAATAGAGAAATGCCCGCCGCCGGCTGGCAAGAAAGATTTCTCAGGCTGTCTTCCAGCATGCTCCATCACAAACGGATTTGGAGGAGCAGGTGCTTATTCAGACGGAAAATTCAACATCACCAGTGAATTCGGGGGCTGGATGACCGATTATCTCCCTGAGAGCACGGTCGTCGATTTAATTAAATATGTGGATTCCATTAACCTGAAGCACGGAGCGACAGATACCATCACCGACCCGTTGACATCACAGGTAAAGGATATTGAAAAAAGAGCCTATGCAGCGGGACTGAAGCTCCTTCGCGCTCAGGTCCGCCACCTCGGAACAGAGCAAAACCTTGAAATCCTGAAAAGCATTTATGAATACTTAAAAGAAAAAATCGATATGCAATTTAAAACAGAAGTGGAAGATCTGATCACCGTTAAAGAAGATGGAAAGCATACAGTGAAGGGCATATTGCTCAAAAACGGCGAAGAAATCCATGCCGGCAGAGTGATCGTGACCCCGGGCCGCGACGGCTCTACCTGGCTCGGCAGCATCCTAAAAAAACGGAGACTCGCCATGATCAGCAATCAAGTCGATATCGGTGTCCGTGTAGAGACATCCAATGTCGTCATGCAGGAAATCAATGAACATTTATATGAAGGCAAGTTTATTTTCAATACATCTGTCGGGACGCGTGTCAGAACGTTCTGCAGCAACCCTTCCGGACATGTAGTCGTCGAAAACCACTCCGGAACGATGCTCGCGAACGGCCACGCCTACAAAGACCCGAAGCTTGGGAGCGATAATACCAATTTTGCCCTGCTGGTCTCGCACAAATTTTCCGAGCCTTTCGACCAGCCGAACGAATACGCGCATGAGGTATCGAAGCTTGCAAACAGCCTCTCAAGCGGAGGATTAATCGTTCAGAAATATGGTGATATCCTGAAAGGCCGCCGTTCCACCGCAAACCGGATCAAAGAAGGCTTCCTTGAGCCGACAATGAAAGAAGCAGTACCGGGAGATCTCGGTCTCGCCCTGCCTTACAATACGATGAAAAGCCTGATTGAAATGACAGAAGCACTTGATAAAGTAACACCGGGCCTCGCATCCGAGCATACGCTTTTCTACGGAGTAGAAGCAAAATTCTACTCCGCCCGCCCAAAGCTGTCCGACCGGTTTGAAACCGAAATCGGCGGCCTCTATGTGGGAGGAGACGGCGCAGGCATCACCCGCGGCCTCGCCCAGGCAGGCGCATGCGGCGTCTGGATCGCCCGCGACATCGCCTCCAAAAGACCCGCTCGACAAAAAGAAGAAGTATTCGCCTAAGACAGCCAGTTGGCTGTCTTTTTTTGATTGCGTAAGGCGGAGGTGATGGAATGATGGGCGGAGGTGATGGAATGATGGGCGGAGGTGATGGAATTGTGGGCGGAGGTGATGGAATGATGGGCGGAGGTGATGGAATTGTGGGCGGAGGTGATGGAATAGTGGGAGGAGGTGATGGAATGAGGGGCGGGGGTGATGGAATAGAGGGTGGAGGTGATGGAATAAGCATACTGGATGATTGAAAAATCCGCGAGTGACGAGTAAAAGATTACAAGGGCTTGAAATACACATCATTTTCACCCGTTTTTATGTAAAACATGCTGCTGCATGGACTTTTATTCTCTTTTACCTGTCCTCATACAATAATTCCGAACAGAATGAACTTAATTGCGGACTTTTTAAGGGTAATTGCTGACTTTCAGACATTAATTGCTGACTACCAGGCATTAATTGCTGACTACCAGGCATTAATTGCTGACTTTTTCCTATTAATTGCTGACTTTCAAAGGTTAATTGCTGAAAAGGACTTCCAGAGCTTACTAATCCCAAGGCGTCACCTTCTACTAGACCCCGTCAGATCATATATGATGAAAACTCCGCCCTTTATGCTGAAAATTTAGGATTTATGCTGAATATTTAAGATATATGCTGAATTTTTGGAAGGTTATGCTTAAAATACCAGATATATGATGGAGCCCAGCCCTTTCCCATATGTACCGCCAACGTATTGAGGACACATTCCCGTGCAGCGCCTCCCGTCATGCTAAACCCCCGCCCGTCCCATCTGCAACACCAACTTACTGCGAACACATTCCCGTGCAGCGCCTCCCATTAAGCTGAAACCCAGCTTCCGTCTCACATGCAAAGTCAATGAACTGCAAACCCATTTCCGCCCCACTATGCTGAACCGCACCCCCGTCCCATCCGCCCCGTTATGCTCATCCCCAGCCCCCGCACATCCCAAAGTCTCCCCATTCGCCTATTCCCCGCACATACCCAGCAGCTTCCCAACGTTCTGCCGCCGCGAACCTTTTCCTTCCGCCCCATTCCCGGAAACTCCACCTGAACAAATTACCCTCCAATTTAGGCCAGGGCTTGGGCTTTCTTTACAGGCGGGCCAGACCATTTTTTCATACACTAGTTTGAGTCTTTACAAGCAGCGGACTCCTTTCACTAAGCGAAAAAGGAGCATGTTATGAAAGTGATGACGATTTTAGGAACCCGGCCGGAAGGGATCAAGATGGCTCCGCTGATTCAGTGTTTGAAAAGGGAGCCGGGAGTGAGGCATGTGTTGGTGAACACGGCCCAGCACAGGGAGATGCTGGATCATGTTTTGGATTTGTTTGGGCTTGTGCCTGATTACGATTTTAATATAATGAAGTCCGTCCAGACACCTGAGAGCGTCAGTGCTGAGATTTTAATGAGACTGGGGCCGGTGCTGGATGCCGAGAAGCCGGATGTTGTGCTTGTCCACGGGGATACAACGACGGCATTTGTGAGCAGCTATGCTTCTTATTTGAAAAAAATCCCGGTCGGGCATGTGGAAGCGGGGCTGCGTTCCGGCGACCGCTATTCTCCGTTCCCTGAAGAGATGAACCGGAAAATGATCGATCAGCTGGCGACTCACCATTTTGCTGTGACGGATGCAAACCGGCAGAATCTTCTCGCTGAAGGCATCGCACCTGAACAGATCATTGTCATCGGAAATACAGTCATTGATGCCCTCTTAAATACAGCATCTATGCCATTCACACCTAACCCCGTACTGGATGTAAAAGGTAAGATCCTCCTCGTTACGACCCACAGACGGGAAAATCTCCATAAGCTTCAAGGTGTATATGAAGCGCTCAATCTCCTCGTCCAAACCTATCCCGAGTTGACTGTCATCTTTCCGGTTCATAAAAACCCCCTCGTCCGCAGTGAAGTCCACAAGTTCCTTCATTCCCATGAACGGGTTCTGATCACCGAACCGCTCGATTACCTCGAATTTACCCATCTTATGAAGCGTTCTTATCTTGTCCTTACCGATTCAGGCGGCATCCAGGAGGAAGCGCCGGCTCTGAATGTTCCTGTTTTCGTTGCGCGTGAAAACACGGAACGGCCAGAGGGCGAGCGTGCCGGAACGATCAAGCTGACTGGTCTGACGAAAGAGCGGATTCTTTTTGACATTAAACAGGTGCTTGATTACCCGGAAGCTTACCGGAAAATGGCCCAGGCTGAGAACCCGTATGGAGACGGCCGGGCATCGGAGCGTATTAAAAATCATTTAGTCAGCATTTATAGAGGAGAGGATCACCGCTCATGATTACAATCAGTTTATGTATGATTGTTAAAAACGAAGAAGATGTCATTGCCAGATGCCTGGAATCGGTGAAGGGGATTGCAGATGAAATCATTATCATCGACACCGGTTCTACGGATGACACGAAGAAAATCGTTTCCAGATTTACGAAAAAGGTGTATGACTTCAAATGGGTGGATGACTTTGCAAAAGCCCGTAATTTTGCCTTCAAGAAAGCAACAAAGGAATACATTCTCTGGCTGGATGCGGACGATGTTTTTCTTGAGGGAGACCGGAAAAAGTTTAAAAAGCTGAAAAAAGAACTGAATCCTTCAGTAGATTCTGTATCGATGTTCTACAACCTTGCCATGGACGAACATGGCAACCCCGTCACTCGCTTGAGGAGAAACCGTCTGGTAAAAAGAAGCCGGAACTTCAGGTGGATCGGGCCCGTACATGAGTTCCTGGAGGTTGGCGGACACATTGAGATGAGTGATATTGCCGTTACACATGCGAGCATCCATCATGATTCAGACCGAAATCTCCGCATCTATGAAAACCGGCTGAAGCAGGGGGAGGAATTTTCTCCAAGGGATACGTATTACTTTGCAAATGAGCTGAAGGACCACGGTCTGTTCGAGCGGGCGATAGAATATTATGAAAAATTTCTTGCAGGCGGTCAGGGCTGGATAGAGGATAACATCTCGGCCTGCGGCAAGCTGTCAGACTGCTATCACGAAACGGGAGACCATGAAAAAATGACCGTCAGCATTCTCCGTTCCTTTACGTACGGTGTTCCAAGGCCGGAATTCTGCTGCCGGCTCGCTTATACGTTTTTTGAAAAGGGAGACTATCCTGCTGCCATTCACTGGTACAAACAGGCACTCGATAACGGTGTTCCCGCAGATACGTGGGGCATATACAACCATGCGTATTCCGGTTACATTCCGCACCTCCAGCTTTGTGTCTGCTATGACCGTCTTGGCGATCATGAGACGGCATACCGCCATAATGAGCTGGCCGGCGCCATCCGCCCGGACAGCAAACAGTATTTGTACAACAAAAACTACTTTCAGCAGCTTGAAGAGTTAAAAAAGGAAGGCGGTGAATCGTGAAAAAAGTTCTCGTCGGAAGCCCCATTCATCAGAAGCCGGAAATACTGGAAGAGTTTCTGTATTCGCTAGAACATCTGGATTCTGCTGGAATCATGCTTGATTATTACTTTATCGATGATAATACGGCCCCTGGTTCCTCCAGGCTGTTGCAGGATTTTCAGCAAAAAACGCCAAGAACGTTGATCCAGCCGTCCTCCTTCAGCGACTATTACGCAAAAGATGATGCTACTCATTACTGGAATGAGCACCTCGTTTGGAAGGTGGCGGGATTTAAAGATTCCATCATCAGTCATGCGGCAGAGAACGAATATGATTATCTTTTTCTCGTAGACTCCGACCTGCTCCTTTATCCAGAGACAATCCGTCATCTGATCGCCCAGGATAAAGACATTATTTCAGAGGTGTTCTGGACGAAGTGGCAGCCGTATGCAATGGAGCAGCCGCAAGTTTGGCTCTCAGATGAATACACGCAATACCGGAAAGGGAGAAACGAAGAGCTCAGTCCGGAAGAGTCGAACACCCGCTTTCACGAGTTTATCAATCAGATGAAGGTGCCTGGGCAATACGAAGTCGGCGGACTCGGAGCGTGCACGTTGCTCTCGCTGAATGCTCTTAAAAAAGGGGTCGCGTTTAAGGAAATACCGAACTTATCCTTTTGGGGAGAGGATAGACATTTTTCGATCCGTGCGGCAGCGCTCGGACTATCGCTCTGGGCAGATACGTGCTATCCTCCATACCATATTTACAGGGATTCCGATCTGGGCGGGACGGAAGCGTTTTTTAGGAAAGTGCATAGGAAGCCGAGAATCAAAGTGATTGAAAAACCGAAGATTACCCTTTCGATGGTCGTGAAAAATGAAGAAAACCGGTATCTGAAAGACGTCTTGAAACATCATGCCCCATGCATTGATTATGCAGTGATCATTAATGACGGAAGCACAGACCGGACAGCGGATATCTGCCGCGAAGGGTTAAGCGGGGTGCCGCATTTAATTGTGCATAATGTTGAATCAAGATTCAGCAATGAAATCACCCTACGCCGGCAGCAGTGGGAGGAGACGATCGCGACGGATCCGGGCTGGATTTTGAGCCTGGACGCTGATGAGATGCTTGAAACCGGATTCTGCCCAGATCTCCGCAAGCTGACGCAAAGCAAGGATTACGAGCTGTTTTCTTTTCGCCTGTTTGATTTCTGGAGTGAAACGCACTACCGGGAAGACCCGATGTGGAGGGCACACCAGTTTTACAGACCGTTTTTATTAAAATATAAAAGAGACTTTCCGTATCAATGGAAAGAAAGTGCTCTGCACTGCGGCCGTTTCCCAGAGAACATTTTCCAGCAGCCTAACGGCCTTTCTTCCATCCGCATCAAGCACTTTGGATGGGCGAGAGAGGCTGACCGGGTGGCAAAATACGAGCGTTACAGAAAGCTCGATCCGGATTATCTGTATGGTGTTAAGGAGCAGTATGAATCCATTCTCGATCCGCATCCCAACTTAATCGAGTGGAGCGATTAACAGCCGGAGTCTATCCGGCTGTTTTTACGTTATCAATTTTTAACAGCTTTCGGCCAGAACACCAAGAAGTTTGAAGAGCGTGGTTTTAAGATTGAATGGTCTGCACCGCTGATGTCCGAAACCAATTGAACAGATAAAAAGCCGGCTGAAAAGGGAACCCTCCATCAGCCGGCTTTTTTCAGAAAAGGAAAACCGGGTTTCCTTAAAATCCATTCATCCTCCTGATATAAACCGCTTCAGCGGTTCATATAGTAGAAAAAGAGTATGGGCAGGAGGCGGGGGAAGGGTGGACAGGAGTTACCTGATAAAACCTCAGATCGGCGGAAAGCTCCCGGAAATATCTTTCGGGAGAGGCGTTTATTTGTACGGGGCAGACGGCAGGGACTATTTGGACGGGTCTTCGGGTGCGATCACGTGCAGCATTGGCCATGGAATTAAGGAAGTGGCTGAAGCCATGCATACCCAGGCTAAGAAAATATCGTTTGTATACAGATCTCAGTTTACAAGTGCTGCTGCGGAAGCATTGGCGGCCAAGATCGCCGAGTGGCTTCCGGGTGATCTGAACCACAGTTTTTTTGTTAACAGCGGTTCGGAAGCAGCAGAGACCGCGATGAAAATGGCGATCCAGTATTGGCAGGAAAAAGGAGAGCCTTCTAAAACTATCGTCCTGTCAAGATGGAGAAGCTATCACGGCATTACGATGGGGGCTCTGTCCCTCTCCGGGTTTCCTGAAAGGAGAGAGCGTTTTCAATACCATATGTCAGGGGTGCCCGATATTGCGCCGCCGTATTGTGCGAGATGCCCGTTCGGAAAGGTTTATCCGGAGTGCGGCCTCATGTGTGCAGAAGATCTGGAGCGGTCCATCAAAAGAAGAGGCAGGCAGAATATAGCGGCTTTCATCGCAGAGCCTATTGTCGGAGCTGCAGGGGCATGCCTCGTTCCCCCGGCAGGTTATTACGAAAAAATCAGGGAAATCTGCACCGCTAATGAAATCCTTTTTATCGCAGATGAAGTGATGACGGGGATGGGCAGGACGGGAAACGTGCTTGGGATTCAGCATTGGGACTGTCAGCCTGACCTTGCTGTACTCGGGAAAGGGCTGGGGGCAGGGTATGCACCGATCGCCGCAGTTGTAGCTACTGACAGGGTGATGGAGGCATTTTTGCAGGGAAGCCGGAGCATTATGAGCGGACACACCTACAGCGCCAACCCTCAATCAGCGGCAGCTTCTCTAGCTGTCTTGCAGTATATCGAAAACAATCATCTGATTCTTAACGCTGAACAGCAGGGAGACAGGCTGAAGACGATGATTACAGAACTTGATGAACCGTTCATTGGCGATGTAAGAGGGAAAGGGCTGCTGATCGGGATCGAGCTGGTACAGGATCGGGCATCCATGAAGCCATTTTTGAAAAAGCAGGCGGCAGGAGCCAGGCTGATCGAGCTGGCATTTAAAAACGGTCTTCTGCTTTATCCCGCCAGTGCAGGCGTTGAAGGGGGAGACGGGGATGCGGTAATTGCTGCACCGCCGCTGACGATAAATGACAGGGAACTGGCTGAATTCATGAAGCGGTTCACGAAAGCCTGTTCCGCTTTCAGGGCAGAGCAGAGGGAGGGGGTACCAGATGGAGGGCATGAATAAAACCCGGTCCATAGAAGAAGCGATAGCCTGCATTCAGGATGGTTCATCGATCATGATTGGGGGATTCGGCGGTGTTGGCTCTCCTCCCTCCCTGATCGATGCCATCCTGGAAAAAGGAGTGAAAGATCTTCATATCATCTGCAACGATGCCGGCTTTCCGGCAATTGGAGCGGGGAGACTGATCACGGCTGGGAGGGCGAGGAAGCTGACCGCCTCCCATATCGGTTCAAACCCTGTGGCAGGCAGGCTGATGACAGAAGGGAAGCTTGAGGTCGAATTTTCCCCTCAGGGAACACTCGCTGAAAGAATCCGGGCAGGCGGTACAGGCCTTGGCGGGATTCTGACCGATATCGGCATCGATATAGAAGAAGTCAGGGGAAGCAAGCAGATCATCCATACCGGGGGGAAGGAATATTTGCTTGAGCCGGCAATACGCGCCGATCTTGCGATACTCTTCTGCGGGGCTGCAGATGAGTGGGGGAATCTGACGTACTGTAAAAGTGCACGGAATATGAACCCTCTTATGGCGATGGCGGCAGATTACACAGCTGCAGAGGCGGAGGAAATTCTTGCGGCAGGGTCGCTGCCGGGAGATCAGATCGTTACACCTGGATTATTTATCCAGACGGTCGTGCAAAGCAGGGGAGTGAACTGGCAATGGGTATGGGAGCAGAAATGAAGCTAAAAATCGCCAAGCGGGCTGCAAAAGAGATCAAAGAAGGCATGGTCGTGAATCTCGGAATCGGTATACCATCCCTCGTTCCGAATTTCCTGCCTGCCGGGTTTCCGGTCATGATCCAGGCAGAGAACGGGATTCTCGGAATCGGAGCGGAGCCTTCTCCCGGAAAGGAGGAGTGGGAGCTTTGCAATGCGGCCGGCTATCCGGTGACAGAAGCGAAAGGTGTGTCGTATTTTGATACAGCTCTTGCCTTCGGGATGATCCGCAGCGGTGCAATCGATCTGACTATCCTTGGTTCCCTTCAGGTCAGCGAAGCCGGGGATCTCGCGAATTGGATTGTACCGGGAAAAACGATACCGGGGATGGGCGGCGCAATGGAGCTTGCCCAAAAAGCGAAAAAAGTGATTGTCGTCATGAGCCATCTTGATAAAAATGGGCGGCCGAAGATCGTCGAAACGTGCACACTCCCGCTGACAGCGAGAAGGTGTGTCAGCCGCATCATCACCGATATGGCAGTGATCGATGTAACGGAGAATGGACTTTTACTTGCCGAAGTCATGGAGCCTTTTACGCTTCAGGAAGTGGCCGATTGCACGGCTGCGCAACTAAAAGCGGAATCATGAAAGGATGAGGGCATGGATCAGCAACAGGCGGCTATCTGCCAATGGCTTGACAAAAATGAGCACCGCGCAATAAGACTCCTCCAAAAGCTCGTCGAACAGCCAAGCACACAGGGAAACGAAGCGGCAGCACAGGCGATTGTCCTTGAAAAATGCCGGCAAATCGGGTTAAGCATCGATGTGTGGGAGCCTGGAGGCAAAAAGCTCGTCCAGCACCAACATTTTTCATCCACCCGGACGAATTTTAAAGAAAGTCCAAATATTGCTGCTGTTTGGAAGGGAAGCGGCGGGGGAA
The DNA here is from genome assembly GCF_009711125.1 of Metabacillus mangrovi. Taxonomy (GTDB): domain Bacteria; phylum Bacillota; class Bacilli; order Bacillales; family Bacillaceae; genus Metabacillus_B; species Metabacillus_B mangrovi. Next base: position 239,351 of record NZ_WMIB01000001.1, on the reverse strand, counting down.
AGTCGCTCCTGTTTAACGGCCATATCGATGTGGTGCCGGAAGGGGACCCGACTCAATGGGTTCATGACCCGTATACTCCGAAGTTTGAGGACGGAAAGGTGTATGGACGGGGGACATCAGATATGAAGGGCGGAAATGCAGCAATGCTGATGGCCATTGAGGCACTGGTCAAATGCAGGGCTGAGCTGAAGGGCGATCTGATCTTTCAAAGCGTGATCGAGGAAGAGAGCGGGGGAGCCGGTACGCTCGATGCGATCCTGCGCGGTTACCGTGCAGATGGAGCCATTATCCCCGAACCGACGAAAATGAAAATTTTCCCGAAACAGCAGGGGTCGATGTGGTTTAAGGTGGCCGTGAGAGGAAAATCAGCCCATGGCGGAACGAGATATGAAGGCGTCTCTGCCATTGAGAAGGCGATGATCGTCATCCGCTGCTTCCGTGAACTTGAGAAGCTCCGCAACGTACGAATCACCGATCCTCTTTATTCCGCTACTCCGATTCCCGTCCCGATCAACATCGGGAAAATATCGGGCGGAACGTGGCCATCCTCTGTTCCGGATGAAGTCATTCTCGAAGGAAGATGCGGTATAGCACCAGACGAACAGCCGGAAGAGGTCCAAAAAGAAGTGCAAGAGTACCTCAGCAGGCTGCCGGAGCACGATTCATGGTTTGAAGAGCATCCGGTAAGCCTGCAATGGTTTGGGGCGCGATGGCTCCCAAACAGCCTTGAGCCGGACCATCCGCTAGTTAAGGGTCTTGCTTCCAGCTGCCGGACGGTTACTGGAAAAGACCCGGTTCTCGAAGCTTCGCCGTGGGGAACGGACGGGGGGATGCTCGCAGCTGCAGGAGGAATCCCAACCGTTGTGTTCGGACCTGGAATTACAGAAACCGCCCATCATCCGAATGAGTATATTCCAATAAAAAATGTGATGGAATCGGCCAAAATTATGGCATTGTTCGCCCTGAACTGGTGCCGGGCGGACTAAGATGCCCGGGCGGAAGGGGGATTAGGATGAAAGAAATCATAAGAGTTGAAGGGAAAGGAAAAGCAGCAGTCTTTTTTGACACTTACAACAGCCGGTGCAGGGTGGATGATTATTCAGGAAATTTCAAGGTGCTTGCAGAACGCCTGATAGAAGAATGCGAGTCCCGTAAAGTGAATAAGCTGATCTGGAAAGTAAAGGCTTCAGACTGCCTTAAAGCATTTGAGACCGGAATGCATGCAGAGGGTGCAGATCCGTTTTATTTCAGGGGGGAGACGTGCTGGTTCTTTGCGATGTTTTTTTCAGAAGAGAGAAGAAAAACAACCCGCTGGAAGGAAGAAGACCGGATTCTCCGTGATGCCTGCACACTTTTTACAGGAGAGTCGGATTCCGGACTGGATGCCCGCGTGAGAGCGGCGCTGCCGGAAGATGCGGTAACCCTCTCTTCCTTTTATAAAAAAATGTTCACTCTTTATCCGGTTCCTATAGCAGACCCGGACTATATCCTGCATTCGATGGAAGAGGGAACGGTCTATATGATCGTGGAAGAAAAAGGGGAGACAGTAAGTGCTGCCTCGGCAGAGACCGATTTTGTAAACCGGAACGCGGAAATTTCCGATTGCGCGACCCTCCCAGGTTATCGAAATCAGGGCCTGCTTAAGCAGTTAATCACAGCTCTTGAAAAAGAACTGGCGGGAATGGAAATATACTCCGCCTATTCCCTTTCAAGAGCAGGATCGTTCGGGATGAACCGGTCGCTCTATCAGTCCGGCTACATGTATGGAGGCAGGCTGCTTAACAATTGCTATATAGGAGACGGACTCGAGAATATGAATCTCTGGTATAAGGATTTATCAAAATAAGTGAAGCCAGGCAACTTTCCGAGACTGTATGCATTGAATGTATGTAAAAGCAAAAGGGGGGAAACCGATGGCCCAGAAGCTTTATACACCTGACCGGCATTGGAAGGACATCAGCTTATGGAAGGATGTACCGGATGAAAAGTGGAATGACTGGCTTTGGCAGCTGACCCATACGATCCGGACAGCTGATGATTTGAAGAAAGTGATCAATCTGACTCCAGAGGAAGAGGAAGGAGTCAGGATTTCTGCTAAGACCATCCCGCTCAATATCACGCCTTACTATGCCTGGCTCATGAATCCAGATAATCCGAAATGTCCGATTCGGATGCAGTCTGTGCCGATTGGAAGGGAACTGTATAAAACAAAATATGATCTAGAGGATCCTCTTCACGAGGATGAAGATTCCCCTGTGCCGGGGCTGACCCACCGCTACCCGGACCGGGTCCTGTTTCTTGTCACAAATCAATGTTCCATGTATTGCCGTTATTGCACGCGCAGAAGGTTTTCGGGGCAGATTGGAATGGGAGTGCCGAAAAAGCAGCTGGACGCTGCAATAGCTTATATCGCACACACTCCGGAGGTAAGGGATGTCCTTATTTCCGGCGGTGACGGGCTTTTAATCAATGATCAGATCCTTGAATACATCTTGAAGAGCCTGCGGGATATCCCCCATGTTGAAATCATCCGGATCGGCACGCGGGCACCGGTCGTGTTTACTCAGCGGATTACAGAGAACTTATGCGCCATTCTGAAAAAGTATCACCCGGTCTGGCTGAATACGCATTTTAACACCTCGATTGAAATCACCGAAGAGTCAAAGAAAGCCTGTGAAATGCTCGCCGATGCAGGGGTGCCGGTCGGAAACCAGGCGGTGATCCTTGCCGGGATTAATGACAGTACAGCCATCATGAAAAAACTCATGCACGATCTGGTCATGATTCGCGTAAGGCCTTACTACATTTACCAGTGTGATCTCTCGGAAGGCATCGGCCACTTCAGAGCGCCGATCTCCAAAGGGCTCGAGATTATTGAAGGACTGCGCGGACATACAAGTGGATATGCAGTACCCGCATTCGTCGTCGACGCGCCCGGGGGCGGAGGAAAGATTACGCTTCAGCCGAATTATCTGCTTTCCCAGAGCCCTTCCAAAACGGTTCTCCGCAATTTTGAAGGCGTGATTACTTCTTACCCGGAGCCTGAAAATTATGTCCCAGGAACGGCTGACGCGTATTTTGAATCGGTCTATGGAAGCCTGGAAGGAAAAAAATCGCTTACCGGCATCGCTGGAATCAATGAGGACGCAAGACTCACCCTGGTTCCGGCAGAACTGAAACGCCTCGAGAGGCGAAACCAGTACAGCAGCAATCCGGCCCATCAGACATTAAAGGATAAGCGGGAAAAACGGGATGAACTGAAAGAAAAGAAATACCAATCCCAATTCAAGAAACCGGAGGAAGACCATGACGTGTGAATGGTGCAGCTCCGAACAAACAAGAAAAACCGAAGCCGACGTGTACTGGGAGCTTCCGGATGGAACCCGTGCGATCGAAATCACTGCAGCACCTTCAATCGTTTGCGGAGGATGCAGCATGGTGTACCAGGAAGAGGAAACCATTAAAGAAATCGAAAACCAGCTTTATTTAATCCGTACAGCGAACCTTGATGATTCTGTCTCTTATAAAAAGCTGATGGCAGAGCCGAGAATTCTGAAGAAAAACTATTTTGACTTCAGCTGAAATACGAAAGAATTGACTGCCCCGCTGGAGAGGATATAATAGTATCCAATCAGCCATAATCTGCGGGGGAATCCATATGAAGTCGTTTTACCACTATTTAATGAAATACAGGCACCCGAAACCCAAAGATGACATCAGCCGGTTTGCCAACCATGCCTACGAGGATCACAGTTTTCCGAAATATTCCACAGCCTATGATGAAATCTCGGATTATCTGGAGCTCAGCGCTGACTATTTGACCGCTATGTCTGTCTTCGATGAAGCATGGGAGCTTTATATAACGGAAACGTCTAAATAATCATGGAAAAGGCCGCAAATTGCGGTCTTTTTTTCGTTTACAAATTGTGGAATAATCATTATACTATGTAAGCGGATACAGAAAGTATGTTCGGGGGGATAAAATGATATCTGTACATCAACTGGTTAAGGAATACACACTCGTAAAACGAGATCCCGGTTTAAGAGGGGCCATGAAATCCCTGATTAACAGGCAGTACGAAAAAAAAACAGCGGTGGATGGCATTTCTTTTCAAATTGAGAAAGGTGAAATGGTCGGATACATAGGAGCGAACGGAGCCGGAAAATCCACAACGATTAAAATGCTGACCGGTATTCTGACACCCTCTTCTGGTGAGGTGCGGGTAAACGGAATCATTCCTTATAAAAGGAGAAAAGAAAACGCAAAGCAGATCGGGGCGGTTTTTGGACAGAGAACCCAGCTGTTTTGGGATATACCGGTAAGGGAATCTTTTCAACTCCTGAAAGAGATCTATGAAGTCCCGGAAGAACAGTTTTCTGAGACGATGGAGCTGTTTACTGAGGTTCTGCAGCTCGACGCCCTTCTTCCCGTACCGGTCAGACAGCTTTCCCTGGGGCAAAAGATGAGATGCGAACTTGCAGCCGCATTTATCCACAGACCGGAAGTGGTTTACCTCGATGAACCTACCATCGGCCTTGATGTGGCTGTAAAAGTAAAAATTCGTAAGTTTATTCGTGAGATGAATGCTAAATGGGGTACAACGGTCCTGCTGACGACCCATGATATGCAGGACATTGAGGAAATCTGCAGCCGCATCATCATCATTGACGGAGGAGCGATCTTATATGATGGCAGCCTGCGGGAAATAAAAGACCGGTTCTCTGCCAAGCGGGAAATTCATTTTGAACTCGATTCGGGACAAGCGTTTGCATTGCCGGATTCCATCAGCAGCAAAGCGGAGGCGGTGCTTGAAAATGGGGAAGGAACCGAGAAGGTGATTGTGTCCTTTTCCCATCATGAACTGAAAGCATCGGAGGTTATATCCGCCGTTTTGCAGTTGAATAAAATTACAGATTTATCGATCCAGGATCCGAAAATTGAAACGATTGTGGAAGAAATCTATAACCGCGGTCTGTGAAGGAGGGCTTCATTTGAGAAAATATTGGATGTTCGCCAAATCATCCATGCAGATCAGCGCGGCGTATTCTGCATGGTATTGGGCAAGCATGGTCTCTGTTGTCCTCCGGATCCTGATCATGTTTTATTTTTGGAATGCGGTATACGCCAATCAGTCTTCCATTCAGGAGCTTTCCCTGCAGGAGATGCTGACTTATGTCATCATCGCCATGTTTGTCCAGGGGTTCGTCTCCGGAGCAGGGAATGAACTGGCACAGGAGATCAAGCAGGGGCAGATCGCCATTGAATTAATGCGTCCATATGATTACCTTTTTAAAATGATTTTTATGGATTTTGGGCAAAAGGCGTCCTTTTTAATTCGGGAGACCATTCCGATGGCACTGATCGCTTTTCTTTTTGTGAAGATCAGTCCTCCGGATAGTGCGGAGGAACTCATTCTGTTTCTGATCAGCACCGCGCTCGGTATCTGGATCGGAACATTCTTTGATATGCTAATTGGAATACTGGCATTCTGGACGGTGAATGTATGGGGCGTACGGGTGTTAAAAGAGGGTGTGATCACCTTTTTCTCCGGGGCGCTCATTCCGCTGACGCTCTTTCCGGACTGGCTGGAAAGAGGGATGCTGTTTCTTCCTTTTCAGGCGATGGTGTTTACACCGGTCTCTTTATACACAGGGCTTATCAATGGAACAGACGCGTGGGCAGCGATCGGCATCCAGCTTTTCTGGACAGCGGCCTTATTTATCCTGCTGAAGGTGCTGTGGAATCTGGCGGTTCGAAAGGTAACTATTTTCGGGGGGTGAAGCTATTTGCGGAGATATGCGAGACTGTATTACTTATTTGCGAAAAACCACCTGAAAGTGATGATGGAATACCGCGTCGATTTTCTGATCGGAATCCTTTCTGTGGCCCTTCAGCAATTTGCCGGTGTGTTTTTTCTCTCCGTTGTGTTCGGGCATATCCAAAACTTGAATGGATGGACGTTTTACGAACTTCTTTTTATCTATGCGATTGCTGCTTGCGGAAGATCCATCCATCATATCTTTTTTGATAATCTTTGGACGCTCGGCTGGCAATATATCAAGCCGGGACAGCTGGACCGGCTTCTGATCCGTCCTATCAATCCATTTTTTCATGTATGTGCAGACCGGCTGCAGCAGGACGGCTTCGGACAGCTGTTGATTGGTTCAGTGATCCTTTGGACGTCGGTTTCCCATTTGGACTTAACATGGGGAGCGGGCGAGATTTTGATGCTGCTACTCCTTATTTTTTCGAGCGGTGTTCTATTCGTCGCCATCAATCTGTTTTTTGCGGCGCTGTCTTTCTGGATGACAGACAGTATGCCCGTTTTATGGGCTGTATTCAATCTGAGTGAGTTCGCAAGATTTCCGCTGACCATTTATCATAAAGGGCTGCAATTTTTCCTGACATGGATCATTCCGTACGGATTTACGGCTTTTCTGCCAGCAGCCTGGTTCCTTGACCGCGAAGGATATGCTTACGTGGCAGCCGCTGCGCCCATCACGGCAGCCGCAGCCATGGCTTTGGCCTATTCGGTCTGGCTTCTGGGTCTGAAAAACTATTCAAGCACAGGAAGCTAGAATACCGTTCAGGCCCCGGGTGAACTGCCCATGCGAATACAGAAGCCCCGCATATACTATTCTAACTTTTAAGAGTGCGGGAGTGAGAGCGGGCATGGCCTCGAAGTATCCTAAATACAAAATGGGTGAAGTAGTAGTGATCGTTTTATATGGAACTGTCGGAACCGTAACGAATGTCTATAAGCTGAACCAGTCTTTTTTGTATGAGGTCAATCACGGGGATGTTTTATTCTTTGAGAGCGCCCTGTCCCTCTATAAAGACTATGAAGGCAAAATTTTTGAAATCGAGCGGATTGAAGTGGAATATCAATTTGCGATCGGAGACCTTGTGCATGTAAATGGATATGGTACGGATCTCTTTAAAATAGTCGGTCTCCGGACGGAAATATGGCGCTACCTCGAAGACGGCTGGGAAGATATGGTCTATGAGCTGATGCGGGTAGCTGACGGTGAGTGGCTTGAGGCGGCAGAAGAAGAGATGACCCTCGTCATGAGCAATAATGAAGCGGAAAAATCGCTGCATCAGATTATGCTCATGCTGAACAAGGAAGGTGCGGAAGGAGAGGCACAGGAAGAGGCGAAGGGCAAGAGCACCGGAAGCCAGCCTGCATACTCCCTTGGTAAACATGAATCCAAAAGAGACCCGGGCCAGCTTATAAATGATCTGCTTGATATCTACAATGATTACCGGATGCTTTATTTGCAGTTTGGTGATCAGGAGTATAAAGAAATGATGGACATGGTGATGGACAGCCTGAAAAGATTCCGTCCTGATTTATAAAAAAAGCCACCGGCATACATTCCAGATGAAATATGGCAGGCAGACAATGATGGTAAACGCAAAGAGCACCCGTACCCCGAGTAAAAGCATCTGATCAAACCGGTCACTGTCTATCCATTTAACGATCGAATTCATATGAAGACCTCCTTTAAGGGCTTGTCCTTTTGATAAAATCTATGACAGCTGGCGGACAAGGATGACAACAATTTGCTGTCTCCAAAAGGAGTAAAGAGCTTTTCCTAAAAAAGACATATGCCTGTTCTCTGCTTCATATAAAGATAAAAAGGGGGCGGGACATATGAAGGAAGCGGAAGTCATCATCGATACCGAAGAATTGGCTGAGTTTTTTTATGCAGAATTAGCCGGCAGGGGCTACATCCCCGGTGCAGAGGAAGCGGAAGTACTGGCGGATATTATGTTTGATTTTCTGCTGCTGAAATGCATTATTGATGAAGAAAAGGATGAGGAACAGCCCTCCCCGAAAGATTAGCGGTTCCATTTTTTGCTGAGTGCTGACAGGGGAGCGAGAGACAGGATGCTTGAGAGAGCTTCATGGCTTAAATCCTTCAGCACAGCCCGTTCAGGTGTTTCAAATCCTTCAGGGAAACCCAGTTTTTTGTACCAGTCAGATGCAGCGGGCTTCATCCATTGCTTTTCAGGCCATACGGTTTCAAGATATGGACTTACAGCTTTTACAGCGCTCTCTTCCGTTGAAAACAGGTGCGGCCAATAATCGGCTCTTGAGCCGGTATGGGCATGCTGCTTACAGAATGAAAGAATAGACTGGTGGGCTGCAGGTTTACTGTACAGCAGATGATACAGTCTTTTCCCTGTATGTATCCGCTCATCAAGCGATTGAAAGCCTGAGACGGAGAGACCGGTCACACTGAACTTCTTTTGTGTTTTCCTTTTTTTATATGGAAAAAGCACATAGGTAAGCCCGAGCTTTTCCTGCAGAATAAATTTAGGCTTCAACAGGGGCTGGATCGTTTCCGGTTCTGATAGCATGTTCACTTCGATCATGGATTGTTCGTTTGTAATGAGAGCCGCGGTTAGCAGACCGCGGTTTCCCCTTTTGAAAAAAGCGGTCCAAATTGGAATCATAAATGAAGAAACCCGGAAAGCGGGAAGGAGATAAGATAGATCTCTGCCCCGTTTTTTGCTTTCTTCGTACAAAAGGAGCTGCGGATAGGCATCTGCAAAGATGGAGGCATTGATGGTTTCCAGGAGCCTGAAAAGCTCTTCCTTTTCTGATTTTTTCAGCAAAGGGCCGATATGGGATGCGTGAAGATCCGTCATGCTGTATCCGCCGTTTCTGGAAACAAGGTGAGCGAGGAGAGCCCAGTGAATTTCCGGACAGGCACAGTGAAACTCCAGGTAAGCGGAAGTGCGTGTAAGGTTCGTCCGGTTCCTTTCAGAAGTTCTTCCCCGGATTGATTGAATAAGAGCCCGTTCATCTGCGGAAGTAATGACCGGAGAAGGCGGCTCTGTATAAAAATGCTTCAGTTCAGCATAAAGTTCCGCTATTTCGGCAGCGGCCAGGCTGTTTTCCGGTCTGGTCATGCCATCACCTCCGTCATATCAGCTGAAACCCATAAAATAATGTATGATAAACTTGAAACTTCTGTTCATCCTGCATCGTATAAGATAGGCGAAAAGCACTTTACAGGCTGATTGAAACACGGCCTGATCACGAGTAATGGAGGGTAATTCATGTCTTTTTTTAATAAAGTTTTCGCAAGCGTGGGAATCGGATCAGCCAAAGCGGATACCAGGCTGCTGGATGTGAATGTAAGGGCAGGGGAAGAAGTAAAGGGGATTGTAGGTGTAACGGGAGGAAAAACAGAACAGGAAATTTCAGAGATTTACCTCTCCGTCATGACCGTTTATGTAAAAGAGGCGGACGATAAGAAATACTCCCAGCAAGCTGAAATTGCAAAAATTAAAATCAATGAGCCGTTTGTTATCATGCCGAACGAACACAAGGAGATTCCGTTTAACTTTCTTCTTCCGGAGGATACGCCGGTTACATACGGGCAGTCAAAAGTATGGATCCATACGGGCCTGGATATTAAAAACGCCGTCGATCCGAGCGATCAGGATGCGATTCATGTCCATCCCGGCAGGCTGCAGCAGGAACTGTTCAATGCCCTAGGCGAACTTGGTTTTCAGATGAGGAAAGCGGAAAATGAGGCCGCTCCGGCTACACTAAGCAAAAGGCTGCCATTTGTACAGGAATTCGAATTCTATCCTTATGAAGGGCCATTCAGAGGAAAGCTTGATGAACTGGAAATCGTTTTTACTAATATACGAAAAGACCGGGCAGAGCTCGTGATGGAAATTGACCGAAAAGCGAAAGGGTTCTCCGGTTTGTTTTCAGAAATGCTTGAAATGGATGAAACAGCAGTCCGTCTCTCCATCACAGACAGAGATCTCCCTCAGCTAAAAGCACAGCTGCAGCAGATCATCCAGCGATACAGCTGATTATTGCTTCCGGGCCATTGCGGTCCGGTTTTTTTTCTTGAATCGGGGGCTCATTGACCGTTTTAGAGTCGACTTAAAATGGGTATCGTAGGAGCATACCGCTTTAAGAAAGGTCGCCCGCTTATGAAAGACATACGGAAAGTTCTGCTGCTGCTGGCCATATTCTGCATCCTGGCCGTGATTTACAGCGAGGATTGGTTCACTCCATTTGATGGAGCCATTGTTTTATTTTTTGAAAATAACAGGACTTCATTTTTAAACGATTATTTTATCTTTTTTACAGAGCTTGGTTCAGGAAAAACGATCTTTCCGCTCCTGCTCGGGGCAGCTGTTGTCATGGCATACCGGAAACTTGCGCCTGAAGCCGTATTTTTGTTTATCTGCTTTGCAGGATCCAGGCTTTTCAACTGGCTGCTGAAAAATGGATTTGACCGGGAAAGACCTTCTTATGATCCTCTTCTTAAGGAGACCACTTACAGCTTTCCTAGCGGACACGCGATGAACTCCGCTGCATTTTTCACATTTGCCGGTTTTCTGACCGCCCGCTATTATCCTCAGCATAAACCGCTGATCTACTCAGTGATGGCCTATTTCATTGTGAGCATTTCCTTTAGCAGAGTATATATCGGAGTCCATTATCTAAGTGATATCAGTGCAGGGATCTGTGCAGGATTGATCTGGTTTTTCGTGTGCAAGAACATTTATACAGCCATCCGACAAAAATAGCTGTTTTTAGAAGAAGGACTTTGCCCCCGTAAGAGCAAATATGTAGATAAAAGAATGCGGAGGGGATCAAGATGAGACAGCAGATGGTATTAATGAAGAAAAAACTGCGCATGATGGAAGTAACCGTTTTTCAAAGCCCGGAGTTCCGAGAAATGAAAGGGTATAAGCCGGTCTGTACCCTTCAGCTTGAAGCGAAGGATCATTATTCTGTCCTGGAAAAAACGTTCAGGATGTTCAGCGTACAGGACACCTTTCCAGAAAACTGCAGTGCACGGTTCATCCGGACAGGGGATATCGTTTCTGTCAGCGAAGAACATAAAGAGCTTGCCTATTACAGGCTTCATTCCGGGGGCTGGAAAAAAATCAGCCGGATTCACGTTCGATAGATTTTTAGAGCAAGCAGCGAATGGTTCTTTCGCTGCTTGTACACATTATAAATGACTGCCCGGACTGTTTTTCCTTTTCCCGGCGCTCTGTTCCTTTCCATGTGCTTCCTGTTCCGCTTCAATCGCAGATGGAGGGATATGGTTGTTTTTCTTAGGTGCATTGACCCGGTTTCGGTGTTTCTTGCCCATTTAGACTACCTCCAAACAAAGGGGATTTGGTAATGCTTTTTTTCATCATTTGTGTACTGGGGATCATTTCAACCGTTTCCGCGCTGCTCGTCAAAAAAGAGCTGGAAAAGCTTTTTTACAAAGGAAAAAGCCAGGTGCTTTTTCATCTGCTGAACCTGTACTTCGTTAGTTTGCTCATTAGCTTCTCCGATATTGTCTTCTACAGTAAGTTTCATGAATTTAACGGCTTCTCCATGTATTTCTTTGAAATGATCAACGTTTCGCTCCTTTACTTTCCGTTTTATCTGCTCGCAGCCTGGATGTTTGCCAAATATGTTAAGAGCCTGAAAAAGTATGATGTCAGAGGGAACCTGCTTGTCATTAAACCGAAGTATCTTTCCCGAAAACAGCTTCCATAGTGCGTACAATAACAGTAAAATAAGTGTACGGCACCATGTGCTGAAAATGAAGCATCAGGAGGTTTGTACATGAGCGTACATATTGGAGCTAAAGAAGGACAGATTGCTGAAACGATTTTGCTGCCCGGCGATCCGCTCAGAGCAAAATATATAGCAGAAACGTTTTTGGAGAACGCTGAATGCTACAATGAGGTCCGTGGAATGCTCGGGTTCACAGGCACCTATAAGGGAGAAAAGATTTCTGTTCAGGGAACCGGAATGGGTGTCCCTTCTATTTCCATCTATGTGCATGAACTGATGCAGAGCTACAATGTGCAGCAGCTCATCCGCGTCGGAACGTGCGGTGCCATCCAAAAGGATGTAAACGTCAGAGATGTCATCCTCGCTATGAGCGCATCCACCGATTCACAAATGAACAGAATGACCTTTGGCGGTATCGATTATGCACCTACTGCAGACTTCGATTTATTGAGAAAAGCTTATGAAGCAGGAACAGCAAAAGGTCTGAAGCTGAAAGCCGGCAACGTCTTTACAGCGGACCAGTTTTATAATGAAAACGCGGATTGGGAGAAGTGGGCACGGTATGGGATGCTGGCTGTCGAAATGGAATCATCCGCACTTTACACACTCGCTGCCAAATTTGGCCGGAAAGCATTGTCTGTTCTTACGGTCAGCGATCACATTCTGACAGGAGAAGAAACGACTGCAGAAGAACGGCAAACGACTTTCAATGAAATGATCGAAGTGGCACTGGAGGCTGCTATTCAAAAGTAATGCTGAAATCCGGAAATGCTTGCAGGAGCATTCCCGGATTTTTTTTAATACAGGAATTTTGGATGGCGGAATAAGTCGAAAATTGTAAAATATAGTTTTTGGATTTTGTGGCGATAATGGTACAATAAACACTGCTTACAAAAAGAAACTTAACGATTTAGGTGGTCGTAACAAATGAAGAAGAAGCTGATCTGTGCCATTGTACCGCTGTTTTTGTATTCCAGTGCTTGCACGTTTTCACCGGAAGAAAAAACGCAGACAGAGCAGGCGCAGCATACTAAAAATCAAACACAAACGAAAACTCCCGATGACTTTGAACTAAAAGGGAAATATTTTAACACAATTGAAACGGCAGGAAGCAGCCAGGTTATAACAAACCCTGAAAACATCCTCGTTCTAGTGAACAAAGACTTCACGCTTCCGGTCGATTATAAGCCGGCGGATCTGGTCGTTCCAAATGTTCCATTTTCCTTTGGAGACGCCGATGTACCCCAAAAATACATCCGCAAAGAAGCAGCCGCCGCTCTGGAAAGTCTGTTCAGCGGGGCTAAGAAAAGCGGAATTGAGCTTTTTGCGGTATCCGGTTTCCGTTCCTATGACAGGCAAGGGAATATCTTAAATCAGGAAATTGCCGCAAAAGGGGAAAAAAAAGCAGAACAGGCAGTTGCTTTGCCAGGTCAAAGCGAGCATCAGACGGGTCTCGCCATGGATATCTCCAGCAGAAGCGTAAACCTTGAGATCACAGAAAAGTTCGGAGAGGTCCCTGAGGGTAAATGGATCAAAAAAAATGCCCACAAATACGGGTTCATCGTCCGATATGAAAATGATAAAACAGAGGTTACCGAATTTATGTATGAGCCTTGGCATTTAAGGTACGTGGGGAAAAAAACAGCCGCGATCCTAAATAAACATGATCTAACCCTGGAGGAGTTTTTTGAACAGGCGAAGAAAATATAGAAGGTGATGGAATGGAAAGGGAGATGGATCTCATCAAACCGGGCCTGTCCATCCTGTTTACGGGTTTTAACCCAAGCATCCAATCCGGCAGGACGGGTCATCATTATGCGAATCCGACGAACCGTTTCTGGAAAATCCTCTTTCTGTCAGGATTAACAGACAGGCTGTACAGACCGGAGGAAGACCGGTCGCTGCTCAGCAAGGGCTACGGATTCACTAACATCGTTCACAGACCGACTAAGGACGCAGCAGAAATTACGAAAGAAGAGTATGCGGAAGGCAGGGATGAGCTGATTGAGAAGATCGGCACGTACAGGCCAAAAGCAGTCTGTTTTGTGGGAAAGGGTGTATACTTGCAATACAGGGGGCAGAAAAAAGCGCCTTGGGGATTTCAGGACAAACGCCTTTATAAAGATGTACAGGAATTCGCCGCACCTTCATCCAGCGGGCTCGTCCGCATAAAATTGGACGAGATGGTTTCCATTTATCAAATCCTGGCTGCGGCCATAGAAAAAAGGGACTGAACCAGCAGTCCCTTTTTATGTTGGCACCTTACCAGAACAATAAGCCGCCAATTGCCAGACCAGTGATGAACCCTAATCCAATTCCATAGGCAGGATAGTAAGAGTATGGTCCGTATCCTCTATAGAATCCCATCCCAAATGATCCTGCCGGCCGGGGGCCGTTCGGCTGGATAAATACCCGGCTCCGTGTAACATTAACGATTTTGCCGGAGTGCACGTTTCCGAACTTGTCATTGATCCGAACGTTCTGTCCTCTGTAGCGGCAGCACATATTATAATAATTCTGGCTCATGCTTTGATCCCTCCAATTTATCATTACCCTGTACTTTATGATAGTGGAAGGAGAACAGTTTGTACGAATATCCCGGCTGCACTACTTTTCAGCAAGATATAGTCTGAATCCCAAAGCCTTTTTGTATTTCTGGAGGATGTGCCGGTGTGTGTCAAGCACTTCAAAGATTTCAGGCGGTATGTTTTCGTCCATATCGAGCTCGTGATCAGGCTGATTTTGATCGAGCAGCCCCCGATCATGCTGCATGAAACGGACATCATGGAAACCAGCAGCTTCTATTGCAGCGATCCATTCTTTTTCAGTAAGAAGTCCGGTAAATTTATAGAACCCGGCGATTTCTTTTTCATCCTCCTCCGGCAGCGCGTTTTCCAGCGTCATTTCAGCCGCTGCCAGCCGGCCTCCATCCTTAAGCACCCTCCATATTTCCTTAAGAGCACTTTCTGTCCTGGAGAAGGACAGGACCGATTCACATAAAACCGCATCAAACTGGTTGTTTTTAGCGGGCAGGTTCTCAATCAGACCCACTGATACAGGAACAGCGGACTGTAGCCGGTTTCTCGCTTTATTGACCATCCTCGGATCTGCATCCACACCCTCAGGCTGGTGTCCGAGCTGTGAAAGATAATGCAGCGTCTGTCCTGTGCCGCACCCTGCATCGAGAATTCTCGCAGGAAAAGGAAGATCCCATTCATCCATGAGCTGTTTGGTCAGCTGTAATCCGCCTGGATGTGCCCCGGCAATTCCCAGAACGGATAGCATATCAAGATAATCAGACATTTGCGCTCCACCCCTTTTTTCCTTTACCATATGCAAAGAAAGAGGCATTTGCCTTAATAGCATGTAAACAATGAATAATTCTCCAGTATTTTTTTTAGCCTGAATTGGATGAGAGCACATACTTCCGACCGGCAAACGGTTTTGGTCGAAGCGGCGGCCGGAAGCGAGCGGATGTACCAGTCAACGCGCATCTGTATATAGGAATTCACTTGATTTTCATAAAAAAGAATCTTCCTTTTTAATTTATCTTCTATATCATTTAACAAATCAAACGAAAAACGGATTAACTCCCGGTCTGTCTTCATGACAAATTGATCTAACACCATTCTGTCGGCCCCCTTTGCAGCTTTGTAATAAAATTTACACAAAATTTACAAAGAAATCTTGTGAAACCTGTCGAAAGATTTAAAAAAATTATGACCCCTTAAACCTTGCTGGACTTGAAATAGTTGACGTTTTCCCGCCGCTCCGACATAATAAAATGAATAATGAGGTGAGAAAAATTGAACAAAATGATGAAAATGGGGTTAATCATCCTGATTACCGCCGTAATCAGCTCAGGGCTTACACTTGCACTGATCAAACCGGAAACTGTCATCCGGGAAACAGGCGGCTCCACGGAAAACGAGGATTTTTCCAAATTGTATGATACATACACTATGCTCGAACAAAAATACTACCAGGACACGTCGAAGGAGAAGCTTGTTGACGGTGCCATCAGCGGAATGGTTCAGTCACTGGAGGATCCTTACAGCACATACATGAACGTTGAGGATTCAAAAGGCTTCAACGAAACCATTTCCTCCTCTTTTGAAGGCATCGGTGCCGAATTGCAGGAAGTGAACGGACAGGTGACAATTGTCTCGCCGATCAAAGGTTCCCCTGCAGAAAAAGCGGGACTTAAACCGAAGGACCAAATTGTAAAAGTGGACGGAAAAGATGTGAAGGGGAAATCTGTAAATGACACCGTATCGCTGATCCGCGGGGAAAAAGGGACCTCCGTTAAACTGGGCATCAGCCGCGGCGGTTCGCAGGAACTCGAATTTTCCATCGTAAGAGATGAAATCCCGATCGAAACAGTTTATTCCGAAATGATGGAAGATGACATCGGGAAAATTCAAGTGACCACCTTCTCGGAAAACACGGCTGCTGATTTCGCAGAAGCAGTGAACGAGCTGCAGGAAAAAGGGGCAAAGGGAATCGTTCTTGACCTCCGCCAAAATCCCGGCGGCCTGATGGACAAGGCAATCCAAATGAGCGAACTGTTCATACCGGAGGGGAAAAATATCCTTCAGGTGGAAGATAAGGATGGCTCTAAAGAAGTTTCTGCATCACGGAACGATAACCCGGTCACAATCCCTGCATCTGTCATCATCGATGAAGGGACAGCAAGCGCAGGTGAAATCATGGCAGCTGCCCTGAACGAGTCAGCAGGAATCCCGCTGATCGGTGAAAAGACCTTCGGAAAAGGGACCATTCAAACCCAGGAGAATTATAAAGACGGTTCATCCGTAAAATTCACCATTGCCAAATGGCTCACACCAAGCGGAGAATGGGTCCATAAAAAAGGAATTCAGCCGAGTAAAAAGGTTTCACTCCCGGCATACTCTGAGCTCCCGTTCCTTAACTCCTCCAAAACACTCAAAGTGGGGGATGCATCCAAGGAAGTAAAAACCGCCCAAAGCTTCCTGAATGCGCTCGGCTATAAAACAGCTGAAAACGGTGTTTTCGAAGAAGGAACCAGGAAAGCCGTTGAAAAGTATCAAACGGACAGCGGCATCAAGCAAACCGGCACCATCGATGAAAAAACAGCCGTAAGCATGATGACCGACCTGCAGGAAAAAATTAAAAAGAACGATACCCAGCTGAAGGAAGCTGTGGAGAGCATTAAAAATCAATAATCCGCAAAAAAGGACAGGCCGTTGCCTGTCCTTTTTTTAATGGTTGGATTATACTGGGAGAGGCACCGGGGATCAGGGAACATAAAGGAAGGTGCTGAATGGCAGATTTTCAAAGCCGATACAATGAATGGATAGAAAAAATCAGTTCAGAAGAACAGAACCCAAGAAGAGCAGAAATGCTTAAAAACGGGCTCGGTCATGGGACAGTCGAATTCCTCCGCAAAGTCTGGTTTCCTGTGGCCGGCCACTTTAACTATCTTTCACCGGAGTGGGAAGTGAGAGATTTCGCGAATGGCTGCCGTTACCTTGACCTTGCCTACCTGCCAGACAGCGGAAAAGTCTGCATCGAGATCCAGGGATACGGACCGCATGCACGGGATCTGGACACCGGGCGATTCAAAGACCTTTGCTGGCGCCACTCATTTCTCGCCCTTGACGGCTGGACCATCCTGCCCATCGCCTACCTCTCCATCCGCGACGAACCTAAGAAATGCCAGCAGCTCATCCTCGCCTTAATCGGCAAATACAGCTCCATCCAGCCTGCAGCCGGTCACCTAAACTGGCTCGAGACAGAAATCCTCCGCTACGCAAGCCGGAAACTCCGCCCGTTTGCACCAGGGGAAGTTGAAGCCCATCTGCAAATCAGTAACCGGCATGCTAGAAAACTACTTCAAAAACTGACAGCTGTAGGGAAACTCCTCATTGCAAGCGGTACCGCAAGAGCCCGAACGTACAAACTGACGAATTCCCAATTTTAAATCAAATCCCTGATTTCCGGTGCTGGATTTTTTTGATGTTTTATTAATGGAGGATTAACCTTTGACACTTAAATCTAACGAGATTCGATGATTCGGCAAAAATAGCGTCTCCTGAGACCGATAGAGAAAAGGTCGGTCTCCAGAGCCGTTATTTTTGCTCCAAACCGCCTTTTTTTGGATTACCGGTCTCCAGGGCCGTTATTTGGTCGGAGAGGGACAAAAACTCCTGTTTTCAGGGAGAATAGCTGCCGCTGAGACCGATCGAGAAAAGTTCGGTCTCCAGAGCCGTTATTTTTGCACCAAACCGCCTTTTTTCGGATTACCGGTCTTCAGGGCCGTTATTTGGTCTGGAAGGAGCAAAAATTCTTGTTTTCAGGGAAAATAGCTGCCGCTGAGACCGAAAGCTTTTGAAATTCGATGATTCGGCTAAAATAGCGTCTCCTGAGACCGATCGAGAAAAGTTCGGTCTCCAGAGCCGCTATTTGTGCTCTAAACGGCCTTTTTTCGGTTTAACGGTCTCCAGGGCCATTATTTGGTGTGAAAGGGACAAAAATTCCTGTTTTCAGGTAAAATAGCTGCCGCTGAGACCGAAAGCCTTCAAAATCCGATGAATCGGCTAAAATAGCGTCTCTGGAGACCGATGGAGAAAAGTCCGGTCTCCAGAGCCGCTATTTGTGCTCTAAACGGCCTTTTTCCGGATTGACGGTCTCCCAGAGCCGCTAATTGTCCTCCAACCTGCCTTTCACGGATTATCCGCCACCAAATCCACCCTAACCACCCCATCCCCAGCACACCAAAAAATACCCCGTCTTCCACCAAAACAGGATATCGTTTGACGAAACAATTCCAGACGCTCTATACTTAATTTGAAACTGAGATATTTGACTCTGAAGCAGTTAGGCCAAAACTTATTTTAAGGGAGAGATGGTTATGTCTAATGTGAACACCGCGATCATTTATTACAGTTCTACCGGAACCAATTACAAGCTTGCGAAGTGGGCGGAAGAGGGAGCGAAGGCAACTGGTTCCAATGTGAAGGTTTTAAGGGTGAAAGAGCTTGCACCGATGGAGGCGATTGAGGCGAATCCAGCGTGGAAGCAGCATTATGAGGAGACGAAGGATACGGTACCTGAAGTGACACTTGCAGATTTGGAGTGGGCGGATGCGATCATTTTCAGTGTCCCTACAAGGTTCGGGAATGTACCGTCTCAGTTGAAACAGTTTCTGGATACGACGGGTGGTTTATGGTTTCAAGGCAAGCTTGCAAACAAAGTGGTAAGTGCCATGGCGTCTGCAAGTAATCCTCACGGAGGACAGGAGCAGACCATTTTAAGCTTGTATGCAACGATGTATCACTGGGGTGCGATTGTAGCAGCTCCCGGCTACACAGATCAATCCGCTTTCACTTCAGGTGGAAATCCTTATGGAAACAGTGTGACCGTTAACCAGGATGGACAGATGCAGGAAAATGTAGAAGAGGCTGTTAAAAGTCAGGCAAAACGTACAGTGGCGATTGCAGGTGCTGTGAAAACGGGGCTTCAATAAGCCATTCATAAATAAATCCATAGAAAAGAAGTCCAGTCTGCCGGATGCTGCTTTGAAGAAAGCGGGTCTATAAACTAACTGTTCTTCACTAATCAAAAAGGGGCCAAAATGGCCTCTTTTTCATTTCCCTGTCAGCATCGCATACAATAAGTTGATAAAGCTTTGTCGGGGTGAGCAGCAGTGACTGAAAAAAAGCAATTAGCAGACCGGTCTTATAGCCTTCAATCCATGAAACACTATTTGCAGCGCAGAAAAAAATCCAGATTTGAAGTGGCGGCTGTTCCTGACACGGGCATCCTTTTAAACGAGGATGAGAGCAGCAGGATCTATAACAACCGGAAAGAGGCGCTGTTTCAGACCAGGGAACATTGTGTGATGGTCACGATGGATAAGATGCTGAGCGCAGCAGATCTTGCCGGCCTGTTAAAAGAGGGCATGTCGATCGCCAGGGTCAATTGCGGACATGATCATGCACCTGAATGGAGCAGCATAATAAATAAAATTGAAGAAGCGAGAAAGATGACGGGCATTGACTGTAAAATTTACATGGATTTAAGCGGTCCTAAAATCCGCTTTCAATCTCTTCCTGAAAGTGCAGGACGGATAAAGCTTAAAAACGGGGAGACCATCAAGATTGCCCATAAAAAAGAGGGGATGGAAGCCGCTCATTTTACGGTTACTGCCCCGAAGGCATTCCTGAATGCCAAAAAGGGAGACCGGCTCCTTATCAATGATGGAAAGATAGCCGGCACAATCCTTAATACGGGAAAAGGGTTTATTGAAGCGAAAGTGGCACATCGGTATAAGAAGAGCTTATGGATTAAAGTCCATGATGGGATCAATCTGCCGGATTCTTTGCCGTTCCTTACGCTTCCGCCCTTGTCTGAGACGGATATCCGGGAGAGCGGGTTTATTTTCCGGTCAGCAGATCTGGTCGGCCTCTCGTTTGCACACAGCAAGGAAGACTTGATCACCTTGAAAAATTTAATGATCGAGAAGGCAGGGCGGATCTTGCCGATAGCTGCCAAAATCGAGACGGAGTATGCGGTCAAAAATATGCCCTCCATTATTGCAGAGGGGCTGAAAAATCCGGGATTCGGGATTATGCTGGCTCGGGGAGATTTAGCGGCGGAAACCGGATTTGAAAAGCTTGGAAGGCTCCAAAACGACATCATGGAGATCTGCCATCATTCACAGACTCCGCTGATATATGCGACTGAGGTGCTGAATAGTCTTGCCAAAACCGGAATGCCTTCAAGACCCGAAATGACTGATGTGTATTTTTCGCAGAAAACGGCGTGTACGATGCTGAATAAAGGTCCTTTTATAAAAGAAGCTGTCCGCATGCTGAAGGAAGCGGGGGCGGACCGGAAAAATCAGCTGGCGTTTTTTGAACAGGATCTATCAGACAAGAACTGAATGGATCGGGCAGATGGGGGCAATGGCAGTAAGCAGCTCATTCGAAGCGTGCGGTATAGATGTCAGGCAGGACCGGATTGTATTTTTCACGCTTGCAATCCGTCATTTTCAAAAAAACCCCGGCAGCTTCTAAAGCTGACCGGGGTTTTGATTTTTTCATTTATTGTGCAGTGTATCCGCCGTCGAGAACGACTGCTTGACCTGTAACACCGCGTGCTTTATCACTTGAAAGGAAGATCGCGTAATCTGCGATTTCCTCAACAGTCAGCAGGCGCTTTTGGGGAACGAGTGGATAGATGACCTCTTCCAGCACTTTTTCCAAAGGCACGTTGCGGGTTTTAGCCAAGTCCTGCATCTGTCCGCGTACAAGGGGAGTGTCTACATATCCCGGGCAGAGGGCATTAACGGTAATCCCGTGTTCTGCTCCTTCAAGAGCGGCAACTTTGGACAGGCCGATTACTCCGTGCTTAGCACTATTGTAAGCAGCTTTACCCGCAAATCCGATCAGGCCATTGATGGAGGACATGTTGATAATGCGTCCGAATCCTTTTTCCTTCATATGCGGGAAAACATGCTTGATGGCCATGAATGGTGCGGTCAGCATGATTTTCACAAGCAGTTCATAGCGTTGAGTGGAGAACTCTTCAATCGGTGAAACGTGCTGCATCCCTGCATTATTGATTAAAATATCGATGCCGCCAAAGTGGGCGATTGAATCATCGATCGCTTTTTTTAATTCATCTTCATTTGTTACGTCACATTTCAGACCAAGCGTTTCATTTCCGCCCTGGGCCAGTTTTTCTGCTGCTGCTTTGACACCTTCTTCATTCAGGTCAGTCAGAACGACTTTTGCCCCTTCCTGAGCAAACTTTTCTCCGATTTCATAACCGATACCTTGTGCTGCACCTGTAATGAATACGACTTTATTTTCTACCATGAGTAATGTTTCTCCTTTCAGAAATACAATTTTATATAAAATTAGAGGGATAAGCGGGTTAGTCCCCTAATTTTTTACGTTAGTAAATGCCTGCCGCTGCAAGTAAGACTGCAACGATAAGGGCAATGGTGGGAATCAGCAAACCGACTACTGCCACATCGCCGTATGAATCCTTATGCTTCAATCCTGTAACAGTCAACAGTGTGAGCAATGCCCCATTATGGGGAAGAATCGAAGCTCCCGAAGCAACTGCTGCAATACGGTGAAAGGCTTCCGGAGCTATCCCGGATGATTGTGAAAGCTGGTAGTACTGATCACCCAAAGCCTGCAGGGCGATTCCCATTCCGCCGGATGCGGAACCGGTGATGCTTGCGAGCAGCTGAACTGCAGCTGCTTCTGAGATGAGCGGGTTTCCGCCAAGACCCATTATGGAGTCTGTGATCCCTGCAAAACTTGGAACGGCGGTTACGACAGCTCCGAATCCTACAGCAGCAGACGTATTGATGACTGCCATGACTGAGCCGCTTGCTCCACCGTTGATCGCACTGATGAACATTTTGAATTTCTTCAAACTCAGCACCATAATGACCGCGATCCCAATTAGAAGGGATGGAAGGATGTCAAGCTTCAGGAAGTTTAATGAAACGACGACCGCGAGCAGGGGAACGATGGACAGATAAGGATTCGGCAAACTGTTTGCATCGATTTCCTTTACTTCGCTCCCGCCTTTTGGTGCTGTAAAACCTTCTCCTTTTGCCTGCAGCTTTCTTCCCCTCCAGGCAAGGTATAAATATCCGCCGACCGCCATGATTAATCCGGAAACGATTCCAGTTACTGGCCCAGCAAGAGGAGTCGTTTTAAAATACTCCGTCGGAATGATGTTTTGTATTTGTGGTGTTCCCGGAAGTGCCGTCATCGTAAACGTGAAAGCACCGAGCACAAGCGTTGCGGGAATCAGCTTTCTTGGCAAATCAGCCGCTTTAAACAGTGCGATGGTTAAAGGATAAAGGGCAAATACCACAACGAAGAGGCTGACACCGCCGTAGGTCAGGACAGCAGCACCGATTAAAACACCCAATATCGCACGCTTTTTGCCGATAAAGTCTGTGATTTTATAGGCTACAGCCTGTGCCATTCCGGTTTCTTCCATTAATTTACCGAAAATGGCACCGAGCAGGAAGACAGGAAACCATTTTTTTGCGAAGCCTACAAAGCCTTCCATATACGTTTCCGTATAGGCAGGAAGCAGGTCAAGACCAGAAAAAGCTGCAACGATTAAAGAAATTAGCGGGGCGATCCAGATAATGGACCAGCCAAAATAGGCCAGCACCATTAAAAGGACCAGGCCCAGAATAATACTGAACATAGGGAACGCTCCTTGGTGTACATTTAATTGCTTTTACTATTCCTCAAAGCAGGTAAAAGTATAGAAAAATTATTGCGGTGATAAAACACGGAACAGGAAAAAGCGGGAATGCTCCCGCTTTATACTTAAAGCCATTCTGTCGCTTGGTCCAGAGAAAACCTTGCACTTTTGTGAGCGGGCTTGGCTGCTTTTCCAACTGAAATGAGCATAACGGGTACAAAGCGCTCGGATACTTGGAATTCTTTCATGAATTCCTGGCCGTTAAATCCGCCGATCGCGCATGTGTCAAAGCCTTTTGCTTTTGCCGCAAGCATCAGCTGCATCGCGCCAAGGGAAGCGTTGCTGAATGCCGCATCACGGGCATATACAGGATTTGTATAGGCACCATGGATTTGTCCGGCAAGTGTTTCTTTAATCTCTTTGGACATATGCCCTGCTTCCACGAGCGGTCCATAGACGGAATCTGTGTTTTTATCCGCTTCTAGATCACCCAGTACGGCAATAACAGCAGAAGCTTCTACAATTTGATTCTGGTTGTAAGCGATTGGGAGAAGTCTTTCTTTAGAAGAATCGCTGTGGAAAACCATGAATTTCCAGTGTTGAAGGTTCCAGGCCGTCGGAGCTTTAATCGCTGTTTCCAGTATTTGCGAGAGATCCTCTTTGGATAGATCTGCAGTACTGTCGTAATGACGAATGGACGTGCGTTCCTCCATCAGTTTTAAGAGATCGGACGCTGAAGTTGTCATGATTAGTGCCTCCTTTTTGTAAATGATTGGTTTGTCGTATATAATAGACGAAAAGTAACACACTCACTATTCGTAAGTGTGTCGAACGCTGTCTATCATAAATCTTTGTTCAAACAATTGTCAACAATCGGGATTGAAAAGGTGGAGATGTTATGGAATTCCTGCATTGTCCTCACATTCATACGGCTTTTAATCTGCTTGGAAAACGATGGAATGGAATGCTGATCCACGTTCTCATGGATGGGCCCAAGCGATTTAAGGAACTATCAGAAATTATCCCCGGGATCAGTCAAAAGATGCTGGCTGAACGTTTGAAAGAACTGGAAGCCTCCGGGATGCTTGAACGCTCTGTGTATCCCGAAACACCGATAAAGGTGATTTATTCTTTGACGGAAAAGGGTAAGGCTTTAGAGAGTGTCATGAAGGAAGTCCAAAAATGGGGCAATCGCTATTGCGGGGAGGAATAAAAATGGATGCCAAAACGGTAATCATAACTGGAGCTTCAAATGGGATCGGCAAAGGAATCGCGACTGCCTACTGCAGGGAAGGGTACAGTGTAGTGCTTGCGGATAAAGACGCGGAACAGGGAAAAGAGCTGGAAGCAGAATTGCTGGAGCAAAACGACCGGGTATTGTTTTTAAAAACCGATGTCAGGAATCCGGAAGATATCAAAAACTGCGTAGAAGAAGCAGTCCGGACTTTTGGCAGTGTGGATATTCTGATCAACAATGCCGGGGTGACTGCTTTTAAAGATCCGTTCGAACTGGATGTCCAGGAATGGGATGATGTTCTATCCATCAATTTAAGAAGTGTATTTCTGTTTTCGAGAGAGGCTGCCAGGCATATGAAGGACGGAACAGGCGGGTCCATCGTCAATATCGCATCGACAAGAGCGGGGATGTCAGAGCCCGGGTCTGAGGCTTATGCTGCTTCAAAAGGCGGGATCGTTGCTTTGACGCACGCTTTGGCTGCTTCTTTTGCTGATTATTCCATAACGGTAAACGCCATCTCTCCAGGGTGGATCCATACCGGGAAAATGGACGAGCTGAGGGAAAAAGATCATGTCCAGCATTTTTCAGGAAGAGTCGGGGAACCATCCGATATCGCAGGAGCATGTCTTTATCTGACCCAATCCGCCAACAGCTTTGTGAACGGAGCCAATCTCGTCATCGATGGCGGAATGACGCGTAAAATGATTTACGAACACTGAGGAGGTTCGAAGATTATGCCTTGGAACAGCCGTAACTACCCGGATTCAATGAAAAATCTGCCGAAGCAGACACGCGAGAAAGCAATTGAAATCGCGAATGCCCTGCTTGACGAACAATATGAAGAAGGACGTGCCATCGCCATTGCTACTGCTCAGGCAGAAAAGTGGGCGGATGATGGGGGTCCGGCTGCTGAAGAATACCTTCTTCAGAAAAAAGACGACAAATGGGCGATCGGGAAGGAAGACAGCAAACGGGCAAGCTATACCTTTCATACAAAAGCAGATGCTGTAAAAAAAGCAAGAGAGCTCGCCAGGGAGAAAAATGCTTCTGTAAAAGTTTACAAAGAAGACGGTTCACAGGAAACTGCAATAAATTAAGGGCATGCTGGGTAAGGGCCCATCCGTTGTCCATGCTAGGTGAATAACCTATCTTGAAGATAAACGGAGGAGGGAAATGATGTACCCATACAGTTTTAGAGGGAACCCTGGCGTTCCATACCCAAGATTTGTTCCATTCGGCTTTCCATTTGTCGGCGGGCTGCTTGGCGGCCTGCTTGGAGGGGCGATTGTAGGAGGACTGGCTCGTCCGTATTTTTATCCGCCATTTTACGGCGGGGGGTTTTACGGCGGTTATCCTGGAGGCTTTCCAGGCGGCTACCCTGGGGGCTACCCCGGAGCCGGAGGATTTCCGGGACCATATTAACAGCTGCTATCCGCTTTCGATGAGAGCGGTTTTTTTTGCGCAAAAAAGAGCTGATCCAGTTCAGCTCTTAAAATCGTGGTCCGGAATCGTGATTTCCGTGACATTTGAGTCTTCCATCTTGATGAAAACCAGTTCTAAAACTTCATCTTGATAGGAGGCTTTCGTGCCTTTTCTGCGGACGGCATGCGGCATTTGAAACGTCTGCTTTTCCCCTTTTCCGGGGAAGTTAACTAGAGTGAGCTGGTGGCTGTTGTGCTGGATGAGTACATCCTTCGCTGTTTTACGGGGGACGGGAATCTTGAAATATAACCGGTCTGTCGCCTCGAACCAGTCCTCAGTCTGGGGTGCTTTCTTTTCTTCCCCCTGCTGTCCAAATTGCCCAAACTGATAAGGGAAACCGCCTGATGGCTGATCCTGGCCAAACACTTGGCCCATCACCTGCTGTACATAATTTTCCACTTGATTGGGGTTCATTTTGCTGAAGAAATCCGGCAGCTTCTGCTGATTGAACGGATTTTGCTTGTTCCAAGGAAACATCGAATCATCCTTTCTTTAGGCGGGCGCATCAACAGTATATGCACGGGCAAAACCTTTTGCTTGTGAAGGCTGAGATGGGAAGAGTATAATGTCCATGGAGAAAAGGGAGCGTGAATATCTATTGCACGAACAGACAAGACATGACCGGAAAGGAATATGGCTCACAGCAGGCTCATATATCCTGTGGGGCATCCTTCCTGTATACTGGAAGGCAGCTGAAACGGTAAGCTCAGAAGAAATTCTGGCACACCGGATATTCTGGTCATTTATTTTTATGCTGGCAGTCATCACTGCTGCACGGAACTGGCCCGGAGTAGTCCAGGCAATAAAAGAGATGAAGAAAAGACCGTTCCTGATCGGGTCGCTTATCCTTTCGTCCGTCTTAATCAGTGCCAACTGGTTTGTATACATATGGGCTGTTAACAATCATCACATTGTCGAGGCAAGCCTCGGCTACTATATCAACCCGCTGATCAGCGTTCTGCTGGGCGTTTTATTTCTGAAGGAGAGACTGAACGGCTGGCAGAAGCTTTCCTTCGTTCTTGCACTGGCAGGAGTTCTTATTTCAAGCATCCACTTCGGCAGCTTCCCATGGATATCGGTCATTCTGGCCCTTAGCTTCGGCCTGTACGGGTTAACCAAAAAGGTGACAAAGCTTGACCCGTCAGTTGGTCTCCTGTTTGAGACGATTGTGATGGTCCCAGCGGCTGTCCTGTTCTTAATCAGCCTCTCAGGAAGCGGGAATGCTTCGTTCGGTACAGTGAGCCTAGAGATCGATCTTCTTCTCATAGGTGCCGGGATTGTAACCGCGATTCCTCTCCTGCTGTTTGCCGGCGGAGCCCGCCGCATCCCGCTCTATATGACCGGGATCCTCCAGTATATCGCGCCGACGCTGACTTTGCTTGCAGGCGTCCTGCTATATGGAGAAGCTTTTACTGCTGTTGATCTGATCACATTTTCATTGATCTGGGCTGCTCTGCTCATCTTTACTGTTTCAAGCAGCAGGGCTTTCCTGAACCGTTCATACAGAAAGCCGAAAAAAGCATCTGCCCACCTATAATCATGCAGGAGTGATAAGATGAAAGAAGATCAGCTGCTGGATGCTTACAGACAAATTTGGAATAACAGAGAGCTCGCATCCGGTCCTCATCCAGCGGATACATTAAAAGAAGCCATTAAGCGGGATCTGCTAGATGAAGGAACTCATCCAAGAGTAAGAAAGCCTTTGGAAGAAAAGCACCGGATTTCGGCTGCCCGAATTGCAGCGGCATCCATCGGAGCCGTGGAAAAGGAGCTTCTTCTCGAAGAATACACAAGGATGCTGAAGGCATTAAAACAAGAGTAGGGGAGATTTAGTATGAAACCAATCGTACCGGCTGATATCCAGAGTTATTTGGATGAGCATGCCAATGAGGAAGTATATATCCATCTCGAAACGACAACCGGAGCTTATAACGCCCACCATCATGACAGCATGACAGTCGTTGCCTTTATCCGAAATGCTAAATTCCGTTATTCTCTGGGAAAAATCACCGGTTTCGGACCGTACCGGGTAGGCTTGAAGATGGAAGAAGGATGGACGTACGCAGAAGGTCTGACGGATTTTACGATTGATGAACACAACAGGCTGATTATGGCTGGCCATCTTCCGGATGGAAAGCTTGCGATTGCATTGCAGATCAGTACTGAGCCATTTCCATCTTGATAATAAGGAGTGTTGATTGTGAATGAACATATTTTAGTGGTCCTTCCGCATCCGGATGATGAATCATATGGGGTAGCAGGGCTGATTGCGTTAAACAGAAAAAGAGGTGTGCCGGTTACTTATGCATGCGGAACGCTTGGAGAAATGGGCAGGAATATGGGGAGTCCCCTGTTCGCCAACCGGGAGACGCTTCCAATGATCCGTAAGCGGGAACTGATCGATGCATGCAAAGCAATGGATGTAACGGACCTCAGAATGCTTGGAATGCGGGATAAAACACTTGAATTCGAAGACATCGATTTGTTTGCGGATAAAATTGAAGCTCTGATCCAGGAGATAAAACCGACACTCATCGTGACATTCTATCCGGACCACGGCGTCCACCCGGATCATGATGCAACCGGAAGAGCTGTGATTCATGCTTTAAAAAGGATGCCGAAAGAGGAACGGCCGGTTACATACTGTCTTGCGATCACCAAGAACAGGGAAGAGGTTCTCGGACAGCCGAATGTAGTGCTTGATATTAAAGAAGCTGCCGAAATTAAGATGAACGCGCTGAAAGCCCACCGCTCCCAGACAGAGGGGCTGATCAAACAGATGGAAGACACGATCGCAGCCGGCAGCACCCACATGATGAGCTGGCTTTTTGAACAAGAGACGTATTATCATTATCAATGGGAAGATTAAGATTGAACATATAAAGGAAGACCCCCTTCGATAAGGGAGTCTTCCTTTTTGCATTGGATGAGCTGGAATTTCCGCAGAATCAGCCATGAACCGTTCCATATCTTCTTTGAATGGCAGAAAGCCTCAAGGAAAGGCCGGCTGCACCTGCTGCAAGACCTGCAATAAGTCCGATCCAATACCCGAAAGCAGCAAGTTCTGTAAAGCGTGCTAACAGGATGCCGAGCGGCAGTCCGACCGCCCAATACGAAATAAGGGCGGTATAAAACGTAAAGCGGACATCCTTGTATCCTCTTAGAGCACCCTGTATAGGGGCAGCGACCGCATCTGAAATCTGAAAAAAGATTGCATAGATCAAAAAGGTTTTCGTCAGGTTCAGTACATCCGCGTCTTCAGTATAAACAGAGGCAATCGGACTGCGGTAAAAATAAATGACAGCGGCAGTAGCAAGCGAGAGCATCAAACCAAGCAGTATGCCGATCCGGCTGTATGTTCTTGCATCGTTCCACCTGCCGGCTCCTGCCTCAAATCCAATTACAATCGTAAGGGCCATCGAAATGGAGAGGGGGATCATGTACAGAAACGATGCAAAATTCATGGCTGCCTGATGCGAAGCGATTGTAACCGTGTCATATTCACTCATAAACAGTGTAACGGCGGCAAAAATACTTGTTTCAAAAAAGATGGCAAATCCGATTGGAACTCCAATCCCGAGAATTTCTTTCCATTTTTGAAAAGAAACTTTATAAAAACGGGAAAAGAGGGAAAAAGAAGCTAAAGAAGGATGCTTCTTTATAAGAGCTGCGGTCAAGAGAGCGGTGAACCAGTATGTAATGCTCGTTGCAACGCCGGCTCCCGCTCCGCCAAGAGGCGGAAATCCGAACTTGCCGAAAATGAACATGTAGTTCAGTACAAAGTTGACCGGCAGCGCGGAAAGAGTGATCCACATCGTGATTCTCGTCATGCCAAGTGAATCAATAAAGCTCCTGAGCACACCATATAGGAAGAGAGGAAAAATCCCGAATCCTAAAGCGATCAAATAGTCCAGGGCAATTTCTCTGACAAGCGGATCGAGCGGAAGGAAGGAGAGCATCGGCTTTAATGCGATGAATCCGGCCAGGATCACAAGAAGTGTCATAACCGCTGATAGATAGATGCCCTGAATGACGGTATAAGAGGCGCCTTTTGGTTTGTTTGCTCCAATCAGCTGGCCGACCATTGGTGTAATGGCCATAAAAATGCCGTTCAATCCCGTATAAACCGGCACCCAGATGCTGGAGCCGACTGCAACGCCGGCTAAATCACCGGGGCTGACTTTTCCGGACATCGTTGTATCGAGGAAAGTCATCGAATACAGCCCGAGCTGGGTGATCAGGATGGGGAAAAGAATGTAAAGAAACTGTTTCGTCTTATCAGAAAGCGATGAAGCGTAATGCATACGTGACCTCTTTTGCAAAATGACATAATGGAGGAATTATATCACGTATTTGAACGGTTTTTCTCATTTTTGCTTATCGTTTTTTTTGAATTGGAATCTCCTTTAAACATTCCGTAATAAATAAACCCGAGAATCACGGTTCCGGAAATTGAAAAAAGATACTGAAAGATTTTTGCAGTGGACATCATCACGTCTCCTTTCGTATAGAACGATAGGGATAGTATAAGTAAAAAATACCAAAAAATTCTTTTTAATATGAAACGAGAACAGGCGGTGTTTCAGGATGAGCAGCAAAGAGGAAGTATTTGTACTGGATCATATTAAAAACAGCATTGAACGGAACCTGCAGGATATCATTAAAAAATCTGAGGGGATTTTAAAGGAACTTGGCGATCCCGATTCCTGTCTGCTGTGCGAGCTTGACGAAATCAGCGGTCACTTTCAAGTCATACAATCCTCTGCGTCCACATTTTATTTACAGGCGTATCTGTCCGCTTATACGGAAAGTTTTCATGCCCTTGCTTCTGCCATGCAGAATCTGTCCCAGAAAAACCATGGAGCACTCATTATCGTCGAGAGGGGAGACAATACGGCTCCACATATCAGAAACGGCATTCAGGTAATGGCCGATCTGTCGGCTTCCCTTGCAGAAAGCATCTTTTATCCGGGGAATCCTCTGCATGACGGGGCCATGCTCGTCAAAGGGGATAAAATCGTTTCCGCCTCCAATGTTCTTCCGCTGTCAGATGTATCTTCTAATGGAAGCAAACTTGGAACAAGGCACAGGGCTGCGATCGGCCTGTCTGAAAAAACCGATGCAGTCGTCCTGATTGTGTCTGAGGAATCAGGCAAAATGTCTTTTGCGAAGGACGGCTCGATTTATCCGATAAGTACAAATAATCTATAAATGATAATGCTCTTTCTTCTGGTGAAAATGTAGGATATAATGGCGGATATGTTTATTAGAGGAGGTAAGAGGTTGAACAGGGTGCTGGATTCATTTTTTAAACTGACGGAACGGAAGACGACAGTGCGGACCGAATTTTTAGCCGCGCTTACGACATTCGTTACCGTGAGTTACATTATTCTTGTAAACCCGGTTATTCTGGCAGAAGCAGGCATCCCTAAGGAAGCTGCACTCGCCGCTACAATATTCGGAATCGTAATAACCACTTTGATAATGGGTCTGTGGGCAAACCTGCCGATCGTCATCGGACCTGGAATGGGTTTGAACGCGTTTTTTACATATACGGTCGTACTAAAGCAGGGCCTGTCATGGGAAACCGCCCTTGGAGCTGTATTCATTTCCGGATTTTTCTTCTTTTTGCTTTCCGTGTTCGGAATCAGTGAAAAAGTTGTCCGGGCCATTCCGAAAACACTCAAAGCTTCCATTACAGCCGGAATCGGCCTGTTTATTGCTTTTATCGGCCTGAAAAACGGAGGGATCGTCGTAGCGGATGAAGCTACGGTCGTTGCTCTTGGAGATATGTCCAATACAGGAACCCTTCTGGCTGTAGCAGGAATCGTTCTCACTGCTGTTCTGATGGCGCTGGATGTGAAAGGCGGCATCATTATTTCCATCCTGGCCATTTCTGCGGCTTCCATGATCCTCGGATTTTCTCCTGCTCCTTCCGGATTTGGAGACATTCTGTCCCTGCAGATCCCATCCATTGAACCAACTTGGCTGGCTCTGGATTTAAAAGCAGCATTGGGCTATGGAATTCTTTCCATCATTTTCTCTTTCACAATCGTCGAGCTTTTCGATACTCTGGCCACATTGATCGGGTTAACGAAAAAAGCCAATCTTACGGATGAAAACGGCAATGTCCCGAATGCAAACCGCGCCCTTACTACAGGCGCATTGGGAACGATGATCAGCGGCCTGCTCGGAAGCACGGCGATGAACACTTACGTTGAAAATGCAACGGGAATCGCTGCCGGAGCAAAAACCGGCCTAAAAGCAGTCTTTGCAGCTCTTTTATTCCTGCTCACTTTGCTCTTTGCTCCGCTGATTCAGTTTATCCCCAGTGTAGCAACTGCTCCGGCCCTGATCATCATCGGAGCATTTATGCTGACAGAGCTGATGGAGGTTGACTTTCAGGATTTAACGGAATTGATTCCAGCCTTCCTGGCTTTGATCATGATGCCGCTCACGTTTTCCATTGCAGAGGGAGTAGCCTTCGGTTTTATTTCCTACACGCTGATCAAGCTGTTTACAGGCCGGGCAAAAGAGCTTCACTGGCTCATGTATATCATTTCAGCCGCTTTTATCGTGAATTTTTTCCTGACCGGATGATACAGGGTGAGAACCCTGTATTTTTTTAGGGGAAATTTCGGGTGGCGAAATAATTTGCCGGATGCTATATTTAAAGGATCATACAAATAATGGAGACTATGCGATGTGGAAAAATAAAAATGTGTGGATCATATTGACCGGGGAATTCATAGCAGGTTTGGGATTGTGGATGGGCATCATCGGCAACCTTGAATTTATGCAGCAGTACATTCCATCTGACTTTTACAAATCCCTGCTTCTGATTGCCGGTCTGCTCGCAGGAGTGGCTGCAGGTCCGGCAGCAGGGAAAATGATTGACAGCCGCTCTAAAAAGAACGTTTTGATTGTATCAGGAATTGCAAGGATGCTAAGTGTCCTGTTTATGTTCGCTGCCATTTCCTATGGATCTGTATGGCTGATGCTCCTGTTTCTCATTGGAATCCAGCTGTCCGCTGCTTTTTATTTTCCGGCTCTGCAAGCATCTATTCCTATGATTGTTAAAGATGAAGAGCTTGTGCAGATGAACGGGGTGCATATGAACGTTGCGACCCTTTCCAGAATAATTGGCACAGCACTTGCCGGAATTCTGCTTGCTTACGTGAGCCTCACCGTTGTATACGCTCTCTCGATGGCAGCATACGGGCTGCTCCTGGTCTCAACGTTTTTTCTCTCTCTTGAAGAAAAGCAGGCAAGTGATTCTGAAAACCGCATCAGCCAGGGGGGCTTCCTTGAGGTCATGCCCGTCCTGAAAAAAGCGCCAGCGGCCTTATCAGCCCTAATCCTGACCATCATTCCCATGCTTTTCATAGGCGGGTTCAATTTAATGGTGATCAATATCAGCGAACTTCAGCAGAGCACGGCTGTTAAGGGACTGCTTTACACGGTTGAAGGGCTCAGTTTTATGGTTGGAGCATTCCTTGTGAAAAAACTGGCAGACCGGTTTAACCATATTAAATTGATGCTGATCTTTTCTCTGAGCACATCCATCGCCCATCTGTCGCTGTTTTTCAGTGATCACTTCTGGATGTCACTGCTGTCATTCGGGCTTTTCGGTCTCAGTGTAGGATGTTTCTTTCCAATCGCCTCGACTATTTTTCAAACAAGAATCCAAAAAGAATACCACGGCCGCTTTTTTTCCTTCCGCAATATGCTTGACCGTGTCATGTTTCAGGTGGTGCTCCTCGGTACGGGCCTCCTACTTGACACGATCGGCCTGCAGTACATGGTTCTCGTGTTCGGTGCTCTGTCTCTGGCGCTCACCTTGGTGTACGGCAAAAAACAGCTTCTCGCCATCAGCCGCTCCTCTGCAGTCTGCAGAGAACCGGAGAAAGCAAGCAGATAAAAACAGCCTCCGGCTGTTTTTTTTTGCAGTGCGGCAGGGGAGGCCAGCCCGGCCGCACTCCGGAAAAGATTAAATTCAAGGAACGCTCCGTTACCATAATAGAAAAAAATCAGTCAATCTATTAACATATCCTTTTATTGGCCGATAATCTTATAGAATGCTGTCAATATGGTGAATCCTGCATCTTTTTGAAAAAAGATGTAGATATGTGCTTATTGAGTAAAGTAGAATAGAACTAATGAAAGAAGGAGGCTCTAGAATGAATCACAAAGTCCTGGGATTGACAGTTACTGCGGTAGCCGGTGCATCATTTTTTGCAACGTCTGCTTCTGCTGAAAGTGTGAAAGTGCAAAAAGGAGATTCGCTCTGGAAGATCGCCAATCAGTATAATGTGAGCATCAATGATTTAAAGCGTGAGAATGAATTGACGGGCAGCACGATTCAGATTGGCCAGCTTTTAAAAATTCCGCAAACGTCTGCTGTAAAAAAAGACACAGCCGCCGAGTCCAAGGAAACAAAAAGTGAGGTTAGTACATACAGAGTCACAAAGGGAGATTCTCTTTGGCTCCTGTCACGTAAATTTGGAGTCAGCGTAAACGAACTAAAGTCTCTTAACTCATTAAAAGGCGATACCATTTTCTTAGGCCAGATTCTTAAAGTTAAAAATGTATCTAATCCTGTGAAACCGGCAGTTCCTCCAGTACCATCTTCCAAACCGCCCGTTTCAGAGGAACAGAAGCCGGGATCCCAAAGCACTTATAAAGTAAAACCCGGAGATTCGCTCTGGAAGATCGCGAATCAGCTGAACGTGTCTGTAGCAGAGATCAAAGTAGCGAACCAGTTAAAGTCGAATGTCATTTATGTAAATCAGATCCTTAAGCTGACTTCTTCAGGGGGGACTGTATCCGATCAGCAGCCTCCGCAAAAAGAGCAGGCGCCTTCCGCAAGCGGCAAGGTTGAAAAGATGATTAGTGAAGCCCATAAATTAAAGGGAATCCCTTATAAATGGGCAGGGAATACCCCGGCAGGATTCGACTGCAGCGGCTTTGTCTATTACGTGATGAACAAGGTCACTTCCGTATCCAGACTGAGTGCAGCCGGCTATTCCAGCATCATGAAACCGGTAGCACAGCCTCAAAGAGGAGATTTTGTATACTTTACAACTTATAAGGCAGGTCCTTCCCATATGGGAATTTACCTTGGGAACGGTGAATTTATTCATGCCAGCGGATCACAGGGGATAACCGTGTCCAGCATGTCTAATTCCTATTGGAAAAAAACGTATCTTGGAGCGAAAAGATATTTCTAAATGGCAGCCTGTAAAAAGCGCAGAGACGAGCGTCTCTGTGCTTTTTGCTTTTTATTGGAGGGTAAATGGATGGTGATCGTTTAATCCTGTCTCTTCCAAAAGCCGGATGCTTGTTCATTTTTGCACAATGACAAAACGGACCGGATGAATGAGAGCTGTTCCTTAGCAGTCTGTCAAAAATGCGATACGTTTTGTCGCCGTCCTTTTTTTTCTGTATACTGTTACAGAATGAAAAGCTTGAAAAGAGGTTTTTACTGATGAATAGATTAAACATTTCTTTGCCTGAAGCAATTAAAGAACGAATGGAACAAACTGCGGGTATTTCCGAAAAGGATCCTTCTCTGATTGGAACAGGAGGATTTATTACAGGAGATGCCTCCATCATAGAAGATGCTGTGATCGCATTGGCACTTGGGAAAAATGTCCTTTTAAAAGGGCCAACCGGTTCCGGTAAAACAAAGCTTGCCGAGACCATTTCTTCTATATTTAACAGATCCATGCACAGCATCAACTGTTCGGTTGATCTGGATGCAGAGGCCATGCTTGGCTACAAGACCATTCACTCAAGCGGAGGAGAGACCGCTATTGAATTTGTACCGGGTCCTGTCATCAAAGCGATGCAAAAAGGCCATTTCCTTTATATAGATGAAATCAATATGGCGAAGCCTGAAACCCTGCCGATACTAAACGGTGTGCTGGATTACCGGAAAACCATTACGAATCCCTTTACGGGAGAAGTGATAAAAGGAACGTCTGCATTCGGTGTGATCGCTGCGATCAATGAAGGCTATGTGGGTACTGTGCCGCTTAATGAAGCGCTGAAAAACCGTTTTGTGATCATTGATGTTCCTTACATACAAGGAGAAGAGCTTCGGTCAATCATCGAAAACCAGTCCAATCTGAAAGATCAAAAGCTCATCACGTTATTTGTCAGGCTTTCTGCAGATTTGATCGCTCAAGTTAAAAACGGCCAGGTATCTGAAGAGGCTGCTTCAATCAGAGCGCTGCTTGACACTTGCGATCTGGCATCTTTCATCCCTCCAATGAGAGCCATCGAACGCGGCATTGCGGAGAAACTCGAGGATGACAGGGAAAAAGCCGCTGTCCGAAATATCGCAGAAACGCTGTTTGGGTGAGGAAGTACGATGAGATTTATTAAATTTAACGACAGCCAGATCGATTCTTTTCTGTTCATGGAATTGTCCGACCTTGCGAAGACGTTATCCCAAAACGCGGAGCTTGAGCTGGAGTATGCTCCTTATTCCTACTTGAATCCTACTGAAAATAAGATATATCTGACTCATTTCTGGGACCACCGTCCTGAGGAGGATCAGAGAGGCGGGCTAAAAAGTGATGTTTATCTTCACGCATACGGCCATGTCTTTTACAGTGACAGGAAAGAGACGGATAAATGGATTAAGCAG
The DNA here is from genome assembly GCF_009711125.1 of Metabacillus mangrovi. Classification (GTDB taxonomy): domain Bacteria; phylum Bacillota; class Bacilli; order Bacillales; family Bacillaceae; genus Metabacillus_B; species Metabacillus_B mangrovi. Next base: position 203,185 of record NZ_WMIB01000001.1, on the reverse strand, counting down.
GCTGTTAAACTTTCTGTTCCCAGCTTCGCCAAACAGCTTTTTGCTCTGCTGGAAGCGGCCCGGGTGGAAGCGAAAATTGTACAGGACAGGCCTGGAACCGGAAAATATTTTGCCAGACGAACCGCGCTCTACAGAAGGTACTTCCAATCCCAGCTGACGATTCATCTGGAAAGGAATATCGCAGCAGATGCACTGTTTAACGCCCTTTATCTAAAGCTTACTGCCGATTCGCCGCTGGAAGTGCTGCCCCCGCTCAATGAGGATTTCGAGCGGATGCTGCCCTATCTGCAGCGAGAGCTTGAAAGTGCCTATGAGAGCAGAAGTACTTCTGAAACAGCAGGCATTGCTCTCAGAATCTCTGAAACAGCTGAAGAGTTTTTGGATAAAGACATGCTGAACACGTACTTTTTCCTTCCTGAACACGGCTATGAGGAAGAAGATGGCGCCCGTTTTGCTGACTTGAAAAGGGTCAATAAACTTGATAACGACGATGAACTCGATGTGGACAGGAAAGAGGAACGGGACGTTCATGATCAGGAAATGCCAACCTGGCACAGGGAAACGAGTAAAGCAACCGACAGTTTCCTGCAGTATGACCTGGAGCACGGTTCCAAGACCGATCTAATGGGCAACGGTCTAAGGGAAGGAGAGGACGGGGACCAGGCGATGGGAACCGTTCAGGGCTCCGCCAGGGAATCGGCTAAAAACAACTATAAGGATTCGGACGTTCAGGAAAACAGGCAGGATGGTTCGGACCGCACCGGTTCTCTTTTCGGAAAAGAAAACCGGTTCGCTTTCGCAGTCGACAAAGATCCTGCAGTGGCAACTCCCGGCGAACTGACCTTGTACAGTGAAAACAAAGCAGCGGTTTCGCACTACCAGAAAAAATTAAAGCAGATGATTAAAAAAACACTTGAGCATAAGAAAACAAGCCCGCGCACGAACCTTCATACGGGCAGACTCGGCCGCAAGCTTTTAAGGTGGCTGACAGATGACAACCCTAGGCTGTTTTACAAAAAACAGGAACCTGATATGCAGATTGATGCCGTGTTCAGTCTGCTGGTGGATTGCTCCGCGTCGATGCATGATAAAATGGAGGATACAAAACTTGGCATCACGCTCTTTCATGAAGCGCTGAAATCGGTGGGTGTAGTCCATCAGGTGACAGGGTTCTGGGAGGATACGAACGAAGCTTCAGCTGCAAGCCAGCCGAATTACTTTCACAGGGTCATTTCCTTCCAGGGCAGCCTGAGTAAAGGTGCAGGGCCTGCGATCATGCAGCTGAACCCTGAGGAAGACAACCGTGATGGGTTTGCTATCCGCCATATGACTAGAGAGCTGACCGCAAGATATGAAAAGCAGAAATTCCTCATCGTCTTCTCAGACGGAGAGCCTGCTGCCATGGATTACGAGCAAAAAGGCATCGTAGACACCCATGAAGCCGTCATTGAAGCCCGCAAGCGGGGGATTGAAGTCATCAATATCTTTCTTTCAAATGGAGATGTTGCGGAGGCCCAGGTGAAAACGATCCAGAACATCTATGGAAAATACAGCATCATCGTCCCTAATGTGAGCGATCTTCCGGATGTTTTGTTTCCTTTGTTGAGGAAGCTTCTGAAAAAAAGTATCCAGAGTGGATGAGGTAAGAGCCGCATTATTGCGGTTCTTTTTTTATGGCTGTAAACCGGGAGCAGGGAGTCTGGCGGAATCAAAGTCTGTTAACCCGAAACTAAGTACATGATGGCGGAACAAATGTCTATGCTCTCCTATGCTCTGGAGACGGCATCCATTGACCTGCTGAAGCAGCGGGTTAGTATACTGCAATGTTCCAACCTTCCGCTTTCAGAGCTGATCAGAAGAAAGGTAAACCTATAATCCTTTGATTTTAACCAAATTCAGTAAAAATTCCGACAGCAATCGATACAATTTTTTGTTTTTCAATATTATTTACAATTTTCGATAGATTATTGTTGGAAAGAATATAGGGGAGTGTTAAAATATCTATGGAAGCGTTTTAAAGTTTCTGTATAAGACGCGGTCAATCTTTTTATATACCAATATAATATCCTTGTATTTACATTTGGTAATTATTAGTTGGGGGTAGTGTGAATGCCACAAACCAAGTCAAAGCTCAGCGTTTCATGGGAAGACTTCCATGGCCCTAACCTTGGCTATGTCATGGACATGTATGATCAATTTTCTGAGGACCCTGAATCGGTAGACGCCGAGTTACAGGAGCTTTTCAAAGAACTGGGCAAACCGCCTGCTGCGGGAGCCGCAGTTCAGCCAGCTGCTTCAGCTTCCATTGCGGACTTCGGTCCGGAAAAGATTGTAAAAGTAGCTTCAGCTGTAAAATTGGCTGAGGATATTCGCACGTATGGACATTTAAACGCCTCCATTTATCCGGTTGAAGGGTTTGGAGACAGACAGGACCTGCTCAGTATGGAAGCGTATGGTCTGACCGAAGAAGATTTAAAAGAAATTCCCTCTTCTGTACTGTGCGAGGATGCACCGCCGTCCGTAAAAAACGGATATGACGCCATTCTGCACCTGAAGGAGAGCTACAAAAAATCGCTGTCTTTCGAGTTCGACCATGTCCACCGCTTTGAAGAAAAGAACTGGCTGAAACGGATGGTAGAAACGGGAGACTTATTTAAAGAGCATTCAAAAGAAAAAAGAAAAGCACTGCTGAAAAGGCTTTTTGAAGTGGATGGCTTCGAAAAGTATCTTCATAAAACATTTGTTGGACAGAAGCGTTTCTCCATCGAAGGACTCGACATGCTTGTTCCGGTTCTTGATGAGATGATTCAGAATTCAGTCGAATACGGGACGAAGACTGTAAACATCGGGATGGCACACAGGGGCCGTCTGAACGTCCTTGCCCATGTGCTTGGGAAGCCTTACGAAATTATTTTCTCTGAGTTCCAGCACGCGCCGAACAAAGACCTGGTTCCTTCCGAAGGATCGACGGGGATCAATTACGGCTGGAGCGGGGATGTAAAATACCACCTCGGTGCCGACAGGCAGATCAAAGATGAGAACATGACCCGGGCCCGCATTACTCTTGCGAATAACCCGAGCCACCTTGAGTACATCGACCCGATCGTAGAGGGATATACCCGAGCTGCACAGGAAAACAGGGAAGTGAGCGGATTTCCGGAAATCGATACCGACCGGGCTCTTGCGATTCTGATTCATGGTGACGCAGCATTCCCTGGAGAGGGAATCGTCGCCGAAACGCTGAACCTCAGCCAGCTCAAGGGCTATCAGACCGGGGGGACGATTCATGTCATCGCGAACAATATGATCGGCTTTACGACAGAGAGTGCGGACAGCCGTTCCACCCGCTATGCGAGTGATCTGGCAAAAGGATACGAGATTCCGATTATCCATGTAAACGCGGATGATCCCGAAGCATGTCTCGCAGCTGCGTATCTTGCATCAGAATACAGACGGATCTTCAAAAAGGATTTCCTGATCGACCTGATCGGCTACCGCCGTTTCGGACACAACGAGATGGACGAGCCGATGACGACCCAGCCTCAGCTGTATGAGAAAATCAAAAAGCATGAGACAGTCAAATCCATTTACTCTTCAGCTCTGATTGATAAGAAGGTCCTTACAGAGGATGAAGTGAATACCCTTGAAGAAGAGGTCCAGAACAAATTCGAAACAGCCTATAAAAAGGTTCCGGATAAGAAACTTGCATCCGTCCATGAAATCCAGCTCCCGGAATCCATTTCACACGGATTCCCTGAAATCAGCACTGCCGTTGATATCAGCCAGATCCGGATGATCAACCGGGCACTTGTCCAGTGGCCTGAAGGCTTTAAAGTATTCGGCAAGCTGCAGCGCATCCTTGAGCGCCGCTCAAATGTGCTGGAAGAAGACCATAAAGTGGAATGGGGACTCGCTGAAGCACTTGCATTCGGTTCGATTCTTCTGGAAGGGACTCCGATCCGTTTATCCGGTCAGGATTCCGAGCGCGGAACGTTTGCCCAGCGCAATCTAGTGCTTCATGACAGCGAAACCGGCAAGGTGTATTCTCCTCTTCACCAGCTGGACCAGTCAAAAGCATCGTTTGCCGTCCATAACAGTCCGCTTTCAGAAGGATCGGTTATCGGCTTTGAGTACGGCTATAATGTGTTCTCACCGGAAACGCTCGTTCTCTGGGAAGCCCAGTACGGAGATTTTGCCAATGCTGCACAGGTGTTCTTCGACCAGTTTATCTCAGCCGGCAGAGCGAAATGGGGCCAAAAGTCAGGACTTGTTATGCTCCTTCCTCATGGGTATGAAGGACAGGGACCTGAGCATTCAAGCGGAAGGCTCGAGCGCTACCTCCAGCTTGCTGCAGAGAATAACTGGACTGTGGCAAACCTGACAAGCGCCGCGCAATACTTCCATATTTTAAGAAGACAGGCGAAAGTCCTGACGATGGAAGAAGCGAGACCTCTCGTCATCATGACGCCTAAGAGCCTGCTCCGCAACCCGAATACAGTATCTGATGTTCAGGAGCTGAGCAGCGGATCCTTCAAAAAAGTGCTTGAGCAGTCTGGACTTGGTGCCAATGCTGAATCTGTAACGAGAATCGTGCTATGCAGCGGAAAAGTTGCAATCGATCTTTCCGATAAGGTCCGTCAAAGCGAAGAGAACCTTGACTGGCTTCATATTCTGCGGGTGGAAGAGCTTTATCCATATCCGGAAAAAGAGATTCGGGAGATCTTCTCCAGATACAGCAGCCTGAAAGAAATCATTTGGGTCCAGGAAGAACCGGAGAATATGGGATCCTGGACATATATTGAACCAAAGCTCCGTGAATCGGCACCTGATGGAGCAGCGGTAACTTATATCGGCAGAAACAGAAGATCCAGTACGGCCGAAGGAGATCCGACCGTTCATAAGAAAGACCAGGAGCGTATCATAACAGAAGCGACCACACGAAACTAAGGGGGAAATGATCATGGCTGAAATTAAAGTACCGGAACTTGCAGAATCAATCTCTGAGGGGACAATTGCCCAGTGGCTGAAGCAGCCTGGTGATTTCGTTGAGCAGGGGGAATACCTGCTTGAACTGGAAACCGACAAGGTAAACGTTGAGCTGACTGCCGAACAGTCCGGAGTTTTGAAGGAAGTGCTCAAGGACGCAGGGGACACTGTACAGGTGGGGGAGATCATCGGAACGATTGATGAAAAAAATCAATCAGACGGCGGACAAAACTCAGGTGCAGAAACAAAGGAAAAGTCCGTAGAGCCGACACCGGTTAAAGAAGAATCCAAAAAAGAAGAGCCGAAAACAGATCATATTCCTGCGAGGGAGAATGAAGAGCCGGCAGCAGAAGGGAAAAACCGCACTGTCGCTTCACCTGCAGCGAGAAAACTGGCAAGGGAAAAAGGGATTGACCTGAGCTCTGTACAGGCAGCAGACCCTCTTGGCCGTGTTCGGAAGCATGACATTGAAAATCACAGCAGCCAGCCAAAGTCCCAGGCAGCGGCAAAGCCTGCTGAAAAAACACCTCAGCCGCAAGCTGATAATCCTGCAAAACCGGTGGAACGCATTAAAATGTCCCGCCGCAGACAAACCATCGCGAACCGTCTGGTTGAAGTTCAGCAGACTGCTGCAATGCTTACTACATTCAATGAAGTGGACATGACAGCTGTAATGGATGTCCGCAAACGCCGTAAGGATAAATTCTATGAACAGCATGACGTACGCCTTGGTTTTATGTCTTTCTTCACCAAAGCCGTGGTTGCAGCTTTAAAACAATTCCCGCTCCTCAATGCGGAAATTCAAGGCACAGAACTTGTGCTTAAAAAATTCTATGATATCGGAATCGCGGTAGCAGCTCCGGACGGACTGGTCGTTCCGGTTGTACGCGATGCAGACCGTCTGAGCTTTGCCGGGATCGAGGGAGAAATCTCCAATCTCGCTAAAAAAGCGAAGGACAACAAGCTTAGCCTGAACGAACTGCAGGGCGGCACCTTCACGATCACGAACGGCGGTGTTTTTGGTTCCCTTATGTCCACACCTATCCTAAATGCTCCACAGGTTGGAATTCTGGGAATGCATAAAATTCAATGGCGTCCGATCGCACTGGATCAGGAAAGAATGGAAAACCGCCCAATGATGTATATCGCATTATCCTATGATCACCGTATTGTTGATGGAAAAGAGGCAGTCAGCTTCCTTGCAGCTGTGAAAGATTTGCTTGAAGATCCTGAGTCTCTTCTTCTTGAAGGATAACGGGAAGCTTGCGGAGAAAGACCTATCCGATTTTTAAGGATAGGTCTTTTTCTATTTTTGGAGCCGTTCCGTGCATGCTATATTAGAAGAGGCACGAGCAAAACAGGAGATTAATGGACGGAGGACGGACATGATTCAAGCGATTATACAGTCAGCTTTGGAAGAGAAAGAAGCCATCCGCTTGCTTTGGAAAGAGGAATTGGAAAAAAGGAGCAGCCATGAATTTTCAGCGTACTTGGAACACACAGAGGAAAACGAGGCCTTGTTTCAGATGCTGTTCTCCTATTTTACTGATTTTCAGCCTGTCCATTCAGATCATTTAACCGGGCTGCTGGAACAACTACTGAATAACAGCTGGCCGGCTGTCTACTTGAACATGACGATGCAATCGTTCAGAAATGCAGCGGGCAGGATCGTCACCCGCCGGATGGAATCCGGTGCTGAACAGGTGTATCCTGTTTTAAATGAGTGGCTTGATGCGGTAGTCAATCTGAATACACATCTTGCCGGACTGAAAAAATAAAAACTGATAAACAGAATCCGGCCGTCTTCAACTGAGAAGACGGCCGGATCCTTAAAGCGGACCACGGTATTAATAAGGTGTCCATTGAAGTTTTTTGGCAAGGGAAAAACGTTTTTCTGCTTCTGGCCAGAAAACAACCTTCCACCAGGCTTCTACATAGGCGTTTCGATCATTTTTGTATTTTAAATAATAGGCATGCTCCCACATATCGAGCACGAGAAGGGGAATGGATTCCCATTGGGTTAGATTCTGATGCTTCTCAGCATTCAGGACTTCAAGCCGTCCCGCTCTCGGAGACCAGACAAGCAGTGCCCAGCCGGACCCTTCTACGTTTATGGCTGCCTGGGAAAAATGTCTTTTAAAAGCTTCGAAGCTTCCAAAATATTCGTTTATTGCATCAAGCAAAGGACCTTTAGGCTGTCCTCCGCCATTCGGAGACATGATGGTCCAGAACAGAGTATGGAGGTAATGGCCTGCCCCGTGAAAGGCAGCTTCTCTCTCCCAATGCTTAATTAGCGTAAAATCGTTCAATTCTCTTGCTTTTTGCATCTCTTCTTCCGCTTTGTTCAGCCCGTTTACATAGCTTTGGTGATGCTTAAGGTGATGAAGCCTCATGATTTCCTCCGGGATGTAAGGCTCGAGCGCATTGTAAGAATAAGGGAGTGGAGGGAGCGTATGTTTTCCGACCGGTACGGCACGAAATTTTCTGTCCGGAGAACCGCCGTTCGCTTCAGTCTGTTCCTTGTATGCGACTAACAGGGAAAATAGTTCATTTGCCTCGCTGTACATCACTTGCACCGGAATGGCAGAGGATGGATCTTCACATTGATCGATGAGCCTTCGAAATCGTTCCTCCCAATGCTGCCACTCCTCCGGATATGCTCCGAGCTCTCCAAAAGTACGGACAGAATCCCACGAATCAGAGATTTCTCTGCACCACTTCCGGACGGGAGCTAAATAAGGGCTTTCTGTCTTCACTGGCTGTCATCCCTCCTTGCTTTTCCTGTTCCATTTACATTATTCAGTAGACAGCTCCTGCATTCACCGCAATTCCCTGCTGTGCTATACTGTAGAAAAGCGTTTATAGGAGGGGAGACTATTCATATCTCTGTACTCGCTCATAAAAGCCCCCATAAAAAAGAAATAGAAGATGCTTTCTGTCTCTCAGAGGACCTTTGTTCATTCGGTGTATTTGATGGGGTGACCCCCCTGAACGGAGAGGTCTGGTCAGGCGGGCATAATGGAGCCTATCTTGCATCCCGTATGCTCGCTGCTTCTCTTCATGCATTCCAAAAGAGCGATCCTTTATCAGAATGGCTATTTGCTGCCAACACTTCACTATTAACAGCCATGATGGAGGCGGGAGTGGATCTGGAGGAAAGACATTACCGATGGTCTTCGTGTGCAGCCGCCGTAAGAATTTCCGGAGACCAGGCTGAGTATGTGCAATGCGGAGACTGTATGATTTTGAGAGAAGATGATGAAGGGGTCATCCATCAGGTAACAGTCAATTCGGTTCAGGGGATATCAGAGAGAGCCATCGAATTCAGGAAAAGCTTGAGAGAGAAGGGGCTGCTTTCACAGGATGAAAGCTTTTATGATGATCCTGCGGAAAGAATGAAGTTTAACCGCTCCCTTGCCAACCGGCCAGCCGGCTACTCGGTAGTGAACGGCGATCAGGAGCTGCGGAGCTTTGTTCAGGAAGGTGCGTTCAGCATTAAAAATACAAAAAGTTTCCTACTGATCAGTGATGGTTTTTTTCATCCTGAAATGGATCTGACGGATTCTTACAAAGAAATTAAATCCGTTGGTCTGGAAGCATACGCTCAAGCACTTCGTTTTCATGAATACACCAATCGTCTGCACCATGATGATATGACAGCTATTTATGCTGAGTTTTAGTTTATTGGTTTGCACAGCAGCTAACATAAGATAAAATAGGTAGGGATACCAAAAAAGGAGCAATCGAGATGAATCATTTACATTGGCAGGATAAAAAAACAATTAAACAGGTAAGGTGTATCCATACGAATGCTGCAAAGTATATCGTGAACCGTGCTTTGACAGAGGGGAAAACCTACGATGTCAAAAATGAAACGGAAGAATTTTACTTTGTAACCGACAATTCCGGAAAAGTAAGCGGCTTTTATAAAGATTATTTTAAAGAAATCTAATCCAGAAGCATGGGAAAGCGAGGGAGAACCGGTTGGAGAAACAGTCGGGGTTTTTAGACGGGATAAAGCCGGCTGAATTGCTCAATACAGTGGGAGAGTCAGTTATTCTTACCGATCTGGAACTGAATATCAAATGGTTCAATCATACGGCACGCGATTTGCTGAATACCGTCGTACCCCACATTGGCCTTTCAGACAGCGGGGAGCTGATCGGAATGAATTTAAGGTCCTTCCATAAGAAAGAGCAAATAAAGAAAATCGAAGAAAGTCCACTCCCATACATATCGGCCATTCAGCTTTTCCAAACTTTTTCTGCTCAGATTGTGCTCGACAGACTGCCTCATGACAGAGGCTACATCTTGACATGGAAGGATGTAACCGGTTACGAAAAAGAATTGCAGAGTGGCAGAAAACTGATGGAAGAATTATACACACCAATCATCGGCACGATGCTTGATCATACTTTTCTTGCTGCGGTTACCGGTTTTTTATCCGAGCAGCGGGTGGAATACATGACGGAGAAAATTCTGATGTTTGCCGCCGATCATAAAGCGGAGCATATTCTCTTTGATTTTTCGGAAATGTATGCAGTCCCTGATGAAGCGGTCACCCATAAACTCGAGCAGCTCGTAAAAGCGCTGGAACTGATGGGAACGGAAGCCATCTGTGTAGGGCTCAAGCCCGATATGGCTCGACAGATTACTATAAAAGGATACGGGCTTTCACTTAAATCCTTTTCATCCTTTAAACAGGGAATTCAATACGTGTGGGACAAATCAGGATATAAGCTCGTAAAAGTGTAGATACATATAATTTTGTTATGTTAACTTGGACAAGTGATGAACTTGTCTTTTTCAATGGAACACGTTAAAATACATCACTATAATAAATGATGCTTATTTACAGGTAAAGAGGGGAGGGGTATGGGTGAAGACCACTATTTCGGACATTGCTGCGATGGCGAAGGTATCTAAAAGTACAGTTTCGCGTTACCTGAACGGAGGATATGTGAGTACAGCGGCTTCTGCAAAAATTGAAATGGCGATAAAAGAAACAAAATTTGAACCGAACACTTTTGCCCAAAGCCTTAAATTGAAACAAACAAATTTTGTTGGAGTCATTATCCCAAGGCTTGATTCGTATACCATGACCAAAACATTGATGGGCATAGATGAAAAATTGAAAGAACTTGGCTTTCAGATGCTGGTTGCGAATACAGACAGAATTCCTGAGAGGGAAATCGAAAATGTTTTTGCATTTTCCCGGCAAAAGGTGGCCGGAGTATTGCTGATGGCTGCACAGCTGAGCGAAAAACATACAGACGCTTTCCGTGACACTGGCATGCCGGCAGTTGTCATAGGCCAGGAAAGCAAAGAACTGCATTGTCTTGTTCACGCTGATTATGAAGCGGGCTACGGCCTCGGCAGTTTTATCTATCAAAAAGGCCATCGGAATATTTTATACATAGGTGTAAGCGAAAAAGATGAAGCGGTAGGTAAAATGAGGAGAGAGGGCTTTGCTAAGGCTTTGGAAGATGGAGGATCTCACGAGCTGAAATTCGCTGAAGGGGACTTTTCCATGCAGCAGGCGAAGAAACTCACAGAAAAAACCCTCGAAGGCGAAATTCCAGATGCCATCATCTGTGCTACTGACAACATGGCCCTCGGAGCGATGAAGGCAATCCAGGAAAAAGGACTTTCGATTCCTGGGGATGTATCGGTCGCGGGCTTTGGAGGGTATCGAATTTCTGAAATGGTTCATCCTGGTCTAACGACAGTCAGTTTTCATTATTACAAAGCCGGACAGCAGGCCGCTTCCTCTCTCGTCAGCTTAATTGAAGGGAATCCTGTGGAGGAGAAAATGGTATCCGGGTTTGAGATCATTGAAAGAGAGAGCGTATCGGACAAATCCTAAAAAACCAGTTTTTATGTCTCATGTCCTTCGATATTTACAGCAAAACCCGGAAAGCTTCAGCGTTCCGGGTTTTCATTTCTGCTAAACATGATAGCGGGAAGGGGATCAAACTGCATTTTACAGGGCAGTGAATGAAGATGAATGTTTATGCGGAAGTCGTTTTAAAGAGGCCGCGATTTATATTTATAAATATCCTTATTAATCACAAATGATTTGCAGTTACTCACAACGCCAGTCGTTCTGTGAGTAACTGTTTGTTATATAGAACGGTTTAAGAGCTGTGTTTGTGCTGTTTGTGTGATAGGCCATTCGGTCTGCAACAGCTCAAAACTGTACTATTCATTTTTGGATAGCTGTACTAAAAACCGGGCTGATCCTTTCGTGTTATAATACCTTCTATAAAAGTTATGAGGAGCAGTGATTGTGAAGAAACCTACTATTTTATTTATCGGGGCGGGCAGGATGGCGGAGGCTATGACTGCAGGCCTGCTGTCAAGCCATGAAGAGAAACAGGCGCGTATTATCGTCTCTAACCGGACGAACATGATGAGGCTTGACCGAATAAAAAAACAATACAATGTTGAGACTGCCCTCAACTGGCCGGATGTGCTGGATGAGGCTGATGCGGTTGTTCTAGCCGTTCCCCCGCATGAGCACCATGAGATCCTCGGGAAGCTGCGAAAGGCAGTCAGCAAACAGCTGATTGTGACAATCGCTGCAGGTATCGGGCCATCTGTTCTGGAAGAGGCCTTGCCGGATTCTGCGGTCAGCTGGATCATGCCGAATACAGCTGCGCAAATTGGAGAAAGCATCTCTCTTTACTGCAAAGGTACTGCACCATTGACGGAGTTTCAGGAAGGGGTGCTGCAGACGCTGCTTGATTCAATCGGCCGTTCGGAGGAATGTACGGAAGACGAAATCCTTAAGTTAACAGCTGTTACGGGAAGTGCGCCTGCCTTTATTTATTTATTTGCGGAAATTTTAACTTCTAAAGCTATTGAATATGGAATCCAGGAAGATAAAGCTGAAAGGCTCGTCAAACAAATGATCAGCGGAACTTCTGCGATGATCAGCCAATTTGGCAGCCCTGCGTCATTAAGGGAGCAGGTGACCACTCCGGGCGGATCAACTGCTGAAGGCATCCACGTTTTGGAAGAGGCCGGATTTGAAGACTTGATCAAAAAAGCAGTTGAAGCAGTAAACAGCAAATCGTAATCAGCATGGAGCCGGCTTCCTGCCGGCCCTGTTGACAAATGTTTGATAAAAAGGTATAATATTTTTGATCGACTCGAATTTATAGACTAGAGAAACACGTTAAGTAAAGAAATACGATTGATTTATAAACGAAGACACATCTTTTTCACCGCTTTTTATCCTCCGAGAGCTACTCTTCAGTTTATCTGCTTAACAAGAAACCTTTTTCACAAAAGAATTGTTTTGGTTTATCCAAACAACTGATTCCTACTGGCGCGGCCCAGGAGCCGCAAGGATGAAAGAGAGGCAGGGCTTTCGTTGTTTTGGTTTTTGGAGAATTATTTCTCCAGTCTAAGAAGCCGCTTCATAATCTCACGTATTGCGGAAATTGCGAGTAATAAAAGCTGCCTTTTATGGGTAGCTTTTTAGTTAGAGGTATAAAAGGAGGGTTTTGTACTTGTATAATAAAAAACCGATTGAGGAAATTATTACAAAAGAAACCAAAATCTGGACTTGTACAGCTAACGCTTGTAATTGCTGGGTTCGGGATAACTTTAAAAGCAGTGATGAGCCGCTTTGCCCGATCTGTAAGAGCCCTATGGCCGCCCAGACAAAAGAACTTCAAGTAGTCGATAATCCGTGCTCATCATTTTAAATAGCTGAAAATAAACGGCCGCCGGCCGTGTTTTTTTTTTGCCTCATCCTGCTGGTTATGGAGGATCCAGCAGGATATAGAGTTCAGAAAATTTAGAATTGAATCTTTTATTGGCAGCGCTTACTCCAGCTTATCATATAGAAGAACGGGATTTTAGCAGGAATGCATGCGCTTGACACGATCTCCCCTCATGTTACGATAGAACACGTTAATAAAACGCGAACAAAAATACGAACAGTGAACAGGATACCTTTACTGGGGGTGCAAATGATGGATAAAAAGAAAATTGCATTTATAGGAGCAGGTTCCATGGCAGAAGCCATGATTGCCGGAATCGCAGAATCCGGAACGGTCGGGAAAAGAAACATATACGCTGCCAACCGCAGCAATCAGTCAAGACTGCAGGAGCTTGAGGAGAACTACGGCATTAATGGAATGCTGCTGGATGAACTCCCATACAGCGAGATTGACGCTTTTATCTTAGCGATGAAGCCAAAGGACGCACAGAAAGCCCTTGTGAATTTAAAAGGAAAGATCAAAGCAGAGCAGGCAGTCATTTCAGTGATTGCCGGAATATCGAGCCAATTTATTGAAGCGTGCCTGCACGACCGGCAGCAGGTGATTCGTGTCATGCCGAATACTTCAAGTACGATTGGTGAGTCTGCGACAGGGGTATCTCCAAGTCCGTCCGCATCCATGGAAAACGTTTGGCTTGCAGAAGAGCTGATGGCGTCAGTCGGACAAGTGTTCAGAATTAAAGAAGAAGAAATGGATTTGTTTACTGGAATTGCCGGCAGCGGCCCGGCTTACTTCTATTATTTAATGGAAAGCATCGAAGAGACTGCCCGTGCAAACGGCATGGATATACAGACAGCTAGGAAAGCCGGAGCGCAGACCATCCTCGGTGCTGCAAAAATGATATTGAATGGAGAAGAAGCTCCTTCAGAGCTGAGGAGAAAAGTGACATCACCTAATGGAACGACTGCTGCCGGACTTGACGCGTTGAATTTCAACGGCGGAGGATATGCGATTGAACAGGCGATCTTATCTGCAGCAAAGCGGTCAAAGGAAATCAGCGAACAATTCGAAGAATCCATGCTGGTAAAATAATCGGGCTAATATTCAGAGGAGTGATCATCGTTGACACAAAAAAAGCGTATTGTCATAAAAATTGGCAGCAGTTCACTAACAAGTCTTCATGGAGAAATCAGCAGAAGAAAATTAAAGCGGATCGCTGAAGAGGTAGTAGAGCTAAAAGAGGAAGGACATGAGGTGCTCTTGGTTTCATCGGGAGCCGTTGCAGCCGGATACCGAAAGCTTGGCTGTGTAGAGAGACCTACAGCCCTTACGGAAAAGCAGGCAGCTGCCTCAATTGGGCAGGGACTTCTTATGGAGGCATACTCTGAGTATTTTCTCTCTCATGGCTATGTTGCGTCCCAAATCCTGATCACAAGAACCGATTTTTCGGAAGAAAAACGGTATAAAAACGCGAGAAACACTTTGAAAATTCTATTGGACCGCGGGATTATTCCGATTGTAAATGAAAATGACACGGTAACAATAGACCGCTTGAAGTTCGGAGATAATGATACACTTTCAGCCAAAGTTGCAGGTTTAGTAGATGCAGATCAGCTGATCATCCTATCAGATATTGACGGGCTTTATGATTCAGATCCCCGGAAAAATCCAAATGCGGAGCTTGTGCGGGATGTAAAAGAAATCACGCCGGAGATTGAAGCATCCGCGGGTGACCCGGGAAGTGCTGCAGGCACCGGAGGAATGAAATCGAAAATAGAAGCATTTAAAATAACAATGGCTTCAGGCATTCATGCCTTTTTGGGGAAGGCCGGAGTGAGGGGGCTTCTCCTCGATGCAGCAAACGGGACTGCCAGTGGCACGTATTTTACCCCGGCTGAAAAGACTCTTGATTCACGAAAACAGTGGATTGCCTTTAATTCGGGGCCTGAGGGAACCGTAACGGTCGACCAGAATGCAAAAAATGTCTTAACTGCCCATACAGGAGAGCTTCAGGCGGAACATGTCATCAGCGTATCAGGCCGCTTCAAGAACGGTGCGGTTGTAAGGCTTAAAGATGAAAATGAAGAAGAGATCGGACTTGGCATCATTAATTACTCTTCAGAACAGCTTCAGCATTTTCGTGAACTGGATGAAGAAGCAAAGGCTATTGTAGACAGCGAAGGCTTAGTATGCCGGATTGATGTACCATTGCCGGCAACGATATAAAACCGGGAGGAATTGGATGACTGCAGTAATCGAACGTCAATCAGTAGAAACCCAGGCTAAAAAAGCAAAACAAGCTTCATATGTGATGCAGACGGCATCAGAAGAGGAGAAAAATCACGCATTGCTGATCCTTGCGGATGAACTTGAAAAAAATATGGCTTTTCTATTGAAGGAAAACGAAAAAGATCTGGACAATGGACGCGCTAAAGGATATGACGAAGCCTATATGGACCGGCTCAAGCTGGATGAAGAGAGGATAAAAGGCTTTTCGGAAGGTCTGAGACAAGTTTCCGAGCTTGAGGATCCTTCTGGAGTTACCCTTGAAAAATGGATTCTCGACAATGGACTGGAAGCGGAAAAGGTCTCTGTGCCGCTTGGCGTGATTGGCATGATCTATGAAGCAAGACCTAATGTCACAGCTGATGCAGCAGGGCTTGCAATAAAATCGGGCAACGCGATCGTTTTGAAAGGCGGCTCTTCCGCAATCCATTCTAATGCGGCCATAGCCCGTATTTTAAGGGAAGGGCTTACCCATACAAAGTTGCCGGAAGAGGCTGTGCAGTTCATTTCCAGTACAGATCGGGAAGCTGCCAGAGAGCTGTTCACGATGAAAGAACACATTGATGTCCTCATTCCGCGCGGAGGCGGCGCACTGATTCAGGCGGTTGTAGAAAATGCAACGGTGCCGGTATTAGAAACAGGAGTAGGGAACTGTCACCTGTACATTGATGAGAATGCGGACGCAGATAAAGCACTGCCGATCCTGATCAATGCCAAGACAGACCGTCCTGCTGTTTGTAATGCGGCAGAAACCCTCCTCATTCACGAAAAATGGCTGAAAAAGTACAAGGATGTATTAAACGCAGCATTTAATGCGCATGGAATTCAAGTACATGGGGATGAAACTGCTGTGCAGCACATGGACGGGGCTAAGAAAGCCGAAGAGAAAGATTGGACAGACGAATACTTAAGCCTTGATATTGCAATGAAAGTTGTCAGCGGACTGGATGAGGCTATCGGCCACATTAACGAATATGGAACGAAGCACTCGGAAGCGATTATTACAGAAGATGAACAGACAGCCGAAGAATTCTTAAACCGCGTTGACGCAGCTGCCGTTTATCACAATGCTTCTACAAGGTTTACGGACGGGAGTGCACTAGGATTCGGTGCCGAGATCGGCATTTCCACCCAAAAACTCCATGCCAGAGGACCAATGGGTCTGCCGGCACTCACTACAGTGAAAATTAAATTAAGAGGAAATGGACAGATCCGCTGAAATTTCAGCCGGCCCATATGAGAATGGGCCGGTTTTTTGGTCCTTTTCCCATTCTTGCATGACGAATGCCCAGATTGTGTGTATCATGATTTATGGAACATAACAATGGTACATAAAGGAGAACTGTTGATGAAATTGATTGCGATTGATCTGGACGGAACATTGCTGTCTTCACGGATCAAAATATCTAAGGAAAACCGTGATGCTCTGTTAAATGCCCAAAAAGAGCACCATATCATGATTTGCTCAGGAAGAGCACCGGAAGATATTCAAGCTGTTCTCGCCGATTCGGACCTTCAGCTTGACCTTGCCGGAAGCAATGGAACAGCTGTTTACTCAAATGGAGAACTTTTATCCAGAATATCAATAGTCCCTGAAGCAGCAAAAGATGCAGCCCAACTGCTTGACAGTAAAAACGTGCCATACAAAATCTACACCAGTGAAGGGATCTATGTCCTGACAGACTGGGCGGAACGAACGATCGCGGCCGTTGATGCATGGGATGGCCGGGACTCCCTGCCGGAGAATGAATACAAACGGATCACAGAACAGCCGAAAGCGGACGAGGTGATCAAGCATTTAAGTCATATAGATGAACTGTTGGACAAAAAGGATCTGTCCATACAGAAATTCTTTATCCTGACCCTTGATCCGGCCGTTAAAAACACTCTATTGCCCAAACTGGAAGAGATAAAGGGAATCGCACCGACTTCATCTGGACCTTCTAATCTTGAAATTATGAATCCGGATGGACATAAAGGCAAAGCGCTGGAGATCATGGCTGCTCATCTGGGAATTCCAATGGAAGATACGGTTGCGATCGGAGATAACTTTAACGATGTGCCGATGCTTGAGGCAGCAGGCCTTTCCATTGCAATGGGCAATGCAGACCCGGACGTGAAGAAAATGTGTGATAAAGAAACCTTGTCAAACAATGACCATGGCGTTGCCTACGCCCTGGAACATTTTCTACAAGATTGAGCGGGGAGCAGAAATGAATCATTTACTGACGGAAATCCCGCCATTAGACAAAGCCTCAGGAAAGAAAGCAGAAGATCATCTGAATCAGTTGACCAAGCCTCCGGGGAGCCTTGGCAGGATGGAAGACATCGCTGTAAAAATAGCGGAAATTACAGGGAATCCGTTCCCGGCAGCTGAACCGCCCGGTATATTGGTTTTCGCTGCTGATCATGGCATTGCAGAAGAAGGAATATCCGCTTTCCCCTCGGAAGTCACAGCTTTAATGGCTGCAAATTTTGCCGCAGGGGGTGCTGCCATCAATGTATTTGCAAGGATGATTGATGCCCGGCTGAAAGTGGCAGATATCGGAATCAAGGAAGAAAAACAGGATCCCGGAGTTGAAAACTGCCGGATCAGGAACGGTACAGGAAACTTTTTAAAGGAAAAAGCGATGACTGCTGAAGAAGCAGAATCCGCAATCCTCACCGGTAAAAGACTTGCCGCGGAACTGATTGATGCAGGGGTACGCTGCCTCATCCCGGGGGAAATGGGGATAGGAAACACCACCTCTGCAGCTGCTCTTACCGCAGCAATCACAGGTAAGGATCCCGGGGAAGTCACCGGGAAGGGAACAGGTATTACTGCAGAAGCCCAAGAAAAAAAGGCAAACCTGATCCGAAAAGCACTAACCATGCACAATCCCGACCGCAGCAATGCGGTTGAGCTGCTGTCAGCAGCAGGGGGCCTGGAGATAGCGGGCATGTGCGGTGCCATCATCGCAGCTGCCGAGCATAGAGTGCCCGTCCTGCTCGATGGATTCATCTGTACAGCTGCTGCCTGTCTTGCTGTACTCATTAACCCAGACATAAAAGGATACTTGATCGCAGGCCATCAGTCTGAAGAGCCCGGGCACAAAACAGCACTGGAATGGCTGGGCCTCAAACCTTTGCTGCAGCTGCAGCTGAGGCTTGGGGAAGGAAGCGGAGCCGCCATTGCTTATCCGATTATAAAAGGATCAGTGAGAATGCTTTCGGAAATGGCAACATTCGAGAAAGCAGGAATAAATGTAACGTAAGAAAACCGCCTTTGTATGAGGGCGGTTTTTTTGATGGAATAATCATGTTATGTAAATAAAAATGAATGAATAAAACTATGTTCTAAATAACCAACTAGATGATGCCAACTAAATAAACAGGAAGCGATAACCTTTTTTCTTGAACTATGTTCTAAATAAACATTATAATAATAAAAAATAATAAACAAAATGCAGAAAGAACCAATTTTTCAGCGAAAAAAGGGAAATGGTGTTCCCATCACGAAGTAGCGGTAAAGGAGTGAAAAGGATGAGAGAGACTAGAAGCAGCAGCGGATTTCTGCTGAAGCAGCGGGCCTTTTTAAAATTGTATATGATAACACTTACAGATCAAAAGCGGCTTTACGGCCTGAAACTGTTGGATACAATGAGGGATGAATTCCGGCAATACGGATATAAGCCAAACCATTCCGAAATTTATAAAGCACTGCACGAATTGATCGACGATGGAGTGTTAAGACAGGTGAAAAGGAAGAAGGAAGGAATGAAGCTGCAAGAGGTGGTCTTTTACGAGTTTAAAGACTTTGACGCAGCGATGCTTTACAAGAAACAGCTGAAAACTGAACTGGATCGATGCCAGGGGCTGCTGGATAAAGCAATCCGTGATAATTTCTGAAAAATTCATCGAAGGGGCTGTCTCTATAAAGCCAGTCAGCAATTATTGATGAAAAGTCAGCAATTATCAGGATAATGTCCGCAATTATTGAAAAAAGTCAGCAATTACTAGTAAAAAGTCAGCAATTACTAGTAAAAAGTCAGCAATTAACCGCTGAAAGTCAGCAATTACGCCTTACTGCCCAAGATTTCTGTCACCAAAATGAGAGAAGGCAGCTGAATTTCATGCCGGTGGCCAGATACGGTGTACGTGAGAAGTTCCGCTTGGCCCAAGCACTCAAAAATGGATTGGAAAAGTATATGCAGCAGCACGAACACGCACAAATCCTGCCGCACACAGGTGATGCGGCAGGGAAACAGCCAATAAGAAAGCGGCCCGTAACAGGGCCGCTTTCTTATTCTCCTTTTTCCGCCTTCTCTGCCTTTATTTTCTTCGCTCTTTTTTTCATGGAGTTTACCATGTATCCGCCCTTGAAGGACCGGAGCTCATAGGAGGTCATAAAGGCTTTCGGTTCAATTTCCTCCACGATTTCCAGCAGTTCCTGCTCCCGGGATCGTTTTGCGACGATATCGAGACGGTAGCGGGTGGAGTTCAGTCCCTGGCCTGTAAACACGGTAACGCCAAAGCCGGCATTCCTAAGCAGATTCACCAGTTCATCCGAGCGCTCATTGAGGTTTACGTGATAAGTGACATAGCCGATTGCAAGCCTGCGCTCCAGCATACCGCCTAAAAATAAACCGGCACTGAAACCGAGTACATAGGCGATGATATTATAAATGTTCGAAAGGTCCTGAAAGACAATACCGAGAGCAACGATGTAGATGGCTGCTTCAAGAAGACCGACCCCTGCGGCTGCCTTCGTTTGGTTTTTAACTAGAAAAATGGTCCTCAGCGTCAGTATCGGAACGTACAGAATCTGAAGAACAAAGATAAGAAGCGGCTGCAATAACAATTTAAAACCCCATTTCTGTTGGTGTACATGAAAACAATAAAGCAAGTATATTACGTTTGTTTATACAAGAAAAGCAATTTCTATTCTTTTTTATAAAATCCTGAGGATCGAGGTAAATGGGAAGGGTAGGCAGAAGATGGTCCGGGCAAATTAGTAAGACAGACCGAAGGGGAGGGGCCAGGAATGGATGAAGCGGAAATTCAAAGACCGAGAGGGAAAAATACGAGATGGGCGATTTCTTCTCTTTTATGTACGATGATCATCCTGAATTACTTTGACAGGGTGGCTATTGCGGCGGCGGCACCTGAACTGCAGTCGAGCTTTAATCTTTCTGCCACTGAAATCGGACTTGTCTTTTCTATATACAATTATGCATACACCATGATGCAGCTGCCGATTGGACCGATGCTTGACCGTTGGGGGGTGTTCTGGATTACGAGGATCGGGATGGCGGTCTGGAGTGTGCTGACCATCTTGTTTGCGTTTGTGAGCGGCAAGCTGCTGCTGTATGTGCTGCGGTTTTTGACAGGGATTATGAGTGCTTCTGCTTTTCCTGCTGCTTCCAAGGCAACGGCTAACTGGTTTCCTTTCCATGAGAGGGGGCTTGCAAGTTCACTTTTTGATTCTGCAGCCAAGTTTTCAAATGTGTTGGGAGGTCCTTTGGTTGCGTTAATGATTACTTTTTACGGATGGAGGGCTGCCTTTATCCTGATTGGCGTGATCAATGTTTTGTTTACCGTCATATTCTGGCGCTATTATGATGAACCGGGACGGCATAAAAAAATTTCAGAAGAAGAAGTGAATTACATTCAGAAATATGGAGCTGATTCACCCGATCTTTCCGTTAACAGGGCCAAGCCGATGTGGAAAAAGCTTTTTACGAGCAGAAAGGTGTGGGGGGTTACAATTGGCTTTACCGGATATGGATATACGTTCAATTTGCTTCTCCTGTGGCTGCCTACTTTTTTTAAAAAGGAGTTTCAGACAGATTTGCTCACCTCCTCACTGCTTACTGCAGTTCCCTGGCTGATCGCATCTATTTCTGGTGTCGCTGTCGGAGGTTTGCTTACCGACCGGCTGATCCGGAAGGGGCATCCGCCTGATAAAGTCTATAAAACCATTATCGTTACCGGAATGAGCATTGGGTTTACTTTTCTGGGAGCTTTATTAACGTCCAACCCCGTTTTATCGATGGTCTATATATCGATTGGACTGGCAGGAATATCGGCGACTGCACCGATTGGCTGGATCATCGCATCCAAGATTTCCCCGCCCGGCGCCCAAGCCCAGATGAGTTCGATAGTGAACTTCTCCAACAACTTGTTCGGAGGAATCATCGCGGCGGCTCTAACCGGATACATCGTTGATAAGACTGGTTCTTTTGATTACTCGTTCATCATCGCTGCTGTGGTCCTGGCTGCAGGCTTGTTTTTCTATACGTTTGTTCTGGGGGACATAAAGATGGTGGAAACAGAAGAAAAATAGAAGCAGCGACTCCCCTGAAGTGCTTAAATTTTGTTACACGGCATATTAATGGACAAGTCATGCTTTGGAGGCCTGCCGTGCACAATCGTCTGATTTTCAGGATGTATGCGTTAATTGCCGTAGCGTTTTGGGGGATTTCTTTTGTGTCCAGTAAGTCCCTGCTTTCCTATATGGATTCGTACAGCATTATTACAGCGAGGTTTGGCCTCGCGGCGGTTTTCCTTGCCGCAATGTGCCTGCTTGCCGGAAAGTCCCTGAAAATTAAACTACACCACATTCCTCATATGATTATTCTCGCAGTGTGCGGGATCTGGATCCATCAAAGTCTTCAGGTGGAGGCACTGAATTATATTGATGCTGTGACCGCTGGATGGCTGATCAGCTTATCTCCGGTATTTACAGCTATTCTTGCTATGTGCTTTGGTGAAAAAATGACACGCTTTAAAGCGGCAGGGATGGCGGCGGCTTTTACAGGTGTCGTTCTTGTCGCAGAGAGTGAGGGATTCAGCCTGACTGCCGGAACCGGAATCGGACTGATGGTTTTAAGCACGCTGAATTGGGCGGTTTACTCTCTACTTGTAAAAAAGCTTCCATTGCCATATCCGGTGATCACAGCAGCTTTTTACACGAGTTTTTTCGGAGCGCTTTTTATGCTGCCCTTCACCATCCGCAGCGGCGGATGGAAATCATTGATGAGTTTGCCGCCCGAGCAATGGCTGCATCTCCTCTTTTTAGCGGTTTTTGTATCTGCAGCAGCCTACTGGCTATGGGGAAAGGCCTTATCGGTATTAAGCGCAACGGGTACCGCTGCTTTCCTGTATGCAGAGCCTCTCTTCACAATGCTTGCTGGCACCGCCTTGCTCGGAGAAAAATGGACTTGGACCGCTGCAGCTGGCGGCGTATTTATATTGGCTGGAGTGTATGGGATGTCGAGAGATGAGGGGAAGCGTCTGAGTCCCAAATAATGCGTTCCTTTTGCCAGTTCGTGTATACTCAAAGCAACATAGGCAAAGGGGGAAAATCATGAAATTTTTAGTAGCAGGAGCTGGGGGAGTAGGCGGATACTTTGGAAGCAGACTGGATGAAAACGGGGAAGATGTTACGTTTCTCGTAAGGGAAAGCAGGCAAAATCAGCTTGCGCAGTCCGGCATGAACGTACATAGTATCCATGGAAATTACAGCTTCACACCAAAAACCGTAACGAAAACCGAAGGCTCGATCTTTGATGTTGTTCTGCTCTGCACGAAATCCTATCAGCTTGAACAAATGCTTCAGGATCTTCAACCGTTCATTGATAAAGAGACGGTCATTATTCCGCTGCTGAACGGCATGGCCCATCTTGAAAAAATAACAAACCATTTCAGCCGGGAGCAGGTAATGGGCGGTCTCGTTTTTATAGAGGCCTATTTGTCTCAGGATGGAACCGTGCACCAGACAAGCAGTACCCATCGAATGGTATTCGGTGAATGGGACGGAACCTCAAGCAGAAGAGCAGAAGCAGTCCGGAAGGCATTTGAAGGCAGCCGGTGTGAAGTAAAAGTAAGCACGGAAATCGAGAAGGATATGTGGGAGAAATATCTGTTTATCGCTGCTATGTCCGGAGTCACTTCACTCTTCAGTCAGCCGGTAGGACCGATCAGAGAGCTTGCATGGACAAGGGGATACCTTATACAGCTCATAAAAGAGATGGAATCGATAATGAGGAAATCAGGAGCACACCTTTCCAGTGATATTGCAGAAAAGCACATGAAAACAATGGATGCGATGAAGTATGAGATGAAGTCCTCCATGCTGAGAGACCTGGAGCTTGGTAAAAAGACGGAGGCGTCTCATCTGCAGGGCATACTGGCTGAATTGGCTCACGCCCAAGGTGTTTCAGCACCATGTCTTCAAACTGTTTTTTCAAACCTGCAGCTGCATGAACAGGGGTTTTAAGAATATTCAAAGTGGTAAGGAAAGACAAGGAGGAGATCACTTGCAGCGTATTGCATTCTATGATGCTCAATGTCCGCTTTGTTATCACTTAAAGAACATCCTGTCCGCCCTTGACTGGAAGAAACGGATTCAATGGTCTGCTGTCCAGACAATTGAAGAGACTCCCTACGCTTTTCTCAGAGACCGGCCTCTCATGAAACGGATCCATATGATAAGCGCAGATGGGAGCGTGATATCGGGAGCTGCCGCCATTAGAGAAATGCTGATTTCTCTTCCACTCGCCAAACCGGCTGGACTGTTCATGAAGCTTCCCGGTATTACTCCTGCCGCTGATATTGTTTACTCGTATGTATCTGAGAGCCGAATAAAATGGTTTGGAAGATATTCAACCCCAAGATTCGATTAAAGCAAAGAAAGCAGCCGTTTCTGACGGCTGCTTTTTCCAATTTTTTGAGCATATTCATTCAGAGATTTGCCGAAAGATGGTACTATATACACATGAAGTACTTCACTTACGTGGTAAAATCTAAAGGTGTTCACTCAAAATATTTGTAATCAATGAAACATTTACCACTTATGATGCGTTATATAAGGGGAACGAAATAAAAGAGGATTGGGAGAGAGAGAATTTGCTTAAACAGACAGCTATCGTGATTTCGATTTTGTTTGCTGCAGGCTGTTCGGCAGCAGCAGGGAACGCAGCTGAAAAGGAAAAACCTAAAAATGCAGCAGGAAAAGAAACGGTTTTGGAAGCTAAAAATGTCAGCCGTAAAATTGAATTAGTGGATGGCCGGACGAAAGAAGCCGTTTATACATTTGACACGTCAACTGGTGAGATAAATGCAGCTGCTGTTGCTGACGAGCTCGCACAAGGAATCGATCAGCCAATGATTCCGGCAAGACTGGTAGACGGCAGCGTTTTTGAAGGTCAGAAAAGGGTCATTCTCGATGAGAAGGCTACTGCAGAGATGATCAGCAATCTGAATGCTTTTGACCGGCAGCTTATCCTGCCGATTGAAGAGAGCGTTCCAAACGTAAAACCGGAGGATGCAGCCGGGATTACAAATCATATTCTTGGTGAGTATAAAACAACCTTTAATCCAAAGGTAGAAGGCAGAGTGCAAAATATTAAGCTTTCCTCCAACTCCATCAATAATGTGATCCTGGGGCCCGGAGATAAGTTTTACTATAACCTGATTGTAGGAGAAAGAACGGAAGCACGGGGATACCAGAAAGCTTTGGAGATTGTGAATAAAGAATTTGTTGAAGGGATCGGCGGCGGAATCTGCCAGACTTCTTCGACCCTGTATAATGCGGTGGACCAGGCAGGCCTCGGCATCATTGAACTTCATCACCACTCTAAAACAGTAGGGTACGTACCTAAGGACCGCGATGCGACCGTTTCCTGGGGAGGACCTGATTTTAAATTCCAGAATAACAGAGAGTATCCTGTGCTAATCCGTTCTACAGTAGATGAGGAAAAAGGGTCGATCACGATTCAAGTGCTGGCGGCCTCAGCTTCTTCAGAAGATGAACAGAACGGGAAAAAGCAAACCCAGACCCTTTAAGAAGGGGTCTGGGTTTTTGCTTGCAGAACCATCTGCAAATTCGAATTCTGCAATCACTGATCTCTGATATCCATAACCGGTTCCCGGCCAAAAGAATCGTGCAAAAGCTCTTTCATCAGTTTCTCGGCCGCAAGGGCAGGGGAATACAGCTTTCCTTGCTCTTTTAATTGAACAAAGCGGTTTTGCTGGGGGAAAAGCCCTTCTTTTAACCCGCGGATGTGCTCCTGCATCGATGTATCTACCACTCCAGGAGCGATGGAGACGAGCTTGACCCCGTTTGAAATCCTTTTTTGCTCTTCAGCAGCACAGCGCGTGAAATGGTCCAGGCCGGCTTTAGATGCGCAATAACTGCTCCAGCCCTCGTAAGGTTTTCTTGCAGCTCCAGAAGAAATGTTCATGATCCGCTTTTCAATCGGAACTCCTTCTGTCCTTTTTATGAATTCTGAACATAATAGAATAGGTGCGGTTAAATTCAGAGCAAGATTTTTCGCTGTTTCCAGGTGGTCATTTTCCTGCACCGGTCCAACCGGTCCCACCATGCCTGCATTGTTGATCAAATAGATTCCATCCAATTCATCTAAGGCAATTTCTGAAAAGATGCTGCTCATGAGGGAATGGACGCTTTCATGATCTGTTAAGTCTGCCCGGATCTGGCGGATGTTTGCCCCGGTTTTTTTGGCCTGCTCTTCTAAACCCGCGTTCCTGCTCCGGGATAAACTGAAGACCGTATCGCCCTGCATGATAATCCGGGAAGCGATCGCTTCTCCCAGTCCTTTGCTTGCGCCTGTTACGATAAATGCTTTCATTCCAATACCTCCTCTGGATCCTATGGTAAAATGGGAAAAATGCAATTGTACCTATCTTATCGCACGAGAAGGAGTGAAAGCGAATGTTTTTACATAGAGGACTTCCAAAAGGAAAAATCCTTTTTATCGGAGATAGTATAACAGACGCCGGCCGCAGAAAGGATAAAGAAGAGATCGGCAAAGGGTATGTGAAGCTGATCCGCGATTATTACGTCCAGCATGAGCTGCAGGCATTTATTTGCAACAAAGGGGTAAGCGGAAACCGTGTGACTGACTTAGCGGATCGATGGGAGAAGGATGTCATCCGGGAAAATCCTGACGTTGTCTCGATATCCATCGGCATCAATGATGTTTGGCGGCAGCTAGATTCTCCGGGTATAAAACAGGTGTTGCCGGATGAATTTAAAGAAGTATATACTCATCTGCTTTTGGAAACCACAGAAAAAACCAGTGCCCGCCTTATACTGATGGAACCGACGATTATTGAAGAGGATCTGCAGTCTGAAGGGAACAGGAAACTCGCTCCCTACATAACGGTTATCAGGGATCTTGCTGAAAAGTTTCAAGCGAAGCTCATCCCTTCCCACGTGGCATTTTTAGAGGATTTAAAGCAGTCTGATAGAACGGCCCTTACGACAGATGGTGTTCATTTAACCTCCCGAGGAAGCAGACTTCTCGCCGATACTTGGATGAAGTCAGCAGCAGGCATGTAAAATAAGGAAGCCGGCCAAGAGGCCGGCTTATTTTTAAGCGGATGTAATTTTAATTTCATCATGGTCGAGACTGTCGGTACCACTCTCAAACACGAGCTTTGTCACAAATTTATACGCCGTGTCGGAATCAGATACAGGCAGATCCGCAGGCAGCCGGCATTTAAAAGAAATGGCCCGGTTCTCTTCAGCCAGAACGGTTGAAGCCGTGTAGATGCAATTGTTCAATATCGGCCGGTCTTCTCCGTCTATCGTCTGTACAAGATCAGATTCTATCCGTTTCAGTTTTTGTTCAATGGTTCCCCCGTAAATGTCATATCGGCCTATGATTACGTCTCCTTGTTTATACTGATCATGATCGAGTACAAGATCAATTTTGGCAGCACCTATTCCTAAGCGTGACATCCATTTTCTAAGCAGCATTTTTTCAACCTCTCCAATTCGTTTGTATAGCATTAATACGCGTCCAACTAAAAAAAGTTTCAAGCTTTAGCATAATCGTAACGCATCTTTTGAAAATTGCAATCCTTATTGGTCTTATCGAAGTTTGACGGACATTGGCATATTTACAGACCGGCGGTCGGTTTTTATACTATAAGGAGGGAGGGGGGTTGTTATGAAGCAGTTTGTCAGAAGAATCCGTTCTGAGCAGCTCATTCTTGATGCAGCTAAGGAGCTGATCAGGGAAAAAGGCTGCCGTCAGACAACCTTGGCGCAGCTGATGAAAAAAACAGCCCTTTCAAAGGGGGCTCTTTATCATTATATAAGCAGCAAGGATGACTTGATGGCGAAGGTGATGACCAGCATAATGGAAGAGACGAACGATTTGTTTTTAGCGAGACTTTCAGAAGGAGAAGAATCGTATCTTCATCCGGAGGAAGTCCTTGCAGGGCAAATCAGCGCTCTCGATCAGCCTGGCCAAATAATCAGTGAGATTTTTACCTATTTTATTGCCAGGTCTGATGAGAAGGCAGCCAGGGAAGCTCTGGATGAGTTTTATGACAACATCTATCAATTTGCACTGCTGTGGATCCGTTCAGGCCAGAAAAACGGAAGCATTCACAAGGGCATTGACCCGCACAAGCTTGCTGAGCTTTATCTTCTTTTGCTGGACGGTTTCAGGCTGAGGAAGGCTCTGGGGCAATCCGGCTTCACGTTCAATGCCGGTGATACGGCCTCCCTGTTCAGGCTCCTGTTCACAAAGGATTTGCCGGCAGTAAGATGAAATAAGCATATGAAGGGAATTATCCGGGTAAAGCTGATACGATTAGTCTGCACCAACTAAAAGGAGGGGTTTCGATGACTGCAATGAGAACGGAGTTTAAAGAATACCTGGAAAAGTTTAAAGAAAGTGCATCTGCTGAAACACAGGCTGACATGCAAAAAGCAATCGATGACCTTGAAAATTCCGAAGAGGGAAAAGGTCTGGAGCTAGGGGATCAAATTCCTGATTTCGTCCTTCCGGATGCGTCCGGAAAGAAAGTCAGCATCGCAAACTTACTTAAAAAGGGACCAGTGGTCATTACCTTTTACCGGGGGGGCTGGTGTCCGTACTGCAATCTGGAATTAAAGGGATACGAGTCGGTCCTTTCTGAGATCCATGAAGCTGGAGCAGAGCTTATTGCCATCAGTCCGGAAACACCTGATGCATCTCTGTCCACGAAAGAGAAGAACGAGCTTACTTACCATGTTCTGAGTGACGAAGGGAATGTAACGGCCAAGCAGTTTAACCTCGTCTACCAGATGCCGGAATATTTAATTGAATTGTATAAGGAAAAGGATTTAGATGTTCCCGGACATAATGGGGATGAGTCCTGGACACTCCCTGTATCCGGAACGTTTATTGCCGATCAGACCGGCCATATTATCTACTCTTACGTGAAGGCAGACTATAAAGACCGTGCTGAGCCATCCGAGGTTGTGAGTGAGCTGAAGAAGATTAATCGGTAAATTCAGCCGGAGAAGGGAAAAGGCTATGATTGAAAAGAAACAGGCAGGAGAATACGCTGTACGCTACATTAAAGAGGGAATGACAATCGGCTTAGGGACTGGAAGTACAGTTGCCTACACCATTGAAAAGATCGGCGCTCTAGTACAGCAAGGTTTATCGATAAAGGGTGTAGCGACCTCAGTTGAAACAGAAAAAAAAGCTGCTGAATTCGGAATTCCGCTGATCAGCTTCAATGAAGCTGAAAAAATCGATTTGACGATTGACGGGGCCGATGAAATCGATCCTCAATTTAATGGAATTAAGGGAGGAGGGGGCGCGCTTTTCCGGGAAAAGCTGGTGGCCCTCGCTTCTGATCAGGTTCTTTGGGTGGCAGATCACGCTAAACTGGTGCAGAGAATCGGGAATGTTCCATTGCCGGTGGAAGCTGCTTCTTTTGGCTGGATGCACACCGGTAAACTGCTTCAAGACCTGAACTTAAAACCCGTTTTAAGAAAAACAGGCGAAGGTCATCCGTACTACACAGATAACGGGAACGTCATTTTTGATTTGAATACAGGACCGGTCGAAAACCCGGAAGCGATGGCTGCGGAGATCATTCAGATACCAGGCGTTATCGAGCATGGTCTGTTTTTACGTCATCCTGATACTGTGATTACTGGTGTAAACGGAAGTGTAGTCATCCGTGACAGGCAGAGTTAGGAGAATGAGAATGAAGGCTTTGGTTTTTGAATTATTTGGAGGTCCTGAAGTCCTGCAATACAGGGAGATCGCAACTCCTTTATGCAGACCCGATGGAGTCCTCGTTAAAGTGGAGTCAATCGGTGTTAATTATGCTGACATATACAGAAGAAAAGGAAATTACCATTTAGCCGGTGATCCGCCGTACATACTGGGCTATGAAGGAGCAGGTGTGGTTGCAGAAGCAGGCTCACAGGTTAAGGATTTACGGCCCGGCGATCGAATTTGCTTCGCAGATGTTCCGTATGCCAATGCAGAATACATTTTTGTCCCTGCAGACCATGCCATCCCGCTCCCTGACGGAATCTCTTTTGATACGGCAGCTGCTGTTATGCTTCAAGGTTTGACTGCGCAGTATTTGACCCGCGACAGCTTCCCTGTTAAAGAAGGAGACACTGCAGTTGTTCATGCAGCTGCAGGAGGAGTCGGCCAGATTCTTATTCAGATTATAAAGCTTTTGGGCGGCCGTGTGATTGGTCTGACTTCTTCAGATAATAAGAGTGCGGCTGCGTTAAAAGCAGGGGCAGATGAAGTGTTTTTGTACGAAGAAGACTGGGTCGCTGCGGTCCAGGCTGCAACAGGCGGTAGAGGTGCAGATGCAGTCTTTGATTCAGTCGGCTCAACGCTTGCGCAGAGCTTCTCGGCCTTGCGCACGGGGGGAACGGCGGTATTTTATGGAATGGCCGGAGGAGATCCGCTTCCTGTTGATCCAAGAATGCTGATGGATCAATCCAAAACGCTGACAGGCGGGGATTTATGGAATGTACTGACTTCTAAAGAAGAACGGATAAAGCGTTCAGCTGAACTGTTTCAGTGGATCTTGAGCGGTCTCATCGTCATCCAGCCGCCTGCGATCTTCCCGCTTGCAGATGGACAAGAAGCACACGAATTATTGGAAAGCCGAAAAAGCACGGGCAAGATCCTTTTAAAGCCATAAATCTCATAGTACCCCCGCTTCAACATGTGAAACGGGGGTATTTCCTATGTAAAAGGATGTCATCCAATAATGTAAAATGATGGTATACTTATGAGAGAAAAAGGAGGGGGTTTCGTGCTGAACGAAAACAAAAAAAGAAGATCGGTAAGAGGAACTAAAACGCTGCTCATTATAGCAGCGGCTCTGACCGGATTAACAGCTGCCGTCTATTTTTATTTTTCTGTTGAACCCGGCCCAAAAGATCAGCCGGAAGCATCCGTCTCTGCACCGGCTTCAGAGCCGGCTATTACGGATTCTGCTGATCCTGCTGAAACTGCTGACGCCGTTTTTGCGGATTCAGCGAAATGGGGAGATGAAGAATTTTGTAAAACAATTCATTTGATGTCCCATCAAAAAGTAGCATCTGATCTGAAATGGGGGGCCATTAAAATGACACCTGAACGGATCGAAATACTCCAGAACCTTCTTGATGAGAAGGAAGCGGAGCTGAAGCACGCTTCTGTTTATAAGGAGATTCTGGACCGATGGGAAAAAGGGGATTTTTCCAAAGCGGTTGAGGATCACAATCAAATCTGGTCTCTTCAAAACGGAACTGTAGGAAAAGCGACAAGGCTGCTGACTGAACAGGAAGAGAGGGAGTACATAATGAGAGAAGCTTTAGAGTAACCTGTACAGCCAGAGTGGGGGCCTTTCAAGCATGCTTTCCCACCAGGGAATCGAATCGTACATTTCTTCTGTCAAAATCCGGCTGCGTCCGAAGTCCTCCTGCAGCTCTTTTTTTATTTCCCTTATAAATTCAGGAGAATAGATCAGACAATTTGCTTCATCATTTAAATACAAACTTCTGGGATCCCAGTTTGCAGTCCCGATATCAGCGATTTTTTCATCGATTACCATCACTTTCCCGTGGAAAAAACCATTCCGGTACAAATGGACAACAGCGCCGTTTTTAAGCAGCATTCTAGTTTTCGGGTAACTGGGCGGCTTCGTGTACCAGTAATCCGGATGGTCGGGAAGAAGAAGGTGCACGGAAACCTTGCGATGCAGCGCAAGCTGTAAGGCCTCCATCAGGGCATCAGTCGGCAGAAAATATGGAGTCGCAATAAAGATTTCTTCTTTGGCCTGATGGATGAGTCCAATCATCCGGTTTTCAAGATCTCCTCCTGTCGAGAAAAGAAACTGATAAGAGACGGGTCCACGCTGTAAAAAACCTTCTTTTCTAAAAGAGGGATCCCGTTTTCCGTTGTCCTCTTCCCAATCCCTCTTAAACTGCTCAGAAACAGAACGTGCCCCTCCTCCGGTCAGCCGGATATGATAATCGCGCCAGTAGCCGAATTTCGGGTCGTTTCCCAAATATTCCTCTCCCATATTAAAGCCCCCGAGGTAGGAGATTCTCCCGTCGATTACCGCGAGCTTCCGATGGTTCCGGTGGTTGAGTTCATAAAAAAAATTTCGTATTCCGGGACTCCTGCTCGCAGTGAATTTTCCGCCGTTTTCTTTTAATTTTTCCATCATTTGATTATCCATCGTACTTCCGACTGCATCCGCAGACAGCTTGACGTCTACTCCCTGTTTCGCTTTTCTGCTCAGCTTTTCAATGAATTCCCGGCTTATTTTGTCATCCCGGATAATGAAGAAGTGAATATAAATCGATGAAGACGCATGGTCAATGTCATAAAAAAGCCGTTTATAAAGTTCGGCTCCGTCATTCAGCAGAACAGCATCTCCCTGAAAAACGGGAGATTCAATCAGCGGATGGCTATGGTTGTATTCTTCAGCTCCTGCCTGTATGTTCCGGATCGCTCGATAGCCTGTACCGGATAAAACGGTCATGAACAGGAGAAAAATGAGGCCAGCCTTTTTCAGCATATTCAAAACTCCCCGCTTCCGGCTTAATACCTTCTAGTATGCGCGGAGGAAAAAGAGGCATGCAGGAATCAGGATAAATACATCTCCGCAAGCCTTAGGAAGGACTGCTTCTTTTCCTCAAACGAAAATACATTAGCCAGAACCATAATCTCATCGGTCTCATACCGTTCAGCTAATGCATCAAGGGATTTCCGGACCTTGGCAGGCCCGCCGATAACCATCCGCCTGCGGTTTTGTTTGATCTTCTTCCAGTCTGAATCCTTGAGCACGGCAGCCTTTGCTTCTTCTATGCCCGGGACCCGGCTGTCCAGTCCCTTTTCCGCACGCAGCAGCCATAAGTCCTGGCTTAAAGCCAGTTCTTCAGCTTCTTCGTCCGTCCTTCCACAGATCACGAACACAGCAGCAAGTGCCTCCGGTTTTTGGGAGAAGTGAGAGGGCACGAACGATTCCCGGTACATTTTGAAAGCTTCTTGACCCCGGTCCGGTTTAATAAAATGGCCGAATACATAATTCAGTCCCAGTGCCCCCGTTTGCGCGGCACTGTTTTCTCCAAGCCCGAGAAGCCAGACAGGAGGAACATCATCAGGGAGGGGGGCCGTTTTTATTCCGTAAAGCGGGTGCTGGCGGGGAATGTGATTGGTCAGGAACGAGATGAAATCATCAAGCTTCCTCGGAAACTCGCTCATGCTATGGCCGTTTTGGTCAAGGAGTGCAGCCCGGACCTTTTCAGTCCCCCCTGGTGATCTGCCGATTCCGGCATCTATTCTGCCCGGGAACAGCGATTCCAGCTGCCGGAAATTTTCAGCTGTTTTATACGGACTGTATTGCGGCAGGAGCACCCCGCCTGACCCGACTCTGATGCTCTTTGTAACTGAAGCGGCAGCTGCCATGAGGATTTCAGGGGATACACTGGCGAGGCCTCTTGTCCCGTGGTGCTCAGCAAACCAATACCGGCTATAGCCAAGGTTCTCAGCGTACTGAGCCATTTCTAAGGATTCTTTCAACGTCCTGGACGTGTCACTGTTTTTGGCAACTGCAGCCTGATCCAATATGCTAAGTTTCATTGTTCAATCCTTTCTATTCCGTTTGACATGCAAGTAGAATGCCACACATGCCGCCTTCTTGGCAATTAGAGTGTTTGGACGTTTTACTCCTTCTATTCAGGGAATAGAAAAGAGGGAAAGAATTAAGGGGGCTATTTTATGCACACTCGATTTAAAGCATTGCTTACAAAAGAAGAAATGACCAATTCTGATTTAGTGCCTGAATGGGTCATCCGGGAATACAAAACGTTCCATGATACGGTTACAGATGCCACTTTTCCTTGTTACTTTGGAATGAAAGCAGAAAATAAAGGCGAGCTGCGCTATGCTTACATAACACAGGAAGATTGGAGCAATCTTCCATCAGCAGTGGAGGAGTTTCTCGCACTGTTCGATGCGCCTCCCTATACGCGCCATGGATTATTTGTCTTCATGGAACCGGAAAAGGAAGAAGGAGACCTGGAACTTTACAGGAAGCGTTTTTGGGATATTCTCCAGGATCTGCATGCCCATGACAAAAAGCCATGGCCTGAAGGGGCACCGAAAGACCCTGAACATCATTTGTGGGATTTCCATTTTGCCGGAGAACCGTTTTTCGTGTTCGGAAATGCGCCTGCCTATAAGCAAAGAAAAACAAGGCATCTCGGGAACAGCCTCGTTATTGGCTTTCAGCCCCGGATGATTTTTGAGGGACTGACCGGAACGGAAAAAGGCGGAATTATGTCACGCGAAAAAGTACGGGAACGTGTGGAGAAATGGGATCAGCTGCCGAAGCATCCGGATATCAGCCATTACGGCGATGAAGACCATAATGAATGGAAGCAGTACTTTATCGGAGATGATATAGAGCCGATAAAAGGGAAATGCCCGTTCATGCATGGAAACATGACCGAAAAGTAAGTCAAACAAATTCAACCGGCTGAAGGCCGGTTTTTTTCTGTCTTTTTCTGTATAAATTTGGGGAGGGACGGAATTAATGGTAGAATAATAGAGACAATATTCCTGTATTCAGAAAGGGAGATGGACCTGTGGGTGTTACGTTAAAAAAAGGCCAGAAAGTGGATTTGACAAAGAGCAACCCCGGACTTTCCGCCATTGCAGTGGGTCTCGGATGGGACATTAACCAGTTTGGCGGAGCGGCTTATGATTTGGATGCTTCTGTTTTCCTTCTTGGAGAGAATGGCAGAGTACCGTCCGACAATGACTTTATCTTCTACAACAATCCGACAGGCGCTTCAGGATCCGTTATTTATTGCGGAGATAACCGCACTGGAGAAGGTGCTCAAGATGATGAGCTGATCCGGGTTGACTTAAACCGCGTTCCCAATCACATCCAGCGGATTGCTTTCACGATTACCATTCATGATGCTCAAGAGAAAAGACAGAATTTTGGACAAATATCCAATGCATACGTAAGGATATTCAGTGAAAATAATGGTGCCGAGCTTCTCAGGTATCAGCTGGGGACAGAGTTTTCAGTAGAAACGGCCATTGTGGCAGCCGAGCTGTACCGGCATCAGGGAGAATGGAAGTTCAGTGCGACCGGCAGCGGGTTTGGCGGCGGCCTTGGTGCGCTATGCAGGAACTTCGGGGTTACAGTAGATGATGAACCGGCGCAAACAGCACCTTCACAGCCGTATCAGCAGCAGCACCAGGGCAGCCATCAGCCTTCCGGAGGCTATCAAAATCAGGGATACAGCTCCGGCACCTATCAGGCTCCCGCCGTTTCCCAAAATCCTTACCAAAACCAGTCCCAATCTCCGCAAAATCCTTATCAAAACCAGGCACCGGCTGCAGCACAGAATCCGTATCAGCAGCAGCCACCGCAAAACTATGGGGCTCCGTCCCAGTCTTACGGCGGAACCCAAACGGCGAACCGCACCACTGTATGTCCGCGGTGCCAATCCCAGAACGTAGGGGCTGGCAAAAAAGGATTTGGCCTAGGAAAGGCGGCTCTCGGCGGACTTGTACTCGGTCCAGTCGGTCTGCTTGGAGGATTCATCGGCGGCAATAAGGTTCAGTTTACTTGCCACCAATGTGCTTATAAATGGGCACCCGATCAAAAGGATTTTGCCGCATGGGCGAATGAACAGAAGCGGAATGCCCAGGAGCTGATGCAAAGGTTTAAAGGCCAGGATATGATGGATGCGATCGTGGCTGGATGTGCACTGGTCAGCCTTGCAGATGGCCATATTTCACCGGCCGAGCGGCAGAAGGTAAATGAATTCTTCAGCAGCAGCCAGGAACTCCGTGTGTTTGATACAGCTAAAGTCAATCAGCGCTTTAACCAGTTTGTGACGAATCTGGAGCGTGACTGGATGACTGGCAGAGCCGAAGCGATGAGAGCACTCGGCAATCTCCGCACCAAGCCTGACGCAGGAAGGCTGGTTGTCCGCTATTGTGTAGCTCTGGGGTTTGCAGACGGGGAATTTGATCATTCTGAAAAACAGGCGGTCTCGGATATATGCCGTGAGCTCGGTTTGAATCCGGCTGAATTTCTTTCTTAGCAGCTAGAGAAAGGAGAAGAACATGAGAAAAGCTGTGTTTCTGCTGCTTATCACTCTGACTGCCTGTTCCGGCAGCCGTGAAACTTCCGAAAGCCTGACAGCCGAAGCTTTGGCGGAAAACCTGGACACCCCCTGGTCCATAAGTGCCGCAGGTGATACGATCTACCTAACAGAAAGACCCGGAGCAATCGTTAAGATAGAAGATGGCAAGCAAATCCGTATGGATGTCCGGTTAAAACATCCGCTATCGAAGGCAGCAGAAGCGGGCCTTCTCGGGATGGAACTCCATCCGGATTTTGATGAAAACAGGGAAGCATTCGCCTATTATACGTATGATGATGAGGGAACCTCTTCAAACAAGCTGATCAAACTAAAGCTTCAGGGCGGAACATGGTCTGAAACGGAAACGCTCCTCGACCGGATTCCGAGCGGTCCATTCCATCAGGGCGGCCGGATGAAAATAGGACCGGATCAGAAACTGTATGTAACTGCAGGAGATGCAGCAGAAGAGAGCAAGGCGCAGGATCCTGAGGATATCGGCGGGAAAATTCTCAGGCTGGAGCTGGACGGATCCGTTCCGGAAGATAATCCGGATCCGGATTCCCCTGTATACAGCCTCGGCCACCGCAACCCTCAAGGGATGGCCTGGGATAATGCGGGGAGCCTTTTCAGCACTGAACACGGTCCGGATGGCAAGGATGAGATAAACCGGATTACCCCTGGAGCGAACTATGGATGGCCAAAGATTTCAGGAGATCAGAAAGGCGAGGGGTTTTTGCCGCCGCTCCTTCATTCAGGGGATGAATCATGGGCCCCGTCAGGAGCAGCCCTAAAAGGGGACATCCTTTATTTTGCCGGCTTGAGAGGTGAGGCAGTCTTTGCGTATGACCTAAAGGCTGAAAAACTCTCTAAAATAGCCGAAGGGTATGGGAGGATCCGGGATGTTTACAGCCGGGACAATGACCTGTATTTTATCACGAATAATACGGATGGAAGAGGTACTGCGAATAAAGGTGACGATAAGCTGTATAAGTTACAGAGAGATATATGAAGGGGAAGTAAAAATGGGACGCTCCATAGCGTCCCATTTTTTAGTCCAGAGCGGGATAGCTGCTTCATCCTGTCACGGACTCGCCGGCTGTCCTTCCAGCGGTGAAGAGTCATCCGTATCATCATCATCAATCAGTGCCTCAGGCAATCCGCTGTATTTCGCCCAATAAAACACAGCAAGAGATCCGGCTGCGATCAGGAACAGATCAATAGGCCCTTTAATTAAGCCAAGCCCACCACCAAAAGAACCTGTATAGGAAAAAATCAGCATCATGATGTAGTACCCGACAAGCCACCAGGAGGATTTCAGCTGCTGGCTGAGGCTAACTTCTTTAACAGGAATGTATTTAGCAAACATCAGGTAAACAGCGAACATGAGGAGCTGGGAGCCCAGCAGCCAGGAAATAGTCGTCCAGCCTGACCAGTAGACGATATATGAAGCAAAGATAAAAGAAAGCGGACCAATGATGCTCATGCCCTTCAGTTTAAATGGACGCTCCAGATTTTTCGCATTAACCCTGAATGCGGCCGATGAAATCGGCGCGATCGCATAAGAAAGGATTAGAGCAACGGAGCATACATTTACCAATGCATTCCAAGAAGGAAAGGGAAGGGTCCAAAAAATAGATAAAGCGAACGAAAGCCAAAGAGAAGTCCGCGGGATCCCGGTCTTTCCATCTATTTTCGAAAACGTCTTAAAGAGAGTCCCGTTTCTTGACCATGCATAGACGAGCCGGGCAGTCGTGTTCATGAAGATATTTCCATTCCCTCCCGGTGAAACGATCGCATCAAAGACAAC
The DNA here is from genome assembly GCF_009711125.1 of Metabacillus mangrovi. Lineage (GTDB taxonomy): Bacteria > Bacillota > Bacilli > Bacillales > Bacillaceae > Metabacillus_B > Metabacillus_B mangrovi. The sequence goes on along the minus strand of NZ_WMIB01000001.1, from coordinate 165,942 downwards.
AAAAAATGCGAGCCAGCTTAGTCCAAGGACGACGGCAATATCTTTAAACGGAAGGGAGAATTCTTTTTGAATGCTCTCCCAGCCGTTCGAGAGCATATCTGAAGGGATCGCCCCAATGAAAAGCACTTGCAATGCAGTATAAATAGCTGCAGCAAGAATGATGCAAAGAAACAGGGCAATCGGAATGTTCCTCTGCGGATTTTTCACTTCACTCGCGACTGAAACAATCGGATGGAGCCCCAAGTAGGCAAACATCACGCCGCCAGTCGAAATGGCTGCCTGAATACCTGTAAAACCGAAAGGGGCAAAACCGGCTGAAGTAAAGTTATCTCCTTTAAAATAGAAAATCAGGACCACGATAATCGTCAGCGGAACAAAGTACTTAAAAATGGAAATAATAATGTTCGCCCTTGCAAAAGTCCGCACGCTCCAGTAATTCAACAGGAAAAACAAACAAAGCAGTCCGAACTGCAGCAGCCACCCCGCTATAGTCGGAGATTCGGAGCCTTTTACCGTTAATCCCGGCAGCCAGTAGGCTACGTACTGCCTCACCGCTGTTACCTCGATGGAAATCAGGCTTGTATAGGCAACAATCGTAATAAATGAAATCAAATATCCTACCAGGTGACCGTGTGAATACACCGGATAGCGGATGATTCCGCCTGTTCTTGGCAAAGCTGCACCGAGCTCGGCATAAACGAATCCGATCAGCAGGATAATGACTCCTCCGATGACCCACGAAAAGCTTCCTGCAGGTCCTGCTTTTGAAGCCACGTTGCTGACAGCGAAGAGCCATGCTGAACCAAAGATGGCCCCAAGGCCGATAAGTGTTAAATCAAGAAGGGATATCGTTTTTTTGAATTTACCCTGATCTGACATAGAAATCCTCCTCATACCACTAGCTGTTTCTATTTTGTTCCCGATCTAGAGATTTATCCTTTATTCGGTTGAAAATACAAAAAACCGCACTCTCCAAAAGTGCGGTTCATCTATTGGGAATTCCGGGAATGAATAGACAGCAGAATAGGATTAGAGGGGGGATCATGCTTTAGGCTTGTAAAGATGGCTGACGGCTTTAAGGATGAATAATTTCTCTTTCGCTGAGAGCATTTTCCAGCTTCCTGCTCTTATTACCATACTTCTCACCTCGTAATTAGGATTGTACCTATTACATACCGTCATTTACAGCAAATAAAACCTTCCGGCACTCTGCAAAAACCGCCAAAACTTTATGGGAAAACGGGGAATTTTGCCGCAGGAAGGCGAATCGAGCTAACATTTTGCCATTAACGTGTTCAAGCCGGTGTTCCGGCTGTCATACCATGCAGAACTTTGCTGAACGATTCTTTGTTTATTTTTTTTTCCTCGGGTCCAGTTCTTCAGAGAACTCCGATCCGAACGCTGGCTGGCTTCTTCTGGGGGACGGATAACGAAGCTCGCTGCGTTCGAGCATGAACACATGGACGAGCACTTCTCCAGCCGTGAAAAGTACCGCTGCTATAATGCTTCCCCACGCAATCTGCAGATAGCTTTCGTATAAAACGGACCCGAAAATCCAAACTCCTAAATAGACCGTGAAAAATTCTGCGATATAAGAGGCTCTGTCTCCTCGGGCGGGGAGGATGATCCGGTCTCCAATCAAATAGGTCGCAATCGCGGCATACAGGCTGAAGGAAAGAATATCTGCAAGATCCGCATCAAAAAATAAGTCGAGCCCAACCGCAAAAGCAATCGCGGCAATAATAAACTTTACTCCAATGACAGCAAGCTGATTCATACGTAATCACTCCTTTCGTCTCAGTTTTGTCAGAAAGCAGAGGTATCATACTTCTTCAGCAGATTTTAAAGCGGATGGTGCAAATCATTCGAGTTTTAGAAGATCCTATAGTAAAGTTGTCCTTATGATTTATATTGAGTCCGTGTAAGGAGGAACCATTTTGTATAAAAGGGAATACGCAGATAAACATAAAAAGCAGCTTCATGAAATTAAACTTTCTGTACTGGATCTCGCCCCGGTCACCGCTGAGAGCAATCCAGGCGAAGCCCTGCAGAATTCACTCGATCTGGCGCAGCACGCCGAGAAATGGGGGTACAACCGTTTCTGGCTTGCCGAGCATCATAATATGAGAGGGATAGCCAGTTCAGCAACCTCAGTAGTCATCGGGCACATCGCCCAGGGCACTTCCTCAATCCGGGTAGGTTCCGGCGGGATCATGCTGCCGAACCATGCTCCGCTCGTTATTGCAGAACAATTCGGCACACTCGAATCACTTTTCCCGGGCCGGATTGACCTTGGATTGGGAAGAGCTCCCGGAACAGACCAGCTGACAGCCCAGGCCCTGCGCAGAGATTTGACTAGTGCAGACGACTTTCCCGAACAGGTAGAAGAGCTAAGAGCTTACTTTAAGCCCTCCGGCAGCAGCCATGTTAAAGCGGTGCCTGGAGAAGGCTTAGACATACCGGTCTGGCTTCTCGGATCCAGCGGCTTCAGTGCCCACCTGGCCGGACAGCTCGGACTGCCGTTTGCTTTCGCCAGCCATTTTGCACCTGAGCATACAGTAGAAGCACTAAATGTGTACAGAAGATACTTCAAACCGTCAGAAGTGCTGGATGAACCGTACGCGATGGTAGGAATGAATGTGATTAGCGCTGATACTGAACAGCAGGCACAGTATTTGTCCACTTCAATGAAGCAGCAGTTCCTGAACCTCGTCAGGGGGCGCCCGGGCCAGCTGAACCCGCCGGTTGATGATATGGACGAGCTTTGGAGTGACTATGAAAAAGCATCGATCCAGCAGACACTGCGTGCATCAGCTATCGGAAGCCCGGAACAGGTGAAAGTGAAGCTGCAGCAATTCCTGGATGAAACGCAAGCAGATGAAATGATGATTACAGCCAATATATTTGACCATCATGCAAGACTAAAATCGTTCGAGCTGACTGCACAGGCTGCCAAAGGATAAAGGAGAATAAAAAATGGATGTTAAAATGAACCGCAACGCAGCAAAAATTTTCAACAGAATGCTTGAGAGTGAAGAAGGACAGGGGAAAATGATCCGGGTTTTCATAACCGAGATGCATGGAGACCATGCCCACTATGATGTGAAGCTTGATACCGAGAAGGAACATGATGAAGTCGTAAAAACAGATAAAGGAATTGATATTCTGCTCGACAGCAGAGAAGAATTCCTCGACGGCGTATGGATTCAATACTTCTTTTTACCAAAGGAGCGCTTTGAGATCATCAACAGAAAAAAAGGATGGCATGACCATCATTAAAGGGTGAACGGCGAATGCTTCTTTTTCTGAATGACAAAGAAATCAGCACGAATGGATTTCAGCTTGAAACGATCGACGGACTGCATCTGATAAAGTTTCAGTTTACCGTTCAAAGCGGATCTGATTATCACGAAACGGCCACGCTGCTGTATGAGAACGATTTTACAGTCAGGATCCCGGAATTGAAACTTCTATTCCAGGCTGAAATCAAGCAGTATTCAACATCCACACACAATTTGTATAAAGAAAATGAGGCGGGGGAATATGATCTTCACCTCATCGAAAAAAAGGCCGGGTATTAATCCGGCCTTTTTTTATAGACATGCTTCCGCCAGCAGCTTGTAGGAATGGAGTTTATCCTCCTCAGCGTACACGTTTGTAATAATCATCACTTCGTCTGCTCCATACGCATCTGAAAGCTGCTGCAGGCGCATCTTTACGTCAGATGGTGTTCCAATCAGCGCATTCCGGCTCATAGCGGCAAGCTTTTCTTCATCTTCGAATGACTTCGGATAATCTTTTGCTTCCTGAGCAGAAGGAATGCCATCAGCACCTTCCCCTTTTGCAAGCATCAGCTGCCAGACTTGCCCGCTGTAGGCAATTTCCGCTGCTTTCTCCGGTGTTTCAGCGCATACAGCTGAGACTGTAAGGATCCGATGCGGCGGGGCAGCATTTCCGCTTCTTGGTTTATAGGTTTCGGAGTACCGGGCGATGACTGACGGATCCTCACTGCCCATAAAATGGCCAAAAGCGTAACCCGTACCATTCTCTGCAGCGAGATCTGCACTTTTCATGCTTGTCCCCAAAACAAATACCTGTGGCGGAACCGCAGGGAGGGGGGCCGCATTGAGCTTGGAATACATATGTTCAACAGGAAAATCATGATCAATAAAATGAAGCAGTTCCCTGAGCGAATCGGGAAGCTGCTTAACATTCCTGAGAAAATTTCCTGAGAGGGCGATGGACGCTTCTGCGGATCCTCCGGGAGATCGGCTGATGCCCAAATCGATCCGTCCTGGAAACAGCGTTGCAAGCATATGAAACGTTTCAGCCACTTTATAAGGTTTATAGTGAGGCAGCAGAATAGCACCTGCCCCGAGCCGGATTCTGCTTGTCTGTCCGCCAATCCAGGCAAGCATGATTTCCGGCGCAGAACTGGTCAGTCCCGGCAGATCATGATGCTCGGCGATCCAATAGCGGGAATAGCCAAGCTCTTCACCTGTCTGTGCGAGCCGGAGAGAGGATTGCAGTGCCTTAAGCGGGGCTGCATCAGAAGGCTTAGCTGACTGGTCGAGAATACTGAGTTTCATTTCGGATTCCTTCTTTCTGTAATTCTGGATTGATCGGATGCTTCAGCCTGCTCTGATCGAGAAAAACAACTGAATTCATCATATCTTATTGAAAGAAAGAGTCCAAATCGTATGCCTTAGCCTGAATTCAACGGGAAATGTGCATGTACGTATGATGAAAAATTTATCGGTCAAACTTTCCACTATATCGGTCAAAATCTCAATATCGGTCAAACTTTCCACTATATCGGTCAAAATCTCAATATCGGTCAAACTTTCGATATGTCGGCTAAACTTTCCAATATAACGGCCAGCACCATAACCCAGCGTGGTTTTAGCAGATTGTTCCGTAATATTGGTTTAGTAGTGTTTTATTCAACTCGCAGCTGCCTCTTCCTAAAACTGGAAGCGTTTGTGTCCTTTGCTGCTAAAATCAGAGATACCTTCCAGATTGAGGAGACGCTCTTTCATCTGCAGACCGCCCCGAAAGCCGGTCAGGCTTCCGTCCGAACCAATTACCCGGTGGCATGGAACAATGATCGGTACAGGATTTTTTCCATTTGCAGTTCCGGCTGCTCTTACCGCTTTTTCGTTTCCAGCAGCCATAGCAAGCTGCCTGTAACTTGTGAGTGTACCATACGGAACCAGCTGCAGGGCCCGCCAGACGGATATTTGAAACGGGGTGCCATATAAGTCCAGCGGAAGCTGGAAGCAGCGTCTTTCTCCATTCAAATACTCTTTCAGCTGCCTTATATAAAGCATGGTTTTTTCAGGGGAATAAACCAGAGAAGAGCCGGGTAGCGCGGCTGAGCTCCATCTTTCAAGAGCATCGGCGGATTCTCCTGGCCATGTGATACGGCATACTCCCTGATCCGTGGCAGCAAGGTAAAAAGGCTCTGAAGAAAAACGTTCATTGATTACTTCATCGTAATAAATCGCCTGATCCATTTATTCTTCCTCCAGCAATTGTTTATTTCTGTATTCAAGCGGGGTGCAGCCTTCTGTTTTTTTGAAAACAGAAGAAAAGTGGGGAGGGTTTTTAAAACCGGTTTTTCTAGCTGTTTCTCCGACTGGATAAGAATCGAGTTTAAGCAGCTCTTTTGCCATGCTGATTCTGAACTGAAGCAGGTATTGAGCAGGGGTCAGCCCTGTTTCCCGCTTGAATACCCGATGCAAATGATAGGCGCTTACCTTTACAGCAACTGCCATTGCGCTTAAAGTAAGAGGTTCGGCATACCGTTCCATTATGACCTTCTTAACGCTTTCAGCGAGAGCAGAATCAGGTCCATGCTGGCCGGCTGTCTCCGGCTTACACCGTTTGCATGCCCTAAAGCCTGCTTTCTCTGCTTCCTTCGCACTCTCATAAACCGTAACATTCTCTTTTTTCGGTGTCCGGGAGCGGCAGGAAGGCCTGCAGTATATTTTAGTAGAAGCAATTCCGATAAAATAGATGCCATCATACTTCGTATCTCTGGATAAAATGGTTTCATAAACTTCATCAAGCCGATCATTTTCCGTCATGTTTCTCACTCCTTACTGGTGATTATACCTGAAAAAGCGGAGGCTTCTGTCTGATCTAAATAGGAGAGCAAGATTTTGAAACTCTGAGGGGTGTGTGTTGAACTACCCCCACTTAATTTCCTTGCAGAAATTTGAAGTGGGGGATTCCTAAGAACACGGGCGTAACCGCCCGTTATTGATTAGGCGATCCCCGCAGTCCCTGCGGTTAGAAGCCTCAAGGTTTCGGTCAAAATGTTTTGGCTCGCGTTCGCATCACGGTCGTGGTGCGTGCGGCATGACGGGCATTCCCACGCTCGCAAAGCGAGGCTTTTTACCTCTTTGTGGCGGTAACCGCAAATCGAACAGAGCTGGCTCGACGGGAAACTTTTTCCGACAGCGATGACCTGTTTGCCGTACCATTTCGCTTTGTACTCAAGCATGCAGCGAAAGCGGATCCGCATTTTCCAGACAGCGGCATACTCCTATATAGGGATGATACCTGAAAAAGAGGAGCCTTAAGCTGCCTGTGTGATAGAATGGAGAAAATTGAACTTTGTGCGGGGTTGATCAGATGAACCTATTTAACAATAATCCGGGTGAATTTCCTTTTGCTATGTTTGAAGCGAGCCATACGGCCGTGCTTGGCATCCTGTTTATTTTAGTGTTCTTGATGTATCTGTTCAGGAAAAAACTTCAGCAGAGAAATTTGAAGGTTTATGAAAGAGCGCTTGCTGTCAGCCTGATTGTTACCGAGCTGCTGTATCATGTGTGGCTGATCGTCAACAGCAACTGGAGTGTGAACCATGCCCTTCCGCTGGAACTGTGCAACATCAGTTTTATCATGGCCGTGCTGTTGCTGCTGACGGGAAACCGCCTCATATACGAGATCCTGCTGTTTATTGGTTTGCTCGGTGCATCCCAGGCACTGCTGACGCCAGTGCTTGAAATCGGCTTTCCGCACTTCCGGTTTTTCCATTTCTTCTATACGCATGTGTGGATTTTTGCTGTGCCGCTCTATTATACGTGGGTGAAGGGGTACAGGCCGACATTCCATTCCGTCTGGAAGATGGTTTTATTCCTGAATATCCTTTTGCCGGCCGTACTTGGCGTGAACTTCGTTACCGGGGGAAATTACATGTTTCTTGCCCACAAACCTTCGAGCGGAAGCCTGCTTGACCTTCTTGGGCCTTATCCATGGTATATCCTCTCCCTGGAAGCGATCGCAGCCGGAATGGGGCTCGTTCTGTGGCTTGTTTTCAGAGAAAAAACAACCGATCTGAAAGAAGAGAAAGTACGTGTTTCTCTTCAATAAAAAAAGGGCTGATTCAGCCCTTTTTTATTTGCGAAGATAATCGCCGCTTTTCCCGCCTGTTTTTTTTACAAGGCACGTTTCTTTAATGACCATGCTTTTATCCACTGCCTTGCACATATCATAGAAGGTGAGGGCTGCTACTGAAGCGGCGGTAAGAGCCTCCATCTCAACCCCTGTTTTTCCATCGCACTTGACCTCTGCCGTGATGGCTAATTGATACCCGTTTTCTGTTTTCCGGTATTCAAATGCAAGATCTGTTCCTTGAAGCTGAATCGGATGGCACATCGGAATTAAGTCAGCCGTTTTCTTGGCTGCCATAATGCCTGCAATCTGGGCTGTCTGCAAAGGGTCTCCCTTTTTGATCGCTCCCGCTTGAATCGCATCGTAAAGCTCCTCTGACAAAGAGATGAGAGACTGTGCTGAAGCGGTTCTCTTTGAAGGATGTTTCTCTGAGATATCGACCATCCGCGGCATCCCGGCCTCGTTATAGTGCGTAAACGAATCCATCCTGAATCCCTCCTAGTAATCGTTATTCCAGTCTGTAGCTGTATTAATATTGATAAAAGCCGGATCGTCCTCTGCAAAGGGGATCGTCAGGACATGCAGATCATTCAGCAGATGGACAAGCTTATGATCATCTGCCGCGAGCATTTTTTCAAAGTTCGTTTCCGTTTTCTTATGGTACAGGGCCATTAGCGGCTGAATTCTCCCGCCCTGGACCGGCACAACGGCATCTGCCTCTGATTCTTCTGCAAAACTCACCATCTCTTTTACAAATTCAGCTGTTACGTAAGGAATGTCACAGGATAAGATAAAAAACCATTCTGTATCATCCATTTTGCTGATTACATTATGTATGGCATATAGAGGCCCCTGGTAAGAATTTGATTCCTCCTCGACAATCAGTCTGACATCTTCCCGCTCAAACCGGTGAACGAGTTCATGGTTTGTCGAGATAACAAGCGGGGACAGCTGATTGACCTTTAGGGCGTCGAGGCTGTGCTCATAAAACGCTTTTCCTTCGTGTGATTCAAACATTTTTGGTTTACCGAATCGTGAGGATTTTCCTCCTGCAAGAACGACTCCCGCTGTTTTCATATCCGGTTCAGCTCCTCTGTAAAATGCTGAATAGAAGGAAGGACCAATTTTTTCATGCCAAGCATCACAGCATTTGAAGAGCCGGGCATCGCATATACCGGCCGGCCGTTTATGCTTCCTGCGGCAGCGCGGCTGAACATGGCTTTCACGCCGATTTCATCATAGCTCAGACGTCTGAACAGCTCTCCAAATCCGGTCATTTCCTTATCGAATATCTTCACAAGTGCTTCATGCGTGACATCTCTTGGGCTGAATCCGGTTCCTCCTGTGATGATGACAGCCTGTATTCCGTCTGTTCTCGACCAGCTGAGAACTTTATTCACGATCTCTGCTGTCTCATCCTTTACAATGGCATAATCAGCAGCAGTATGCCCTTCATTGGACAGCAGCTCCCGGATCAGAGCGCCGCTTTTGTCATTTTCTTTTGTCCGCGTGTCACTGACCGTTAAAACCGCTGCAGCGACAGATAAATTCTGATTATGCGTATGCACAGCCAATCCGCACTCTCCTTTTTGGCAGCTTTTGGTACCACTGTACCAGAGAGGCTGCCTTTTTACATAAAACGGTTACTTTTTTCTGTTATTGATTTCTTCCATTACAGCAAAGGCAAGATCTTCGTTGCCAAAGAGGGATAGTACACCGAGCAGAGTGTCATCGGCAATTGGGCCCGCCTCTTTTTTCGGCACTGTCAATTCGAGTGCTTCTTTCAGTGCCTGGTTGTTTTTTTGCCCGGGGTACGCTTTCCGGTAAAGCTCTTCCGGATCCAAATCATGATTTATGCACCATTGAGCAAATACTAAAATCATCATCTTTTCGTCATTCTGGTAGTTCTCGATTATTTGGTTCTCAAGATCTTTGTTCTGCACGAAGCATGTCCTCCTGTTTAAACGTAATGAGTTTGCGGCTGATAAGGTGACAGATCCAGATCAGGATCTTCCCCCAGCGCGAGCGAGGCAAGCTGCTTTCCAATGTAGGGTCCCGTGGTCAAACCGGAAGAGCCGAGCCCATTCGCAAACAGCAAGCCATCCCAGCCCGAAATCCCGCCGATTACGGGGAGAAAGTCTTCTGTGAACGGACGGAATCCAACTCTCGTTTCTACATATTCTGCTGACGCCAACTCCGGTGCGGTTTCCGCTGCTTTTTGAAGTATTTCTGAAATTCCACCGGCAGTAGGAAAGACACTGTATTCCTCCGTATCTTCATGAGTGGTTCCCGCTGCGACCCTTCCTCCGGGAAAAGCAAGTAAATAGTGCGTTCCGGGAGGCATAAGCACAGGCCACTCCGATGTTTCCTTCTCTGCGGTTCTTAGGTGGACGATCTGGGCTTTTTGAAAGGTGACCTTTACAGATGCCTGTAAAGGATCCAGAAGCTTGGCTCCCCAGGCTCCTGCACACACTGCTGTACAGTCTGCCGGAATGTGTTCCCCATTAACTTCCATACCTGTTACCTTGTTTCCTTCAAATAATAAGGATGCAGCACCCGTTATATACGTAGCACCATGTTTCCGTGCACCGTTCAAAAGAGCGTCTCTTAGTTTTCTGCCATCCGCCCGTGCACCGCCGCTCACATGAACCCCGTAATACGTCTGTTTCAGCAAGGGGAAGAGGGCAGAGGTTTGCTCAGGAGAAAGAAAGGAAATCGCTCCCATTTCCGGCGCGTCAGGCTGCCGTTTTTCTGCCCGCTCCAGTGTTTTCCTTATTTTTTTCTCATCACTGTTAAGACTCACCGCACCTGAACGGAAATACCCTGTATTGGTTTCTCCGTCCAATTCCAGCGCTTTTATCAGATCCGGATAATAACCCGCACCATTTTTGGCAAGCTGATACCAGGCCTGATTCCTCCGCTGTGACAGCCATGGGCATATAATGCCAGCCGCCGCTCCTGTTGCCTGACCGGGCTCAGCGCTGTCAGCTATCATTACATCTGCTCCGCTTTTAGCGAGGTGATAGGCCGCAGAAGCACCTAAGATTCCGGCCCCGATGATTGCGATTCTTGTCATCCACTACACCCTTTTCCTTAATCTCCTAGCATTATATCATCTTTAGCCGGAAATCCGTATGATTGCAGCAGCGGAATCAAAATCAAAGTGTTTACATACCGTATAGGGGTATGTTACATTAATTTTTAATGAAGGAGGTGCCCTTATGGAAGAAAATCAAGCTGAGCCTGTCGCAGAACACTGCATCGCGGAAAGAAAGAGCCACCATTCCGAGCTTACGAAAAAGAATTTAACTTCCCGCCTGAACAGGATCGAAGGTCAAATTCGCGGAATAAAAAGACTGATTGAAGAAGATACGTATTGTGATGATGTCATCACTCAAATTGCTGCCACTCAGGCGGCATTAAATAGTGTCGGAAAGCTTCTTTTAGAAGGTCATATGAAATCATGCGTAGCAGAGCGGATTAAGGATGGTGACCCTGAAATTCTTGATGAGGTGCTCCTCACCATCGGCAAACTGATGAAAAAATAAAAAAGGAGGGATGATAGGATGAATACGGTTTTACAAGTGGAAGGAATGAGCTGCCAGCATTGTGTCAAGGCCATCGAAGGCAGTGTCGGCCAATTATCCGGTGTCGAATCAGTTAAAGCAGATGTTCAGGCAGGAACTGTGGCTGTAAGCTTTGAGCCTGGATCTGTTACACTGGATGAAATCAAAGAGACCATCGATGATCAAGGATATGATGTAAAAGAATAGGACGCACGGCTCCGCAGCTGTGCGTTTTTCCAGCAATAAAATATACCCCATGCAGGTATGTGAGGTGAGAAATATTGGAACAAAGGAAAGGTGCGGATTTCAGCATTCGCGGAATGACATGCGCTGCCTGTGCAGCAAGAATTGAAAAAGGTCTCCGGAAAATGGACGGCATCGAGGAAGCGAACGTCAATCTCGCTTTAGAACGCGGTACCGTGACCTATGACAGCAGCAAACTAAAAACCCATGACATTTTTGAAAAGATTCATGGCCTCGGCTATGAAGCAGAAGGGAAAAAAGCTGTTTTTACGATTACAGGGATGACCTGTGCGGCCTGTGCCGCAAGGATCGAAAAGGGGCTCCGCAAAATGGAGGGAGTGCTGCACGCATCCGTGAACCTTGCCGTGGAGCGGGCAGATGTGGAATATGTGGATTCCGCAGTCACACCTGATGATCTGATTCAGAGGATTGAAAAACTGGGCTACGGTGCGGCCATCAAAGAAGAGCAGCAGGAAGAAAAGCAACTGCGGGAGCTAAGGAACCAGCAAGGGAAATTTTGGTTTTCCCTCATATTGTCCGTACCGCTTTTATGGGCGATGGTCAGTCATTTTACGTTCACTTCTTTTATCTACCTTCCGGAAATGCTGATGAATTCCTGGGTCCAGCTTGCACTGGCCGCCCCGGTTCAGTTCGTTGCCGGCTGGCAGTTTTACAGGGGAGCTTACCATGCGCTGCGGAACAAAAGCGCCAACATGGATGTGCTTGTAGCATTGGGAACGTCTGCGGCCTTTTTCTACAGCCTGTTCACAACCCTCTTTGCGTCCGCTGCAGGTACTGGTGCCGCAGGGCTTTATTATGAAACGAGTGCTGTACTTATTACGCTTATTTTACTCGGAAAGCTGTTTGAAGCGAGAGCGAAGGGCCGATCTTCCCAGGCGATAAAAAAACTGATGGGTCTTCAGGCGAAAACCGCTTCGGTCATCCGCGGAGGGAAGGAAACGGTCATTCCTCTTGCAGAAGTTGCAGCAGGTGATCTTGTCCTCGTCCGGCCTGGCGAAAAGGTACCGGTAGACGGAAAGATCGAAGAAGGCCGTTCAAGCGTTGATGAGTCCATGCTGACAGGGGAAAGCATTCCATCGGACAAATCACCCGGTGATTTTGTATATGGGGCATCCATCAATCAAAACGGATCGATTAAAGTAAGAGCCGAAAAAGTCGGGAAAGATTCTGCGCTCGCACAGATTATCAAAACGGTCGAGGATGCCCAGGCCTCCAAAGCGCCAATCCAGCGTTTGGCTGACACGATCTCGGGGATCTTTGTTCCAATCGTGCTGGGAATCGCCCTTCTCACCTTTTTCATATGGCTGGTCTGGCTCGATCCAGGCGACTTTCCTTCTGCCCTTGAAAAATGGATTGCCGTCTTGGTGATTGCCTGTCCTTGCGCCCTTGGTCTCGCGACTCCCACATCCATCATGGCAGGCTCAGGACGAGCGGCTGAGAACGGAATTCTTTTTAAAGGAGGAGAGTACATTGAGACGGCCCGCCGGATCGATACCATCCTGCTGGATAAAACAGGGACGATAACGACCGGGAGTCCAGTGCTGACGGATACAGAATGGGTTTCCGGAGATGAGATAAAGCTCGCTTCTCTTATCGCTTCTGCAGAGAACCAGTCTGAACATCCGCTTGCAAAAGCCATCGTTACAGGCTTAATGGAGCAAGGTGCCGTCTTGGAGGATGTACAGAACTTTGAAACTTTTCCCGGCTTTGGCATACAGGCACAAATTAGGAACGCCACAGTATTGGCTGGAACGAGAAAGCTGATGAATCAATCCAGCGTGGATATCCGGGAAGCTGAACCGGTCTTGCAGCGCTTCGAAAAAGAAGGGAAGACAGCGATGATCGCAGCGGTGGACGGCATTTACGCAGGAGTCCTCGCGGTAGCGGATACGATGAAAGATTCCTCCCCTGAAGCGATCAAACGATTGAAGGACATGGGTCTTCGGGTCATCATGATTACTGGAGACAATGAACGGACCGCTCAAGCGATCGCTCATAAGGCCGGGATTGATGAAGTCATCGCAGAAGTGCTTCCAAACGATAAAGCAGAAGCTGTTAAGAAACTTCAGCAGTCCGGAAAGGTTGTCGCAATGGCCGGGGACGGGATCAACGATGCGCCTGCTCTTGCAGCAGCTCATATCGGGATCGCGATGGGGACCGGTACGGACATCGCAATGGAAGCAGCAAATGTCACCCTTGTAAGGGGAGATTTAAACAGCATAGCGGAAGCGCTGTTCTTAAGCAGAAAAACGATCCGGAACATTAAACAAAACCTTTTCTGGGCATTCGGCTATAATGCCCTTGGGATTCCGATTGCCGCCGCCGGGCTGCTTGCCCCCTGGGTTGCAGGCGCAGCCATGGCATTCAGCTCCGTATCCGTCGTGTTAAATGCTTTAAGGCTTCAAAGATTAAAACTCTAATAACAGGAGGAAATCCGATCATGAAAAGATGGATTTTGTCTGCCGTTCTCATCCTCGCGGCGGTGACCGCAGGATACTCGATCTATGAATCCACGCAGCCTGCAGAAGCTTCCCCGGGCCATCATTCAAAAGAAAGTTCATCAGGGCATTCCGGCCATGATCCCGAAGAGTCTGAACGCTCGGTTTCAGCAAAGGCAGCCTATAAGGATGGAACCATCAGCATACATGTGAAAGACGATGAAAATCAGCCTTATAGCAGGCTGCAGGTTAATCACGAAAAAATCATGCATTTAATTGTCGTCAGTGAGGACTTAAAAACCTACCGGCACCTGCATCCGGATAAAAGAGAAGACGGACTTTATGAAGTCCGGCAGTCTCTTCCAGACGGCCGCTACAAAGCATTCGTTGACATCAAGCCCGAAGACGCAGCCTATGAAATTCAACCTGCTAATCTATCTGCGGGTGCCGCGGGGCCGAGTGTGCAAAGCACGCTATATCCGGATGACTCATTCGTCCAGCGTTCTTCAGAGTATGAGGCAAAAATGAGCCCGGAACAGCTAAAAGCAAATGAAGCTGTCCGTCTATCCTTTACCTTTAACAAGGGAACCCCGGAGCGGTATCTCGGAGCAGCAGGCCATGTCGTCATCCTGGATGAAAAAGGCGAAAAATTTCTTCACGTCCACCCGCTTTCCGACAATGAAACGAAGTTCGAAACCACCTTTAAAGATCCCGGCGTCTATAAAATTTGGGCTGAATTTAAATTTGAAGGCAAGGTTCACGTTTTTCCCTACTCTGTGAAAGTTGAGGACTGATGAGGTATATGTCTGGGATTGGTTTCCCTAACATGTGACTGAATCATTTCGGCATGAAAAAGATCCGCAGACACGTAACCTTCTGCTATCCCGCCTTTTTCAGATCTATCAGATCTGAATTTTTTACACGAAGGGGTATAAACCTGTCAGGGGACGCGTCTGCGTCCCCTTTTTCATGTGCAGCCTCCCTTTACAGGTCCTGCGAATACCAGTCTTTAAGTGATTTTTCTTTGCTTTCAGAGCATTAAGAGGTTTAAATTAAAAGAATAGACTTTTTTAAGGGTTCCGGGCTCCATCTAAGGGTATAGAAAGAGTAGACTTAGAACTGGTGGTGACGAGATGCAGCCGGCTGAGAGAAAGCGCAGCATTATTAAAGTTCAGAATGGCCGGGTTCAGAGGCTGGAGGATACGATTGTAACGGAGTTTCCAGTCACCTTGAAAGTAAATGGGATGGAGTTTGTTACGATGATCTGCACTCCGGAGTACATCGAGGATATGACGGTAGGGTATATGGCCTCAGAGGGGATCATTCAGGACTATAAAGATATTAAAGACTTGTGGGTCCAGGAAAAAGAAGGGTTTGTGCATGTAAAGACAGACCGAGTGAATGAGCTTGCGAGGGATTTTCAGAGCAAGCGGATCATTACTTCCTGCTGCGGAATGAGCAGACAGGGCTTTGTTTTTGTGAACGATGCACGTACAGCAAAGAAAATAGAGGGCATCACTGTCCGGATTTCCGCTGAAAACTGCTTCCGGCTGATGAGGGAAATGCAGGAGTCAGCGCGCACATTTCAGGAAACAGGCGGCGTCCACAATGCCGCTCTTTGTGATGAAAACGGAATCATCATCAGCAGAAAAGATATTGGCCGTCATAATGCCCTCGATAAAATTTATGGATATTGCCTGCGGAATGGCATCTCCGTGAACGATAAAATCATTGTCTTTAGCGGCAGGATCTCATCCGAAATCCTTACAAAAGTTTCAAAGATCGGCTGTGAGATCGTTCTGTCAAAATCTGCTCCGACCGTGCTTGCTTTAGAATTGGCAGAGGAATTGGGGATTACAGCAGCAGGTTTCATCCGAAACGACTCCATGAACATCTACACATGGCCTGAACGGATTTTGGAACTGGACGAGGAAGAAAGGGGAGGACAGGAATGAACGACAGCCTGACAGATTCACTTCAGCGGCCTCTGAGAGATTTGCGGCTTTCAGTTACAGACCGGTGCAATTTCCGGTGTACCTACTGCATGCCGGAGGAGGTTTTTGGACCGGATTTTAAATTTCTTCCGAAGGACAGCATCCTGACTTTTGAAGAGATGGAGCGGCTCACCCGCCTTTTCGCAAGGCTTGGTGTTGAAAAAGTCCGCATAACCGGAGGGGAGCCTCTTTTAAGGAGGGAACTGCCGAAGCTTATAGAAAAAATTGCAGCGATCGAGGGAATCCGGGATATTGCGATCACGACGAACGGCTCCCTTTTAAGAAAGCAGGCTGCTGCACTGAAAGCTGCCGGTCTGGACCGGGTAACGATCAGTTTGGACTCACTTGATGAGGAAACCTTCAGGAAGTTAAATGGGAATAAAAGCAACACCGAGAGGGTATTGGAAGGTATTGAGGCGGCTGCAGAAGCAGGCCTGCAGGTGAAAATCAATATGGTCGTCCAAAAAGGAAAAAACAGTGAAGACATCCTTCCGATGGCTGAGTATTTCAAGTCGAAAAAACACATCCTGCGTTTTATAGAATATATGGATGTCGGGAATACGAACGGATGGAAAATGGATGAAGTAGTCGGGAAAAAAGAAATTTTAAACAGGATCGGACAAGCGATGCCACTTGAACCGCTGGAACCGAATTACAAGGGAGAAGTTGCTTCCAGGTACAGGTATGAAGATGATGGACAGGAAATCGGGGTGATCTCTTCTGTAACAGACTCGTTTTGCTCCACTTGCTCCAGGGCAAGAGTTTCAGCTGAAGGGAAGCTCTATACTTGCCTTTTTGCAGAAGACGGGCATGACTTGAAGAGCCTGCTGCGTTCCGGCGCAGCGGATGAAGAGATTCTCCGCAGCATCTCCTCCATTTGGGAGGTGAGGGCAGACCGTTATTCCGATGAACGGAGGGAAGGGAAGCCTGCCGGACATAAAGTGGAAATGTCACGCATCGGGGGATGAATCGGAAAACACAAGATGGGAGAGGGTAAGATGGCTTTTTTAAAGCCGGAACAGATCGCGGAAAAAACCGTCGAGTCAGGGGTTTCAAAAACAAAATTGCCGTTAGCAGCCAAATGGATTTTAGGGTTTTTGGGAGGCGCTTTTATTTCGCTTGGGTTCCTGCTTGATATCCGGGTTATTGCCGATCTTCCCGAGGAATGGGGCAGTTTCGCTTCTTTACTCGGCGGGGCCGTTTTCCCAGTTGGCCTGATCCTCGTCGTCCTTGCCGGTGCAGAGCTTGTAACAGGAAACATTATGTCGGTATCCATGGCATGGTATGCAAAAAAAATCCCACTTAAAGCGGTCGGAGCGAACTGGCTGCTGATTCTTCTCGCCAACTTTGCGGGAGCCTTATTTGTCGCCTTCTTTTTCGGGCATGTCGTAGGACTGACCGAGACAGGGCCTTATCTGGAAAAAACCGTTTCGATGGCCGGTGCAAAGCTTGATGAATCGTTTTTGCAGACATTTGTATCGGCAATAGGGTGCAACTGGCTCGTATGTCTTGCCATCTGGCTGGCAGCGGGATCAGATGACATGGGAGGGAAAATCCTCGGCATCTGGTTTCCGATTATGGCGTTCGTCGCGATTGGCTTTCAGCACGTTGTAGCGAATATGTTTCTTATCCCAGCCGCCATTTTTGCAGGCCATTATTCCTGGCTGGAATACCTCGGCAATTTTCTCCCGACTCTTCTCGGTAACATGATCGGCGGTTCTCTTTTCGTCGGAATGGCTTACTATATTGCCTATTTTAAAAAAGATGTGAAGCGTTCTGTCGCTTCAAAGAAAGTTTCCTGACTTCGGTATGCGGACCGGTACTTGCCGGTCCGTTAAGCCGGGTAGATCCATCATCTGCAAGAAAGGAGGGGAAACGATGGCCGAAAAACGCACTCCGATCCCAATCGGCGAGGCGGTATCAAGAGTGATGGAGTATGCGGAAGAGGGGGCAGCCGCACTCATCCCCATCGAAGAATCGTTCGGGCGCGTTCTCGCGGAGGATTTAACCGCGGATCATGATGTACCGGCTTTTGACCGGTCCCCGTATGATGGTTTTGCCATCCGGGCGGAAGACACACAGTCAAAACTGCCGGCAGTGCTCGAAGTAGCCGGGGAGATCGGCGCCGGTTCTGTTTATCCCCACACTGCCAAACCGGATCAGGCTGTCCGGATCATGACGGGGGCAGCCATTCCAGAGGGCTTCGATGCCGTGGTGATGATCGAGCTTGTTAAAGAACATACAAAGAATGAAAAGAAATACATAGAAGTCAGCAGAAGCTATAGTAAAGGGGATAATCTTTCTTTTCGCGGTGAGGATGCGAAAAAAGGACAGATCCTTGCCGGGAAAGGAACGTTCGTCGACCCGGGAGTCACTGCTTTGCTCGCAACCTTTGGCTATCAGGAAGTGCCTGTTGCTTCACGCCCTTCCGTTGGCGTTATTGCCACCGGGAGCGAGCTGTTGGACCCGGAAGCCCCGCTTGAGCCGGGAAAAATCCGAAACAGCAACGCCTACATGCTTCTTTCCCAGATAAGACGGGCAGGTGCGGACCCCGTGTATTTCGGCAAAGTGGCGGATGATTTCGAAGCCTGCTTTCAGACCATCAGCAGGGCTTTAAAAGAAACGGACATGCTTATCACCACAGGCGGTGTCTCGGTTGGTGATTATGACTACCTTCCTGACATTTACAAAAATCTCGGTGCGAATGTCCTGTTTAACAAAGTGGCGATGAGGCCGGGCAGTGTTACAACTGTTGCAGAAAAGGATGGAAAGCTGCTGTTCGGGCTTTCCGGAAACCCTTCTGCCTGCTATGTGGGGTTTGAGCTGTTTGCAAGGCCAGTCATCCGGAGAACAATGGGAAATCCGTTTCCGCACCTGAAAAGAATAAAAGCGATCCTCGGAGCTGACTTCAAAAAAGCCAATCCGTTCACAAGGCTTGTACGCGGCAGACTTAAATACGGTGAGGGCGGAACGGTATCTGCTGTCCCTGCTGGCTTTAACAAATCCAGCTCTGTATCCTCGCTGGCAGCAGCAGATGTTTTCATCCTTCTTCCCGGCGGTACAAGGGGCTACGAAAAGGGAATGACAGTCGATGCTCTGCTGGTCGGCGGTGAGACAGGGAGTGGCTGGCCATGGGAAAACATTTTGCCATCCTACAGGTAGCTGGTTATCAGAATAGCGGAAAAACCGTTTTAATGGAAAAACTCATCTCCCGTTCAGCAACAGAAGGGCTAATGCCCGCTTCGATCAAGCATCATGGGCATGGAGGAAGGCCGGAGCTTACAAAAGACAGCCACAGGCACTTCAGTGCCGGAGCTGCTGTCTCAGGTGCTGAAGGAGATGGAGTCCTTCAGCTTTCCATCCGCCTAAAAGATACTTCTCTCGGGGGATTAATGGCATTGTATTCTCATTTCCCTCTTGATGTCCTGTTCATCGAGGGATACAAAAATGAACCCTTTCCAAAAGTACTATTGCTTGAGAAGAAAGAGGATGAAGCATTGATCCATTCATTGAAAGGGGTCATCTGTGTGATTGGCGATCCAGATCTGGACATTACAACGCACCTGCCTGTTTTCAGGCGGGATGAAGAAGAGCAGTATCTGGATTTTATTATGGAGGAGGTCCGGAGACAGCATGAAAAACTTTCTGCTGACAGAAAATCCAATTTCAGCTGAGGAAGTCATTCAAAAGGTTGCGAGAAGAGAAGCTGGAGCGGTAACGGTTTTTATCGGTACAGTCCGGGAACTGACGAATGGAAAACGGACTCTTTATCTCGAATACGAAGCATACAAGCCGATGGCAGAAAAAATGCTTGAGAAAATCGGTGAAGAAGTGAAAGAAAAATGGCCGGAAGCAGAAGCAGCCATCACCCACCGGACAGGCAAGCTGGACATCTCGGATACAGCGGTAGTGATTGCCGTATCCTCACCGCACCGGAAAACAGCCTATGAAGCAAATGAATATGCCATTGAACGAATAAAGGAAATTGTGCCGATCTGGAAGAAAGAATTTTGGGAGGACGGCTCCAAATGGATAGGCGATCAGCGGGAAACCGCTGCATATCCCGATGGAAGACCTCCGGAAGGAATGTTGGACCAATGATAAAAGTTTTGCTGTTTGCCGCTGTCAGAGAGTTCATCGGCAAGGATATGATTGAGATGGAAGGCGGAAGCCAGACTGTTTTACAGCTTCGCGAGCAGCTTGAAAAGGATTACCCGGAAGCTCCTTTTTCACATGCGATGGCTGCCGTAAATGAAAGCTTTGTTCCGGATGACTATGAAATTAAGCCCGGGGACACTGTGGCTTTCATCCCGCCGGTCAGCGGCGGATAAGAGCAGTGGATATGCTCTGTAAGTTATGAGATAATACAGGATGTATACAGTAAGGCTTATAACAGCAGAAGATGGAAGTGATCAGATGATTAATATTAGAATACCGGCACCGGATTATGTGCTGAAAAGAAATGATGGCGGGGGAACTCCAGGAGAACCTGCTATCAGCAGCAAATACGGCTTTAGCGATTACATGAACATCCCACGAGATAAGGGCGGGATCTTCATGTTCTATAATTTGAATGATGAACTGCTTTTCGTTGGCAAAGCACGGAAACTTAGACAGCGCATCAGAAAGCATTTTGAGGACACGGTTTCCCCTGTAAAGGACCACCGTGATGAGATTGCTGAAATCGCTGTGTGCTGCATTGAGGACCCGATGGAACGGGAAATTTATGAGACGTATGCAATAAACAAAGACCAGGCAAAATATAACGTGGATAAGGTTTTCTTTAATTAACCCGATAAAGGAGGAAAACCATGGATACAGTTGAAGTAGGAGATCTGCTGCTGATCGAAGATGAAAACGGCCAGGAGCAGGAGCTCGAGGTACTGGCGACGGCTGAAATGGATGGCAGGCAGTATGCGGCTGTTGGTTTCACCGAAGACATCGAAAAAGAAACAAAAGAAGAAATCGAATTGTTCTTTTTGAGAGTGGAAGAAGACGGAGAACTTTCCGAAATTGAAGATGATGAAGAATTTGAAGCGGTCACCTCTGCGTTTGAGTCACAGATGGAGTCGTAACAAAAAAGAGGGGGGATTCCACCTCTTTTTTCTTTGACGATTTACTCATCTTTTCACACCGGCTGATCGGCCGCAGGGCTGCCAATCAGCTAAACAAATAGAAAGGCAGAGGGAGCATGGAGAAATACTTTATTTATTCCCATTCATACAATCCTGAAGAAAAACCACTTTGCATGCTTGAGATGAGATCTTTTTTTCAAATGGAGCCCAAAGAGGAGCTTTTCAGCAGCCGGAAAGAAGTTGCTCCAGGAAGGAGCCCTTTTTTACGGGAACGAATTGAGGTTACAGCCAAGGGAAAGACTTTGGAAGATTTGAAACCAGCGTTGGAAAGAATCAAATTGGAAGAAGAAACCTTTAAAATAATCTGTTTAAAACAAAGCAGGGAAACTGGACAGGAACGCCTTTCCTACCAGGAGCGGAGAGCTGCAGAACGGCTCCTTGGCCAGTGGATCGATGCAGAAGCGGACGTTCACGAACCCGATCATGTGTATGGCCTTGCAGCACTTGATGGGCTCTGGTATTTCGGCTTGTACAGCCGAAGTGACTCGGTCTGGCTTCAGCATATGAAAAAACCCCGTCAGTATTCCACTGCACTCAGCACGAGGATGGCGAGGGCTGTAGTTAATATTGCGGTGCCGGAGACGGAAGGAGTTTCTGTTATTGATCCTTGCTGCGGCATCGGAAATGTACTCGTAGAGGCCCTCTCAATGGGTGTCACGATTGACGGAAGTGACATCAATCCTCTCGCTGTTACCGGGGCACGTGAAAATATTGCCCATTTTGGACTGGAGGGAACTGTTAAAGTTCAGCCCATTGAGGAAGTAAGCAGCCTTTATGATGCGGCCATCATTGATTTGCCGTATAACCTGTACACACACATTACAGAAGAACAGCAGCTCTCGATCCTTAAAGCAGCGAGAAACATTGCCGGACGGTGTATTTTTGTTACGGTAAGACCGATCGACCAGGCCCTTGCTGAAGCCGGTTTTCAGATTATCGACAGGGGACTGGCCGTAAAAAGCAAGTTTTCCCGAGAAGTACTTGTTTGCATATAAACCTAACGAAAAAGCTGCGCAGCCAGCTTTTTTTGCTTTAATCATCTAGGCCTTTTGAAACGAAATTTCATAAAATGCAGGATTAAATTGAAATAATTATTCAAAAAGAAGTATAATACAGGTGTTGGGTGAATATTCAGAATATTATACGTATACAGGAGGTTTCCGTACGATGGAAAAGCAGCTTAAGAGGTTGACGACGGAACAGCGAAATGAAAAATCCAGAAATCTGGATACGGCGGAAACGATCGATATCCTGACCATCATGAATGAAGAAGACAAAAAAGCAGCAGAAGCTGTGGAAAAAGCACTCCCGCAGATCAGCAGAGCGGTGGAGTTTGCTGCCGGATCGTTCCAAAAAGGGGGCCGGCTGATTTATATAGGAGCAGGAACGAGCGGAAGACTCGGAATTCTGGATGCTGTTGAATGCCCTCCTACCTTCAGTACATCCCCTGAACAGGTTCAAGCTGTGATGGCTGGCGGAAATGACGCCTTTATCCGGGCGGCAGAAGGAGCAGAGGATTCCACGGAAGAGGGAGAGAAGGATTTACAGAAGCTCGGATTGTCCAGCAAGGATACTGTCATTGGGATCGCTTCAAGCGGTAGAACACCCTATGTGGCCGGTGCCCTTCAATACGCCCGCCGGATTGGTGCAGACACTGTCGCATTATCCAGTAATGAAGGCGCTTACATAAGCGGTCTTGCAGATTGTGCGATTGAAACTGTAACGGGACCGGAAGTACTGACGGGATCGACAAGATTAAAGGCAGCAACGGCACACAAGATGGTCTTAAATATGATTTCCACTGCAGCGATGGTGAAAAGCGGAAAAGTGTATGAAAACCTGATGGTGGACGTTCATGTCAGCAATCACAAACTGAAAGAGCGGGCCGTCTCCATTATTGAGGAAATTACTAACGCAACAGCCGAGAGAGCCAGGGCTGCGCTTGAAGAGGCAGACTTGCAGGTAAAAAGAGCGATTGTCATGATCCAGGCAAATAAAGATGCAGAACAAGCGAAGGTTCTCCTTGAATCATGTGGAGGAAATGTAAAGGAAGCCGTTACTGCAGCGGAAGAGGAGAAGCGTTCGTGACAAAGGGCGGGTTATCCATCATCACCAGCACGATGAACAGGCTGCCTGAATCTGAGCGGAAAATCGCCCAGTATATACTCGACTATCCGCATGAAGCCGTCAACAGCACGGTCCAGGAGATCAGCAAATCTTCGAATACGAGCGGAGCAGCTGTTGTAAGACTTTGTAAATCCCTTGGTCTCAAAGGATTCCAGGACTTGAAGCTCCGAATCGCAGGTGATCTGCTGAAGCCTGCGGCACCTGGTTACCGGGACATCGAACCGGAGGAACCTCTTTACACGACGGCTATGAAAACGGCAAGCAACAGCATTCAGGCAATCACTGATACGTCAGAGCTGCTCGATTACCAGCAGCTGGAGCAAGCTGTCCGGCTGCTCCTCAGTGCCGGTAATGTTCATTTTTTCGGTGTTGGTGCCTCGGGTATTGTGGCGGCTGATGCTCAGCAAAAGCTCCTCCGCATCAGCAAACAAGCAACGGCTTTTTCTGATCTCCATCTGGTTGCGACCCTGATTGCCAATGCAAAGGAGGACGATCTTCTTTTTGCCGTATCGCATTCCGGGGAAACTCCTGAGATATTAAAAATCCTTAAACTGGCGAAAGAAAAGGGGGTGAGAACGATTGGCCTGACTCATTTCGGCCAATCCAAAATGACCGCATTATGTGATGTGTGCCTCTATACATCAAGCTCCGGTGAAGCCCCATTCAGAAGTGCAGCCACTTCTTCAAGGCTCGCCCAGCTTTATGTGATCGACGTTTTATTTCTGGGCCTCGCTGCCAATCAATACAGTGAGACGGTCCAGCAGATAGACCGTACGAGAGAGGCGATCCGTTCCATTACCGGAAGAGAAAAATAGAGAACATTGGGGGAGGGTTTTTGATGAACGAACAAGTCATGGCGGCCGCCATACTGGAGAAATTAGGAGGCAGGGAAAACGTCGCTTCGTATGCTCATTGTATGACAAGGCTCAGGGTGAAAGTGAAAGATGCATCAGCTGTAGACAGGGACGGGATCAAAAAGATTGAAGGGGTATTTGGTCTTGTCGTGGAAGAAACGTTCCAGATTATCGTAGGGCCTGGTACGGTCAGCCGGGTGGCAGAGGAATTCGGCAAACTCACCGGAGAAGAGGAAAATTTTGATTTGAAAGCCGCTGCTGCTTCCAATAAAGCCGAACTCAACAAAAAGAATGCTACACCGTTCAAGCGATTTTTAAGGCGCATTGCCAATATTTTCATCCCGCTCATTCCTGCGCTTGTTGCTTCAGGATTGATCACTGGTATCACGAAGGCGTTGATCCAGGGGGAAGCTCTTCCTGATAAATCACAAATCGCTTTGATCCTGCTCGCCATCGGCGGGGGCTTGTTCACATACCTTGGTATTTTAGTAGGGATCAATGCAGCAAAAGAATTTGGAGGATCACCTGCCCTTGGTGGTTTGGCCGGAATCCTGATCATCAATCCTGCTATCGCCGACATTTCCCTCTTCGGAGAAAATCTCCTTCCAGGACGCGGGGGGCTGATCGGCGTATTGTTTGCGGCTATTTTTATAGCGGTAGTGGAGCAGAGAGTACGTCGTTTCATACCTAAATCATTGGATATTATCCTCACTCCTACGATTGCACTTCTCATAACCGGTCTTTGTACGTATATCATTTTCATGCCGGTAGGCGGCTGGATATCAGGAGGAATTACAGCAGGCTTGCTCGCAGTCCTTGATGCAGGCGGACCGGGTGCCGGTTTCGTCCTTGGAGCAACCTTCCTGCCCCTTGTCGTGACAGGACTTCACCAAGGTCTTACCCCGGTTCACCTGGAGCTGATTGCTGCCATCGGTGACGATCCGCTGCTCCCGATTCTCGCCATGGGCGGAGCAGGCCAGGTAGGTGCGGCATTCGCGATTTTTGCCAAAACAAAGAAAAAACGCCTGAAGCGGGCCATTGGCGGAAGTTTACCTGCGGGACTCCTGGGAATCGGAGAGCCGCTCATATTCGGTGTCACCCTTCCGCTCGGCCGCCCGTTCTTGACCGCTTGCCTTGGAGCGGGCGTCGGGGGTGCGTTTCAGGCTTACTTTAATGTGGCATCCACGAACATCGGTGTATCAGGACTGCCGCTGATTTTCCTTATCCCGCTGAATGAAATTGCTCTATACGTGATCGGGCTGGTCATCGCTTACGGAGCAGGGTTTCTCATAACGTATCTATTCGGATTTAAAGATGAAATGGCCAGTGAGTTTTCATGATCGGCTTTTCGTTTTACCTGCAGGATCCTTCTGCATCTGAACGGATCGAAGAAGCGGGAAAGCTTGGGGTTAAACGAGCCTTTACTTCCCTCCACATCCCTGAAGAACAAGGAGATCTGGCTGCCGTCGCAGCCGGACTTCTTGAAAAAGCAGCAGAAGCAGGCATTCAGGTATTTGCGGACATTTCCGCAAATACCCATGCCAGATTCGGACTCTCCACAGTGAAGGGGCTTAATGGGCTCGGGGTTTCCGGACTCCGGCTGGATGATGGATTCAGTCCCGGGGAAACAGCTGCTTTATCCGAGGAATTTTCGATCGCCATTAATGCGAGCATTCTTTTTGAAGACGAGTTGCTGCAGCTTTTGGAACTTGGAGTTAAGCCGCAATCGATGATCGCCTGGCATAACTACTATCCGAGGAGAGAGACCGGTCTCGATGAGGAATTTTTCTCTCAGCAAAATAAGCTCTTCAGCCGGTACGGAATACGGTCAGCAGCATTCGTTCCAGGCAGGGGAGAAAAGAGGGGGCCGCTGTATGAAGGTCTGCCAACTCTGGAAAAACACCGGAGCACAAACCCGCTTCACGCAGCTGCAGAGCTGAAGGAGTTGGGAGCTGATTTTATTTTTATCGGTGATCCTGATTGGGGCGGCGGATTGCTCGAGGATCTCATTTTGTACGAGCAGGATACCCTTCGGATTCCTGTTCATTCATCCAGGGAGTTCGATGGCTGCTATAAAGTCAGGCCGGATCTGTCCCGCGATGTCATCCGGCTGATGGATACGCGGTCAAATGATCCTGTCCCGCCTCAAGCCGCAACTCTGAGAAGAAGGGGCGCGGTTACCGTTGACAATGACCGGTACGGAAGATACAAAGGGGAGATGCAGATTGTAAAGAACGATCTGCCGACTGATGAGAGAGTGAACGTCATAGGAATGATCGATGAAAAAGACCTTCCTCTGCTCTCTTTTATTCGTCCGGGCACAAACGTGCTCCTCACAAATAAAAATGAAAGATTAGGAGATGGAGAGATTTGAAGCGAAAAGCTGTGAAATCTTTGGTAGCCTTGTCGCTTATGCTGCCGGCTGCTGTTCCTATGCATGCGTATGCAGCAGGAAGCCATGAAACAGCAGTCATGGAGGAGGCATCCATGTTGAAAAAGGCCCATTCCCCGGAGGAGGCCGGATTTTCCTCAGCCGCCCTGAAAAAAATAGACCGGATGATTGAGAAGGATATAAGCCGCGGCTTCCCCGGAGCAGCACTGATCATTATCAAGGATGGAATGATCGTTAAGGAAGAGGCATACGGATACAGCAAGATTTACGAAGGGGCAGAGCGACTGAAGAAACCGGAAAAAATGAAAAAGGATACGCTCTTTGATCTGGCCTCCAATACGAAGATGTACGCGGTTAATTTTGCGCTTCAGCAGCTTGTGGCAGAAGGAAAGATTCGTCTGGAAGACCGGGTTCAGACGTACATTCCTGAATTTAAGGACCAAGACAGTGACGTCATTAAGGGAAAAGATTCGCTTCGAATCGTAGACATCCTTCATCACACGGCCGGCTTTCCAGCAGATCCGCAGTATCACAATCCGAAAGTTTCAAAAGATTTATATTCCCAGGACCGTGAAACGACCATACAAATGATTTCCAGAACGCCTTTGTCCTACAAACCGGGAACGAAAAATGTATACAGTGATGTTGATTATATGCTTCTCGGGGCGATTATAGAGAAAGTATCCGGCATGAGGCTCGATGAATATGCGGAAAACCGATTATATAAGCCTCTTGGATTGACCCGGACCATGTACAACCCTCTTAGAAATGGATTCTCTGAAAAAGATGCAGCTGCTACAGAGAGAAGGGGAAACACAAGAGAAGGCACAATCATTTTTCCGAATATCCGGACACATACTCTGCAAGGCGAAGTTCATGATGAAAAAGCGTTTTATTCCATGGATGGGGTATCCGGACATGCGGGATTGTTCTCAACCACCGGGGATCTTGCTGTTCTCCTTCAAACGATGCTGAACGGGGGTTCCTATGGACAGAAAACCCTATTCAGCAAAGAGGCTGCAACCTCTTTTCTCAAGCCCTCCGCTTTGAATCCTACATACGGACTTGGATGGAGGCTGAACGGAAATGATAGCATGGAGTGGATGTTCGGGCCCTTCGCAAGCAGATCTGCGTTCGGACACACCGGATGGACAGGCACAGTGACCATCCTGGACCCGGAATATAACCTTGGAATTGTCTTGCTGACCAATAAGAAACACACACCTATGGTAAAAGGGTCTGCCAGTTTTCAAGGAGATTTATATCAAACTGGGAAATATGGAAGCATTGTGACCGCTGTTTATGAAGCGATGCTTAACCAATCAAAGTAAACGCTTACAATAAAAAGCTTTATCATTTTCAGGCGTCTGCCATAAGGAGGAGAACAATGGGAAAGAAACGATGGGCGGTATATGGAATGATTTCTGCGCTGGTATTATCAGGCTTCTCAGGGACTTCACTTCAGGAAGAGGGAAAGGAACCGGATTCCCGAACGGTTGAACAAATGGTGAGTGAAATGCCGCTTGAGGAAAAAGTAGGTCAAATGCTGATGCCGGACTTCCGCAACTGGCAGAAGGCGGGGGAAGCAAAAGCAACGGGGTTCACTGAGATGAACAGCGAAGTCGGAAGCATCATTGAAAAATACCATCTTGGCGGCGTCATATTGTTTGCTGAAAATGTGACCGGGACAGAACAGACGGTTAGGCTGACAGATGGACTTCAGAAGGCAGGCAAAAAAATCCCTTTGTTTATCACCATTGACCAGGAAGGTGGAATTGTCACAAGGCTTCAGTCCGGGACAAACCTACCTGGAAACATGGCGCTCGGGGCAGGCAGAAGCGAAAAAAATGCCTACCGGACCGGTAAGATCATCGGCAGGGAGCTGGCATCGCTCGGCATTAACGTGAATTTCGCTCCGTCCCTTGATGTAAATAACAATCCAGCCAACCCGGTCATCGGTGTTCGCTCGTTCAGCAGCAATCCTGAACTCGTGGCATCCCTTGGACTTCAGTCCATTAAAGGGATGCAAGAACAGAACATGGCTACGTCAGCCAAACACTTCCCGGGACATGGTGACACGGCTGTTGATTCACATTACGGGCTTCCGATGGTCACCCACGGGAAGGAAAGACTCAAAAATGTGGAGCTGTATCCCTTCCAGAAGGCAATAGATGCAGGCGTAGACATGATCATGACTGCGCACGTTCAGTTCCCGGCAATCGATGACACGACGTATACAAGCAAAAAAGACGGCCAGCAGATTATGGTGCCCGCTACTCTCTCCCGAAAAGTCCTCACCGGTCTGCTTAAGGAAGAAATGGGCTTCAAGGGCGTCGTAGTAACGGATGCACTGAATATGAAAGCCATCGCAGATAACTTCGGCCAGACAGAAACGGTGATCATGGCGATCAACGCAGGCGTGGATATTGCTTTGATGCCTGCACCTGTAACGTCTCTCGCCACAGAGAAAAACCTGGCTGAAGTTTACAAAGGTGTCATTAATGCCGTTAAAACAGGTGAAATTCCGATGGCTGAGATTGATGATTCAGTTGAACGGATCCTGGAGCTGAAAATCAAGCGCGGCATTCTCAACCCTGAAGTAAACGAGGTAAGCCAGTCCCTTCAAGAGCAAATCAGTCAGGCTAAGAAGACTGTCGGAAGCATGAAGCATCATCATTTAGAAAAAGCGATGGCGCTCGATGCCGTCACCCTTCTGAAAAACGATGATCAGACGCTCCCTTTCAAGCCGAAAAGAAATGACAAGATCTTGATTGCCGCTCCTTTTGAGGACCAGGCGGAAGCGATCAGGAGATCGATTAATGAGCTTTATTCCAAAAAGATGATGAACCGGGTAAAGACCGATTCCGTTGTATTCTCAGGAAAAGTGTTCGATAAAGAAACAGCCCGGAAAATTGATGAAGCAGATTATGTGATTACAGGCTCGTATGTAGTGAAAAATGACCCTGCCGTCAATGACGGGGTGATCGATGATACGGTAACCGATTCCAGCAAGTGGGCGACAGCTTTCCCGAGAGCCGTCATGAACTATGCCCAAAAGCAGGATAAGAAGTTTGTATTGATGAGTCTCCGCAATCCGTATGATGCCGCCAATTTCGAAGAGTCAAAAGCAGTGCTTGCTGTTTATGGGTTTAAGGGCTACTCGAACGGACGCTACCGCCAGCCGAATATTCCGGCAGGCATCCAGACGATATTCGGGCTGTCTAATCCAAAAGGCAAAATGCCTGTTGATATTCCATCCGTTACACAGCCGGGTGAAATTTTGTATCCATATGGCTATGGTTTAACGTTCCATTCAAAAAATCCGCAGCAATAAGGGGGAATGGCTGAATGAAAAAAATGATCATCGCAGTGCTTGCTGTCATCCTGGCTATGGGCACCGTTACAACCGTTCATGCTGACTTGTTCGGGAGGAAGAAGGAGAAAACGGTTAAAACCGGTACAGAGCTGCTGCTGAAAAAAAACATGCATCTTTTAAAAGGGAAACGGGTCGGACTGATTACGAATCCGACCGGCACGGACCGGCACTTGAAAAGCACCGTGGACATCCTCTCTGAAAATAAAAATGTCCAGCTCACTGCCCTGTTCGGACCTGAACACGGCGTGAGAGGCAGTGCACAGGCAGGAGAATATGTGGAGTATTACGTGGACGAAAAAACAGGTTTGCCTGTGTACAGCCTGTACGGGAAAACGAGAAAACCGACCCAGGAAATGCTGAAGGATACCGATGTACTGCTGTTTGATATCCAGGACGTCGGAACGCGTTACTATACGTATATCTACACGATGGCTTACGCGATGGAAGCCGCAAAGGAAAAAGGCATCCCGTTCATCGTACTGGACCGGCCGAACCCGCTTGGAGGCATCAAAGTGGATGGCCCGGTGCTTGAGCCGGAGTTCTCCTCCTTTGTCGGTCTTTACCCGATCCCGCTCCGCCATGGGATGACTGCCGGTGAGCTCGCCATGCTTTTCAACAAAGAATTTAACATCGGAGCCGATTTGAAGGTTGTGAAAATGAAAGGCTGGAAGCGGCATATGGACTTCAGTGACACAGGACTGCCGTTTGTGATGCCTTCCCCGAACATGCCGACAGAAGACACAGCCTTTGTCTATCCGGCCACCGGAATGATCGAAGGAACAAATCTTTCAGAAGGACGGGGAACGACCAAACCTTTTGAGTTAATCGGGGCTCCCTACATCAACAGTACAGATCTCGCTGCAAAACTGAATAGCTTGAAGCTTCCGGGTGTTTCTTTCAGAGCCGCATCCTTCACACCGTCCTTCTCCAAACATTCCGGCAAGCTCTCACACGGTGTGCAGGTATATGTGACAGACAGGAAGAAATTTGAGGCAGTGAGAACGGGGCTGTCCATCGTAAAAACGGTAAAAGACACGTATCCGGACGACTTTCAGTTTTTGCCGGCCAACAACTTTACCTTGCTGCTTGGGAACGGATGGGTTAAGGATATGCTGATGCAGGGCGCTGCAGTAGACGATATTGTAAAACGCTATAAATCAGAAACGGAGCAATTTATGAACATCCGTGAAAACTATCTGCTTTATTAAAAGCATCAGGAACAGGGCTCAGGCCCTGTTTTTCTTTTCAAAAATTTCATTGACTGAACGGGCATCCGCACATAGAATAAAAGAAGTGAATAGTAAATAGTGAAAATTCTGATAAAAGAGGAATGCGATGACACTACAAACTCCTATCGGTAAATATGCGATCCTCCTTGCCTCACTGGATGAGGCGGAGCTAGAGCTTTTCAAGCCGGCGCTTCAGGAGCTTTCCTACTGCCAGGGAAGAGTGGGATCGATGAACATGCAAAAGGTGATCGCAGCAGCCGAGACCGCAGCAAAACGCAATGGCATTATTAAGGATCAGTGCTACAGGGAGACACATGCTTTATACCATGCGGTGCTTGAAGGGATTGAAGGAGTTACGCGCGGGCAGCCTTCCATTGGGGAAATGAGCAGGACAGTAGGGCTCAGGTTTGCTATCGTCCGCGGAAAGCCGTATGAAGACGAATCTGAAGGTGAATGGATCGCGGCTGCATTTTACGGGACCATCGGAGCCCCGGTAAAGGGTCTTGAGCATGAAACGACTGGACTTGGAATCAATCATATATAAAGGACATTGCCTAGAGTCATGAGAAAAGAGGAGGCGATGATGGTTTTTTACTGCCATTATCGTCTCTTTTTGTTTGGAAAATCATAAAAGAGAGAGGGAACGGTCTTGGTTGAGCTAACGGGAAATGGACTCACAATTGCAGATGTCCGGAAGGTCTGTCTGGAGGGAGAGCAGGTTTTTCTCAGCAGGAAAAGCCTGCAGAAAGCTGAGAAGAGCAGAGAGGCTGTTCAGAAGATCGTCCGCGATGGCAGAACGGTTTATGGAATCAACACCGGCTTTGGCAAATTCAGTGACACGCTGATTCACGAAAAAGATGTCATGCAGCTGCAGCTTCATTTAATCCGGTCTCACGCTTGCGGGACAGGAGAGCCGTTTTCAAATGAGGTATCAAGAGCGATGCTGCTGCTCAGGCTCAACGCCCTGCTAAAAGGTTATTCAGGGATCCGTAAGGAATTGCTTGATAGGCTTGCCTTCATGCTCAATGAACACATCACCCCGGTTGTCCCCCAGCAGGGATCTCTCGGAGCATCCGGCGACCTGGCTCCGCTGTCCCATCTTGCGCTCGCTCTGATCGGCGAAGGTGACGTGATCTTTCAAGAGAGAAAACGGACCTCTGCAGATGTATTCAAAGAGCTCGGGGTTCAGCCAATTGTTTTGGAAGCGAAGGAAGGTCTTGCGTTGATCAACGGTACGCAGGCGATGACTGCAATGGGAGTGATCTGCTATGCAGAGGCAGAAGCACTGGCCTTTCAGAGTGAGATGATTGCATCAATGACAATGGAAGGACTCAACGGAATCATGGATGCCTTTCATCCATCGATTCATGAAGCACGCGGCTACCCTCAGCAGTGTGCGGTGGCGGAGCGGATCCGGAACATTCTCGCTGACAGCCGACTCGTTACAAAGCAAGGCGATCTGAGGGTCCAGGATGCCTATTCGCTCAGATGCATCCCGCAGGTTCATGGTGCATCATGGCAGGTGCTGGACTATGTAAAAGAGAAGCTTGAGATCGAGATGAATGCGGCAACAGATAATCCGCTAATCTTTGATGGCGGCCGTACCGTCATATCCGGCGGGAATTTTCACGGCCAGCCCATTGCCTTTGCGATGGACTTTTTGAAAATGGCGATGGCAGAGCTCGCGAATATTTCTGAACGCAGAATCGAGCGGCTCGTAAACCCTCACCTCAGTGATCTGCCGCCATTTTTAAGCCCGCAGCCCGGCCTCCAGTCCGGTGCGATGATCTTGCAATATTGTGCCGCGTCGCTCGTTTCCGAGAACAAAACGCTCGCTCATCCAGCAAGCGTCGATTCGATCCCTTCTTCTGCCAATCAAGAGGATCACGTCAGCATGGGGACGATCGCAGCCCGCCATTGTTATGTCATCGTGCAGAACGCAAGGCGGGTGCTCGCCATTGAATGCATCTGTGCCCTTCAGGCTGCGGAGTACAGGGGAGCTGATAAAATGGCTTCTGCTACAAGAGCATTTTATGAGGATGCCAGACTCATTGTCCCTTCCATTACGGAGGACCGTGTGTTTTCGAAGGACATTGAACATGCAGCCCAGTGGCTTAAAAAAAATAAGGCGGGATGGACAACATCCCGGATAAAAAGGGAGCCTGATGGATGGAAACGAAACGCGTGATCACTGCAAAAAAAGGGATGGAACTGGAATGCAAAGGCTGGGAGCAGGAAGCGGCACTCCGCATGCTGTGCAATAATCTGGACCCTAAGGTGGCCGAAAAACCGGAAGAACTGATCGTTTACGGCGGCATCGGGAAAGCGGCAAGAAACTGGGCCGCTTTTGATGCGATTGTACGTACCTTAAAAACGCTCGAACATGATGAAACCATGCTCGTTCAGTCCGGGAAGCCAGTCGCTGTCTTTAAAACCCACCCGGCAGCACCCCGTGTCCTGCTGTCAAATTCCGTACTCGTTCCGAAATGGGCGGATTGGGAGCACTTTGACGAACTGGACCGGAAAGGGCTGATGATGTACGGGCAGATGACGGCCGGAAGCTGGATCTATATCGGCACTCAGGGAATTCTGCAGGGAACATATGAAACGTTTGTAGAGGTCGCGCGCCGTCATTTTAACGGTTCTCTGAGAGGGACGATCACTTTGACAGCAGGGCTCGGAGGAATGGGAGGAGCCCAGCCGCTGGCCGTCACGATGAACGGCGGAGTTTGCCTTGCAGCAGAAGCAGATCCGGAGCGAATCCGGAAAAGGCTTGAGACCGGCTACTGCGACCGAATGACAGAGGATCTGGATGAAGCGTTAAAGTGGGCTATTGAAGCGAAGACAGCCCAGGAAGCTCTCTCCATCGGCGTCGCCGGAAATGCAGCGGATGTTCTCCGGAAGCTGCTTGAGAAACAGATCGACATAGAAATCGTAACCGATCAGACCTCAGCCCATGACCCTTTGAACGGATACATTCCATCTGATACAACCATCAGTGAGGCAGCTGTCCTTCGAAAGGAAAATCCCATCCTGTATAAAAAGCTCGCTAAGCAAACGATGGCGCAGCATGTCGCCTGCATGCTAGAGTTCCAGAAAAGAGGGGCGGTCGTATTTGATTACGGCAACAACATCCGCCAGGCGGCCAAAGATGAAGGCGTCGCGGATGCGTTCCATATAAAAGGGTTCGTTCCAGAGTACATCAGGCCACTGTTCTGTGAAGGAAAAGGGCCTTTCAGGTGGGCGGCGCTCTCTGGTGATCCACAGGATATTTTCCGGACAGATGAGCTCGTTAAAGAGTTGTTCCCCGAAAACAGACCGCTGCTGCGATGGATTGATATGGCCCGTGAAAAAGTGTCCTTTCAGGGCCTGCCTTCACGGATTTGCTGGCTCGGGTACGGAGACCGTGCGAAAATGGGGCTTGCGATCAACGAACTCGTCCGTAACGGAGAGCTGAAAGCCCCGGTCGTGATAGGGAGAGATCACTTGGATGCAGGTTCTGTTGCTTCCCCTAACAGGGAAACAGAAGCGATGCTTGATGGCAGTGATGCCGTCGGAGATTGGGCGATCC
Source organism: Metabacillus mangrovi (assembly GCF_009711125.1). GTDB lineage: Bacteria > Bacillota > Bacilli > Bacillales > Bacillaceae > Metabacillus_B > Metabacillus_B mangrovi. The sequence continues at coordinate 131,595 of NZ_WMIB01000001.1, read as the reverse complement.
TGAATGCACTCATCAACACCGCTGCTGGAGGCTCATGGGTGTCCGTCCATCACGGGGGGGGAGTCGGGATGGGGTACTCACTGCATGCCGGAATGGTCATCGTTGCAGATGGATCGGAGCTTGCACGGGAACGGCTGGAGAGGGTGCTCGCAACAGACCCGGGAATGGGGATCGCAAGGCATGCCGACGCAGGCTATGCGGAGGCAAAACAGGCAGCTTCAAGGAATGCGCTATCCATTCCAATGATGGAGGAGGAGGAGGAGTGACGGATGAATGATCTTTTGATTTACAATATAGGCCAGCTTTTACTGCCGCTTTCTGCAGGCGTACCGCTGAAAGGGAACGAAATGAGCCGCCTGCCGGTTTTGGAGCATGCAGCATTCGCCGTTAAAGACGGCAACGTTTCCTGGATCGGTCCTTCAAATGAAGGAATACACGCTGCCGAGAAGGTGGATGCAGGAGGAAAAGTGGTCTCTCCCGGGCTTATCGATCCCCACACGCATCTTGTTTTTGCAGGAAGCCGGGAGGATGAACTGGCCCTGAAACAGGCTGGGACTGCATACTTAGATATTTTAAAAAGCGGTGGGGGTATTCTTTCCACCGTTTCGTCGACGAGAAAAGCATCCGAAGAAGAGCTGTTTAAAAAAGCAGAATTCCATCTCATGCGTATGCTGTCCCATGGTGTGACAGCACTGGAAGCAAAAAGCGGCTACGGACTGGACCGGGAGACGGAACTGCGGCAGCTGAGGATTGCCCGAAAGCTTCAGGAAACCCATCATATCCGGATCGCTTCCACATTTCTCGGTCCGCACGCGGTACCGGCGGACAGAAAAGGAAAGGAAGAAGAATTTTTAAAGGAAATGACCGATCTGCTCACCGAAATCAAAGAAGAGGGTCTGGCGGATTTTGCTGACATCTTTTGTGAAACCGGTGTTTTTACAGCCGAGCAGTGCTCCAAATTCTTGCTCGCAGCCAAAAGTGCGGGTCTCAAACTGAAAATTCATGCGGATGAAATCCATTCGACCGGAGGCACTGAGCTGGCGGTCTCGCTAGGGGCTCAAACAGCCGACCATCTCGTAGCTGTCTCTGAAGAGGGTATCTCCATGCTTGCCGCATCAGAAACGGTTGCTGTCCTGCTGCCGGGAACGACCTTTTATTTAGGAAAAGAGCGATATGCTCCCGCACGCCGCCTGATTGAAGAGGGAGCAGCGGTCGCACTGGCAACAGACTTCAACCCAGGAAGCTGTGTGACAGAAAATCTGCAGCTGATCATGTCACTTGCCGCACTGAAACTCAGGATGTCCGCTGAAGAAATCTGGAATGCAGTGACCGTTAATGCTGCGCATGCTGCAGGATTCGGTGAAGAGGCGGGAACTTTAAAAGTGGGGGGGCGGGCTGATTTTACAATCTGGAACATTCCGAATTACCGCTACCTGCCTTACCATTTCGGGGTGAACCATACAGACAGTGTGTACATTGCAGGGGAAAAACGTTGGGAGGGAGAGCGGCATGCAGGCCTTTTCTTATCTGAAACCAGGTGAACCGCCTATCTTTAAGGACCGGTTCATTACGAAAATCAGTGAGACGGTGACCCCGTACAAAAGCGGAATGAGAGGAGATTTAGCCCTGATTGGCATGCCGCTCTCAAGGCTATCCATCTCCATGTCCAAAGCGTCAGATGCCCCGGCTGCCATCCGGCGCTGTATGGGGTCCTTTACAACGTATTCCGCTGAAAAAGATTTAGATTATGCTGGCAGAACAATCGTGGACTACGGGGATATCCGCTTTAGCCCGGCTGCAGGAGAAGTGAATCTGGAGCGGATTTATACGACTGTAGGGGAAGTTCTCTCAACAGATACCTGCCCGAGAACCGTGCTGCTCGGAGGTGATCACGGAGTCACGTATCCGTCTGTAAAAGCTTTTGCCGGCCGCTTTGGTAAAATCGGCGTGATCCAGTTGGATGCCCACCATGATGTAAGAAACATAGAAGATGGCGGCCGTACGAACGGAACCCCCTTTAGGAGTTTAATTGAAGAAGGCATTATTGTGGGAGAGCACCTCGTTCAAGCCGGCATCAGGGACTTTGCCAATGGGAAGGAATACAGAGACTATGCGCGCAAGAGAGGGATATCAGTCTTTACAATGAGCGATATAGAGAGGGAAGGAATCCGGTCAATCATTGAGAGGGAAACCGTAAGGCTCGCCAAATCTGTGGACATGATTTATTTTTCTCTCGATATGGATTGTGCAGATCAGGCCTATGCACCCGGCTGTCCGGCGGCAGGGCCGGGCGGGCTGACGTCGAGGGAACTGCTGGCGGCGGTAGGTGCCTGTGCATCAAATGAGAAAGTAAAAGCAATGGACATTGTCGAAATCGATCCGTCAAAGGATGTGCAGGATATGACAAGCAAGCTTGCTGTACTGGCCATGCTGGCATTCTATTATTCACAATAATGAAAACCCGCCTGCGCCAAGCCGCTACAGGCGGATTTAAAGATGATTTTCTAAAATCGCCTGTAGCGCCGTCAATCTTGGCAGATGTCGTTTTAGATCCTGTTTTAAAGCCTATAAATCTGATGCCTTTTAGGGGAACTCAACCAAAAAAGCCCCGGATTGCTTCCGGGGCTCACGTCAGTTGTTATTTAACGGGTTGCCTGTGTTTCATCATATAGTAAACCGGCAGGCCTAATGCGGTAATTCCGAGTCCGCACAGGGCCAGAAGCGTCTGTGTAAAGAGGGTGTTTATGACGATAAACAGTCCGCCAAGGATCGAAATGACCGGAAGCAACGGATAGAGCGGCACCTTGTAAGGACGTGCAAGTCCAGGCTCGCGCTTCCGCAGTATAAGAACGGCGGCGAAAGTCATCGTATAAAAAATCCAGATAACAAACACGAGCATATCGGTGAGCGTGTTAAACCCGCCGATGAACATCATAATGATGGCAATGCCTAGAATAAACAGCCCGGAATTGTAAGGAACGCGGCTCTTTGGTGTGAGCGCAGCGAACCACTTGCTGAACGGAAGCTTATTTTCTGAAGCCATCACAAAGGGGACGCGCATACCTGTCATCACATACCCATTGATGGAACCGAAAACAGAAATGAGGATCCCGATGCTGACGAGTTTCCCGCCAAAGGCACCGAAAATGAGCTGCGATGCATCAGATGCAGGCGTATCTGTACCTGCCAGAGATCCGGCAGTCATAACCGTCAGAAACGCCACATTTATCAGCAAGTAGACGGCCATCACAGCCGACAGTCCAAGGATAATGGCTTTCGGCAAATCCTTTTTCGGGTTTTTCATCTCTCCTGCGATGTTGCCGACAAGGATCCAGCCGTCATAAGCAAACATCGTAGCGAGCAGCCCCGAGCCAAGTGCGGTCAAAAAGGACGCCTGCTCAGGACCCGCTTCGACCGGGAAGAGCTGAAATGGCACACTCTCCTCATGAAGAAGGCCGAACACAATAATCAGAGCGAGCGGAATCATCTTGCAGATCGTGGAAACTGCCTGAATTCCTCCTCCAGCTTTTGCACCCAGGAAGTTCATCAGGGTGAGGAAAACAGCCGTTCCTGCTGCGATCGCTACAATTAGCATCTGGCTGCTGTTTGCTTCAAGGCCGAACAGGCTGACAGTCTGGGTTCCAAATATAATCGCCAGTGCGGCGATGTTGGCAGGGAAGTAAATAACAGTCTGAGCCCATCCAAGAAGGAAAGAAGTCAGATCCCCATATGTCCGCTTCAAATAGGCGAGCATTCCTCCCGTCTGTGGGATAGCCGCTGAAAGCTCAGCTGCCGTAAGCCCCGCGCAAATTGTTAAGACCCCGCCGATAAACCAAGCAAGCAAGCCTAAGCTTGCAGATCCTGTTGCGCCGTAAACGGCTGTGGGCTTGAAAAATACACCCGCACCAATTACGGTTCCGACGACTGTCGCCAATGCGGCAAAAAAGCCGATTTCTTTTTTTAGCTGCTGCACGTTCATGCCTCCTGAACATTCCCACTAAAGGATTATTTTGTGAAATATGTAACAAAAACAGGTGAAAATAAGATAAAATTTTTCTTTTTTAATAAAAGAATGCCCGGAAATTCTAGCATACCCGGGAAGAGGTTTCAATATGAATGACCGGATGCAGGAGGGAGGAGCAGAATTGAGTAGAATGGCAGGAATCTAAAAGCAGATGCTTAGAATCTGGGGAAGAGGGAGAATCAATGAGCTTAAAGCATACAAAGGAACGCAGAAGCGTTCCTTTGTGTCAGGTTCTATACGTAATTCGGTGCTGTTTTGTGCGATAAAATTTGTTCAACAAGCATTTGCAAATCTTCATCTGAAGCGTAACGGCAGTTGTTCACTCTCATTGGACGGTTTTCCTCAGCGAGGCTTGCTGTAAAGAGGGCTTGCTGATCTTTCATGGTTAGTCCGTCAATCCCGACTTCGAGATCGATCGGACAGCTTTCAATGAGTGAGCGGCAAAGGCGTGCTCCTTCTTTCGCAAGCTCTGCGTCACTCCCGAACTCTCCGGAGGCGCCGAATGCGCGGGCAGCTTTCGCAAACTCAGATATCCTCGGACTCTCAAGGTTCCATTCATACGCGTGGTAGAGCGCGATCGCGACCGCTCTTCCGTGGTGAAGACCGCCTACAGTACTCAAGGCATGGCCAAGGTTATGGGCGATCCCCGTCCCGCCTTGTTCAATCGCAACACCTGCAAGCATAGAAGCGGTCAGCAAATTCCCCCGGGCCTCCAGGTTGCCCTTGTTTTCTAATGCAGCAGGAAGATTTTCCGCAACGAGGCGGATCGCATGAAGGCCCGCTGCTTCAATGACCGGGCTGGTAGCCTGTCCAGTGAGAGCCTCGAGCGCATGAACGAGCGCATCGATACCTGTGGCTGCCGTTAGAAAATCTGGAAGATCAACGGTCAGAACAGGATCCAAAATAGCGATCTCAGGCTGCATTTCCTGATCCCACGCCCACAGTTTCCGGTGGTTCTCATCGGAGTACACTGTCGTACTCGTCACCTCTGCGCCGGTTCCGGCCGTTGTAGGAATGGCAATTGTCACAACCTTTTTAGGGGGAAAGGGGTTCGCCATTAAAGCATAATGCCCTGCTTCCTGGTCTCCGCCAGCAACGAGAGCCGCTGTTTTAGCCGTATCAAGGGGGGAGCCGCCGCCAATTCCAATGACGGCGCTGCTGCCCGTTTTTTTTAGTAACTCTGCCGCTTCATTGATGTTCTGAAACGTCGGATTGCTTTTCACATCGCTGTATATCGTCACTTCAACGCCTTCTTTTGAAAGAGCATCCGCGATCGGCTGGATGTATCCGAGGTTTACAAGACCTTGATCGGTGACGATGACTGCTTTAGGGCTTCCTGCACCTGAAGGGATATGCTCGGCAAGCTTTAATGACTGATTCTCTCCATAAACCACTTTAGTCCGTAAATGAAATTGAAAGTTCTTTAGCATCTTCTATTCTCCTTATAATGAGGGTAGGCGCTAAAAATCGAGATAAACGGTCTTCTTCTGCAGGAATTCTTCAAAACCGTATTTGCCGTCATCTCCACCGATGCCGGATTGCTTCCAGCCTGCGTGATAACCCTGGTACGCTTCGCCTTGCTGGCGGTTCACGTAAACTTCTCCGGCTTCAATCTCCGTTGTGAGACGCATCACATATTGAAAATTATTCGTGTACACATTGGAAGTGAGGCCATAGACCGAATCGTTGGCAAGCATGATCGCTTCATCCACTGTTTTAAAAGTCACGATTGGAAGGACAGGACCGAAAACCTCTTCCTGTACAATTTTCATGTTCTGATGACAATGGTCGAGAAGGGTAGGGGGATAAAAAGCTTCGCTTAACCCCTCAATAAAATGTCCGCCCGTCACAACTTCTGCACCTTCTGCTTTTGCCTCTTCAACGAGCTGATGCACACGCTTTGCTTCATTTTTATGAACCATGCAGCCCATCTGCACATCCGGGTTTTCCATGCCGTCACCGATCGAGCATGCTTCAAATTCGCGCTTCAGCTTTTCAATCAGAGCATCCTTCACGCTCTCGTGAACATAAACCCGTTCGGTGTTGCTGCAGACCTGGCCGCTGTTTGCCAGACGTCCGCCCGCGATTCCTTTTGCAGCCGTCTCAAGATCGGCATCTTCCATCACAACTGCAGGAGCCTTCCCGCCGAGTTCAAGAGAGGTGCGCACCATATTCCGGGAGGCTCTCTCGGCCATCATTTTTCCGACCTTTGTGCTTCCGGTAAAGGTAATCATGTTAATATCCCCGGAAGTGGTCAGTGTATCTCCGACAATTTCATCCTCGCCAGTCACGATATTGATGACTCCTTTAGGGAAACCTGCTTCTTCAACAGCTTTCGCGAACTCCAAAGCGGAGACGGCCGACTTAAAGCTCGGCTTGGCAATCACGGTATTTCCGGCAACCAGTGCAGGGGCAAGCTTCCTCATTAAAACGTAAATCGGGAAGTTCCATGGCACAATGCACACAACGACACCGAGAGATTCTTTATAAATCAGGATCCGCTCATTGCTTGAGTCTGCGTCCACAACGGAGCCTTCAATTCTGCGGGCCCACTGGGAATGGTACTCTGCAAGTTCAGCAGCTCCTGCGACCTCGCCTTTGGCTGAATTCAGCGGTTTTCCCATTTCCTTTGCAATAGCCGTACCTATGCTGTCCTGGTATCGTTCTTCTTTAAGGAGAGCCGCAAGCTTCTGCACATATTGGCTGCGTTCGATGGAAGGGCGTTTTTTCCACTCACGGTACGCATCATTGGCAGCTTGGATCGCTTTCAGTGCATCCTCTTCCGTACAAGATGGAAACTCTGCAAACCCTTCTTCATTGGCAGGGGATTTGGCTTCCATCGTTTCGCCGCTGGAACTGTCTGCGAATACACCGTTTATATAAGCTTGATACCTTTTCATTGGACTTGTCCTCCTTTATTCGTCTTTTTCTCCAACATACGTGTATTTAATTTCGTATCGTTTCAGCACTTCTTCATCCAAATCAAATCCAAGGCCCGGTTTGTCCGTTGCCTTCAAATAGCCTTCTGAATCGATGTTGAGCATCGTTTCGGCTGTTTGTACAAAATCGCGCCGTTCAATCGACCAAGCCGGAGGATCATAAGGGAATTCAATATAAGGGCTGTTGCTCAGGCCCAATACAATGTGCAGGTTGGCGATGACGCCAATTCCGTTCGTCCAAGTGTGCGGGCTGTAAATGCTGCCGTTCGCCTGAACATAATCCGCGATTTTCCGGCCGTATGTGATGCCTCCGCACAGCGCTACGTCTGGCTGATACACATCTAAAGCTCCTTTGTTGGAAAGGTCACGGAACTCGTGGAAACGGCGGTTCATTTCTCCGCCTGCAATCCGGACAGAAGTCATCTGCCGCAGTCTTGCCATGTTTTCTGCATCATCATGGGGAAGAGGTTCTTCCAGCCAGAATACATTCAGCTTTTCAAGCTCCTTCGCGACATTCGCCGCTGTTTTAAAATCCCACGTGCGCTCTGTGTCCCACGGCATCTTCCACCCTTGATTGGCATCGACCATGATGTCCATCTTATCGCCGATCGCTTTTCTAACCTCTTCCACAACCGCGATGTCATCCTTCGGGTTGCTGTGATGGAAGCGGATCTTCATCGCTTTGAAGCCCTGTTCATAAAGCTTGAGAGCACGGTCTGCCCGTTCTTCCTTCGTAACGAGCTCACCGGTAGAGGCATAAGCGAGTACTTTATCATGCTTGGCTCCAAGAAGCTTGTAAACAGGCTGGTTTGAGGCTTTGCCTATGATATCCCAAAGTGCCAGATCAAGCGGCCATGGGCGGCCGTAATGGAAGTCAATGTTATCGAGCACCTTGGCATGGCGTTCTACGTCAAAAGGATCCTGTCCGATAAAAAGATGCTCATGGCCTTCGAATCCTGTCATTAAATCCCCGGAGCCGATGCCGGTAATCCCTTCATCTGTATGTACATAAACGATTGTAGAAGCAAACTGTTTTCTTGGAGCTGGATCCCATGCCGCTTTAAACGGCGGGTCCAGTGGAAGCAGATAGTGTTTGATTTCAATTCCGGTAATTTTCAACGTAATCCCTCCATCGTCTGATTGTGTTTGTGCAGTCTGTAGATTCAGCAGCTGCTATTGAACGTGTGTTTTTAGCAAAATTGACACTGAGGATGAACCTTGCAGCGGTTGCAGCAGCTATAAAGCCAAAAATCATCATATATTCGGTTTTACCATGAGAGCTGTCCAGCAAGCTTCCGTAAAGCACTGAAACAAAAACATCCGGAATATACCCCACACAGGAAGCAAAGGCTGCTGCAGCACCCGTCAATTAAAACGGAATCCGGGCTTCATTAACCGCTGCAAAATAAATGCCGCGGACTGCAAATACTTCTGTCACCAGCAGCAGAATGACTACCAGAACAACATGTAAATAGGCAGGGGAAGAGGGCAGGAATTTTAATAGACCAGTAAGAAGGAACATGTCCAGAAAACCTGTCCGGATCACCTTACTACCAGAACCGGTTTAACTGATAAGAATCCCCCAAGCGGACCTCCGATCATCTGCACCACATAAGTCCTCAAAATCGCGGGCACACCTGCCATAAACGCACTCATCCCATATACTTTCTGCATGTACGGAGTAAAATATGTGATTCCCGCGTAAGCTGTAACTGCACAAAAAAATAATGAAGGCGATTCCGCATCCCCAGCACCTTTTTTACGTCTCCTGCAACGGAATGAGCGGTCTTCTGGAACGGCTGTTTCCGCAGCTGCAGCCAGAGGACAGGAGCCATCCCAATTGCCGGGGTGGCTCCAAACGATAAACTGAACAATGAAAGCCACTTTTTCATTCCCCTCATTCCCCTTCACTTAAACACAGGATATACAATATTTCAAACTCTATATTTTAAAAACTCATTAATAAAGCGTTTTTATTATTGAAGAACCACACCATAAACACTTGAATAATTGACGCCTTATGGACTATTCTAGTATGTAAGCGATTTATAAGACATAGCTAAATCTTTCTTCTGTATATACTATTTTTCACAAAAGGGGATAAAATGACTCAGCGATTAAACATTCATCAGCATACGTACTGGGAATCATTGAATCAGTTTCTCTTAAAGGAGGATACCTATCCGCACTGGAGCATCTTCTGCATCGAAAGCGGTCTTCTGCGCTATACCGTATTAAATAAGTCAGGTACAGCAAGACCGGGCAGTTTTTTGCTCTGCCCACCCGGAATCCCTCTCCAAAGGGAGGCCGTTTCGCCGCTCAATTTTCATTTTTTTCAATTTGAGCTGCAGGGCGGGGGAGAATTACATGCAGGTGAATTTACCATTAAGGACACCAACCGGATCGAATCGAATTTTTCATACCTAAGGAGGTATGCTCATGAGCAGGATGAAAAAGCGATCTCGCTTAAAGAGCACTTCCTGCTCGACTTCTTCTGCCTCAGGGAGATGGAAGGGGAAAAAGAGCTGTTAGAGCTTGGTCCTCTGCAGCATCAGGATCCAATCATCTATCAAGCGATCCTCTACCTTCGGAACCATGCATTCCAGCAGATTTCACTCAACAGCCTGGCTAAAGAAATGGGGCTGAGCTCAGTTCAATTTACTAGAAGGTTCGCCAAAAATCTCGGGATGACCCCGATTGATTATTTAACCGCAATCCGCATCAGGGAGGCGAGGCAGCAGCTGCTGGAGACAGACAAAACCCTCGACACAATTGCTAAAGAATGCGGATTCAACAACGGATTTTATTTAAGCAGGGTATTTAAGAAAAGAATGAAAATGTCTCCTGCCTCCTATCGCAGAACTCATTGGATTTAAGCGAAATTGCTTGCTTTACGGGTACGATGCGGTATAAGATATTATCAATTACCTATAAATTAAAGGAGAGTAAATAGATTGGAATACAATAAGAACACATTAAACCGCCTTAAAAGAATTGAAGGCCAGATCAAAGGCGTCATTGGCATGATGGAGCAGGGCAAGGACTGCAGAGATATTGTGATCCAGCTGTCTGCTGCAAGAAATGCGATTGACCGCACAATGGGCGTTATTGTCAGTCAGAATCTGGAGGATTGTGTCCGCGAAAATATTGCCAAAGGAGAATCTACGGATCATCTCGTCAAGCAGGCAGTAGAACTTCTCGTTAAAAGCAGGTAATCGTATCTTTGGGTTGACAATACGTTGGATCTTTTGTATTGTTATACCCACAGGGGTAACGAACCTGCTGTTTTTTTGCTGTAATTCATACCCGATAGGGTATTTTATTTTTAACAACTCATATACCCCTTAGGGTAATATACAGGAGGAATAAACATGACTGAACAAAAGACAACCAATATTATCCTATTCAGCGGAGATTATGACAAAGCCATGGCGGCATATATCATTGCAAATGGAGCAGCAGCCTACGACCATAAGGTGACAATTTTTCATACCTTCTGGGGTTTGAATGCATTGAGGAAAGATGAGCCGTACAATGTAAAAAAGGGATTTCTTGAAAAAATGTTCAGCAAAATGATGCCGCGCGGTGCAGACAAAATGGGTCTTTCTAAGATGAATTTTGCGGGTATGGGCCCGAAAATGATCAAACACGTCATTAAAAAGCACAATGCCATGACTCTGCCTCAGCTTGTAGAAATGGCTCAAGAGCAGGAAATAAACCTGGTAGCATGCACGATGACGATGGATCTGCTCGGACTGCAGCAGGGTGAACTGCTTGAGGATATTGAGTATGCAGGAGTAGCAGCATACCTTGCAGATGCTGAAAACGGAAACGTAAATCTGTTTATTTAACAAATGTACAGTGGTTAATTAAGTACCAGTAGGGGTACTCGTGTATATAGAGTGAGTTATGATATATATACGGGTATATGTACTAAAACAAACAATCGATTGGAGAGGAAATAGATGAACGGACATAAAGTATTAGACGCAAAAGGGCTTGCCTGCCCGATGCCGATCGTAAAAACTAAAAAAGCAATGAACGAGCTGGAATCAGGCCAAATCCTCGAAATCCATTCTACTGACAAAGGAGCAAAGGCGGATTTAACCGCCTGGACGAAATCCGGAGGACATGAACTTCTACAGACGGCAGAAGAAGGGGACGTATTGAAATTCTGGATCAAGAAAGCTTAAACACGGTTCCTTGCTGTTGGTTTTTCCTGGGCTATTAAAAATAGCCTGCTGTGTCATACTATAAGAAAAACAGGGAGCTGAATCAGATGAAAACGACTGTAGCGTGGGATGGCAATCTCTCATTTGGCGGATTGTCTCCATCCGGACATGAGATCAAAATGGATGCAGGGCAGGAAAGCGGAGGCGTGAACAGCGGTCCCCGGCCAACAGAACTGCTGCTGCATGCGGTTGCAGGCTGTACCGGAATCGATATCATCCTGATCCTGAAAAAAATGCGCCTGGAGCCCGTAAACTTTCAGATGGAAGTGGAAGGGGTAAGAGCGGAAGATCATCCGAAACGGTTCACCAATGTACACATCCACTATGTACTGGAAGGAGACCTTCCAGAGGAAAAAGTGGCAAAAGCGGTAAAGCTGTCGGTAGATAAATACTGCTCCGTCTCCCATTCTCTCAATGCGGAGATTAAAGTAACCTGCTCTATAAACGGGAAAGCGGTCGAAGGACTGGAAGGGTAAGCAGGATTAAGCAAGAGGGCATATTAATTGTGCTTGCGGGAGACCGGGTTTCCATTACCTAGTCTCCTTTTGCTTGCATAAACGCAGCTTGCGTTGTCGAATTGTCCCGAAAAGTCGATATAACGTGAATTTCGCTGATATCTTTTTATTTTCGCCGATATATGGAAAATATCGCTGATATATTTTTATTTTCGTCGAAATATGGAAAATATCGCTGATATCCAGACACCATAACTGGTTTAAGCGCTCTCAAAACAGTCATCTTTACAAATTCGACAACTCCAAGCGCAACAGCGCTATTAAATCAGCTAAAACACAGTCCATTTCATCAATCCAGCGGCCGACGCCGCCCATATAGAAAAAAAGAGGAAGAGATAGACACTAAACGTGTCTGAACTCTTCCTTTTCTTTTTATTTCTTAAAGATGCCAAACGGTTTGCCGACCGGAAGAAACTCCCGTCCGAAATGCGGGTTTAATACTGCAGCCGCTGATCCGTAAAAGGAAACGAGGGCAATCAGCATTTCTGAAACAGCAGCAAGCATATGCGTCTGTTCATGGGCAATTCCGAAGGAGCTCAGTGCGAGGCCGATGAATAAAAAGTCGATTAGTACAAAAATAGTAAACAGCACTTTATGTGTCTCCATGGCGCCAATCGTCATAAACAGGCTGAAAATCAGGTAACCGGTGAAGGCAAAACCGAGCTGTCTGGAATCGATATCAGCTGAGACCGCTTCTCCGAAGACTCCGAGCTGCATGAGCCAGGATACGGCGACCCCGAACCAAAACAGTCCAAACGCACCAAATGCAGTGGAGCCAAACGTGTTGTTATGCTTTGCATCCTGAATGCTGGCAAAAATCTGTGCCAGACCTCCAAGGAAAATGGCCCATGGAATAATAAAGGATAGACCCTCTGTTAATCCTAATTTTTGAGAAGAGGCAACGAGTGTGACCATCGCCAGTCCGAATAAGCCGATAGCCGATGGATCGGCGGTTGTGATCTTAACTTGATGTGTATTCTGCTTGTCCAAGTGAAACCTCCTGAAATTTATACATACTTGAACAAAATACAGGATATGCGCCGAGGTGTCAATCTAATCTTTCAGGGTGCTAAGCATTTCCAAAATTGCCCGCGCTGCTCCATAATTGGATAGCCTGTTTTTTTTTCAGCTGGAAGGGTATTTTACTTATAAAATTCCATCAAACTTTTTTTTATAAGGGGAAATGAATCATGAATGAAGCATCAAACCAGAGAATCCAGCTACATGGTTTTAACAATTTGACGAAGTCGCTCAGCTTTAATCTGTATGATATCTGTTACACGAAAACCCGTGAAGAGCGGGAGGCGTACCTCGAATACATCGATGAAGAATACAGTGCCGAGCGGCTGACCAACATTTTGCAAAAGGTTTCCGATACGATTGGGGCACACGTTTTAAACATCGCGCAGCAGGATTACGTCCCTCAGGGTGCAAGCGTTACGGTACTCGTTTCAGAGGGGCCTGTTGTCGAAGTGCCGGTCGAAACGGATAAAGATTCACCGCCCGCTACTCCGGAATCTGTTGTCATGCAGCTTGATAAGAGCCATTTAACAGTACATACATACCCTGAATACCACCCTGATGAGGGAATCAGCACATTCAGAGCCGATATTGACGTATCGACATGCGGAGAAATCTCTCCATTAAAGGCTTTAGACCATCTCATACAATCGTTTGATACGGATATCATGACAATCGATTACCGTGTGAGGGGTTTTACAAGGGATATAGAAGGAAAAAAACTTTACATCGATCATGAAATCAATTCCATTCAAAATTATTTGTGTGAAGAGATACAAGATCAATTTGATATGATCGATTCCAACATCTATCAGGAAAGAATCTTTCATACGAAATGCAAGCTGAAGGAGTTTGACCTGAACAACTATCTGTTCGGCTATTCCAAGGATTCGTTAACAGAAGCAGAGCAGAAGGACATCACAGACAAAATTACTGGGGAAATGAACGAAATCTATTTTGGCAGAAATATTAAACGGCCGTTTTCAAACAAATAAACAAATCAGACCGGGAAATCATACATTTCCCGGTCTTTTTGCCATGTACATTTTTCAAGCAGCAGAGGAAAACAGACAGCCGGGATCGAAATAATAAACTGTATCCCATAAAAAAAGGAGCGAAAAACATGATTACTAAGCTTGCTGAAGTGATGCTGTATGTAGAGGATCAGGACCTGGCAGCACGATTTTGGACTGAAATGGCAGGGTTTCAAATCATAGCAGATGAGACGATGGAGAACGGAATGCGGTGGATTCAGCTTTCAGCTTCACCTCATGCCGAGACGAGCATCATTTTGCACAACAAAAAACACATCGCTGAAATGTCCCCGGAACTGAATCTAGGAACGCCGTCTCTCATGTTTTTTACAGAAAACCTGGAAGAATTTCATCGTTCGCTTTCCGGTAAAGGAGTGAAAGCCGGGGAGATCATGGACATGGGAGGCATAAAGGTCTTCAATTTTGCGGATTATGAAGAGAATTATTTTGCGGTGATGGAAAATCAATAATCGTTTCTTTCAGAATCCTTTTTTTAAAGGATTCTACTTTTTTCGTAAAATATTTGCAATTTGCAAGTTTATGAACTATCATGAGATTATACATAACTAGAGGAGGGATAAAATGGAGACGAAACGGGAGTTGTTTCAAATTATGGTCAGACGGCTTGGTCTTCTTGACAAAAACTGCTGCACAGCAGCTGATGCAGATTTGACACTTGTTCAAAGCCACATCCTGGCAGAATTGGAAAGAAGGGAGGCTCCTTCAATCCAGGATGTTGCAGATACTTTGGGAACGGATATTACGACCTTCAGCCGTCAAATTCAAACGATGGTTAAATCAGGGATGATTACAAAAAAACAATCCGCAAATGACAAAAGGGTTTACCATCTTTTTTTAACAGAGAAAGGGAAAAATGTATCTGAATCAATTAATGATCAAATGAACAATTTTCTAGAGGACGTCTTTTCTTTTATGAAACCAGAAGAAAAGGAACAGGTGCTTACCTCGATTAAACTGCTGAACGATTCCATGGCAAAAAGTTCAATGTGCTGCCGGCCTATTCGTTCTTAATACGCCGGCTGTTATTCGGTATGATAGTTGCAAAATGCAAATAAAAGGAGCTGAGCTGCTGTGTGGGCAGAAATAGGCAGAAGTTTTATTGAAATCGCATTGGAATTAACCATCTTATTTATTGTCATTTCCTTTTTAATCAATTTGGTACAAGGATTTATCCCTTATCACAGGATGGAAAAATGGATGAGGGACAGCTCCCCGATTGTTAGCGGAGGATTGGCACTGCTGTTTGCTTTTGTGACGCCATTCTGCTCTTGCTCAACGATTCCGGTGGTCGTCAATTTATTGAATAACCGGATCCGGTTCGAGGCAGTCATGGTATTTTTATTTGCATCTCCTGTACTCGACCCAACTATAATAACACTGATGGCAGCAGTGCTGGGATGGAAAGTGGCGCTTGCCTATACGATTATTACTTCTATATTATCTTTCAGCATCGGATTTATTTTAGAAAAGCTGGGATTTGAAGGGGAAGTGAAAAATGTGCTGGTTAAAAATTTCGATCCCGTTAAGAGCGGGTTCAGTATAAAAGGAGCTTTATCTGAAACGGTCCAGCTTATGAAAACCGTGTACCCTTTCCTTCTAATAGGTGCAGGGATCGGAGCGGTGATTCATGGCGCGGTTCCGACCGGTCTGATCACCCAATACTTTGGGGGGGATAACTGGTGGCTTGTGCCGATTGCGGCAGTTGCCGGGATTCCATTGTATATCAGGCTTTCCTCTATGATCCCAATCACACAGATTTTGATTGCTAAAGGAATGGCACTGGGCCCTGTCATGGCGCTCATGATCAGCTCAGCCGGAGCAAGCCTTCCGGAACTGACCCTTTTAAACAGCATTTTTAAGAAAAAGCTTGTGGCTGCTTTTGTCATTTCCGTTATTGCCATGTCAACGATTTCAGGATTTTTATTTTATATCATTTAGGAGGAGAGCATTATGAATTTTTTGAAGAAATGGTTTGGTTCTGAAAAGCAGAAGGAGTGCTGCAATGTGAAAATTGAGGAAGTGAAGGAAACAGAAAAAGGAATAGAGCCGTCCTGCTGCCGGGAACAACGGCAAGAATCAATTAAGGAGGGAGAGGAAAAGTAAATTGTGTTTATGGTTAGTAATTAGAGAAGATATACTGAAAATGTAACCAGCAAAAAATTGTTTGCAATTTTAAATATAAGCGGTTGATTATATAAGTGCATTATTATATGATGATACCTGGAGGTGAATCATTAGATGACTTTAGTGTCTAAAACGATCACTATAGACCAGGCAGCGGCCATCATGAAGCTGCTCGGTGACAAAACACGGCTTACAATGATGAAAATGCTTCAGAGAAATGAATGCTGTGTTTGTGAATTTACAGCCATCTTTCAGGCGAGCCAGCCAGCCATCAGCCAGCATTTAAGGAAACTGAAGGATGCGGGGCTTGTTAAAGAAAAACGGAACGGACAGTGGGTTTTTTATTCATTGAACCGTGACAGCGAAATCTATGAGTTTGTTCAAAATCTGCTGGAGTTCGTTCCGGATCAGGATCAGAGACTGAAAGATCTGGAAAAACAGGGATTGCGAATAATCTGCGAATAATGGAGGGACCATTTTGACATCAGTGATTTTAGCCTCCCTGATTTTCCTTCTGACGCTCATCCTCGTGATCTGGCAGCCAAGGAATTTGTCCATCGGCTGGTCCGCGTGCGGGGGTGCGGTACTCGCACTGATTGCAGGAGTTGTCGATTTTCAGGACGTATGGGATGTAACGGGCATCGTTTGGAATGCCACATTAACTTTTATCGCGGTAATTATTATTTCGTTAATTTTAGACGAGATCGGCTTTTTTGAATGGTCTGCCCTTCATATGGCCAGAGCTGCCAAAGGCAGCGGCGTAAGAATGTTTGTTTATGTAAGCATACTAGGAGCTGTGGTTGCTGCTTTTTTTGCAAATGACGGTGCCGCCCTTATTTTAACACCCATCGTTCTTGCGATGGTCCGTAACTTGAATTTCGAAGAAAAGCTTGTTTTCCCCTTTATCATGGCAAGCGGATTTATAGCAGATACCACATCGCTCCCGCTCGTTGTCAGTAACTTAGTCAATATCGTTTCAGCTGACTACTTCGATATTGGGTTTGCTGAATATGCAAGCCGTATGATTGTGCCAAACTTTTTCGCTCTTGCCGCAAGTATTTTGGTCTTGTACCTTTACTTCCGGAAAAGCATTCCGAAAACATATGATGCTGCAAGCTTGAAACAGCCGGAAGAAGCCATCCGGGACAAAAAGATGTTCAAACTTTCCTGGATTGTTCTCGGTGTCCTGCTGGCCGGTTATTTCATTAGCGAAATAATCGGGGTTCCAGTGTCCATTATTGCCGGGATTATTGCCATCTTCTTTTTGATTATGGCAAGGAGAAGTCCTGCAGTCCCGACAGCTAAAGTACTTAAAGGCGCACCATGGGCCATTGTCTTTTTCTCCATTGGAATGTACGTGGTGGTGTATGGACTGCGCAATGCCGGACTGACGAGCGTTCTTGCTGATGTCATCCAGGCGGTGGCCGATCAGGGCCTGCTCTCTGCGACAATCGGAATGGGATTTATTGCAGCCATTCTCTCGTCCGTTATGAATAATATGCCGACTGTAATGATTGACGCACTCGCGATTGCCGAGACTGATACATCAGGCATCGTGAGGGAAGCACTGATTTATGCGAATGTCATCGGTTCCGACTTAGGACCAAAGATTACACCTATCGGTTCTCTTGCGACACTTCTTTGGCTTCATGTTCTTTCACTGAAGGGAGTCAAAATTTCATGGGGGACTTATTTTAAAACAGGAATTATCCTGACCGTTCCAACACTTTTTATCACACTAATCGGCCTGTATCTATGGCTGCTGGTTTTCTAATTCCAATCCACATAAAAGGAGACGTACAATATGACGAAAAAAACACTTTACTTTCTATGCACAGGGAACTCTTGCCGCAGCCAGATGGCAGAAGCATGGGGGAAGAAATATCTAGGTGACGAGTGGAATGTCCTAAGTGCAGGAATTGAAGCTCATGGACTGAACCCCAATGCTGTAAAAGCCATGAATGAAGTCGGAATTGATATTACTGATCAAACATCAGACATCATCGACAGCGAAATTTTAAACAATGCGGACTTTGTTGTCACTCTTTGCGGAGATGCCGCGGATAAATGCCCGATGACGCCTCCTCACGTTCGCCGCGAGCACTGGGGCTTTGACGACCCTGCGAAGGCAACGGGAACAGATGAAGAAAAATGGTCTGTATTCCAGCGTGTACGTGATGAGATCGGAGAAAGAATCAAACGCTTTGCAGAAACAGGGAAGTAAACGAATAGCCGGGAATCCTCTTCCGGCTTTTCTCATACCTGTAATATAAGCAATTACTTATATGGAGGAGACGGTAAAGATGAATTCCATCCAGCTATATGATCCGGCGATGTGCTGTCCTACGGGAGTATGCGGACCCAGTACAGACCCAGAGCTGACGCGGGTCGCTTCTGCAGTTTACAAACTGGAAAACAAGGGCTGTTTAATTAAACGGTTCAATCTCGCCAATGAACCAGGGGCTTTTACAGAGCAGCCTAAGGTATTAGCTTTACTTGAAGAGAAAGGCCCTGATATTCTTCCTGTCACCTTATTAAACGGGGAAATATACAAAACCCAGACTTATCCTTCCAATCAGGAGTTTGCAGAAATCTTTGGGTTCGATGAAAGAGAGTTCGTGCTTCAAAAGCCGAAAATCACACTGGATCTTCACACAGAAAATTAACAGAGGAGGGGAATGCGGTGACTGAGTTTTATCGTCCAGCTCATCTTCCACATGTTCCGTATTTATTTTTCACTGGCAAAGGAGGAGTCGGCAAGACTTCTGCAGCAAGTGCCACAGCCGTAAACTTGGCAGATCAGGGTAAAAAGGTGCTGATTGTCAGCACCGACCCCGCTTCCAACCTGCAGGATGTATTCGAAACAGCCTTAACGAACAAACCCGCTCAAGTTCAGGGCGTGCCGAATCTATTCGCTTTGAATCTTGATCCGGAAACGGCAGCAGCTGCCTACCGGGAGAAGGTTGTAGGACCTTACCGCGGAAAGCTTCCTCAAACCGTGATCACCCAGATGGAAGAACAGCTGTCCGGTGCCTGCACGACAGAAATAGCTGCGTTCGACGAGTTTACAAACCTGCTGATCAATAAAGAAATTTCTGATGAATACGATCATGTCTTATTTGATACAGCACCGACAGGCCATACTCTCAGACTTCTGCAGCTCCCCTCTGCATGGGGCGGGTTTATTAGCGAGAGTTCACATGGGGCCTCCTGTTTGGGTCCATTATCTGGACTGGAGCACAAAAAGACTTCTTACTCCCAGGCGGTTCAAGCATTATCTGCCAATGAAAAAACGACCTTAATCCTCGTTGCAAGGCCTGATATTGCTTCTTTGCATGAAGCCGGCCGCGCCTCCGCCGAGTTAAAGGAAATCGGAATACAAAATCAGCTGCTGCTCATTAACGGTGTGCTTCAATCCAAAATGAGTGATGATGAAGTATCGAGCACCTTTTATGACCGTCAGAGAAAAGCTTTGGAGAATATCCCTTCTTCATTAAAACAGATGGTTCAGTACCAGCTTCCATTTGTTCCTTACTCGTTAACAGGCATTCAAAAATTGCGGAATCTCTTTTTACCTGAGGCAAATTATACCGAAGATGCCAGTCAAACCGAAGAACCATTATTTGAGATGCAGAAACTGGCTGAGATGGTAGAAGAATTTTCTGTTCAAAATAAACGGGTCATTTTTACGATGGGAAAAGGCGGGGTCGGAAAAACATCCGTAGCATCAGCGATCGCATTGGGTCTTGCTGAAAAAGGACACAGTGTACACCTGACAACAACAGATCCTGCAGCAAATCTAAAGGAGATGGTCAGCCATTCCCAGGGAAAAGCTAACTTAACGATCAGCCAGATCCATCCTGAAACAGAGGTAGAGAAATACAAGCAGGAAATGATTAAGAAAAGCGGAAAAGAGCTGGATGCAGAAAGCCTCGCCTATCTGAAAGAGGATTTAAATTCTCCCTGCACAGAAGAAATTGCTGTTTTCAGAGCCTTTGCGGATGTCGTGGAACAGTCTGAACGCGATATTGTCATTATTGACACTGCTCCTACCGGGCATACACTTCTGCTTCTGGATGCTGCGGAATCCTATCACAAGGAGATGGCCAGAGCTGCAGGAGAAGTTCCGGCAAGCGTGAAAAAGCTGCTTCCTAGACTCAGGAACCCTGAGGAAACAGCGGTTGTGATTGTCACACTCCCAGAAGCGACGCCTGTACTTGAAGCGAATCGATTACAATCTGACCTTAAAAGGGCAGAGATCACCCCAAAATGGTGGGTGATCAATCAAAGTTTACTGGCAGCTGAAACAAACGATCCTATTTTGAAAAGTAAAGCATACTCAGAGAAACCTTGGATTGCGATCGTTCAATCTGAATTAGCGCAAAACTCGGTGGTCATACCATGGTTGAAAGAAGCAGCAACGGGATTTTCCGGGCTGTTACAACAAGATCCTGTTTAAGCTGAAGGGGGAATTGCATTGAATCGAGTCGTGATTCTTGGTACAGGGCCTGCTGGTTTGACCGCAGCCATCTATCTGGCAAGAGCAAATATGAAACCGTTAGTGATCGAAGGAGATCAGCCGGGAGGCCAGCTGACTCTGACAACAGAAGTAGAAAACTTCCCGGGATTTATAGATGGAATTACCGGCCCCGTCCTCATGGATTCAATGAGAAAACAGGCTGAAAGGTTTGGTGCTGAATTTAAAAGAGGATGGGTCACTTCTGTTGACTTAAATGAACGTCCTTTTAAACTCCAAGTGAACGGCATGGGGGAAGTTACAGCAGAATCACTGATTCTATCTACCGGTGCATCTGCCAAGCTGCTTAAAATCCCGGGAGAGAAAGAAAACATCGGATCAGGGGTAAGCACTTGTGCAACTTGTGATGGATTTTTCTACCGGGGGAAGAAAGTCGTGATTGTTGGCGGAGGAGATTCTGCAATGGAAGAAGCGAGTTTCCTTACCAAATTTGCATCTGAGGTTGTGGTAGTCCATCGCAGGAAGGAACTTAGGGCTTCTAAAATTATGCAGGACCGTGCGAAGCAGAATCCTAATATCACATGGAGCCTGGATACCACTCCTGTCGAAGTGATGAGTGAAGCCGGGAAGGTCTCTGCTATAAGAGTGATCGATAACGCCACAGGTGAAGAAAAGCAGATTGCGACGGATGGTATTTTTGTAGCGATTGGCCACAACCCGAATACCGCATTTCTTGAGAATCAGATTAAAACAGATGAAGCTGGTTATATCGAAGTCGTGCCCGGAACAACAAAAACCAGTATAGCGGGAGTTTTCGCCTGCGGAGATGTACAGGATAAACACTACCGCCAGGCAATTACAGCTGCAGGGTCAGGATGTATGGCAGCATTAGATACAGAACGGTTTCTGGAAGGGAAAGCGGTCCATGACTGGAGCGAATCCCTATCTGAATAAGGAGGAATTTAAAATGGAGAAATCTTATCAGCAGTTAGTGAAAAACCGCATCTTTATAGGTGGTGCAGATGATATCAATGAGTTGCTGAACAATGAAAAAATTGATGTGATCTATGATTTAAGAGCAGAAGCTGATTCCGGCCAGCACGTTAAACAGCGAGTTCATCTGCCGATTGTAGATGATTCAGAGAAGCAGGATGACTCTGTTAAACGAGCGTTAGATGAAGTTGAAAAAGCTTATAACGAAAACAAAAACATTTACTTTCATTGTTCCGGAGGGAAGAACCGGACAGGTACGGTTGCAATCGGGACACTGATCAATCTTGGCCTTGCTGATATAGTAGATGAGGCTGAGAGAAAAGCCAAATCCATCCGCCCTGCAATTCAGGTAAAGCCAGAAATGAAAGATACGTTAAACCGTCTATATAAATAGCAGAAGGAGGCCTATCCATGGAAATCACAAATGACGCAAAAGAAAAACTGATGTCAGCGATGCAGGAACACAAAGCGAGCTGTGTGAGGCTCTATTTAATGGGACAGGGGTGCTGCGGTCCGCAAATTGGTCTTGGACTTGATGAACCCGGGGAAGAAGACACCGTTCAGGAAATTAACGGAATACAGGTAGCCATCGACCAGCTCGCCGTGTCAGCTGCAGAAAATGTGACTCTGGATTTTCAGAACGATGGCTTTATGCTTAAAGGACTTCCTGAGAACAACTGCTAAATACAATTTGATGAGGAGGAAGTAAGATGATTACAGCACCTTGCAGCAATTATGGAGCTTTTATTAAAGAGGGCAGAATAAATAAAGGGTGGACGGAAGAGCAGTTTGCAGAACGATTGATGACCACCAGAAGTTATATCGGCAAAATTGAACGGGGAGAAGTACATCCCTCCGAAACACTCATACTTAGGATTTCCAAGGAACTGAATATCTCACACCAGGAACTGCAGCTGGCTATATGGTGTGATCCGCCTCATTCAGTATGCTCTTAACGACTTTAAACACCCTTTTTGATAGGGTGTTTTTTTAATTATAGTAATTGACCAATTTGGTCAATTGAGATATTCTAATCATGACCACAGTGGTCAAATCTAATATTAAAGGAGCAAGGCTTATCAATTCTCAATTTTTTAATCTGAATGCAGAAAAGCAAGAGCGGATCATAAACGGAGCGATGAAGGAATTTGTTCTGAGGGGGTTTGAAAAGGCATCCACAAACGAAATTGTAAAAGAAGCACAAATTTCTAAGGGTTCCTTGTTCCACTACTTTAATAACAAAAAAGATTTGTATTTATTTCTAATTGAAGATGCCAAAAAAGCGGCAGATATGGTTCTGGGAAAAATAAATATGGATGAGAGGGACATTTTTAAAAGGCTTAGCGGAACAGGGCTGGTTAAACTAGACATTCAGAAAAGGTATCCTTTGCTGTTTGACTTTCTGCGGTCTGTTGCAGTAGAAGATTCTAAAGAAGTAAAAGTGGATACACAGCAGATTCTCGGCAGTATCCTGCAGGAGGGATTTTCAAAAATCTATGAAAACATTGATTGGTCCAAATTTAAGGAGGGCACGGATCCGGAAAAGGCGCTTCACATTCTAAACTGGACAATGACAGGGTTTGCTGAAATGCAGATGAGCAAAGCAGGAGCTCTCGACCGGGATGGAGCTGTGATTTTAAAAGAATGGGAGAGCTATTCGGAGCTTTTAAAACAGGCTTTTTACAAGGAAGGAGAATGAGAGGATGAGTGTGCTTCAGGTTACAGAGCTATCCAAAAAATTCGGCAGCTTTCCTGCATTGAACGGAGTTAACCTTGAAATGAAGGAAGGGGAAATTCTGGGTTTCATCGGACCGAACGGTGCAGGGAAGTCCACCGCGATCCGGATTCTGCTTGGTATTTTAAAGCCAACAGGCGGGGAGGCGAGAATTTTCGGCATGGATGTCTGGAGTGATGCCGTCAGCATCCATAAACGGACCGCTTACGTTCCGGGAGATGTAAATTTGTGGCCAAACTTAACGGGCGGGGAAGTTATCGACTTATTTTTAAAGCTGAATGGCCGGTCAGACCGATCGAGAAGAGATGCCTTCATCAAACGATTTGATCTGGACCCCTCCAAAAAATGCAGAACGTATTCAAAGGGGAACAGGCAGAAAGTTGCTTTAATTGCCGCTTTCGCAATGGACGCGGACCTGTTTATTCTCGATGAACCGACCTCAGGCCTTGATCCTCTCATGGAACAGGTTTTCCAGGAGTGTGTGCTGGATGCAAAGCGGCAGGGGAAGAGTGTCCTTCTGTCGAGCCATATTTTATCCGAGGTTGAAAAGCTGTGTGACCGTGTCAGCATTATCCGCCAGGGTCAGGTGATCGAGACCGGCTCACTGTTAGAGCTCCGGCATTTGACGAGAACACAGATGTCCGTGACGACAAAGGTGCCGGTCACCGGTCTGCAGGAGATGGCAGGAATTCACAATGTAGAAGAAGACGGAAATCATACCCTTTTCCAAATCGACAGTGAGCGAATGGATGAGGTGATCAGACATATCAGTCCGTTTGGGGTCATCAAACTGGAAAGCGCACCTCCGACGCTGGAGGATTTGTTCATGCGCCATTATGAAGGCGGCGGCCGACCATGACAACGAATTTATTTGCTAAAACTTTTTTTCTTGCCGCCTTCATTTTCCGGCTTGACTGGCTGCGCATAATCATATGGCTGATCAGCCTCGGCTTTTTTACGATCGCTGTTCCGCTTGCTTTTGATGGCTTATATGCTACTCAGCACGAAAGGGATGCGATGGCGCTGACCATGGCCAATCCTGCCATGACCGCCATGATCGGTCCGGCCGACTTGAGCCGCTATACTCTTGGTGTGATGACCTCACATCAAATGCTGCTGATGACAGCTGTCGTCACCGGGATCATGAGTATCCTGCTTGTCTCGCGCCATACAAGAGCAGATGAAGAAGAGGGCCGCCTGGAAATGGTCCGTTCACTGGCGGCCGGCCGCTTGGCTTATTTACAGGCTTCTTTTATTGTCATGCTCACGGTGTGCATATTATTGGCGCTCGGAACCGGAACGGGACTTTATGCTCTCGGGCTGCAAAGCATGGATTTGGAAGGTTCTATGCTTTACGGAGCGGCCCTTGGTGCAACCGGTTTGTTTTTTACAGGAGTCGCGGCAGTTTTTGCCCAGCTTTCAGACAGCTCCAGAGGAACCGTCGGCTTATCGGTCGCTTTTTTGCTGTCCGCTTACCTTATTCGTGCCCTCACAGATGTGAGCAATGAGGATCTTTCCTGGATTTCTCCGCTCTCATGGGTCACGAAGGCTGAAGTATACGATTCCAACAGGTGGCTCCCGGTGCTTTTGCTCGCTGCGGCTGCTTTGCTTCTTTATGCGGCGGCTATTTGGCTGAATGCAATCCGCGATTTAGGCAGAGGGTTGCTGCCTTCAAGGGCCGGTAAAACGCATGCTTCCCGTTTTCTGAAGAGCCCGGCCGGTCTGATCTTCAGACTGCAGCGGACAGGCATGCTGTCTTGGGTAGCGGGGATGTTCGTGCTCGGTGCCTCCTATGGATCGGTTCTCGGAGATCTTGAAACCTTTTTATCTGACAATGAGATGATGCAGCAGTTGTTTCAGCCTGAAGAAGGAATGACGGTTATTGAGCAGTTTATTCCTTTGCTGCTGATCGTTATTTCGTTAATTGCTGTTATTCCTTCCATTCTATCCATCTTGAAGCTTCGATCAGAAGAGAAAAAAGACCGGCTTGTACACCTATTGGGCAGAGCGGTTTCACGGAATGAACTTCTGGCAGGCTATTTTACGGCAGCTGTTTTCACCGGCTTTCTGATGATCACCCTCGGAGCCTTGGGCCTGTGGTCAGCCGGGACGGCAGCGGCAGAAGGCGGAATTTCCTTTCAGATGATACTTGGAGCTGCATGGGCTTACTTTCCCGCTATGCTCGTTATGGTCAGTATCGCTGCAGCTCTTATCGGTTTTATTCCTAAATGGGCAGGAGCGATCTGGTTTTATGTAGTGTATTCCTTTATCACCCTTTATTTTGGAGAGCTGTTTCAGTTTCCGGAGTGGGCGGGCAAGCTGTCTCCGTTCGGCTATGTCCCGCATATTCCGGTGGACGAATTTACAGCGATGCCCCTTATTCTTCTGAGTGCTGCCGCCCTCCTGATGACATCGGCCGGTTTTACAGGCTTTAGTAAAAGGGATATTGAGAATTAAAGGGAAGGCTTATCAATTCCTTATTGTACAAATTCCTGCTGCATCCTTTAAGGAGCAGCTGTAAGGGAGCTGATCGAATGAAGGCAGGGAAAAATGGCAAACTCATTCAAAAATACAATAAACAGGCGGAAAAATATGACCGGATCAGAGAAAAGCAGTTTCAGAAAGAATGGAGAGAAAATTTGCTGAATGGAGCCCAGGGAGAGGTTTTGGAAATTGCCGTTGGAGCGGGAGGGAACTTTCCGTATTATAAGCGAGGCGCCATAAGCAGCATTACGGCTGTGGATTTTAGTCCGGCGATGCTCGAAAAGGCAAGAGAGGCAGCAGGATTGTACAGCCTGCCCGTAAATCTTATCGAAACAGACATCTATGATGCCTCATTTAAAGAGAATTCGTTCGACACCATTGTTTCCACCCTGTCTCTCTGCGGCTATCCCGATCCATTAAGGGTACTTAAACAGCTGCAGCACTGGTGCAGACCGGATGGGTCTATCCTTTTACTGGAGCACGGAATCAGCAGGAACGCCATGATCTCTTTCATCCAAAAAGCGGTTAACCCGCTTGCCTGTAAAGCGGCGGGATGCTTCCAGGACCGGGACATCATGGAGATTTTATCCCGGTCACCGCTGGAAGTGATCCAGGCAGAGCATCACTGGAAGGGAATCTTTCATTTAATTTGGGCAAGACCCGGAAAATAAAAGAAACTTGAAAGGTGTGGCTTTATAACTCATAATATATGAATATATACTCATATATGAAAAGAGGTCGTTTTTTATGGGTCATGCACACGGGCATTCTCACCATGGTCATTCCCATGCATCAGCAAATAAAAAAGCGCTGAAGCTGTCTTTTTTCCTGATCGCCTCCTTTATGGTTGTTGAAATCATCGGGGGGATCATGACGAACAGTCTTGCCCTGTTGTCTGATGCAGGACATATGCTGAGCGACGCTGCAGCACTGGGATTGAGCTTCTTTGCGCTGAAGTTTGGAGAAAAAGGCGCTTCAGCTTCTAAGACATATGGTTATAAGCGTTTTGAAATACTTGCTGCCTTTATCAACGGCCTTACCTTGCTGCTTATCTCCCTCTATATTTTCTGGGAGGCCTATCAGCGGATTCTAGAGCCGCCTTCTGTGATCAGTACCGGGATGCTTGCTGTATCAATCATTGGACTTGTCGTAAACCTTGCCGCGGCTTATATCCTGATGAGAGGGGATAAGGACGGGAACTTGAATGTGCGCAGTGCGTTCCTTCATGTAATTGGAGATTTGCTCGGCTCTGTCGGGGCGATCACAGCCGCTCTGCTCATTCTGTTTTTCGGCTGGAATCTGGCGGATCCGATTGCAAGCGTCCTTGTCGCCTTATTAATTTTGATAAGCGGATGGAGGGTGACAAAGGAATCGTTTCATATTCTGATGGAGGGTGTGCCTCCAAACATAGATGTCGAAAAGGTGAAAGAGACGCTGCTCGGAATGGAAGAAGTGAAAGGTGTTCATGATCTGCATATCTGGTCGATCACCTCTGATTTTCCGGCGCTCAGCTGCCATCTGGAGGTAGAAACGATTGAGGATTACCCGCAGCTGCTGGAAAGAGCCAAAAAGCTGCTTCATGAATCATTCGAGCTTCACCATGTAACGATCCAGATCGATTCGGCAGGCGGAAATTGTTCTTCCTGTAATTAAAAAAGACCTGATGCTTTGTGCATCAGGTCTTTTTTACATGTGTCTCGCATGGTCGATCGTCTGCTTCAGCATATCAATGACGTGTTCATCATCATGGGAATAGTAAAGTGACGTTCCTTCTCTCCTGAATTTCACAAGCCGGATATTTTTCAAAAACCGGAGCTGATGGGATACAGTCGTCTGCAAAAGCGACAGCTTTTCGGCGATCTCGTTCACGGAATGCTCTCCTTCGAAAAGAAGATTAAGAATTCTGAGCCGGGTCGGGTCCGACAGGGCTTTGAATGTCTGGGAAACGATAAAGAGGGTTTCTTCATCCAAGATGTTTTCTGGATTTGCATTTTGTTCTTCTTTCATCTTTGGGTCTCCTTACATAACCTATCTATTTTTATTATAAGGAAGACCGTGTTCTTCCACAATGAAACACATAAGGAAAGGTATGATAAAAAGCCACTTCTGCAGGAATCAGGCTTCGCTTTGCAGACGGTCTTGCAGGAACTGTTTAATTAAATAAGCGCTTATTTTTAAATCTTCTTCCAGTGGAAAATGGCCTGTATTCAATAAATGCACGTCGCAGTCATCAAGATCCCTCTGAAATGCCAGAGCACCTTCAGGTCCGAAAAACATGTCATTTTTGCCCCATATAACGAGTGTAGGCGGCTGGTAGGTCCTAAAGAATTTCTGCCAGTTCGGATACTGCTTAACGTTGTTTCTATAGTCATATTGTAAAGCAAGCTGTATCTCGTCATTTCCGGGGCGATTCAAAACAAACTGATCCATATTCCAAGCATCAGGACTAATATGCTCAGGGTTACGGGTACCATTCATATATTGATGCTTCGTAAATTCGGCTGATAAAAGGAATCGAATGTTATCCTTATTTTCCTTATTAGGATTATTCCAGTATGTGCGTACGGGGTCCCAGGCTGCCATTAAACCTTCCTCATAGGCATTTCCGTTTTGGGTTACAATGGCTTGAATACGTTCAGGGTGTTCGTGCGCCAGCCTGAACCCTACTGGAGCACCATAATCATGTACGTAAATACTAAATTTCTCTATGTTTAATTGGTCAACGAACTCATTAATGAGAAGGGCAAAGTTATGAAATGTGTATTCGAACTCATTCATTTCCGGCTGGCCGCTGTTCCCAAACCCTGGATAATCGGGTGCCACAACATGAAATTCCTCCATTAATTCCGGTATTAAGTTTCGATACATATGCGAAGAGGAGGGAAAACCATGAAGCAGCAGAATTGTTGGATTTTCCTTTTGACCTGCTTCTCGATAGAAAAGATCTACGCCCTGAATCCTGATCGTTTTGTGAGTAACTGTCATATTACCACCTCATCCATTTTATTTTGCACTTCTAAAAGGGTTAATGAAATTCAAATCTATATAACCGTTAAAACTATTTTTAGAAGTTACAATTTACGTTACATCACTTTTTATAACTTGTCAAATTATTTTTAGTGGTTATAATTGTAGTGAGGTGATTACATTTTGGATAAATCAATATTTACATTAGGCGGGTCTTCTTGGGTAAACCTTGTTAATACCATTTACGTCTCGAATAAACAAGAGATAGACATATTAGCTAATGCATCAAGCGCGCTTCAATGGCTGAAGGGAAACAATCTATTGCGGAAATCTGATGCAGAAGCTCTGGAAAAAAAAGAGATACTGGAATCTTTACTTGTTGAGCTTCACACAATCCGTACTCTTTGTAAGACGATATTGGCAGAGATCGAACAAAGAGGAGAGCTTTCGCTTAATACGGCCAATACAATTAAAATAGCTGTTGAAAACCTGCAAGTCAGCCCGACCATCAGTGAAAATTTGAAGATGACATTTGAAGGGGAAACGGTTGAAGATCACGTGTTGTACAGCATTTTGGATTCTTTATTGGATACTCTTGAAAATATTCCTCTCGAGCGTATTCGGAAGTGTAATCATGAAGAATGCAAACTCTATTTTGTTGATACATCTAAAGGAGGAAAGAGACGCTGGTGCAGCATGGAGCTGTGCGGAAACCGAAAAAAAGCAGCTGAGTTTTATTCGAAGAAAAAGAAAAAATAATTCTAATTACGCGTTATGAATATGACCCGAAGCTGCTGGTCAATAAAAGAGTTCACAGGATTTACCCCCTTACATCACATCCGTCTAAATAAAAGGCATCTATCATGCACCTGCGTACGTAAACCGGCTCCAGCTGTGATCTGCGCATTATAGGAACATGAAGGATGTCTTTTTTCGTTTGTCCATGAATAAAAAGAACTTCCTCAGCAAAGTAATATCATAAATAAATTACTTTGACACTCATAGTAATGTGGCATATACTGCAAATAAGAGGTGATGGAATGAGCGCTAACAAAATCACATCCGATTTGCTCCGCGGACATACGGATACGATGATTCTGAGGCTGCTTGCCGAAACAGACCGGTACGGCTATGAGATCGTGAAGCTGATTGCCGAACGGTCAGGAGGCCAGTACGAGCTAAAGGAGGCTACGATGTACTCAAGCGTCCGCAGGCTCGAGGCGGACGGAGACATCGAGTGGTACTGGGGCAATGAATCACAGGGCGGACGGAGAAAATATTTCAGGATTACCGATAAGGGAAGAGCTGCTTATGAGCGCAACAAAAGCAACTGGGAGTATGCGAAGCGGGTGCTTGAAGACTTATTATAGGGAGGACTACTGATGAACGAAAAACTGAACCATTATCTGAACGGCGTTTTTGCACCATATGACGGCGTAAAAAGTGTGGATGAGCTGAAAGAAGATCTGCTTTCTGATCTTCAGGAACGGTTCCGCGACTTGAAAGCGGAGGGAAAGGATGATGAAACCGCATTCGGGATGACGATTGACAGCATTGGAGACATTGAAGAGACGGTCATGGAGGTAGCCAATCTTACCCGGTCGCTTGAGCGTCAGGTGCTGACAAATTTCAGCGGAAGCAATCTTGTGAAAAGTGACTTTGCCGGGGTGAAGGCTCATAAAGGCCAGTTTAATGGCAGTGCACTTCACGGCTCCGACTTTTCCGGTGCTGATCTGACCGGCAGTTCGTTCAATGGGAGCGATGTAAGGGAAGCGAACTTTGACAGAGCAAACCTGACAGACTGCAGTTTCAAGAGCCTTGACCTTTCCAATGCAAGCTTTAATCAAACCATCCTGGTTCGTACGAATTTCAGCGCATCAGGGCTGGATGGCGCCAAATTTAACAGCGTGAACATGACGGACGTCACATTGACCAAGACCGATCTTCGTAAAGCGGTATTTGAAAACTGTTATTTTAACGGAGTGGACTTCAAATATTCCGATTTAAGCGGGATGTCCTTTGACGGACAGACCTTTATGGGAGTCAAGTTTGATAAAACAGCACTAAAGAGCGCTTCCTTTAAAAACGCTTCCTTTAAGAATACGTCCTTCATTTCCGGTTTCACCCTGACCAAAAAGTTTTACCGCGATATTAAAACGGTACGCTTTGACGGAGCGGTGATGGATAAACTGACGTACGCGGCTTTAAAGGGATTGGATGCCGATCTGTCGAAGGTTACAGTCAGATAAAGCAGGAAAATGGATAAATGCCATACAAGTCTGCGAGCTGCATGAATCTAATAAATAGCTGACTGGCTATTTCAAAACGGTTGGAGAATGAACGAAAGTGAGGGTATCTTATGACGAAACATAGAATATTTACTACAAGCTTTGCAAGCGTCTATCCGCATTATGTCGCAAAGGCAGAGAGAAAAGACCGTACAAAAGAAGAAGTAGATGAAATCATCTGCTGGCTGACAGGATACAGCGAAGAGGAGCTTCAAATGGTCCTCGATAATAAGATTGATTTTGAAACATTCTTTTCGGAAGCTCCTCAAATGAATCCGTCACGGGCACTGATCAAAGGCGTGATTTGCGGTGTCCGTGTAGAAAACATTGAAGAACCAACGATGCGTGAAATTCGCTACCTGGATAAGCTGATCGATGAATTAGCAAGGGGAAAAGCGATGGAAAAGATCTTGAGAAAGTAATCTGCAGACCCTATACAAAGGGCGGAGCAGATAGGATGTATGATGGATGATATACCTTAAACAAACGCCCGGCCGGCAGAAGGAATTGCAGGCAAGGCGTTTTTATTTATGTCGTTTTTTTAGAATGAACCGATAGCAAAATGCTATTTTTTGACCTATAGAACAAATGTTCGTATAATGAAAATGGAATGTTTATACTAATAGGAGGGATGGATATGGAGAGCGGGAAAAAGAAGGGAAAATTAAGAAAGAGGACAATGGAGATTGAGGAGATGATCAGGCTTTACAGAGAAGGTACGGGGACGAGAGAAATAGCAGAAGCAGAAAACGTATCACCAAATTATGTAAGGCTCGTTTTTAAAGATCATAATGTTCAATTGAGACCTTTCGGACATTCCCACAGAAAATACAGGCTGAACGAACATTATTTCAAAACGTGGTCAAACAACATGGCATACATACTCGGATTTTTCTATGCAGATGGCTTTGTTGCCAGCAAGCAGCAAACCGTAAGCTTTGCTCAGAAAGATCCCATGATCCTCGAACAAATCAGAGAGGAGATGCAGTCAGAAGCCATCCTGTGCCAGAATAAAAAGACCGGAGTGTATATTCTTAATTTGAACAGTAAAATTATGAGGGAAGATTTGATTAATTTATTTGGGGTTTCTTCTAAAAAGTCAGTTGATGCTGTATTTCCTACTATACCTGAGGAATATTTACATCATTTTATCCGAGGTTATTTTGATGGTGATGGAAATATTAATTACAGAGGATATTTCATTAATTTTGTAGGCGGGTCGTTTGATTTCATGAGCATGCTCAAAATAACGCTTGAAAAACAAGGATTTGAACCCGTATTCAAAACCTACAACAACCATTACCGGGTATATGTCAGCGGCAGAAAAACGATAAAACAGTTTGCTGACTGGATTTATTCAGACAAGGGAATTTATTTAGAAAGAAAGTTTGAGACTTTCCAGCAAGAAAAGCTGCCGATCGAGCAGTTACAGAATAAACGGAAGAATTCCAAGATAAATGAAGGCCATGATTTATAGTAGGGGAAAGTTGCCAGAGTAACTATGCTCTGGCTTTCTTACTTTTTTCAAGTAGACATAATGTAAATTCTAATCAGTTGCAGAATCAAACTGAATCTTGTCTCAAAACCTAAGTATACTTAAGATAATGAGACAAAAAGAAATTTTTTTCTGATTCCTGCCTTTATTCATATCGTTTATTTGCTGCATCGCTGCAGACTTTCGTATCTTGGTCTTCTTCAATACATAAACCAATCAGCAATCAATACGAACGATTGTGACTTAAGTTTTCTTATGAAAGTTTACTTTACAGCAACTCAAGTATGTTCACTGGCAGCTTTATTTCCGCTGCAGCCTCATTCCCGCTAATCACACTGTACAAATCTGGAAGAGAATCATTTTTCATTCAAAGCTTCTTTCCAGCCTTAAAATCCTTTAATATGCACCCGCTCCCCTTACACGTTCTTTACAGCGCTGTTTTAGATGCAATCACCCCTGTAACCAATGTACTGTTTTAACAAAAAGTGAATCATTCCTTCTTATGATAAATGCTGGAAAACGCCATTTAATGGGATTATTATTCAAAAGTGATCGATTTAAAAATAATTTGACCTACGGACAGTCTGCCTTCCAACCTCCCATTACGCCTTTACGTATCTGTAATATAAGGGATCATTAGATGATCTAAACAACGGATAGCTTTGTATATTAGTGAACTTTGACCCAGTTAATTCTCTTCAAAATAATATTAAATTATACTACTATTTTCTAATTTTGTTTTTTTTAGGATCATCAGGGTAAAAGTTCTCCGTAACTCAAAATAAGGAGGAGATCTTATGAAGAAAAAACAAGCTGCTGTTTCGTCTGCTTTGGGATTAGCGATGCTGGTGACGCCATTAGCTCTTCCTGCATCTGAAGAATCAACTGCTTCTGCAAAGGCGGCCGGAGCGGCTGCAGAGATTCCGGTTGATCCTGTAGCCATTGGAGAAGCGATTGCTGACGCAGTAAAAACAGCGGACAACCGCAGCGGATTTGTTAAAGGCGCGATGGAGAACGCATTTTATGCAGCGGGTCAGCAGCACAATGTGATGGTGATGAACTTAAGCCAAGGATATGATGAACAATTAAACGGCGTTAAATTCTTTGAAACGGTGGAATATGACGGTGTGACGTTCGGAGTCTGGGTATTTGAAGATGGAAAATTCACGAATGAAGGCGATGGCGGGTATATTAACTGGTCGTTTAGAGGATGGTTTGAACGGAATGATAGGACTGTCGAGTTTTCCAGACCGTAACAAGCGAACTTACTGAATAATAGAGAAAAAAGCGTTGACTGCCAATCGTCTTCGCTTTTTCTTTTTATATCCTGTACGTTTAATGATCTCTTTTTTTCTGGTAAGCATCATACACTTCAAGAAGTTTTTCCACGGATATCCCGTCAATTGTCATGCCTTCTATTTCACTTTTCGTAATTTGAGCATTTTTCAAGCTGCAGCCGCTGATTTTTGTTCCTTCAAGATCGCATCTTTCGAACGTAACCGGATGATTCCTTTCCCCCAGAGTCGAATCCATTACCTTTATCCCTTCTAATGTTACATGTCTGAGCTTGCTGTTAGAAAGGTTTAAATCAGCGAAAAGACTGTCCCGGAAATTGATATTTTGAAACTTTGAGCCGCTGAGATTACAGTTGCTGAATTGGGCCTCCTGCAGTGTGCTATTGCTGACAGAGCTTTTTGCCAGGTTAACCTGATAAAACCCGCTTCCCTCCATGCTGCGTTGATCGTAAAGGCTGGCAGAAGGTTCTTCAATATCGCCATTAAAATGAAAAGTGCGGGAGGGTTCTTCCATTCTCTTGCTATAGCAAATTTCATCTTCTGATCTGAACACTTCCCGGTACCCCAATTTTTCATAAAAATGATGGTTGGGCACCTGCCTCACCGATGTTTCAAGATCCCATGTGAGAACGGAAGAATACTCTATTTCAGCCAGTTCCATAGCACGCGTACCTATTTTCATTCCCTGATAAAGAGGATCTACAAATATCCGGTCAATCCTGCCAAATTGAGAGCCGGTCACCGTCATAATCAGACCACCCGCTAGTTCACCATGATTCATGATTTTGTAGCACTGCAGTTCCTCGATGCTGTACTTCATCATCTCCACAGAATCGTACCCCGGCGGCTGAATGTTATAATCTGCTGTTTCTTTGTTTTCAAGCCACCTTCTTGCCTCTTCATCAAACGTCCTCTTCATGATGGCAGTCAGTTGAACTGCATCTGCCATAACGGCTTTTTGTATCGTAATCATCTTACTATCCTCTATACATTCTCGAGTATGGTGCTGCAATTAGAGATCAAGAAGCTGATCTAACGAGCTGATTTCTGCAAACGGTATGATATCTGATGGGGCCTTTCTATTTAGTGGATTGTACCAGACGCCCATCATGCACGCATTTTGGCAGCCTTCTATATCCCAGTGCAGGTTATCCCCTATAAACAGTGTATCTTCCGGCTGGACATTCAGCTTGTATAAGGCTAATTCAAAGATACGGCTGTCAGGCTTGCTGAGTCCCGCTTCTTCTGAAATGAGGATTGTTTCAAAATATGGATTCAGCCGGGTATTCTTCAACTTCGCCCTCTGCCTGACTGAAGAACCATTCGTAATAATCCCCGTTTTTATCCCCTTTCTCCTTATTGCTTCTACAACCTGAATGACCTCTGGATCCTCTTCGAAGCAAAGCGGAAAATTCACATTCCAAAACTCCAGGATCTGCCCGCCCTGCAATCTGTATGCAGGCGGGTATTTGTGAAAAAACGATTCAAACATCTGTGTTTTATCATTCGTGCCATAATCTTTTTGATCATTCTCCTTAAATGCTTGCAGCATCTCGGCATTCACTGGAACATCTTCATAGCATGTCTCTATAACCTTGCAGAACATACGCTCTACTGCCCGATCCCGGTCCACCAGTGTGTCATCCAGATCGAAAAGCATGGCTTTATAAGAAGTCAAAATGCCTCATCCTTTTCCTTGAACAATTACCATATTTTCCTTCTGTTTTTATAGTAAGTGAAAAAGCCTCCTGCTGCAATCAAAAAAACCATGCAGAGCTTTATTCTGCACGGTTCTTTGAGAAATTTACTCTTCTCCTCTATATACGAGCTGGGACCGTTTGTTAAAAAACAGCTTTGTCCCGAGCTGGATGAAGAGGATGACGCATAGAGCGGTGCTTCCTGTAATACTGAGGAGCACGACAATCTGATATTCAATGGCTACAAGCGGGCTTGCACCTGCCAGGATCTGACCTGTCATCATGCCCGGAAGAAAGACGATCCCCATTCCGAGCATATTATTAAGAGTCGGCAGGATCGCTGAATCAAAAGCAGAGTTGACGATGGAGCGCGAGGCCTCCTCCGGCTTAGCTCCAAGCATAAGCGCACCTTCTACATACTGCTTTTGCTTCCTCATGCCCTCCACCATGTTTTTGACTCCAAGCGTTATACCGGTCATGGAGTTTCCAATGATCATCCCGGCGATTGGAATAAAATAGCGCGGTTCATACCATGGTTCGAAGTGAACGACGACAAAATTGAAATAGATAAGACTGGCTAAAGACCCCGAGAGCATCGAGACAGCGATCGCGGTTTTCATTTTTTTTGACAGATAATCCTCCACTTGCCTGAAGATGTTCAGGATGGCAAAGGTCTCCATGACCAATACAATAAGAATGGATATAAACGGATTAGGGCGTTCAAATATGTACGTTAAGATGTAGCCGACTAGAATCAGCTGGATCGTCATCCGGCTCGTGGCGATAATGATCTTCCATTCCCTGCGAATGCCTCTTCTTTTGACGATAACCAGCAGCAGGATGATAAACCCGTATGCAGCCAACAGTCTCCATAAGTCAATATTAATCATGTTATCATTCATGGGCGTGATCCTTTGCCAGTTTATGAAGAGTAATCACCTGGTCGCTGTATTTTTCCGCGATTTCATTAGAATGGGTAACCATGATGACCGTTTTCCCTTTTACCTTCTCCAAAAATCTGCGTACAATCTCTTCTTCTGTTCCCTCATCCAGAGCGGAAGTTGGCTCATCCAGCAGATAACAATCCGGGTCCATGATATAAACCCTTGCAAGAGCAAGCCGCTGCTTTTCACCTCCGGATAAATCCTCGGCATCATCATCAAGGTCTTTATCCAGCTTTATAAAAGACAGCGCTTCAGTCAGCATCTGATCATCCACTGGAGGCTTTTCAGAAAACTTCCGGCCGATCAGCAAATTGTCCCTCACCGATCCTTCGAATATGACCGGCTGCTGAGCGAGCATGACAGCCTCTCTCCGGTGCTGAATGAAATTTAGCTCTGACAGCTCTTTCCCCTTATACGTTATACTCCCTTTATCAGGAGACAGCAGTCCGTTCAGCATTTTCAGCAAAGTAGACTTTCCTGCCCCGCTTTCCCCGATCAGACTCGTCACTTTACCTTCTTCAAATTCCATCTCTTTTATATAAAGGATTTCTTTATAGGAGAGGGTTTTTATCACAAACATCCAAGGCCCTTCTTTCTGAAACACTTTCTGCTTATTCTAAAGCATTTTTCCACTTTAAAGCTACTGCTAAACAAAAAAGAGCGCTGTTTCACATGAACAGCACTCCTTTCGCTTATTTCTCTTTCAGCCTGTTCTCGTTCCAGGCCTCAATATTTTTCAATCCCGGTACTGATTTCTCAGTGAACACAGGATCGATGCCTTCTCTTCGCTGCTTCATGTAATGATTCAAGACCTTTACTGCAATTCCTGCCAGAAGAGTGATGGCAATCAGGTTGACAATCGCCATGGTCCCCATGAATACGTCTGCGAGATCCCAGACGAGCTGGAATCCTGACACGGAACCGAATATGACCATTCCGAGTACAGCAATCCTGTAGACAAGCAGCAGGTTTTTACTCTTGTTCATAAATTCGATGTTCGTTTCACCGTAATAATAGTTTCCGATAATAGAGCTGTATGCGAACAGAAAGATGCTGACGGCAATAAAGATTTGAGCCCAGCCCCCAATATGGTGGCTGAGTGCAGCCTGGGTAAGCTGAATGCCTTTCAGTTCTGCGTTCGGTGTTAAATCATATAGCAAAATCATGAATGCTGTAGCGCTGCAGACCATGATCGTATCGAAGAATACTCCAAGCGACTGAATAAAACCTTGCTTAGCCGGATGCGATACGTGAGCTGTAGCAGCTGCATTCGGCGCACTCCCCATTCCGGCTTCATTGGAGAACAGTCCTCTTTTCACACCGTTCAGGAGTGCTGCTCCGACAGCTCCCCCTGCAGCAGACTGCAATCCAAATGCAGAGGCGAAAATTTCACCAATCACGGCAGGAACCTGATTGATGTTCACAATGACAACGAACAAAGCGACCAGGATATACAATCCGGCCATAACCGGAACAATCAGCTGAGTTGCTGCCACAATTCTTTTTAACCCGCCAAAGATGATAAAAGCGGTAATGATGACTAAAATGGCAGCGATTATATTCTTGTTCACATCAAAAGCGGATTCAAACGCCAATGCAATCGTATTCGCCTGTACCGCATTGAAAATCAGCCCAAAACATAAAGTGATCAAGATCGCGAACAAGATGCCCATCCAGCGCTGGCCCAGGGCCCGCTCCATGTAATAAGCAGGACCGCCGCGGTACTGATCTCCGTCTTTTACTTTGTATACCTGTGCAAGTGTACTTTCCACAAATGCAGTTGCCATTCCAATCAGGGCGATCAGCCACATCCAGAACACGGCACCCGGTCCTCCAAGCGCAATCGCGATCGCGACTCCAGCAATATTACCGGTACCTACACGCGATGCGGCACTGATGAAGAACGCCTGCAGAGAGGAAACCCCTTTTCCGCCCTCTCCCTGTACCATGTTCTTATCGCCGAGGAGGCGGATCATTTCACCAAAATGGCGAAATTGAACAAATTTAGTGCGGATCGTGAAAAAGATTCCAAGTCCGACCAGCAGATAGATAAGCAATTTGCTCCAAAGCAAATCAAGATACCCGTAAAACAGACCATTTATAAAGTCCATAAAAATCCTCCAAATCGATTAGTTGAGTATGTAAGGAAAGCTAACATCAAGTTTTTATTATACTGAAATTTTGTTATTTGTATAGTCCTTTTTTCTTTTCGAATACCTTGTATCATGCTAAAATACGATTTACAGGAGGTGATGAAGACCTTGAATCGGATTTTGGCTGTCATGCTTTTTTTCATCCTGACTGGTTATCTGGCAGGTCAGCATCACCAGGTCAAGCTCGTGGAAGAGCCTTCCGTTCACGTGAAAGAGCAAGAGCACAGCAAGTATGAACCTCTCTTCCCGGCGGATTCCGGTCCTGATATCAGTGCAGCTTCGCTTCAGCAGATGGCGTGGACTGCCCTGCTGATCTTGTCAGCAGTAAAAAAAGTTAAAATAAAAAGGTTTTTGTTCCCGGTCTTTTATCAATCTGATTATTTTTCGGGCATCCGGCGCAGATCCACAGCATAGGCAAAATCCATGCAAAGGAGGCGACCCGGATGTTCTGGCTTAAAGCAATCATGATCTCAGGCTTCTCTCTAACAGCCGCTACACTGCTGTTCTATCAGGGAAATGAAATCATTCACGCATTTATGAACTACTTTTCTGAAAAATAAACAAGCAGGGAAAGCGGCTCCGTTAACGGGCCGCTTTTTCTTTTTCCTGAAATGCCTTCAAAACGTGCTTGGCCCTTTTTTTATTAACTCCAAAATCGTACTTTCCCATTCTTGAAGAAGACTTTATATGTACTTTTTTGTTTTCTGCATCGAACCATATTTCCACATCATCTTTAAATTTCAAAAAGGCCGTTTTGCAGATGCATCGGATATAAGCAGGATCCTTTTCTTCAATTTCCGTTCCGTTTAAATCGAGGAGTACAGATTCCATCAGCTGAACAGCTGTTTTTTCATCGCTATGATACGGAATTGGTTCTACATACTGAGATGGCTCGCTGTTAAAACTGGACACACAATTTTTTTTATTCCTTTCACACGCATGAATCCGGTTCATAGACATCCTCCTTTCCTTTCATTTCTCCTGCTATTCCCTTAAGCCGGAAGGCGGAAACCGCTATCAGGAAGATTCTGCTGTTTAGTGCAAAACAAAAACCCGCCTGTCAGCGGGTTTTTCGTCTAGCTCAGTCTGTTGACCAGCCGTTTGTCCATATATCTGTAACAGTGCCTGCCTCGTGCTCATCTACTGCAAAGGATCCATTGCTGTAGCGGTCATTGTTCCGGTAAGAACTGGACCGGATGGATTCGATGTTTCCTTTGGAGGTCTTCAGGTAGATCTGTATGTCCTTGTCAGTCAGTATAGCCCCTGTCAGGCGGTGCGGATTTTTCTTCAGCTCCCGGAGCATGACGAGTCCCCGTTTTGCTCTTGCAGAATGCTCGAATTCTGCGGTCAGATCCATTCTCTTTACAGCTCCGCGCTGCGTAACAATGATTAC
The DNA here is from genome assembly GCF_009711125.1 of Metabacillus mangrovi. Lineage (GTDB taxonomy): Bacteria > Bacillota > Bacilli > Bacillales > Bacillaceae > Metabacillus_B > Metabacillus_B mangrovi. The sequence continues at coordinate 91,765 of NZ_WMIB01000001.1, read as the reverse complement.
CGACGGGCTCGTGTTTTTAGCGAAGGTTTTCCCGGCTATCACGTAATCGTCCGGTTTCAGGCTGATCCCCTTCACACCCGCTGCACGGGCCCCTACAAGGCTGACTTCTTCCTCTCCGAACCAGAGTCCGTATCCAAAATGCGTGGCAAGGAAAAGATCGGTCTTCCCGTCTGTCAGATGAAGATCGATCACTTCATCGTTTTCTTTTAAGTTCAAGGCGACAAGCGGTTTTGAGTACCTCTGGGCTTTATAAGAGAGGAGCTCTGTCTTCTTCACCATTCCATTTTTCGTGATGAACAGCAAATACTGGTGTTCAGAGAACTCTTTAACAGGAATCGCTTTAAGGATGGACTCATCCTTATCGACCTGGACGATATTCGCGATGTGCTGGCCGAGGTCCTTCCAGCGGATGTCAGGCAGTGTGTGCACTGGGCAATACAGATAACTGCCTTTGTTCGTAAACAGCAGGAGTACGTCTTTTGTGTTCATCTCCTGCTGGCAGATGAGCCTGTCGCTCTCTTTCATGCCGAATTCCTGCCCGCTCGATGCAGAAAAAGATCGCTGGCTCGTGCGTTTGATATACCCATCCTTCGTAACAGTCACAATCACGTCTTCGGAGGCAACCATCACTTCGAGGTTGATCTTAATCTCTTCAATCTCCGCTTCGATGACTGACCGGCGCGGGTCCTGATAGGTTTTCTTCAATTTCTTCAGATCGGTCTTGATCACGTTAAACAGCACGTTTTCATCATTTAAGATCGCTTCAAGTTCGGCGATCTTCCGGTCGAGCTCCTCCGCTTCGCTTCTGAGGGCCGTGATGTCTGTATTTGTAAGGCGGTACAGCTGAAGGGTTACGATCGCTTCAGCCTGAGGCTCTGTAAAGCCGAATGAGGAAATCAGGTTTTCTTTCGCGTTCCGCTTGTCAGTGGAAGCACGGATGACCGATATGACTTCGTCCAGGATGGAGAGCGCCTTGATCAGGCCTTCTACTATATGCTGGCGCTCTTTCGCTTTTCTGAGCTCATAGACCGAGCGGTTGGTGATCACCTCGCGCTGGTGGCTGATGTATGCGTCTAAAATGGAAGTCAGCGTCATCAGCACTGGCCTGCGTCCTGCGATGGCTACCATATTAAAGTTATACGGAATCTGAAGATCGCTGTTTTTGTACAGATAGTTCAAAACTCCGTTTGCGTTTGCATCTTTTTTTAGTTCGATCACAATACGGAGCCCGGTCCGGTCTGTTTCATCGCGGATTTCGGAGATCCCTTCCACCTTGCGTTCGATGCGGAATTCATCCATTTTCTTAACGAGGTTGGCCTTATTGACCTCAAAAGGAATTTCAGTGATAACGATCTGCTGACGTCCGCCTTTGAGCGTTTCAACCGCCGCTTTACTGCGGATGATGATTTTCCCTTTACCTGTTTCATAAGCCTTTTTAATTCCTTCAATGCCCTGAATGATTCCGCCGGTAGGGAAATCTGGTCCCTTGATGACCTCCATCAATTCATCTACTGAGCATTCAGGCTGGTTGATCCGTTTAATCACCGCATCGATGACTTCCCCGAGATGATGTGGGGGAATCTCTGTTGCATACCCCGCCGAAATTCCGGTAGAGCCATTCACAAGCAGATTCGGATACTTTGCAGGAAGGACGACCGGCTCAGCGCTTGTGTCATCAAAGTTCGGGATAAATTCGACTGTTTCTTTATCGATATCCCTTAACAGTTCGGAAGCGATGCTTGAAAGCCTTGCTTCCGTATAACGCATGGCTGCGGGCGGATCCCCGTCCACGCTCCCGTTGTTGCCGTGCATTTCCACAAGCAGGTTCCGGACCTTCCAGTCCTGGCTCATCCGGACCATCGCTTCATACACAGAAGAGTCCCCATGCGGGTGATAGTTCCCGATTACGTTTCCGACCGTTTTCGCTGATTTGCGGAAGCCTTTGTCCTGTGTATTGCCTTCTGCGTACATGGCATATAGGATTCTGCGCTGTACAGGCTTCAGGCCGTCCCTCGCATCCGGCAGGGCACGGTCCTGAATGATGTATTTGCTGTAGCGGCCGAACCGGTCGCCTAATACTTCTTCTAATGGAAGATCGTGAAATTTTTCAGTTAATGCCATAGATTATTCCTCCACCAAAGCCGACAGATTTTCATTTTCCAGAATGTTGCTTTCGTCCTCAAGACCAAACGCCACATTGCGTTCGATCCATTTTCTGCGGGGCTCGACTTTGTCCCCCATCAGGGTGGTCACCCTGCGCTCCGCTCTTGCCGCATCATCGATCCTTACACGGATCAGCGTGCGTGTCTCAGGGTTCATCGTCGTCTCCCACAGCTGATCGGCGTTCATCTCCCCAAGTCCTTTATAGCGCTGGATCATGGTCCCGCGCCCGACCCGCTTCTGAACGGCTTTCAGCTCTTCATCCGACCATGCATATTCTGCAACTTCTTTCTTGCCGGTCCCTTTGCTGATTTTGTATAAAGGCGGCAGGGCGATAAATATTTTGCCCGCTTCAATAAGAGGCTTCATGTAGCGGTAAAAGAAGGTAAGCAGCAGTACCTGAATATGCGCTCCGTCCGTATCGGCATCGGTCATGATGACGATTTTGTCGTAGTTGATATCCTCCAACATGAACTCAGCGCCGACACCGCCGCCGATCGCATGGATGATCGTGTTGATTTCCTCGTTTTTAAAGATGTCCTGCAGCTTTGCTTTTTCCGTGTTGATGACTTTACCTCTGAGCGGGAGAACAGCCTGAAATTTCCGGTCCCGGCCCTGCTTGGCGGACCCTCCTGCCGAGTCTCCCTCTACAAGATACAATTCGTTCCGCTGCGGATTCCGCGACTGTGCAGGTGTCAGCTTTCCACTCAGCGATGTTTCAGAGCGCTTTCTTTTTTTCCCGCTTCTCGCCTCTTCACGTGCCTTGCGGGCTGCTTCTCTGGCCTGGTAGGCTTTAATCGCCTTTCTTGTGAGCAAGGTGCTGATATCCGGGTTTTCTTCCAGAAAGTAGGCCAGATGCTCGGATACGATCGAGTCAACCGCGGATCTCGCTTCGCTCGTTCCAAGCTTGCCCTTTGTCTGTCCCTCAAACTGAAGGAGTTCCTCCGGTATGCGGACGGAAATAATGGCTGCCAGGCCTTCGCGTATATCAGAGCCTTCAAGATTTTTATCCTTATCCTTAAGCAGACCGGCTTTGCGGGCATACTCATTGAACGCACGGGTCATCGCCGTCTTGGCGCCTGCTTCATGTGTTCCGCCGTCTTTTGTGCGGACGTTGTTCACAAATGAAAGAATGTTATCAGAGTACCCATCGTTAAACTGGAAAGCAAATTCTGCTTCAATTCCATTTTGGGTCCCTTCAAATGACACGACCGGGTTAAGCGCGTCTTTCTCTTCATTTAAATATTCTACAAAAGCTTCAATTCCTGTCTCATACAGATACGTTTCCTCAAGATGGTCCCTGTCGTCCTTGAGCTGAATCTTAAAGCCTTTAAGCAGAAAAGCGGATTCCCGCAGCCGTTCACTGAGCGTTTCAAAGTTATAGACGGTGGCACTGAATATGAGAGGGTCCGGCTTAAAGTGGATCGTGGTTCCGGTCCGGTTGGTCTTCCCCTTCTTTTCCAGCGTGGAGACCGGCTTCCCGCCTTTTTCAAACCGCTGTTCATAGATCGTACCGTCCCGGCAGATTGTAACCGTGAGCCATTCAGAGAGCGCATTTACGACGGACGCCCCAACCCCATGCAGTCCTCCGCTTGTCTTATAACCGCCCTGGCCGAATTTTCCTCCGGCGTGAAGGACGGTAAGAATGATTTCAGGTGTGGGCTTTCCCATTTTATGCATGCCCGTCGGCATGCCGCGCCCCTTATCTTTAACAGATATACTGTTGTCTTTGTGAATGGTGACGATAATCTCATCCCCGTAGCCTGCCAATGCCTCATCGACTGAATTGTCGACGATTTCATAGACAAGGTGATGGAGGCCTCTAGTGTCCGTGCTTCCAATATACATGCCCGGCCGCTTGCGGACCGCTTCAAGGCCCTCGAGCACCTGTATCGCATCATCGTTGTAATCAAATTGCTGCTTAGCCAAAGACTTGTACTCCTTTCAAACATTCGCAATCAAAATGGGAACGTGTGTTTCTATATTGTACCGTAAACCTTGTTTGAATGACAAGGTTTAGCGGATACGACTGATGCATACGTTCATTTGCACTCCTTAAACAATTAGAAAAATTTTCATGAAAGGAATGCGTCCAAGCACTATTTTATCTTTTCCGCAGTAATTCGCAAACCTAATTTTGTCAGAAGGACGTTTTTTTTTAGAAAGATGGAGGATAATTGGAAGGTTTTGAAGAGGATTCCCTTAAAAGGGGCCCTGCTGTACAGGCCCCTTTGTTTACTTTGTTATCGCATGCTCGACCTTAATACAGCGGTCCATAATGACTGTATATCCCTTCTCTTTCAGCATCCGGTATGTTTCTTCATGAACGACACCGAGCTGCGACCAGAAAATCTTTGCATCGATCTCCAGAAAATCCTCTGCCACTTCCGGAAGAAATTCAGATCGCCTGAACACATTCACAATATCGACAGGTCCTTTAATGCTTTTTAAGTCCGGAACAGCCGGAACTCCGAGAGATTCCTTGATCGTGGGATTAACAGGAATGATTTCATAGCCTGCAGCTTGCATGGCTTCGCTGACCATGTATGAAGTACGGCCCGGATCATCTGACAGTCCGACGACCGCTATGCGCTTGTTTTCCTTCAGAAGCCTTCCAATTTCTTCCCTCGACGGATTTTCAATCATTCTGCACACTCCTTTTCTTTTTATCTTATAGGCTGCATGCACAGACCGCAACTGTTCCGGGCCGGAAGAATTTTTAAGGGACAGTAGTTGAAAGGCTTCTGTCATGATAAACTAGTAACAAAAACAAGCATGCGGGTAAAGGAGTTCGTCCATGATTATTGTACTTATTGTTATTATTGCTTATTTGCTCGGTTCCATTCCCTCCGGTCTGATTGTCGGCAAAGCGGGATACGGGATTGATATCCGCGAGCACGGAAGCGGGAATCTCGGGGGAACCAACACCTTCCGGACACTCGGTGTCAAAGCAGGTCTGATCGTTACCATTTCTGATATCCTTAAAGGCACGGCCGCCGCATCCGTTCCGCTGTGGTTCGGCAGCAGCTTCCATCCGCTGCTCGCAGGAATCGTTGCTGTGATCGGCCATATGTACCCGGTCTTCGCAAGGTTCAAGGGCGGCAAGGCCGTTGCTACCTCAGGCGGTGTTCTTTTGTTCTATGCACCAGTGCTCTTTATTACGATGCTCGCATTCTTTTTCGTCCTTCTTCTGGCAACAAGATATGTATCTCTCTCGTCCATGATGTCAGGACTGTATGCTGTCGTATTCTCCATTTTTCTCGGGAATATGTGGCTGATCATCATGACCTCAGTCATGACAGCGTTTGTGATCTACCGGCACAGGGCGAACATCAGCAGAATCCGCAACGGCACAGAACCAAAGGTGAAGTTTGGGAAAAAAGCGGTATAATACGTATTGAGCTGTCCATTTCATCTGGACAGCTTATTAAAATTCTCTTTTGTTTTCCTCGCTGTTCAGCTATGCTGAGAGCAGGATAAAGATTCTATTGATAAGGATGCATGAAGATGAAAAAGAAATCCATACTTACAGTTGTTACCGCTTTCACCGTTGCTGCAGGGGCAGGCTCAGCATACTTTCTTTTGGGGAACGAAACTTCAGGCTCCCCCCGGTCTGCTGAAAATAATCCGGAACATGAAGTCACACTCACGGAAAAATCATTTGCCTCAAAGGCTGAGCTTACGGCCGCCGGGGACTTTTTAATCCATAAGCCGCTCTACACAGATGCATTTACGGGGACAAGCTATGATTTTAACCCCATGTTTGAGGAGGTCCGAACCATTTTCGAAGAATCGGACGCAGCTTATATCAACCAGGAGTCGATTCTTGGCGGTGAAGCTCTTGGCCTTTCTTCCTACCCTTCATTTAATTCACCTCATGAGGCTGGAGATGCCCTTCTGAACGCAGGGATGGATGTCATGAATATGGCAAACAACCACACACTGGACAAGGGATCGAGAGGAGTGCTAAGCGCGATCCGCTACTACGAGGACCGCAATGTTCTCTACACAGGGGCCTATAAAAATGAAAGGGACCAGCTGACACCAAGAGTCCTTAACCGGAATGGGATCCGGTTTGGATTCCTCTCCTACACATACGGCACAAACGGGATTCCAGTGCCTGAAGGAATGCCCTATCTCGTTAATTTGATCGATGCTGAAAAGATGAAAAAAGACATCCGTGAAATGAGAGAACTTGCTGATTTTGTCATTGTTAGCGCCCACTGGGGGCTGGAGTATGAACGGTTTCCGAATGGAGAACAGAAAAGCCTGGCAGCCATGCTTGCCAATGAGGGAGCGAATGTGATTATCGGCCACCATCCCCACGTGCTGCAGCCGATGGAATGGATCACGGCTAAAAGCGGCAAAAAAACATTGGTGATCTATTCACTTGGAAACTTTCTCTCTGGACAGGAGGGAGATTATAAAGACATTGGAGGGATTGCAAAGCTCACCTTCTACAAAAAAATCTCCGGGGATAAAAGAGATCTTCAAATAGGAGAACCCGGCTTTATCCCGACCATCGTCACTCACTCCAATAAGAGCAATTACAAGGTCCGCATTTTGAAAAATGTAGACCCTGAGCTTGATGATTCTATAAAAAAACACGTCCTTACCACAAAAAAATGAGCCGTCAGCGGCTCATTTTTCATGGATCAGATCATTTTTGAATGCATAGATAACAGCCTGTGTCCGATCATGGACCTCAAGTTTGCCCAGAATGTTGCTGACATGCACTTTAACGGTCTTCAATGCGATAAACAGCTCATCCGCCATTTCCTGATTGGACTTCCCTTGTGCCATCAAAAGAAGGATCTCCATTTCCCTTGCTGTCAGTTCGTCATGCAGGGCAGAACGGTCCGGCTGTCTCATCCGCTGCATCATCTTCCCCGTTACCTCCGGCTCGAGAACAGACTGGCCCCGGTAGGTTTCCCGGATCGCACGGGCGATCTCCACCGCTTTTGATGTCTTCAGCATGTAGCTGGATGCTCCTGCCTCTAGAGCAGGATAAACTTTTTCATCGTCCAGAAAGCTTGTGACAATGATGATTTTAGCCTCTGGCCAATCCTGTATGATTTTCCTGGTGGATTCAATTCCATCCATTTCTTTCATCACGAGATCCATCAGGATAATATCGGGTCTCAGCTGAAGAGCCAGCTCATAAGCCTGTAAACCATCCTCTGCCTCTCCTATGATCTCTATATCTGACTGAGCATTTAAATATGAAGAAACTCCGATCCTGACCATTTCATGATCATCTGCAAACAATACGCGAATCACGATTTTCCCCCTCCTGAATCCCCGTCCAGCAGCGGGATGCGCACTTCAAGCCGCGTCCCCTTATTCGGAAGACTGACGATCTTAACCATTCCGCCAAGCTCCGCTGCCCGGTCTTTACTATTCTGAAGCCCATAGGACCCCGCTTTTGTTTTTCCGATATCAAACCCGATCCCGTCATCCGAAATCCGCAGGATCGCGAGGTCTTCTCTTTTAATCAGCAGAACATCAAGCTGTTCAGCCTTAGCGTGCCTTAATGTATTGGAGACGGATTCCTGCAGAATACGGAACAGGTGGTCTTCCACCCCTTTAGGCAGCTGAAACGGCTCAAGCTTCCAGCTGACATTCAGCGGAACTCTGTGTACCAGCTCTGACAGCAGTTCCTCGATTCCTTCTTTTAAACTTTTTCCCTTTAGAGCTGCGGGACGGAGATGAAGAAGCAGAGCTCTCATTTCCAGCTGTGATTGATGAATGGTCTCTTCGGCCATTTTTAATGGTTTATGTATCGCTTCGGGGATCTCCTCGTTCTCATTTATCGCAGACATCAGCATGGAAGCTGCAAAAAGCTGCTGGCTGACTGAATCGTGCAGTTCGCGGGCCAGACGCTGGCGCTCTAGAGATACCATGGCCTGCACTTGTTTTTCATGATTTTCGGCTCTTTCATTTGCTGTTTTCTGAAAAATTTTGATCTGTTCAGTCTGCTGCTTATTCAATTTCCCCAGCCGGTCCCATATCTGCTGCAGCTCCGGTGCGGCCGGCTTCTCGGTGAAAGTGTTCGTATGGCGTCCCGCTTCAAGCTCAGACAAGAAGGAAATGATCATTTTAAACTGTTTTTTCATACCGAGACCGGTGATCAATCCGAAAACGGATCCAATCATCAGGCATAAAATCAGCGCGAAAAGGATGAACGGCAAATCCGCTATCTCTTTTTCCCATAGAATGGACCAGTTATCAGGAGGAAAAGCAAAAAACCATAACGTAAAAAGTGCAATAAAAAGCATAAAGGAAAGCAAAGCGCCCATAAAAACAGAACGGATCCATGTACTCATTTGCGCCTCACCTCGAGATCACCCGTCAAAAGAGATGTGCAGATTTTGATCTTCTCCTTTGCTTCCAGGTATCCTTCCGTCTGCAGGTTGATCGTGCAATTCAGCTTTCTCGGCTCCTGATAATCCAGAACATTTACTGCACCTGCTGCTACTGAATGCTTTAGAGAGACTTCTGCATCATAAGGGATAAAAATCTGAATGTTGCCGATAAAACCGCGGATAAAAATAACGGCCTCTCCTTTAGGCAGCACAGTATTGGTCAAATCGATTACCGTGTCCCCAACACCTGTCTGTATATTGATATCCTTCCATTCATAAACCTCTTCAGGGGTCTGCTGAGTTCCGAACAGAATGTTCTTCATGAGCGGGGCTTCTATAACCATTCCATGGTCTTCTTTCTTTTCAAGAACGATCGGCTGCTCTGGTTTTATGACCTTTGGATTTTTCTGATTCTGGATATATTTATAGATGGTATAAACGAGGATGGCGATCAGCAAAAATTTGAATGCTGCTGTGTTCAGCAGAGTGAGTGTAAAGAAAAAAATTCCGGACCAGAATAGGATTTTCCCTTTCGTACGCGGCATTTTTTTTCTGCCAAAATAAATACCGGCGATGGTCACCAGCAGAAAAAACACCGTTCCCCCGTCATGAAGCGTGAATTCGAGAACCAATAGGGCGACCCCGATGAGAAGGAACAAGTTGATCGTTTCTGTCTTTAATTGATTGAAAATAGCGGCCGCCTCCCTATCGTAAAAAAGGCGCAATCCTGCGCCTCTTTTTAGAATACCACGTTTAATCAGGATGAAGCATTTGTTTTTTGCTCATTTAATTGCTTCTGGAGCTCTTCTGTTCTTGCATCGATCGTGTTGCGGTAATAGTCAGTCTGAACCTTGTATTCGATCCGGTCGATGTAGCGTTCCATCTCAGCAAACCGGTCAGAGGATGCGACATCTTCCCTGCGCAGTACTTTGTCCATTTTGTATTGGGCACGTGCAGTATTTTCGCGGCCCATCAGATCCATTCTCCGTAAATGCATATCCTTCAACTTGTGTTTCATTTCCTCATACTTATGTTCGAGGGTAACCAGCTGGCTAGAGGCTTCTTCCAGAGAATGCGCCAAACGCTCTCCCCGTTCTGCATAATGTTTATGCTCCCTCTCTGCGAAGGTGATCAAATCAGCCTCCCCTGCCTGGCGGGCAATTTCCGCCTGCTGCTTCCGTTTTTCAGCCATTCTTAGTGCATCCTGAAGCTCTCTTTGAAATTCATCCTTCAATTTATACTGTCTTTCCACAAGTGCTCTGACTTTTTCCGTTTCTTTCTCACATTCTCTTAAGTACTGATTCAGCATGGAAATTGGATTTTTCTCTTCCTTGTGATCAAGCAGTTCATGCAGATCGGCAGAGATGCTGTCTTTCATTCTCGTAAATAAGTTGCTCATCGTTTAATCCCCTCACTTGGTTTGATTGATTTCGTTCCATTGCCGTTCAAAATTGTCAAATGGATCTGTTGAGCGATGCTCTTTTTTACTGGTTCCTTTTAAACGTTTAACAACTTTAAGCAGTCCATACAAAGCTGCGATTCCTATGATCGCCGGCAGGTTGGCTGCCGAAGCGCTTAGGGCAATCAAGCCTGCTGCAGCCCAGAAAATTTTCATTCCGGTTGAATCTGTCTTCACAAAACCTTTCCATGCGAAGTATAATAGGACAGCACTGGCCGCAAGGCCGATCATATGCCCGGTGCTTGCGAGCAGCACGATCCCAAGAAAAATGGCTGCCGCGATTAATCCCGCTTTTCTCATGTTCTCAGCTCCTTTCTTTCATGTTTTTAGCTTACCTTCATCTGCATTTATCCATAAGGAGCCAGCGCCATATTTTCATATAAGCCTTGGGGCTTAACGATCGGTAAGCTCTTTGCGCAGTTGGTTCGATTTCTTTGCTGACGATTTAGTTATTTATTGATTATTTAGAACATAGTTTATTTAGATATTTGTGTTGGAACAGAAAAAACCCCTTCTTCAGCAGGAAGAAGGGGGTTTTTCATTATTTTTTCAGCTTCGAGTATATAACGAGTCGCTCAAGGTGCGTTTTTTTGCTCCGGTCAAACTCCCCTGTACAAGTAATCAGATTCAGCCGGGTTTCCCGGTCCGCTCCAAAGATTTCGTGAAGCGGCGCCTCTTCATAGGGATATGCCGCTGCTTTTTCTACTGTAAAAGTTAAGGTTTCTCCGGAGCTGCTTTTGATCAGGATTTCATCACCCTTTTGAAGTTCCTTCAAACGGTAAAATACAGATGGGCCTGTTTTGCTGTCTACATGCCCGGCGATCACAGCATTCCCTGCATCTCCGGGTTTAGCTCCATTCTCAAACCATGCTGTATTCTCATCCTTTTTAGGGACATCCATCGAACCGTCTGCCAGCAATCCCGCTTGTTCCACAGCTGCTTTCACTCCGATTTCCGGAATTTCGAGTTGAGCAGGAATCACTCCCTCGCTCTCCACCTTCTCCACCTTTTTAGAAGCAGTGTCGTCTGAAGAGGCGCTCTGCATGACAGGAGGCTTTTCAATCCGGGCTTCCTCCCGCTTTTCAGCCTGCTCGCTCTGCGCACTGCAGCCTGCAAGCAAAAGGAATGCGATAATCAGAATGAGCTTACTGGGCGCTTTTCTTTTTGCCATAGATCATCAGCGCACCCAGCAGTACTGCACCCATTCCAGCAGCTGCCCAAGGGGCTGCTGAGCCACTGCTCTCAGATGCTCCTCCCATTCCTGTTTTAGGCATTCCGGACGGCATCATTGGATCTTCAAGGACAATTGCATCCAGCGCAGGTTCTTTTTCAAGAAAACCGACCGCCAGAACCGTATACGTCATGTTTTCTTTCAGCTCTGTACCGGAAAGATCAAGGACGGAATCCATTGTACCAGCCGGGCGAACTTCAAGGTCATAGCTTCCAGGGTCTACTTCCATATATTCTGTTACACCGGAAAATTCAGCACCGGCAAACAGCGCATCTTCACCTTTAATCCCTACATCAACAGCTGGTGCATCTGGAGAAAAGTGGCCAACGCGCACTTTGGATTTTCCGTTTGTCGTCATTGTATCGTCATTGAGGACCTTTAATTCAAGGTTATCCAATGTATTGATCGCGGCAGCTGTATACATCTTGCCAGCCTCCACTGTCAAATCAGCACTGATAACTGGTTTCCCTTCATCTGCTGTACCTGCTGCGAAAATTTCTACTTTATGTTCCCCTGCAGGAACTGCCATAAAATCAGTTGCTGCTTTAAACTCAGCTCCTTCGACAACTACGTCACCATTAACTGCTACATCTACTGCAGGTGCATCGGGGGAAGCATGAACGATACGAACCATCGCCTCTTTGGATTGCGCCGCAGAAGCAGCAGAATTCCCTAGTAAAGCAAAAATAAACGCAATTGCCAGCATACTGATTTTTTTCATGTACTGTCTCTCCCTTTAGTTTATTTGGTCAGCAGATAAATCCTGGACGGCCCTCCCTTCGACATCTTCTATACAAAATGTATACAATTACTATATGTTTCGTCAAAAGATAACCTTCTTTTGAGCACATCGCTTTTACTTTAGTGATTATTTAGCACAATGTTTATTTTAATTTGAAGGGTATTTTTTGCTGAACGCCTCTAAAATCGCTTATAATGGATGGGGAAGAAAGGAGTGCTGGCATGAAGATTAAAATGAATGATGACGCTGCTAAGTGGTATAAGGATGAACTGCATCTTGACGCTGGAGACTCCGTTCGGTTTTTTGTGAGATACGGCGGCTCCAGCACGATCCAAAAGGGGTTTAGCCTTGGGGTTGTACAGGAGAACAAAGAGGAAGCCGGTGCTTCTGCTGAAGCATGCGGGATTGAGTTCTTCGTAAGCGAGCAGGATCTCTGGTATTTTGACGGCAATGATCTTTTGATAAAGTTTGATGAAGACAATAACGAACCGGTCTTTGACTACGAAAAAACCGCAGATTAATCTGCGGTTTTTTTGAGTTTGAATTTATGGATGATGTCGTTTCTTCCGTAATGTTCGAGCACTTTTATCTGTATAGCACCCATCAGATCGTAATGAGGATAGCTGCTGCGCCTGTCAATCCACTTTTCATCCAGGCCGAAACGGTTTCCCCACTCTGCGAGCTTACCTAGATCCCTGCACCCTGCTTTCGTAACGGCATGTGAGTGCGGGAAACGTTCATCCTTCCAAAAATGGGTCAGGAGCGCCACCTCGCCGTCGGCGACTTTCTTTTTCCATTCTTCTATTTCGGCCTTCGTGATTCCAAAAGCCATCAGTTCCTGTTTTCAGCGGCATTTTTATAAGCAGCGTCCCAGTCTGGAAAGTATTTGCGGATGTTGATCGGCTTAAACGAATCCTTTTTTACGCACACATGCGAAGAATGTGCTTTTAGTGCAAGTTCTCCGTCGGGTGTAAACATTTCATACCCGTAAACTACCCGTACGCCTGAATATTCACTGACCCACGTATGTATGGTTGCTTTTTCTCCATATTTCAATGGCTTCTTATAATCCACAGTAAGACTGGTGACAGGAGACAGAATTCCTTCTTCCTCCATCCTCGCATATGAAAAACCGAGGTCCTCAATCAGCTTTGTTCTGCCCAGCTCCATCCAGACTAAGTAATTGGCGTGGTACACGATGCCCATTTGGTCTGTTTCTGCATAGCGGACCTGCACTTCTGTATTTGATGTAAACATGCTGTTCTCTCCTAACTGTACGTTCATGCCCTTTATTTTATCATGCAGAATAGCACCCGGCAAAAAGCACGGTCTTTACTGTTTATTTAGAACATAGTTTATTTACTTCTCGAAGCGTTTCCCTTTTCCATGCTGATTTTGTTGCACGGAAATTCAGGCCGTACCGCTCCTCAGCGAAAATGACCGGCTGCGGCCATGAATGGGAAAAACCGGCCGGAGCCGGTTTTTTCCATTCGGACTTATTTATATCCGTTCTCGCGAGCTTGTGCTTCATCTTTAATTTCTGCTCTCATCGCATTGATGGAATCCTCGCGGCGTTTGTTTTTCTCTTCAATAAGGCTGCGTTCTTCTTCTGTCGCAATTCCCATCGTTTCATGTGATTTCTCGATGTTTTCGATTGTGTTCTGCACCATATCCTGCAGCTTCTCTACATTATCGGAACGGTCGTCCGGGTTCGCTTTATAGCCCATCGTTTTACTCTCCCTTCGTCTGGATCACTTGAGGATGCTGGTTCGATTTATCCTGCATCTGCTTCCCTTTGTTGCCGCCAAAGCTTCTCGATTTCGTACCGATATGATCGGGGTTGAACTGGCTTTGTTTTTTATTGGAATTGGTCATAAAAAAAGCCTCCTTCCGGCTCTTATTTTGTCCGGGAGGAGGTCTTTTCATGAGTTTATTTTTCTTCTTTGTAGCGCTGCTCGAGTCTCTCTTCAATCTTATCCAGAAAAGCGGCATCCTTCAACAGCGCTTTCTTATTTTCGGAAACCAGCTCGTCAAATGACAATTTCCTGATTTTTCGCAAGGATCCTGCACCTCCATATGTATTAGCGACAGTATTGTCCGATTTTTCGCTTTTCATACGGAGAATGTCAAGATTGGGCAAACTCTTCAAGCGTTTTCTGATCTGCGATTCCGCGGTGGATTTTTTTGATAACCCCATTTTCATCGAGAAAATAGCTGGTCGGGTAGCTGAAAACTTTATAGTCGCTCAACACATCGGTCTCCCGGTCCAGTAAAACAGGGAAGTCCATCGCATTTGATTTGACGAAATTCTGAACCGTGCTTTCATTTGCTTCTGAAACCGTATAATTGACAGCCAGAATAACCAGATCACCTTCATATTTCTCTGCAATCTTTTTTAATTCAGGGATTTCTTTCCTGCACGGCCCGCACCACGTTGCCCAGAAGTTCACGATCACCTTCTTCCCTTCGTACCCCGAAAGGCTGGCGGTTGTTCCGTCTAAAAGCGGCAAAGTAAAATCAGGTGCTTTGTTGCCTTCTTCGACTCCCACCGACGGTTCCTCAGGCCACAGCAGCTGCCAGACTGCCGCTGAAGCGAGAATAAGCAAAATGATAACAGCGGCTGCTCTTTTCAACATGGCTGTTCCCCTTTCAAAAGCATCTCTCTATATAGATATGCTTTTATTTTACTGTAAAAACCAAAAAAGGGACAACATCAAAAAAGGCAGCCATTCCGGCTGCCTTTTCCGTCTGCATTATGCTTTCAGCTTGCCGCGGAGAACCATTGGCAGGATTCCGCCGTGACGGTAGTAGTCGATCTCCACTTCACTGTCAAATCGGACGAGTACTTCGAACTCAAGTGAACTGCCGTTTTCATCTGTAGCACGCACTTTAACGTAGTCACGCGGCTTTACAGATTCTCCGATGCTCACTTCGAATACTTCTTTGCCTGTCAGGCCAAGAGATTCTGCACTGTCTCCATCTTTGAACTGCAGCGGGAGAACACCCATCAGGACAAGGTTGCTTCTGTGAATCCGCTCATAGCTTTCTGCAATGACCATTTTGATTCCAAGCAAAGTAGTTCCTTTGGCTGCCCAGTCACGGGAGCTGCCCATGCCGTAATCTTTGCCGGCAAGCACCGCAAGACCAGTACCATCCTGCTTATACTTCATGCATGCCTCGTAAATGGACGTAACTTCGCCTGTAGGCCAGTATGTGGTATAACCGCCTTCTGTACCAGGCGCAATCTGATTGCGGATCCGGATATTGGCGAACGTTCCGCGCATCATAACTTCGTGATTTCCGCGGCGGGAGCCGTAGGAGTTGAAATCTCTAGGCGACACGCCTTTTTCCTGAAGGTAGCGTCCAGCCGGTGTATCTTTTCCGATCGATCCTGCCGGTGAGATGTGGTCCGTTGTGACAGAGTCCCCGAACTTTCCTACTACACGAAGGCCTGTCAGCGGCTTAACCGTTCCCGGCTCAGGAGACATTCCTTCAAAGAAAGTAGGTGCCTGAATATAAGTTGAATTCTCATCCCACACATATTGGGCCTCATCTGTTGTTTCAATCTCGTTCCAGCGGGCATTATCGTCAAACACGCGGTTGTATTCTTTACGGAACAGCTCCGGTGTCACCGTTCTTGACACGACCTCTTTAATCTCCTCAGAAGTCGGCCAAATATCTTGGAAGAATACATCGCTGCCGTTCTGGTCTTTTCCGATCGGATCATTTTTAAGATCCACATCGACCGTACCAGCCAGCGCATAAGCTACGACTAGCGGTGGAGATGCAAGGTAGTTTCCTTTTACAAGAGGGTGGATACGCCCTTCAAAGTTCCGGTTTCCTGAGAGCACGGACGTGATCAGCAGGTCTGCATCAGCGACCGCTTTTTCGATTTCTTCAGCCAAAGGACCGGAGTTCCCGATGCAAGTCGTACAGCCATAGCCGACTGTATTGAAGCCAAGCTTTTCAAGATAAGGCATCAATCCGGAATTATCAAGATATCCCGTTACGACTTTCGAGCCTGGTGCGAGGGAAGTTTTCACATAAGCCGGCACCTGCAGTCCTTTTTCGACGGCTTTTTTCGCCACAAGGCCCGCACCGATCAATACATACGGATTAGACGTGTTCGTACAGCTCGTAATGGCCGCGATAGCAATCGCACCGGTTTTCATTACCGCTTCTTCGCCTGTTGCAAGCTTAACAGGCACTTGTTTATTTAAATCTTCTTCTGTCAGGCCGAACCCCTGATTCCCAAAAGGAGCGGAAAGCTGTTTATGGAAAGTCTCTCTCATTTCAGAAAGCGGGATTAGATCCTGCGGCCGTTTAGGGCCTGAAAGATTGGCTTCGATCTGGGAAAGATCAATCTCAACGACATCTGTGAAAATTGGATCTGCTTTATCCGGCGTGTAGAAAAGATCGTTTTCTTTGGAATAAGCTTCAACAAGGTCAATTTGATCCTCTTCGCGGCCTGTCAGACGAAGATAGTTCAATGTTTCTCCATCAACAGGGAAGAATCCGCATGTTGCACCGTATTCAGGAGCCATGTTCGCGATCGTCGCACGGTCAGCGAGCGGAAGCTCAGGAACCCCGGGACCATAAAACTCAACAAATTTGCCGACTACGCCCTTCTGGCGGAGGACTTGTGTAACTTTCAGAGCCAGATCCGTTGCAGTAGCACCCTGTGGAAGCTTGCCGGTAAGCTTGACGCCGATTACTTCCGGAACAGGGAAATAGGAAGGCTGGCCGAGCATTCCAGCTTCTGCTTCAATGCCCCCTACTCCCCATCCGAGAACTCCGATGCCGTTGATCATCGTCGTATGGGAATCTGTTCCGACGAGGGAATCCGGGTAGGCAAGCAGCTCAGAATCCTTCTGTGCAGCATGAACAACGTTTGCAAGATACTCAAGGTTGACCTGGTGAACGATTCCTGTTGCAGGCGGCACAGCACGGTAATTATCAAACGCTTTCTTCGCCCAGCTTAGGAATTTGTACCGTTCAGCATTCCGTTCGAATTCAAGGTCCATATTGAATTGAAGGGAATCTGCCGTCCCCGCTTTATCAACCTGTACAGAGTGGTCAATAACGAGATCCACATTGATTTCAGGGTTGATTTTATCAGGATCTCCACCCATCTCAGCCATTGCTTTACGAAGGGATGCAAGATCCACTACTGCCGGGACCCCTGTAAAGTCCTGAAGGATAACGCGGGAAGGCTTGAACGGAACGTCAATTTCCTTCTGCTCGCTCGTCCCCCATTTAGCAAGGTTTTCAACGTGTTCTTTCTTAATAACAAATCCATCTACCTGTCTGAGGACAGATTCGAGCAATACTTTAATGGAATAAGGAAGCTTAGTCACTTCACCGATTCCTGCGTCTTCAAGCGCTTTCAAAGAGTAATAGTTATACGTCTTTCCATTCAGGCTGAATGTTTTGCGTGCCTGAAATACATCTTGATTAGTCAATTGCTCCGTCATGTGTGTCTCCCCCTTAAAGCTGTGATCGGCAAAGGCCGAAAACGTTTGCGTTCATTGCATTGCACTTATACGTTTCAATATTAATACAACTTTATACATAAGTAAATATCAATGATGTTATCGAACATTATAAGATATCCTTATAGATTTAACTATTCTTCATTTTCCCAAAATAAGAAAATTTAATCCTTTGGATAATCCGCTATTACTGAGACATGTTAAAGGCGAGGAGGTGCAGGCAATGGCAAAAAGAAAGGCTAATCATATCATCGAAGGAATGAATGCAGCAGGTGCTCAGGGCACCGGTGCAGGCTATAATGAAGAAACCAGCAACGAGCCCCTTACTGCAGAGCAAAGACAAAACAATAAAAAACGGAAAAAGAACCAGTAACCTGAAGATATAAAAGAGTCTTTTTTCTAGCGTTTCTCCGTAAAAAAAGAAATAACGGCGTCTCAGACCGGCATTGCACCGGTCCAGAGAGCCGTTATTTCACGTATTTTATTTAGGTGTTTTCTTAAACCCTCCGCCCGCTAACAGCTTCTCCCCATCTGACGGAGGATCCATTACAGGGTTTTACAGTCCTGTCAGGAAAGGTCAGATCTGATCCTCTTCCCCTGTTTCCTTTACGATCCGGCTGATATCCCGCTTAAATGTTTCAAGCTGGGCACGCTGATGCTCTGAGGCGTTCTCCAGTGCGTTTTGTATTTGAGCATTTGTTTCTCTGATTTCTTCTTTTAAATGCTTCAGATGGGAGCCGTAATCCGGAGATGCGGGATCCATGTTTTGAAAATGCGTCACGGTTTCAGTTGCTTCCTGCTGTGCGGCCTGAAAGGACTGCTGTTTGTTTTTATAGTGCGGCATAGCTCTTCACTCCTTTGCAATGGTCATATCTTTTCCTGCAAAGCCAATTGTATGCATGAATAGATCGCTTCCGTCAGCAAAACCTAAATGGACAAGGAGGAGATCAAAATGACAAATAAAAATACAGGCAAAGACATCAGAAAAAATGCACCAAAGGGAGATCAGCCCGGTCAGCCGGAGCCTCTCAGCGGTTCAAAAAAAGTAAAAAACCGGAATCATTCCAGACAGAAGCATAACAGCGGGCATGATTTTTAAATCAATTGGCATTTTGTCATCACCATGCTGCCATGACTGAATATTTCTAATGGTATACAGGAATGAAAGGAATGCAGCTGCATGGGAGATCACAGGGAATCCGGTTTAGAAGATCTGGACCGATGGCTTAATCAGTTTTTGGAGGATCCTTTTGCGGTCTATGCCGGTGGGATACGCACCGATGTTTTTGAAACAAGCGGCTCCTATTACATTGAGGCGGATCTGCGTGATTGTCCGCCAGCTGATATGACGATAACAGCAGAAGATTGCTGTTTAATCGTTGAAACAGCCGGAAGGAAAGCACAGGTCTTTCTGCCGTTCACTTTGGAAAAGCGGAAAATACAGGCAGCTTACTCCAGCCACATACTCGAGATTTCCATCTCGAAAGAAGAAACGGAACCTTTTGGTCATCCCGCCGCATTTACCATTCATCCGGACGGTATGGAAGGAAAGTAAGTCAGTCTCCCGGAATGCTCCTGCTGCATTCCGGGAGTTTTTATTTGTAAGTGAAAGCTCGAGACCTCATCGGGAAACTTTTATTGCAGCAATCCGGTCAATCGTTTATACCTTAGCCGAAGCCTGTACATATCCTGATAAAAAAGAGTCAGGAGATAATTGGAATGGGAGTATACATCAAAAATTTGGTGATCAATGAAATTTCCGGGGGCATCGTTCATTTTGGAAACACCCGGACGATCAGCCCGATCAGTGCTTCTAAATCGGCTGAAAATGGGAACGGAGGCAGTCAGGCTCAATCCGGAGGAAGCCAAAGTATGGGAGCGGCTCCGAACGGGGGCCAAATGGGAGCGAATCAGACAGGTCCTGCCGGCCAATCAACTGTAAATCCTGCCGGAGGGGGATAATTTGCCGGTTCTCATTCTCCCTGCCTTTGCATATCCTTTTCAAAAAAGAAATGGGGTACTTTCAATTGGCTTATAAAGGATCGAAGGGATGGTACATTTCAGAGCTTAAGAAGGCGGGCATCAGCCGGCACCCGACAGAACAGAGAAAGCTCGAGTTATACAAGACCCATATCATCCGTAAAATCTGGAACAGCAAAAAAGAAGAATAACCAGTCCACCTCTTCCCTGTTTTCCTATATAATAAGAGCAAATGGAAACAGTTGGGGGGATAGGGATGCTGGACAGCTGGTTTCAATGGTTTATCCTTTTTTGGGTCTTTTTCCTGGCAGGCATGCTCTCAATCGGGGGATATTTTATGTTCAGGAAATTTTTAAAAAGGCTCCCCAAGGAAGACGGAAAATCCGACTTGGATTGGCAGGACCATTACATTTTAAAATCGAGGCACCTATGGGATCAAACGCAGAAAGAACTGCTGGAGGAACTCGTTTCACCCGTACCGGAACTTTTCAGAGATGTGGCCAGAGAGAGAATCGCAGGGAAAATCGGGGAGCTTGCCCTTGCTGAAAGAGCCTCTTCCATCTCTCAGGATCTCGTGATAAGAGGGTACATTATGGCCACTCCAAAAAGAGACCATAAATTTCTGAAGAAAAGACTGAAGGAAAAGCAGATCGACTATCAGATGTACAAAGCTTTGTTTTAAACGTGAATATGAAAGCCTATACAAACCTGCCCGCAGAGCATTCATCTGTCATCTTTTCTAAATAAAAAGCTGCACATTGGAAGTGCAGCTTTTTATGTTGCCTGGGTATTCGGGGGGTTTAGCTGGTTCTGGATCTTTTTAAATGAAACATACATCGCAATCCTCCATGGAACGATCATTCCGAAAGCGAGAATCCAGAACATGCCGCTCAGCGCGCCTACATCAATCGATAAGCTTAAATAGGATTTTGCAGCAATCCGTACAGCAAGCAGGCCGATTAAAATGAATGCGAAGGCTTTGGACCGCTTCAAGTATATTTCATTGTCTCTGATTTCAAAACGGCTTGTCTTAATCAGAAAGATTGAAAAAAACATTCCTGCTAAAATTGCTTCCCAAAATTCTGCGACGGTCACATGAAAGAACGGAAACACAAACATGAGCGCCCCTGTGCTCATAAAGAGCGGCGGGAGAATGATTTTTTTAGCAGAAGCGGGTTTTCTGGATGCCCGCATGCGGATCACCAGCACTGCAAACCCCATAACGGCAGCAAAAATGGTAGAAATGACTAATAAATCCATCTTCATCATCCCTTATTCACGTAATACATTCTATTATAAACGAAGTTGTTCCATCTTAATATATGAGCGTGTCCAAAATTTAATCCTTTCGGAAACGAAAAAACCATTTAGATCACCGTCTAAATGGCAGCTTCTTTTATCCGAGTACCCTTGCGGCTGCTTCAAGGACCCTGCTGGAATCAAATGGCTTGATGATAAAGTCTTTTGCTCCTGCCTCTATGGCCTCCACGACCATTTTCTGCTGCCCCATCGCAGAGCACATAACAGCTTTGGCAGAGGGAAATTCCCTCATGATCTCTTTAAGTGCTTCCAGTCCGTTCATTTCAGGCATTGTAATATCCAGCGTGACAAGGTCTGGCTGAAGCTCCCTGTATAAGCGGACTGCACCCTCTCCATTCTCTGCTTCACCGGCTATCGTATAGCCTGCCCCTTCCAGGATGTTTGAGAGTGTTACTCTCATAAATTTGGCATCATCAACGATCAATACTCTAGCCATGTTACTCCTCCCTCATCATGCTTCACCTAATCTATCATCATTATAACAGAAAAATGAGGAAAAAGTATTATTTTTGTCTCGTTACCGAAAATTTTATAGGTCTAAAATCCCGAAAATCCTGTCAGTTCTGTAAAGTATCGGATAATCACAGTCATCCCATCAAAAAAGAGAAGCAGGCCCATCGCCACCATAATTCCTCCGCCAGCCTTCATAAATGAAACCGTATGCTTTGAAATCCAGCTTACTTTTCCAAGGAAAAACGTCATGATAAAAAAAGGAACCGCAAAACCAAGGGCATAGCTTAACATCAATACCATCCCTGATTCGGGATTCGTACCTGCCAGTCCCATAACGGCAGTCAAAATGGGTCCGATGCAAGGCGACCATCCTGCGGCAAACCCGAGCCCGATCAAAATCGAGCCTGCATAGCCTGCCGGGCGGTGTTTAAAGTGAAGCTTCCTCTCCTTCATTAAAAAGGAAGGCGTTAAAATTCCCATCGTGACAAACCCCAGAAATACAATCAATATCGCACCGATCTGCCTGAGCAGATCCTGATAGGAGATAAAAAGATTTCCAATTAGCGAGGTGCCGTAGCCGAGCGCAATAAAAATACTGGAGAAGCCAAGCAAGAAAAAAAAGGTGTGGAGCATGCTTTCTTTTTGCCGCATTGCCTGCCCGGATTTCAGATCCTGTACCGACATCCCGGTTATATAGGATAAAAAGGCCGGGTAAACCGGGAGACAGCATGGGGAAACAAAAGACAGAAATCCTGCTCCAAATGATAAAACTGCATTCACATCTGCCATCTTCATCCTCTTTTCTTCATCATTCTATTTTAATCATACCAGCTGGTCATGCAAGGAAATGTTTCGCTTTATGACATTCATATGTCAATTTTCTTACACTTAAAACACTCCTATTCTACAATACTAAAAAAAGCTTTATAATCATGGATGACAAATACAGCAAACACTATAACTATTTTCTATTTAAATAAACAGCAGCGGAAGAAAGGATACAGAATTGTGACAAAGAAAAACCTGCTCAAAGAAATCGAGCATAAACGGGAAGAATTAAACCAGATTGTACATAAGAACGGAATGTCTTCTCCGATCACCATTCAATACAGCCAGGAGCTCGATAAAATGCTCTATGAATATCAGCAGCATTTCCTGCCGGCAAATCCGGTATGCTACCAGTAACGAAGGGGAGAACGCTGCACGCGTTCTCCTCTCACCTTCCTGTCAATACGTGAACTCCTCCGGTTTCCTTCTTACCCCGTAAAATTTCACTCTGCCCTTATCTGTTACTTCCTTAGCATGGACTCTGACCGTATTCATGTTCACCGTAAGATAGTCACAATGCATCATCAGCTGTGCAGTTTCAAACTCCACCGTATACTGAAAAGGTTCTTCTCCTTCAATAATCATCTCGATCTTCACCTGCTTCAACTGCCGCACCCCCCTCTGATAAGAAAAATTCTAAAAAAGGACGGAATTTCCTGCAAGCGTTTTCAAAATAATTTATCTGTGATATAAAAAAACCCTTTCCCTGATCAGAATCAGTGAAAGGAGTTTTCAGTTATAATGATGGTTTACCAGTTTAATGGAGGAAGTTCTTCCGCTAAGAAGCTAAAGTGTTTACTTCAGCTGCTGGCTGTTCATTGCCTTCATCATTTGATTGATTTTCTTCTGGGATGGTTTCATACCCATTTGCATCATCATCATTCGCAGCATTTGTTCATTGATTGGCGGATTCTTTTTCAAATAACTCATCATATATCGGCGAGCGATAAAGAAACCGAGTGCAACGCCGCCCAGGAGAGCAACGATAATCAGTGTGATGCCAACCCATAAAGTCATGGTAGTTCCTCCTTCACTTTCTCTCGTTTACAGTCTACTAAACCCTTCGATATTATACAATAAATCCTGCGCAATTTCTGCCTTTTTAGACAAAATTTCTTTCTGATATCGGGTTCAGCCAGCCGTATCGTTGAGATTGGAAGTCCATAGCTATAAAGCAAGGGTCCATTTTACGCAGGATTTCAAAGAAAATCGTTTCCGCTTCAAAACTCCCCTGTGCATCGATTTCAATATAACGGTCCTTCACCAGCAGCGTAGCCTGGCCCTGCTCAGCGCTTAAAACGAGCCGATGCAGTGACCCGAGCCGGCGGTACCCCTTCCTGTGCATAAGAAATCCGTTAAGCAGTTCATGAATTTCCTTCACCGGCAAGTCCCGCGAAATGTACAGCACCTGGCGGTTAAGCATTTCATAAGAGCCATCATGAATGCTTGTCCATTGAAAGTTTTTTATCAAATCAAAGATTTTTGCCTCTTTGCCGAAATAATGGCTTGCGAATTCTTCTTCGATTAAATACAGGTAATAATGCCTCACCAGATCCCCTCCCGCCTCTGCAAATCGTATGAACCTATTATACGGGGGCAGCCTGGGAAATCGTGTCTTAATGCGGAGAGAGGATTCACTAATATTGTCGAAGCGGCAGTTCGGATGCTCCTGAAAAAAGGAGAGCTTCCCGCTGCCGGGAAGCTCTCTTTCTTTATTACTTATTCAAAAGCGCTTTAACGCGTGCTGTTACATTGTCAGGAGTAAAGCCGTATTCTTTCATAATCACTTCTCCCGGTGCAGAGGCTCCGAACCCGTTAATTCCGAGTACGTCCCCTTCATCACCAGTGTACCTCTCCCATCCAAGTGGAGATGCCACTTCGATCGCCAGGCGTTTTTTCACATCCTTCGGAAGGACGGAAGCTTTGTATTCGGCAGACTGCTCCTCAAACCGCTTCCAGGAAGGCATGCTGATGACAGATGCGTAAATTCCATCCTGAAGGAGAGTCTTTTGGGCCTCTACCGCCAAGCCGACTTCAGAGCCAGATGCGAGAAGCAGCACGTCCGCCTGCTCTTTCTCTGCCGGTGATACAACGTAGGCTCCTTTTTCAACGCCTGCAGATGAAAGCTCTGCAGAGTGCTCGAGAGTAGGCAGATCCTGTCTGGAAAGCACAAGAGCGGTCGGGCTCGTTTTCGATGTTAAAGCAAGCTTCCAAGCTGCTGCTGTTTCATTTGCATCTGCAGGTCTGATCACATCAAGGTTCGGCATTGCTCTAAGAGAAGCCAGCTGTTCAACCGGTTCATGTGTAGGGCCATCTTCCCCTACTGCAATGCTGTCATGTGTGAAGACAAAAGTGACAGGAAGTCCCATCAGTGACGCAAGGCGGATAGCCGGGCGAAGATAATCAGAGAAGACAAAGAATGTGCCTCCGAAAACCTTGAGTCCACCGTGAAGCGCCATTCCGTTCAGTGCAGCACCCATGGCGAACTCTCTGACACCAAACCAGATATTGCGGCCTGCATAATTGTCCGCTGTGAAATCTTCAGTGTTTTTAATCGTTGTTTTATTGGATCCTGCAAGATCTGCGGAACCGCCGAACAGATTCGGAACATTTTTTGCGATCGCATTCAGCACTTCTCCAGAAGAAGCCCTGGAAGCCATTCCTTTGCCGGTTTCATACACTTTTACATCCTGACCCCAGCCTTCAGGCAGTCCTCCGCCAATGGCAAGTTCCAGTTCGGCAGCAAGCTCCGGATACTGGTCTTTGTATTGTGCAAAAAGCCTGTTCCAGTCTTCTTCAGCCTTTGCTCCTGCTTCTTTGATCGTTTTCTCAAAGTGGCTGTACACTTCATCCGGAACATGGAAATCTTTATCGAATGTCCATTTGTAGGCATCTTTAGTGAGCTTTGCTTCTTCCGCTCCAAGAGGCGCACCGTGTGCACCAGAAGTACCCGCACGGTTTGGAGAACCAAACCCGATGGTTGTCTTCACTTCGATTAGTGTCGGCTGATCTTCATTCTTCTTTGCAAGTTCAATGGCTCTGCCGATTTCATCGGTATCATTTCCATCTTCGACTCTGAGTACTTGCCAGTTCATTGCTTCAAAGCGCTGCTGGACATTTTCGCTGAAAGAGCGGTCCAGATCACCGTCAAGGGAGATGTCGTTGGAATCGTAAAGGACGATCAAGCGGCCGAGTTTAAGATGACCGGCAAAAGAAGATGCTTCAGATGAAATTCCCTCCATTAAATCGCCGTCTCCGCAGATTGCAAAGGTATGGTGATCTACAACGTTGAAGGATTCCTTATTATATGTATGTGCAAGGTGGCGTTCAGCCATCGCCATTCCAACCGCCATGGCGATTCCCTGTCCCAGCGGGCCTGTAGTTGCATCTACGCCCGGAGTATGTCCGAATTCAGGATGTCCGGGAGTCTTGCTTCCCCATTGGCGGAAAGACTTGATGTCCTCCATGGAAACATCATATCCAGCCAGGTGAAGCATGCTGTAAAGCAGCATGGAGCCGTGGCCTGCGGACAGCACGAAGCGGTCACGGTTGAACCAGTCCGGATTGCCGGGATTCTGCTTCATATGGTCCGTCCAAAGCTTGTACGCCATAGGAGCTGATCCCATTGGCATTCCAGGATGGCCGGAATTTGCTTTTTCAATGGCATCAATGGACAGTGTCCGGATTGTTGCGATCGACAAAGAATCAATAGTAGATAATGTCATGTTCAATCATCCTTTCGAAATACATTTTACACTCTTATCATATCCGTACAGCAGGAATAGTACAACCAATAGGCCTGTTTATTCAAACAGGCCCGGCAGTCACTCAGTGCAGTCGTTTATTTTTTTCATCTTTCAGCTTTTGAGGGGTCACATCGTTGCCCTCTGGATCAACAATCTTCACATTTTTCAACGTATTTTTAACAGAGCTTCGGAACGTTTTCAAATATTCTTCCCTTAAAGCCTGCTGTTCCTTTTTTTCCTTATCTGTGAGGCCCTCTGACTTTGATTTTCTGGCCAGGGTATTGATTCTGTTCATTTTTTCCTGTGAAAGCATAGCAGTCTCCTTTATCTATCGATAGTGACATCGTACAAAAAACTGCCTGAAAAGGCAACCGAACAGATCTTTAAGATCCGCTGGCTGCCTCCTGTTCATCCATATATTCCTGATATCTTCTATGTACGGTTGCTTTGGAAACAGAATACCCAAAACCTCTCAGTGTTGCGGCAATATCAGCGAATGTCAGCTTGTTCTTCCTTAACCGCACAATCTCGCTGATCGGTACGTCTATTTTTTCCCTTCGTCCTCCGGAAGAAAGATCATGCAGGTTATGCTGCGGCTGGAATCCATTTTCCACAGCCCGCCGCATGCCCCTGCGGATCTTCATATTGTGAATTTTCCTCTGATATTCTTCCACTACACTGACAATTTCAAGAACCATGGAATCCGCTTCTGAAAGCTGAAGTTCCCCTTTTCCTGCTATTGTATAGATTTTCGCTTCTTCCTTATATACGCAGTGGAGAATAGCCATCCGTGCACTGCCTCTGCCGAGACGGGTCTCATCCTGAATGAGCAGAACCTCTGCTTCCTTTTTCCCGATCACATCAAGAAGCTCAAGCACTCCTTCTCTCTCCACTTCATAGCCGCTCGCTTTTTCCTCTATCACCCGTACAACTTCTATGCTGTTTTCTTCAGCCAGCTTCACAAGCTCTTCCTTCTGCCTGCCCAAAGAAGTTTCCTGCTCTTCTTTCACTGTGCTGACTCTGCAATATATAACGGCTTTCATTATGCGATCTACTCCTCCAGGGCAACAACTGTGCCGTCCAGCTTATGAAGGGTATCCTTTTTCACGGGAATGTACACTGTATCACCCGGCTTAAGCACGATGGAATTCAGACTGTTTTCCTGGCCGACCCATTCTACGAATTCCATCTGGGTCAGGCTGTGTTTGTCCTTAAGCGCAGTTGCAAGGTCCCATAAATTATCCCCTTCGCGGATTTCTATTTTAGCATAGCCGTCCATCGCTTTGCTGCTGCCTGCACCCGCTGCACAAAAAATAATTCCTCCGACTAGAACAAAAAATGAAGCTATAATAGCAAAAGTGCTTTTTGACATGAATACTCAACCTCCAGAATGTTTGTTCGTATTTCCTGTTTGTATTATAAGACGAACAAACGTTTTGGGTCAAGCCCTTTTTTCGAACTTATGTTTGTATCCAAAGGTAAATCATGCTACAATAACTATAAATTACTTACTCCGAGGTGCTATGGATGAGCAAACTATCAAAAAGGCAACAGGACATTCTTGATTTTATTAAACAGGAAGTCAGAAGCAAAGGCTATCCGCCGTCCGTCAGGGAAATCGGCCTCGCAGTCGGACTGGCATCAAGCTCCACCGTCCACGGCCACCTGGCCAGACTGGAGAACAAGGGCCTTATAAGAAGAGATCCGACTAAACCGCGTGCCATTGAGATTCTCACAGAAGAAGAGCAGCAGGGACTGGACATTCCGCAGAACGGAGTAGTGAATGTTCCGATCATAGGAAAGGTTACGGCCGGTCTGCCGATCACTGCCATTGAAAACATTGAAGAGTATTTTCCGATTCCGGAGCGCCTGGCTTCTCCGGACGAACAGGTCTTTATGCTTGAAATCGCAGGAAACAGTATGATTGAAGCAGGAATTCTGGATGGAGATCTTGTCGTAGTCAGACAGCAGCAATCTGCGAATAACGGAGACATAGTCGTTGCCATGACAGAGGATGACGAAGCAACAGTAAAGCGTTTCTTCAGGGAAAAGGATTACATTAGGCTTCAGCCGGAGAATTCCTCAATGGAACCGATCATACTCCGCAACGTATCCATCCTTGGAAAAGTAATAGGCGTTTACCGCACGGTGCACTAAGAGGCTTGTTCGAGAGGACAGGCTTTTTTTTATCCACTAACCTGATGGGGGAATCGATCCATGACTGCCGAGAGGGAATTGCTCCTTGAAGAAGCAGCAAGCCAATTTATCTTTCCGTTTTCATTAAAGCATTCAGATATCAAGAAGATGAAGCCTGCCATTGAAAAAGGGGGCTATGCTTATTTCAGGCTTCGTGAAAAAGAGCTCGAAGACCGGTATTACGGAGCGGGAAGGTCCGTTTCCCACGATCAGATGGACCTGTATTTTCTTCCCTTCATCGAAAACCTGTTATTTGACCCTGAACCGGGCAAAGAATCGCTGAGCCGCTTCTCCTCCCGTATCGGGTCTTCCGTTCAGATTTCGTATGGTCAAGAAGGAAGAACTTATACAGCGGATGTCCTTTCAGCTGATCTTTTCATTTGCCCTTTTCAAATTGGAATCCTCTCTGTCAGGACAAAGCTATCCGGAACTGGGCTCACTTTATCTGATGTACAGGATTTTCAAAATCACTTCCGAATCCTTGAGCCTAAAATCGCGAAAAATAAAAATCTGAAGGCAGTCAGCGGCGGCCGGGAATACAGCAGCATACAGGAATACATCTTTAAGGAAGTGGCTCCATGCATCGTCCCTTTTATAGAAACAGGAGAGAACGAATCTTCTTATTTTGGAAGCCTTCCCTATTTTGTGGATGAAAGAATGTATGTGATCAGCACACTCATCTCTTCCGGGAAGGGCGTATCTGATGAACATCTGTTCCGGTGCGGCCAGGTCAACGGATATGACCAGAAGGGAATGCCCTATCTATCCGCCGGGAATCCGGAATACATCAGGAACTATGTTTCAGATCACTGCTATACACGGTGGGCTCCTGAAACGAACTATATCATCAGCGACCATTCGTTTACATGCCTTACCCAGGGCGGCAGCCATGCGGAATCTGTCTATAGAGAAATGTATGGTGAACATTATTACAGCCTGCTCCTTCACTATTTTTATAAAATGGTGCTTCTGAAGCTGTCCTACCAGTATTCATTAATGTACAGAAAGAACCGGACGAATGAAATCGAACAGCTCATCACAGCAATCACCGACTTTTCCGGCAAGTACCATTTTAAGGAGATCAGCAGCCGCACCGAGGGGCAGGAGCTCGCTTCTCTGATGAATCAGGTGTTTCACATTTCCACCCTTTATGATGAAGTGAAAAAGACATTGGACAGCCTCTACCGGAACCAGGAAAAGCTTGCGGGGAAACGGAATAATTATCTCCTGTTTATTCTGACTACCTATACGGTCATTTCAGGTATTTACGGGATGAACCTTGTGATCGAAGACTGGAAGGGTAAAATTGACTGGAGTATGCTTTCAGACTATTCTCTTTTTGAGTACATAGCGTTCTGCGTGGCAATCAGCGGCATCCTGATCGGATTCAGCCTTGGGGCAGGCGCGATCGCCAGTCTTTTTCATAATTACTATGTGCGCAGAAAAAAGAGATGACCAAAATCGGTCATCTCTTTTTTAATGATGAAAGTTTGTGCCGTCAGTGGTTGCCTCTATAACTCCCGCACGGATAACGTAGTCGCCAAAATGCTCCCCTTGCACTCTTTCCTTTGCATAACGCGGAAGAAGTTCTCCGAGCTCCCGCAGGATTTCATCTTCTCCTATGTTCTCTCTATACATTTTACTGAGGCGGCTTCCATCAAAGGCAGCCCCTAAGTACATGTTGTATTTGCCCGGTGCTTTACCGATAAACCCGATTTCCCCAAGAGCGTGGCGGGCACAGCCGTTTGGGCAGCCGGTCATGCGGATCGTGATCTCTTCATCACGCAATCCGTTTTCATCTACAATCTCTTCAATTTTGCTGATCAGCTCAGGCAGGTAGCGCTCCGCCTCCGCCATTGCGAGCCCGCATGTAGGGAGTGCCACACATGCCATCGAACTTCTGCGGAGTGCGGAATATTGTGCTCCGTCAGTCAAGCTGTAAGCCTGAATGATTTCTTCGATTTCTGCTTTCTTTTCTGCAGAAACATTTGCGATGATTACATTCTGATTGGCTGTAAGCCTGAAATCACCTGTGTGCACGCCCGCGATTTTCTTTAAGCCGGTCTTCAGCTTATAGTTTTCAAAATCCGCAACACGGCCGCCTTCAATAAATAAGGTATAATGCCATGTCCCTTCCGTTCCCTCAATCCAGCCATAGCGGTCTCCGTTGTGGTCAAAATGGAATTCTTCAGCCGGATCGAGCTTCCAGCCAAGCCGTTCTTCCAGCTCTTCAACTACACTGTCAAGACCAAGCCGGTCTACTGTATATTTGAAGCGCGCATTTTTTCTTTCAGAACGGTTGCCGTAATCCCGCTGGATTGTGATGATCTTCTCTGCCACATCCAGGATCTGTTCCGGTTTGCAAAATCCGATGACCTTTGCAAGCTGGGGGTAGGTTTCCTTATCCCCGTGAGACATCCCCATTCCGCCGCCAATCGCTACATTAAAGCCTGTAAGCTGGCCGTCTTTTACAATTGCGATGTATCCGAGATCCTGGGAATACACATCGATATCGTTTGATGGAGGCACTGCAATGCCGATTTTAAACTTTCTTGGCAGATAAAGGGGGCCGTACATCGGCTCAGAGAACTCTTCTTCTCCGGTGACCTTCTCTTCATCAAGCCAGATCTCGTGATAAGCCCTCGTCTTTGGCAGCAGATACTCACTTAGCTTTTTGGACCACTCATACACCTCTCCATGGATTTCGGACTGATTGGGGTTCGGATTGCACATCACATTACGGTTTACATCCCCGCAAGCCGCTATTGTATCCATGAGCGATTGGTGGATTTCCTTAATCGTATTTTTCATATTCCACTTCAAAACACCGTGCATCTGGAAGGTCATTCTAGTCGTGATTTTTAAGGTTCCATTTCCGTTCCGGTCTGCCAGATCATCCATCACAAGCCATTGTTCCGGCGTGGCCACCCCTCCCGGAAGGCGTACCCTTAGCATGAACTGATAAGCAGGTTCAAGCTTTTGCTTTTGGCGCTCGATCCGGAGATCACGGTCATCCTGCAGGTAGCTGCCGTGGAATTTCATCAGTCTGTTATCATCATCTGAGATGCCGCTGCTGATTTGTTCGAGCATGGATTCTGCGAGAGTTCCGCGCAGGAACTTACTCTCTTCTTTTATCCGTTCAACATCACTCGGACTGCCCTCTGGTGCAGTTAACGTGCGCTTAGACATTTTTAATCATGCTCCTTCTTCAGCGGTCAGTAAACGTCCCGCTGATACCTTTTTTGCTGCTGCATTTCAGCGATGTATGCTTCCGCTTCTTCCTTTGCCATCTTTCCTTCTTGAATAAGGATGGCTATAAGCGTGTTGTGAACATCATGGGCCATGTTTTTCTCATCCCCGCATACATAAACAATGGCACCGCTTTGGATCCATTCATATAATTCTTTACTGTTCTCGAGCATTCTGTGCTGTACATAAACCTTCTCTGCCGTGTCTCTTGAGAAAGCTACATCCATTTTGGTCAAGACGCCGTCTTTTAACCATTTCTGCCACTCTGTTTGGTAAAGGAAATCTGTGACAAAATGACGGTCTCCGAAGAACAGCCATGATTCTCCTCCGGCACCCTTCTCCTCGCGCTCCTGCATAAATGAACGGAAAGGCGCGATTCCGGTACCCGGGCCGATCATAATGATCGGAGTATCTCCGTCCTCAGGAAGCTTAAAGTTCTGGTTGGACTGTACGTACACCGGAATCGTATCCCCCGGCTGCAGACGCTCTGCACAGAGGATCGAGCAGACTCCGCTGCGCGAACGGCCGTACGACTCATACCGGACGGCACCAATCGTGAGGTGGACCTCATCCGGATTTGCTTCGAGACTGCTTGCAATCGAGTAGAGCCTGCCCGGAATTTTGCGGAGGATGTTCAATACGTCCTGTGCAGTTCCGTTCCAAGGTCCAAAATCAGTGAGCAGATCAAGCAGATCTCGGCCTTTCATGTAGGTTTTGAGCTCTTCTTCCCGTGCAAGCAGTTCACCAAGCTCTTTGCCGCCAGTAAGCTTCGCTGCCTGTTCTACTAGAGGCTTCGTCAAAACGGTGATTTCAAAGTTTGAAGTCAACGCCTCTTTAAGAGATTTAGTCTCTCCCTGCTTGTTGACCTTTACGGTCTCATCCTCGTCCCATTTCATTTCTTCTATTATAAGGTTCACGAGCGCCGGATCATTTTCCGGGTAAATCCCTAGACTGTCCCCTGGCTCATAGGAGAGGCCGGAACCTTCAAGCGAGAGCTCCAAATGGGTCGTTTCCTTGTCTGAGCCACGGCCGTTGAGATTGATGCTTTCTAGGATTTCCGCATGAAATGGGTTTGTCCTCGTATATGTACTCTCACCGGAGTATGTGATTTCCTTATCATTGGATGGACACTGCGCTTCCGCACCTTGCAATTCTGCCAATACTTTTTCGAGCCACTCTGCAGCAGGTTCATCATAATCCAGGTCACAGTCCTCACGCGGGGCAAGTCTGCTTGCGCCAAGCTCTTCCAAACGTGAGTCGAACTCTTTTCCTGTCTGGCAGAACTGCTCATACGAACTGTCCCCGAGAGACAGAACGGAATACCGCAAACCCTCTAACTTCGGAGCGCGCTTTCCATGTAGAAATTCATGAAATGTAAGGGCATTGTCAGGAGGGTCCCCTTCTCCGTGCGTACTTACGGCAATCAGCAGATTTTCCAGTTTTTTTAACGAATTCGGCTTGAAATCACTCATAGAGGAAACCGTTACTTTGAACCCGTTCTCTTCCAGTTTCCTGCCGCTTTTTTGAGCCAGCCCCTGGGCGTTTCCTGTCTGGGACCCGTATAAGATGGTTACATCTTTTGAAGCGTGTGCCGATCCGCCCGGAGACTGCTGAACAGCTGTACCGGCCGGTGCAGCCTGTTCTGTGGCAGCCAGGTATCCGGCAAGCCACATTTTTTGTGACGGAGATAAAGAAGGCAGCAGCTGATTCAGCAAATCAGACTGCTCCTGATTAAATGGACTGTTCGTTACTTGTAATGGCAATCTTTACACCTCATTCGTCTGCATGGTTTCATCCGGTATTGCGATTATACCGATAAAATAAGTCGGTTTTCAGTACAGTACCTGCCCTGATGCTATTTCTATAGATTCCAAGTTAATTTTACAGAAAATTTATGCATTAGTAAAATATTTTTCTATTATAGGTGTCATCAGGTTTTTTAATACCCGTTTTTCGTATTTGTAAAGCAGCAGCAAAAGCAGAGGAAGCCGCCTTGCGCACATTCTGCAGTCCTGCTGTGAATGCGAAAACCCCCGGAAATGATTCCGGGGGTTTTTGCATAGTGCACCGGAACCGAGCTCCGGCACTGCTCTTATCGCTTTACTTCTTCCCCTGCAAAAATTCTCGCGTTAAGCGGCGCTGCAAGGTATTGAGGTGCTTTTTCTACAAATGCCTGAAAATGCGTGCTTGTATTATGGCTTTGAACAGCTTCCTGTCCTTCCCATAGTTCCACCATTGTGTAAGCATGATCTGTTTCAGTGCTCTTCATCAGCTCATAAGAAACATTGCCGCTTTCTTCTCTTGAGGCAGAAACGAGTACAGAAATCTCCTCCAGGAATTCAGATACCTTTTCCGGTTTTACTTGAAATTGCGCATGAATAATAATCATTTTTCATTCTCCTTTTCGGTTCGTGTTATTTCCACTCTGTAATTTTTTCAGTTGGCAGACGGTAGGACTGATAGCCTTGATCCGCTGCTTTGCCGATAGACAGCAGCATAACAGGATAATAGCGTTCTTTATCCATCCCGAAAGCTTCTGCAATCTGATCTTTTTCATACCCGCCGATTGGGTTGGTATCATATCCGTGCGCACGCGCGGCAAGCATCAGCTGCATTGACACAAGCCCTGAATCGATCAGATTCATTTCTTTCAATTGGTCGTACGAGCTGTTTTCAAAGAATCCTTTGATGGCCGGTACTTGACGGTCGCGGACTTCAGCAGGCATTAGGCCTTTTTCTACGGCTGTATCATAAATTTCATCTAGATAAAGATCGCTTTTCATATCTGCAAATACGGCAATAACCGCTGAAGAGGTGGCTACCTGTGTCTGGTTGAATTTTGCAAGCGGAGCAAGCTTCGCTTTACCTTCTTCAGAATCAATAACGAGAAAGCGCCAAGGCTGCATGTTAACAGATGATGGTGCAAGTGCTGCTTCTGTCAAAATCTCTGTCATTTCCTCTTTGCTGATTTTTACAGCAGGGTCGTAGCTGCGGATTGAGCGGCGCCCTGTGACGATTTGAGTAAAGTCATTAGTTTTCATAATCCATTCTCCTTTTGTTCATCTAAGATGTTGGTTTCCTCAATCAATTTCTTCTATATTCTGCTGCAGCCTGGATAGCATGCCCTTAAGACTGTTCCGTTCTTCCTTTGTGAAGCCTTTAAGCACATTCGAAACAAATCTCTGTTTCTCCTCCCGGTAAGCAGCCATTTTTCTTCGGCCCTCATCCGTCAGCTTCACGTAGGTAAAGCGGGTATCCTCAGGGTTTTTGCGGCGGGAAACACTTCCCCTATCCTCAAGCTGCTTAATGTGTCTCGTGACAGCTGCATGATCGATCAAGACAGCCTTCTGCAACTCCCGCTGAGTCATTTCCTCTTTTTCGTAAAGTTTATGAAGGATTTCCAGGCGGGACTGGCTCAGCCCAGTGCAGCGTTCAAATTTAGGAACGATGCTTTTATTGATCTCATAAAGTCTGTGAAACAATTCCTCGTCCTCAGCACAGCATTCTCTCAATGGCATCCTCCCTTACTATATAGACTTTTATATAATTGATAGGTCAATCATTGACTCGTCAACTATCTTACTATACGTTTCTATTCTGGTCAAATGATTTGAATGCTTCTCTGATATTCCCTTTCAGGAGGCGCAGTTCCGCGCTTTTCATAAGGACATGATCATTCACCAGCATGCCGGTGCTGAATTGAATTACCTGGCTAGTTTTTCATGATAAATACTGATTGGATGCACCTCTTCATTTAGTAAGTTCCTTATGATTTGCTTTATTACCTGTGGTTCTCTTAATTCATCATCCTTAAATTGAGCAAAGTCGCTCAGTTTAATCCACATACTGCCGGTAATCCCCTCCTCATCAAGATGTAACCGGCCACCCGTAATTTCACCAATAAAATGAAACATGATTACTTGACTGCTGATGTTGCTTAAAAAATTATATACGCCAGTAGTACCAATCAGATTTATGTCGTATCCTGTTTCCTCTTTTACTTCCCTTTGAGCAGCATAAAGAATGTCCTCGCCATATTCAATATGACCACCCGGAAAGGTCCACTTATTTAATGCGGCAGGTTTATTCTCCTTTATGATTAAAACTTCTTCATCCTGTATGATGGTTGCTGTAGTAACTAATACAATGTCATTTTGAGACATCAATTTTCTCCCAGTTCATTATTCATTTTTCTTGTCTCATGTATCCTTTAAAACCTTTTTAACTTCCCTTTTTCCTCTAAGTAATTCGACAGCATTCTACATAAAGCCTCTTTCAGCTACACTGGTTTTGGACTAACCAAACTGCAAAAAAACCCCCTGACACCAATTGTGCCAAGGGGGTTTTGGGTCTTAGTACATGCTCATGTACTGCTCTCGCTCCCAAGGGTGCACTTGCGTACGGAACATATCCCATTCGATTTCTTTCGCTTCGATAAAGTGCTCGAACAAATGCTCTCCAAGCGCTTTTACGATTACGTCATTGGCTTTAAGCGCATCGAGTGCTCCAGCCAGTGTGGATGGAAGATCGACGATGCCGTTTTCCAGGCGCTCTTCTTTGTTCATCACATAGATGTTGCGGTCGATCGGCTTTGGCGGAGTCAGGCCGTTCTTGATTCCATCAAGTCCAGCTGCCAGAAGAACTGCCATTGCAAGGTATGGGTTCGCTGCAGGGTCAACGCTGCGGACTTCTACACGTGTAGAGATGCCCCGGGATGCAGGGATCCGGATCAGCGGGCTGCGGTTACGGGCGGACCATGCCACATAGCAAGGAGCTTCGTAGCCTGGTACAAGACGCTTGTAAGAGTTAACTGTCGGGTTCGTCACAGCTGTGAAGCCCGTCGCGTTCTTGATGATGCCGGCGATGAACTGGCGTGCTGTTTCACTCAGCTGCAGATCTCCATTCTCATCATAGAAAGCATTTTTTCCTTCTTTGAAGAGAGAAAGGTTGCAGTGCATACCGGATCCGTTAACACCGAACAGCGGCTTCGGCATGAACGTAGCATGCAGGCCATGCTTGCGGGCGATGGTTTTAACAACAAGCTTAAATGTCTGGATGTCATCACATGCTCTGATTGCACTCGCATATTTAAAGTCGATCTCATGCTGTCCAGGAGCCACTTCATGGTGGGATGCTTCAATTTCAAAGCCCATCTCTTCAAGCTCCAGCACGATGTCGCGGCGGCAGTTTTCACCAAGATCTGTTGGAGCAAGGTCAAAATATCCGCCTTTATCATTTAATTCAAGAGTCGGTTCGCCTCTTTGATCCAATTTGAAGAGGAAGAATTCAGGTTCAGGCCCAAGGTTGAAATCTGTAAAGCCAAGCTCTTCCATTTCTCCAAGAACGCGTTTGAGGTTCGCACGCGGATCTCCTTCGAACGGAGTGCCATCCGGATTGTAAATGTCACAGATGAAGCGGGCAACTTTCCCTTTTTCGGATGTCCAAGGAAAAATGACGAATGTATCAAGGTCCGGGTATAGGTTCATATCGGATTCTTCAATACGTACGAAGCCTTCAATGGAAGATCCGTCGAACATCATTTTGTTGTCCAGCGCTTTTTCAAGCTGGCTTACCGGAATTTCAACGTTTTTGATCGTGCCCAGGATATCCGTGAATTGCAGGCGGATGTACTTGACGTTGTTTTCGTCTACTAACTTTACGATGTCTTCCTTGGTATACTTTGACATAATCATTTCCTCCCAATTGAATACAATATATTTTTAATTGATGCTCACATAATCAGTGGAAGAACCTGGACATATCTCCCTGCCTCAGTGAGGTCCTGCGGGAATTTCCGCTTTGAACCATTTCGGCTCTAAGGAGCTTCCTCAGCTCTTCATCTGTAAGATCCGGCTTTTCTGCTTTGACAGGCTCAGCCTGTGCAGGTGCCGGCAAATCTTTCCGTTTAAAGATTTGTTTAATACCCGCAAGATTGACACCCTGTTCAATCAGGCTCTTGATTTCCAGCAGCTGATCGACATCGTTAAACGAAAACAGGCGCCGGTTCCCTTCTGTACGGGCAGGGAAAATCAGTTCATGCTCCTCATAATAACGGATCTGTCTTGCAGACAATTCCGTAAGCTGCATGACAATCCCGATTGGAAACAAAGGCATTGAGCGTCGAATTGTATCACCCATTCCTTTTTCCTCCTTATCAAATCTTAATGCTATTATATGCAATGTTATATAATGTGTCAAGTTAATGTAAGAATACCTAACATTAAAATTCTATTTACCTAGCATTCTTCCTTATACAGGATAACTCCGGGAAAAATGCACAAAAAAGAACGGGGTCTCCCGTCCTTTAAAGTTTGATGAGCTCCTGGCTGAACAACCTGTCAAGGCTTGAGCAAACCGCGATTTTTACATGCGAATAAGTCAGCCCGCCCTGAACATAAGCAGTATAAGGCGGTCTTAGCGGCCCATCAGCTGTAAGCTCTATGCTCGCTCCCTGTATGAATGTTCCCGCTGCCATGATCACATCATCCTCGTAGCCGGGCATATAACTTGGATACGGAGTGACGTGGGAATTGATTGGGGAAGCATATTGTATGGCCTGGCAGAAGGCAATCATCCGCTCTGGATCATCAAAAATAACACTTTGAATCAAGTCTGTCCGTTGTGCATCCCATGAAGGAGACGTTCTCATACCCGCTTTTTCAAGAAGGGCCGCTGTAAAAACGGCGCCTTTTAACGCCTGACCCGCCACATGCGGAGCAAGGAAAAAGCCCTGGTACATTTCCTGAAGACTGTATAAAGAAGCCCCGGCTTCTGCACCGATGCCCGGTGAAGTCATCCTGAATGAACAGGCCTCAACCCATTCTTTTTTTCCGGCGATGTAGCCGCCTGTTTTAGCGAGTCCCCCGCCAGGGTTTTTGATCAGTGAACCGGCAATCAGATCCGCTCCGGCGTGGCAAGGTTCCATTTCTTCAATAAATTCACCATAGCAGTTGTCAACGAAAACGACGATTTCCGGATTGATGGATTTCACAAATGTGATCATTTCACGGATTTCCGATATCGTAAAGGAAGGACGGTTCGCATACCCTTTCGAGCGCTGGATGCCGACCATCTTCGTTTTGCTGCTGATCGCCGTTTTGAGAGCCTGCAAGTCCGGCTTGCCGTCTGCCTGGAGGTCAACGGTCTGATAAGAGATGCCGAACTCCTTAAGGGACCCGCTGCCGCTGCCCCGGATGCCCACAATTTCTTCAAGCGTATCATAAGGCCTTCCTGTCATATAGATCAGCTCATCACCTGGTCTTAGCACGCCAAAGAGTGCGATGGAAATCGCATGGGTCCCCGATATAATCTGCGGGCGGACCAGGGCCGCCTCTCCTCCGAATACTTCTGCATAGATCTTCTCAAGCGTATCCCTTCCGCTATCATCATACCCGTAGCCGGTTGAAGGAATAAAGTGAGAATCACTTACTTTATGTTTCTGATAGCTCTGAAGCACCCTGTATTGATTGGATTCAATCCGTTCATCGATCTTCCGGTGAATCTCCGCAATCTGCTGCTCTGTTTCTTTTACCAGCTTTGTAAGAACTTCTTTATTGTGTAACTGTTCAAGCATTTACCATTCATCCTTGTCTGCAGTATTCTGTGCTGAAATTTTTGCATCGTTTTCCTGGGCATACCCGCTGATTTCATAGATCCCTTTGTCTTCATTAAAAAAGAATGTCTGTACGATCGTATCCTGCTTCAGCTGAGAAATCATTCTTCCCTGATCAGGCGGAAGTTCCAGGCTGTACGGAACCATTTCCTGTATGACCCGTTCTTCGATCTTCTCTCTTAATGCGCTGATATCCCCGGGGTTCAAGGCACTCATAATGAGGTAGGGGTCAGCCGTATTGGGTGTGAAATCCGGAAGCATCTCGTCCTTTTTATTGTAGATGGTCAGTCTTGGAATGCGGCTTGCTTCCAATTCATTGAGCAGCCCGAAAACCGTCTTTTCATGGTTTATGCTGTCCTCACTGGACGTATCCACCACATGGAGAATAAAATCTGCTTCTTTTGCCTCCTCCAGCGTAGAACGGAAGGCTGCAACCAATGTTGTCGGCAGATCCTGTATGAACCCGACCGTATCTGTCAGAAGAGCCTGATAGCCGCTCGGAAGTTTGATTTTCCGGGTCATCGGGTCCAGTGTTGCAAATAACAGATTCTCTTCAAAGCTGTCTGCTTCTGTCAGCCGGTTAAACAGGGTGGATTTTCCGGCATTCGTGTAGCCCACAAGTGCGATTTGGAACGCTTTATTCCGTTTACGCCTCTCCCGGTACCTTTCCCGGTGGCTTATGACCGTCTGCAGTTGTTGCTTGATCTCCACCATCCGCCTGTTAATGTACCGTCTGTCTGTCTCAAGCTGGGTTTCACCCGGACCTCTCGTGCCGATTCCGCCTCCCTGCCTGGAAAGATGGATCCCCTGCCCGCTTAGCCTTGGAAGCAGATAATCGAGCTGGGCAAGCTCAACCTGCAGCTTTCCTTCACGGGTCTGGGCACGCTGGGCAAAAATATCAAGAATGAGCTGCGTGCGGTCGATCACCTTCACATCTAGCTCCCGCTGCAGGTTCCTGATCTGGCTCGGCGAAAGCTCGCCGTTGAAGATCACTGCATCCGGTTCATACTCTTCGGTGAGCGCCTTCAATTCTTCAAGCTTTCCTTTCCCAATGCAGGTAGCCGGATGAAGACGGTCCCGTTTCTGGGTTACAGAAGCGATGGACTGGCCTTTTGCTGTTTTAATAAGGGAAACCAGCTCTTCCATTGAATAGCGGAACTGCTCATCCGACACGAAAGAAAGCTGGCACCCGACAATAATCGCCTTCTCAGGCTGTGTATGTGAAAATTCGTTCAATCGTCATTCCTGCCTTTTTAGCGGACACTTGCAAATGCTTTTGCAGCCGCTTAAATGTAAGATTAAACTTATCATACCATTTTTGCACCGGTTTTTAAAAAAATCATTGATAAATTGGGGAACAGAAGCTAAAATCGATACGGTTGAACATGAAAAGGAGAAAGCGATGACTTGGGAAGTATTAAGCATGATCGGCACAGCAGCTTTTGCCATCAGCGGGGCCATTGTGGCCATGGAAGAAGAGTACGATATCTTTGGCGTTTATATACTTGGAATTGTGACAGCGTTTGGCGGGGGCGCGATACGGAACTTGCTTATCGGCGTACCGGTCTCAGCATTATGGGAGCAGGGACTGTATTTTCAGATCGCCCTGTTTTTTATCACAGCGGTCTTTCTTTTCCCGCAAAGGCTGCTCAAGCATTGGAACAGGTGGGGGAACATTACAGATGCGATCGGTCTGTCTGCATTCGCCATCCAGGGTGCACTGTATGCTGCGAACATGGGACATCCCCTGAGCGCGGTTATCGTTGCAGCCGTTTTAACCGGGAGCGGCGGCGGAATCATCCGGGATGTGCTCGCGCGCAGGAAACCGCTCGTCCTCCGTTCTGAAATCTATGCTGTCTGGGCCATTATCGGCGGATTGGCGATCGGGCTGGGGTGGGGCCAGTCCCCGCTCGAACTGTATACCCTGTTCGCGGCTATTACCCTGCTCCGGATCCTTTCCTATACGTATCAATGGAGACTGCCCACCAGAAGCTTTTATGATCGCGACCGCCATCTTGAACAATAAAAAAAGCGCAGAATCTGCGCTTTTTTTCTATTAGTCTTTCATTCCCGACGTAGCAATTCCTTTGATGAACTGTTTTTGGAAAATAAGGAAGACTATCAGGATCGGGATCATTGTGACCACAGACATGGCAAGCAGGCTGCCCCAGTCCACCCTGAACTCTCCGATGAAATTCGCCAGTGCCAGCTGAATCGTGTACTTGGATGGATCACTGATGACAATCAGCGGCCAGATAAAATCATCCCATCTCCACATAAAGGAGAAAATCGTCAGCACCGCGATAACCGGCTTTGCAATCGGAACAATGATCGTCCAGAAAATTCTCCACTCACCGGCTCCATCCATCCTTGCTGCTTCCAGCAGATCATCCGGCACGGTCAGAAGGTACTGTCTGATCAGGAACACTCCCATCGGCGTGGCAGCCGGCGGAATGATCAGTCCGAGCAGATTGTTATACAGTCCGAGCTTGCTGATGACAGTAAAAATCGGCGTCATGATGACCTCAATGGGAATCATTAAAGTCGAAAGAAACAGGAACAGGATCAGGGTATCTCCCTTGAACCGGAACTTTGAGAGCGCATACCCGGCCATCGTATTGATCAAAAGCGTCAAAAGAGTGGCTGCCACCGCTACAACAGCGCTGTTAAAGAAGTAAAGCCCGAAATTCCCTTTGCTGAACGCCGCGATAAAGTTTTCAAGAGAAAAGGACTCCGGCAGGAATTTAGGCGGCCAGGCATACAAGTCGATCGGTCCTTTCAATGAAGAAAGGAAAATCCAAAATACAGGGGCGATAAAAAGCAATGCCAGCAGTATCAAAGCAAAATACGTAAAAAATCCGGCTCTCTGTGTCAATCGATTTTACCTCCGTTCGCCCACTTGAATTGAATCAGGGTGAAAATCCCGATCAGCAGGAACAATATGACCGACATGGCGCTTGCATATCCGACCTCACTCTTCGTGAACCCGAACTCAAAGATGTACTGGACCATTAGTTTCGTTTCATTAGCCGGCCCTCCTCCGGTAAGGGAGAAAATGAGCGGATAGGCTTTGACAGACTCGACGATCAACAGCATAAACACGAGCAGACTCGTCGGCTTCAACAGCGGAAACGTAATTTTCCAGAAAAGCTGGCGGCGGTTCGCCCCATCAATCTGTGCAGCTTCGTAATAAGAAGCGGGTATCGCCTGAAGGCCTGCAATAAAGATGACCATAAAAAACCCGACCCTTGCCCAAATCGTCGCAATAACGATGGTGATTTTTGCTACAGCGGGATCCGACAGCCATTTTACCGAAGGCAGGCCCCATGCTTCCAGCAAGTACGTGATGATGCCGAAACTGTCTCCGAAAATCCATTTCCAGGACAGACCGACAATAATGAATGAGATCATCGTCGGCCAGAATATGATGGCTCTGAAAATGCCTCTCGCCCTCATTTCTTTAATCATCAAAACGGCAATGCCGAGTGAGATTGCAAAAACGAGCGGAACGACCAATGCTGCATAATAGATGGTGTTCATCATGATCTTCCAGAATTCCGGATTGTTGAATAGCCGGACGTAGTTTTCCAGTCCGATAAAGGTCATCTCAGAAACGCCATTGTATCTTGTGAATGAATAGACCAGACCCATCAGAGCCGGAATAATGATAAACGTCAGGAATATGAGCAAATTGGGAAGAACGAATAGATAAGGTGCCCATTTTCTTCTGCTCTGCTCTTTTTTCATTGACTGGACTTTTGTTTTCTTAATCGGCACCGAGACCGCTTTTGACTTTTCCACCACCATTGTTTTTCACCCTCCTTTATGGCTTTTCACTGTTCTGCGCAATTGTCTCATTGAAGATTTTAGCCACTTCATCGAGTGCTTCCTGCGGTGTGGACTCTCCTTTAAGCGCTTTGGAGATCCCTGTCGTCAGGTCACCCGCATTTTTGGATATAACCTGCTGGTATGACCAGTCACGCGCTGCTTCCGGAGCTGTGTTTTTGAACTCATCAGTGAATACTTCAAACATCTTGTCATCGAGCGGATAACTTAAATTCTTATTATCCTTCCTCGCACTGAGGAAAAGCGAACGCTCAATGTATTCCGCATTTACTTCTTTTGTAGATAGATATTTGATAAATTCTGCAGTCTCTTTTTCGACACCCGTACCCTTCATGCCCATCACGTATTTTCCGCCCGGGACTGATGAACGCCTGTCCTCCTGAGGCAGATAGGTTACTCCCCAGTCAAAATGGGTAATATCTTTATAGCTTCCCATCATCCAGTTGCCCGCCAGATGAACAGCAACTGTACCAGAGCGGAACAGATTGTTCGGGTTTTCCCCGCCCAGCCATACCGAATCCGGCATGAGGCCCTCCTCGTGCATCGCTTTAAATTCTTTGAGCGCTTTAACGGCCTCAGGGCTGTTGACTTCTGCCTTTTTCAGATCTTCGCTGAACAATTGTCCGCCATATTCATACATCATGGTCGACCAGCGGTGGCCGGAAAAATCCCACACCATCGGGTAGCGCGCTTCACCGGAATCTTTGATTTTACTAAGAGCTTCGCGGAACTCTCCCCACGTCCAGATTTCATCCGGTGACTGAGGGACTTCCACTCCCGCCTTTTTAAAAAGGTCCTTATTGTAATACATACCGTTCGCGGTTATGTCCATTGGAGCGGCGATAATCCGGTCGTTGATAACGTAGAACGGTTTTATGGAATCTTCAAACTGGCTTGTGAACTTGTCCTGATCTCCGACATAATCCGTCAGGTCAATCGCATAATCAGCAAATTCATATGTATCATTAATCCTTACCATTGCCGGGGGTTTGCCTCCTGCAATCATCGTTTTAAGCTTTGTTTTTACATCCTTGAAAGCAACTTCCACAAGATTAATATCCACTTCCGGATGCTGCTTTTCATATTCTTCAATAATATCCTTCATAACTTCGCCTTCCCCGCCGTCGGAGAACCACATAAAGTCAATCTGCGCTTTCCCGCTTCCTCCCTGCCCGCAGCCCGCCAATAGCAGCAGCATTGCAGCCGTAAGGATTTTCATGATGTTCCACCGAGAATTTTTCAAAAACCTTCCTCCCATCTTTCGCAACATTCAGATTTCTTTTTAATCATATCATTAAAAAGTGAGTCTTCCCCTCTACCCATTTACCCGTTTTCATCAAAAACAAACCAGTTTATTGACAAGATTCACACAATTTCAACATTATCTGC
Source organism: Metabacillus mangrovi (assembly GCF_009711125.1). GTDB lineage: Bacteria > Bacillota > Bacilli > Bacillales > Bacillaceae > Metabacillus_B > Metabacillus_B mangrovi. The sequence continues at coordinate 47,697 of NZ_WMIB01000001.1, read as the reverse complement.
AAATATCCTTTCGGGAATCATTATATTTCCATAAAAAAAACCGCTCAGAGCGGCTTTTCTTCCCGGATTTGCAGGTCCTGGGCCTTAATTGTAATCAATTCTTCCTTCGTATAACGGTCAGCGAGAAGAAGCCGCATCGCCTGTGCCCTGATCGATTTTTCAATCACGTTTCTGATAAACCTTCCGTTGCTGAATTTTGACGGCTGGGTCATGCTTTTAACTGTCATCAGATAATCTCTGAGCTTCCACTCCGCTTCCCTGCTCCAGACATATTCTCTCTCCTCGATCATTCTCCTGGATATGTCCATCAGCTGGTCTACGGAATAATCCGGAAAATCGATCACGAGAGGAAACCTGGAATGCAGCCCGGGATTGAGTGAAAGAAAATGGTCCATCTCCCTGGAGTAGCCTGCGAGGATCAGAATAAATTCGTGCTGCTTATCCTCCATATGCTTTACAAGCGTGTCGATGGCCTCTTTTCCAAAGTCCTTTTCACCCCCGCGGGCGAGAGAGTATGCCTCATCGATGAAGAGGATGCCTCCAAGGGATCTTTTTATCAAATCCCGTGTCTTTTGGGCGGTATGGCCGATATACTCCCCTACTAAATCTGCCCGTTCCGCTTCGATCAAGTGGCCTTTTGACAAAACATTCATCTGGCAGAACAATTTGCCGATCAGCCGGGCCACCGTTGTTTTCCCGGTACCGGGATTCCCTTTAAACATCATATGAAGAGCCTGCTTTCCAGCCTTCAGGCCCTGCTCCTCCCGTTTCTGGCTGACAAAGATCCAGGCATAAATTTCTTTTATGTTTTTTTTCATTTCCTCCATTCCGACTAATGCGCTCATTTCATCTTCTATTTGTCTGAGAATGGCATGCTTGAAATCCGCTTTCGGCAGGACAAGGTCATAGCCTTTCCCTTCTGCTTCCCTAGCTGATTTAGACTGGCCGTTTAATATGATATTGATCTGTCCGTTATTTTTGTAAGTAACTGCCTGATCCAAGAGTTTCACCTCAGCTTTCTCCATTACTATACGCCGGCTGGGCACCAGCCGTGACAGATGCCTATTGTTTTCCTGTATCTTCTAATATGTATTCACTCTCTGCCGGTGTACAACCCCTGCAAATCAAGTGCCCGCCTTCCATCTTCCAGTAAGACTGGCAGCTGCGCAGGGAAACTCACCGGATCCTAAATAAAAACCGCATGCCGGGCGGCATGCGGTAACAGGACAAATGTCAATTATTCGGTTTCAAGCTGGATGTTTTTCTGAGGTGCAAAGGTTGAGATGGCGTGCTTATAAATTAACTGCTGCTTGCCTTCGGTTTCAAGCATCACAGTGAAATTGTCAAATCCTTTTACCAGTCCTCTCAACTGAAATCCGTTGAGAAGAAATACGGTGACAAAAACTCCATCCTTGCGCAGCTGGTTCAAAAACTGATCCTGAATATTGATTGCTTGTTTCATGTTTTGTCCTCCTCATGTCTCTATAAAGTTACTATTCGATTAAAGATGAAGCTTTCCTGCAATGTATGTAAAAATTTCGTCAAGCTTCTTTTCATAATCCGCCGGAGGAGTCAAATCAAACCATTGAACGTCCATTTTGTTCCGGAACCAGGTAAGCTGCCGTTTCGCATATCTTCTGGAATTCTGCTTCAGGTTTTCGCATGCTTCATCCAGAGAGACCCGGCCTTCAAGAAATTCGTACAGTTCTTTATAGCCGATTGCCTGAACAGACTGGGTATTCCGCAGCCCGGATCCGTAGAGCCGGGATACTTCTTCCTCAAGCCCCTGTTCCATCATCGCTTCAACCCGCCGGTTAATTCGATAGTACAGGGTTTCACGGTCCATCGTCAAGCCTATAATTGCAGATTGGAAGTGTTCCTCCCGCTTCTGGGCCGCCAGCTGCTCCGTCATCGTTTTCCCTGAACTTCTGTAAATTTCCAGAGCACGGATGACTCGTCTTTCGTTATTCGGATGAATGCGCTCAGCTGATTCCGGATCCGCTGCCTGAAGCAGGCCGTGGACATACTCCGCACCTTTTTCTTCCGCTGCCTTCTCCAGCTCTTGCCGGTATTCAGGGTCAGAGGGCTGTTCGGAAAAGCTGTAATCATACAGCAGCGACTGAATATAAAGTCCCGTGCCCCCTGCGATAATCGGGAGCTTCCCTCTAGAAGCAATATCCTCTACAGCCCCCCGGGCAAGCTCCTTAAAATCGGCTGCCGAGAAGCTTTCATCAGGATCCCTGATATCAATGAGATGATGGGGAATGCCCCTCATCTCTTCTTTTCTGATTTTTGCGGTTCCAATATCCATGCCGCGGTAGATCTGCATGGAATCCCCGCTGATAATTTCTCCGTTGTATCGCTCTGCTGCATCAAGACTCAGACTGGTTTTGCCAACCCCTGTCGGTCCGATAATGACCAGCACATTTTGTTTTTCAGACAAACTTCATCACTCTCTCAATTCCTGCAATCCAGAACCCAGTATAGCATGATTTCAGGCCGCGTACCCATTATCGCCAGTAAACGGGCCATCTATACCATCCGGGCTGGTCGATTCCCACCGGATTTCCGGTCATTCCGCTGAACAGATGGTAATGGCGCTCCACCACTCCCTCTGCATATTGCACGCCGCCTGTGACCGTACCGGGCGGCTGGTTATAGTTGAAATACGTCCTGCCCTCCATACTGTGGTAATGAGTCCCATCCGGCAGGGGTACAGCGGGTCCGGTCTGGCCGTAAAACCTGTGATAATGCTTCTCTTCATAAGAGCTTATGCCGCTGTAAAAATGGGTATGGCGGTCAAAGGCATTTCCGTTGACCGGCTTTGTAAAACCGTCCATAACATGACTGTGCCCTTCAGCAGTTGATGTCTCGATCAGAAAAACATGGCTGTGCGAAGGACAATGAGGCGGTGCAAACACAGCTCTCATCAAACTCCCCCTCCCTTATCTTATACAAACAGGGTACACAGGAGCTTCAGACAGTGTGACGGAAACGCTACATGATTCGTTTAAACATTTTTTCCATCTCATAGGTAGTAAAATGGATGATCACCGGCCTGCCGTGCGGACAGGTGAACGGGTCTTCCGATCTTCTGAGCTCATCGAGAAGAGCGGTCATTTCGTCTTGCCTCAAGTAACGGTTTGCCTTTATCGATGCCTTGCAGCTCATCAGAATGGCAGCCTCTTCACGCAGTTTTTTCACATCCGGCCTTTTCAAGTCCAGAACCTGCTGGATCATCTCTTCAATCACAAACTGCTCCCTGCCGGCAGGAAACCACTGAGGGTGGGACCGGATGATAAAGCTGCTTCCGCCAAACGGCTCCAGAAAGACACCTACTTCTGCAAGCGAGCCGATATGCTCGCTGATCCGGATGGATTCGTCATGCGAATAATGGAGGGTTATCGGCACAAGCATTTCCTGTACTTCCTTTTCCGCCCGGCCGACTTTATCCCGGAAGTATTCATATTTGATCCTCTCTTGGGCAGCGTGCTGGTCAATCATATAAAGACCAGTCTCATTTTGGGCAAGGATATACGTGCCGTGCATCTGTCCGATCGGATATAGAGGAGGCACCCGCGGCTCTGCTTTTTCCGGAGCCTCATCTGCAGGGGTTTCCCTGATTGTATGCTCCGTGGTTTCAACCGGAACAACAGGCTCAGGCCATCCAAAGGACGGTGCGTCAGGCACTTCTTCCGGTCTTTTTTCCAGTACCTTTCGATAATCCGTGACCGCAGGGTCAGGCTTGCTTTCCTCCCGTTTTTCTTCGAAGGATAAATATTGCTGCTCATCCTTTTGTATGGCCGGCTTCGCTTTCTGAAAACCGGAACCGGGGATGAGCGTTTCTTTTTTAAAAGCTGCTTTTATTCCGCCTGATACGAGTTCAAAAAGCTCCGCTTCCTTGCTTAGCCTGACTTCCATTTTTGATGGATGGACGTTCACATCCACGAGAAGCGGATCCATCCTTATATCCAGGTAAATGATCGGGTAGCGTCCGATCGGTAAAAGGGTATGATAGCCTTCCATGATCGCTTTCGTGAGTGCATAATTTTTGACAAAGCGGCCGTTGATGATCGTAGAAATGTAATTGCGGGATGCTCTGGTCACTTCCGGCATCGCGGCAAATCCTTTAACTTGAAAGTCCAGTGACTCCATAGAGACAGGTATCATTTTTTTTGCAGCCGGCAGTCCATAGATTGCCGCAATAACCTGCCGGACATCTCCATTCCCGTTCGTGTGCAGCAGGGTTTTGCCATTGTGGACAAGCTTGAACGATATACCGGCATTTGCCATAGCGAGACGGTTGACGGTATCACTGATGTTCCCCAATTCTGTATGCACGGTTTTCATATATTTCAGCCGGGCTGGAGTATTGAAAAACAGATTGGAAACGGTGATATCCGTTCCTTTTCTGCTGGAGGCGGCCGTGTGATCCTCTATCTTTCCGCCGGCAAGCTTTATATACGTTCCTTCTGTCCTGCCGCTGCTCGTCTTCATTTCGACGTGTGCGACAGAAGCAATACTCGGCAATGCCTCCCCCCTGAATCCAAGGGTGCGGATCCGGAACAGATCATTTTCATCTTTAATTTTACTTGTCGCATGCCGCTGGAAAGCATTCAGACAGTCTTCCGGTTCGATTCCGTCGCCATTATCAATGATGCGGATTGATCCAAGCCCCGCTTCTTCTATTTGAATCTCAATGACGGTGCTGTTTGCGTCAATCGCGTTTTCAGTCAGCTCTTTGACAACAGAGGCGGGCCTTTCAACCACTTCCCCTGCGGCAATTTTATTGCTGAGCTGGTCATCGAGCAGAACAATCTTGCCCATGGTCTTTTGGCTCCTTTCTGTTATCTGGCTTTTTTCTGCAGCTCAAAAAGCTTATTCATGGCTTCAAGCGGCGTCATTTCAAGCAGATTCAGCTCAAGCAGAGCAGATTTCAGGCTGTGATCCCCGGCATCCTGCTTCCGCTTTTTCCTTGGATTTCCTTCTGCAAAAAATGAAAGCTGGGCTTCTTCATCATGAACAGCAGCAGGAGGCTCTGGAGCATTTTCCTGAGAAGGTTTCGGCTGTTTCTCGAGTTTCTCAAGGATCTCCTGTGCTCTCTGGATCAGTTCAGCAGGAAGTTCTGCAAGCTCTGCTACATGGATCCCGTAGCTTTTATCAGCAGGCCCTTCTGCGATTTTATGAAGGAACACGACCCGGCCGTTCCGTTCAACTGCCCTGACGTGCACGTTTGACAAGGACTTGAGCGCCTGATCAAGGACGGTTAGTTCATGATAATGAGTAGAAAAAAGAGTTTTAGCCCCGATATGGTTATGAATGTATTCAATCATCGCCTGAGCGAGAGCCATTCCGTCATAAGTGGACGTCCCCCTCCCGATTTCATCGAACAGGATCAGGCTCTTCCCGGTAGCGTGAACGATTGCATTCCTGGCTTCCAGCATTTCAACCATGAATGTACTTTGGCCGGAAATGAGATCATCTGCAGCGCCGATTCGTGTAAATATCTGGTCAAACACAGGCAATACAGCTTTTTCTGCCGGAACAAAACAGCCGATCTGGGCAAGGATTGCCGTCAGGGCCACCTGCCTCATATAGGTGCTCTTACCGGACATGTTAGGGCCGGTGATCAGCAGGATGCTGCGCTCCATCTCATTGCCCATTCTGCAGTCATTCGGTACATACTCCTGTGTCTGCAGGACTTTCTCGACAACAGGATGGCGCCCGCCGGTAATGTCCATTTCACCATCTGAAAAAACAGGTCGTGTATAGCGCCGTTTATCACTGACCGCAGCGAAGCACTGAAGCACATCCAGCTCGCTGATGCATTTGGCAAGTGACTGCAGCCGCGGGATAAATTCACGGACCTGCTCCCGCAGTCCAAGGAACAGCTCATACTCGAGCTGGGACATATTATCTTCTGCTTCCAGTATGAGCGCTTCTTTTTCCTTCAGATCCGGGGTAATAAACCGTTCGGCATTCGTCAAGGTCTGTTTTCGTTCATACGTGCCTTCAGGCAGAAGATGAAGATTCGCTCTTGTGATTTCAATGTAATACCCGAAAACTCGATTGTAACCCACTTTGAGGGAACGGATCCCGGTCCGCTCTCTTTCGCTAGCCTCAAGCTCGGCAATCCACGTCTTGCCGTTTCTGCCCGCATCCCGGTATTGATCAAGCTGGCTGTTATAGCCATCCTTCATCATATTGCCCTCTTTGACTGAGATCGGAGGCTGCTCGACCAATGATGCTTCAAGGAGTTCCTCCAGGCTTTCGCAAGGATCCATTTTTTCAGCAAGCTTCTCAGCAAAAGGATGCTCCAGTGCCTTTACAAGCTCTGTAAGGGAAGGGATCCGCTGCAGGGACTTTTTCAGCTGGATCAGGTCACGGGCGTTTACGTTTCCATAGGCGACCCTTCCCGCCAGTCTCTCCAGATCATACACTTCCTTCAGCCCTTCACGGATATCCTCTCTTTCAAAAAACTTCTGCAAAAGCACCTCGGTCATTTCAAGCCGCTCTTCTATTTTCCTGCGGTCGATCAGCGGCCTGTCCATCCATTGCTTTAACAGCCTTCCTCCCATCGCGGTTTTCGTCTCATCCAGAAGCCACAGGAGAGAGCCTTTCTTACCTGTACTGCGGATCGTCTCTGTCAGCTCCAGGTTGCGCTTGGAATACAGATCCATTTTAAGGAACGAGCTGAGCTCATACTGCTGCACTTCCTGCAGGTGTTCTAGGCTCCTCTTCTGTGTCCGGATCATGTAATGGAACAGGCGCGCGAAAGACCTTTTCAGGTCAGGACTGCTGATCGGGTGCAGAAGGGACAGTGCTTCACCTTCGACCGAATCTTCATTTTCATAGGAGACCGCAACTCCGCACCGGTCCCTCATCTGTTTTTGAAAATCTTCTGCCATCGTGCTCTCGATGACCGCTTCTTTCGCTCCAAGTGAATAGATCTCATTCAGTACTTCATCGAACCTTTCCGTTTTGGTCACGCTGTTTTCCCCGGTTGTCACATCAGCAACAGCAAAGCCGAATCCATCTTCAAGCACCGTGACGCTGACAAGGAAATTGTTTTCCTTTTCGGACACGCCTTTTCCTTCCATGACCGTTCCGGGAGTAATCAGCTGGACCACTTCGCGCCGAACAACACCTTTTGCCTGCTTCGGATCTTCCGTCTGTTCGCAGATGGCCACTTTATATCCTTTTTGAATCAGCTGTTCTATGTAATTGGGAGCAGAATGATACGGAACCCCGCACATCGGAATCCGTTCGCTGGATCCGCCATCCCTGCTCGTCAGGGTAATCTCCAGTTCCTGAGACGCATTCACTGCATCTTCAAAGAACATCTCATAAAAATCTCCTAATCTAAAAAACAAAAAGGCATCCTCGTACTCTGCCTTAATCTTTAAATATTGCTGCATCATCGGCGTGTAAGTAGCCATGTATATCCCCCATTGCCTATCCTAATCAAAAACACTCTTTATTATAACATACCAAGCCTCCGTTTTACCCCGGGGAAAAATGGGCACAAAAAAACTAGGAAGGACAGCTTCCTAGTTTTTTACTCTTCTGCTTCTCCGCCTAAAAATTCAGGATTTAAATCCTCGAACTCATCCTCAAGATCTTCTTCCCACTCATCCTCATCATTCGTATCCCCTGTATGCACCAGGACACAAACCTTTGTCTCGCCGATCACCTCGGCCATCACTTCACGCTCAGCCTGAACAATGATCTTGTTCCCGTTCGGAGAAATCGTAACCTCCAGACAGTTTGGCTGCTGCAGCACTTTTGCACATACCTCATGATCATCATCAAGGAAATTGTTGTCTCTGTATTTGAGTTTGATCGTGTCCACATACTTGACCCGTTCTGTTACGACCTCTGTCTTCGTATTATCATCATACGAATACCAGACATTAATATCGTACGTACCGGCAACCTCGACTGTTTTACCAACTTTGTGCGGTTCATATTTATGGTTGATAATCCAGCCGCCTAAAATACTGGTTGGTCTTTGAGACGGGGAGATCGTGTGCGTGCATTGAGTGAACTTGCGCCCCTTCGCTACAACCGCTTTAGTAATGATTTCTCTATACTCAGACATTCAAGCATACCCTCCTCAATCAATATTCATTCCATCGTATGCTGGGTTCATATTGATCCTTCTTTTATTCACACGGAACAAAGCACACATGTCTGCTTAGTCCATGACGTTCCTACTTCATATGTATGCATGAGCCCAAAAAAATGTGCCTAAAAAATAAAAGCGAAGGGCGCTTGCTCTGGGCGACTGGGACATTGGAGCTCTCGACCGAGAGGCGCACTTTGCCTCGACCGAGGGAGCGAAATGACCCTGCGCCCTAGCGCCCGGAGCTGGATAGCGAAACCAAGTGCAACGGAAAAGATTTAGTATGCATACTTGGAAGGCGGCTTGCTTAGCTCTGAAGGACGGTGGAGCTCTCGACCGAAGGGCGCTTTTTGCCCTGACCGAGAGAGCGAAGCGGCCGAAGAGCTAGCCGCCGGAGCTGGATAGCGAAACTGAGTGCAACGGAAAAGATTTAGTATGCATTACTTGGAAGGCGGCTTGCTTAGCTCTGAAGGACGGTGGAGCTCTCGACCGAGGGGCGCTTTTAAGGATATTCTGCTAAGTGCGCGACGTCCTGTCGCAACGCAGAATTGACCCGCATCCTGCGGGCCCCTGACCGAGAGAGCGAAGCGGCCGAAGAGCTAGCCGCCGGAGCTGGATAGCGAAACCAAGTGCAACGAAAATAATTGGTATGCATTAGTTGGAAGGGCGCTTCTAGTAAGGAAGTTCTGCTAAAGGCGCGGCATCCTGCCGCAACGCAGAACGGACCCGCCTCCTGCGGGCCCTCGACCGAAGGAGCGAAGCGTCCGAACGGCTAGCGCTCGGAGCTGGATAGCGAAACTGAGTGCAACGTGCCAAACTTTTTTACGTGCCGGGATCCTTCGTTTACGTGCAGGAACCACCCAGTTTCATGCCGAAAACCAGAGATTACGTGCCAACATCAGATGTTTATGTGCCAAACTTTTTTTACGTGCCGGGATCTTTCGTTTACGTGCCGGAACCACCCAGTTTCGTGCCGAAAACCAGAGATTACGTGCCAATCTCTTTTTACGTGCCCATATCCTCGGGTTACACGCCGGAACCATCGACTTTCGTGCCGGAAACCACAGGTTACGTGCCAACTTAACATGTTCACGTACCAATCTCTTTTCACCTCTCAGGCAGCTAACCAAGAAACCGCAAGAATGAAATGTTTTCGTCTCTAAACCAAACAGCTTTCTCAATCCAAAGAAAAAAGACTGCCGGTTTCCTGGCAGTCTTTATCCCTATTTTATTCAGCAGCTTCCGCCGGGGCTGTTTTTTACTTTTGAGCCGGTTTCGCCTGCGAGCAGGTCGCCGCCCGTTGTTTCGATGATACGGTCGGTTACCTGGTTGGAAATGGTATTGGCAACAAGCTGAAGCAGATCGTTCACTTCCACCTGGGAGTCTTTAAATTCCTGAATGATCGGCAGCTCGTCCAGCTCTTCCTGGATGCGGTCGATCTTTTCTTCGACTTGCTTCAGTGCTTCGGTTTTTCCGTAATGCTGGAAATTGACCGCTTGTTTTTGCAGGCTCTTGATGCTCGCGATCATACTGCGGACTTTTTCATTGCCGTTCAGCTGCGCTTCTGCCTTTTTGAAAAAATCGACTTCTTCTGTTTCAGAGATCATCTGGGCTAATTCTCTTGCCCGTGCCACGATTTCTTCCTTAGTAAACTGTGTCATCCTCTACTTCACCTCAATCGCTTCTTCTGCCATCTCTCCGTCAAGCGACCAGGTCTTGGCTTTCGTGACTTTTACCTTCACGATGTTGCCGATCGTTTCTCTTGGACCGCGGAAGTTGACGAGTTTGCTTTTTTCCGTATAGCCGGCAAGAACATCCGGGTTGTTTTTGCTCTCGCCCTCGACTAATACTTCGACAACCTTCCCCTCATATTCCTTCATTTTCTTGGCAGAAATTTCTTTCACTAAGCTGTTCAGACGCTGAAGGCGTTCCTTTTTGACTCTCATCGGCACATTATCCTGCATTTTTGCGGCAGGCGTACCTTCGCGCGGGGAGTAAATGAAGGTATAGGCACTGTCATACTCCACTTCCCTGTATAGGGAGAGGGTCTCTTCGAACTGCTCATCGGTCTCGTTCGGGAACCCTACAATAATATCAGTAGTAAGGGTCGCGTTCGGCATAGCAGTCCTGATCTTACGGACAAGCTCTATATAGTGCTCCCGCGTATATTTTCTTGCCATCAGCTTCAGCACTTCCGAGCTTCCGGATTGAACCGGCAGATGAATATGATCGAGCAGGTTACCGCCCTTAGCGAGAACTTCGATCAGCCTGTCATCGAAGTCACGGGGATGACTTGTTGTGAAGCGGATTCTCGGAATATCGATTTTTCGCAGTTCGTCCATTAAATCCCCAAGGCCATAGTCTAGATCTTTGAAGTCTTTACCATAAGCATTTACGTTCTGGCCGAGAAGAGTGATTTCCTGATATCCTTGCGCGGCAAGCTGCCGCACTTCATGAATGATTTCTTCCGGACGGCGGCTCCGCTCTTTTCCGCGTGTATACGGGACGATGCAGTACGTGCAGAATTTATCACAGCCATACATGATGTTCACCCAGCCTTTAGTCGTCCCTTTCCGTACTCTCGGCAGGTTCTCGATGACGTCGCCTTCTTTAGACCAAACCTCGATGACCATCTCTTTTGAAAGGTAAGCTTCTTTTAAAATGTGCGGCAGGCGGTGGATATTGTGGGTCCCAAAGATCATATCGATATGCGGATGCTTCTGCATGATTTTGTTTACGACCGATTCTTCCTGTGACATACAGCCGCAAACTCCAACGAGCAGCCCCGGTTTTTCGAGCTTGAGCGGCTTTAGATGCCCGATCTCCCCAAACACTTTATTTTCAGCATTTTCCCGGATCGCACACGTGTTCAGCAGGATGACGTCTGCATCTTCCGTGGAATCGGTAGCTTCATAGCCCAAGGCTGCAAAAATACCAGCCATGACTTCTGTATCATGTTCGTTCATCTGGCATCCGTATGTACGGATGTAAAATTTCTTGCCGTTTCCAAGGCCTTTGAATTCTTCGGGGATGGAAAAATCACTTTGATACTGAACGTCTTCTTTGCCTCGTTTTTTTGCATCTTTTAATGAAGGCGGCATATATACAGCCTGAAAATATTTGCTGTAGTCTTTTTCTGTTTTTTTAGCTTCAGGGTTTACCTGGCTGTTTTCCTCGCGCTGTTTCTCGTTCATGGAGAATGCTCCTTTCACTTACTGCTTTATCGCTGCAGTCAGCATCGGCTGACGACTGTAGAAATTAGAGTTTTCAATACTATAGTATAACTTCTAATAGACAGCCGTACAATAGATGCCGATCCGAATCCTTCTCTATTTTAGAAAAATCTGCAAAAATAAAGCGATCGCGATCATCAGCCCAAGCCCTCCGAACAACAGGATGCCAATAAATTTAATGGCTTTTGGAAAGCCATTTATCCGTTTAAGTCCCTCCTTATTCAGCGGGCCCGCTCCCTGAGACTGTTCGAATTTTTCCGTTGGAGAATATACGCTGGAATCTTCTTTACCATTCTCAAGTTTCTGTGTTTCATGCCTTTTCATAAAACCGCTCCCCTGCTAGTAAAAAGAGAAGGCGCGATGCCTTCTCCTTTTTACAGAATATCAAGTTCTTTAGCCGCTTTTTCAAAAAGATCCAGTGCTTCCTGCAGTTCTTCACGGGAATGCTGGGCAGTCACGATTGTTCTGACCCGTGCCTGTCCTTTCGCGACTGTCGGGAAAGCGATTCCCTGTGCAAAAACCCCATACTCGAGCAGTTTGTCTGAGAACTGGTGGCATTTTGCTTCGTCGCCTACGATGACCGGGGTCACAGGGGTTTCGCTTACTCCTGTATCAAAACCGAGCTTTTGCAGGCCCTCTTTAAAGAAACGGGCGTTTTCCCACAGCGTTTCAATCAGTTCCGGCTCCTCAAGGAGAACGTCAATGGCCTCCGTACACGCTGCTGTCACAGCCGGCGGGTGAGATGTGCTGAACAGGAAGGGGCGGCCTTTATGGATCAAGTAGTCGATCAATGTGCGGGTGCTGGCTACATAGCCCCCAAGTACGCCGATCGCCTTGCTCAGTGTTCCGACCTGAATATGTACGCGGCCGTCAAGTCCGAAGTGGTTAACCGTCCCTCTCCCATTCTTGCCGAGTACACCCGAAGCATGGGCATCATCCACCATTACGAGCGCATCGTATTTTTCGGCCAATTCCACAATTTCAGGCAGCGGTGCGATGTTGCCATCCATGGAAAAAACCCCATCTGTGACGATCAGGCGGACGCGGTAACCGGCAGATTCCTTTAACGCCCTCTCGAGGTCTTCCATATCGACATGCTTGTACACTTTTCTAGCAGCTTTGGTCAAGCGGATGCCGTCTATGATCGATGCATGATTCAATGCATCAGAAATCACCACATCTTCTCCTGTCAGTATCGAAGAAAGAACGCCCTGATTCGTTGTGAAGCCTGACTGGAAAACAAGTGCTGCTTCAGTATGCTTAAATTCGGCAAGTTTAATTTCCAATTCCTCATGCATGGAAAAAGTGCCCGCGATGGTACGGACCGAGCCAGTTCCTGCTCCGTACCTTTCTGCGGCCTCAACTGCTGCCTTGCGCAGGCGTGGATGAGAGGTCAGCCCTAAGTAGTTGTTGGATGAAAGCTGAATGACTTCTTTCCCGTTAATGGTTACTTTTGATCCCTGTTCGGATTGAAGCGGTACCAGTTTTCTGAATGTGCCCTGGGTTTTCATTTCATCAAGTTCTGTTTGCAAAAATTCAAAGCCCTTCATTGAAATCCCTCCTGTTTATGATGGCTGAAGCACAACTTTTCCGCATTTGCCCTGGATCATCAGGTCGAAGCCCTGTTCAAAATCTTCCAGCTTCAGATGATGAGTGATGACAGGTTCTGTTTTAACCTGGCCTGATTTCAAAAGATTTGACACCTGCTGCCATGTTCCGTACATCTTACGGCCGGTGATTCCCTGAACGGTAATCCCTTTAAATACGATATCATTTGTTACATCGATTTGCACAGGCTGCACCGGCAGACTGAGAATGGATACTCTTCCGCCATTTGTGACCATTTTAAAGCCCTGGTCCATCGCAACCGGATGTCCGGACATTTCACAGACCACATCCACTCCGTTCCCGCCAGTCAGCTCCATGACTCTCTGGACGGGATCCGTCTCTCCCGCATGAATAAGTGTTGTGGCTCCCATCGCTTCGGCCAGGCCGAGTCTGTAGCTGTTCAGATCAATCGCAATCACTTGGGAGGCACCTGCTGCTTTCGCAACGCCTGCTGCCATAATGCCAATCGGTCCGCATCCGATGACGGCGATGGATTTACCTGCTGTTTCTCCTGCAAGGACGGTATGCACTGCGTTCCCCATCGGCTCCTGGATAGAGGCCGTATCCCAGGGCATATCTTTCGGATTTTTCCAAAGGTTGGATGCAGGAAGAGCCACATATTCAGCAAAACAGCCATTAGTGTCCACACCGATAATCTTCGTATCCTTGCATATGTGTGCATTTCCAGTCAGACATTGAGGGCACTGGCCGCACACGAGATGAGTCTCTGCGGATACATGGTCACCCGGGACGACACTGGTCACTTTGCTTCCGATCTCTACGACCTCGCCCGAAAACTCATGGCCGAACACATAGGGAGGCTTCACCCTGCTCTGCGACCATTGATCCCACGTGTAAATATGGACATCTGTTCCGCATATGGAGGTCGCTTTCACCTTTATCAATACTTCATCATCTTTTATGTGAGGAATGTCAACCATCTGCAGCTGGGCACCAAATCCTTCACGGTGCTTTACAAGCGCTTTCATTTTTCCGTTCAACGTGAACACTCTCCTGTCCAGTCATACTGTATAACCATTGAAAGCGTATCATTCCAGAAGAGTGTTGTAAATAGTTCAGTCCACACGAGAAAGACACCTGCCCATCGAGGGAAAAAAGACAGAAATTTTTTTCGTTTTGCCGTGAAATAAGAAAAAAGCGCCTTTGTTTAAGACGCAGGTTCACATAAATTCAGCTGTCAGACGATTAAAAGCCTCTTCTCCCAATTCCAGATCCGCTCCGGCAAGCGGGCTTGCGCTGTATCCTTTAACCAGCTCCTGATAAGAGGCCCTCCCGGAGTCCTGGTAGATGAGGCCTGTGACCAGGCCATCGTGGCGCATGAGGGTCTGCATAGCTCCTGCCCTGTCTGATGGATCGTAATCAGGAATCGTGCTTAATTTTGTCAGATTCTCTTTGAACCAGTCGTATGTGTTGATTTTATTATAAGTGACACATGGGCTGAACACGTTGATAAACGAGAATCCTTTATGACTGATGCCCTGCTCGATTAAAGAAGTCAGATCTTTTAAATCAGTGGAGAAGCTTTGGGCAATAAACGTGGCTCCAGCTGTCAGCGCCATCTCCATTACGGACAGTGACGGCTCAATGGATCCTCCTGGTGTGCTTTTCGTGACAAATCCTGCTTCGCTCCTCGGGGAAGTCTGACCTTTAGTCAGTCCATAGATTTGGTTGTCCATCACGATATACGTTAGATCAATGTTTCTTCTCATCGCATGAATGGTGTGGCCCATGCCGATCGCAAACCCGTCCCCGTCGCCGCCCGATGCGATGACAGTCAGATCACGATTGGACATCTTCACCCCCTGTGCAATGGGAAGGGATCTGCCATGTATCCCATGAAAGCCATAAGAGTTGATATAGCCAGAAATCCTGCCGGAGCAGCCGATGCCAGAGATGACAGCCAGCTGATCAGGCTCGAGCCCTTGATTGGCAGCAGCCCGCTGGATCGCTGCCTGAACAGAGAAATCCCCGCAGCCCGGACACCAGTTTGGTTTGACATCGTTACGGAATTCTTTGAAAGTAGCCATCAGATCAGCTCCCTGCATTTTTCATACACTTCACCTGGCAAAAACGGGTTCCCATCGTATTTCAAAATGCTTACCACTTTTTCACGGCAGTCTGCATTCATCTTAATGATATTTGCGAGCTGGCCCGTCGCATTGTTTTCTATGACAACCACACGTCCAGCTGAAGAGGCAATCGCGGAAAATTCAGCCGCAGGAAACGGATGCAGGAGACGGATATGGGCATGATTGGCCGTGATTCCCTCCTCCTCGAGCCTCACCATCACTTCTTCGATCACACCCCTTGTGGAATTAAAGCCGACCAGCAGCAGATCAGCGTTTGCATGCTTAACATTTTTGTAAACCGGGACCGGAAAAACGAGATTCTCCATCTTCCGGAATCTTTTGTCCATTTGAAGCTGCCGGTTCGGGGCTGCCTCAGAAGGCTTTCCAGTCTCATCATGCTCGACCCCTGTCACATGATGAATGCCGTTCTTCATTCCCGGAAGGACGCGCGGAGAGACACCGGAAACGGTATTTTCATAGCGTTTAAAATACTGCTTTCCAGTCTGTTCAGGAATACCGTTCTCTTCAATCAGGGCTCCCCTCCTGATCTGTACATGCTTATACTCGAGGGGCTCGACTGTCTGTTTGCCAAGGGAAAGCTGCAGGTCGGAAAGGAGGATTACAGGGCATTGGAATTCTTCAGCTAAGTTAAAAGCCTCTACAGTATCATAAAAGGCTTCCTGGACTGTGCTCGGCGCCATCACGATTTTGGGTATCTCACCATGTGTACCGTAAATCATGGCCATCAGATCAGATTGCTCCTGCTTTGTCGGCAAGCCGGTACTCGGCCCGCCCCTCTGGGTATCTACGATTACAAGCGGCGTTTCCGTAATGCCTGCGAGACCGATTGCTTCCATCATCAAAGAGAGGCCGGGTCCTGCTGAAGCGGTGAACGTCCTCGTCCCGGCATAATTTGCACCGATTGCCATCGTGCAGGCGGCAATTTCATCTTCTGTCTGGATAACAGCCCCGCCGAAGTCCGGAAGTTTTTTGATTAAATATTCCATGATCTCTGAAGCAGGTGTAATCGGATAGGCAGCCATAAATCTCGCTCCGCCTGCCAGTGCCCCGAGTGCAATGGCATCATTTCCGATCATGAACATGCGCTTTTTCTTGACTGCCTTTTCTAAAAAGAGATCTTTTCTGCTAAAGGTAAGCTCCTCCTGTAAATAAGACGCTCCTTTTTGTATGGCCATCATGTTCATATTGACGATCTTCGGGCCTTTCCGTCCATAAATCTCCTCTACGACTTCATAAAAATCGGAAGGATCCAAGTCCAGAATCGCACTCGTTGCACCAATCGCCACCATATTTTTCATAAGCGGGGTTCCAAGCTCAGCTGCCAGGTCTGTAAACGGGATAGCATAAAGAACGGCCGTTTCCGGATTCGGCAGGACCGGATCGAACTTCGAATCAGCGAGGATTATGCCGTCTTTTTTCAATTCTTCCGCATTCACGTCAATCGTTTCCTGATCAAAAGCGACCAGGATATCCAAATCATCAGAGATCGCCCTGACCTGAGACGTACTGACCCGGATCTTGTTATTTGTATGGCCTCCTTTAATTCTCGAAGAAAAATGCCTGTATCCATATAAATAATAGCCCAGCCTGTTCAAAGCGACGGAAAAAACCTCTCCTGTCGATTCAATCCCTTCTCCCTGCTGGCCGCCGACTTTCCATGACAGCTGATGAATCATCCATTGACCCCCTTCTCTTTCGCTTTATGTACGAAACGCTTTCATTTTAGCTTTGCAAAGGATAAACCTCAACAAGTTTTTTAATTTTTCCGAAAAATTAAAATGGAATTCGGTCCGCAAAGTTCCTGTATACGAATCCATCCGCAAGATCTGCCGGATATCTTTTGTACAACTCGTTCAGCAGGTGATCGTATTCTTCATATCCGCCCAATCCGGGAATGGTTTCTTCGATTCCGTCAAAATCGGACCCAAAGCCTGCGTGATGTGCTCCCCCCAGCGAACAAATGTGTTCAAGGTGCAGAAGAAGCTTTGCGATCGATGGCTTTTGCCTGCTTGTAAAATCAGGAACAAAGGTGATGCCAATCGGAGCATCCCTTTCAATAAGCGCCTGAATCTGAGAATCTCTGAGGTTTCTCGGATGCGGCATTAGAGCATGGCAATTGGAATGGGTGGCTGCTACATGCTTCCCCTTCTCAAGGACGTCCCAGAAGCTTCTTTCATTCAGATGAGATACATCAATCCATCCGCCGAGCTCCCCAATCGCTTCTGCAAGCTTTTCTCCATATTTGCTGAGTCCTGCATTCCGTGTTTCAAGAGCTCCATCTGCAAAAAAGTTAGCATAGTTCCAGGTCAGGTTAAAAATTCTTACACCCTGGTTATGGAAAACGGCGGCTTTTTCCGGCTGGTGACCGAGGCAGTCACACCCTTCAAGAGCAAGAATCAGGCCGATTTCATCATTTTTCAGCTGATCTGCCTGGTTTTTTGAAGTGATCAGCTTAAATTGCGGATGATGTTTGAGAATTTTGTCTTTAAGAATTTGAATCTGGGCTTCGGCAGCCCGATACGCATCAACAAGCGGCAGTTCGGGCGGTGCAAAAACAGCCATTGACTGGATTTTGGCACCATGTGAAACCATTTTCTTTAAATTGGTATGAAGACCGGCACCATCCCAAGGATCGGCCGCCGGATTCTGCCATAGTTTGAGGAGCATGTCGCAATGTGCATCAAAGATTTTCAGCATCCCTGTCTCCTTATCCAAACCGCTGTTCTCTTATATAAATAAAGAGGCCGCCGAACCCACAGCATGTCCATGCCGTTTGGCGGTATGGTCATGCCGTAGCCGGTCAGCCTCCCTTATTTATTCAGCGCGGTTCTACAATCAGCTTGATCGCTGTCCGTTCTTCGCCATCAATCAAAATATCAGTAAATGCCGGAATACAAATTAAATCGACTCCGCTAGGGGCTACAAAACCTCTTGCAATCGCTACCGCTTTCACTGCCTGGTTAAGTGCACCCGCTCCGATTGCCTGGATTTCAGCGTTTCCGCGTTCACGGAGAACTCCTGCAAGTGCTCCAGCTACGGAATTAGGATTGGACTTGGCTGAAACTTTTAATATTTCCATTACTGTTTTCCCCCTTATTCATTTCCAAGGATCGCAGAAGATCATTGGGCCAACCGCTGGTAAATCCTGTTCAAAACGCATCCCCTTCACTTTGAACAATTGGCTATTCATTCCAATACTACTTATATTCACTAGTGCAAAGTGGTATTCCTGCCTTAACAGCCGTTTTTTCGAAAAATTCAATCAAAATATGGATGGTCATCATTGATTAAAATCCGTTTAATCGACTGCGCCATCCCTGTTTTGCTATCCAGAGTAATGACTGCCCCGCATAGCTGGGTTCTTCCTTCCGCTACGTCAAACCTTGCTGGAAGACTGGTTAAGAAGCGCCTGATCACCGGTTCCTGGGCAACTCCCAGCACGCCATCATATGGACCGGTCATCCCTGCATCCGAGATATAGGCGGTTCCCTTTGCCAAAACTCTTTCATCGGCGGTCTGCACATGCGTATGAGTTCCGACTACTGCTGATACTCTTCCGTCAAGATACCATCCCATAGCCTGCTTCTCACTCGTCGCTTCTGCATGGAAATCCACAAAAATATAGGGTGTTCTCTTTCTTGCCTCTTCTACAAGTTCATCCGCTTTTCTGAAAGGACAGTCAATGGCCGGCAGAAAGGTGCGTCCCTGCAGGTTTATCACGGCTATTTCTTTATTACCCATTTTTTGAAAAAACATGCCCTTACCAGGAGTCCCTTCTGGATAATTAGCCGGCCTGATCAAATTTGGAGTCTTATCTATGTAGTCTGTTATTTCCCTTTTATCCCACGTATGGTTCCCCATTGTAACCACCTGGGCACCCGCTTCCACAAGCTCATGGAAGTTTTTTTCAGTGAGTCCTTTTCCGTGGGCTGCATTCTCTCCATTCACGATTGTGCAGTCGGGGCGGTAACTTGATTTCAGTCTTGGCAAATAGGTTTTCAGCATTTCCCGTCCCGGTGATCCGACAATATCTCCAATAAACAATAGTTTCATCATTTGATTCCTTTCCTAAGGGGATTGAAAAAAAAATAAAGCGGCGCAATGCACCGCTTTATTTTGCCCTCACCTGCATTTGTTTAAAGCTGCAGAAAGGGTTATTTTGCGTATTCAACAGCTCTTGTTTCTCTTATGACAGTGACTTTGATGTGGCCCGGATAATCGAGTTCTTCCTCGATCCTCTTCCGGATATCACGCGCCAGTCTGTGGGCCTGAAGGTCATCGATGCTGTCCGGTTTGACCATGATCCGTACCTCGCGGCCAGCCTGAATAGCAAAGGATTTTTCCACGCCTTCATAAGACTCGGAAATCTCCTCAAGCTTTTCAAGACGGCGGATGTAGTTCTCAAGCGTCTCGCTTCTTGCACCAGGTCTTGCAGCAGATAATGCATCAGCAGCAGCGACAATGACCGCGATGATCGAAGTCGGCTCCTGATCTCCATGGTGGGAAGCGATGCTGTTGATAACTACCGGATGCTCCTTATACTTGCCGGCCAGCTCAACGCCGATCTCGACGTGGCTTCCTTCCACTTCATGATCGATTGCTTTTCCGATATCATGAAGAAGACCTGCCCGTTTGGCGAGCGTAACATCTTCTCCAAGCTCTGCCGCCATCAGTCCTGAAAGGTAAGCTACCTCCATCGAATGCTTCAGAACATTCTGGCCGTAACTCGTTCTGAATTTCAGACGGCCGAGAATTTTGATCAGATCCGGATGAAGGCCATGCACACCGACTTCAAATGTTGTTTGTTCCCCGGTTTCCCGGATGAACTCATCAACTTCACGGCGGGACTTCTCAACCATCTCCTCAATCCGGGCAGGATGAATACGGCCATCCTGAACGAGCTTGTCCAGGGCAATTCTTGCCGTCTCCCTTCGGATCGGATCGAAGCCTGAGAGGATAACTGCTTCCGGAGTATCATCGATAATCAAATCAATACCCGTAAGAGTTTCCAGCGTCCGGATGTTGCGTCCTTCCCTCCCGATGATGCGGCCTTTCATTTCATCATTCGGAAGGTTGACAACGGATACTGTCGTTTCTGCCACATGGTCTGCAGCACAGCGCTGCAGGGCCAGTGAAAGAATCTCTTTTGCCCGTTTATCCGCTTCTTCCTTCGCACGGGTCTCGCTCTCCTTAATCATGACAGCGAGATCATGGGAAAGCTCATTTTCTACCTTGTCAAGAATGATCTGTCTGGCAGAATCCCTTGATAGGCCAGATACCCGCTCAAGTTCTAACTGCTGCCTGCGAATCATCTCATCCACTTTGCTTTCCGTCTCTTCAATATGTTGTTGTCTTTCAGCTAAAGAGCTTTCCTTGCGGTCCAGAATGCCTTCCCTTTTATCCAGGGAGTCATCTTTCCGGTCAAGGTTTTCCTCTTTTTGCAACAATCGGTTTTCCTGTTTTTGCAGCTCGTTTCGACGATCACGAATTTCTTGTTCGGCATCCGTTCGAAGCTTGTGAATCTCATCTTTCGCTTCAAGCATCGCTTCTTTCTTAGCTGCTTCAGCTTCGCGTTTTCCTTCATCAAGAATTTGCTCGGCTGCACTTCTTGCACCGGCAATCTTCGCTTCAGCAATCGATTTGCGAACAAAATAGCCAACAACGACACCTACGATTAGGCCAAGCAAAATGGAGATGATAAGTGTTGCGTCCATTATCTCACCTCCTCTTGCTATGAACATTACTTGCAAATAATGTGTCGGCACGTACATTGTTTCAAAGATTTCCTCAATATACTGCACAAGTTTTTTTCAGGATGATTTTAGTTGAAGCTAAAAGCAATCAAAAGTTGCTTTAGCCAAAATCATCAAGCCTTTGTTAAAAAATACTAAAAATAAAACAAAATACACAATTTCATTGTATAGTTGTAAAAAATACTTGTCAAGCCAGTCATTCTGCCTGTTTGGCCCGTTTCCTCCAAAATCGTCGCAGTTTCAGGCTGGCAGGCAGAACTTTTGCTTCCAAACCGCTGTGTCCCGCGGGTGAGTATATACTTTACAGTGTATAGTGTTTCGTTCAGCATCCCGCTCTGCCGTCACGCTTGACCCCTCTACTTTCCCCATAATAAAAAGAGGGGTTTCCCCCTCTTTCCGGATCGTTCTTAGTCTTCCAGTTCAAACAGCTCTTCATCTTCAGCAGGAGCCTCAACCTCTGCATCAAGATTATAATGGTCCCTGATTTGCTTATGAATAATAGATGCAATATTGGTATTTTCCTTCAGGAACTGCTTCGAATTCTCGCGTCCCTGTCCGAGACGGTCCTCATTGAAGGAATACCAGGAACCGCTCTTCTGAACGATATCGAGATCCGTTCCCATGTCGATGATTTCCCCTTCTCTGGAGATCCCTTCACCGTACATAATATCAACTTCAGCTGTTCTGAATGGAGGAGCAACTTTATTTTTAACCACTTTAATTTTTGTTTTGTTCCCCATTACATCGTTCCCCTGCTTGAGCTGCTCGGCACGGCGCACTTCGAGGCGGACAGAAGAATAGAATTTCAGAGCCCGTCCACCCGGTGTAGTTTCAGGATTCCCGAACATAACGCCTACTTTTTCACGTATTTGGTTAATGAAAATGGCGATCGTTTTAGACTTGCTGATGGCACCGGATAATTTTCTGAGAGCCTGGGACATCAGGCGAGCCTGAAGCCCGACATGGGAGTCTCCCATTTCTCCTTCAATCTCTGCTTTAGGCACAAGTGCTGCCACTGAATCGATAACCAGGATGTCAACTGCTCCGCTTCGGACAAGGGCCTCGGCAATTTCAAGTGCCTGTTCACCGGTATCCGGCTGGGATAGAAGGAGTTCATCGATGTTAACTCCAAGTTTTTGCGCATAAACCGGATCAAGGGCATGCTCGGCATCAATAAATGCAGCCTGTCCCCCCTGGCGCTGAACCTCGGCAATGGCGTGAAGGGCTACAGTCGTTTTACCTGAGCTCTCCGGCCCGTAGATTTCAATAATACGGCCGCGTGGATATCCGCCTATTCCCAGAGCTACATCCAATGCGAGCGATCCGCTTGGCACCGTAGAAACTTTACGGTCTGTCTGTTCTCCAAGCTTCATAATCGAACCTTTACCAAACTGCTTTTCTATTTGTTTTAAAGCCATATCCAAGGCTGCTTGACGGTCATTCATCTATCGTTCCTCCTCATATTCTTAACCTACTAATACTATATCCTATTTCACCTCGTTTGCCAAGAAAAAAGGCGAACATTTATTCGATTATTTCTCTGATTTGCTCTATGAAAAATGTTCTTTTGCTATAGGGAAAATTATAATATCAAAGCCAATTTAAGTCCAAAAAAAACATACAGCTTCAGAGAGCTGTATGTTTTTGCAGGTGCTTCAGCAATAGCCGGCATCCATATTTGACAGACCTTTTTCTGATCCCGTCACGGCTTCCAGCCAGGGCCAGCCTGTGGACCTCCGTTTCTTCTGAGGAGGCAATCCCGATAAACACAGTGCCTGCAGGATGACCCTCCATTGGTTCAGGACCCGCTTCACCGGTAAAGCTTATACCGATATCACTTCCGGCGATGCTTCTGATGTTCTCTGCAAGTTCTCTTGCACATTGTTCACTGACTGCTCCTTCTTTTTCCAGAGTTTCAGGATCAACTCGCAGCACGTTCTCTTTCATCTCGTTTGTATAGCAGACGATGCCTCCCATCAGAACACTTGATGTCCCCTTGACGGTAGTGAGCTGTTCCGAAAACAATCCGCCGGTCAGGCTTTCAGCAGATGCAATCGTAATCTTCCGCTCCATCAGTTCATCGGTAAGAACCTGCATGATGCTCGTATTTTCATAGCCGTAAAAGTACTCTCCGACTCTTTCATTTATCTTCTGTTCTGTCTCATTAAGAAGCTGAACCGCTGTGGTCGCCTCTTTATGCCGGCATGTCAGTCTGAGGGTCACTTCCCCTTCCCCGGCAAGCGGCGCGATCGTCGGGTTGGATTGGGAATCGATCAAATCCTCAAGCTCTGCTTCAAGCTGGGATTCTCCTATTGCAAAATACCGGAGGACACGGGAGATAATCTGTTCCTGTTCTCCAAGCTGTTCCAAAAGATACGGCCTGGCGTAATTCGAGAACATCGGGCGCATTTCAGATGGCGGGCCCGGCAGCAGAATATAGTGGATTCCCTCCGATTCAAAAGCCATGCCGGGAGCCATGCCGGTCTCGTTTTTCAGTATTCTGGAACCCTCAAGCACAAGTGCCTGTTTCCTGTTGTTTTCTGACATTTTACGGTCTATTTTTTTAAAGTACCGTTCGATCGATGCCATCGCTTCTTCATCCATCACCAGTCTCCGGTTCAGGTTTGCCGCGATTGTTTCTTTTGTCAGATCATCTTTCGTCGGACCGAGTCCTCCAGTGAAGATGATCACATTTGATCTTGATCGTGCTGTTTCAATCGCAGCTGTAAGTCTTTCCGCGTTATCGCCCGCAACTGTATGGTAATAAGTATTAAACCCCATTTCGGCAAGTTCAGATGAAATGAATTGGGCGTTCGTGTTTGCGATCTGGCCAAGAAGGAGCTCGGAGCCTACTGCAATAATTTCAGTTTTTGTATCCATACAATCCCTCTTTGCTAATTATTTTGAGTTCAGAAAGGCCTTTTTATTTTTCGCAAAATAATCCCAGCCCGAGATGACTGTAAACAGGACCGCAATCCAAAGTGCAATATCCGCCAGCGGGAAATTGAGCGGTTCGAACGGGAAGTTATTCAGCAGAAGAAGGGAAATCGCAATGATCTGCGTCCATGTTTTAATTTTGCCGAGCATGTTGGCAGCCACTACTTCTCCTTCATTTGCCAAAATCAGCCGCAGCCCTGTAACTGCAAATTCCCTGCTTATGATAATGATAACCATCCAGGAAGGAGCAAGCTGAAGCTCCACGAGAATAATCAATGCTGCCGATACGAGGAGCTTATCAGCCAGCGGATCCAGAAACTTCCCAAGATTGGTTACCATATTGTATTTACGGGCATAGTATCCGTCTATCCAGTCTGTAACGGACGCTAAAATAAACAGCAGGGCGCCGGCAAACTGGGTAACAGGCATTTCAGTGCCGGCCAGGCTGATGGTCCCCCAGTCCAGCGGTGCAAGCATAATAAGCATGAAAACCGGGATCAGCAGGATTCGTGAAACGGTTATTTTATTAGGCAAATTCATCATTCATTCTCCTTCTCTTCCAATGCGTTTAATGGAAGAAAAGCCATCAGCTTGATGGCTTTTCTGATTTAGTAAGAGTAATCGTCTGGGTCATGCGTTCGGAAGGCTGAATGACATATTTCAGCGGCTGTCCGTTTACTTTAATATCTGTATTTGTTGTATTTCCAATACGGATTCTCGCTTCTTTTAGGCTGCCCGCGTTTACTTTTTCGGTCGTGCCTTTTTTCAGCGTTCCGGTATAAAGAGATTGTTTTCCGCTTGTTACTGAAATCCAGGCAGAACCTTTTCCTGTTAATTCAATCTGCAATTGATCTGCACCGGTTACCGTGTACTCAGAAGTACCGCTCCCTGTTGCTTTTCCGCTGACTGATACTGCAGGCTTCTCTTCTTTTGGGGGTTCAGCCTTTTCAGCAGGAGGATCCTGGGCAGGCTTCTCCTCCTCTTTATCATTTTCAGTCTCTTTAAGCGAATCATCCATTTTCACTTCAGAGCCGATTGACTCCGCTTCGGGCTGAGAGGTTTTAGGCTTTTCGGCGCCTGTAAAGTTCTGGCCGATGATCCACAGCACTACTGCTGCAGCAATGATTAATACAATAACAATCAATTTAGGAAGCAGATCAATGGCCTTTGAAGCCGTTTCCGGAAGCTCTCTTTGTGACTGGACTCTGGAAAGCTGGCCTGGAAGTTCTTCATCGTGGCCGTTATCAGGCACATCGCTCCGGTATTGTTCAAAAAGCTCGTCCGGATCAAGTCCGACAGCTTCTGCGTACTGCTTAATAAAAGCGCGGACGTAAAATTTGCCCGGCATGATTTTGTAATTGCCTTCTTCAATTCCGATCAGATATCTTTTCTGGATTTTCGTCAATGACTGCAAATCATCCAGTGTCAGCTGCTTCTCTTCCCTCGCTTGCTTCAGGCGGTTTCCTAATTCACTCAAACATAACACCTTCCATAATTAAAAATCAAATCCAGAAAACGCCGATTGGTCAAACATCTGCGGCTCCTCGGCATCCTCATATGTAATCTCCTCATCGGGATCATTGCGAAGCTCAATAATGTAATCAAAATCATCCAGCGAATATTCGGTATTCTGCACGAAAATATCTGGATGTTCGACAATTTTCGTAGCCGAAAGGCGCATAATTTCCCGTACAAGCTGCAAATGGCGTTCCGTACCTCTCCGTGTCGACACGATACCGTCAATGATAAAAAGGTTGTTGGAATCATACTCGTCAGCAATCAGCTGGCTCCGCAGCGTTTGTTTCAGCAAAGTGGAAGAAACAAACAGCCATCGTTTGTTTGCGCATACACTGGAGGCGACAATCGACTCCGTTTTGCCGACACGCGGCATCCCCCGTATCCCAATCAGCTTATGTCCGTCCTGCTTCATCAGCTCTGCCATAAAATCAACGAGAAGACCCAGTTCATCTCTTACAAAGCGAAATGTCTTTTTATCATCCGCATCACGCTGTATATATCGTCCATGCCTGACCGCCAGGCGGTCGCGCAATTTCGGTTTTCTTAACTTGGTAACCGTAATCGTATCCATTGTATGTAAAATCGATTCAAGTCGCTTGATTTGATCATTGTGTTCACATTTAAGCAGCAGACCCCGCCGGGAATCATCTACACCATTTATCGTGACGATGTTAATAGAGAGCATCCCTAGAAGAGACGATACGTCCCCAAGAAGACCAGGCCGGTTTTTCTGAATTTCATACTCCAAGTACCATTCTTCCTTTTGCAAGAAGAATCCCCCTTTCGATTGAGGCGATCTGTACCTATAAACTTATAATAAAGCATTTTTCTGTATTTAGAAAGAAGAATTGCCTAAACCTTTTAATGGAGGAAGAACATGGAGAATGGCTGACTTTGGATACTAAGAAGTTCACAGTAGCAAACAGGCAGTGGAGAAGGCGGGGTTTTACTGCATTGCAGTCTGCATACAGATGAGGATGAGGGGTGGCTGGCAGGCGGATTATTTCCCGTTAACGCACTTAATTTGTCCGTCACAGCGCTTAATTTGTCCGTTCCTGCTGCTTATTTGTCCGATTCCATTTATTTGTCCGTTAGCACCAGTTATCTGTCCGTCAGGCTGCATATTTTGTCCGTCACCGATCTTAATTTGTCCGTTCCTGCTGCTTATTTGTCCGATCCCATTTATTTGTCCGTTAGCACCAGTTATCTGTCCGTCAAACTGCTTATTTTGTCCGTCACCGATCTTAATTTGTCCGTTCCTGCCGCGAATTTGTCCGTTCCCATTTATTTGTCCGTTAGCCCCATTTATCTGGCCGTCAAACTGCTTATTTTGTCCGTCACCGATCTTAAATTGTCCGTTCCTGCCGCTAATTTGTCCGATCCCAGTTATTTGTCCGTTAGCTCCAGTTATCTGTCCGGAAGGCTGCTTATTTTGTCCGTCACCGATCTTAATTTGTCCGTTCCTGCCGCTAATTTGTCCGATCCCTCCAGCTACTTGCCATCCGTCATCAATCTTGACTAGTCCGGTCAGCCCTCTTATTCTGCATCCTACGGAAGCCCCGTTCCATAAAAAAAGAGAGGCTTCAGCCTCTCTTTCCGGTTCAGTGGGTACCTTGACCTTCTGTACCGTTGTTGCTTACAAGCTTCACCATCATGTTGGCGATTGCATGCTGTTCTTCTTCGCTTGCTACGCTCCAGAGATCAGCCAATACTTTTTCCTGGTCGTTTTTGGATTCAACCTGATTGGCCAGGTATCCTCCGATTTCATATGCCAGGCCGGAAACGGTCTCGCGGCTCATTCCGCTGTTTTCTGCATGGTGAAGACGGTCCCCAAGGAAGTTTTTCCAGGAATCCCAGTTGTTCAATACGGACATTGTCATTCCTCCAGTCCTCAAAATGAATTACAACGTTAGTTTTGCTGAACGGGAGAAATTTATGCATGTTTTTCAGTTCCATCCTCCGTTGACTGAAAGAATGTGACCTGTAATGTAGGAGGCTTTTTCTGAGGCCAGAAAGGCAACTGCTTCAGCGACTTCTTCGGGCTTGCCGATTCTTCCTGCGGGGATCTCCTCCTGCAGTGCCGATAGTTCTTCCGTGGTAAAGGAGGCAAGCATGTCTGTTGAAACTGCTCCCGGGGAAACGGCGTTTACGCGGATGCCGCTTGGGGCGAGTTCCTTCGCGAGCGCTTTGACAAACAGGTTTTGGCCGCCTTTAGCCATCGAATAGAGGACCTCGCAGGAGGCTCCTGTTTCTCCCCAAATGGATGTGATGAACACAATGTTTCCGGCTTTTCTTGCCACCATCCCGGGAGTTAGTTTTTTTACAAGCAGAAATGGGCTTGTGACATGCAGCTGGATTTGGGCTGCTGCTTCTTGATCACTCAGATCGGTGATCAGCCCGTATGGCGCCGTCCCGCTTGATAAGACGACAAGGTCAATCGGGTCTTCGATCTGGTTCAGCAGCCGGTCAGGACCGTCCGGCGCTGAAAGGTCGGATTGGATCGTTCTGCATCGTATCCCTTCTGCTTCCAGCTTTTCTTTTAATTCGTCTGCTTTTTTGGCGTTTCTGCAGTAATGCAGATAAAGGCTGTATCCTTCCCGGCTCAGCCTGATGGCGGCAGAAGAACCTATTCCCCCGCTTGCGCCGGTTATGAGCGCATGTTTCATTCCGCCCTCTCCTCTCCTCAAAGAAATACCGGCTGAAGTCAGCCGGCGGTTTTTGTCTTTTTATCTTTTGGGACGATCGTGAACACGGTGAGCTGGTCTTCATCAGCCAGGATCTGAAGCAATTCATCCGCATCCTTTTTCTGGATGCCTTCAAGGACAGGAACCACATCAAAAAGGTTCATATCGTTGAAAGCATAACGTGTGAATTGGTTGGCGATGTATTCAGGTGAATTGGCAGCCCTCAGGAACGCACCGATCCTTTTTTTGATGGCGGTTTTCAGTCTTTTTTCATCAATGCCCGCTTCCCTTGCTGCAAAAAGGACCTCTTTCGTCTTCGCTGCCAGCTCTTCAGGCTGGTCGGTATCGCCGCCGATCATGCCAAAGCCAAAGCTTTCCTCTTCGGTATAATCATAGCTGAATGTATCGTCGATGAGTCCGCTGCTGTACATGCTCTGAAAAGCATCTGAGCTTTTTCCGAAAAGAACGTCAAGCACGAGGTTTGCTGTCAGTTCTTTTTTCAGAAGCTCTTTGCCGGATAAGCCGGTCTCCGGTGCTTTTATGCCGATTAGGCATTTCGAGGACTGGACGTTCATCGCGAGTTTTTCGTCTTTTTTGCTTACTTCCCTTTTTTCAGAAAGCTCCGGCCGCTTGATCAGTTCCGGTTTTTCAAAGGTTTTTTTCTGCTGGTTATCCCTTACCTGCTTCAAAACCTCGGCAGGGTCTACCGGACCTGTGATGAAAAGGAGCATGTTGCTTGGGTGGTAAAAGGTGTGATAGCACTCGTAGAGCAGATCCTTCGTAATGTGGGATATGGATTCTACAGTTCCAGCGATATCAATTTTTACCGGGTGCTTTTCATACATGCTTGAGATCAGGCCAAAATAAAGCCTCCAGTCGGGATTATCCTCATACATATTGATTTCCTGGCCGATGATCCCTTT
Organism: Metabacillus mangrovi; assembly: GCF_009711125.1. Taxonomy (GTDB): domain Bacteria; phylum Bacillota; class Bacilli; order Bacillales; family Bacillaceae; genus Metabacillus_B; species Metabacillus_B mangrovi. The sequence goes on along the minus strand of NZ_WMIB01000001.1, from coordinate 18,805 downwards.
CTCCTTATCCACTGATTTCTCTGTAAAATAAGGATCCTGCACGAAATCGATCAGCGTTTCTAGGTTTTGATCCGCATCAGACGTGCTTGAGAATAAGTAGGCCGTCCTGGTGAAGGAAGTAAACGCATTAGAGGACGCACCTTGTTTGCTGAACTGCTGGAATACATCCCCGTCTTCTTTTTCAAAAAGCTTATGCTCTAAAAAGTGGGCGATGCCATCCGGTACCTTTTTCATGTCGTTTTGTCCGAGCGGAACGAATTCGTTATCAATGGAACCGTACCGGGTCGTAAACGTTGCGTATGTTTTGTTGAACCCTTTTTTCGGAAGGACATACACATTTAATCCGTTCTCCATCACTTCATGATAAAGCTCTTCCTGAAGCTGTTCGAATTGCATCGGTTTTGCCATTTTTAAGCCCCCGTTCCTTTAAGAAAGTAGATGGTATCCAGTTCAATTTGTTCGGCAGCCTTTATTACTTCTTCTTTTGTCACTGAAGAGATACCGTCCAGCAGCTCTTCAAAAGAGCGTTCTGTATTGGCTGCAGCATTCTGGTAAAGCAGTTCGCTGAGCCCATAGCTTGTGTCGATGGTTTCAAGCAGCTGATTACGGATGACACCCTTCGTCTGGGCGAGGTCGTCCTCTGTAAAATCTCCGTTCTTCATCGCCTGCATCTGTTCTTTTATAATTGTTACTGCCTGGTCGAAGTTGCCTACTTCAATCCCAGACATGACCATAAGCAGCCCTTTATGCGATTCTACCCGTGAGGCTGCATAGTACGCGAGACTTGCTTTTTCCCTCACGTTGATAAAAAGCTTGGAGTGGGAGAAGCCGCCGAATACCCCGTTAAACACCTGAAGGGCATAATAGCCGTGATCGCTGTAAACACAATTGGTTCTGTAGCCAATGTTAAGCTTCCCCTGTTTTACATCCTCTTCATCTATTACTTCTTTTGGTTCAATGCTTTTGCGTGACTGCGGTTCTTTTTCCGGATACGCATGGGCATTGGCAGGGAAATCGAAGTGGCGCTCGATCATGCCCCGTGCTTCCTCTTCTTCAAAATCTCCGATCAAGTATAAATCCAGCTTATCTTCTTTTAAGGATTTTTGATAATATTCATAAATGGATTCCGGAGTCAGGCTGTCCGCCTGGTCAATTTCACCGTTCACATGCAGGGCATATGGCTCCCCTTCGCACATTTCCTGAACAAGCCTGAGATTGGAATAGCGCATTTTATCATCATATGCCGCCTGGATGCGCTGTTTCAGCGTCCTCGTCTCTTCTTTAACGATCTCAGGATCAAACCGGTCATTCGCAGCAAGCGGGCGCAGCAGGATATCCGAAAGCAGGCGGATCGCATCCTCGAGCAAAGGAGTCTTTTCCGATAAAAACTTTTCATTTGCTGCTTCCATGCGGAAGGTAATGATATGGTTTTCTACCTTTTTGGAAAGATCGGCAAAAAGAGAGGCGCCGTACAGCTCATCCAAATAGTTTCTCAGCTCGGACGTTTTCCGGAATCTTTCCGTTGCCCTCTGCAGGACATATGGAAGGATTGCTCTCTTTGTCACATCTTCCTCTTTCAGCGGAGCCATCATTTTCAAAACGAGCGTATTGGTTTTGTATTTATCCGTTTTAATGGTATGGACCGTCATTCCATTTACCTTTGATTGGTTTTCGGTAAAGTAAGCCATGCGTTCACTCCTCTGATTCAGGATTTTCCTTTGTAGTGTAGCCATTTATTGATGTAATCAACCGTAACAGTAATTATATCAACTGGAGGAACATTTAGGAAATACGAAGACCTTTTATTATTGCGGCAGGTTGAAAACATCCCGCAATGTTATAGCCTATTCCTTGACTGTATGCAAAATACGCCGGATCTCATCCGGCGTATCTTCCTCTTATGACTGATCCCGTTTTCCCATGAACGGCCACCAGTTTGCTTTATCAAATACCTTAACCATAACAGGTACGAAAATCGGCAAGATCACAAATGCGTAGAGGATCAATCCCGTCAGCACAAGTGTTGCAATCTGCAGAAGCGAGAGCACGCCGGACGGCAGCATCGCGGCAAACGTACCCGCAAGAATGATGGCAGCGGATATGATGACGGTACCCATGTTCTTCATGGCGGCAATCATGGCTGATTTGACATCAAGGTCCTTGTATTCGTTAAACCGGTCCATCAGGAAAATGGAATAATCGATGCCGAGTGCCATCAATATGACAAATCCGAAGAAAGGAACGGCCCAGTTTATGCCGTCATACCCCATCAGATCCGTAAATATCCATTCTGAGATCGCACTTGCTGAGTAGTAGGTAATCAATAGCGAGCCGACCAGATACACCGGCATCACAAACGATTTCAGCAATACTGCGAGTATGATGAGGATTGCAGCAATCATGAAAAGTACAGTCCGGGTGTAATCCGAATCCGATATTTCCTTCAGGTCGGCATAGGTGCTTGTAACGCCGGAAACTCCCACAGTGGCATTTTCAAGCTCCGTTCCTTTTACCGCCCGTTTAACAGAGTCTTCGACTTCGTCCATTTTGGAAAGAGCTTCATTGGAATATGGATTTACCTTCAGAATGATGTCCATTGTCGTCAGCGTTTTGTCTTCGGACATATACTCGTTAAAGACCTGCTGAAACTCGCCGTTTTTAAGGACCTCATCAGGCAGGTAAAATCCTTCCGTATTTGACTTGGCCAGACCTGTAAGATAGGAGCTGGCCTCATTCAGACCTCCTGATACCTGGCTCAAACCTTCAGCACTGTCATCAAGACCTTTCGTGAGGATCCCAAGCTGATCGGAAAATGGACTTAATCCCTCTTTAAGGGCGGTCTGCCCTTCAGCAAGCTCTCCCGCTCCGTCTGAAATGGCGGGCAGGCTGGAAATCACTTTGTTCTGGCCGCCTGATGCAGCTTCCAACCCTTTGGAAAGCTCACCCAGTCCTGCAGAAAGCTGTCCGAGTCCTTTACTGAATTCCTGCTGTCCCTTATTCACTTCACTCAGTCCGGCATTTGCCTTTGTGATTCCCGGAAGTGCTGCGTTCAAGCCTCCCGAAAGAGTTTCAGACGCCTCACTGAGTGCTGTAATGCCTTCCTCCAATCCAAGAACGGTCCCGTAAACGGTTTGGAAGTCAGGATCATTTTGAAGTCCCGGATAAGCAGGGTTTTCAGCCAGACTGTTTAGAGGTGTCTTTAAGCCTGAGATCGCTTCCTGTGAATCTTTTACACCTTGATTGACGGCTGCAAGACCCTTTGATAGTTCACCCAGCTGCGTCTCAGCCTGCTGGTAACCCGTAAGAATGGCACTGCTTCCTTTAGTCAGCTGGTCTACGCTGGTCCTGGCAGCATCCACTTGTTTTTTAATTTCCATGGCACCGGCTGTACCCTGGTTCATGCCGTTCTCGATTTCCTTTAAAGCTGTTTCTACAGAATTGACTCCGTTTTTTAATTCATTGGAGCCGCTGATAAGCTGGTCAATCCCCGCAGTCGCCTCTTTCAGCTGAGGTTCGGACCCTGAAAGCTGCTCTGCTGCATCATTGAGGCCATCCCCGATTTCCTGAAGACCTTTGTTCCCCTCACTCAGGCCTTTCTCGAGTTCCTCAGCCTGACTGGCTACCTCAAGGTCTTCCAGTTCATCCCCCAAGGGCCTTGTGGCACTTCTTACTTTATCGACATCTTCAATCTGATTAAGGTCTTTACTGATTTTTTCGATGACAGCCAGGCTTTCTTTGTTGTTCAGAGCCTGATCATCTTTGATTACAATCGTTGCCGGAAGGGATTCTCCGGGTCCAAAGCTGTCTGAAATGATATTGAACGCCTTTACAGATTCATATTGATCCCCGATTTCATCAAGTGAGTTGAAGGAGAGACTCCCATCGTACTGGACAAGGGCGGGAGCAATCATTGCAGCAATGATCAGCAGCGCAACCAAAGGCCTTTTGAAGGAAAAGCGCCCCGCCCATTCCCATGAACGGCTTTCAGAATGCTCGATGTTTCCTTTCAGCGGCCAGAAGAGTCTGCTGCCGAGAACCATCATAAAGAATGGCACGATTGTGACCAAAGCGAGGATGAGAAACGCAATTCCGACTGCCACCGCTACCGCAGACTGGTAAAGCTTGAATTCTGCAAAAGCGATGGAAGCAAACCCGGCGAACACTGCGAGTCCGCTGTATATCACTGTTCTTCCAGCTGTTTTGAACGTTTTGATAACCGCTTCCGTTTTTTCTGAACCATTTCCAAGTTCCTCTTTAAACCGGCTGAGGAGGAGGATACAGTAATCTGTTCCGATTCCAAACATCACCGCCACCATAAAAATCTGTGTAAAGGTGGAGAGCGGAAAATTAAAATATTCTACAAAATAGGCAACAGCCGACTGACTGACCATATAGGCCACTCCAACCGTAATGAGCGGTATGACAGGTGCGACAAGCGAACGGAACACGAGAACAAGAACAATTAAAATAAAGGCGACAGTAATGTATTCCGTCTTTTTGAGGCCCTCCTGTGAACTGTCCACAACATCCTGATCGATAAGCTCGCTGCCGGTCATGTAATGCTCGACACTGTAAGTCTTAAGCTCTCTCTTGATATCTTCCGCTTTATCCGCAGCGGACTTTCCGCCTTCTTCCAGCGAAAGTGCTATAAGGATGGTTTTCCCATCACCAGAAACCATTTGCTTTTCCAGCTCTTCATTATCGAAATGGGTTGTCACTGATGCAATGCCGAGGTCACTCTTTTTGCTGTCAAGAAGGTCGGCGGCTTTTTGGATTTCTGATTTTTCATCCAAGGTCAGCTTTTTCTCATTGTGAAAAACAAGTGCCAGAGAAGATCCGGTTTCAGAGGATTGCTCATCAAGCAGGTCCCCTGCCACAGATGATGAATAGCCGTCAGGGACGGAGATCTGCCCCTTTTCCGCTACCAGATTTCCCATGTTCGGTGCGGTAATCGTCAGAATAACCGCAGCAGCAAGCCAGGCTGCAAGCAGCACCCATCTTGCCTTAATAATCCCTTTCATCATGTTTCATACCCCGTTCTTTCTCAGCCATGCTGGCATAAATTTTTTCAAACACTGATAAAAACCCATCAATCTCCGCTTCGGTCAGCTCAGTTAGGTAATCTGCGACAAATTTCTGAATCTGCTGTTCCCCTTTTTCATAAACATCTCTGCCTTTATTTGTACTGACAAGAAAAACATTTCTTCTGTCTTTTTCATCACGGACCCGTTCAACGAATCCTTTTTGAACGAGCCTTTCAACCATTGCAGAGATCGCGCTTTTATTAACCCCGCACAAATCGGCCAGCATAACGGCCTGGCAGTTCGGGTACATGGTTATGTACCTGAGAATCTGATACTGCTCGATGGTAATATCCTCGAGTACTTTCTCGGTCACCAGAGCCGTGACCCGTTTAGCAGAAAAAAAATAGACCTCCTCATATCTATGTATAAATGCTTTCAATTTTTCCCCATCCAATTAGTTCACCTCATTAACCATTCACTACATAAACTATTAAACACGCGGACAGATCTGTCTGTCAACCATTTTTACGCAGCAATGGATCATCCGATTCCCCTTGCGATCACCGCGAACCGCAGGCGTATGGTTCTCCGTGCTGCAAAGCTCAAGCGCAGACCAGTCTGATGGAATAAAAAAAGCCCGAACATGCAAGCGTGCAGCATGTTCGGGCCCAACCGGGATGTTTATGTCGTTTTTAATTTCGCAGCCTGCTCTTTATCCTCCGGTTTAATAAACAAGAGAACGATGAGAAGAGCGAGAAGGCTGAAGCCCACTGACACATAGTAGATCCAATGCTCTGAGATTCCCATGAGGGCGGCATAGAGCGGCGGTCCGGCCGCTACGCCGATAAACCGCATCGAGCTGTAAAAGGAAGTGATCGTCCCTCTGTGCTCCTGTTCGATGCCTTCCGTTATCAGAGCATCCAGTGAAGGAAGAGCGATCCCGATCCCGATTCCCCCGATCACCAGAAAAACAATCAGAAAAGCAAGAGAGTGCTGCACGCGAATCGCAGCAAAGGATAGTGCAAGCAGGGCCATTCCAATGACAATCAGCATTTTCATCAAATGCTTGCTGTTGCCGATTTTTTTGCCGGCGATGAAGGAAGAGATCGACAGGGCCAGCAGCGGTACAGCGAGCACAAATCCTTTAGCGATCCCGTCAATCCCATATTTCTTCTCCAATGTATCAGAGAGGTAAAACAGCACCCCAAATAAAATCAGCATGATCAGACCGCCAATTGCAAAAATAGCGTAAAGCCATCTTCCGCTTTTTTGAAAAATGCCTTTAACACAATGCAGGAACTCTTTAAATGACTGCGGTTCTTTCTTCTTTTTGGGCACTTTAACCAAAAAGAAAACAAGCAGTACCCCCGCCAGACTGAAGAACGGAATAAACCAAAAGGGCAAGTACCAGACAAAGCTTGCGAGTACCGCACCGATAATCGGACTGAGCACCTTTCCCGCGGTGTTCGCAGTTTCAATCAATCCAAGTCCTGAACTGATTTGTTCATCATCCTCAAATAAATCTCCTATCAGCGGGATCACGACAGGAGCCGCGCCTGCAGAACCGATCCCCTGCAGGATCCTTCCAGCAATAATCCACATAAAGGCGTTGCCGGCATTGACAGAAGCCCACGCTGACAGTGCCCCGCCGGCACCTGCAATCAGGAGACACGGAACAATGACAGCTTTTCTGCCGATTTTATCTGATAAATAACCTGCGATTGGAATGAGAAGGATGGCTACGATGGAATAAACCGTAATGATAAGCGAGACCTGGAATGACGAAATCCCCAGCTCTTTTTCAATAGCAGGCAGAACGGGTATCAGCATGGAGTTGCCCAATGTCATAACGAGAGGTACTGATGATAACGCTAGTAAGTTTAACTTGTTCGTATCTGCCATTTCTTCACCCTGCTCTTTTAAGTCGATAACGTCATTGTTCCGTTACCCGATTTAAATTATTCAGACAGGAATTACCATCAGCAAAAATAAAAAAGCTGCCGAAGCAGCTTTTACCGTTTTCCCTTAATATAAGATGTACCGAGTGCTTTTGGAGCATCCGCTCTGCCAATGAAACCGGCAAGAGCAAAAATAGTCAAGACATATGGCAGGATCAAAAGATATACTTCCGGAATGTCTTTTAAGAATGGAATGGATCCGCCCACGATGCTGATTCCCTGTGCGAGCCCGAAAAATAAAGCTGCCCCCATTGCACCAAGCGGGTGCCACTTGCCGAAAATCATCGCTGCGAGGGCCATAAATCCCTGACCGCTTATGGTAGCGTGGCTGAAGTCCCTTGAAATAATTGTGGCATAGATCGATCCGCCGATCCCCGCAAACGCACCGGAAAGAATAACCCCGATATAGCGCATTCTCGTCACATTGATCCCCATTGTATCGGCAGCCAGCGGATGTTCTCCGACCGCTCTCAAGCGAAGGCCGAACGGGGTCTTGTAAATCACGTACCAAACCGCTACGGATAAAAGGATCGCAAGATAGGAAGTGATATAGCCATTGCTGAAAAAGAGCGGTCCAATCACCGGAATCTGGCTGAGGATCGGGATGTCGATAATATCAAAGCTTTGTTCGATCCTGTCTGTCTGCCCTTTATCATACATGATTTTCACGAGGAAAAGCGTTAATCCGAGAGCAAGAAAGTTAATCGCTACACCGCTGACGACCTGATCTGCGCGAAAGCTGATCGAGGCCACGGCATGAAGAGTGGAAAACAGAGCGCCGGCAGCCATCGCCGCAACGATCGCGAGCCAAGGTGTCATCGCCCCGAACACTTCTGCAAACGTCAAGTTGAAAACGATGCCGGTGAAGGCACCTACCACCATAAGTCCTTCAAGTCCGATGTTTACTACGCCTGATTTTTCGCTGAATACCCCGCCAAGTGCTGTTAAAATCAGAGGAGCTGCCACAAATAACGCGGCTGGAATGATGATCTGCAAAGCCTGAAGTAAAGTCATTTATTTCTCCCCCTTCTTAAAGCGGAGCAGCAGCCAGCGGATAAAGTAGCTGGAAGCCACAAAGAATATAATCAAGGCAATGACAATCTCTACAAGCTCATTTGGCACGTTGGCTTCAAAAGGCATATTCAAAGCACCGATTTTCAAACCGGCGAATAAAAACGCAGACAGAATAATGCCGATCGCCGCATTTCCGCCAAGCAGGGCTACAGCAATTCCATCAAACCCGATTCCCGTAAACCCGCTTTTTACAGAAGCAAACTGGAACGTTCCGAGACCTTCCATTGCTCCGGCAGCTCCCGCAAAGGCACCGGAAATCACCATCGATAAAATGATGCTTTTGTTTACACTCATCCCGGCATAATGAGCTGCATCCTGATTGAATCCTACAGCTCTCAGCTCATAGCCTTTAGCCGTTCTTTCAAGCAGGAACCACATGATAAAAGCAGCGATAAGCGATATGAAAATGCCGTAATGCATTGTAGAAAAATTCGTAAGCCCTTCAAACGTTTCAGACTTAAGGCTTGCACTTGCCTTAATATCCTCGGTTGTATCACTGCCCTTTGTTAATACGGATTGAATGATGGCATTCGTCATGTAAAGAGCAATGTAGTTCATCATGATCGTCACGATGACCTCGTGAACCCGGAAGCGTGCTTTTAAAAGTCCCGGAATGAATCCCCACAGCGCCCCTGCCAATGCCGCCGCCAGAATCGCAAGCGGCAGGTGAATGATTTTTGGCAGATCAAAAGCAATACCGACCCATACGGAAGCAAGCCAGCCTACAAGAACCTGTCCCTCCACTCCGATATTGAACAAACCTGTTTTAAAAGCGAACGCTACGGCAAGACCGGTCAAAATATACGGTGTCATCAGCCTGATGGTCTCCCCGATATTAAAAGGGTCTGCAAAAATTCCGTTCCATAAAGCCCCGTAACCGGCAACCGGGTCATAGCCTGCGGCCAGCATAACGATGGCTCCGATAAGCAGCCCGAGCAGAACAGCGATTACCGGGATTAATAAATTCATATAGCGCGTGATAGCCTTCATGTTGCCGTCCCTTCTTTCTTCTGCCTGCTTCCGGCCATTAAGAGTCCAAGCTCCTGTTCCGTTGTTTCCTCCGGCCTCACAACAGCAATGATTTTGCCTTCATAAATGACAGCGATCCGGTCACTGACATTCAAGATCTCATCCAGCTCAAACGACAGCAGAAGAATGGCTTTTCCTTTGTCACGCTGCTCGATCAGCCTTCTATGGATAAATTCAATCGCCCCTACATCCAGCCCCCTTGTCGGCTGCGCGGCAATAAGCAGATCCGGATCCCTGTCCACTTCACGGCCAATGATCGCTTTTTGCTGGTTTCCTCCGGAAAGGGCTCTGGCAGGGGTGGTAGAAGTTGGCGTTCTGACGTCATATTCTCTGATCAGCTGTTCCGCTTTTTTATAAATTTCCTTAAACTGCAGAATGCCGGCTTTTGAGTATGGCTTTTGATAATAGGTTTGCAGGACCATATTCTCCCCGATGGCAAAATCGAGGACCAATCCATGCTTATGCCGGTCCTGCGGGATATGGCCGACTCCGGATTCAGCCACCTTCCTCGGGCTCATCCTCGAAATGTTTTTCCCGTTCACTAAAATCGATCCGGAATCGAGTTTCCGCAGGCCGGTGATCGCTTCGATCAATTCAGACTGCCCGTTCCCGTCCACACCGGCTATGCCGAGTATTTCTCCAGCTCTGACTTCGAGCGAGAGAGCATCAACGGCCGTCACCTGGCGAGAATCCTTGACTGTCAGTTCCTTGATCTCCAAAACCGTTTCCTTTGGAGAAGCAGGCGTTTTTTCCGTTGTAAACAGCACCTCACGGCCTACCATCAGGGAAGCAAGCTCATTTGGATTGGTCTCTGAAACATTCAGTGTCCCGATTCCCTCTCCCTTTCTGATCACCGTCACTTTATGGCATACTTCCATGATTTCCTTCAGTTTATGAGTGATGAGAATGATGGACTTTCCTTCACTAATCAAAGCTTTCATTATTGCTGTAAGCTCTTTGATTTCCTGAGGGGTAAGGACCGCTGTCGGTTCATCAAAAATGAGGATTTCTGCACCCCGGTAAAGGGTCTTCAGTATTTCCACCCGCTGCTGCATCCCTACGGAAATATCCGCAATTTTAGCAGAAGGATCAACGGCAAGCCCGTATTTTTCCGAGATTTCCCGAACCTGTTTTTCGGCCTGCCTGAGATCGGTTTTCCCCATTCTGGAAGGCTCATTTCCGAGAATAATATTTTCTGTAACGGTAAAGTTGTTGACAAGCATGAAATGCTGGTGTACCATTCCTATTCCGAGCTCATTCGCAATGTTCGGATTTGTAATTTCTGCTTTTTTTCCTTTTACGCGGATTTCTCCCCGCTCCGGCTGGTAAAGGCCGAATAGAACGTTCATCAAAGTTGATTTCCCGGCTCCGTTCTCACCGAGCAGAGCATGGATTTCGCCTCTTTCAACCTGGAGGGTAATATTATTATTAGCAACAATTCCCGGAAACTCTTTACGGATTCCGAGCATCTCAATTACATATTCCATGATGCTTCACTCCTTTTTCATGATGGAGGCTTCAGTCCTCATCTCCATCTGGAAACCGATTGGCGGACCAATAGACTTTCAGAAAGAGACCGGCAGGCTTTAAAAAAGGCCAGAAAGAAAATCCAGCCTTTTCAGATCCTATTTATTTAGCAGGAGCAGTCGGTACTTCGATCTCACCCTTGCTGATTTTCTCTTTAAACTCTTCTACTTTTTTCATAACATCTTCAGAAAGATTCTCGCCCTTCGCTACACTGATCGCATCCTCTTCAAGACCGTATTCGATCAGCTTGCCGCCAGGGAATTCATCTTTCTTTGTTTTTTCTGCAAGGTCTTTAACTGCTACATCCACTCGTTTTACCATGGAAGTCAGTGTGATGTTAAACTCTTTGCCGTCTTTCGTTTTTCCTTTTCCTTCTTCGCTTTGATCCTTGTCAACTCCGATTACATAAAGCTCACGGGAAGGATCTTTCTTTTTCAGGTCAATCGCTTCGGAGAATACTCCGTTTCCTGTCGCACCGGCTGCGTGGTAGATAATATCAGAACCGGAACCGTACATAGAAGAAGCGATCGCTTTTCCTTTATCCGCTTTATCAAATGCTCCTGCATACTGAACATCGACAACTGCTTTCGGATTCGCTGCTTTGACCCCTTCTACAAATCCGGCTTCAAATTTGCCGATTAGCGGGCCCTGGATTCCGCCGATGAATCCGACTTTATTCGTTTTCGTTGTCAGACCTGCAGCTACCCCTACAAGAAACGATCCTTCATGTTCTTTGAACGTGATGCTCGCCACATTCGGCTGCTCCACTACATCATCCACGATCGCAAATTTAGAGTCTTTGCGCTGCTTGGAGATATCTTCAATCGCAGGCTTCAGCTTGTATCCGATTCCATAAATCAAATCGAATTTCTGACGGACGAGGGTATTTAGGTTTGTTCCATAGTCAGCATCACTCTTGGACTGAAGGTAGTTATAGCCTTTGTTGCCCTTCTCCATGTCGTTTGCTTTCCCGAATTCCTCAATTCCTTCCCATGCAGACTGGTTAAAGGACTTATCATCCACTCCGCCTACGTCTGTTACCATGGCCACTGTGAAATCGCTTGCTGCTGAACCGTTTGATTCTGAAGATTTATTTCCGCAGGCTCCAAGAATCGTTCCGGCAGCCAAAACTGCAGATAGTGCTAAACCCCATTTTTTCATCTTCTATTTCCCCCCTATAATAGATAAAAGATTGCGAAACTTTTGAAAATAACGAGCAAAGCTTGTCCACCATCACCTCCTAAAATAGGGCGTCCTCTTGGCAGATGTCAGACGGCAGTATTCGCTAACACTGAGACCGCCTGTATCCTGCCGTCCAGCAGATTATCCAACTCTGCTGAACTGCTAAATTCTTTTTCTCACTACATGAAAGGAAAACATATCTGCTCTGAAGTAATTCAGAGAATACAAGACTGCCTGATCGTTCAGATCATAATGCAGCTGTTTCAGGAGCAACAGGGCTGTCTCCGGTTCGCAATTCAAAATCGGGGAGATTTTTTCGTGATAGCCGATCGGCTCGATCGCTGTAATGGCATGGCCGATTCTGCGGTCTGTTAGTTTTTCGATCATTTCAAACAGTGATTCACTTTCATGAAGCAAATCGTGCGGAAGCAGGGTGCCTGGAATTTTGTCAAGGCAGTAAACGACCGGTTCTCCATTCGCCGTTCTCACCCGTTCAACCTGGAAGATTTCTTCTTCTTCAGAAACGCCGAAACGATTTGCATCTTCTTCACGCGGTCCGATCAGCGAAGAGGATAAAAAGATGGTTCCCGGCGTCTTGCCTCCCTGTTTGATCATAGCCGTCACACTGTTCAGCTGTTCAATTCCGGAAGTAAACATCGGAACGGAGTTTACAAACGTACCGACACCATGCCTTCTGATGATCACGTTTTCTTCCTCCAGAATGCGCAGTGCTTCCCTTAAAGTCGCTCTGCTGACTCCGAGGTTTTTAGCAAGGTCAAACTCAGAGGGCAGCTTTTGTTTCTCTTCATAGGCACCGCTTTTTATATCTTCTTTAATCCGGTCTATAACCTGCAGGTACAGATGCCGGTTGTCTGATTTAATGCTCATAGTAAGCCCCCGTTTATAAAAGATCAGACATCTGATGTTTAACCTTTTCTAATCGAAAATAATATATCACGTTTCGATTCATAAATAAATAAAAATTTTAATAATTTTGTCGAATAACCGTAATACTATTTACTTACCCTTAATAATATCCATAATAATATTATGTAAACATTGAAAGCAGAAAACAGAAGGGTTTCCCCTCCTGTTCAGGAACTCATTTCATCATGCTGTGTTTTACTGATCAGCACTTCGCGTGGTTTGCTCCCCTCATAAGGTCCCACAACTCCCCGCTCTTCCATCGCATCAATCAGTCTAGCGGCTCTTGTATAACCGACCCGGAACCGTCTTTGCAGCATGGAGACAGACGCTGTCTGCATATCCACTACAAGCTGAACGGCTTCCTCATACAGATCATCATTCACTTCTGCTGCGGACTCCGCTGTTTCTGCCGGAATCATGTTCTCCTGGTACTGAGCCTTCTGCTGGCCGATCACGAAGTCGACTACCTCTTCCACTTCTTCATCGGATAAAAAGGCGCCCTGCACCCTGACAGGCTTTGAAGCCCCGACCGGCAGGAAGAGCATATCCCCCCTGCCGAGCAGTTTCTCGGCGCCGCCCATGTCCAGTATGGTCCTTGAATCAGTCATAGAGGAAACACTGAATGCGATTCTTGATGGAATGTTTGCTTTAATCACGCCCGTTATTACGTCAACAGACGGCCTCTGGGTCGCAATAATCAAATGGATTCCAGCTGCCCTTGCCATCTGCGACAGCCTCGTTATGGAATCCTCCACATCTGAAGAAGCGACCATCATCAGGTCTGCCAGCTCGTCTACGATCACTACAATGTACGGGAGCTCAGGATGTTTTTCTCCTTCTTCCGCATTCGCGCGCCTGATGTTTTCGTTATATCCTTCAATGTTGCGCGTTCCGGTGTGGGAGAACAGCTCATAGCGCCTCTCCATCTCATTCACTACCTTTTTGAGTGCCTGCGATGCTTTTTTCGGATCAGTCACTACAGGGGCAAGCAAATGGGGAATGCCGTTATAAACGTTCAACTCAACCATTTTCGGGTCAATCATCATCATTTTAACTTCATGCGGCTTTGCTCTCATCAGGATGCTCGTGATGATTCCGTTAATGCATACACTTTTTCCGCTTCCTGTAGCACCTGCCACAAGCAGGTGGGGCATTTTATTCATCTCGGCAAGGACCGCTTCACCGGATATGTCCCTTCCAAGTCCGATCAGAAGCTTCGCATCCGGACGGTCATTCACTGGATTATCGATGACTTCCCTGAGGGACACCATCGCGACTTCCGAGTTCGGAACCTCGATTCCAATCGCTGACTTCCCCGGGATCGGAGCCTCGATCCGTATATCCTTTGCAGCCAGAGCAAGGGCAAGGTCATCACTCAAGTTGACAATTCTGCTTACCTTTACTCCGGTATCCGGGTAGACCTCATATTTCGTGACAGCAGGGCCAAGATGAACCTGCGTTACCTTTGCCTTTACACCAAAGCTTTGAAAGGTCTTTTCGAGCTTCCGGGCATTTTCATAAATGTTTTTCTTATCGGCAGCCTGGCCGTTATGCTTGGGCTGCTTCAGCAGGGAAACTGGCGGTAGCTTGTAATCCTTGTTTTCCAGCTCTGAAAAGCTGATTTGGATAGGCGGAGCATTTTCTGCTTCTTCTTTTTCTTTTTCCTTGTCAGGCTCCTGTTCCTGTACCGGCTCTACCCGGTCGGCGAAGCTCGATATAATCGGTTCAATGGTATCGTCGAAATTGGAAACCGGGATGGTTTCCTCTTCGGGAATATCCTCATCCTCTTCAGGAGAGGTTCTGGCTCTGCGGGTCTTCTTTTCATGGTTGACGGGCCGGGCCGTCTTCTGTTTTTTCTTTTTTATAGACCCGGGAAGCTGTCTCATATCCTTTAAAAATGCGAAAAACTGCTTTTTAAAGAAAACAAATACCGGTCCGAAAATCTTAAACAGTGTCTCCTGCAGGGACTTGTCCGTTATGAGCAGGAGTCCCGCAATGATCATGCCTGAGGCAACGAGCTTAGAGCCGGCTGCTGCAAAAAGGAAATAAGTTGCGGCAAACAGGAGAGCACCGAGCATGCCGCCGCCGAGATCACTGGAGGCGTTCCCACCTTTCAGCTGCATCACATAAAGCTCCCACGTGTTGCGGATGACACTTGAAGAACCGGCTCCTCCACGGGCCAGTACTCCTTCAAAAAGGCTGATATGTGTAAGCAGGAGAACCGCACCCGTTATCAGGTATGCACCGATCAGTCTCCTTGATTTAAGATCAGGGCTCTTTTTATACCAAAATACATATACACCCGCTGCCGCTAGTGCAAGCAGATAGAGAATATACCACTCACCTGCAAAAAAGCGGAAAAACTGGACGATGGCAGCACCTGCAATCCCGAGCTTTGCCATCCCGATAATGGAAGCAGCGGTCATCCCGAGACCGGTAATCTCATATTTGAAAACCGGACGGGAACCGCTTTTCTTGTTTTGTCTTCTTTTTTTCTTTGCCATGTGATCACCTGTACTTTTATTTCTGAACTCTCTTTAAACGAAACAGGCAGCCTCTCGCCAGGCTGCCTGTTTCAATTACCTTCAGTATATCACAGAACACCTTACGGACGGCTAAAATCCTAGCATGCCGGAACGGATTTTTTGCCCGGGCATGCAGTCATCCTGCAGGTAATGGTTAGGGTTGCTGCTAAGCACCCTTACTACTTCATACGTCGCATCATCGAACGGACGGACAATCATTTCGACCCCGTTGACAACCGCCATCCGCTCCTTTGGAGCATCCTTTTCAGTTCCTTCAAAAATCAGCTCATGCGGCATTGTCGTATATAAAATCATTGCAGCACCTGTCCGTCTTCTTTTCCTTTATTCTGTCCAATCAGTTCGTTGAGCTTTTTGATGGCTGGGCCGACTCCTCCAACTTCATCGATCAGCCCGTACTCAACGGCATCGGTCCCTACGACGTTCGTTCCAATGTCCCGTGTCAGGTTTCCTTTGGAAAACATGAGCTCTTTAAATTTATCCTCTGATATTTCAGAGTGCTTGGTCACAAAATTCACAACCCGGTCCTGCATTTTATCCAGATACTCAAAGGTTTGCGGCACGCCGATGACTAGACCGGTCAGCCTGACAGGATGAATGGTCATCGTAGCCGTCTCTGCGATAAAAGAGTAGGAGCACGAAACAGCTATTGGTACACCGATTGAATGCCCTCCGCCAAGAACGATGGATACAGTAGGCTTTGAAAGGGAAGCGAGCATTTCAGCAATGGCAAGTCCTGCCTCGACATCTCCTCCCACTGTGTTCAGGATGATTAGAAGGCCTTCTATTTTCGGATTTTGTTCGATCGCCACGATCTGCGGAATCACATGTTCATACTTCGTCGTTTTATTTTGGGGCGGAAGCTGAATGTGACCCTCAATCTGGCCAACAATGCTCAAGCAATGTATGTTGCTTTCCTGCGACAGCTGCGGAACGTTTGTCTGCCCAAGCTGCTGGATTTTTTCTGCAATCGAGCCCTGTTTTTCTTCTTGCTTATCGGGGCTGCCCTCATTCTGTTCATGCTGCTTCGGAAATTCCATCATGCTCTCCTGCCTTTCAGTCTTATGCCTTTATTATGGAAAAGGAGGCACGTTTTCATGCAGTTTGTCTTTCAGTTTGTCATTTTTGCAGGAGCAGGAAAGGAAGGATCGGAGCGGCATCGTGATATAAAACAAGCCGGACCCCAATTCATGGGATCCGGCTTCATGTTACACTTCCATAATGATCGGCAAGATCATCGGACGGCGTTTGGTTTTCTCATACAGATACTGATTCAGTGCTTCACGGATGTTCAGTTTCAGTGAAGACCATTCAATCAGATGGTCTTTCATGCATTTATCGGCAATACTCTTTACAAGTTCCGCTGATTTTTCAAGCAGTTCTTCAGATTCCCTTACATAAACGAATCCTCTGGAGATGATTTCAGGTCCTGATACGACTTGCTTGTTCGCTTTATCGAGTGTGACCACTACAATCAGAATTCCGTCCTGGGAGAGCAGTCTGCGGTCTCTCAGAACGATGTTGCCAACGTCCCCTACACCAAGGCCGTCGATAAGAATGTTTCCTGATGTCACTTTGGAAGTGGCACGCACATCATTCTCCTTAATTTGAACGACGTCGCCTTTTTCGATGAGAAGAATGTTCTCTTTGCTGATCCCGACCTGTTGAGCAAGCTTGCCATGAGCCACCTGCATTTTATATTCACCGTTTACCGGCATAAAATATTTCGGCTTCATCAAGTTCAGCATCAGCTTGAGCTCTTCCTGGTTTCCATGCCCTGAAACATGAACCTGTTTTTGTCCGAAAACGACATTGGCACCTGCACGGTAAAGCAGATCAATGGTTTTTGAAAATTCCAGTTCATGCCCAGGCTGCGGAGTGGCCGCAATCATCACAGTGTCCCCATCTGTTACGTTAAGCTGTTTATGGGAGTGACGTGCCATCCGGTTCAATGCTCCAAGCGGCTCACCGTGGGTGCCGGTCGTTAAAATCGCCGCTTCCCGGCTCGGAAGCTTGCTGAGCTCCTGAAGCGAAACAATCAATTCTTCCTGCACATGGATGTAACCGAGTTTGACAGCCATCTGGATCACATTCAGCATATTTTTGCCGACAATCGCAAGTTTGCGTCCATTTTCAATGGCAGCATTGATAACATGCTGGATCCTGCTGTAGTTTGAAGCGAATACCGCAACGATGACTCGTCCATCGGCATTGTACATAGCATCGCTGATCTCGGTTCCAACGACGGATTCAGATGCACTGTATCCGGGCTTTTCTGCGTTCGTGCTGTCTGACATGAGGCAAAGTACTCCCTCATCGCCCAATGTTGCCATCTTGCTGATGTCTGTTACATGATTACTGGCAGGTGTCTGGTCAAACTTAAAATCGCCAGTATGTACGATTGCTCCCAAAGATGTATGAATGGCTACCCCTACTGAGTCTGGAATGCTGTGGTTAGTTCGGAAAAAGGTGACGGCAGCGGAATCGAATTCAATTTTGGACTCTGAATCAATTTCTCTCAGAAGAGACTGATTCTTCATTCCATATTCTTTAAGTTTTTCCACAACTAGTGCCAGGGTAAGTTTCGTTCCATATACGGGAATGGATAATTTCTGCATGACATAAAAAACACCGCCGATGTTCTCCTCGTGCCCATGCGTTAAAAACATGGCTTTTACACGGCTGCGGTTTTCGATCAAATAGGATATGTCTGGAATAACGACATCAATTCCAAGCATCTCCCCTTCAGGATGCATAAGACCGGCATCTACAATAAATATATCTGAGTCCACTTCGACCACATACATATTTTTGCCGATTTCCCCTACACCGCCTAAAGCGATCACTTTAATATTCTCTGCTATTTTCAAATTCAACGTTGAAATCCTCCCTGTTTTGCTCGCCCGTTCCACGTCACTTAGGCTCATTATACCCGATTGGAGAAAGGGATTACAAGCACGAAAAGTGGAGGCGGCTTGCCCAGGCCCGACAAGCATAAGACAATTCACCGGAGGAAGGCGCTTTTTCCTTCCGCAGGTGAAATGGCTTATGACCTCGAGGGCCTAGCCGCCGGAGCTGGACAACACGAAAAGCGGAGGCGGAATTTTTTAAGGATGTTCTGCTAAAAGCGCGGCATCCTGTCGCAACGCAGAACTGACCCGCGTCGTGCGGGCCTCCGACTGGCACATTGGAGCACCCGACCGAGAGGCGTTCTAAAGGAAGTTCTGCTAAAGGCACGACATCCTGTCGCAACGCAGAACTGACCTGCATTCTGCAGGCCCGAGGGTGTGATATGAGCCTGCGGCATAGCGCCCGAAGCTGGACAACATGAAAAGCGGAGGCGGAATTTTTTAAGGAAGTTCTGCTAAAAGCGCGGCATCCTGTCGCAGCGCAGAACTGACCCGCGTCGTGCGGGCCTCCGACTGGCACATTGGAGCACCCGACCGAGAGGCGTTCTAAAGGATGTTCTGCTAAAAGCACGACATCCTGTCGCAACGCAGAACTGACCTGCATTCTGCAGGCCCGAGGGTGTGAAATGAGC